>NZ_JAAGLU010000037.1 GCF_010550245.1 Streptomyces sp. SID12501
GTTTCGGTGGTCATAGCGTGAGGGAAACGCCCGGTTACATTCCGAACCCGGAAGCTAAGCCTCACAGCGCCGATGGTACTGCAGGGGGGACCCTGTGGGAGAGTAGGACACCGCCGAACAAATATTGCGAAAACCCCCGCACTTTCGAGTGCGGGGGTTTTTTGTTTTCCGGTTTTCCGCGGGGGTACTACGGTGATCTCCATGAGCAGTTTTGTGGTCAGGTCTGTGCGGGCGGACGAGTGGCGTGCCGCCAAGGCGCTTCGGCTGGCTGCCCTGCGGGATCCCGTCGCGCATCTCGCCTTCCTGGAGACGTACGAGGAGGCCGTGGGCCGGCCTGATTCCTTCTGGCAGGAGCGGGTGAAGCAGGCTGCCGAGGGGGCGGCCGGTGCTCAGCAGATCATTGCGGAGGGACCCGACGGGGAGTGGGTCGGGGGGCTCGTGGTGCTTGTCGAGGAGCCTGGGACGACTGACTGGACGGGGGCTGCTGTCGAGCGGCGGCAGGGGCACGTTGTCGGGGTGTTCATGCTGCCCGAGCATCGGGGATGCGGGCTGACCGATGTGCTCTTCGACGCCGCTCTGGAGTGGGCCTGGGAGGCCGCGGGCGTTGAGCGGGTGCGGTTGATCGTGCACCAGGACAACGTGCGTGCGCAGCGGTTCTATCGGCGCGTGGGGTTCGTACCCAGTGGGGTCACCATGCCGTTGGGTGAGGGCTCCGATGGCTCCGAGTCCGAGATGGAGTTGGAGTTCGTGGTGGAGCGGGAGTCACACCCGTAGGTCGTGGTGGGGCCATCTGGCTCGGAGTTGTTCTCTTGATCGGAGCAGGGCCAGGGTTGGCATGCCCCGGTTCGTTCCGGTGGTGAGAAGCTCCGGGAGCTGGGGTAGCGGGGCGACCGCCGCGACGTCGTCCAGGACTAGCGTCATTGGTGGGTCGAGGCGACCGGAGGATGACCGTTCGGCCATGCGCCGGCCGCGCTCGACCACGCTTGCGGTGAGTGCCGTCAGGAGGGGCATCGCGCCCGGGTTCGACCGGGGGTCCTCGATCGGTTCACCGACCACATAGAGCGTGCCCCCTTCGGCGATGAAGGAATCCAGCACGAGGGCATCACTTCGGTTCGCCGTGCACGCCTCGCGGATGTTCACCGTCGAGAGTGAGGCGAGGGCTCGGCTCGTCAACTCCTGGGCGATGTCCCGGCGTTCGGGGTGCGCGGTGAGGGCGGCTTCGAGTTCGCCGGCGGCGCCGGGGGCTGCTTTGGGGTTGGTCCTGAGGATGCGCACGGCTTCCTGGACGTTGGTGCCCTGGGACCAGCGGTGTACGTGGCGGACTGTGCGGGCGTCTATCGCGGCGGCGTGGAGGTAGCTGCGGAGGAGTGTCTCCGCGGTTTCCGCGGTTGTCTGGTCGATCTTCGCGGTGGGGCGGACCGGGGTGAGGAGCGCGATTGCCCTTGCGGCCGCGGTGGGTCTGTCCTCGCAGCCTGTGGTGGGGGGCCAGTGGAGGCGGGACGGGGTGTCGCAGAGGTGGGTGGGGTCGTAGAGGAGGACGGGGCCGAGTTTGGCTCGGGCGTCCTTGGTGTCCCCCCAGAGGGCGGGGTTGGAGGTGAGGACGAGGGCGGGGCCCTCGGCGTCCTGGATGGCTTGGGTTGCGGGGATGGTGCGGGTGTTTTGGGTGCCGAAAAAGATGGTTTCCCACCCGCTCGCCCGTTTGCTGGCTGTTGCCATGGGTGCCATCGACAGCACCTGCGTGGGCGTCGGCGGAAGGTCCTTCGAGGCCTCAGGCGCAAGGACTTTCGGGGGCTCTGGCGGAGTTGGCTGTTCGCGGGGCTCCGGCAACGGTAGCTGTTCGCGGGGTTGCGGCTTTGTCTGGGGAGGCTCTTCGGGGAGCTCCTCCGCGTCGGGCGCTGGTTGCGTGCGTTGTAGCGGGACGTCGCCGCGCGTCGCCTTACTTGCCGCTCGTACGGACTTCCAGCGGGCCAGGGTGCCTACCACGAAGACCGTCAGGACGAAGAGGATCATCAGCTGGCCGATGAACAGGCCCCAGAACAGCCCCCAGCCTGAGAGCTGTCCCGGTGGTGTCCGGGGCCAGGCGCCCGGCACGTCGCGTGGCTCCGTGATCAGGTGGCGTAGTGCCTCCGGGGTGCGGGTGAACGTGACGCCCTGGGGCCAGGCGGCGTGGGAGAGCAGGGCCGCGAGGCCTGTTGCCGACCAGACCAGTACCGTCAGGCCGAGAAGGAACCCGATCAGGCCGACCAACAGGCCGTCGGAGACGCCGCGTTGGCCCTGTCGCGCTTCGCCCCCGTGCCGTTCGTCCGGTCTCATCGCGTCATGCCACCGTGGACTCGGAGGAGTCGTCGAGGTCGCTGAGGTGCTGTTCTACGAAGGCCGCCGCGCGTTCCTCGGCCTCCAGTTCCGCGGCTCTCAGGGCGTCGTCGGTCAGTTCGAGGTCGCGGGACGACTCCGTCATCGCCCTGTCGGTGAAGACCAGGGACCGTTCGGTCTCCGTGACGAGGTGTTTGACGACCTGGACGTTGCCGTTGACGTCCCATACGGCGATGCCCGGTGTCAGGGTCGGGATGATTTCCACGGCCCACCGGGGTAGGCCGATGACGCGACCCGTTGCCCTTGCCTCGTCGGCTTTCTGTGCGTAGATCGTTCGTGTCGACGCCATTTTGAGGATCGCCGAGGCTTCCTTTGCCGCCGCTCCGTCCACCACGTCGCTCAGGTGGTGGACGACCGCCACGAAGGACAGGCCGAGGCGGCGGCCGAACTTGAGCAGGCGCTGGAAGAGTTGGGCCACGAACGGGCTGCTGATGATGTGCCAGGCCTCCTCGACCAGGAAGATGCGCTTCTTCCGGTCGGGGCGGATCCAGGTGTGCTCCAGCCATACGCCGATGATCGCCATCAGGATCGGCATGGCGATGGAGTTGCGGTCGATGTGGGACAGGTCGAAGACGATCAGCGGGGCGTCGAGGTCGATGCCGATCGTCGTCGGGCCGTCGAACATGCCTCGCAGGTCGCCGTCGACCAGGCGGTCGATGACCAGTGCCACGTCCAGGCCCCAGGCCCGTACGTCGTCCAGGGCGACGTTCATCGCCTCCGCCGACTCCGGCTCGGGGTGGCGGAGTTGCTCGACGATGTCCGTCAGCACCGGCTGGCGTTCGACGATCGTCTCGTTGACGTAGGCGTGCGCGACCTTGAGGGCGAAGCCGGAGCGTTCGTCCAGGCTGTGGCCCATCGCCACTTCGATGATCGTACGGAGGAGCGCCAACTGGCCTGTTGTCGTGATCGCGGGGTCGAGGGGGTTCAGGCGGATACCCATGTCCAGAGCGGCCATCGGGTCCAGGCGGATGGGGGTTATCCCCAACTCCTCCGCGATGAGGTTCCATTCGCCGACGCCGTCCTCGCCCTGCGCGTCCAGGACGACCACCTGGCGGTCCCGGAAGCGGAGTTGACGTAGGACGTAGGTCTTCTCCAGGGCTGACTTGCCGTTGCCCGATTCGCCCAGCACCAGCCAGTGCGGGGCGGGGAGTTGCTGGCCGTACAGCTGGAAGGGGTCGTAGATGTAGCCCTTCCCGGAGTAGACCTCGCGGCCGATGATGACGCCGGAGTCGCCGAGGCCGGGGGCGGCCGTGGGGAGGTAGACGGCCTGGGCCTGGCCCGTGGAGGTGCGGACGGGCAGGCGGGTCGACTCGATCTTGCCGAAGAGGAAGGACGTGAAGGTGTCGGTGAGGGCGGTCAGCGGATCCCGCATCAGCGCATCAGCCCTACCTTCGGATTCCGGTGGCGAACGGGAGTGTGTTGACGAACGCTCGGTGGTGCTCTCGGTCGCACCACTCCAGCTTCAGGTACGATTTGCCCGCCGACGCCCTGATCGTGCGCTTGTCGCGCGCCAGGGCCTCCGGTGAGCGGGAGGAGACGGTGATGTAGCCGACCAGGTTCACGCCGGCCGCGCCGCTCGCGAGGTCCTCGCCGCGCTGGTCGATGCGGTTGTGGGAGGCCACGTCGCGGGGGTCGACCGTGCGGTTCATCTTGGCGGCCCGGCTCGCCTCGGCGTCGTCGTTCGTCTTCTCCGTCAGCATGCGCTCGATGGCCACTTCGGTGGGTTCGAGGTCCATCGTGACGGCCACCGTGCGGATGACGTCGGGAGTGTGGACGAGGAGCGGGGCGAGGAAGTTGACGCCCACCGGGGTCATCGGCCACTCCTTCACCCAGGCGGTGGAGTGGCACCAGGGGGCGCGCGTCGACGACTCGCGGGTCTTCGCCTGGAGGTACGTCGGCTCCATGGCGTCCAGTTCGGCCGGCCAGGCGTTGCGCTTCGTCATCGCCTGGAGGTGGTCGATCGGGTGGTCCGGGTCGTACATGGAGTGGATGAGGGAGGCGAGTCTGCCCTGGCCGAGGGGCTGGCGGACGCGGATGTCCGCCTCCTGGAGCCGGGAGCAGATGTCCGTCAGTTCGCGGGCCATGACCACGGCGAGGCCCGCGTCCCGGTCGACCTTCTTGCCGCCGTGGGGACGCGCCGCGCGCGCCATCGTGTGTGCCTCGGCGGCGAGTTCGCGGTTGAAGTGCATACAGGCGACGAGGTACGCGCGGTGCTGCTCGCTGCTCGTCGACACCATGGACTGCAGCTGGTCGTACGAGTGCTGCAGCCACGGCGGTGACTTCTCGTCGCCGCGTACGGCGACGTCCTTGGCGTGCGCGTCCGGGTCGGCGGGGAGGGTGCGGGCTAGCATCTGGAGGCGGGTGACGAAGCCGTCGCCGTTCGCCACGTGCTTGAGCAGCGTGCCGAAGCGGTCGACCAGGGCTTCCTGGTCCTCGCTGTCGCGCAGGCCGACGCCCGGGCCCTCGATCTCGATCGCCGCCGTCACCGTACGGCGGTCCGCGTGCAGGAGTACGGCGATCTCGTCCGGGCCGAACGGGGCCGCGAGCCAGTTGATGCGGCCGATGCCCGGGGGCGGGCCGATCTCGACCTCGCGGCCGTCGATCTGGGTGCCGGCCTCCATGACGGAGCTGCGGTAGGCCGTTCCCTGGCGGAGCGAGCGCTTGTAACTGCGGTTGATCTCGAACCACTTGTAGAACGTGCGGCGCTTGTACGGGACGTACACCACCGCCAGTGCCAGCATCGGGAAGCCGGTCAGCAGCACGATGCGCAGGGCCAGAACGGGCACGACCAGGCCGGACACCATGCCGAGGAAGGCGCCCACGATGATGAGCGCGATCTCGCCGGACTCGCGGTTGCGGCCGACGATCGCGTTCGGCCGGGCACGGCCGATGAGATACGTACGGCGGGGCGTGACCACGTGGGACATGTGGGCGACATGGGAATCCGTCGTCAACGCCCTTCACCTCCAGGGCGGTTGGTTCGGTTGCTGTTGCCGGCGTGCGGGCTGCGCGGCGGGGGTGCGGCGGAGGGAACGGATCCGCCGCCGCCCGAGGGCCGCGAGCTGTGTGCGGCCACGCCGCCGGACGCGGGGTTGGCCGGGCGCGGCGCGGAGGACGACTGGCCGCCGCCTCCACCGCCTCCGTTGTTGTCCGCCCGGCTGCTGTGGGTCTTGATGCCCTGGGCGACGAGGGTCGCCGGGGAGCTCATCACTGCGGCGGCCTTGCTTTCGGCGCCCTGCATGATGCGGTTGTTGCGGGAGTTGGCGATCTCGTCGCCGAAGCCCGGTACGAAGCGGTAGATCATCGCGCTCGCGAAGATGGCGAGGAGAATGATGGAGAGGCCGGAGACGACCGCCGAGAAGGCGTCCGGCCCGTCGTTGGTGGAGAGGGCGCCTGCCAGGCCCAGCACGATGGCGATCACCGGTTTGACCATGATGACCGCGATCATGATGCCGGCCCAGCGGCGGACGTGCCCCCACAGGTTCTTGTCGACCAGCCCCGCGTACACGACCGTGCCGAGCAGGGCGCCGACGTACAGCAGGGCGGCCCGGATGACGAGTTCCAGCCAGAGGACGCCGGCCGCGAGGATCGACACCATGGACACCACGATCAGCATGACCGGGCCGCCGCCGATGTCCTGGCCCTTGGCCAGCGCACCGGAGAAGGTGCCGAAGAACGTGTCGGTCTGGTCGCCGGTCGCGCTCGCGAGGACCTCGGTGACGCCGTCGGTCGCCGAGACGACGGTGTAGAGGATGAGGGGGGTGAAGGCGGAGGCGATGACGGTCAGCCAGAGGAAGCCGATCGCCTCGGAGATGGCCGTGGTGAGGGGGACGCCCCGCACGGCCCGCTTGGAGACCGCGAGCAGCCACAGCACCAGCGTCAGGACGGTGGACGCGGCGAACACGACCGCGTACTGCTGGAGGAACTTGGTGTTGGTGAAGTCGACGTTCGCGGTCTCCTTCACGGCCTCGCTGAGCTTGTCGACCGTCCAGGAGGCGGCGTCGGCGCAGCCCTTGGCGAGGGAGGACAGGGGGTCGAGGGTGGAGGTGGGGGTGGTGACCGATCCCGAGCCGCTCTGCTGTCCCTCGCAGACCGCCTTGGCCTGGTCGGGGAGCAGCGCGCAGTCCGGGTTGCCGGCTGTCGGCGATGCCGACGGTGAGGCGGACGGTGTCGGGTCCGCGTACGCCTGGGAGGCCAGGAGTACGGCCGCTGTCTGTACGGCTGTCAGCGCGCCGGCGAGCTTGAGCACGAGGTAGGACCTACCTGGCGTGTTACCGGGCATAGGTGAACCCTCCGTACTCGTCGATGGCCTTGCTGATCTCGGCGGAGGTGGCGGCCCTGTCGTCGCCGGGGACCGGGTTGGGGCCGTCCTTCGCCGAGTAGGAGACGATCTTCCAGTCGTTGCCCGACCAGCGCATGTCGTAGGTCCAGGTGCTCCAGGACGAGGTGACCGGGCTGGTGGAGTTCTCACCGGCGATGCCGCTCAGGCCGACGTACCAGACGTCCACCGTGGCGGTGGCGCCGCCGTACGCCACGGTCTTCGTGCCGACCGGGGTCACGCGCGAGACGAACGTGCTGCCCTCGGGGGCGTTGGCGTTGGCGTCGAGGCCGAGTCTGGCGAGGAGGCTCGCCGAGTAGGCCTTGTCCAAGGGGGTCTTGAGTTTGGCGGCGGCCTCGGGGGTGAAGAGGGTGTCGACGAGCTTGTCCCGGCTGTCCTTGCGGAACATGCCGGTCGAGCCCAGGGACACCGCGTAGTTGGCCGCCGCGGACTGGACGCCCTGCCGGTTGTGCGCGAACCCGGACGGGATGGCGGCGGCCTTCGTGGTGACGGGCTGCTCGCCGGAGGCCGCGGTGGGCGCGGTGTCGGGCTGGCCGGCGCTGTCACTGTCGCTGTTGGAGCCGCTGCCCGCCGTGGACGACGAAGTGGACTTTGAGGAATCGTCTCCTCCGCGGTTCGCGAAGGCGATCGCCGCGATCAGCAGGACGACCACGCCGACCGCTGTCACCGTGCCCCGCGACGACTTGGTGCGCCGGGCGCCGCCGTAGACACCGCCGTTGCCCTGGTCGTGGTAGCGGGTCCGGGTCTGGCCGGTGCCGCCGTACCCGCCGTCGTCGGGGTGCGTGGAGTCGCCGTTGTTCTGGCTGTCACCGAGACTCATCAAGCGCCCGTCCCCTCGAACTCGTGTCGAATCGACGCGTACGGGTACGCGTGACAGTACGACGGTAGCCGTGCTGGTTCCCGCGCGGGCGCGGTGTGGTGACTCGACATCAGGGAGACGCAACCTCAGCCGGTGGGCACGACGGGTGGGTGGGGTGATGGGAGGAAGAACCGGGCGAGCCCGGCGGTCCGACTGACGAGATGCGCCACGCACGGGTGGCGCCGCCTACACGGCCATGCCGTACACGATGGTGAAGAGGGTGCCGAGCGAGCCGATGATGAACACGCCCGTCAGGCCCGCGACGATGAGGCCCTTGCCCTGTTCCGCGCTGAAGGTGTCACGCAGCGCCGTGGCGCCGATGCGCTGCTTGGCCGCACCCCAGATCGCGATGCCCAGGCACATCAGGATGGCCACGGCCATCACGACCTGGACCATCGTCTTCGCTTCGGTGCCCAGGCTGCCGAAGGGGCCCCAGTCTGGAGCGATCCCGCCGATGATGGTGTTGATGTCGCCCTTTTCGGCCGCAAGCCACATGTAAGTCACCGCCCCTGTCGGGTAGTTCCGCGCGCCCCCTGCCGCAGTGCAGAGGTCAGGTCCATTCTCGCCGACAAAGACGCTGTCGGATGTCGACTTGACGTCATTCATTGGCGGGATTCGTACGAATACCTTGCCATCGCCTCTCGCGACACCCTATGGGGGAGCGCGAGACGGTGTCCGGAGGGTTGAACGGATCGTATGGTCACTCTGTGTATCACGACTGGTCACGCCGGGCAATGAAGTGTGGGCGGAACCTGTGGTGTGGTCCCGTCGTTAACCACCGATGGCCAGCTGCGACCATCGGTACGGTCACGGACTGCTTCTGACGGTCCGTATCCAAATCCGTATTCAGGTCCAGGCTATCGCGGACCTCGGACATGGCGACGGGCCGCGGCTGGTAGCCGCGGCCCGTTCCCCAGTGCCCGCCGGTGATCCCCACGACCTCCGGTGGCGTTTGTGTTCCTTCTACCGGTTCTACCGGTTCTTGTTGGCTCTGTTGGCTCTGTTGGTTCAGCCGGTGAAGGCGTCCAGGCCCTGCGGGGTGCCCCAGCCGGTCGGGCCGTCGTAGCCGGACGCGGCGGTGCAGTAGTAGCTGGTGGTGCAGGTGCCGTTGTTGCCCGACGTCACGTCGTTGAGCGCCGAGGTGCCGGCCGCCGCGTAGGGGTACGCGGCCGGGTAGTCGCTGCTGCCCGGGGTGCCGGCGAGGGCGTAGACGCCCGCGATGATCGGGGCGGAGGCGCTGGTGCCGCCGTAGGTGACCCAGCCGGTGCCGTCGCCGTAGGTGTCGTAGACCGAGACGCCGGTCGCGGGGTCGGCCACGGCGGAGACGTCGGAGATCATGCGCTTGGTGCAGGTCGCGTCGGTCTGCCAGGTCGGCTTCGCGTCGTACGAGGAGCAGCCGGAGCCGGTGCCCTCGGTGCTGCTGGTCTTCCACACGCTCTCGGTCCAGCCGCGGGTGGTGGAGGAGGTGGACAGCTTGGTGCCGCCGACGGACGTGACGTACCTGGAGGCGGCCGGGTACTCGGCGCCGTAGCCCTCGTCGCCCGCGCTGACCGTGATGGCGACGCCGGCGTGCTTGAAGTACGAGGTGTCGTACGTGGTGTCGGAGGACGACTCGGAGCCGCCGTAGCTGTTGGAGACGAACTTGGCGCCCAGGGTGACCGCGCGGTTCACGGCCGTACCGAGGTTGGCCATCGAGGACGACTTGGCCTCGACCAGCAGGATGTTGCAGTTCGGGCAGATCGCGCTGGCCATGTCGAGGTCGAGGGAGATCTCACCCGCCCAGCCGCTGTCGGCGGTGGGGAGGGAGGTCGTCGAGCCGGTCTGGCTGACCTTCGTGAAGCAGCCGTTGGCGACGGTGCAGGCGGAGAGGCCGTAGTACGAGCGGTAGGCCGCGAGGTCCGAGGCGGCGTTGGGGTCGTCGTAGGCGTCGACGATCGCGATCGTCTCGCCCGAGCCGTAGGAGTCGGCGGCGTCGGTCAGTCCGTAGGCGTCCTGGAGGTCGCTGGGGCCGTAACCGGTGGGGGTGGCCGAGGTGGCGTTCGGCTTGATGGTCTTCGGGGCGACGCCCTTGCGGGCGGCCTGCTCCTCCTGGAAGGCGGTGGTGCCGCCGGTGACGCGCAGGGCGTGGCAGGACGCGAAGCCCTTCGCCGGGGTCGCGCCACACTGGTTGGTGTAGCTCACGTGGGCCTTGGCGACCTGCGCGGCGATGGTCTTGGCGGTGACCTTCTGGGGCGCCGTGGCGGCGCCGGCCTGGGCCGCGGTGCCGAGTCCGGCGAGAGCGAGCGCGGCCGTTGCGACGGCGGCGGTGCCTATGCGGCGCCATCTGCCGTGCGTGGACTGGCTGCTGGGGGGTGACGTACGCAACGTACAGCCTCCTGTTAGGGGGTTGGCAGGGGCAGTGCGGGTGGTGACGCGGGGGGTCCCGCAGGGGTGGTGCTTGCCGCCGGTGCGGTGTCCCCGGCGGCGGGTTGGCGGCCCGCGATGACCTTCGCTTGTTGAGTACGTGACAACAAGATGGGTTGCGGAATCCTGACTTCCGCATGACTTAAGGGGGTTGCTGGGTTACCGATCACTGACGGGGTGATGGGTGGGGGGAGGGGGTGGCTTGACCGTGGACACAGGTGATCCACAACCTGTGCATAGAGATGTGCGGGGCGTGGATGGGGGCGCGTGGGGGTGCGCCTGGGTTCATTGGGGGTGTGTGGGGTGGTTTGGGGTTGGGCGGAGGTTCAGTCCAGGCTTCAGACGAGGCTTGTGGTGCGGCTGTTGCCGGGGGTGGTGAGGCGGGTGCTGGGCGGTGGCACGCCGCAGCCGTGGTGGTTGCCGAGGCGCCTACTGGCGGTGGTGTCGGCCGATGTCGACCTCGGTGCCGGGGTCGGGGCGGTGTGGATGGTGTGGCTTCCAGGCGCCGTTGGGGCGCGTGAGCACATCGAGTTCCTGGAGTGGTACGACGGGCAGTGGCGGTCCCTGGGGGGTGCCAGTTCTTCCGTCGGTGATCCGGCCGACGCCGATGTCGACGTGATCGAGGTTCGCGGCGGCTCGGGCTCGCTCAGCTTCAGCCGGCGTCTGGATCCGCCGCGTTCCATCGAAACGGCCCTGTGGATCGCCGCCGTCCAGATGTACCTGGGGCGGGAGGTCGACCACGTCCTCGTCGGCGATCGCCGGTTCGATGCGTCGTCCGGGCAGCGCAGGGTTGTCGCCGTCTGGAAGGGGCCCCAGATCAGGCGTGGGTCGCGTCCCGTGATCGTGGCTTTCGGGCGCGATGGCAGCGAGCTTTCGCGTCTCGGGCCGCTCGACAGCTTGGACAGCCGTACTTGGGCACGGGTGTGGGGGGAGTTGGGCGAGTGAGCCCGAGGGGCTGAGGGGGCTTACGGGGGCTTAGGCGAAGTGGTCGAACTCGCCCGCTCGTACGCCCAGGACGAAGGCGTGCCATCTGTGGCGGTCGGTGGTGACGACTGTGTCGGGGGCGCTGGTCGAGCGGACACGGACAGGCGTGTCGGGGGTTTCGCCGAGGGTGACTTCGATCGCGGGGGTGGTTGCCCTGGGTGGGGTCGTGTCCGCCTTCAGGGTGGTGAGGAGGGTGTGGAAGGCGGCGGGGGTGGTCGTGAGTATCGCTCCGGTGGGGTCGCCGGATTCTGTGAGGTGGATTGTTCGGGGGGCGGTGGGGGTGGTGGCGATGTGTATGCAGGAGTTGCCCTGAGCGCAGTAGGACGACTTCTGCCAGGTGAGCTTGGATGCCATTGTTTCCTCACAGGTCCATGGCGATCTTGTGGATGAAGTCCCGCGACTCTGCGGGCGAGAGCGCGCTGGCCTCCATACGGTCGAGGAGTACGCGGTACTTGTCGAGTTGGGCTTCGGAGTCGAGAAACGCCGGGCCGTGGGACTGGTCGAGGTTGACGGTGTCGAGCTGTGGCACCAGGCCCATGGAGTAGTAGATGGACTGGCCCGAACCGGGGAACGTGCCCGCGTCGAACGGGATCACATGGATGGTGATGTGTGCCTGCTCGCTCATGTCCAACAGGTGCTGAAGCTGTTTGCGGGTCACGGAGGTGCCGCCGAACTTCATGCGTAGGGCGGCTTCGTGGACGATCGCCTGCTGAGGCGTCGGGGGGTCCCGGTAGAGCACTGCCTGGCGTTTCACGCGGAACGACACACGGTGCTCGATGTCCGGGGGTGACATCTCCGGTACGTCCTGGCGGAAGATCTCGCGTCCGTAGTCCGTGGTCTGGAATAGGCCGGGGATGTGCACGGTCACGGCGGTGCGTAGGTGTGTTGCATGGTGCTCGACCTCGGCGAGGTCCAGCAGCGCGGCGGGCAGAATCTCCCGGTACTCCTCCCACCAGCCCCGCATTCGTTCGGTTGCCATGTCGCTGAGTGCCTCGACGAGGGCCTTGTCGCCGCAGTCGTAATGGCAGGCCAGAGTCCGGACGCGGTCGGGACTCACCCCGGCTCGCCCGGCTTCGACGTTGCTGATCTGGTTCTGCTGAACACCCAGCAGTCGGCTTGCCTGAGTCGAGGACAGGCCGGCGCGCTCTCGGAGTTTGCGCAGCTCGGTGCCCAAACGAAGTTGACGACCCGTCGGGTTGCTTCTCACGGGCGTCCCGCCCTCCTCGTCACCCACACGGGTGATTGATCAGTACTTTTACGGGATTCGTGTAAGACCTTTTACGGATCGCGCTAGTTTATATCTCAGGCGCCCCCACCCAGAAGCACACCGCTCGACGGAGCGACAAAGTCACTGGGCAACCGTCCAACTCCCCTCAGTGATCGGAGATTTCCGATGGCCACCGTATCGCCGCCCTGGAACTACACCCTTCAACTCCCGCGCGATGCACGCTCACCGGGTATCGGCCGCGCGACCGTGCGGACCGTTCTGGCAGCGCGTGGGCTCGGCGAAGCCATTCCCGCCGCCGAACTCGTCGCCTCCGAGCTGCTCACCAATGCCCATCAGCACACCAAGGGGCCGTACGCCCTGCGCATCGTCCAGCTCGGGGAGCCGGACCGGTTCCGGGTGGCCGTCTGGGACACCGATCCGAGGGTGCCGCCCGGGTTCGGGGACGAGGGTGCCCCTGTCGTCGTACCGCCGGCGGACGGTGAATGCGGTCGGGGGCTTCATCTCGTACGGGCCTGCGCGGACTCGTTGGGTGTGTCCGTGCTGCGGGAACTGGGGGCCTCGAAGGGCGGGAAGCTGCTGTGGGCCGAGTGCCAGTGGGGTGGCCTGCGGTGAGGTCCGTTTCTGCTGGTCCTGGTGGCCGGACGTGTCCGCCGCCTCGTCCGGGGCGCCTGCGCGAGGTTGCGGAGTGGATCGAGGGTGCGACGGGGCTGCGGGTGCAGATCGTGGGCGGGCAGTTGGTGATGTCCCCTCCTCGGTGCGGGAAGCACGTGGGGGTGGTGTCGAAGCTGCGCTGGCAGCTCGGTATGGGTCTGCCCGACGGGCTGGGGGCGTTCGCGGTGTCCTCGATCGCGCTGCCGGACGGCCTTGGCGACCCGGACGACTACGTCACGCCGGATCTGGTCGTCCTTCCGGTGGGATGGAGCGAGGAGGACTGCTGGCTGGCCGGCTCCGAGGATGCCGCACTCGTCGTCGAGGTTGTTTCGCCGGCTGAGAGGTCCCGGGACATCAGGGGCAAGGTCGACTGGTATTCCGTCGCTCGCGTGCCTGTTCTCTTCGTGGTCGATCCCAGGAACGGCACCTGGAGGTTGTACGTCGGCCCGGACAACGGCGGCTACCGCGACGTGCTGCCGGGGAGGTTCGGGGAGTCCGTGCGGTTGCCCGAGCCGTTGGGCGTCGAGGTTGTGACGGACGGCTTTCCTGTGTACGGCGCTTCTGCACGAGCCCTGGGAGGGGAAGAGTGCGCCGGCGCCACGGGGTAACACGGGATCGGCGTACCGTCGGGTCGACGAGCGCCGAGTAGCCGAGTGGTGGGATTTCCCTCGCCTGCTCGGCTACCCATTACGTATCTGAGACCGCGTTTGAGATCTGCTGTGAAGCCGTAGAACTGGCAGGGCGATCCGCCTTGGTGATCGGTAGGATCGGCAGGTGGGAGGGCGTGTGATGTTGCAGGTTCTGTACAGCGCGAAAACCAGAGAGCTGGAGCTCTCCGGGACGCGTCGAGGGCTTCTGGCGTTCGGGCAGCTGCTGCGGGGTAAGGCTGGAAGCTGTGATCTCTCGGAGAACCGGCACCCCTTTCCCTACGAAAGGTCGCTGTCCGAGATCGCGTTCCGGGAGGATCCGGAGCGCGACACCGCTTCGATCGTCACGGAGGACAGGATCCTGAGGATCCAGGGAGGGCGGGAAGCTCTCAACCTCCTCGCCGACGACATCGAAGGCTTCGCCTCCGAGGCAGATGCAAGCGATCACTGCCACGTCGACTCCCCGACATACGACTACATCGCGCCAGAGTCGGACTCGCTGGTGATTGCGTTCATGAGGTGAGCGGAGAGCTCTCGGCTGCACGGTGGTCACAGGCCTCGGTGCGAGAGAGCGATCGTGGGCCTGGTCGGGTTGCCGGTCGGCCTCGGGTGAGGCGGCGGACCATGATGCCGATCATCGCCCAGCGGATCATCGTCTCCGAGTGGGCGGGGCTGGTGGGCACGCCCGGGCTTGCCTCACCCGAATATACCGGTGCCCACGGCCTGCAGTGGCACGAAGACCCATACTCCTTTGCGTATGACGTTGCGCAAGCGGCTTTCCTCCCGCTGCTCGAAGTAATACTCGACAGCCCGGACAATAAGCACCGGGATCACCACCCCCACGAGCACGCCCTCCAGGAACGGTGTACGAGACTCCGCAGAGTGTTGCATCCCCCAGCTCACCGCCATGACGCCCAGCAGGACGTACCCGAAGGGAAGGTCGGTGACCATCTTCTTATTGGCTGCGGAAAGCCCGATGACGCCAATCAACTCGACGACCATGACAGCGAACAGGGCTATGTCCAACACGTCGAAAACCAACCCTTCTCCAGTAGACGTACCCGCAAATAACCCATAATGGAACTGCGCTGCACGCTGGCCCTTCAGATGTCACCCTGCGGAAATACGCAAAAGGAATCCCAACGCGAATGAATAGGAGAGCACGAGCGCAAGACGCAGCATCGCTCCCCTGCCTCGATCCGCTCCTCCGCCTTTTCTGTTCTCCATTCCGTACATGATGGCGCTCGAGTAAATTCCGGCAAGAAGGGCTGGGAGGGTAAACCTAAATATGGGCCCCCAGTCTGCGAGGATTGCAGCCGCAAGCAAGTAGCCGAGGACGGATACAGCAGAGCATGCAGGGCTGATCCAGCCCTGCATGGGACTCCACAAGCTGCCGTCCGGACCGCCGCGACCCATGAATCTCCTGAAAGCTGCCCACCCGAGCACAGGAAGAGCGGCAATTATCAGGAGGCCGGACCCAACGGCACCGGTATTTGAATCAACGAGAAACACTGCAACGACTCCTTATTCGGAGAATGCGATGAAGGAATCCGTGAGACTCCTGATGAGGTCGTTACGGCCATCCAATCGGGCGGCTGTGACGATCGGGGCTGCGTAAAATGTGGCGAAGCCGATGCCCGGGCGGGTGAAGTCGATATCTTCGTTGGTGGCGCTGTGCGCACGACGCCGAAGTTGCCGTCGGGAGTGGGTGGTGGTGCCGGACGTGTTGGCGCGCTTTTCTGGCAGCGCCGCCACAGGCCTCAGCAGTATTGAATCCAGGGTCACTTCATATTTTTGGCAACGACGATTAGTGCTATAGAGAATAGGGTGAATCTCCACCCTCCCTTGAGGAACAGTGCCGCTATTTCCTGGCTCCCGAACCAGCCGACTCGCATCCCTCCCCAAAGGGAAAAATTAAACGCTGCCAGGACGGCGCAGGCTTTAAATCCAACCGAAGAAGCAGTAGTCAAAAATTTCATGGTACTTCCAGCGCCGAAGTTGAAATCCATGGTTGTCTCACGATGAAGGTTTTCGAATGCACTCGACTCCACTCGGACCGGACCATCAGCAGCGCTGCCGTTACCGCTGCCGATTCCGCCGACGTTCCGGAGTTGGCTGCGAACACCGCGCCCGACTCCAGCGGCACCAGGGCCGTCGCCACCGCTGGCGCAGTGGCAACCGTCAGTGCGGTTCGCTTCAGCGAGTCACGCTGTGGGCTTCTCTGCCTCCTTGAGTTCAGGATCCGTCTTCTCTTGAGTCTCAAGATCCCCCCTGTGATCATCCCGTTACGCCGAGTGCGTCACCGGAGCGGAATTAGACACGGGGAGTCTGTGCGACAGATATGGTCGAATTTTTACTGTTATCGCAAGGTGACCCGAACCTGCGGCAGACCGTCTTGACGTCCGCGGTCCGCCTCCCGTCGTCGTACGTGGTCGCGATGGTCCGGAGGCTTCACTTGGCGGCTTATCCGTATACATCGGACAGATCGCCTGCCGTGCGTATGCCGCTGCCCCGGCCTTGCGCGGGGAGTTCGTGATGCGGTTGTGATGTGGGCGTGCCGCTGATTCCGGTGTCCGGGTGCCCTTGGTGAACAAGGGTCAGGGCTGCGGCACTGACGGGATCGACGGGATCGACGGGAAATTCTCAGGCTGGGCGGGGAGTTTCTTTCTTTCGGGAGGGACAGTGTCCGGGTGATGAAGCGCCCCTTTCGTCTCCCTCGCCTCTCCGGCGTCATCGGTCTGCCCGGCAACCGGCGGTACGCTCTGCTTCCCGTCGTCGCGCTGCTCGCCGTCACCTCCGTCTCCGGGGCGGCCCACGGCAGTGCTGTCGCAAGACCCTTCGGTGTCGCCCGTGTCGCTGGTGCGGCCCGGGCGGTGCCGCCAAGTGCCCGGGTGGGGGCCCTGTTCAGCGGGGATCTGGAGGGGGGTCACTTCTGTACGGCCTCCGTCGTGCGCAGTGGTGGCCGGGATGTGATCCTCACCGCCGCGCACTGTCTGAGTGGGGACGGGGACACCGACGTCGTCTTCGCGCCCGGGTATCGGAACGGGCGGGCGCCCTACGGGCTGTGGCGGGTCACCAAGACCTTTGTGCCGAGGGCCTGGAGCGATCGGTCCGACGAGGACAGTGACTTCGCCTTTGCCGTCGTCGGCTCCAAGGGCGGGCAGGATCTTGAGGACGCCGTGGGGGCGAACGTCCTTGTCACGGGGCGGGCGACCGGGGTCAGCGATGTCGTCGTCACCGGGTATCCCAATGTGCTGGAGGTGCCCCTCACCTGTACCAACCGGCCCACCGTGCAGAGTCGTACGCAGCAACGTATTGAGTGTCCGGCTTTTACCGACGGTACGAGTGGGAGTCCCTGGGTGGACGGGGAAGGGGAGGTGGTGGGCGTGCTCGGCGGGTTCGAGCAGGGGGGCTCGACCGATGACGTGTCCTACAGCGCGGTCTTGGGGCGGGCGGCTGCCTCGTTGTACGGGGAGGCCTCCGGTTCCGCCGATTCCTCCGGTTCCTCTTGACCGGCGGCGTGTTTCGTCATGATCACCGCTGGGTGTGGGTAGCCCCTCTACACTGACGTGGGCGTACTCCCGGGCGGTGAGGGGCGGTTGACGGTGCGTAAGGCATGGATCGTGGCGAGCGTCGCCGTCGGTGGCGCCCTCAGCTTCGTGATGCTGCTCGTCGTGGGCGTCTATCTCGTTGCGGGGAACGTTGCCGGTGGGGTCGGGAGTGGGAGCGTCGCGCTCGCCAAGGGGGCTGTGCCGGCCGCGTATTCGGCACTCGTGCAGAAGTGGGGCAATCTGTGCCCCGCCATCAATCCCGCCCTGCTCGCCGCCCAGCTGTACCAGGAGAGCGGATTCAATCCGAACGCGAAGAGTCCGGCAAAGGCGGAAGGGATAGCGCAATTCATCCCCGGCACCTGGGCCTCGCACGGAATCGACGGCGACGGTGACGGCGACCGCGACGTATGGGACCCGAATGACGCGATTCCATCGGCCGCGTCGTACGACTGCGAGCTCGCCTCCTACGTGAAGGACGCGCCCGGAGACCCGACGCACAACATGCTCGCCGCTTACAACGCGGGGGCGTACGCCGTCATCAAATACGGGGGCGTACCGCCGTATGCGGAGACCCAGAACTATGTGAAGACCATCACCACACTGCAGACGAGCTTTGCCGCCCCTGTGGGGCGCGTCGACCCCTCCGAGCAGGCGGCCGGGGCGATCAACTACGCTCAGGAGAAGCTCGGCACGCCCTACCTCTGGGGCGGTACCGGTACCGCTGAGCAGCAAGGACGCTTTGACTGCTCCGGTCTCACCCAGGCCGCGTACGAGAGCGTCGGTATCCAGCTGCCTCGGGTTGCCAACGATCAGTACAACGCCGGGGCGCATCCCTCGCGGGCGGAGCTGTTGCCGGGCGACCTCGTCTTCTTCTCCGACGATCTCACCAACTCGCGCGCCATCCGGCATGTCGGGATTTATGTAGGCGGCGGTTACATGATTGACGCGCCGCGGACCGGTGCGGTCATTCGGTTCGATCCGATCGACAGCCCCGATTACTTCGGGGCGACGCGAGTCACCGAAGATGGCGCGAAAGCGTTGCCCACCGCGGTGTGAGCGCAGCGTGAAACCATCCGCTGAGCTGCGAGTACGTGTCTCTCTTCGATAACGTCTGCGTGATCATTCGGTGGAGAGTGGAACGTATAAACGGAGTTCGTGCGTTCCTGTTCCTGTGGTGGATTCACCGGCGCCCGGATTGGGTGTCGCGGTTGTCTTGCTTTGTTGCGTGTTGTGGTTGTGGCACGTGTCAAGTGTTGGCGGCGGTGGGTCCCTGCATCACGGGGTGAGCGAGCAGGAGTGGCGCACGGAATCAGTGCGCTCTGGAAATGACGACGAAGGGGCCGCAGCACCATGGCTGGACTCGCCGAAACCGGGTCGAACCCTGACGTCGACCTGCTCTACGACATCAATGGCCTGGCCAAGGACGCGCCCCGGTGGTTCGACCGTGTGGTCGAGGTCGTGGGCGAGTACGGGCTGTTGGTCGCCATGGTGCTCCTCGTGGTCTGCTGCTGGTGGAGTGTGCGGCGGCGGGGTGGGGACGATGCGGCCGTGTCCGTGGCCGCGTTGATCTGGGCGCCGCTCGGTGCGGCGGTCGCCGTGCTCGTGAACATTCCGATACGGGGGTTCGTGGAGCGGCCTCGGCCTTTTCTCGATCACCAGGGGCTCGAGGTTCTCGTCTCCGGGAAGACCGACTACTCGTTCGTGAGCGACCACGCGACGATCACCATGGCGATGGGGGCCGGGCTGTTCGTGGCCAACCGGAAGTTCGGGCTGGTGGGGATAGGGCTCGCGCTGGTGGAGGGGTTCTGCCAGGTGTACATGGGGTTGCACTACCCGACGGACATGGTGGGCGGGTTCGCGCTCGGGACGGCTGTGGTGTTGCTGTTGTCGCCGCTGGCCATGGCGCTGCTCACTCCGGTGACTCGGGCTGTTGAGGGGTCGAGTTGGGGCGGGGTGTTGATCCGGGCGAGGGGCGCGGGCGCGGGCAGCGGGGTCGGGGCCGGTGTGGTTCCGGGGGCTCGGGGGGCTGAGGCGGAGGCCGAGCAGCGGGACTTGGCGGCGTAGCGGGTGGGTGGGGAACCCCCGGTCCCCGCCCCGTTACAGCGCCTGCGGGAACGTGAACACCCGGTTCGGGTCGTACTGGTGCTTCAGTTGCTGGAGGCGCGTCGCCGCGTCGCCGTAGTACGCCTTGCGCCAGTTCGTCAGGGTCGGGTCCGTGTAGTTCTGGTAGGCGGCGCCCGAGGCGTGTGGGGCCATGGCGTTGTGGGCCGAGGTCAGCCAGGACTGGGCCGCCGTGCCCGTCGTACCGGCCCGCCAGGCCACGATGTACTGGGCCAGCATGCGGCTGCGCCGGTGGACGAATGCCGTCGCCGTCGGTGAGACCCGGTTCACCGCGCCGCCGAGTGCCGTGAACGCGATGCTGCCCGAGCCGCCCTGGACCGAGGTGATGCGGGCCAGGAGGGTTTGGATGCCCGCCGTGGAGAGGGAGCGGTCGAAGAAGTCCGAGCGGGCCGCGTACGTCTCCCTGCCCAGCGCGCCCTGCGGGGAGCGGCCCGGGGTTCGGCCCGGCAGATGGCACTGGGCGTCGGTCGCGAAGGACGAGCAGCCCGCGTACACCTCCATCGCCTCCTCGTACGAGCGGCGCCTGAGCGAGACGCTGCTCGCCGACGAACCGATTCTGTCCGCCAGGCGGTCCACCGCGTTCTGCAGTTCTGTGTAGGTGCCCAACGAGAATGCCGAGATCGAGATGGTCGGGGTGCCGCCGGCCGTGTTCGCCACGTGCAGGGACGACCAGATCTCGTCCGGCTGCGTCGGGCCCCACTCCTGCCAGGCCTTCATCACCGCCGCCGCCTTCCGCCACGGCCAGGTCATGTACGCCGCCACCGCCTGGGGGGCGGGGTGGGTGCGGAACTGGAGTTCGGTGACGATGCCGAAGTTGCCGTTGCCCGCGCCCCGCAGGGCCCAGAACAGGTCCTTGTTCGTGGTGGCGTTCGCCGTCAGTTCGCGGCCGTCCGCCGTGATCAGCGTCGCCTGGGTGAGGCTGTCGCAGGTCAGGCCGTATGCACGGGACACCACTCCGTGGCCGCCGCCCAGCGTCAGGCCCGACACCCCCACCGTCGGGCACGAGCCCGCCGGGATGGTGACGCCCTTGGCGGTGAGGGCGCGGTAGACGTCGATCAGTTTCGAGCCCGCTCCCACTACCGCCGTGCCGCCGCCCGTGCGGACGCGGTTCAGCTTCGACACGTCGACCACCAGGCGGCCGTTGCCCGAGGACCAGCCCGCGTACGAGTGGCCGCCGTTGCGGATCGCCACGGGGACGGAGTGGGCGCGGGCGTACGACAGCACCGTACGGATGTCGTCCGCGTGGGCGA
The DNA here is from genome assembly GCF_010550245.1 of Streptomyces sp. SID12501. Taxonomy (GTDB): domain Bacteria; phylum Actinomycetota; class Actinomycetes; order Streptomycetales; family Streptomycetaceae; genus Streptomyces. The sequence continues at coordinate 20,407 of NZ_JAAGLU010000037.1, forward strand.
CGTACGCCACCGCGGCCGGCTTGAGTCCGTCGAAGCGGGTGTTGTAGAGCTGCCGGGCCGATGCCCAGGAGGCGTCCCCGGGGCGGATGAGCGGGCCGTCGAGGTCGCGGGCGAGGGCCGTCCAGTTGGCGGGGGCCGAGGCGCTCGTCGCGGTGAGGGAGGTCGCTTCGCGAGCGGTGGTGGTCGTGCCTTCCGCGCCGTCCCCCTTCGCGCCCGTGCACGCCGCCGCCGTCGTCATCGCCGCCAAGGCGGCCACGCCGCCTCCCATGAACGTACGCCGGTGCATGGTGCTCCCCTCGGTTCCTCCGTTTGAGCCAGCGTTGGCTCCCGCCGAAAGGGACGGGTTCCATGGATCGTGGGTTCCCTCACCGGCCGCGTTCGCAGATGGACGGGGGTGGACGCGGGCGGACGAGGAAGTGAGCGGAAGGAGGTGTTCCGGGGATTTACGGCAGAGGCCGGGCGGCCGGGGCCGATCTCCGGGTCGGGACCCACACGTGTTCTCCCCGTGAGCATTCCGTGACCTCACCGCACCGACCGCAGGGGTTCACCCTCCGTTCACCCGCGCCCGTAGGTGGCTTCACCTGATCTGCCTACTTTCGGCCTTACCGGTGCTGCGTGTGCCCTCCTGGGCGCCCCGCTCACCACCCATACTTCGCGACCTCGCACGCCGCCGGATTCAGGTCGGCGGCTCCTGGAAGGAAACACCAGACAGTGAAGCTTCAGCGCATGAACCGGCGGGCCCTCACCCTCGGTGCTCTCGCCGTCTCCGGCGCCCTGGCCCTCACGGCGTGCGGCTCTGACGACACCGGCACTGACACGAAGGCCACCGGCGGTGCCACCACCGGTGCCAGCTCCATCAAGTGCGACGACGCCAAGGGCCAGCTGCTGGCCGACGGCTCCTCCGCGCAGAAGAACGCGATCGACGCCTGGGTCAAGGCCTTCACGGCCGCCTGTCCCGGTGTGCAGATCAACTACAAGGGCGGCGGCTCGGGCGCCGGCGTCACCGCGTTCACGCAGGGCACGGTCGCCTTCGCCGGCTCCGACTCGGCGCTGAAGCCCGACGACGTCACCGCGTCCAAGTCGGTCTGCACCGGCGGCACCGCCATCGACCTCCCGGCCGTCGGCGGCGCCATCGCGCTCGCCTACAACGTCCCCGGTGTCGACAACCTCGTCCTGGACGCGCCCACCCTCGCGAAGATCTTCGACAGCAAGATCACCACGTGGGACGACGCCGCGATCAAGGCGCTGAACCCGACCGCGACGCTGCCGAGCACCAAGATCCAGGCCTTCCACCGCGCCGAGGACTCCGGCACCACGGACAACCTCACCAAGTACCTGATCGCCACCACCCCCGAGAACTGGAAGTACGAGGGCGGCAAGGCCTGGCAGGCGAAGGGCGGCCAGGCGGCCTCCGGTTCCAGCGGCATCGCGGCGCAGGTCAAGCAGACCGAGGGCGCGATCGGCTACATGGAGCTGTCGTACGCCAAGGACCTGTCCACGGTGTCCGTGGAGACCGGCGCCAGCGCCCCGGTCAAGCCGTCCTCCGACTCCGCCACCAAGGCCATCGCGGCCGCCCAGGTGGTCGGCACCGGCAGCGACCTGTCGCTGAAGCTGGACTACAAGACCAAGGCCGAGGGCGCGTACCCGATCACCCTGGTGACGTACGAGATCGCCTGCGACAAGGGCAACAAGGCTGACACCCTGCCCGCCACGAAGGCCTTCCTCCGCTACATCACCAGCGAAGAGGGCCAGGGAATCCTGAGCGGGATCGACTACGCGCCGATCCCCGCCGACATCATCGCCAAGGTTCGCACCACCGTCGAGAGCCTGGCCTGATCTGAGAGTGCGGCCGGGTCCCGCCACCTGGGGGGACCCGGCCGCACCGTCCGGTGCACCGCCGCCAGGAGCCGCATCCCCGGGTGCGGCCCCGCAGACCGGAGAACCCGATGGACATAACCACCAAGAACCCAGACACCACCCCACCCGCCACCCCCGAGCCGCCCACGGCCGAGGAGAAGCGCGCCGCTCGTGGCGCCACCCGCCTCGGTGACCGGATCTTCCTCGGTCTCTCCCGCGGCTCGGGCATCCTGCTGCTGGCGATCATGGCCGCTATCGCGATCTTCCTCACCTATCGCGCGGTCATCGCCATCAACAAGGACGACGCGAACTTCCTCACCACCTTCGAGTGGAACGCGAACCTCAACCCGCCGGTGTTCGGCATCGCGGTCCTGGCCTTCGGCACCGTGGTCTCCTCGGTCATCGCCATGGCCATCGCGGTCCCGGTCGCCGTCGCCATCGCGCTGTTCCTCACGCACTACGCCCCGCGCAGGCTGAGCGGCCCGATCGCGTACGTGATCGACCTGCTCGCCGCCGTACCGTCCATCGTGTACGGCCTGTGGGGCGCCCTGATCCTCGTGCCGAAGATGAACGGCCTCTTCGGCTGGCTGAACGACTACCTCGGCTGGACCGGCATCTTCTCCTGGGAAGAGGGCGCGCCCCGCTCGATGCTGACCGTGGGCATCCTGCTCTCGGTCATGATCCTCCCGGTCATCACGAACGTCAGCCGTGAGGTGTTCCGGCAGACCCCGCGGATGAACGAGGAGGCCGCGCTGGCCCTCGGTGCCACGCGCTGGGAGGTCATCCGGATGGCGGTGCTGCCCTTCGGCCGCTCCGGTGTGATCTCCGCGTCGATGCTCGGCCTCGGCCGCGCGCTGGGCGAGACGATGGCCGTCGCCACCGTCCTGTCCCCGAGCTTCCTCATCCAGACCAGCCTGCTCGACCCGGGCGGCGGCACCTTCGCGCAGAACATCGCCGCCAAGTTCGGCGAGGCGACACCGTACGGCCGTGACGCGCTCATCGCCTCCGGTCTGGTCCTGTTCGTCATCACTCTGGTGGTCAACGGCGCGGCCCGCGCGATCATCGCCCGCCGCGCCGAGTACTCGGGGGCCAACGCATGAGCACCGTCGTAGCCGAGAAGCCCAACGGTTCCCTGCAGGGCGCCAGGCTCCCCAAGTGGTTCCCCTGGGCCCTGGCCGGCGCCTCCGTCGCGCTCGGGATCGGCATCAGCTTCGCCGCCGGCCTGGACAGCAGCATTCAGTGGGGCCTGATCGCGGCGATCCTCTTCGTCGTCGGTACGTACGTCATCGCCACGAGCGTCGAGGGTAAGCGTCAGGCCAAGGACCGCATCGCGACCTCGCTGGTCTGGGTCGCCTTCCTGATCGCCCTCGTGCCGCTGGTCTCCCTGCTGTGGACGACCGTCTCGCGCGGTGTGAAGGTCCTCGACGTCTTCTTCCTGACCCACTCGATGGGCGTCGTCTCCGACAACGAGCCGGGCGGTGGCATCTACCACGCCATCATCGGCAGCCTGGAGCAGGTCGGACTGGCCACCGCGATGGGCGCGCCGATCGGCGTACTCACCGCGATCTACCTGGTGGAGTACGGGCGGGGCGCGCTGGCCAAGGCGGTCACGTTCTTCGTGGACGTCATGACGGGCATCCCGTCGATCGTCGCGGGTCTCTTCATCCTGAGCCTCATGCTGCAGTTCGACATGCAGCCGTTCGGCTTCGCCGGTTCGCTGGCCCTGGCGATCCTGATGATGCCGGTGGTCGTCCGTTCGACGGAGGAGATGCTGAAGCTCGTACCGAACGAGCTGCGCGAGGCGTCCCTCGCGCTCGGCATCCCGAAGTGGCGCACCATCCTGAAGGTGGTCCTGCCGACCGCCATCGGCGGTATCACCACCGGTGTCATGCTGGCGGTGGCGCGTATCGCCGGCGAGACGGCTCCCGTGCTGCTCCTGGTCTTCGGCAACCCCTTCATCAACAACAACCCGTTCGAGGGTGCGCAGGCCTCGCTGCCGCTGTACATCTATCAGCAGTACGCGAACAGCGGCGGTGCGGAGGCGGCGTACGACCGTGCCTGGGCGGCTTCGCTCACGCTGATCGCCTTCGTGATGATCCTCAACCTCGGAGCTCGCGGTATCGCCCGCTGGAAGGCTCCGAAGACAGGTCGCTGACGCGGCCGTTCGACAGCGACCTCGCGTCGGCCAGGTGGCCGGCCGCCCCTCGAAAGAAGCAGTGATACCCATGGCCAAGCGAATCGACGTAAGCGGCCTCAGCGCCTACTACAGTTCCTTCCGCGCGATCGAGGACATCTCGATGACGGTCGAGCCGCGCTCGGTGACGGCCTTCATCGGCCCCTCCGGCTGCGGCAAGTCCACCTTTCTGCGCACCCTGAACCGCATGCACGAGGTCACGCCCGGCGGGCGCGTCGACGGCAAGGTCATGCTCGACGACGAGAACCTGTACGGCCCCGGGGTCGATCCGGTGGCGGTACGGCGTGAGGTCGGCATGGTCTTCCAGCGCCCGAACCCGTTCCCGACGATGTCGGTCTACGACAACGTGGCGGCGGGGCTGCGGCTGGCCGGCTCGTACAAGAAGTCCGAGCTGAGCGACATCGTGGAGAAGTCGCTGAAGGGCGCGAACCTCTGGAACGAGGTCAAGGACCGTCTGAACAAGCCCGGTTCGGGTCTGTCGGGCGGCCAGCAGCAGCGTCTGTGCATCGCGCGTGCGATCGCCGTCGAGCCCAAGGTGCTGCTGATGGACGAGCCGTGCTCGGCCCTCGACCCGATCTCCACGCTCGCGATCGAGGACCTGATCGGTGAGCTGAAGGAACGGTTCACGATCGTCATCGTGACGCACAACATGCAGCAGGCGGCGCGCGTCTCGGACAAGACGGCGTTCTTCAACCTCGCGGCGGTCGGCCAGCCCGGCAAGCTGATCGAGATAGACGACACGGAGCGCATCTTCTCCAACCCGTCCGTCCAGGCGACGGAGGACTACATCTCGGGCCGCTTCGGCTGAGCCGACCGCGTCCGGGTTGCTTCTCCGGTTCGCTTCAAGACCCCTCGCGGTGCTGCATGGCGGTGCCACCGCGAGGTCGAATAGGGCCCGCCCCTGGATTCGCTCCGGGGGTGGGCCCGTTCGTGTCCTCCGCCATTGCGGAGAGTGCGTACGGGGTCAGCCGCCGATGTCGGACCGGACGGCCGCCCGGACCAGTTCGGCCGCGTCGGCCGGGCGGATGAAGCCCGCGGCGGCACCCCTGGCCGTGCTCGCCGACCACTTCGCGACGAAGGAGGCATGGGTGGGGTACAGGGCGCCCAGCTTCTCGGCGCCGAACGGCGTGGTCGTACCGAACAGGAAGCAGAACGACTCCCCGGCCTGCCCGAGGCCGGAAAGGGTGGCGAGCGGCGCGTCGACCGCCGGGGTGCGGACACCACCGTTGACGTTGCCGTGGGCGTCGAGGACGAAGGCGGGTGCCGGGCCGGAGGTGTCCACCTGGAGGCGGGGCGCCTTGGCCGGGGGGATGCCGGTTGTCACCCAGCGGTTCAGCGCGTACTGGGCGGTGTCCAGGACGTAGTGCGCCTGGCCGGTGTTGATCGGGGAGGCGCAGCCGGTCCGGGTCGGGGGAGAGAGCATGAGGTTCAGCCCCTGGAGGCCGGCGGTGCCGCTGCCGTCGTCACCCGCGCCGAGGCCGATGTAGGCGTCGGCGTGCGCGGTGCCGGCCACCTCCCAGAGCCTCAGGCGGGGGGTGTCGTCCTGCCGGGCCGCAAGGGAACCGAGCGCCAGCACGTCGTTCTCGGCCTGCACGACGAGCACCGGCGCGTCCAGGTCGGTGCGGAAGCGGACGACGGCGGGAGTCGGGACGTTCGCCTGAGGCGCCTGCGACAGAGGGGCGCCGATGTCGCGCCGGCTGTGGACGAGGAAACCGTCGTACACGGACACCAGGGGGTGGATCGCGTTGACGTAGGTGGTGAGGCGGAACGCGGACTGCGACTCGCCGTTGGCCAGCACGGTGCGGGGACGCAGCCCGTCGAGGACGGTGGCGGCGGAGTCCTTCACGGCCTTACCGGCCTGCGAGTAGATGTCGTACGAGTAGCTGTCACCGGGATGCGACAGGCCCGCGTAACGGACCGGATCGGCGGCCTTGGCGGCGTTCACTCCGACGGCCTGGGCGGAGACGCCGACCCAGGCGAAGCCCTCGCGGATCAGCTCGTTGTGGGTGTAGATCCACTCCGGTGCCGAGTCCATCCCGGCGCTGACGTTCAGCCACTCCACGACGACGGTTCCGTTGAAGGCGGCGGGGTCGGCGGGCCGGTTCACGACGATCCGGGTGGTGTACGGGGAGGTGCTGGCCTGCGTCACCTGCCAGCGGCCGTCGGGGTCGAATGGGGCGATCGGTACATAGGATGCGGCGTTCCCGGACAGGAAGAACTCGGATTGCGTGTAGCCGACGGTGCTGAGGTCGAACGCCGTTCCCTGGAGCACGACGGCACCGTTGCCACCGGTCACCGGGCCGGTGACCGTCGGGCTCGCCGCTGCCTGGGCCGACGGGGCGGGGACTTGGCCGCCGTCGGGCTGCGCGGCGACTGCGGAGGGGGTTGCGAGCAGCAGCAGGAGGGGCACTGAGGTCGCTATTGCGAGGTATTGGCGGACCATTTTCGTCCACGTGTATTCCATGTCTATGACATCTCCCGCGACGGACTCAGGCGCGGGGTACCTGAGTCGAGGGCCCCGACGGTAACCGCATTGGGCATCCCTGTAAATCAGGTTCTCTATTTTCTATAGGGGCATACTCAAATGTCGTAAGGGAGACGAAGGGGCCGGTTTGAGCCGTGACTGTCGCGTGCGGTGCCAGGTCGAGGGTGCGGCCGGTCCGGTGACCCGGTTGCGCGCGGGACGCGCGCGACAGGGTTGCTTGCCGTCGGCCGCTCCCGTTCTCTCAAGTGGGACCGGGATCGAAGATCTCGTGTCCGTCAAAGCGGAACAAGCTCAACCAAGAAGCCCGGCCGTCAGCGTGCGGCGCCCTCGGGCCACAGCACCCGCACGGGGACGCCGTTGCGCTCGGCGTAGGCCACGACGTCTGCTGTCCCGCCGTATCCCCGCGCCGGTTTCCCGTCCCACACAGCCAACAGCTCGTCGACCAGGCCCACGAGAATCTCACTGCCCGCCTGGTGTGCCTCTGAGGTTGACTCGGTCATGCCGGTCTCGTGGACGTCGGCCGCCTTCGCCATCAGGGTGTCGTACGTGTCGTGATGCCACTCGGGGAGGCTCTCGCGGTACTCGGTGGCGGGAATGACGATCTCCAGGCGCCCGCCGTGCTCCAGAACTGCCTCCGCGAACCAGGTATCGGGGCCGTCGGCGATGCACGAGACGGCGAGTAGTTCCGCGACGTCGTACCCGCGCACCGCCTCGCTCAGCATCGTCCGAACGCGTTCCTCTACTTCCGCGTTGAGTCCGCGGTGGCCTGTGATCCCGACCCGCACCCTGAACCTCCTACAGATAGACGTTGTGCAGTTGCTCGTCGAAGTCCCGCACCACCTTGGGCGGCGCGGTGGTCGTGAGGGTACGGCGCACGGTGCGTGCCCGCTCCACGATCCGCCCCGACCGGTACTTGAGCCCGGTCTCCAGCGCGCGGGAGGCGAGGGCGAACGCCGCGTCGACCCGTCCCCCAGCGAGGTGGCCGGAGGCGATGTCGAGCACCAGGAGAGCACGCTGTTTCTCGTGGCCGGTGGCGAGTGCTCCGGTGTCCTCGGACAACACCCAGTCGGCGAGGCCGAGCCGCGCGCCGCACGCCACCCGGGTGGCGGACACCTTGGGATCGGTGAAGCTGAACACCCAGGGCCACGGCGGGGGTTCCTGCCCGTCCAGGGTGGCGACGGCGGCCCGCGACGCGGTCAGAGACTGGTCGGCCCGGTGCCGGTCCCCGGCCGCCGCGTGTGCCAGGGCCTCCACGCTGGACAACCACGCATCCGCGACGGCGGGGCGCTGGTCGCCCAGCGCGCGACGTGCTCTCACCGCGAGATTCAGCGCCTGGACGCCGTTGCCCGCGTGCGCCTCGAACTGCGCGAGGCTGCCGGTCTGGTAGGCAGTCAGCAGCGGGTTCCCGGCCGCCTTCGCGGCCTTGATGGCAGCGCCGTACCAGGTGCGGGCGCTGCCGTTGTCGCCCATGTCCCACGCCAACCACCCGGCCAGGCTCGCCGCTTCACTGCCGACGGCCGCCAGACGGGGGCGCTGGTCGGCGTGCGCGTCGCGGGTGATGGCCTGGATCAGGCGCATGTGCGCCTTGACGGACTCCTCCAGATCCCGGGCCGGGGTGGAGCCGTCGAGGCGCCGGTACGCGGACGTACTCAGCCGAAGCGCCGCCGCCTGCCCGCCTGCCGTGTCGGCTGCGTCAGAGAGTGCGGCTAGTGCAGGGATCGCGGCCACGGCCGCAGCCCCGCCGAGGAATCGGCGTCGGTCCACGTCAGACTCGTCCTTCGCGTGCGTCTGGTGGTGGCCGTTGGCGAGCCCGACAAGGTTCGGTGGGATCTCCAGATGCGCGGCAGCCGCCGCCAGAATGTCTGTGCTGTAGGCCGTGGTTCCCTTCGCTTCCAGACGGGACACGGCGGACTGGCTCATGCCGAGGGCCTGGCCCAAGGCCGTCTGCGTCATCCCCCGGTCGGAGCGGACGAGCTCAATCACCTGTCCGTAATCCCCAGCCCGGGAAGCCTCCCGCACCGGCCCTGTCTGGAAGTCCACGGCTGCCCCCACGCTACGAGTCTCTGCGGCCACGGGCTCCTACCCGTACCCGCCCAGCGCATATCCGTATGCGGGTGCCGCATGGGCGATGGTCGCACGTCCCCGGTGATCGTTGACTAGGTGTCAGCGCAACGCCCCCTCTCGTTAAGGGAGTTCGGGCGTCTGTGCGACCGGCGTGCCCCTGGTCCCCCGTCGGGGGCGTCGGGGGTGTGCCGCACCCCCACCCGTCGGCGAGCGAAGGCCGCGATATGGCGATGACCCAGATCAGAACCGATGAGCGGCCCGCTCCTCTCTCCACCACCGCCCACGATTCCGCCAGATGGAGCGTCGGTCTGGGCGGGGCGTCGTGACCGTGACGGCGGTGCGACCCATCTCGAACGGTGCGCCGGGCTACACGACCTCGCTGCCGTGCGATCCGGAATCAGCACGTATGGCCCGGCGGTTGGTTGTCGCGTCGCTGAACACCTGGGGCCTCGGCGACTTGGCCGATGTGGGCAAGCTGGTCGTCTCTGAGTTGGTCTCCAACTCGGTGCGGCACACGTCCTGCCGCCTCATCAAGGTGTCCGTCCAGCGGGTGGGAACGGACCGCGTACGTATCGGCGTAACTGACAAGTCCCGTCGGCTACCGGAGATGGGCGCAGGCGACAGCGGTCAGGAGGACGGCCGGGGGCTGCTCTTGGTCGAGGTGATGGCGGACCGGTGGGGGTACGACGAATTCCGCTGGGGAAAAACCGTCTGGGTCGAGTTGGTCGTCGCGAAGGACGACGAGGCCACGTCATGAGGCTGCGGCTGATGTCCGCCGAGGAACTGGCCGACGACCCTCGTCCTGACCTTTGTCTGGAGATTTCCCCCACCCCCCGCCAGTCAGGGGACGACGTCACGCAGCTACGGCTCACCCCCCTCGACCTCGTCCGTCTCCAGATGGAGGCTGATCAGGCGCTGGCCGAGATCCGGGCCGCTGCGACTGAGGCCGAGGCAGTTTGGTGGCGGTCGGTTGCTGCCTGGCACGCCGAAGGGCGCGCGGCGGTCGCCGCCCGTGACCCGGACGTAGATCTCCTGCGTCGGCTCCTGGTCGCGCTGCGGAGGACGACTACGCCCCTGCCTGATCCCCAGATTTCCGCCCGGCCCATCGATCGGCAATCGGCACCGGGCGGAGAACGGTGACGGGGACGACGTCCCCAACGGGTCCCCGTCACCACCCTCAGCACCACCGTCCACACCTATGGAGGCACACATGTACGCCCACTCTGACCGGCTCCCCACCGGGACACCGCTGCCCAACGGTGTCAGCATTCCCGCGCCGTGGGGACTGCGGCGCATGACCCCCTACCCGGCCATGGCCCCGTCGTACGCCCGCGTCGAGCTGGACCCCGCCACCCAGACCGGCCGGTACTTCGACACGGCCGGACAGCCGATGATGATGCCGGGCCACGGCACGAGCACCGGCACCAACCCGGCCACCAACACCGGTAACCCGTCCGACGGTTCCGGCGGCGGCGGTAACGGTGGCGGCGACCAGGACACGGGGAACGACAGCGACCAGTGACACACACGGCTCCGGTTCTGGTCGTCACCAACATGGACGACCCCACGACCGACCTGGTGATCGAGGAGCTGCACGGCCGGGGCGTCCCGGTCGTGCGGTTCGACTCCGGGGACTTCCCGGCCACCCTGTCGTTCGCGGCCACCATCACCAGCGAGGGCGTCGAAGGCACGCTGACCACGCCCACCCGCACAGCGGACCTGTCCCGCGTTCGCTCCCTCTACTACCGACGCCCCTCCGGATTCACGTTCCCGCACCTCGACGACCAGACGGCCCGCTTCGCCGTCACACAGGCCCGCTATGGCCTTGGCGGAGTCCTGGTGTCTCTGCCGGGCTGCCTGTATGTGAACCACCCCCACCGCATCGGCGACGCCGAGTTCAAACCGGCCGGGCTCGATGCCGCCGTGCGCGCCGGGTTCCGGATCCCGCCCACCCTCATCACCTCCGACCCCGACGCGGCCCGCTCGTTCATCAAGGCGCACGGCCCCGTCATCTACAAGCCGCTGTCCACTCCGCTGTACCGCAACGACGAAGGGGTCTCCTGCACGGTCGAGGTGCTGGAGGCCGCCGCCGAGGAAATCGACGACACCGTGGCCGGCACCGCTCACCTCTTCCAAACCCGGGTGGAGAAATCCGCGGACGTCCGGGTCACGGTCATGGGCGGCCAGGTGTTCGCGGTCCGTATCGACTCCGGCCTCCTCGACTGGCGCACCGACTACAGCGAGCTCACATACACCGTGGCCCAGCCGCCGCCCGGCATCACCGAGGCCATCCACGCCTACCTCGCCCATTTCGGGCTCGTCTTCGGCGCTTTCGACTTCGCCGTGGACCGTGAAGGGCGATGGTGGTTTCTGGAATGCAACAGCTCTGGACAGTGGGCGTGGCTGGAGCCGGAGACCGGGTTGCCCATGACGGCGGCGATGGCGGATCTCCTCGAAAGGAAGACGACGTGACTGATGATCAGGAGCTGTGGCATCAGCTTGCCCAGCAGCTCTCCAAGAGCCTCCATCCGCGCACCGGCCCGTGGCGGGGAGCCGTCGAAGCCGTGCCCCGGCACGAGTTCCTGCGCGGTGGGTTCTTCGACCGGGTGGAGGGACCGGGCCCGACCGCGTGGCGGCCGGTCATGCCCGACTCCCCGGAGTGGCTGAGCCGTTGCTACGACGACGAGTCCCTCGTGACCCAGATCGCCGGGACCATCGGGCCCGGAGACATCCGGGGCGAGATCCTGCGGGCGCCTACGTCGTCCTCCACCATGCCCGGCCTGGTCGTACGGATGTGGGAAGACCTCCAGGTCGATGACGCCCACCAGGTCCTCGAAATCGGCACGGGAACCGGCTACTCCACCGCCCTCGCCTGTCACCGCCTCGGGGACGACCAGGTGACCTCCGTCGAAGTTGACGAAGGTGTCTCGGGCCGGGCGCGTGCCGCCCTCGGCCAACTCGGCTACAGCCCGAACCTGGTTGTGGGTGACGGGCTCCTCGGTCACAAGGACGCCGGCCTCTATGACCGGGTCATCGCCACGTGCGGGATCACCACCATCCCCGCCGAGTGGATCGCCCAGACCCGCCCCGGCGGCATCATCCTCGCCACGGTGAGCGGCTGGCTCTACTCCTCGGAACTCGCCCGGCTGATCGTGCACGACGACGGCACCGCCACAGGCCACTTCCTCAGCGGGCAGATCTCGTTCATGCTCGCCCGGCCGCAGAGCCCGCCGCCCCTCGGGATCCTGCCCGACCTGAACCAGGGCACCGAACGCCCCACCCCGCTCGGCGCTGACGTCCTGGACGACTGGAACACCCGCTTCGTCGCCCAGATCGCCGCACCCCGTGCCCAGCGCGTCACCCTCGACCGCGACGGCCGAGAGGAACACGTCCTGATCGACGTCGAGGCCGGGGCGTGGGCGGTCCTCCACCAGGACCGTGACGACTGGGTGGTGCGTCAGGGTGGCCCCACCCTGCTGTGGGACGCCGTCGAGGAGCACGTCACCCGCTGGCGCCGGGACGGAACCCCGTCGTTGGATCGCTTCGGCATCACCGTCACCCCCGAGCGGCAGACGATCACCTGGCCCGGCAACTGACCCACTCCACCGAGGCCCCCGTCCTCCACCTGAGGGGGGCCACCGGGCCCCCTTACAGCACCGCCAAGTACACGACCCCATAGCCGGCGGCAGCCACCACAGCCGCCGCCGGCATCGTGATGAACCAGCCCATGACGATGTTCTTTGCGATCCCCCACCGCACCGCCTTCACCCGCTTCGTCGCGCCCACGCCCATGATCGCCGAGGTGATCACATGGGTCGTGGAGACCGGGACCTTGAAGAGGTAGGCCGTGGCGAACATGATCGACGCGCCCGTGGTCTCCGCCGCGAAGCCCTGGGGCGGGTCCAGCTCGATGATCTTGCGGCCGAGGGTGCGCATGATGCGCCAGCCGCCCGCGTACGTGCCCAGGGACAGCATCAGCGCGCAGGAGATCTTGACCCAGATCGGGATCGGGTCGCCGTAGTCCTCGACGTCGGCGATGACCAGGGCCATCACCACGATGCCCATCGTCTTCTGGGCGTCCTGGAGGCCGTGGCCCAGGGCCATGCCCGCCGCCGACACCGTCTGGGCGATACGGAAGCCGCGCTTGGCCTTGTGCGGGTTGGAGCGGCGGAAGATCCACATGATCGCCGCCATCACCAGGTAGCCGGCCAGGAGGCCCACCACCGGGGAGAGGAACATCGGGATGACGACCTTCTCCAGGACGCCGTCCCAGTAGACCTTCGTACCGCCCGCCAGCGCGGCCCCCACCATGCCGCCGAACAGCGCGTGCGAGGAGGACGAGGGGAGACCGAAGTACCAGGTGACCAGGTTCCAGGTGATCGCGCCGACCAGCGCGGCGAACAGGATCGCCATGCCGGAGGAGCCCTTGGGCGTCTCGATCAGGCCCTCGCTGACCGTCTTCGCGACACCGCTGCCCAGGAACGCGCCGAGCAGGTTCATCACCGCGGCCATCGCCAGCGCCGCGCGGGGTGTCAGCGCGCGTGTGGACACGGACGTGGCGATCGCGTTCGCCGAGTCGTGGAAGCCGTTCGTATACGTGAATCCGAGCGCGACAGCGATGGTCACGATCAGTGCGAAGGTGTCCATGAAGAGGTCAGGACTCCTTGACGGCGATGGTCTCCACCGTGTTCGCCACGTGCTCGAAGGCGTCGGCCGCCTCCTCCAGCACGTCCACGATCTGCTTGAGCTTCAGCACTTCGATCGCGTCGTACTTGCCGTTGAACAGGTGGGCCAGAAGCTTCCGGTGGATCTGGTCCGCCTGGTTCTCCAGCCGGTTCACCTCGATCCAGTACTCCGTCAGGTTCTCCATCGTGCGGAGGTTCGGCATCGCCTCCGCCGTCAGCTCCGCCGCCCGCGCCAGTACCTCGATCTGCTGCTCGACGCCCTTGGGCAGTTCCTCCACGTTGTAGAGGACGACCAGGTCGACGGCCTCCTCCATGAAGTCCATGATGTCGTCGAGCAGCGAGGCGAGCTTGTAGATGTCCTCACGGTCGAACGGCGTGATGAACGAGGAGTTCAACTGGTGGAAGATCGCGTGCGTGGCGTCGTCACCGGCGTGTTCCGCGGCCCGCATACGCTCTGCGATCTCGGCCCGGCCGGAGGCGTCCGCCCCGAGCAGTTCCATGAGGAGTCGCGAGCCCGTGACGATGTTGTCCGCGGACGCGGCGAACATGTCGTAGAAGCTCGTCTCCCTGGGGGTCAGACGAAATCGCACGTGAGGTCCTCGGAGTCCTTCGGGTTCGGTCAGGCTGATGCTAGGCGCAACATCCGGCCACGGCTATCGGGTCGCCCCCCAGTGTCGCGCATCGGCCGGAGTGGACTGCACGGTGGTCTACACCGGCCCTATACCCAGCAAAGTTGGTTACGATATACCCGGCAGGGGTATATTGACGCTTTTGTGTCCGATGTTTGTCCAACGGGAGGACGCGACGATGACGACCACCGAGGCCGGCGCGGAGACGCCCGACGTGGTGACCGACGTGGCGCATGACGTGGTGACCGACCATGACCGGGGTGTGCACGGGTATCACCAGCAGAAGGACGAGCATCTGAAGCGGTTGCGCCGGATCGAGGGGCAGATCCGCGGGCTCCAGCGGATGGTCGACGAGGACGTCTACTGCATCGACATACTCACCCAGGTCTCGGCCTCCACCAAGGCCCTGCAGTCCTTCGCGCTCCAGCTCCTGGAGGAGCACCTGCGGCACTGTGTCGCGGACGCGGCCCTCAAGGGCGGTACCGAGATCGACGCGAAGGTGGAGGAGGCGACCAAGGCGATCGGTCGTCTGCTGCGTACCTGACCAGCCCCGGCCGACCTCCGTGGTGTGGATGGGGTACATGGTGTACGTCGCTTTTCAGCCACCCTGCGTGAGCTTGCGCCCCTCGCGCTCCTCCGCCACCCGCAGCACCTCGTCGATGCTCTCCAGGCTGAGCCGCTCCTCGCCGGCCGCGGAGGCCGCGATGATCAGGTCTCCGCACAGCTCGATCTCGGCGAGGGCCACGTGGTCCTGAACCGCCGTACCGCCGACCGGTGCCACGTGCATCACCTCTTCTCTGCCGTCACCGCTTCCTAGAGTAGGGAGCGGGCCACGCACCGCGCATGGCACGGACGGGCTAGTCCTTGCGCTACGGCGGACGCAGCCGAGCCGTTCCGGGTTGCTCGCACGCCTCGCGCCCGGTGCTCACCGCTCGGCGATACGGCCCGCGTAGATGTCCGCCGGCCTCGGCAACCGTACGTGCACGGGAGCCCCGAAGTCGTACAGCAGTGTCGTCGAGGCCACCGCGACCGTGCCCTTTTGCTGGCCGTTGACGAAGCTGAACCGGTGCAGGAGCTTGCGGATACGGCCCTCGTCGTCGAGGTAGGCGTCGAAGGGGACCCGGGCCGTGGCGAACCCTTTCGCCGCCGCTCCCAGCGGGCCCCTGTTGCCCGGCGAGGCGTTCTTCGCGGCCTCGGCGAGGTCGGCGGTGCCCCGGTAGTGCCGTACGTCGACGCCGGCGACCCGGGTCCGGCCGACGTACGTCGCCTCGCGCGTCCCGCGCAGCACCTCGGCGGCGGCGAACGGGTCCGTGGCCCCGCCCGTCACCAGGTTGCCGTCGGACAGGGTCGCCGTGTCCACCCGTACCCACTTGTCGGCGGGGACGCCCGCACCCCGGTTCTTCATGAACAGGGCGCCAGGGGCGAGGAGTTCGGTGATCGGGCGGTGCGGGCTGGTGCCCGCCGGGTCCTGGGGGAGCAGTACCCGCAGGTGGCCGAGCTGCTTCGTGTAGTCGTAGACGCCCTCGCCCCGGATGGTGACGCGGGTGCCGCCGGTGGCCATCTCCATGGACGTGGTGGTGCGGGAGGTGCCCGCGTCGACCAGTGCCGTGGCGGCCCGGTGCAGGACGCGGACCGCGTCGCCGACCGGGCGGCCGTCCGCGGTGGCGGCCTCGCCGGCGCGCGTGCAGCCGGTGGCGCAGATCAGTAGGCCGGTCGTCGCGGCGGCCATGACGACCGTCCCGCCACCTCGCCAGTGCCGCCGCCGTTCCATCCGCCGTCCACCCCCAAGCAGGGCCGTCGGTCCACGGCCTCTGTCCCTCCGCCTAACGAGGGGTGGGGGAGGTTGTCACGCGCATACCAGTGCTTTACCCGGGGATGGGTACCGTTGAAGGTGTGGCGCAGCACGACCGAAGCGAACATTCCCAGTTCCCCGAAGAGCACTCCGTTTCCATGGTGGAGCACGGGCCGTTCTGCTTCGCCAGATGCGTCTGCGGGTGGCGCGGACCGGCCCGCCGGGCCCGGAGCATGGCCCGGACGGACGGCAGGGGGCACGTGGACGACGCGCCTCAGCCCGTCCGCTGACCGCCCCTTGGCCTACCTCTGCGGCAGGGCCAGCAGCTCGTCGACCAGGTCCTTGTCGCGGGGCTGGGTGAGGCGTTCGCGGGCGGCCGTCGGGGGCAGCCACAGGATGAGGTCGACCTCGTCGTTCGGGGTGAAGGCGCCGGACGTTGCCTCCGCCGCCCAGTAACTCACCTGCTTGGGGCGGCCGTTGACCTCGTAATGGGTCTGGCTGAGGGGAGCGCCGGGAGCCGCCCGGTAGCCCGTCTCCTCCTCGACCTCGCGCAGCGCGGCGGCGAGTTGCTCCTCGTCGCGCTTCAGGTGGCCCTTCGGGTGCGACCAGTCGTCGTACTTCGGCCGGTGGACGAGGCAGATCTCCAGGCCGCCGTCCACGGGCGAGCGGCGCCACAGGACGCAGCCCGCCGCGAGTACGGGGTGCTCGCTGTCGGATGTCACCTCGTAGGTCACCTTGTGATCATCGCCTTCTTCTCCCAGGACTGCTGGAACGCGAACCGGGCCGCCTCCACCTCGTGGCGCTGGTCGGCGTGGAGCACGCCGAGCGCGTACGCCGTCGCCGGGGCGATGCGGGGGGTGCGTGCCGCCGCGGCCGCCGCCGCGGCGGCCTCGGACGCGTCCCGGTGCCGGTTGAGCGCCGTGCCGGCCGCCAGCAGTCGTCCGTCGAGGCCGATGCGGGCTTCGTCGCCCTCCAGGACCTCGTGGGCGTAGCGGCGCAGGCGCAGGAGGAGGCGTACGTGGTGCCAGGGGGCGTCCTGGGGGTGGGGGGCCGGGTCGGGGGAGAGGCCGTGGACGAGGGCCTCCGCGTTGTAGGGGTGGCCGGCGGTGAGGAGGGGGAGGGCGGTGACGGCGTCGCAGAGGCGTTCGTGGGCCGCGGCCGCGAGGGGGCGCAGGTCGGTGGGGGTGGTGGTGGCGCTGGGGGTCAGGGGGACTTCGCTGGCGAGGACGGCGACGTTGTCGGCCACCGCGTGGAAGCGGCTCGATCCCAGGGCCTGCAGGGCCGCCGAGTGGGATCGGGTGCGGGCCAGGGTCAGTTGGCGTTCCAGCAGGGCGCCCGCTTTCGCGGCGCCCACTGTCAGGTTGCTGCGGTCCGGGGTGGCCGCCGGGCGGGACCGGGGGCCTGCGTCGCCGGGTCCCACAGCCAGTTGCTTCGGGAAAGGTGCTGCCCCCGACAGTCGCTGCAGGGCCAGCAACAGGCGTTCCAGGCGGGCCGCGTAGGCGTGTTCCCTCGCCAACGTGCCTGACAGCCAGGCCAGTTCGGGGTGGAGCGTCTCCGACCAGGTGGGGTCGAGGAGCGGGCGGAAGGTGTGGAGGGTGCCCGTGATGCGGCGGGCCGCGTGGCGCAGGGCGCGGGCCGCGTCCACGGGCTCCTCTCCGGGGGAGGCGGAGGAGCCCGCGTGTGCCGTACCCGTGCCCGTCTCCCTGTGCAGGCGCAGGGCGCGGAGGAACTCCGTCGCCTGCGCCCGCAGGTAGTCCGCCAGGGCGTCCGCCGGCACGGGACCGGCCGTTGCGGGACCGGCCGTCGTGGGGTCGGTCGGGTCAAGTTGTCGCTGTGCCACGCCTACGCCTCCGGGCGTCTATGAGCATCTCCTGGACGTTCCGCAGTGGCTGGCCCTCGGAGTCCGCCGCGTGCCGGGTCCACTCGCCGTCCGGGCCCAGGTGCCAGGACTGCGTGGTGTCGGACATGCCGGTTTCCAGCAACCGGTTGATCGAGGCCCGGTGGGCCGGGTCCGTGACCCTCACGAGTGCCTCGATGCGGCGGTCGAGGTTGCGGTGCATCATGTCGGCGCTGCCGAACCACACCTCGGGCTCGCCGCCGTTGCCGAAGACGAAGACCCGGGAGTGTTCGAGGAAGCGGCCGAGGACGGAACGGACCCGGATGTTCTCGGAGAGACCCGGGACTCCGGGCCGTACGGCGCAGATGCCGCGGACCCAGATGTCGCACGGGACGCCCGCCTGGGAGGCGCGGTACAGCGAGTCGATGAGCGCCTCGTCCACCATCGAGTTGACCTTGATACGGACATACGCGGGGCGTCCGGCACGGTGGTGCTGGACCTCCTTGTTGATCCGCGAGATCAGGCCGTCCCGAAGGGACTTGGGGGCCACCAGCAGACGGCGGTACGTCTCCCGGCGGGAGTAGCCGGACAGCCGGTTGAAGAGGTCCGACAGGTCCGCGCCCACCTGCTGGTCGGCGGTCAGGAGGCCCAGGTCCTCGTAGAGGCGGGCCGTCTTGGGGTGGTAGTTGCCGGTGCCGACGTGGGAGTAGCGGCGCAGGGTGTCGCCCTCCTGGCGGACCACCAGGGACAGCTTGCAGTGGGTCTTCAGACCGACGAGGCCGTAGACGACGTGGCAGCCGGACGCCTCCAGCTTGCGCGCCCACTTGATGTTGGCCTGCTCGTCGAAGCGGGCCTTGATCTCGACGAGGACGAGGACCTGCTTGCCGGCCTCGGCCGCCTCGATCAGGGCGTCCACGATCGGGGAGTCGCCCGAGGTCCGGTACAGGGTCTGCTTGATGGCGAGGACGTCCTCGTCGAGCGCCGCCTGCTCCAGGAAGGCCTGCACGGAGGTGGAGAAGCTGTCGTACGGGTGGTGGAGGAGTACGTCCCGTTCGCGCAGGGCCGCGAAGATGTCCGGCGCGGACGACGACTCGACCTCGGCCAGGTCGCGGTGGGTGCCGGCGATGAACTTCGGGAACTTCAGCTCGGGCCGGTCGAGGGAGGAGATGCCGAAGAGACCGGTGAGGTCGAGGGGACCCGGCAGCGGGTACACCTCTGCCTCGGTGATGTTCAACTCCCGTACCAGCAGGTCGAGTACGTACCGGTCGATGGACTCCTCGACCTCGAGGCGCACCGGCGGCCCGAAGCGGCGCCGCATCAGTTCCTTCTCCAGGGCCTGGAGGAGGTTCTCGGCGTCGTCCTCCTCGACCTCCAGGTCCTCGTTGCGGGTGAGGCGGAAGGCGTGGTGCTCCAGGACCTCCATGCCGGGGAACAGCTCTTCGAGGTGCGCGGCGATGACGTCCTCGATCGGCACGTACCGGCTCGGGGAGGCCTCCAGGAAGCGGGACAGCAGCGGCGGCACCTTCACGCGCGCGAAGTGACGGTGTCCGCTCACCGGGTTGCGGACGATCACCGCGAGGTTCAGGGAGAGACCCGAGATGTACGGGAAGGGGTGCGCCGGGTCGACGGCCAGCGGCGTGAGCACCGGGAAGATCTGGTGGCGGAAGAGGGTGAACAGGCGGGCCTGCTCCTTCTCCGTCAGCTCGCTCCAGCGGACCAGGTGCACGCCCTCCTCGGCGAGCGCCGGGGCCACGTCCTCCTGGTAGCAGGCGGCGTGCCGGGCCATCAGCTCGCGGGAGCGGGCCCAGATCATCTCCAGCACCTCGCGGGGCTGGAGGCCGGAGGCGGAACGGGTGGCCACGCCGGTGGCTATCCGGCGCTTCAGACCGGCCACCCGGACCATGAAGAACTCGTCCAGGTTGCTGGCGAAGATCGCGAGAAAGTTAGCCCGTTCGAGGAGGGGTGTGTTGGGATCCTCGGCCAGTTCCAGCACCCGCTCGTTGAACGCGAGCCAGCTGCGCTCCCGGTCGAGGAAGCGGCCCTGCGGCAGCAGCTCGCCGTCGTAGGGTGCCTCCTCGTACTCGTCGAGGTCTGCGTCGATGTCGGGTTCCAGGTCGGAGACCACGGCCGACACCGTGTGCGGGCGGTGGGAGGTCAGGGAACCGACGGACGGCTGCGCGTGCTGTACCTGCGACTGGGCGTTTGGCTGGCTCATGACCCCATTGTTCCGCGCCTCGCCCGGTACGGGCGCGTCGGAGCGTGCGGGCGGGAGCGCGGCGGGGGCGGTCCGGTCGGCTCCGGCCGCGTTGGTGCCCTCGGGGGGCGGTGAAGGCTCAGGCACGGCGGGCGTCATTGGGTGAGCCTCGCAAGCCTGGCTGAATCACTGGTTACGGGGACATGACGTACGGGATATCGGGGGGCGGCTCGCGGGGGTGGGCGAGCGGGCAGGCGGTGTCGGCCGGGGGTGCGCGTATGCCCCTCCTCCCCGGTGGCAGGGGCATACGCGGGTCGGGCGGGCCCGCTCAGACCGTGCGGCGGCGCAGCAGCCAGAAGGAGGCGGCCGCCGCGGCGGCGGTGAGGGCGAGGACGACTCCGGTCTCCATGAGCTGGAGGGGCCAGAAGTGGGAGGCCGGGTGGTAGTCGCGGAAGTAGCCGACGATGTCGGCGGCGGCGCGGCACTTGTCGTCGTTGCAGTACGGGTCCGGTACGTGGGACCCGCTGGAGGTGATGACACCGTCGCGGACGACCATGCCGGTCCACTCGGGGTATCCGCCCTTGCGGGTCAGGGTCTCGACCGGCCACAGGTGCGGGCGCAGCTCGCCGAGGAAGGTCATGAGGGCCAGCAGGGCCGCGGAGGCGACTACGAGGGCGCGCAGCGAGCGTTGTACGAACATGCCCGCGAGGGCGCCCACGGCCAGGCCGAGCAGGGCGTACGCGGTGGCGAGGGTGCCGTTGGCGAAGTAGCCGCCGCTCTGGTGCCACTGCCAGCTGCCCAGCGGCCCCCACAGCTGGCTGTGCTTGTCCCACATCAGGCGGTGGAGGAGGGTGAGGAGGCCGGTTCCGGTGACGAGCAGCGCGGCCGGTACGGCGAGCTGGGCGGCCAGCCAGCGCGCCGGGGAGACCGACTGGGTCCAGAGCAGCTGAGCGGTGCCCTTCTCCAGTTCCCGGCCGATCAGGGCGCTGCCCGCCCAGGCGGCGGTGAGGAGGGGGACGAGGCCGGTCAGGCGTCTGCCGACGGAATCCGCGGTGCCGAGATGGTGGTAGTCGGACACGGAGTACTCGCAGGCGCGTTGGACGCCCCCGTCGTGGCAGCCGGCCCTGGTGAACTCGGCGAAGGCCGCGTCGAGCGCGTATCCGTAGTTCCACAGCAGTGCTCCGGCGGCCACGGCGACCAGCATCAGCCAGAACCAGAGCGCCGAGCGGTGCAGGCGCAGTGTGGCCCGGACGAGACCCTGGAGGGTGCCGGTGCGCCGCGGTCTTGTGGGTGTCGCGAGTGCGGTGGCGGTGGTGGTCATGCGGAGGCTCCCGTGCGGCGCTTGAGCAGGGCGAACGCGATCACCACGGCCACCGCGGTGAGGGCGAGGAGGATGCCGGTCTCCACGAGCTGGAGGGGCCAGAAGTGGGAGGCGGGGTGGTAGTCGAGGTAGACGCCGGCGACGTCGTTGCGGGCGATGCACGCGGCCCTGTCGTCGCAGAACAGGTCGGGGATGCGGGCGCCGGTCGAGGTGTAGGAACCCTTGCCGACCCACATGCTGACGGTGTCCTCGAAACCGACGGCGCTCTTCCGGGTCTCGGCCGGCCACAGGTGCGGACGCAGGGACTGGAACTGTTGTACGGCGATGCCGATGGCGACGACTCCGACGCCGAGCCCTGGCAGCGAGCGGCGCGCGACCATGCCCGCGAGAACGCCGAGGGCCAGACCGGCCAGGGCGTAGGCGGTGGCGAGGGTGCCGTTGGGCTCGAAGATCTGGGCGTCGTACCAGTGGTAGCTGTCCTGCCGCAGTTCGGCGGTGGCCGCCCACATCATGCGGTGCAGCAGGGTGAGCAGGAGCATGCCCGCGGTGATCAGTACGGCGGGCACGGCGATCTTGGCGGCCAGCCAGCGCGCCGGGGACACGGACTGCGTCCAGGCCAGTTGTGCCGTGCCGTCCTCCAGCTCGCGGCCGATGAGCGAGGCGCCCGCCCAGGCGGCGATCAGGAACGGGGCGAAGAATATGAGGAGGCTGCCGAGGACGACGCCCGAGTCCCAGCGTGCTCCGAGCGTGCCCAGGGTGTCGCAGCCGAGGTTGGGCGTGCCGTCGGCACCGCAGCCCGAGCGCGCCAGCTCGTCCATGGCCGCGTTCGCGCCCGGCCCGTACGTCCAGAGGATCAACCCGGCGGTCACGACGACGTACAGCAGCCAGAACCAGAGTGCGGAGCGGTGCACACGCAGGAGGGTCCAGGTGAGGCCGTGGAGACGGCCGGTGCGCTGTACCGCGGGTCGCTCGGGTGCCGTGAGTGCGGCGGTGGTGGTGGTCATACGGCGGCCTCCGCCGACTCGTCCGCGTCGAGGCTGTCGAGGTGCAGGGGCGGTGCCTCGGGGGAGCGGAGGTGGGCGAGGACCAGTTCCTCCAGGGTGGGGGCGGAGATCTGCCAGGTGTCGGCGAGGCGGCCCCCGGGGCGGATGAGGGCGGTGGTCTGGCGGCCCGTCGTACGGGACTCGACGACCGTGTGGCCGTCGAGGTCGGCGGCCGGGCCGGTGACCAGGGTGTGGGCGGCGAGCAGGTCCTCCAGCGGGCCGGCGAGGCGGACCCGGCCTGCGCCGACCAGGAGGACGTGGTCGCAGGAGCTCTCCAGCTCGGCGACGACGTGCGAGGACATGACGACCGTGGTGCCGTTCTCGGCGGCGTCGGCCATCAGGGTGCCCATCAGCTCGTGCCGGGCGAGCGGGTCCAGGTCGGCCATCGGCTCGTCCAGGAGCAGCAGTTCGGGGCGCTTGCCGAGGGCGAGGGCGATCGCGACCCGGGTGCGCTGGCCGCCGGAGAGGGTGCGGATCTTGGCGTCGAGGTCTAGGGCGCCGTCAGCTATGACACCCGCGGCGACGGCCTGGTCCCAGCGCCGGGGGTTGAGCTCCCGGCCCAGGCGGAGGGTGTCCTCGACGGTGAGCTGGAGGTGCAGGGGCTTGTCCTGGGCGACGTACGCCATACGCTCACGCGCCGCCGCCGGGCTGGTGCCGAGGACGGTGAGCGTGCCCTCGGTGGGCCTGAGGAGACCGGCCGCGTGGGCCAGCAGCGTCGACTTGCCGGCGCCGTTGGGCCCGACGACCGCGCAGACGCGCCCGGCCGGCAGGCGGAACGCGCACTCGCGCAGCGCCCAGCCCTTGTCCTTCCGCCAGCTGAACCGCTTGCCCAGTCCGGCCGCCTCCATGGCGGTGTCGCTCATCCCTGGTCCCCCTTGAACTGCGTGTCGACGGAAGGTGTGTCGACGAAATGTGTGTCGAGTACGGAAGTGAACAGCGCGGCCACGTCGTCCCGTTCGAGTCCGGCGTCGCGGGCTCGGACGGCCCAGTCGGCCAGTTCGGCGCCGAAGGGGGAGTCCGCCGGGGCGGCCCCCAGCGACTTGCGGACGAACGTGCCGAGGCCCCGCCGTGCCTCGACCAGGCCTTCGCGTTCCAGCTCGCGGTAGGCCTTCAGGACGGTGTTCGGATTGATGGCGGTGGCCTCCACGACCTCACGGGCGGTGGGCAGCTTGTCGCCGGGTTCCAACAGGCCCAGGCGCAGGGCCTGTTTGGTCTGCTGGACGATCTGCAGATAGGTGGCGACGCCGGTGCGTCTGTCGATGCGGTACTCGACCACTCGTACAACCACCCTTTCACTAATTGAGTAGTGAAAGGGTGGCCCAAGAGTGGGGGCGGTGTCAAGATCACCGCCCCCATCAGGTTTTTCCGGGGAGTTGGGGAGACGTGCGAGACGTACCGGGTCGGTCAGGACTCGGTCAGGACTCGGTGCGGTACATCAGGTCCGTCTCGTGGGTCACGAAGCCCAGCCGCTCGTAGAGTGCCACCGCCGCCGTGTTGTCCGCGTCGACGTACAGCATCGCCGTGGGCAGCCCGCGCTCCGCCAGGTGGCGCAGGCCGATCGTGGTGAGCGCCCGGCCGAGGCCGCCGCCCTGGGCACCCGGGAGCAGGCCGATGACGTACACCTCGCCGAGGCCCTCCGCCGCGTGCGTCTTCGTCCAGTGGAAGCCGATGAGTTCGCCGCCGCGGAAGGCGAGGAAGAAGCCCTCCGGGTCGAACCAGGCCTCGGCCCTGCGGTCTTCGAGGTCGCGCTGGGTGAGGGAGCCCTGCTCGGGGTGGTGGGCGAAGGCGGCGGAGTTCACGGCGAGCCAGGCCGCGTCGTCCTCGCCGGGCACGAAGGTCCGTACCGTCACGTCCTGCGGGAGCTTCGGCTCGGGCAGCTCCAGGTCGGTCAACGGCCGCCGCAGCTGGCGCAGTTCGCGGAAGAGGGCGAGGCCGAGGACCTGGGCGAGGTGCCGGGCGGCGGAGTGGGCGCCGTGCGCCCAGACGCGCAGCCGCTTGCCGGAGGCGGCCAGCAGGGCCGAGCCGAGGGCGCGCCCGTGACCGTGGCCGCGGTGGGCCGGGTGGATGACCAGTTCGGCGGCCGGCGCCTCTACGGGATCGGTGTCCTCCAGCTGTGCGTAGCCGACGAGTTCGCCGCCGACGACGAGGAGGAAGTGCGACACGCCCTCGCGGGCGCCCCCGCGCAGTTGGAGCCGCCCCTGCTCGGACACCGCCTGCTGGCCGTCGGTCCGGGCGGCGTCCGCGAGCAGCGCGAGGACGGCGTCGGCCTGCTCGGGGGTGAGGGCGGCCAGGGTGTCGATGGAACGGGACGGGTCGGGGGGGCCGGGGCGCGCGGTGTCGTCGCTGGTCATGGCTACGAGGGTAAGGCCTGCCCGATTCGTGGTGAATCTCCCGAGGAGGCAACCGTTCCGTAACCCTGAACCCCTGTCGCGCTACGCGCGTTGACTCTAGGCTGCGCCGGGACGGGACTGAAATTCTCACGTACTTCTTACGTCGCACCTGCTTCTTGCGTCGTACTCGCACGTCCTCTCACGGACGTCCCTTTCTTCTTCGGGTCCTCTTCCGGACTTCGCGAACTTCAGGGGAGCACATGCCAGCCACACCCCAGCCGTACCACCGCCGCAGACGCCGTACGCGCGCGCTGCTCGCCGGCGTCGCCGGTATCGCCACGGTCGGCGCACTCGCCGCCGCCGCTCTCCCGGCCAGCGCCGGTGACAGCTCGTACAAGCCCGGCGGTCAGGCACACAGCAAGCCGAGCCGCTACCAGGACGTGCAGCTGCTGTCCTTCAACGACCTGCACGGCAACCTGGAGCCGCCGTCCGGCTCCTCCGGCCGCGTCACCGAACTCCAGGCCGACGGCACGACGAAGACGATCGACGCGGGCGGTGTCGAGTACCTCGCCACGCACCTGCGCGAGGCGCGCGGGGACAACCCGTACTCGATCACGGCGGCCGGCGGCGACATGGTCGGCGCCTCCCCGCTGATCTCGGGCCTCTTCCACGACGAGCCCACCATCGAGGCGCTCAACGGCCTCGACCTCGACGTCACCGCGGTCGGCAACCACGAGTTCGACGAGGGCGCCAAGGAACTGGGCCGCCTGCAGAACGGCGGCTGCCACCCGACGGACGGCTGCTACGTCAAGGGAAAGAAGTTCAAGGGCGCGGACTTCCCCTACCTCGCGGCGAACGTGCTCGACGAGAAGACCAACAAGCCGATCCTCAAGCCCTACTGGGTGTGGAAGAACAACGGCGTCAAGATCGGCTTCATCGGCGTGACCCTTGAGGACACCCCGGGTGTCGTCTCCGCCGAGGGTGTGAAGGGCCTCAAGTTCAAGGACGAGGTCGAGACGATCAACAAGTACGCCAAGGAGCTGGAGAAGCAGGGCGTCAAGTCGATCGTCGCGCTGATCCACGAGGGCGGCCTCCCGGCCTCGACGGCCTACAACTACGACTGCAACGCGGCGGGCGGCGGCTCCGGCATCTCCGGTCCGATCGTCGACATCGCGAAGAACATCACCCCGAAGGTCGACGCGCTGGTCACCGGCCACACGCACGCCGCGTACGCCTGCACGATCCCGGACCCGTCGGGCAAGCCGCGCACGGTCACCTCGGCCGCGTCCTTCGGCCGCCTCTACACGGACACCACGCTGACCTACGACCGCAAGACGGGTGACATCGCCCGTACGGCCGTCCGTTCAGCGAACCACGTGGTCACCCGGACCGTCGCCAAGGCCGCGGACATGACCGACCTGATCGCCCGGTGGAACACCCTCGCGGCGCCCGTCGGCAACCGCTCGATCGGCTACATCTCCGGCGACATCAACAACACCGGCACCGAGTCCCCGCTGGGCGACCTCATCGCCGACGCGCAACTGGCTTACGGCAAGAAGCTCGACCCGGAGACCGACCTCGCGCTGATGAACCCGGGCGGAATCCGCGCGGGGCTCACCTTCGCGGCGAAGGGCGCCGAGGGCGACGGTGTCGTCACCTACGCCGAGGGCTTCACGGTCCAGCCGTTCTCCAACACGGTGAACCTCCAGAGCTTCACCGGCGCGCAGATCATCTCCGTACTCCAGGAGCAGGTGAGCGGCACGAACGCGGCCTCGCCGAAGGTGCTCCAGGTGTCGTCGGGGCTCACCTACACCCTTGACCTGACGAAGGCCGGCGCCGCGCGCCTGGTCGCCGACTCGGTCAGGCTGAACGGTGCGGCGATCGACCCGGCCGCCACCTACCGTGTCGCGACGAACAACTTCCTCGCGGGCGGTGGCGACGGCTTCCCGACGCTGGGCCAGGGCACGAACGACCTGGTCGGCGCGGACGACCTCGCGGTGCTGGCGGACTACCTGACCGCCAACTCCACGGCCACGACGCCGATCGCGCCTCCGGCGGCGAAGCGGATCACGATCGTGCAGTAGCGGCTACACCTCAGAGGGCCCAAGGCATGTTGCCTTGGGCCCTTTGCCATGCCCGTAATAAATCCTGTGTGAAATGGGGATCGGTTCCCCGACTGTCCTGAAAATTGGTCTCAGCTGCTATTAATCGAGGTCTAAGCGGAATTGGCTTTTTCCACTTCCCGGGTCCCGTAGTGTTTTCCATGTCGAAAGCGAACGGCGGACGACACGAAAATAAAAGGAAAGTAAGGGAGAGCGACATGAGCTTCAAGAAGATCATCTCGGTCAAGAAGACCCGCAAGGCCGTACCGGCGCCCCACAAGCCCGCGCCGAAGAAGGTCACCCCCAGGCGTCGACCGGTCGCCCATAAGGACTGACAAAACCGCAGTCCCATTCGCAGCCCCATTCGCTGTCACAGTGAATGGCAAGTCGCCAACAGTTGATTCACAACCCTGGAGGGAATTCCTATGAGCTTCCACAAGATCGTCCCCGTCAAGAAGGCGTCCAAGCCCGCCGCCGCCCCGGCTCCGGCTCCGAAGAAGAAGGCTCCGAAGAAGCCGGCGCCCCAGAAGGCGCAGCGTCGTCCGGTCGGGCACCAGCGCTGAGACCGGCGCGGAGACCTGTGATGAGGCGGGGTCACCGGTGGACGAGCACATCGTCCGGGTGGCCCCGCCTCAGGTGTGTAGGGGGAAAAGGAAAGGGAGTTGAACATGAGGGAGGTCCGGGAGGCATTCCGCCGGTTCTGGCCTTTGACGCGTGGCGACCGGAAATGGCTGGCGGCGATCGTCACTTGCGTGGTGGTGTCCGCCCTGGCCGAGACCGCCGCGATCCTGCTGTTCGCGGAACTGACGGACAACGCCCTGAAATCGGGTTCCCTCGCCGCCTTCTGGGGCCCGGCCGGCGCCTGGCTGGCCGTCGCCGTGCTCGGTGCGCTCGTCGGCTACGCCGGAAACTCGCTCGCCACCTGGACCGCCGAGAGATTCGTCCTGCGCCTGCGCGCCAACGTCTTCCGGCACGTCCAGGGTCTCCCGCCCCACTTCTTCCAGAAGCACCGCCAGGGCGACCTTGTGGAACGCCTCACAGGTGATGTCGAGGCGATAGAGCAGATGGTCGTCTCGGGAGTCGTCGGCACCGTCTCCGCCGCATTCTCGGCCCTCTTCTACTCCGCCGCCGCCCTCTGGCTGCGCTGGGACCTGGCCCTGGTCACCTTCTTCCTGGCCCCCCTCTTCCTCCTCGCCGCCCGCCGCTTCGCAGGCCGCATCAGGACGGCGAGCCAGGACGAGCGGGTCGCCGACGGTGCGATCACCTCCGTGGTGGAGGAGTCCCTCGGCAACATCGTCCTCACCCAGGCCTACAACCGCCGCCGCGACGAGGAGAAGCGCCTAGACCGGGAGGCCCGCGCCTGGATGAAGGCGAGTGTGCGCGGGGCGCGGCTGAGCGAGATGTACGAACAGTTCGTCGAGGTCGTCGAGACTCTGTGCGTCCTCACGGTGATCGGCCTCGGCGTCTGGGAGATCTCCGCCGGCCGTATGTCACTGGGCGCGCTCCTCGCCTTCGCCGCCTTCGTCGGTTACCTCTATCCGCCGATCCGCAGCCTCGGCCAGCTCGGCCTGACCCTGACGGCGGCGACCGCGGGCGCGGAACGCCTCGGCGAGCTGCTGGACGCCGAGCCCGCCGTCACCGACCCGGCCGAGCCGGTCGCCCAGTGGCCGGTGCGCGGCTGGGTCAGCGTCCACGGCGCCTCCTTCACCTATCCGGGAGGTCCGGGAGGTCCGGGAGATTCAGGAGATCCGGGAGGTCCGGGAGAGGGAACGGACCGGCGGCCGTCGCTGCGCGACGTGACCTTCACCGCCGCCCCCGGCGAACTGGTCCTGATCACGGGAGCGAGCGGCGCCGGAAAATCGACCCTGTCGAAACTCCTCACCCGCTTCTACGACCCCTCAGCGGGCGTGATCTGCCTGGACGGCGTCCCGCTGACCGACGTACCCCTCACCTTCCTGCGCGAGAACGTGGTGCTGCTGCCGCAGGAGACGCTGATCCTGCACGGTTCGATCCGCGAGAACATCGAGTGCGGGCGCCCTGGCGCGAGCGACGCGGACATCGAGGCGGCGGCACGGGCGGCCGACGCGCACGACTTCGTCACCGCGCTCCCGGAGGGGTACGGCACGAGGATCGCCCCCGGCACGGCCACGCTCTCCGGCGGCCAGTTGCAGCGGATCGCCATCGCCCGGGCCATGCTGCGCCGGGCCCCGGTACTGGTCCTCGACGAGCCGACGGCCGGCCTGGACTCGATCGCCGCCCGCCGGATCGTCCCGGCGCTGCGCCGGCTGATGGCGGGCCGTACGACCATCATGATCACCCACGATCTGAGCCTCGCCCCGGACGCGGACCGCATCCTGGTCGTCGACGAGGGCCGCCTCGCCGAGACGGGCACGCACGACGAACTGATGGCACGGGGCGGGGTGTACGCGAGGCTCGCGGCCCCGCTGCTCCCCCGATCTGCCGGGTCCTACCTGCGCGAGGAGACGCTGACGCTGGCCCTGAGGGTGTAACCCATCCCCCGCACGGTGTGGATGAGCCGGGGTTCGCCCCGGCTCTCCAGTTTCCGGCGCAGGTACATGACGTACACGTCAAGGGTGTTGGAGGTGGGCTCGAAGTCGAAGCCCCAGACGTCCTTGAGGATCTGGACCCGGCCGAGAATCCTGTCGGGGCGTCTCAGCAGGTATTCGAGGAGGTTGAACTCGGTCTTGGTGAGGTCGAGTTGACGGTTGGCGCGGGTGACGGTACGGGTCCGCGGGTCCAGGAGGACATCCTGGAAGCTGAGGCCCGCGAGCGCCGAGGGCGGCCGGGGTTCGCGTTGTGGGCTCCGGCGCAGCAACGCCCGTACCCGCGCGAGGAGTTCCTCGGTGGCGAAGGGTTTCATGAGGTAGTCGTCGGCGCCGTTGTCGAGCGCGACGATGCGGTCCCCGACGGCTGCCCGTCCGGTGATCATCAGGATCGGGACGGTGCACCCCGAGGCCCGTAGCCGCCGGGTCGCGGCGAGCCCGTCGAGGCCGGGCATGGTGACGTCCATGAGCACGAGGTCGGGTGCGGTGTCCGGTTCGGCCACTAAGGCGAGCGCCG
This sequence comes from Streptomyces sp. SID12501, assembly GCF_010550245.1. Taxonomy (GTDB): domain Bacteria; phylum Actinomycetota; class Actinomycetes; order Streptomycetales; family Streptomycetaceae; genus Streptomyces. The sequence goes on from NZ_JAAGLU010000037.1 coordinate 50,021, forward strand.
TGCGGCCGTCCCCGGCGAGCACGGTCTCGTACCCCTCGAACCTGAGCACCCGGTCGAGCCCTTCACGTACGGCCGCGTCGTCGTCGGCCAACAGGATCTTCCGCGTCATCTCAATACGGTCTGACGACGCGCTGTGACAGGGCTGGCAGGCGGTTATGCGTGGGCTACCGCTCGTGCGCAGCGCCAGTGGAGGAAGGCCGCGATTGGGGCGAAGGCGGCCAGCGGGACCCACAGGAGCAGAAGGGGAGTCGGTGGATCGTCCGTCGTGATCGTCAGCACCACCAGGACCAGGGAGGTGCACACGAACACGATGAGCGCGCCGATGACCGCCCGCTCCCAGGCCTTGCGGTGAGCGGTCCGCCTCAGAATGTGCGCCTCGGTCGCCGGGCGCGGCTCCCAGGCCGTGCCCCGGTGCCGGGCGGCGACGGCTCGCAGCTCGTCGACCTCGGCCGGCGGGTCGTCCAACTGCCAGTCGTCGACGTGCGGGAGGAGGAACCGCCGGCCATCGGTGTCGTACAGGAAGACCAGCCACTTGCGCCCGAAGGAGGGCGCCTTGGGGAGCGACTGGGCCCGGAAGTCGTAGACGTCGTGCCAGGCCCACCGGCGTTCGATCACGAACCCGCGCACGACGACTCCGCGCCTGTCCATCAGCGTGCGCGCGCGGTACATGAACAGCACCCCCTGTACGACAACCGCCGCGAAGAACGTGAGGAGTACGGCCCTCTCCCAACTGCGCCCGGTAGGGCTGCTGATCTGGAGCAGGCAGGACACCACCATCAACCCCAGGTACGCGAGCCACCCGCGGGGCGCCTTCCGCCGCTTCCGGTACTCCCGCTCGATCCCGTCACCGTCACGGCCACCGACACCGACGTCCCCGCCCATTGACCCTCCCCAGAGCCTGTAATGGGGTGATCGTAGAGCGGGGACCTGTGCACGTCAGGAGGCGGACGGTGTCCAGTCGCCGAGCCAGTCGGCGATCTCCTGGCCGGTGGCCTGGGTGTCGGTCAGCTGCGGGCGGTCACTGCTCGCGGCGCCCGAACCCGCGCCGGTGTTCTTGTACTCGGCGAAGCGGTCGTCCTTCCACGAGAAGCCGCTCATGTCGGTCCAGGGGGTGGTCCTGATCGCGGCGCTCAGGGAGGTGTTGCGGATGGTGGTCTGGGGGTCGAGGGCCGCGTCGCCGCCCGCGTGCCAGGGGCGGCCGAGGTAGAAGCTGCGGTCGGAAACGTCGCCGCTCACCGTGGAGTTGGCGATCAGGATGCCCTTGCGGTTCGCGACGGTGCTGGGGGCCGTGACGTAACCGGCCGAGGTGCCGTTCCAGCGCTTCTTCAGGGTGATGACCGACTTGTCGATCACGGCGGTGGCCCGGCCGAAGATGAAGTCGGTGTTGCCGACGATGTAGGAGTTGGTGATGTAGACGCGGCCCAGCTTGTCCTTGGACGCGGTGTCCACCAGCAGGGTGTCCTGGTCGCCGCTGACGATGACGCTGTCGAGGAACACCTTGTCGGCGGAGGTGCGCAGGGCGACCGCCTGGTTGGCGATGTCCTGGTGCGCGGCCTCGTCGAAGTCGTTGGAGATGGTCAGGTTGCGGGCCTGGAAGTCGTCCCCGTCGACGGCGACCGTGGCGCTGCCGCCGGTGCCGTACGTACCGGAACCGTCGGGCTTGGCCGTACCGGACGCGTTGTTGTAGACGATCGTGGTGTCCTTGCGGCTCCCGCCGCTGCCCTGAATGGTGACGTGCGGCTTGTTCGACGGCACCTTGACCAGCTCGCGGTACGTCCCCGGCTTGACGGAGATGACCACCCTGGAGGCGTTGTTCGCCGGTACGGCGTTCACGGCGGCCTGCACGGTCCTGTACTGGCCGGAGCCGTCGGCGGCGACGGTGAGGGTGGTAGCGGCGGCGGCCGTGGTGGTCGTGCCGGTGGCGGCTGTGCTGGTCGCCTTGGCCACGGAACTGCGGGGCCCCGCACCGGACTTGAGGAGCGCGGGCACGTCGGCCGTCTTGTCCAGGGTGTAGCCGTAGTACGTCTTCGGGTCCCAGGCGGCGCCCGACCCCCCGCTCTCGTTCTTGCCGGTCGTACCCGAGAAGACGTTGCCGCGCTGGACGAGGGTGGCGGTGGCGTCGCGGACGACGGGGTTGGTCATGCCCTGGAAGTAGGAGTTCTCCAGCACCATGTTGGTCTTGCCGCGGGAGTAATTTCCGTACGAGGACTTGATGGTGGTCCCCGCCTCGTCCTCCAGGAAGTTGTTGTAGAGGTGCGCGTGGGCCACGTTGTCGGTGGACGGGTTGCGCTGCTCGGTCTCGCGGATCCAGTTGTGGTGGATCGTGATGTCGGCGGTGGTGTTCGCGGTCCAGCCGATACCGAAGGCCTTGTTGTCCTGGCTCAGCTTGTTCCAGGACACGGTCAGGTAGGTCGTGTCCTTGCGGCTGTCGATGAGTCCGTCGGCCATGTGCCGCAGGTCGTTGTGATCGATCCACACATGATGGGCGCCGTCCATCTGGATGGCGTCGAAGTCGTGTTCCTTGTCGTTCCAGATGCCCTGGTAGGCGTCCCGGATGGTGAGATTCCGGATGATGACGTTGTGGACTCCGGTGCCGAGGAAGAACCCGCCGCCGACGATCTGCCCCGAAGTCCCCGACCCGATGATGGTCTTGTCGGAGGCGACCTTGATCTCCTTGCCGACCGGGTCCATGTTGATGGTGGCGGCGACAACGATGATGTACGGCTCGGAGGCGGTCGCGTACTTCTCCAGGTCGGCGAGCGTCTTCACGGTGACGGTCTGGCCGTCCCGGCCGCCGTAAGTCCCGTTCTGGCCAAGGGCGTTGACGGAGGCGAAGCCGTTGGCGACATCGGTGACACCGGCGAGGGCGGAGGCGGCGGCCGTGGAGGACGCGGCGGAGGCCTTCGGCTGCGCGTCCGAGCCGAACACGCCCAGGGCGGAGCCGTAGGCCATGGCACCGGCGGAGACCAGGGCCAGCGGTACGCCGGCCACCAGAGCGGTCTTGCGGCGGCGGTGACGGCTGGACGTGCTGCGGGATGCGCTCACGGCTGCTTCCGATCAAGTGAGGGGTCAAGAGGGTTTAACTGGAGGGGGTACCACGTCGCTTGGCTGTTGCAGCCGGGGCGGGAAAGGTTGCCGTGATGTGGAGACGAAGACCGGGGACCGGAGGGGAAGCGGAATGATCGGGACGGTGTTCCGCACCACGGACGTACCTGTGGGAGACAGGTTCGACTACTGGCAGGAACTGGTCGGCCGGACGCGCGCCAGCGCACTCGTCAGCGAGCACGCCGCCGACTTCTGGGCGGAGCAGCGGCTGATGGAACTGGGGCCGGTGGTCGTGAGCCAGATGTCGTTCAGACCCACGCGCTACCGGCGGACCCCGAAAATGGTGCGCCAGGCCGACCCCGAGCTGTATCACCTGACGCTGCTGCTCGACGGCGGGCTGGCGCTCGACCACGCAGGGCAGGCCAGCACATTCACCTCACATGACCTGCACCTGGCCGACAGTTCGCAGCCGTACGACGTCAGGTCGGCGGACGACCGTCAGGGCGGCGTCGTCACGGGAATGGCCGTGGACTTCCCCAAGGCACTGCTGCCCCTGCCGCCGCACCGGGTACGGGAGTTGCTGGGCCTGAACCTGCCGGGGCGCGAGGGGGTCGGTGCGCTCCTGGCGGAGTTCGTCGTCGGGCTGAACCGGCAGATCGGCACCCTCCAGCCGTACGACGCGCCCCGCCTGGGCACGGTCGTCATCGACCTCATGTCGGCCTGGTTCGCGCAACTGCTAGAAGCGGAGGCCGTGTTGTCGCCGGAGACCCGGGGGCGGGCCATGGCGGAACGCGTCCAGACGTTCATCCGGCAGAACCTGCACGACCCCGAACTGACGCCACCCGTGATCGCCGCCGCCCACAACATCTCGCTCAGCTATCTGCACCGCATCTTCCAACAGCAGATGCGGGGGGAGACGGTCGCGGCCTGGATCCGTCGCCGACGTGTGGAGAACGCCCACCGAGACCTGGCGTGCCACTCGCTCCGGGGTACGCCGATCCACATCATCGCCGCCCGCTGGGGGTACCCGCGCCCGTCCGACTTCACGCGGGCGTTCCGCGCGGAGTTCGGGATGTCCCCCAGGGAGTACAGGCAACAGGCGCTGTGCGAGCGGTAACAGACCAGGAGTAGACGCAGTGCCAAGGAACTGTGGACCGACTGGCAACGACAACAGGGCTGCTGCCCGGCATTGTTGATTTCGCAACGGGGGAAATCTCGGTCGCGGAGCTGATGCGATCTGCTCGGCTCCGCGACCGAGGAAATCCGGCATCACCACTCCGTCGGGATCCGCCCACCCCGGCTGACCGCGATCCGTAGGACGTCCGCCAACGACTCGGTGGCCCGCGTGAGCCCGAACCGCACGGCCCGCTCCCCCGCCCTGGGGTCACCGAGCAGGCCCCGCGCCCCCTTCAACACCTGCTCCCCGGACTCCAGTTGGGCCGCCTCGATGTCGTCGGCGAGGAGAGAGAGCCGGCTGAGGTCGCTGTCGGTGCTGAGGTAGCAGGGGTTGCCTTCGGGGGTGGTCCAGGGGAGCAGACGCATGTGCGGGGCCCTTCGGTGGGGGTGGCCGTGACGAGCGGTGATTACCGTTCGCGTTCAGATCGTCACTGCTCCGACGTACTCTGCGGAAGAGGGCGGGCGTTGCCGGGGCGCCCAGGCAACGGCGAGGGCTGACATGGGCGAACAGGTTGACGGGGACGGCGAGTCGGGCCGGGCGGTGCTGGGGCGCACGCTCAGGTTCCTGCGGGAGAAGGCGGGCAAGTCGCTCGGCCAACTGTCCGAAGAGACCGGCTACGACAAGAGCTACCTGTCACGGCTGGAGTCGGGCGAGCGGCTGTCCAAGGTGACGGTCATGGAGGACCTGGATACGTATTACGGGACCGATGACCTGCTCGTGAGCCATTGGAGGGTGGCTCGGCTGGACGCGTTCAAGGACCAGTACAAGGCGTTCATGGGGCTGGAGGGGACGGCGCGGGTGATGTGGTTGTTCGCCCCGTCAGTGCCTGGACTGTTCCAGACCGAGGATTTCGCCCGAGAGGTGTTGTCTGGTGGCCAGACAACGGAGGACAGCGACGAGTCGATCGATGAACTCGTCGCGGCGCGCCTTGGCCGGCAGTACCTACTGCGGCAGAAGCCGTTGTCGGACGTCCGCGTGATCATCGACGAGGTCGCGTTTCGGCGCCCGGCCGCCAGCGCCAAGACGTGGGGCGAACAGCTGGTTCATCTTGAGGGCGTTGCCCAGTGGTCCAACGTGACACTCCAAGTACTGCCGTTCTCCGCAGGAGTTCACCATCACATGAACGGGTCGCTGACGGTGCTCTGGCAGAAGAACGGAAGCAGCGCTGCCTATAAGGAAGGCAACGAGTGCAGCGAGCTGATGGAGGACTCGGAGGACGTCCTGCGACTCCGACTGTCCTACGATCGGCTTCGCGACCTGGCGTTGTCCCCGTCGGATTCGCTCACGTTCATCAGGGGCCTACTGGAGGAGCGCAGCCCATGACGCACACTCTCGACCTCAGCACGGCTGTGTGGCGCAAGTCGAGCTACAGCGGAGGCGGTGCCAACGACTGCGTCGAGGTCGCCGACGGCCACGTGGGCCTCGTCCCGGTCCGGGACAGCAAGGCCCCGTGCGCGCGCCCGCTGGTCTTCGCGGCGGCGTCCTGGTCCGTGTTCGTGGAGCGGGCCAAAGGTGAGCCCGGAGTGAACACCATCGGGTGAAGAAGGCGGGAAACCGGGCCGGGACGGGGAGCGATCCGGTCACGGTGACGTCATGGCAGAGATCACGATCACCAACCCTTTGGCAGCTCAGCAGCTCGCCGAACCGTCCTGGGTGCGTCGACAATCCGCGTGGGGACGGTGAGCGCGGCTAAGGTCGTAGACACGACGCGTCGAAGGAGGACATCGATCATGGTTGCCCACGCTGCGGAAACCGATGCGGTCGTCCCCCCCATGCCCGAGCGGACCCCGAAAGCGCTGCGCGGAGCCATTGCCCAGCACGCTCCCGTGCTTCTCCCTGATTTCGACGCCCACTGGAAGTGGGCGATCGCTGACGCGTACGACCCCGGTCCGGTGCCTGCGTTCCTGGCCCGCTGGTGGTGCGAGTACGCGATCGCCCGTGATCCGCAGCTCGACGCCCACGTGACCGAGCTCCAGCATCGTGCCGCAGAGGCAACCGACATTACTGAGGCCAAAGCCCTGATCGACGAGGTGGCGAAGATTCGCTACGGCACGCGGAAGCTGGAGCCCGGCGAGTGACCGATGAGTTCATGGGGCCGCCTTGGCAGATGGACTGGCGGCTCGATGCCCTCGTCGGCCGTGATGCGCTGCCCGAGAATGCGCGGATTCTGGTTGACGAGGCTCGCGCTGAGCTGGTTACCGCAAAGGACCCGTATTTCCGGGGAGTCGACGCTGACGGCGATCTACCGGAGGGCATGCGCGTTGAGCCGGTGCGGTCCAGCGACCCCAAGGGGCCGCGCATCCTGTACTTCGACATGGGCTACGGCTGGCTGGTCTACAGCTTCGACCGGCGCTGCCAGGATCCGCAGATCCTTGTCTACGAGGTCTTCTGGCAGGAAGCCGACCCGCTTGAGTTCCCTACACCGCCTCCGGCGGCGGAGTAGCCGCCCCAGGCAGCCGTACCGTGGCCACCGTGCCGCCGCCCGCCGCGCGGGCCAACGTGACCTCTCCGCCCGCCTGTTGGACCGTACGGGCGACGATCGACAGGCCCAGGCCGGAACCGGGGAGCGCGCGCGCCGAAGGTGAGCGCCAGAAGCGGTCGAAGACGTGGGCGATCTCGTCGGCCGGGATGCCGGGGCCGTGATCGCGGACCGTGAGTACGCCGGACGCGAGCTGGACCTCGATCGTGCCGCCCTCGGGGCTGAACTTCACCGCGTTGTCGAGGATGTTGACCACCGCCCGCTCCAGGGCCGACGGTTCCCCCCGGACGAACCAGGGTTGGACATCCGCCGTGATCGTCAGCTCGGGGCCTCGCAGACGGGCCCGGCGCAGGGCCGACTCCACCGTGTCCTCCAGAGCGACCACCTGGACGCGCTCACCTCGCTGCCCCTCCGAGCGGGACAGCTCCTGCAAGTCGCCGATCAGGGCGGCCAGTTCGGTCATCTGAGCCTTCACCGACGCGAGCAGCGCCTTTCGGTCCGCCTCGGGGAGGGGGCGGCCTGTCTCCTCGCTGCGGGTGAGGAGTTCGATGTTCGTACGGAGAGAGGTCAGGGGGGTGCGGAGTTCGTGGCCGGCGTCCGCGATCAACTGCTGTTGCAGCTCACGGGCGTTGGCGAGGGCGGATGTCATGGAGTTGAAGGAGCGCGAGAGGCGGGCCACCTCGTCGTCGCTCTCGTCCTCCACCGGGATGCGGACGCTCAGGTCCTCGGTGCGGGCGACGTGTTCGACGGCCTCCGTGAGCTTGTCCACGGGGCGCAGGCCCGCTCGGGCCACCGCCAGACCGGCCGCACCGGCGCCCACGACTCCGATGCCGGAGACGAGGAGGAGGATCAGGGCCAGCTCGTTCAGGGTGGACTCGGTTCCCTTGAGGGAGACCGCGATGACGAGGGCGGCGTGATACGGGTCCGTGCCGGGTTCACTGACCACCACGGGCAGGGCCATCACCCGTACCGAGTCGCCGTCTTTGTCAGTGCCGTTGTGGAGGATGCCGTTGGTGGCGCTGGTGTCCTTGATCAGCTCTTTTTCGGCACTGGTCACTTTGACCGCACCCTCGGAGAACCCGGCGACGCAGATGGTTCCGTCCGGCTTGACCAGCTGGAGGTAGTTGGTCGGGGCCCGGAAGTCATTGCTGTTCTGCTGCGGAGTCTCGCTGCAGTTGGCGACGAGCTGGCGGAGGCCGTTGTCGTCGAACCCGCGCTGGGTCATCTTCTGGAGGTCGTTGTCGACCTGGTCGTACAACTTCCCCTGCACGATGAACCAACAAGTCACCGAAACCGCCGCCACCGCGAACGCCACAGCGGCAGCGACCAGCATCGACAGTCGCGCCCGGATCGGCAGGGTACGGAACCGGCGTCCCACTCTGCTCATTCCGCGCCGCCCTGTCGAAGTACGTACCCCACACCCCGGACCGTGTGGACGAGGCGGGGCTCGCCGCCCGCCTCCGTTTTGCGGCGGAGGTACATGACGTACACGTCGAGGGAGTTGGAGGACGGTTCGAAGTCGAAGCCCCAGACCGCCTTCAGGATCTGCTCACGGGTGAGGACCTGGCGCGGGTGGGCCAGGAACATCTCCAGGAGGGTGAACTCCGTGCGGGTCAGTTCCACCGCCCGGGCGGAGCGTGTCACCTCGCGCGTCGCGAGGTCCATGCGCAGGTCGGCGAAGGTGAGGGCCTCGTCCTCGGGGAGGCTGCCCGCCACCGCCGCTGCCGCGTAGGAGCTGCGGCGCAGCAGGGCCCGTACCCGGGCGAAGAGTTCGTCCAGTTCGAAGGGCTTGACCAGGTAGTCGTCCGCTCCCGCGTCCAGGCCTGTGACCCGGTCGCCGACCGTGTCCCGGGCCGTGAGCATCAGGATGGGCGTGGTCGTGCCCGCGCCGCGCATCCGTCGGGCCGCCGTCAGGCCGTCCATCCTCGGCATCTGGATGTCGAGAACGACCAGGTCGGGCTGGTACGCGGTCGCCTTCTCCAGGGCGTCCGCGCCGTCGACCGCGACCTCCGTGTCGTACCCCTCGAAGGCGAGGCTGCGCTGGAGTGCTTCGCGCACAGCCGGCTCGTCGTCGACGATCAGGATGCGCTGGGTGTCACGGTCGCCTTCGGCGGGGCTCATGGGCGTGGATTCCTCGGGTGCGGTGGGACGTGTCGGGGCTCCTTCAGCCTCGCACGTTTCCGGTCTGCTGCGGAGAGAAAGGATCAGCCGTGCAGAGGATCAGCTGAGTGCGGGACGGCGACTGCGCGTCGTCACCCTGCGGGCGGCGGCCGTATGCGTGACCGTGGCGACCTCTGCGGCCCGGGTCTTCGCCGTCGCCGTCGGCGGGTGCAGGGCGAAGGCCACGCCGAGGGCGAGGTCCAGGGCGGCCGGGCCGGTGGCCGCCGTACCGACGGTCAGCTTGTGCGAAACCTGCTTGATCATGACGTACCCCTGTCTCTGTACTTCTGCTTCGGAAGTTCTCGAAGTTCTCGAACTTCTCCGCGTCAGGTGGTGGAGCCCGAGCGCAGTGTCGCCAGGTCGGACTTGACGGTGTTGATCGGGATGGCGAAGCCGAGGCCCGCGCTGCCCGCGTCCGACGAGGACGAACTCGCCGAGTACATCGCGGAGTTGATGCCGATGATGTTGCCGTTCATGTCGATGAGCGCGCCGCCGGAGTTGCCCGGGTTGAGGGACGCGTCCGTCTGGAGGGCCTTGTACGTCGTGGTGGACGTACCGGTGTCGCCGTTGAACTGCTGGCCGCCGAACTCGAAGGGCCAGCTGCCGCTGCCGCCGCCCTGCTGTTGCTGCTGGCCCTGACTCTGGCTCTCCTCCGTGGCGACGGTGACGTCACGGTTGAGGGCGGACACGATGCCGCTGGTGACCGTGCCGGTCAGGCCCTCGGGAGAGCCGATCGCCACGACCTCGTCGCCGACCTGGACGCCGGCGGAGTCGCCGAGGGTCGCCGTCTTCAGACCGGAGGCGTTCTCCAGCTTGATGAGGGCCAGGTCCTTCTTGCTGTCGGTGCCGACGACCTTCGCGGTGTACGTCTTGCCGTCGCTCGTCGACACCTTGATCGACGAGGCACCGGTGATGACGTGGTTGTTGGTGATGATCTCGCCGTCGGACGTGATGATCACGCCGGAGCCGGTCGACGAACCCGCGTTCGAGGTCGCGTTGATCTCGACGATGCTCGGGCTGACCGCCGCGGCGACCCCGGAGACCGTGCCCTTGGCGCTCGACGGCACCACGTTGGTGCTGGTGCTGCTGGAGGTGACGGCGGAGTTCGAGTTGGTGAGCTCCTGGATGCCGTACGCCGTGCCGCCGCCTATCGCCGCGGCCACGATCGCCACGGCGGCGAGGAGGGCGAAGGGGCCCTTCGCACGCTTCTTGCGCCCGGCGGGAACCTCGTCGGCCGGAGCCTCGGCGAGCAGGGTGGCGGTGGCCGCGGGCTGCTCGTACGGCGCCTGTTGGCCGTACGGAGCCTGCTGGGCCTGCGGAGCCTGGGGCTGGATCTCGGCCGGTTCCCGGTACGCGGGCTGCTGGACCGTCGGCGGCTCGTACGCCGGCGGGGGCGGCCACTCGGGGTTCACCGGAGAGGAAGTCTGGGGGGTGGGGGCGGAAGCGTACTGCTGCTGGGGGTACGCCGACTGCGGCTCGTGGCCCTGGGGGGTCTCGTACTCGCCGCTGCGGCGGAAGCTCTCGGTCATGGAAGAGAGCTTGTCCCGTCAGCATGAGAGCTGGCTGAGTGCTCCCTGAGAAGCCCGACAGAAGCTCGTATGCCCGAAATAAAGAGGTCAGGGACCTGCGACCTGCGTACTGGTGCGTACCGGCTACTCGCAGCCGCAGGAGCGCCGGGTCACCAGCCGTGACGGGAACAGCTTCAGCCGCTCGCGCCGCGCCCCCGCCACCCGTACCCCGTCGTCGAGGACCAGGTCGACGGCCGCGCGGGCCATGCCCGGGCGGTCGGAGGCGACGGTGGTGAGGGGCGGGTCGGCCAGGGCCGCTTCCTTGATGTCGTCGAAGCCGGCCACCGCCAGCTCGCCGGGGACGTCGATGCGCAGCTCGCGCGCCGCGCGCAGCAGGCCGATCGCCTGGTCGTCGGTGGAGCAGAAGATGGCCGGGGGACGGCGGGCCGGGTCGGCGAGGATCTCCAGGGCGGCCTTGTAGGCGTCGTACCGGTTGTAGAGGGCCTCGAAGAGGCGGCCCTCCGTGGAGACACCGGCCTCGTCCATCGCGCGCCGCCAGCCCTGGACGTGGTCCGAGACGGGGTCGCCGACCGCCGGGGTCTCGGCGATGCCGCCCATACAGGCGACGTACTCGTAGCCGTGCTCCAGCAGGTGGCGGACGGCGAGGTGGGCGCCGCCGAGGTCGTCGATGACGACGGCGGCGTCGTCTATCGCCTCGGGGCGTTCGTGCAGGAGGACGACCCGGGCGTCCCAGGCCTCGATCTCCGCCGCCGCGTTGTCGTTCAGGGCGTGGCTGACGAGGATCAGCCCGGAGACCCGCATACCGAGGAAGGCCCGCAGATAGTGGACCTCGCGCTCGGCGATGTAGTCGGAGTTGCCGACCAGCACCATCTTTCCGCGCTCGGACGCCGCCTGTTCGACCGCGTGCGCCATCTCCCCGAAGAAGGGCTGGCGCGCGTCCGGCACGATCAGGCCTATGAGGTCCGTGCGCCGCGACGCCATCGCCTGGGCTACCCGGTCGGGCCGGTAGCTCAGTTCCTTGATCGCGGCGAGGACACGCTCGCGCGTGGCCGGGGCAACCGGCCGGGGTCCGTTGTTGATGACATAGCTGACGACGGCGGTGGAAGTACCCGCCAGCCGAGCCACATCATCCCTAGTCACCTTGGCCACGCGCGGAGTCTACGCGGATGGACCCGCTCTGGGCAGGGCGTAAGGAATTCGTTCCACCCGCCCGGAGCGCGGACCATGCCGTGCGCCGTCACCCGGCCACCGAGGTCACGCCTCGGCGGTGACCTCGGACGACTCCGTGACCGCGTCCAGGGCCGCCGTATCGCCCGTACCGCCCGCATCGTCCGACTTTGCGAGGGCCGCCTTGGCCTTCGCCTCGTCGCTCGTGCGGTCGCCCTTCTCCGGCGTAACGAATCGATAACCGACGTTGCGGACGGTCCCGATCAGCGACTCGTGCTCGACGCCGAGCTTCGCGCGCAGCCGTCGTACGTGCACGTCGACCGTCCGGGTGCCACCGAAGTAGTCGTAGCCCCAGACCTCCTGGAGGAGCTGTGCGCGCGTGAAGACACGGCCCGGGTGCTGGGCGAGGTACTTCAGGAGCTCGAACTCCTTGAAGGTGAGGTCGAGGACCCGGCCCTTCAGCTTCGCGCTGTACGTCGCCTCGTCGACCGAGAGGTCGCCGTTGCGGATCTCCATGGGGGAGTCGTCGTTGACGATCTGCTGCCGGCCCATGGCGAGCCGCAGTCGCGCCTCGACCTCGGCCGGACCGGCCGTGTCGAGGAGCACGTCGTCGATACCCCAGTCGGCGGTGACGGCCGCGAGGCCGCCCTCGGTGACGACGAGGATGAGCGGACAGCCGGGCCCGGTGGAGCGCAGGAGCTGACACAGGCTGCGCACCTGGGGCAGATCCCGCCGGCCGTCGATGAGGATGACGTCGGCACCTGGGGTGTCGACGAGAGCGGGGCCCTCGGCCGGAGCCACGCGCACGTTGTGCAGCAGCAGGCCGAGGGCGGGAAGTACCTCCGTCGACGGCTGGAGGGCATTGGTCAGGAGGAGAAGTGAACTCATCGAGTCCCACCTACCCGGATAGTCGTCGCCATACGGTCGTGCACGTTTAGCTCGCCCATAACGTCTGGTTCCTCCTCGGTCCCTGCGAGGACGTTGCGGCACTGCTGTACTGCTGCGCGATCTGCGTGGCGTACACCTGCGGTTTCCTTCAGCGTTCCGCTTCGTAACCCGCTTCGTATACAGCGCCACCGAAAGCACAAAAGGACTCGGGGGCTGCGCTGCCCGAGTCCTCTGCCCAGCAGAATAGCCCACATGAGCACTGGTTCGGCAGGTCATGTGACGCGATCTTTCACCGTCCCGAACTCTGAGACGGCCGATCGCACCCCTCTGCGGAGGTTTCTGACCACCGACGACGGGGTGACGATCGATGCCGTATACGAGCCGGGAGGCGTTGTATACGACACCTCGACGCCACTTTCCGATCACCTTTCCGATCATCTCGTGTTCGTCGTCGCACACGGTTTCACGGGGGATGTGGACCGGCCGCACGTTCGACGGGTGGCGGAGGCGTTCGCGCAGTACGGGGCCGTGCTGACGTTCTCCTTCCGAGGGCATGGGGCGTCCGGCGGACGCTCGACGGTCGGCGACCGCGAGGTCCTCGATCTGGCCGCCGCGGTCCGCTGGGCACGTGAGCTCGGGCACACCCGGGTGGCCACGGTCGGCTTCTCGATGGGTGGCTCGGTGGTCCTGCGGCACGCGGCGCTGTACGGGAGCTCCGGGGAGCGGAAGCGTGGGGGGCGCACGGGGGCGGCGTCGGACGTGGTGGTTTCGGTGAGTGCGCCGGCCCGTTGGTACTACCGGGGCACGGCCCCCATGCGGCGCGTGCACTGGCTGATCACCCGCCCCGAGGGCCGCCTGGTGAGCCGCTACGGACTCCGTACGCGGATCCACGACCGGGACTGGAACCCCGTACCCCTCTCCCCGGTGGAGGCGGCGGCGCGGATAACACCGACCCCGCTGCTGATCGTGCACGGCGACCGGGACGGTTACTTCCCGGTGGACCACCCGCGGATGCTCGCGGAAGCGGCGGGCGACACGGCCGAACTGTGGCTGGAGCCGGGCATGGGCCACGCGGAGCACGCGGCGGACGACGAACTGCTGCGGCGCATAGGGGACTGGGCTGTCGCACAAGCGGGCTAGCCTTGGCGGCGTCACAGACAACAGCGACAGGCAACAGCAGCAGACAATTGACTGCCGGCCGATCGAGGAAGCAGAGAACAGGCAGATGCCAAAGGTCACGGTGCGCTACTGGGCCGCCGCGAAGGCCGCGGCCGGGATCGCCGAGGAGCCGTACGACGCGGCCACCCTCGCCGAGGCGCTGGACCAGGTCCGCGAGCGGCACCCCGGTGAACTCGTCCGCGTCCTGCGCCGATGCTCGTTCCTCATCGACGGTGACCCCGTGGGCACCCGCGAACATGAGACGGTACGGCTGGCCGAGGGCGGCACGGTCGAGGTGCTCCCGCCGTTCGCAGGAGGGTGAGCGCAGCGCTATGAGCGACCAGCAGCGACATGGGCAGCAGTACGGCGAGTCGTACGAGGGTTACGAGGGGTACGACCCGTATCAGCAGCCCCAGCGACAGCAGCAACAGCAGCAGTACGGGGGACAGCAGCCTCAGGCTCAGCCCCAGACTCCGGCCTGGCCCGGGCAGCAGCAGCCGGCCTACGACGACGGGCAGGCGCAGCAGTACACGCAGCAGTGGCAGGGCCAGACCTGGGAGACGCAGATGCAGGCCCCGGTGACGGCCGCACCGGTCGCCCCGGCCGCGGTGGCGCAGGTGCCGGAGACTCCGTACCTGCCGCCGCAGGGGACGGGGGCCGGGGCAGGTACGGCCGGCGCCGGGTACGGGCCCGCCACGGTCGCGGGCAACACCCGGGTCACCGATGCGCAGCGGGCCCGGCTCGAGGGACGTTCGCCGATCATCGAGCCGGGAATGCAGCCCGCCGCCCTCACGGCACTGCTCGGGCTGCTGCTGTCCGGTACGGCGGCCATCGGTACGTACGCGCTGGTGGTCCCCCTCGTCATCCTCCAGGCGGTCACGGCGGCGGGCTGGTTCCGGCTGAACGGTATGTGGCCCGCCCGGCAGGGCATCGTCCTCGCCTTCGCGGGCGCGGTGACGGCTGACGTGGCGCTGCTGGCGGCGGGGCGCGAGAACGCGCCGGCGGCGATCGTCGGCACGCTCGGGGTCTGGGTCGTGCTGACCCTGTTCCTGCAGCTCCGGTCCCACGCGGACCCGGACACCCGGATGTCCGGCCTGATGGCGACGATCGCCTCGGCGGCGCTGGCGATCATCGCGGCGGGTCACCTCGCGGCGGAGCCGGACGCGGTGAGCGTCGGGGCGGCCGCTGTCGCCGCGGCGGTGCTCGCACGGGCGTTGCCGTTGCCGACGGCGGCGTCGGTGGTCGTTGCCCTGCTGGCGGCTGCGGGGGCCGGGATCGCGGTCGGGGGGATGACCGAGCTGGGAAGCGACGGTGCGTTGCTGGGGCTGTCGGCGGGGGTCTGTGCGCTCGTCGGACACCGGGTGGCGAGCTACGACTACCCGTCGAGGTTCGTCCACTTCACGGCGGGCGTCGCGCTGCCGCTGGCGGCGGCCGCACCGGCGGTGTACCTGGTGGGACGGGCGTTGATCTGAGGGCGGGATCGGCCCGTCCGGCGTTTGAGGACCGGTAGGGGCGGCAGGGGCGGCAGGGGCGAGAAATCGCCCCGCCTGTCACAGACGATCCACAACCACCCCCACCCCGGCCCCTGTCGAAGCCCCGCCGGGTACCGTCGCGAACATGCGTGCACTCCGAATACTCCTCATCGTCGCCGTCATCCTCGGCGGCCTCTTCGTGATCGCCGACCGCGTCGCCGTCGGCTTCGCGGAGGACGAGGTCGCGGACCGACTCAGGGCCAACGAGGGCCTGGCCACCGCACCCGACGTGTCGATCAACGGCTTCCCCTTCCTCACCCAGGTCGTCGGCGGCGAACTCGACGACGTCAAGGTCGGCATCAAGGACTACGAGGCCGCCACCGGAACCTCGGGCCAGAACATCCGCATCGACGACCTCAACGCCCGGATGCGCGACGTCCAGTTCTCCGGCGACTACAGCTCCGCCACCGCGGCCACCGCCACCGGCAGCGCGACCATCACGTACGCCGAACTGCTGAAGGCGGCCAAGTCGGCCGAGTCGGGGCCCACGGAGGTGGTCCCCGGTGTGACCGCCACGGTCGTGGGCCTGTCGGACGGCGGCAACGGCAAGATCAAGGTCGAGGTCGAGGCGACGGTGCTCGGCAAGAAGCTGCCGAAGCCGGTGTCGGTCCTCAGCACGGTCACGATCGACGCCGACACGGTGAAGGTGAAGGCGGACTCCCTGCCCAACCTGGGCATCGACCTCGCCGACGGCAGGCTGCGCACGGTGACGGACTTCCAGCAGAGGATCGACGGTCTGCCCGGCGGTATCCAGCTGGACTCGGTCGAGGCGGCGAAGACGGGTGTGGACATCACGGTGAAGGGTTCGAACGTCAGCCTGGCGGGGTAGGACGCGTCTGGCCGAGGCCCCGCACCGGGCGGGTGTCCAACTGGCGAGACAGCTCCGTCCGTACAGCAGATGTGACGACGGACGCACCCTTCACATCCTCACCCGCACCCCGGCTGTCAGCACCCTTTTCTCACTCGCGTCTCACATTGTGGACGATCGCATCTCATAATGCGACACGCCGGTGACATCCCCGGCAATCCGTCCCTACGATCGACGCTATGCAGCGACAGGCGGATCTCACGAAGCGGCGGGCAGTAGACCTGTGCCGCGTGGCCGCCATGCTCTGTCGCCCTTTCTGAGCGGGAGCGCGCGGCGTCCAGCGGCGCACCACCTCCCGCGGCCCCCGGCGCCCTGCCCCACAGGGCCCCGTGCCCGAGTCGCAGCAGGCCTGACCGCACACGACGGGGTACGACCGACATATACGCACCCCTCTGCTCACGCACTACGCACCACCCCGCCGTAACTGCCCCGGAGGAGAAAAAGCATGAGCCGCAGCGACGTACTGGTAGACGCCGACTGGGTCGAGGCCAACCTCGACAACGCCGACATCGCCATCGTCGAGGTGGACGAGGACACGTCCGCCTACGAGAAGAACCACATCCGCAACGCCATCCGGATCGACTGGACCAAGGACCTCCAGGACCCGGTCCGCCGTGACTTCATCGACGAGGAGGGCTTCGAGAAGCTCCTCTCGGCCAAGGGCATCGGCAACGACACCCTGGTGATCCTCTACGGCGGCAACAACAACTGGTTCGCCTCGTACGCCTACTGGTACTTCAAGCTGTACGGCCACGACAGCGTCAAGCTGCTCGACGGCGGCCGCAAGAAGTGGGAGCTCGACGCCCGCGAGCTGGTCGAGGAGGTCCCCGAGCGGACCGCCACCGCCTACCAGGCCAAGCCGCAGAACAAGTCCATCCGC
The DNA here is from genome assembly GCF_010550245.1 of Streptomyces sp. SID12501. Taxonomy (GTDB): domain Bacteria; phylum Actinomycetota; class Actinomycetes; order Streptomycetales; family Streptomycetaceae; genus Streptomyces. The sequence continues at coordinate 66,904 of NZ_JAAGLU010000037.1, forward strand.
GCCTTCCGCGACGACGTCGTGGCGGCCATCGGCTCGCAGAACCTGGTCGACGTGCGCTCGCCCGACGAGTTCAGCGGCAAGCTGCTCGCCCCTGCCCACCTCCCGCAGGAGCAGTCGCAGCGTCCGGGCCACGTCCCGTCCGCCCGCAACATCCCGTGGTCGAAGAACGCCAACGACGACGGCACCTTCAAGTCGGACGACGAGCTCAAGGAGCTCTACGCCGACGAGCAGGTCGACCTGGCCAAGGACACCATCGCGTACTGCCGCATCGGCGAGCGCTCGGCCCTGACCTGGTTCGTCCTGCACGAGCTGCTGGGCGTGGAGAACGTCAAGAACTACGACGGCTCCTGGACCGAGTACGGCTCCCTGGTCGGCGTTCCGATCGAGCTCGGCGCCAACAAGTAACCCTCGAAGTCAAGTCAGTCAAGTCAAGGCCTGAAGGACGGAAACGACATGTGTGGAGCGAAGGCCGGCGGCCCGGACGCCTCGACGATCAAGCCCGGTGAGACCACGATCCAGGGTCAGGTGACCCGCGACGGCGAGCCGGTGGTCGGATACGTCCGCCTCCTCGACTCGACCGGCGAGTTCACCGCCGAGGTCCCCACCTCGGCGACCGGGCAGTTCCGCTTCTACGCGGCCGAGGGCACCTGGACCGTCCGCGCCCTCGTCCCGGGCGGCACGGCCGACCGCACGGTCGTCGCCCAGACGGGCGGCCTCTCCGAGGTCGCCATCGCCGTCTGACGGCACCAGCAGCAGTAACCGAAGGGCCGTACTCCTCGATTCGGGGGTACGGCCCTTCGCCGTGCACGGCGAACTACCCTTGACCCATGTACGCGCGACGGCGCCACGCCTACTTCGCCATGATGGGGACGTGCATCGGCCTCTTCGTCCTGGCCTGGTCGGTCGTACGTCTCTGGTCGATGCCGGTGGCGGTCGGTATGTGCGTGGTCGCGATGGTGATCCCGCCCGTGGCGGCGATGGTCGCCAACCGCCGGGGCCCGGACGACCGCTGGTGGGACGACCCGTCCGGCGACACCAGGTCCGACGAGTGGTGGGACGAGCTGGACGGCAAGAAGCGCCGGCAGTAGCCGCGACCAGGAACCCGACTGGGTCCTCGTCGGCCCCCGCCCGGCACGGAGGGCATCTCCCTCGCCTTCCAGACGGAACGCCTGTACGTCCCGCCGGTCTGGCCCGCCCGCGATCCCGGTGTCCAGCAGATGATGCTCCACCTGGAAAAGAGCGGGAAGATACCCGACTCGCCCTCTCGGTATCAGTAGACGAGCGCCTGCGTCCCGTCCGCCATCGCTTCCTGGACGAAGAGCTGAGCTCCCGCGATCCGTACGCCCTCGATGACGTCCTTCTCGGTGATGTCCCGCCGGGCCGCGCACTGGGTGCAGAGGGTGAGGCGGCCTGCCGCGAGGATCGAGTCGATCAGGTCGGGCAGCGGCGCGGCGTGCGGCAGCTCGAACTCGGCGGCCCGTCCCGGCAGTGCGAACCAGGCCGACTCCCCGGTCAGCCACAGGGACACCTCGACCCCGCTGGCCACGGCCACCGCCGCCACCGTGAACGCCTGCGAGCAGCGCTCGGGGGCATCGGCCCCAGCCGTCACCTTGATCACGAGCTTCTTCGCCATGGCGGCATCGTAGGCCGTGGTACGGACCCACGGGGCGGCGCGTGACCGGCGACCGCGAGCCGGGGTCCGGCCGCGGCCGTCATGTAGTCCGAATCGTGATCAACTCTGTTACAACTCTGGGCGTTCGCCATGGGTCTTCTGTGCGCGCGGATAGGGAATCCGTGCGTCACGTTGCATGGGGGACGTCTTGGAAGTGTCGGAAGTACCCGAAGCGCCGAAGACCCTGGAGGCCGTCGAGGGCGTGGAGGAACCGGCTGTGGAGAAACCGGCTGTGGCGGAGGCCGCAGAAGCGCCGCAGGAGCCGCCCACCCCGCCGCGGGCGCGTCGGCGCGGGCGTACGACGCTGCTGATCGCCGGGGCCGCAGTGCTCGGGCTGCTCGCCGGAACCTGCGCCGGTTATCTCGTACAGGCCGATCGCGAGCCCACCAAGCTGCCCTCGCTCTCGCAGCCGGCGCTCGCGCAGGCCAAGGGTGAAGGGCCCGAGCCGCTGTCGGCTGCGCAGGACCGCCGGGTGAAGACCGACGGGGACCTGCGGAAGCTGCTGATCAAGCGGCCGAAGGGGGCGAAGGACTGGGAGTTCCCGCCGGGCGAGGACGGCTGGCTGGACGCCGCCGACTACGCGGATTGGGTCGAGGACTCGAAGACCTTCTTCGGCGACCTCGTCACGGACGAGTTCCGGCGCACGGCCACCACAACCTGGCGGGTGGGCAGCGCGCACAGCGTCGAGATCCGGCTCGTCCAGTACCGCCAGGAGGAGTACCTCGCCGCCGCGGAGGCCGCCGCCGACTGGAACGTGGAGGGCACCCGCAGCTGGCCCATCCCCGGCACGGGCGACGGCATGGTGTTCGTCACCACCAAGCCCGAGACCGAGGCCGGTTATCAGCCGATGTACAGAGCCCAGGCCCACGCCTGGCGCGGTGACATCGCCATGGAGGTCTGGCTCTACGACACCAGGCCGATCTCCAAGGCGAAGATCATGGACCTCGCCAAGCGGCAGATGGAGCGGCTGTGAACGAGAACGAGAACGAGAACGAGAACGCGGACACTCCTGACGTTCAGAAGAGCCCCGAAGTTCCGGCGACGCCCGAAGTTCCGGAGACGTCCGAGCCTCAGAACGGCACATCTGTCACACCTGTCATACCTGCCCCGGACCTCGCATCTCCGAAGAAGCCGGTGCGCCGAGGCCGTATCGCCGCCATCGCCACCTCCGTCCTCCTGGCCGGCGCCGTCGTCGCGGGCACCGGCTACACCGTCGTGACCGTGGACGGCGCCGACCGGGGCGCGGGTGCCCCCGTCTGGAAGTTCTCGGAGGCCACGGCAGACGAGAAGCGGAAGACGACCCCGTCCGGGCTCGCCGGCATGCTCGTGCCGTACGAGACCGATACCTGGGAGCGCGGCCCGGACATCGGGGAGTTCGGCTCCGACTCCCTGCTCAGCGGGGACCAGGCCACCGCCCTGCGCAAGGAGTCGCTGCGCGACCTGCCCCGCACCCAGCGCAGGCGGCTGGAGAAGCAGATCGACAAGCAGGCCATCAAGGGCATGGCGATGCGCAGCTACGTGGGCTGGGGCGCTGCACCCTCCGATTACTCGGAGGAGCCTTTCACGGTGAGCATCGTGCTGTCCCAGATGGCGAACAAGGCGGCTGTCCGGGACACGTCCCGGTTCCAGAGCGAGTTCATGGCCGCCCTGGACGTCTTCCGCAAGGGTCCGAGGATCGAGGGCCACAAGAACGCCAAGTGCTTCCTGCCGCCCAAGACCGACGAGGCGGAGCTCGACGCGATGTACTGCTCCGCGTACGTCGGTGACGTGCTGGTCAGCGCCACGGCGTACGCGGCCGAGCCACTGAACACCAAGGAAGTCGCGGTGCTGCTGCGCGAGCAGCTCGACCGCATCGCGGAGCCGGGGGAGGCGGTATGACCGAGCAGCAGACCGAGGGGCAGCAGACCGAGCCGGAGCAGAAGGACGCGCCGACGACTTCCCTGCCCGAAGCACCGACAGCGCCACCACTCATACCGGCCCCGGCGCCCCCGGCTGACCCCGTGCCGCCGGTCAGGAAGGATCGTCGTGTCCTGCGTGCCGCCCTCCGCTGGACCGCCGTCGTGGCCGTCTTCGCGGCGGTGGGCGCGTCTGCCGCGTACGGCATCACCCGGATGGAGCGGACCGACGTACCAGGACTGGCGACCGAGCCTGACGGACGGTGGGAGTACCCGGTGCTCGTCCGGCCGCCGTTGCCGTCCGGCAGCCCCGCGCCCTTCGCCGACGTGAACCCGGTCGGCGCCCACTACGCGGACCTGCGCGCACTGGTGCTGCCCGCGCCCAAGGGCGCCGAGGCCGACGAGGGGCTGGCCGGTGAGGACGGCTGGCTGGCGAAGAAGGACTTTCTTTCGGAGTACGCGGACGGGGAGGACCGCGACGAGTTCAGCCAGGTACTCACCGACAACGGTCTGCGGCACATCGCCGCCCGCGGCTGGCGGACGCAGGACGGCACGCACACGCGGACCTACCTGCTGCAGTTCGACACAGCGGCCGTCGCCGAAAGGCTGTTCACGGACATCGCCCACTACGACAGCCCCGAATACCCGATCCGCGGCGGCGAGGAGGCCGCCCCGGACGCGGGCTTCTCGACCGCGTCCCTGCTCAGGGACATCAGACGTTCGCTGTACGTCGAGCCCAAGCCGTACGGCGCCGAGCAGGTCCGGCACGCGTACCTGTCCGCCGGGGACACCATCGCCCTGATCGTCCAGTCCAGGAAGGGCGAGGCACTGGCCGTGCCCTTTCAGCAGACGGTGACCCTGCAGAGCCAGCTGCTCGGCTGAGGGCCTCCACGGACCTCGCTGTGAGCACCGGGCCCCACCCGACTAGAGTGGGGCCCGGCCCTTTCGTACCGCGTGCACCGCCCTGTACCGCGTGTACTGCCCAACCGATCGTCCGAGGAGCACCCCGTGCTTGAGGCATTCTTCGAAGCCCTGCTGGTTCTGGTCGCCGTCGGCGTTCTCGCCTTCGCCGGTCTGACGGTCAAGAAGCTGTACCAGGGCCAGCGCTGACCACCGCCACCAGGAATCGCAGGAAACGCAGCTCATGATCGAGATCCCGTCCGACCTCCACAAGGACCTTCTGCCTCTCGTCTTCCTGGTCGGCGAGTGGGCCGGCGCGGGGGTCTACGACTTCCCCGGCGAGGAGAAGTGCAACTTCGGGCAGGAGGTCACCTTCACGCACGACGGACGCGACTTCCTGGAGTACCACTCCCGCTCGTGGGTGCTGGACGCCGATGGCAACAAGGTCAGGCCCCTGGAGTCCGAGTCCGGCTACTGGCGGGTCGACGCCGACCGCAAGGTCGAGGTCGTCATGGTCCGCCAGGACGGTGTCGTCGAGGTCTGGTACGGCGAGCTGGCCGCCAAGAAGCCGCAGATCGACATCGTGACCGACGCCGTGGCCCGGACGGCGGCCTCGGGCCCCTACACCGGCGGCAAGCGGCTCTACGGGTACGTGCACAGCGACCTCATGTGGGTCGGCGAGAAGCAGACCCCGGACGTCGAGCTGCGCCCGTACATGTCGGCGCACCTGAAGAAGGTCGTCACTCCGGAGGACGTCGAACGCTGGGCGAAGGACCTGCCGGACGACATGCCGGACGACGGAATCGCCTTCTTCAAGTAGACCCGGTCAAGCGGACCCAGTAAGTACGCCCAGCCAGTAAGTACTCCCAGCAAGTGGTCCTAGACTCTCTTGTGTGGTGAGCACCGACTGGAAAAGTGATCTGCGGCAGCGCGGTTACCGGCTGACCCCGCAACGCCAGCTTGTCCTCGAAGCCGTGGACACCCTTGAGCACGCGACCCCCGACGACATCCTCGTGGAAGTGAGGAAGACGGCGTCGGGGGTCAACATTTCCACGGTCTACCGGACCCTGGAGCTGCTGGAGGAGCTGGAGCTGGTCAGTCATGCCCACCTCGGGCACGGCGCGCCGACGTACCACCTCGCGGACCGGCACCATCACATCCATCTGGTCTGCCGCGACTGCGAGAACGTGATCGAGACGGATGTCGCCATCGCCGCGGACTTCACCGCCAGGCTGCGCGAGGACTTCGGGTTCGAGACCGACATGAAGCACTTCGCGATCTTCGGCCGCTGCAAGGACTGCGCCCTCAAGGCTTCGGCTGCCAAGGTTTCAACTACCGAGTCGTAGGCTTGTCCCCATGAAGAGCCCTTTGCTGTTCCTGCCCGGCGCCGTCCCCGCCGAGGGGGTGGACGAAGGCGTCGCCGCCCATTACGGCGAGCTGTTCCGCGAACAGCGTGCCCTCGCCGAGGGCATCGGTTTCGTCGACCTCTCCCACCGCGGCGTGGTCACCGTCACCGGCGACGACCGACTGAACTGGCTGCACCTGCTGCTCACCCAGCACGTCAGCGACCTGCCCGTGGGCGAGGCCACCGAGGCGCTGGTGCTGTCCGCCAACGGCCACATCGAGCACGCGCTGTACCTGGTCGACGACGGCACGACCACCTGGGCCCATGTGGAGCCGGGGACCCAGGAGGCGCTGATCGCCTACCTGGAGTCGATGAAGTTCTTCTACCGGGTCGAAGTCGCCGACCGGACAGACGAGTTCGCGCTCGTCCACCTGCCAGCCGGCGCCATCGCGGAGGTCCCCGACGGTGTCGCCGTACGCGAGACGGCGTACGGGCGTGACCTCTTCCTCCCGCGCGCCGAACTGGAGTCGTACGCCGAGAAGGCCGGACCGGCGGCGGGGCTGCTGGCGTACGAGGCGCTGCGGGTCGAGCAGCACCGGCCGCGGGTCGGGTTCGAGACCGACCACCGGACCATCCCGCACGAGCTGGGCTGGATCGGCACGGCGGTGCATCTGCAGAAGGGCTGCTACCGCGGGCAGGAGACGGTCGCCCGGGTCCAGAACCTGGGCAAGCCGCCGCGTCGGCTCGTCTTCCTGCACCTGGACGGCAGCGAGGTCCTCCTGCCGCCGCCCGGCACGGAACTCCGGCTCGCGGACGACGGGCCCGACGGGCGGAAGATCGGCGTCATCACGACGTCCGTACGCCACCACGAGCTGGGGCCGGTCGCGCTCGCGCTGGTGAAGCGGAACGTGGCGGTGGACGCGCGGCTGGTCGCCGACAAGACGGCTGCCGCGCAGGAGGTAGTGGTCGAGCCGTAGGCCCCCGACCGCCCCTCAGGTCTCCCCTCCGACCTCCCCTCAGATCTCCACGAGAACGGTGAACGGGCCGTCGTTCGTCAGGCTCACCCGCATCTGGGCGCCGAAGCGGCCCGTCGCCACCGTCGCGCCCAGGGAACGGAGTTGGGCGACCACCTCGTCGACGAGCGGTTCGGCCACATCGCCGGGGGCTGCCGCGTTCCAGGTGGGGCGGCGGCCCTTGCGGGCGTCTCCGTACAGGGTGAACTGGCTGATGACGAGCAGCGGGGCGTCGATGTCCGAGCACGACCTCTCGTCCGTCAGCATGCGGATCGACCAGAGTTTGCGGGCCAGTTGGGCCGCCTTCTCCTTCGTGTCCTCGTGTGTGACCCCGACGAGGACGCACAGGCCCTCGCCCGCGATCTCGCCGGTCACCTCGCCGTCCACGACGACGCTCGCGCCGTCCACCCTCTGCACCACTGCACGCATGGGCTCATCATGCCGTGCCGTCCCGACCGGTCGCGCAGGGCCTGTGGAGGGATTCTTTTTGATGCTTAAGCCCCCATCTGGGGCCGTTCGGGGGCACTCGGTCACATAGCGGCCGCCGGGGGTGGCACGATGCTACCCATTCGCCTGTCGAGGTCGAGGGGACGGTAGAGGCACTTGACATCCTCCGCCTCCTGAAGGAGGGGGATTCCTACGGCTCGCGCCGTGGGGTTTTCTGCTTCGTCGCCGACTGCCCGCCCGGAGTGCTCCGTTGAGGTCTTACACCGGCTCCACAGACAGACACCGAGAGCCCCTCGGCCAGAATGTTCTTCGCCGCGTTCACGTCCCGGTCGTGGGTCGTCCCGCAGTTGTCGCACGTCCAGGTACGGACGTTCAACGGCATCCTGCCCTGCAAGGTGCCGCAGTGGGAGCACAGCTTGGACGAGGGGAACCACCGGTCCACGGCGATCACCTCACGCCCGTACCAGCCTGCCTTGTACTCCAGCATGGACCGCATCTCGGTCCAGCTCGCGTCCGAGACGGCCCGGGCGAGCGAGTGGTTCTTGACCATGTTGCGTACGGTCAGGTCCTCGATCACGATCGTTTGGTTCTCACGAACGAGTCGGGTGGTCAGCTTGTGCAGGAAGTCGCGTCTGCGGTCGGAGATCCGGGCATGGACCCTGGCAGCCTTGCGCCGGGCCTTGGCCCGGTTGGTCCCGTCACCCTTGGCCTTACGGGCAAGCTCGCGCTGAGCCTTGGCGAGCCGAGCGCGGTCCTTGCGCTCGAACTTCGGGTTGGTGACCTTCTCCCCGGTGGAGAGTGTCACCAGGCTGGTGATTCCGGCGTCGATGCCAACGGCTGCGCTGACCGGCGCGGGCATGGCCGGCCTGTCGTCGCACAGCATCGAGACGAACCAGCGTCCGGTCGCGTCCTGGGACACGGTCACCGTGGACGGCTGCGCGCCCTCGGGAAGGGGGCGCGACCACACGATGTCCAGCGGGTCGGCCATCTTGGCGAGGGTCAGGCTGCCGTTACGGAAGCGGAAGCCGCTGGTGGTGTACTCGGCGGACTTCCGCGACTTCTTCCGGCTCTTGAACGTCGGGTACTTCGCCCGCTTGCCGAAAAAGTTGGTGAACGCACCCTGCAAGTGCCGGAGCGTCTGCTGCAACGGAACCGACGACACCTCGGAGAGGTAGGCCAGCTCCTCGGTCTTCTTCCACGCGGTCAGCAACACCGACGTGGCGTTGTAATTGACCCGTTCCTGACGCTGCGCCCACGCCTCACTACGGGCTGCGAGCGCCAGGTTGTAGACCTTCCGCACACAGCCGAACGTGCGCGACAGCTCAGCTGCCTGCGCATCGGTCGGATAGAAGCGGTACTTGAACGCCCGCTTCACATGGTTCGCGGTCACGCTCACAAACTAACGTGGCCGCGACTTAAGATCAAACCTGCGGGTCGTAGCACTGCGACCCGCCCTGGCGGCGAATCCCAGCCCACCGCCCTGCTCCGCAGGAGCCTCGTTCCCCCCGGCTGAAGCCGGGGGTATCCACGAAGGAGATCTGATGAGTACACCGAGTGCCGGGCGGCCTCATACGGCCGCCCGACCGCCCGAACAGCGCAACGTCGGCCCGGAAGCTCCGACCGCTCCGGTCACTTCGGTCGGTTCGCTGCTGGCCCCCGCTCCGCCCGAGCACGACCTCGCTGTGCTGCGACTGGCCGAGCTGCGCGTCCTGCGCCGGGAGGCCCAGCGGGACGAGGCCGACCTCAGTTACGTACGGCGGCTGCTGCAGGGGCGCATCGACATCCTGCGGGCGGAGCTCGCGCGGCGCGGGCCCACGTCCGTGGTGTCGGTGGGGGAGGGGTCGGTCGTGGAGCGGCTGTCGGAGATCCTGACGGACGCGCCGGCGCGGCACCGGTCGTCGGCGCGGCACGTGACGCTGGGGATGCCGCAGAGCGAGGAGTACGGGCGGCTGGCGGCGGAGATGCTCGCCGAGGTCGAGCTGTCGGACCTGGACGCGCGTACGGACCCGGAGCTGACGGCGGCGATGGGGAGGCTGGTGCGGTACGAGCAGCAGGTCTCGCGTCGACGGCAGGGCTTGCAGCGCACGGCGGACGACTGCAGCGGGGAGATCGCGCGACGCTACCGGGAGGGCGAGGCCCAGGTGGAGGACCTGCTGATCTGAGTGACGGCCCGCACTCTCAGCCTGTCTGGGGGTCCCCCTCTGCGGGAGGGATGGGACGGGTAGGGGCGGCGGGGGCGAGGAAATCCGCGCGACACCCTCCCCACCCTCGCCCTAGCCTGATCCCATGACCCCCCGTGCCGACATCGACATACGCACCGTCAACGAGGACGGGCTCCGGGAGTGGACCAGGGCCCTGAGTACTGGGTTCCTCCGGTCGCCCGAGGTCACGGACGCGGAGCTGGAGGCGCGCCGCGGCGGCTTCCTGCCGGGGCGGACCCTCGGCGCGTACGACGGCGAACGATGCGTAGCGACGTTCCGCTCGTTCCCGCAGGACCTGAGTGTGGGCGCCGGGGCGACCGTCCCCGCCGACGCCGTCTCGAACGTCACCGTCTCCCCCACCCACCGCCGCCGAGGCATCCTCACCCGCATGATGAACCAGGACCTGGCCGCCGCGAAGGAGCGCGGGGACGTCGTCGCCACGCTGATCGCCGCCGAGTATCCGATCTACGGGCGGTACGGCTTCGGGCCCGCCACCTGGACCTCCGAGTGGACCATCGACGTACCGCGCGCGGGCCTCGACCCCCGCTGGGCGGGCCCGGCGGACGGCGGCCGTATCGACCTGGTGGACGCGGCGGACGTACGGAAGCTGGGACCCGAGCTGCACACGCGGCTCGCGCGGCAGCAGCCGGGTGCCGTCAGCCGGGACGAGCGCTGGTGGCAGGTCAACACCGGTGCGGTGCTGTTCGGGGGATCCTGGGACGAGCCCTTCTACGCCGTTTACCGTTCGGCGGACGGCGAGGTCGACGGGCTGGTCTCGTACGAGGCCGAGGACAAGTGGGACGCCAAGCAGCCGCAGGTCACCGCCGAGGTGAACTGGCTGATCGCCGCGATGCCGGCCGCCGAGCGCGCCCTGTGGCAGTACGTCTGCGCGGTCGACTGGATCACGAAGGTCAAGACCGGCTGGCGCGCCCCGGACGACCTGCTCCCCTTCTTCCTGCCGGACCCGCGGGCGGCCAGGCTCACCACGCACGCGGACTGGCTGTGGGTGCGGATCCTGGATGTCGTACGGGCCCTGGAGGCGCGTCCGTACGACGGGGTGGCCGGTGGGACGGCTGACGGCACGGCTGGCGGGACGGTCGGCGAGGCGACCGGCGGCAGTCGCGGTCTTGTCCTGGAGGTCGTCGACTCGGGCGGGTTCGCCGGGGGGCGCTACCGGCTTGAGGTGTCCGCGGAGGGCGCCGGCTCCTGCACGGCCGGTACCCGTGACGCCGCCGAAATCACCCTGGACGTAAGGGAGTTGGCGGCACTGTGGCTCGGTGACGAGTCGGCGGTGCGGCTGGCGGCACTAGGCCGGGTGCGGGAAGAACGAGCGGGCGCCGCCCGTGTGGCCGACGCCCTGCTGCGTACGTCCAGGCGGCCTTGGTGCCCGGACATCTTCTGATCCGACTGGTCCTGTTCCCTTCCTGTTCCGGCCGTCGGCAGGGTTGGGGAACAACTGCCCATGGACGCAGTGAAGTTGTAGCGTCTGGTTGTGACCCAGGAGGACGTGGCAGTGGACGGCAGCAGAAGGACATCACCCCAGGAGATCGCCGCCGTACTGCGTGACCGCATCAGCGCTGGCGAGCTGCAACCGGGCGACCGCGTGCGCACTCAGGCCGAGCTGGCCGAGGAGTTCGGCGTCGAGCGCGGTGCCGTACGCGAGGCGCTGCGCATCCTGCATGCCGAGCAACTGCTCACCAACGTCAGCAAGGGCAGCCCGCCGCGCGTCGCCGAGGTGGCCCCGCCCGGGGAAAGGCCCCAGCCGACAATGGTGGGGCTGGCGCCGCGTATGACGGAGGCGTTCGCCGCTCCGCACGTGAGCATCGATGCGGCCTGCCTCACCGCGGAGACCCTGATGCTCGCCGTCGGTGAGCCGGTCCGGCTGATTCACGAGGGCCGCATCCGGCCCGAGCGGATCGACGTACGCATCCTGCTGCCGTCCCGGGACATCACGCTGGCCTTCCCGGTGCCTGTCGAGGGCCGCAGCGAGGACGACCCGGTCCACCAGCGCTGGCTGGCCCAGCGCAACGCCCAGGGCCATGTCCTCCAGCACAATCTGCGCGCCCTGCGCTCGTCGCACGGCATCGACGTACGGGTGACGTTCAGGGCGCTGCCGTTCACCCCGCCGGTGAAGTTGTACCTGCTCAACGGGACGGAGGCGCTGATCGCGTACTACATGATCGCCCGCCGTGAGGAGCCGATGGAGGGTGGGACGCCGCTGGACATGTACGACGCCCTGGGAACCGAGTCGCTCCTCTTCCCGTTCGCGAAGGGCGCCGGGGAACGGGACACGGCGTTCGTCGAGCAATCCCAGAAGTGGTTCGACGCCCTCTGGGAAACCATCACGACGGACCTGACACTCTCCTAGTGACTTCCGATACGACACAGACCGAACTGGTGACCGAGGACGACTCCGTGACCGACTCCGCGATCGACGGCCTGCGGGAACCGGTCGCGCGCGCACGAGTCGTGCTCTGGGACTTCGACGGACCCATCTGCGCCCTGTTCGCGGGCCACTCGGCGCAACGCGTGGCGATCGACCTCGTCGAGTGGCTCGAAGGGCGGGGCCTGCACGGTCTGTTGACGGAGGTGGAGCGCGAGTCCCTGGATCCGCACGTCGTGTTGCGTGCCGTCGACCGCCGGCATCCGGGGAGCGACCTGGTGGACGAGCTGGAGAATCGTCTCACCCAGATGGAACTCCAGGCCACGAATCTGGCGATGCCCACCCCGTACGCAGACCCGCTGATCCGTACCTGGACGGCGGTCGGCTCCCGGCTCGCGGTCGCCACGAACAGCTCCCCGTCCGTGGTCCGCGAGTATCTGGCGAGCCGTGGTCTGACCTCGTGCTTCGCCCCGCACGTCTACGGCCGCACGCGGGAACTGAGCCATCTCAAGCCCCACCCGCACTGTCTCAACCGCGCGCTGAACGCGATGGGGGCGGCGCCGTCGTCCGCCCTCATGATCGGCGACACCCCCTCGGACTACCTCGCCGCACAGGAGGCCGGTGTTCCGTTCCTCGGCTACGCACGGAACGAGCGCAAGGAGAAGCTGCTGCGGGGCGCGGGTGCCGAGGTGGTCGTGGGCTCGCTGGAGCCTGTACTGAAGCTGCTGCGGGGTCAGGCCTGAGTCGTCAACTCGCTTGCTGCGCCGACCACTTGAAGCAACATCATTCGGCACCCACGATTTTCCTGCCCATGAAGCACTTCTTGCGAAGTACGCAACTGCCACTGGCCGTCCAATCGGGACTGATTGGACCGAACATGGTCTGCCCGGACTGGCTGATCCTTCGACCGGCTTGATGGTTGAGGGGCTAGCTGACTGGCGTTTGTTTGATGGCGGAGCGGAAGCGGTACGTTCGGGATGTGGGACACAGGGAAGGGCAGCAGGCCACTGACGGCGGTGGCAGGGAGTTCGACCGGGTGGCCGACGAGCTGCGGCACCGTATGACGGGCGGGGTGTACCCGCTGGGCTCCCTGATGCCCGCACAGCGCGACCTCGCCCAGGAGTTCGGGGTGTCCCGGGACACCGTGCAGCGTGTCCTGCGGGAACTGCGCAACGAGGGCTGGATCGAGTCCCGGCAGGGCAGCGGATCCCGGGTCGTCAAGACGCAGCGCATCCAGTTCTCGGCGGCCTAGGCCACCCGGTCGCGCCAGGCCGTGACCCTGGGGCCGCTGATCAGCGAGGCGTTCGAACAGCCTGAAGTCACCCTGGACGTCTACACATTGACGTCCGAGACCCTGGACGCGCACATTCGCTTCCAGGCGGAACGGATCAGGGCCAAGGCCATAGTTCCGCAGCGCATCGCACTGTGGATGCTCCTGCCGTCCGACACGGAGTCGCCGCCCTACCCGCGGGGAATCGACGCGAAGGACGACCCGCTCCTGCGCAACCGACTGCGCGACATCACCGGTCGGCACACCGATTCACTGCGCGGTGTGCTGGCGGAGCTGACGGCCGAGGGGCTGGTCCCGGCGATCAGCCTGGAGGTCCGCCACGCACCGTTGACCCCCGCGTTCAAGCTCTATCTGATCAACGGTGTGGAAGCGCTGCACGGCATGTACGAGGTGATCCGGCGGCCGGTCGTGGTGGACAAGGGGAAGACGGTCGAGGCCCTGGATGTCCTGGGCCTGGGTGCCACGCTGACGCACCACGTTCGGGACGGCGACCTGAACTCGCCGGATTCCACCTTTGTTGAGAGCATGCAGAACTGGTTCGACTCGGTCTGGGACCTGCTTTCGGAGTAGTCCGGGACGGTGCGCTAGCGATTCTGCTGCCATCTCGATGACCAGTGCGGGCAAGCGACATGAAAATCGAACTGCGAGCTCTGACGGTGTGCAGCGCTCTGACGAGGAGGCTCGTGTCGGCCGTTTCCTGCTGACTTGGGTCCCCAGGGGCCTGCGGGTCCTGTCCGTCCCCCCGGTTACTAGGGTCGAGTGGGTTCACTGGTGGGGAAACCGCTGGTGCGGGGCCCGACAGGTGCTTCAGACTGCTCTGGACGGAGACATGCGCCTCCCGCGGTTTATCGCTGGCCGCCGCCGCACGTGCGTTGCTGCTTCGGACAGAAGGTCTCCGTGAGGTGTTCGACCAAATCCTCGCCTCTTGGTCGTCCGGTGTCCGTGACGCCGCCGGACTCACCTTGGTTGTGCGGGAGTTAACGGCGTTGTGGCTTGGTGGCGAGCCGGCCAGCTGCGCTGGGGCGAGTGCGGGAGGAACGAGCGGGCGCCGCCCGTTTGGGCGACGCCCTGCTGCGTACGTCCAGGCGGCCGTGGTGCCCGGACATCTCCTGATCCGACCTCTTTTCCGGTCGTGGTGGCTGCCGAGCTCCAGGCTCCCCTCCGGAAGAGAGTCCGGTAGCCAACCTGCGGAAGGTTTGGCCATGTTGTAGAAGTTGGTAGCCAACTTTACTTTTCTTATCTCCACTTGGAAGTGTCTTATAACCACCTTCCGGTGAACTGCCCAAGAATGGCGGGAAGTTGTAGTGTTTGGTTGTGGAGCCCCAGAGGTCACACCGCGAGGTGGCCGACACCCTGCGCACCCGGATTAGGACCGGTGAGCTGCGGCCGGGGCAGCGCATGCCCACCCAGGCCAGGCTGGCCGAGGAGTTCGGCGTCGAGCGGGGTGCCGTACGGGAGGCGTTGCGCATCCTGCAGGCCGAGCGGCTGCTGACCAACGTCAGCAAGGGCAGCCCGGCGACGGTCGCCGCCGATCCCGGACCGGTACTGACCGGACCAGCCGCCCCGCTGCTGCCCACCATCGGGGCCCTCGCGCCCCGCATCGCGGCGGCCTTCGCGGTGCCGCACGTCGCGATCGACGCCCTGTGTCTGACGTCCGTCTCGCTCACCCTCGCCATCGGGGAGCCGCTGCGCCAGATCCACGCCGGACGGCTGAATCCGGCCAGGATCGACGTCCGGGTGCTGCTGCCGAGCCGTGACATCGACCTCGCGTTCCCGGCGCCGGTGGCACTGGCGGACGGTTCCCCGGCCGGGGCCTCGGCCACCGGCCGGCTGCAGCGCCGCTGGCTGACCCACCGCAACGCCCAGGGACAGGTCCTCCGGCACAACCTGCTGGCCCTGCGCGGCACGCACGGTATCGACGTGCGCGTCTCCTTCCGGGCCCTCCCGTTCACGCCACCGGTGCAGTTGTACCTGCTCAACGGGGCGGAGGCGCTCTTCGCGTACTACACGCTGAAGAGAAGCGAGACGGAGGTCGACCACGAGCAGGTGGAGATGTACGACGCCGAGGGCGTCCGGTCGACGCTGTTCGCGTTCGAGCGGGGCGTCGGGCTGCGCGACTCGACGTTCGTGGAGCAGTCGCACCTGTGGTTCAACGCGTTGTGGGAGACGATCAGTTCGGAGCTGGTGCTCACGGACTGAGGTCTCCCACGGCCGATCACCGCGACTGTCACAGGGCGGGTCCCGTGACCAGCAGGGCGAGCACGACCGCTCCGATGGAGCTGAGGGTCGCGTTCCTGGCCTTGATGCCGATGGTGAGCAGCAGCAGGCCGATGATGCCGGAGGTGCCGTACTGCCAGCTGACGAACTGCTGGAAGCCGCTGATGAAGACGGCGGCGAGGAGGGCAATGGCGGGCATGGTGGTTCCTCCTTCAAGGTTCAGCGGTGGTGGGGCGGCGAGGGTGGCGGCAGGGTGGTGAAAGGGAGTGAAAGATTCCGCCAACTTCGGTAAGTTGGTGCCAACTCGGTCAGAGTTGTTCCCACTTGGTTACTATTCATAAACAACTTTCAAACAACTCCCCAAAGATGGACCAGAGTTGTAGCGTCTGGTTGTGACCCAGGAGGACGTGGCAGTGAACGGCAGCAGAAGGCAGACGCCCCAGGAGGTCGCCGCCGCCCTGCGTGGCCGCATCGGCGCCGGCGATCTCCAGCCGGGGGACCGCCTCCCCACCCAGGCCGAGCTGGCCGAGGAGTTCGGCGTCGAGCGCGGTGCCGTACGCGAGGCGCTGCGCATCCTGCATGCCGAGCAACTGCTCACCAACGTCAGCAAGGGCAGCCCGCCGCGCGTCGCCGAGGTGCCCCCGCCCAGGGAATGGCCCCAGCCAGCGATGCTGGGGCTGGCGCCACGTCTGACGGAGGCGTTCTCGGCCCCGCACGTGAGTATCGACGCGGCCTGCCTCACCGCGCGGACCCTGATGCTGGCCGTGGGTGAGCCGGTCCGGCTGATCCACGAGGGTCGCATCCGGCCCGAGTCGATCGACGTACGCATCCTGCTGCCGTCCCGGGCTATCGCGTTGGCCTTCCCGGTGCCTGTCGAGGGCCGCAGTGAGGACGACCCGGTCCACCAGCGCTGGCTGGTCCAGCGCAACGCCCAGGGCTATGTTCTCCGGCACAATCTGCGTGCCCTGCGCTCGTCGCACGGTATCGACGTGCGGGTGACGTTCAGGGCGCTGCCGTTCACCCCGCCGGTGAAGTTGTACCTGCTCAACGGGGCGGAGGCGCTGATCGCGTACTACATGATCGCCCGTCGTGAGGAGGCGGTGGAGAGCGGGGTGACGCTCGACATGTACGACACCCTGGGGACCGAGTCGCTCCTCTTCTCGTTCGCGAAGGGTGCCGGGGAACGGGACACGGCGTTCGTCGAGCAATCCCAGAAGTGGTTCGACGCCCTCTGGGAAACCATCACGACGGACCTGACACTCTCCTAGTGACCTCTGACACGACACAGCCCGAAGCGGTGACCGCCGCCTACGATTCCGTGACCGAGAACCTTTTCGAAGGCGATGACGGTGTCGAGGATCTTGGCTGTGAGGTTGATGAGGCGCACGGTCGAGGCTCCCCAGAGGTGTGAGAGAGGCGTCCTCCCTTCGTCGAGGGGTCGCGCTGGATCTGCCGACATGGGCAGGTTCGGGGTGGAGCCGGGCGGGATCCGGCAGCCTCTGCTCGGCAGCACTCTCGGAGCCGTGGCTGGCCTTTCCTTTCTCGGGAAGAGCGCTTGTGAGCGGATGCCGTCGTAGCGGATGCCGGGCGTAGCGCAGACTTAACCGGTGACATCGCACACGCAGGACCTCCGGGAGCGGATCACCCGCGCGCGTTACGTGCTCTTCGACTTCGACGGGCCCGTCTGTCGTCTCTTCGCCGGGCACGCGGCGGACGGAGTGAGTCGCAAACTTGTCGGCTCGCTCGAAGCCCGGGGGCTGCGGCACCTGTTGAGCGACGAGGAACGGAACGCGACGGACCCCTTGGACGTCCTCAGGGCTGTCCACCGCCGGTGTCCCGGCAGTGATCTGATGGTGGACCTGGAGGAGCTGCTCACCCAAGAGGAGTTGCGGGCTGCGTCTTCCGCCAAGGCCACGGACTTCGCCGACCTGGTCGTCCGTACCTGGGCGGCTCGGGGTGCACGCCTGGCGGTCACGACCAACAACTCCTCGCGTGCGGTGCGCAAGTATCTGGAGAGTCGCGGTCTGGACGTGTACTTCGCCAAGCGCCTCTACGGCCGTACCGCCGATCCGGGTCTCCTCAAGCCCGATCCGTACTGCCTCAAGCAGGCCCTGGCCGCGCTCGACGCGGACCCGGTGGACGCGCTGATGGTCGGTGACGCGCCCTCGGACCTGCTGGCCGCGCAGAAGGCTGGCGTCTCCTTCCTCGGCTATGCGCGCAACGGCAGGAAGGAGAAGCTGCTGCGTGACGCCGGGGCCGAGGACCTGGTGTTGTCCATGGATCGGGTGCTGAGTGCGCTTCGCGACTGAGCGTCGTCGGGTGGCGGGAACGGTCAGGGTCACGGTCGGCCTCCTCTTTCGTCGGCTGTCGATCCGCCAACTTGCCAACCAATTCGATCGATTCGACTGGTTGTCTGATTACGTACTGCCCAATTGGGTAGATCGCTTAACGCTGGATCAGATGAGTTGACGGAATTGGTTGCTGATTGGTCTGCTTGTGGGCTCGAAGGGGTAGGGTCGCGGTGTGAGTGTGGACCGAAGTGATCTTGGTGGCGGCAGCAAGCATGACCGTGTGGTGTCTGTGCTGGTCGGCCGTATGCGTAACGGCGAATATCCGCTCAACAGCCTGCTCCCGCTCTCCGAGGAGCAGCTGGCTCAGGATCAGGATGTCTCGCGGGACACCGTGCGCCGGGCCCTGAAGACGCTGAAGGACGACGGCTGGATCGAGAGTCGGCAGGGCAGCGGGTGGCGGGTGCTCAAGGTGGAGCCGGAGATCCCGTCGTCCGAGGCGAAGGGTGGGCAGAAATCCGGACTCACCTTGCCCCAGCTCATGAAGCGGGCCTTCGCCAAGCCGGTCGTCGTACTGGACGTCTCCTCGCTCACGTCGGAGTCGTTGGCCGACCAGATGAGCATCATCAGCGACGACATCCGCGGGGGCGCGCTGTCCGCACCGGAGCGGATCACCCTGCGCCTGATGCTCCCGTCCGACGAGCTGGACATGGCCTATCCGCGGGCCGTCGATCCCCAAGATTATGAGGTGGTGCGGGAGCGCCAGCGGCTCCTCACCAAGCGCAGTGTGGGTCGGATCAGGGAAAAGCTGCATAGTCTCAAGGCCCACGGGTACGTCGGCTCGGTCGACATCCTCACGTGCCGGGTACCGTTGACGCCTACCAGCAAGCTCTATCTGCTCAACGGCACCGAGGCCGTGCACGGTCCGTACCTGCTGAAGACGCGCAGCGTCTATCTGGAGGAGACGGAATCCGAGGTCGTCGCTCTCGACGCGGTGGGTATCGCCGGACCGATGGAGCACTTCGTCGTGGATGACGGAAACCCGCAGGCCTCCGCTTTCGTGCGGAACCAGCAGGGCTGGTTCAACAGCTTGTGGGAGCAGTACGCCACGTGACGGGTTCTCCGTTCCGCGCGGTGCCGACGTGCTCTCGGTGAGGATCTGCCCCTGAACGGGTGACGGGCGTCGTCGGCCCTCTTCGAACGAGGTCATGCGGATGCGCGCGGTGACGATGCTCGACCTGCGTAGGCTCACCACATGAGTGAGCTCGGCCTGCGTGAGCGCAAGAAGCAGCAGACGTACCGACACGTGTCCGACATCGCGATCGGGCTCTTCCTCGCGAAGGGCTTCGATGCGGTGTCCGTCGCGGAGGTCGCCGCCGCGGCCGGGATCTCCAAGCCGACGCTGTTCCGGTACTTCCCGGCCAAGGAGGACCTCGTCCTGCACCGGTTCGCGGACCACGAGGACGAGGCGGCGCGGGTCGTGCGGGCGGCCGGTACAGGGGCGGAGGCCTCGCCGCTCGACGCGCTGCGTCGGCACTTCCTCGACGGGCTGAGCCGTGAGGACCCGGTCACCGGCCTCAACGGGTCCCCCGCAGTGCTCGCCTTCCATCGTCTGCTCTACGGCACCGCGTCGCTGGTCGCGCGGGCGTACGAGTACCAGCAGCGGTCGGAGGCCGTACTCGCCGTTGCCCTCGGCGACACCCTGGCGGCCCGGCTCGCGGCCGGCCAGATCATCGCCGTACAGCGGATTCTCGCGCAGGAGAACTGGCGGCGGATCGCGGCGGGGGAGACCGTGGAGGTGGTACGGGAGGACGCGGTCGCGGCGGCGGAGGGGGCGTTCGGGCAGCTGGAGGCGGGGCTGCCGTGGCTCGGGTCGGCGGGCGTGGGGAATTGACCAGGTAAATTTTGTAACTCGGTTACGTTATTTCGGTATGGTGGCTGGAATGACGCCACCCGACCCTGACCCCGCCCTTGGCCCCGACCCCGCCCGTGTCCAGGCACTCCTCCATGGCTCCCTGCGTCGCGAGCGCGCCCATCACGACGCCTGTCGTGTCGCCCTCGCCGCGATGATCGACGGCGCCCGGGAACACGTTGTCACCGGCGCGGACGTCTCCGCCTCCGGGGCGGACGCTGAGGTGCTCGGGTACCAGCTGCGCAGCAAGGCGAAGGAACTGGGCGAACTGCCCGAAGGGCCCCTGTTCTTCGGCCGGTTGGACTTCGACAGCGGTGACCGGGGCGGCGAGCACAGCGGCGCGAGCTACCACGTCGGGCGCCTGCGGATCAGCGAGCACCCGACCCGCCCGCCCCTCGTCGTAGACTGGCGGGCCCCCGTCTCCCGGGCCTTCTACCAGGCGAGCGCCCGTGACCCGCAGGGCGTGGCCGTACGGCGCCGGTTCGGCTGGGCACCCGGCAGCATGGGCGACTCCGCCGACCTGACCGGCCTGGAGGACGAGCACCTCACGGAGGCGGGTGCGGGGGAAGCGGACCCGGGGGAAAGGGAGTTGGCGGGCGGTGCGGGCGGGCTGGTCGCACGGGAGATCGCGCGACCCCGGGTCGGGCCCATGCGGGACATCGCCGCGACGATCCAGCCCGAGCAGGACGAGCTCGTACGGGCGGGCCTCGGCGTCTCCGTCTGCGTGCAGGGCGCCCCCGGCACCGGCAAGACGGCCGTCGGCCTGCACCGGGCCGCCTACCTCCTGTACACCCACCCCCAACGCGTCCAGCGCGGCGGCCTGTTGATCCTCGGCCCCAACCGCATGTTCCTCTCGTACATCTCGGAGGTGCTGCCCGCCCTCGGCGAGACGGGCGTCCGGCAGTCGACGGTCACGGACGAGATCGCGGGCCCGGGCCGTCCGGTGCGGGCGGAGGACGACGAGCGGGCCGCCGTCGTGAAGCACGACGCGCGGATGGCGGAGGTGCTGCGCCGGGCGCTGTACGCCCGCGTGGCGACCCAGGAGGTCATGGACCGCGCCAACTCCCTTGAGGTGAAGGACGATTCGTACCGCTGGCGGATCCCGGCGGCGGAACTGGCGCGGATCGTGGCGGGCGTACGGGCCGAGGAGCCGCCGTACGCCGTGGGGCGCGAGCGCGTACGGACCTGGATCGTCAACCGCGTCCAGCGGGAGGCGGAACGGCGGGCGGGGCCGCAGACGAACGCCTGGGTGCGGCGCATCGAGCGGGTGCGGTCGGTCGGGGCGTACGTCGAGGCGGTGTGGCCGAGGGCGCGTCCGGAGGAGGTGGTGGCCGAACTCCTGGGAGACGCCGGGGTGTTGGCGCGGGCCGCCGAGGGGGTGTTGGGGGAGGACGAGCAGCGGTCGGTGCTGTGGGCGCGTCCGCCGAGGTCGTGGAAGTCGGCGCGCTGGTCGGCCGCCGACCTGGTTCTTCTCGACGAGGTCGCCGGTCTGATCGAACACCCCGAGGGATACGGCCATGTCGTGATCGACGAGGCGCAGGACCTCTCCCCGATGGAGTGCCGGGCGATCGCACGCCGGGTGCCCTACGGTTCGCTGACGGTCCTGGGCGACCTGGCCCAGGGCACCACACCGTGGGCGGCACGGGCGTGGGAGCCCTTGCTGGGCCACCTGGGCAAACCGGACGCCACGGTGATCCCGCTGACCACCGGGTTCCGGGTACCGCGGACGGTCGTCGCCTTCGCCAACCGACTGCTTGCCCGCCTGGACGTACCGGTGCCACCTGCCCGATCCCTGCGCGGAGACGGGGAGTTGAGGGTCGTGGAGACGACCGACATCGTCGGGGACGTGGTGGCCGCGGTACGCCGGGCGCTGGACGGGGATGGGTCGGTGGGGGTAGTGGCGGCTGAGGGTGAAGTGGCGGCCGTACAGGAGGTGTTGGGCGCGGCGGGGGTGGTGGTGGACGGGGGCAGGGTCGCGGTGATGTCGGCGAAGGCGGTCAAGGGACTGGAGTGGGACCACGTGGTCGTGGTGGAACCAGCGGCGATCGTGGAGGGGGAGGGGGCGACCGGGCGGGGACTGAATCGGCTGTACGTGGTGCTGACGCGGGCGGTGTCACGGCTGGAGGTCGTGCATGGGCGGGCGTTGCCGTTCTGACTCCGGATGCGGCGGCGGTGAGGGGAGGGTGGGGGTGAGGGTGCGGTATCAAGTGGGGCGATGACGAACTCCTCCTTTCCTCCTGCCGCGCCGCCTCTTCTCTTCCTGGATGTCGACGGACCGCTGATCCCGTTCGGCGGTACCCGGGAGCAGTATCCGGACGGCTATCCGACGTATCGGTCTGCCCGGCGATCGCGCGTCCCGGCATTCGGGGCGAATCCCCTCCTGCCTCGGATCGACCCCGCCCTCGGTCCTCGACTGGCCGCGCTGCCCTGCGAGTTGGTGTGGGCCACGACCTGGATGGACGAGGCGAACGAGTGCGTCGCCCCGTGGCTGGGTCTGCCGGACCTCCCGGTGGTGAACTGGCCGGAGCCGGACCCCGACGACCTGCTCGACCTGCTCGGCGTGCACTGGAAGACCCGTCCGCTCGTCGGTCTGGCGGCCGGGCGGGCCTTCGTCTGGCTCGATGACGAGGTGACCGACACCGACCGTCGATGGGTTGCCGAACACCACCCGGGCCGGGCCCTGTTGCACCGGGTCGATCCTCATCACGGCCTGCGGGACACGGACTTCGCGGCCGTCGAGGAGTGGCTCCAGCCATAGGTCACAGGGCGTAGGGCGTACGACATAGGGCGGCGACAGTGGTCGTGGTCCCGGCGCTCAGGCCCCCACATACCCCGCCAAGTGCTCCCCCGTGAGAGTGCTGCGGGCCGCCACCAGGTCCGCCGGGGTGCCCTCGAAGACGATTCGGCCGCCGTCGTGGCCCGCGCCGGGACCCAGGTCGATGATCCAGTCGGCGTGGGCCATGACCGCCTGGTGGTGCTCGACGACGATGACCGACTTGCCGGCGTCGACGAGCCGGTCGAGCAGGCCGAGGAGGTGTTCGACGTCGGCGAGGTGGAGGCCGGTCGTCGGCTCGTCGAGGACGTACACGCCGCCCTTGTCGCCCATGTGCGTGGCCAGCTTGAGGCGTTGGCGTTCGCCGCCGGACAGGGTGGTGAGGGGCTGGCCCAGGCTGAGGTAGCCGAGGCCGACGTCCGCGAGCCGGTCGAGGACGCGGTGCGCGGCCGGCGTACGAGCCTCGCCCGTGCCGAAGAACTCCTCCGCCTCCGTCACCGACATCGCGAGCACCTCGCTGATGTCCCGGCCGCCGAGCCGGTACTCCAGCACCGCCGCCTGGAACCGCTTGCCCTCGCAGTCCTCGCAGGTCGTGGCCACACCGGCCATCATCGCCAGGTCGGTGTAGATGACGCCGGCGCCGTTGCAGGTGGGGCAGGCGCCCTCGGAGTTGGCGCTGAACAAGGCCGGCTTGACCCCGTTGGCCTTGGCGAACGCCGTACGGATCGGGTCGAGCAGTCCGGAGTACGTCGCCGGGTTGCTCCGCCGGGAGCCGCGGATCGGCGTCTGGTCGACCGACACCACACCCCCGTCGACGGCACCCCTCGTCTCGACCAGCGACCCGTGGATGAGCGAGCTCTTGCCGGACCCGGCGACACCGGTCACGACGCACAGCACCCCGAGCGGGATGTCGACGTCGACGCCCTGGAGGTTGTGCCTCGTCGCGCCGCGGATCGGCAGCGTGCCGGTGGCCTTGCGTACCGTCTCCGGCGCCTTGAGGGTGGCCCGGTCGTCGAAGTGGCGGCCGGTGACCGTGCCGCCGGTCCGCAGCCCCTCGACGGTGCCCTCGAAGCAGACGGAGCCGCCCGCCGTACCCGCGCCGGGACCGAGGTCGACGACGTGGTCGGCGATCGCGATCACCTCGGGCTTGTGCTCCACGACGAGCACGGTGTTGCCCTTGTCGCGCAGGCGCAGCAGCAGGTCGTTCATGCGCTGGATGTCGTGCGGGTGCAGCCCGATCGTCGGCTCGTCGAACACGTACGTGATGTCGGTGAGGGCGGAGCCGAGGTGGCGGATCATCTTGACGCGCTGCGCCTCGCCGCCCGAGAGGGTGCCCGAGGCGCGGTCGAGCGCGAGATAGCCGAGGCCGATCTCCACGAACGAGTCCAGCGTGTGCTGGAGCGCGGTGAGCAGCGGCGTCACCGAGGGTTCCGTCAGACCGCGGACCCACTCGGCCAGGTCACGGATCTCCATCGAGCAGGCGTCGCCGATGCCGATCTTGCCGATCTTCGACGACCGGGCCCCCTCGCTGAGCCGGGTCCCCTCGCAGTCGGGGCAGGTGGCGAAGGTGACCGCCCGCTCCACGAACGCCCTGATGTGCGGCTGCAGCGCCTCCTTGTCCTTGGACAGGAACGACTTCTGGATCTTGGGGATCAGTCCCTCGTAGGTGAGGTTGACGCCGTTGACCTTGATCTTCGTCGGCTCGCCGTAGAGGAAGTCCCGCATCTCCTTCTTGGTGAAGCTGCGGATCGGCTTGTCCGGGTCGAGGAAGCCCGACTGGGCGTAGAGCTGCACGGTCCACTGGCTGTCCGACTTCCAGCCGGGGATGGTGAACGCGCCCTCGGCGATCGACTTGGAGTCGTCGTAGAGCTGGGTGAGGTCGATGTCGGAGACCGCGCCCCGGCCCTCGCAGCGTGTGCACATTCCGCCGGTGCGGTTGAAGGTCGCCTTGACGGTCTTCGTCTTCTCGGCACCGCGTTCGACGGTGATCCCACCGCTCGCCCGGACCGAGGCCGTGTTGAAGGAGTACGCGCTCGGCGGCCCGATGTGCGGCTGCCCCAGCCGGCTGAACAGGATGCGCAGCATCGCGTTGGCGTCGGTGGCGGTGCCGACCGTGGAGCGCGGGTCGGCACCGAGCCGCTGCTGGTCGACGATGATCGCGGTCGTCAGCCCTTCGAGTACGTCGACCTCGGGTCGCGCCAGCGTCGGCATGAACCCCTGGACGAACGCGCTGTACGTCTCGTTGATCAGCCGCTGCGACTCCGCGGCGATCGTGTCGAACACCAGCGAACTCTTGCCCGAACCGGAGACACCGGTGAACACCGTCAGCCGACGCTTCGGCAGCTCGATGCTGACGTCCTTGAGGTTGTTCTCGCGTGCGCCGTACACACGGATCAGATCGTGACTGTCGGCACCGTGCGGCGCGTCGGCGGGCTGCGAGTCCGTCCTCGGGGTCCTGCTCATCGGGTCTCCGTCTCGTCTGGCTCGTCTGGCTCGTCCGGTTTTCCTACAGGCTGGCGCGGGCTGCTCCCGAGGGCCTGGACAGAGCCTGGCCGGCTCTAGCCCTTCGGCTTCTGCGAGATTCGTACCAGGTTGCCCGAGGGGTCGCGGAACGCGCAGTCGCGCGGGCCCCAACCCTGGTCCATGGGCTCCTGGAGGACTTCGGCGCCGGACGCCCGTACCTTCTCGAACATGGCGTCGAGATCGTCGGTCCGGAAGACGAACATCGGCATGACGCCCTTGGTGAGCAGTTCCTGCAGGGTGTCGCCGTCGGCCGGGGAGCGGCCCGCGTGCGGTTCGGAGAGGACGATTTCGAGGTCCGGCTGTGTGGAGCTGCCGAGGGTGACCCAGCGGTGTTCGCCGGATGCGACGTCGTTGCGGACCTCGAAGCCGAGTGCGTCGCGGTAGAAGGCGAGCGCCTCGTCGGGGTCGTTGACGGTGATGTGGCAGTACTGCAGTGCGATGTCCATGCCGTCAAAGCTAGGCGGCGGCCGTACGGCCCGCTTCTCGAATCCTGCTCGGTACGTTCCCGATGTCCCCGGCGGGTGTGCCGGCGGCTGGAGCGTCCTTGCGCGGACCTTCCAGGCTCGACACGTCCGGGCTCGACACGTCCGCGCTCGGACCGTCCGGGCCCGGCGCGTTTCTGCTCGGCCGGGTGGTCACCTTGGCCACACAGGCGGGCATCGCCGTCACCGCGTCGTGCTCCCGGCCGCGGTACGCGCTAGGCGTCTCCCCGACGACCTCGGTGAACCGTGAGCTGAACGAGCCCAGCGACGTACAGCCGACGGTCATGCAGGCGTCGGTCACACTCATGCCGGCGCGGAGCAGCGTCATCGCCCGCTCGATGCGGCGGGTCATGAGATAGGTGTACGGCGTCTCGCCATAGGCCGCCCGGAACCGACGCGAGAAGTGTGCCGGCGACATCAGCGCGTGCTTGGCCATCGTCGGGACGTCGAGCGGACGCGCGTACTCCCGGTCGATCAGATCCCGTGCCCGGCGCAGATGCGCGAGGTTGGCCAGCTCCTGCGGGTCCATTCGGCGACGGTACCACCGGGTCGCGGGGGCCGGTCCGGGTCTGCGCGAGCGCTCGGGCGGTGGAGAGCGTCCACTCCCCTCCACTCTCAAGCTATAGCCCACAGGGGGGCTTGCGGCAAGACCCCCGTCGTGCCGCACAATCGTCGGCCGAGGCAGTCCGGACCTGCGGAAATCGCGGAGATCATGGCAATCGAGGCTGCCGAAATGGGGGTTTTCATGATGGACGTGGACGCGGACATGGACATGGACATGGACATGGACGTGACCGTGGTCGGCGGCGGACCCACCGGCCTGATGCTGGCCGCCGAGCTGCGGCTGCACGGCGTGCGCGTGGTCGTGCTGGAGAAGGACGCGGAGCCGACCCCGGTCGTCCGCTCACTCGGTCTGCACGTGCGCAGCATCGAGGTGATGGACCAGCGCGGCCTGCTGGAGCGGTTCCTCGCGCACGGCAAGCAGTACCCGGTCGCCGGCGGCTTCTTCGCCGCCATGGACAAGCCCGCGCCCGCCCGGCTGGACACCGCGCATCCCTACGTACTCGGCATCCCGCAGACCGTCACCGACCGCCTACTGCTCGAACACGCCACCGAACTCGGCGCCGAGATCCGGCGCTCCTGCGAGCTGGTCGGGCTGAGCCAGGACGGGCAGGGGGTGACCGCCGAGCTGGCCGACGGCACCCGGCTGCGCTCGCGCTACCTCGTCGGCTGCGACGGCGGCCGCAGCACGGTACGCAAACTGCTCGGCGTCCGCTTCCCCGGCGAGCCCACCCGGCTCCAGGCGCTGCTGGGCGAGATGAAGGTGGGCGTGGAGCAGGCGACGGTGGCCGCCGTGGTGGCGGAAGTCCGCAAGACGCAGAAGTGGTTCGGCCTCGGGCCCATGGGGGACGAGGGGGTGTACCGCGTCGTCGTGCCCGCCGACGGGGTGACCGAGGACCGCTCGGCGCCGACCCTCGACGAGGTCAGGAAGCAGTTGCGGGCATACGCCGGTACCGACTTCGGCGTGCACTCCCCGCGCTGGCTCTCCCGCTTCGGCGACGCCACCCGGCAGGCCGAGCGCTACCGGGTCGGCCGGGTGCTGCTGGCCGGCGACGCGGCGCACATCCACCCGCCGGTCGGCGGACAGGGGCTCAACCTCGGCATCCAGGACGCGTTCAACCTCGGCTGGAAACTGGCCGCCGAGATCGCCGGCCGGGCGCCGGAGGGGCTGCTGGACAGCTACCACTCCGAACGGCACCGGGTGGCCGCCGACGTACTGGACAGCACCCGCGCGCAGACGCATCTGATGTCCACCGAGCCGGGCCCCCAGTCCGTGCGCCGACTGCTGTCGGAGCTGATGGACTTCGAGGACGTGAACCGTTTCCTGATCGAGAAACTCACCGCCATCGGCATCCGCTACGACTTCGGCGAGGGCCACCCCTTGCTCGGCCGGCGCATGCGGGACCTCACGCTCGAGCAAGGCCGCCTCTACGAGCTGACGCACGAGGGCCGGGGCCTCCTCCTCGACCGCACCGGCCGGCTCTCGGTGGCCGGCTGGACGGACCGGGTCGACCACGTCATCGACACCGACACCGACACCGACGAACTGGATGGACTCGGCGAACTCGACGTACCCGCGGCTCTGTTGAGGCCGGACGGGTACGTGGCGTGGGTCGGTGAGGACCAGGGGGAGCTGGCCGTCCCGTTGGCCAAGTGGTTCGGTCCCGCGGCCGGTTGACGTCCTGTCTCAACTGCCTTTTGCCAGACCGAGGTTCCCGCCCGCGGTGCGTACGGTCGAGCGGGACGGGTCGACGGCTACCGGGCTCGATGCTGGCCCGACCAGACCGTTCCCCAGCAGCTTCACATCTGCTTCAAGGTCGACGAGGACTTGGAGGAGGCCGAGGCCCGGCTGCTGGAGCTGGGTGCGGGCAAGCCGGATCACCAGCCTCATGGGGCCCGGCGCCCCCTACTACAGACAGGGGTCCTGCGCCGACCCTGCGACCTGACGCTGAGCAGGTCGGCACGATGATCCGCTTCGGGCGCGGACGGGCTCCGCGTCGGGGACTCCGCTCGGCTTCCTCCCCCGCCGGGGCCGGCCTCCTTCAGCTGATCGGCCGCCGAAGCTCGGACCGGATCCGGAGGGTCCGCTCGGCGAGGCCCGCCAGGTCCACGTCCTTGGCGTCCCCGGAGGAAACCGCGGGGTCGATCTCGCCGATCAGTGCGCCGGTGTTGCCGTCGTTCCAGGTACACATCGGCATGATGATCCGCATGTTCAGGTCCTCCCTGGCGACTACCTGGCAGGTGACGGTGACGTCCGAGCCGGAGGGGCGGAAGTCCTTGGGCGCCAGGGCGACCGACATGCCGTCCGGCTCGGCGGCGCCCTTCAGCATGGTTTCCCGGGCGTCGTCGGCGTCCTTGAACCGGCCGTACATACCGCTGACGTTCAGCTGGCCACCACGGTTCGCGGGCTTGTAGATCGCGACGGCCGCCCGGACGTCACGGCCGCCCAGGGCACTCTCGGCGTTCTGCACGAAACCGCCGTCCGGGGAGTCGGAGAAGTCCCGCTCCAGCTCGTACTCACCGCTCAGCAGGGTCTTGGGCAGGGTCAACCGGTACCGCGCCTCGGGAAAGTCCTTGTCGGTGTCGACCTTGCTGACCACGACCGCGGCCACGGCGACGGTCAACAGGGCCATGACCCCGCCCGCGACCCCCAGGACGACACCGGCCCGGCTCTTCTTCGGCGGCGGCGGCGGCGGAGGCGGCAGGAGGTACGGCTCGGACGCGGGCGACCGCTGCGGCGACGGAGTCGTGGACACGCCATGAAGCTACTGCACAGCTTCGCAGTGAAGGTGGCGGTTTCCGGACCGGTCCCGGCCCGACCTGGGTCTGAGCAAGGCCGAAACGGCGTGTTGCCTCTGCGGGCGGTTGGGGATGGTCGCGCCAGTGCGGGGAGGTGAACAGGCCGGTGAGCACGATGACTTCGGGTTAGGTGGCCACTTCGATTCGGGGCTCGGAGGGACGGTGGGGATCACCGAACGGGTCCTCGCCCAGCACTTCGAGTCGGCGGTTCCACCTCTGCCGAAGAGGCTCTCCGCTCTGCTCACCGGTGAACCACCAGGCTGCACCCGCGCGACCGGGCGCACGCCGTGGTCCATGCCCTCCGGGAGGGCCGCATCTGACCGAACGGGCAATCGCACACGGCGTGCGGGCAGCAACTTCTGCCCGCCTGCTGTCCCTTGCGCGCCTGCGAGGGCGGGTGCGGCGCGAGGCACGATCGGAACCCAGTGGTGACGGCAGGGGCAGGGCGAGGAGCACGACGGTGATCCACGAGGTGGACGAGGTCCTCAAACGGTTGCTCAGTGGCGGTGCCCTGGCCGGTTCCGGCATCGACGTCTTCTTCGACGCCCCGACCCGCGACTGGGCGGTCCGGCGCAACGGCCCCGCCGTCAACGCCTACTTGTACGACATCCGGGAGGACACCGTCCGCCGCCAGCGGGGCACGGTCGCCGTCCGTGACGAGCAGGACGCCGTCGTCAAGCGCCGCCAGCCGCCCCGCTGGTTCCGGCTGTCGTACCTCGTCACCGCCTGGACCAAACAGCCCCAGGACGAACACCGGCTGCTGTCCGCGGTGTTGGCGACGCTGCTGCCCCGCGAGATGCTGTCGGCCGACGAACTGCCCCCCTCGCTGGCCGTGCTGGGCCTGTCCATCCCGCTGTCGGTCGCCGGGATCCAGTCGGAGGCCCGCTCCATGGCCGAGATCTGGTCGGCCCTCGGCGGCGAACTCAAGCCGTCCCTGGACCTCGTGGTCACCGTCCCCTTCCCGGCCTATCCCGAGTACGACGTCGGACCGCCGGTCACCGAGGGTGCGGTGGTCCGCGTACGCGGCATCGACGGTTCCCTGGAAGGGTCCGAGGAACGGATGCACCAGGCACGGCATCTGACGCCCGAGGACAACGAACGGCGGTCGAGGGGTGCCCGGCCAGGCGGGGATGACCGGTCCGAATGACCACCCACACCCGGCCCGAGCACGACGAGACGACGGCGACGGCGGCCGTCGCCCATCCGTCCCCGGCCGCCGAACTGCTGGTCCGGCTCGATCTGTTGCGCGCCCGCGCCGCCCTGCTGGTCGACCACCGCGGCGCCGGCGACCCGACGGCCGGCGATCCGCTGCGCGGCCTGTATCTGTCCGAGGAGGCCGTACAGCACGTCCTGCGCACCGCGGGCCGCCCTGCGGCGGCGCCGGCCGACCAGGAACCGGCGGGCTCCGACTCCGCACGGATGGCCGGCCGCGACCGTCTCGCCGACCTGGCCGCCCGCCTGGGCCTCACCGAACTCGACGTCCGTATCCTCCTCACCGCCCTCGCCCCGGACGTCGACCGCTCCTTCGAGCCGCTGTACGGCTATCTCAACGACGACGTCAGCAGACGGCGGGCCACTGTGGGGCTCGCCCTCGACCTGTGCGGACTGCCCCCGCACCTCGCCGAGGCCCGCGCCCGGTTCCATCGCGCGGCGCCACTGGCCGCACTCGGGCTCATGACCGTCGACGAACCCGAACGCCCCTTCCTGGGCCGCGGGTTGACAGTTCCCGACCGGCTCGTCGCCCATCTCCTGGGCGACGACACCCCGGACGCCGCGCTCGCCGGCCACCTGCGCCCGCTCGTCGCGCCCGCCGCCGCCCGCGACCCGTCGTACGGTCTCTCGTACGACTCCTCCCAGGACTCCGAGTTCACCCGCAGACTCGCCGCCCGCCTGGCCGACGGCCCGCTCACCGTCCATCTTCGCGAACACCGCGAGGGCGACGGGCTCGGCTGCGCCTCGGCGGCCCTGCACGCGGCCGGCCTCGACGCCCTGCACTACTCCGGCCCCGAGGACCGGATCCCCGACCTGCTGCGCGAGGCCAGGCTGCGCGGCTCGGCGATCCTCATCTCCCCGCTGCCGGACCAACCCGCCACGCTGGTCCGGGCGTTGGCCGCGGCGGACGTACCCGTGCTGCTGATCGGGACCCACCCCTACGACCCGCAGTGGTGCGACCGCGACCCCCTGGTCCTGGACGCGCCCCGGCAGCGTGCGGGCGCGGTCTCCGACTGGGCGGCGGCGCTGGACACGAACCCGAACCCTGATCCGGATGCGGCCCCGGACGGCGGATCCGGCCTCGGCTTCGACCTCGCCGCCACCGTCGCCCCGTACCGCCTCGGCAGCGACCGCATCAGGCGGGCCGCCCGGGCCGCCCACCGCCTCGCCGTCTTCGACGGGACTCCGGTGACCGCAGCGCACCTGCGGGTCGCCGCGCGGCAGCAGTCGGCCTCCGGGCTGGAGCGGCACGCCCGCCGCATCCGGCCCGACGTCGGCTGGGACGATCTCGTGCTGCCCGCCAGTCCCCTCGCGCGACTGCACGAACTCGCCCTGCGCGCCCGCCACCGCGACCGCGTTCTGGGCGACTGGCGGCTCAGCGCGGGCGGCGGCCGAGGCCGGGGCGTCCTCGGACTGTTCGCCGGCGAGTCCGGCACCGGCAAGACGCTCTCCGCCGAGGTCGTCGCCGCCGACCTGGGCCTCGACCTCTACGTCGTTCAGCTTTCCTCGATCGTCGACAAGTACGTCGGCGAGACCGAGAAGAACCTGGAGCGCATCTTCACCGAGGCCGACCGCACCGACGCCGTGCTCCTCTTCGACGAGGCCGACGCCGTCTTCGGCAAGCGCTCCGAGGTCAAGGACTCCCACGACAAGCACGCCAACATGGAGAGCGCCTACCTGCTCCAGCGCCTCGAATCCTTCGACGGCATCGCGCTGCTCACCACCAACCTGCGCGCCAACATCGACGAGGCGTTCACCCGTCGTCTCGACCTGGTGGTCGACTTCCCGTTCCCGGATGCCGGCCAGCGGCTCGCCCTGTGGCGGCACAGCCTGGCCCGGGTGCCGTGCGCGCCGGACACCGACCCGGCGCGGGTCGCCGACGCCTTCGAGCTGGCCGGCGGCTCCATCCGCAGCGCCGTCGTCACCGCGGCCTACTCGGCCGCCGGGCGCGGCACGCCGGTGACGACGGCCGACCTGCTGGACGGCGCCGAACGGGAGTACCGCAAGGCCGGCCGCCTGGTGCCCGGCGAAGGCAACTGGTAGCGCCGACCGCGTGGCCCCGCCTCACCCCACCGGGCACTCGACGCCATCACACGGTGAACGTGACGGCTTCGAGCCAGAGGTCGTTGCTGAGAGTCCCGCCGAAGATCAGGTTCTCCCCGCCGGGAGTGTCGCAGCCCGTGCCGTGCCAGCCGTCGTTGTGGACGTGCGTGGTCTGGCAGACGACCTGTTTGCTGTTGTCGACGTTGATGGAGAAGCCCAGCATGTTCGGGGCGTCGTTCTTGGTGCTGCCGATGTAGTTGTCGACGCCGTCGACCGCGCCTTTCCACGGCGCGTTGTAGTGACCCTTGCCGTTGGTCGAGGCGGGGTCGTG
Source organism: Streptomyces sp. SID12501 (assembly GCF_010550245.1). GTDB lineage: Bacteria > Actinomycetota > Actinomycetes > Streptomycetales > Streptomycetaceae > Streptomyces. The sequence continues at coordinate 99,192 of NZ_JAAGLU010000037.1, forward strand.
GACGAAGGCGGTGGCAGCCGTGCCGTTGGTGCCGGTCACCGCGATGTTCAGGGCCTTGATCGGCTTCTCCAGGCCCGTTGTGCCGGCGATGGCGCCGTCGCACGCGGGGTTCGTCCAGCCCATGCCCGTCACATACGCGCGGTAGCAGATGTGCTTCCGCTCCGGGGCGTCCGCGGCCGCCTGCTGGACGGCGGTCGCCGCAGTCACCTCCGGAGCCTTCGCCTCCTTCGTCTCCTTCTTCTCCTCCGTCTCCTTCTTCTTCTCGGTTCCGCCCGTCGATTCGTCGCCGTTGCCGTTGCCGTTCGTGCTCTGCGTCGGGGTGACCTGCGGGGCCGGCGGCTCGACCACCGGGGAAACGGTGGTCGAGGGTGGCGGCGGGGCCACCACCGATGCCGGGGCGCTGCTCGGGGGCAGGGTGCTGACGCCGGCTTCCTGGAGTTGTTCGGTGGCGGCGCTGCGGAAGTTGGGTTTGTAGGCGAACCAGATCATGACGAAGGTGATGGTGAGGGCGAGTGCGACGCCGAGGACGGTGGCGAGCCAGCCGGGGAGGAACCCGCGTTGTACGTAGGTGCCTTCGACGTCGACCGGTCTGACGCCCGATCGCTGTACGGCGAGGGTGTAGGGGCGTTGTTCCTTGGACCCGAACCAGATGATGTCGCGCGGTTTGAGGGTTGTTTTGACGAACGCGGCGCGCCCGGGTTCGATCTGCACGCTGCCGGGGTGGATGTCGTACGACAGTTGGTCGCCGTTGTCGCTTCCGGTGATGGAGGCGGTGAGTCTGGTGTTGCCGAGGTTGTCGATGGCGAGCTTGGGCCGTCCCCGGAAGCGCCCCTTCACGGTGGGCGGGACGAGTTCGGCCCGGACTTCCGTGAAGGGGGTGATCGTGAGGTTGCCCTCGGGGACGGTGGTCGCCTCCGGGTGCTCGGTGGGCGTGATGCGTACGGCGAACGGGTTCGCGCCCGCTCTGGCGTCCGGGGTGCGCGGTGGTGCGAAGGTCAGCTCGACCGTCCCCGTCGTCCCTGGGAACAGCCGGAGCGTCTGCGGCTCGACGGTGGTCCAGGGTGAGATGTCACCGACCGGCTCGAAGCGGTACTCGTCGACGATGTCACCGGTGTTGCGCAGGCGCAGCCGCACGGTCGTACTGCCACCCGGGTCCACGGTCGCGGAGGCGGGTTCCAGGGATGTCCAAAGGCTCACCAGTCGACGTTACGGTGGCGAGCCGCGCCCGGTCAGGAAGCTTCCGGGCACGATCAGTGCCCGAAGAGACAGTGCGGGCTGCCCTGCACTCTCGGCGCCGCCCGCCGCTCGGCCCTCCGAGGGCTGGACGATCCGCCACTTCTGCTGCCGTTCCTGGTCGCCGGTGTCGGAGCAGTCGTAGATCGTGAGGTTGCCCTCGGGGACGGTGGTCGCCTCCGGGTGCTCGGTGGGCGTGATGCGTACGGCGAACGGGTTCGCGCCCGCTCTGGCGTCCGGGGCGGCGCGAAGGTCAGCTCGACCGTGCCGGAGGTCTCTGGGTACAGCCGGAGCGTCTGTGGCTCGACGGTGGTCCAGGGTGCGATGTCGCCCACCGGTTCTAGGCGGTACCCGTCATCGGTGGCATCGGTGGCATCGGTGTTGCGCAGGCGCAGCCGCACGGTCGTACTGCCACCCGGGTCCACGGTCGCGGAGGCGGGTGGCAGGGGAGTCCACACCTGCCGTACCGGTCAGTCCACCTCTTCGGTCGATTCGGACGAGCTGCTCTGGGACTGCCGTGCGAGGGCGTACTGTTCGGCGACCTCTTCCGGGGTGCCGGCGACGGGCATCAGAGCGCGCACAGGGCCTTGCGCGAGAGGGAGCATACGTTTCGTCCGGTCCTGCTTCCGCTGCTCCTGGTGGTCCTTCAGGCCCTTGTCGGCGGCCAGGGGGGTCGAGATGCCCAGACTGAGCAGACCCAACGCGCTGAAGAAGTTCGTGGGGATGTCTTTACGGGTCATGGCCTTCCACACGTCAATCGCGAAGGTCGTGCAGTTGCGCAGGCCGAAGTTGTAATTGTCCTGAACCTTGCCGTGGACGAGCTGATACCCCTTGATGACGTCTCGCAGAGTCGCCCTCTTCGACTCATGGTGTGTGGGACTGCCCTTGGCGGCGATCGGGTCGGGGCAACGAACGCCGCCCGGCACACTGAGGAGCGTCGCGTACCCCCGATCGGTCGGGAAGAAGCCGAAGGAGACCCGCTGCCCCCCGGTCCCCGTGACTTCCATCCAGGCATGACCGTCGGTCAGGTTGCCCTCCCCGGCCGCCACGTTGAACGTGACCTTCAGCTTCCTGTCGAGATCACCCTCCTGCATGTCCTCCATCAGCAACTCGCGCAGCGGGGCCAGAGCGCTGTTCTCGGGCAGCGTGGGCATTGGCTCACGGGCCGGAACCCGCCCGCGCGCCGGGGCCTCCTCCGCGCTCTCCGACGATTCGGAGTCGGACTCCCGGGGTATCGGCCTGACCCGGCGGAAGGACGGCTCCTGTCCGATCCTGCCCAATCGGGCGTCAATGTCGCCCATGTCGCCAATGTCCCCCAATCGGCGGCGGATCTCTTCCTCGAGTCGTTCCCGGTCCGGAGAGCTGTTGTCGCTTTCCCGGCCGCTTTCCCGCTCGGGGTCGGAGTTGTCGGCTTCGTAGGCTCCGTCGTCCCGACGGTGCGGGTCTTCCATGCGTTGGACGGACGGTTCCGCAGCGGCGCGTTGCACGCTTGCGCCATGGTCGTGCGATCCGGGCAGTGCGAGGTCGGGTGCCTCACCCCGGGCCACTCGTTTACCGTTGGCAGAGGAGGAGACCTCGAAGGGATCTCGCGGGCTCGAGACCTTGGCGCCCGTTCCGTTGTCCGTGCCCGCCACCGGTCCCAGGGCCTGCTGCCGGACATGGTCGAGCTCGTGGTACATCGTCTCGTCGTCCATGCCCTGCGGACCGATGTAGATGTCCGGGCCGCTGGTGTAGGCGCTGGCGCCCAGTTCCTCCGCCGACTGCTGGGACACGGGGTCGTCGTGTACCCGTACATGACCGAAGGGCATGCCGTAGGCCTGCTCCGCCGTCCTCTGGATGTGGGGCGCCAGCGGGCGGCCGGGGGTGCGCTGGGCGTCGAAGAAGGTAGTACGCGGTTGGACGGCCGGCTGGTCCTCCACACGCCGCTGCACGTCCGCCTGGTCATGAGTGCAGTTGGGGCCGTGCTCGGGCAGCGAGCGTTGGATCGCCCGCCTCAGCTCCGTGTTGCCCACCGTGTCCTGCTGGACCCCCATGGAACGCTGGATCGCCTGCGTCGCCACCGCGTTCCCCGCCGTCGCTTGCAGGGCCAGCAGAGAGGACAGCGGGGTGGCCGCCGGCAGGGAGGAGGAACGCCTGCCCGTGCGCTCGGTCCCTGACGAGTCCTTGCGTTTGTCCAGGTACATGTGGGCTTTCTACCGAGCTCATCTGCCCGGTCACAAGGACCTTCAGGGCAGAACTCGCACAGAGCAAGGACCAAACGGGCACACTTCTGGTCGATCACAGTCGCCGGGCCGCCTGTCGACCGTGCGGGAGGAAGTGTCCCGGGGCTCGGTCTTCCTGGTGGGGGTGCTGACCACGCACATCAGCGGCCCGCCGGTCGGCGGGGAGGCGCGGCCCTGGGCCGAGCAGACGGCAACTACCACCTCGCCACCGACAACTGCGCGAGCTGCGCGAGTCGTTCAACCCCGGCGAGATGCGCGCTGAGATGGAGGACCTGATCGAGATGATCAGCTCCGGCCGCATGCCGCCGGCTTTCTGAGAACCGGACCGCCCCGAGACATGCCGACTGCCCCTTGAGGCAACGGAACTGCCCTCAAGGCGGGGCGGGAGGACCTTCCCGGGCTGTGGCCGCGGGACAAGAGTCAAGTCTGCCTCTCCCCTGTCCCCTCATACCCCGAGGAGTGCGAGCGTATGCCGTCCTACCTGTCGCCCGGCGTTTACGTCGAGGAGGTGGCCAGCGGTTCGCGCCCCATCGAGGGAGTGGGTACCTCGGTGGCGGCCTTCGTGGGCCTGGCCCCGACCGGTCCGCTCAACGAGCCGACCCTGGTGACCAACTGGACGCAGTACGTAGCGGCCTTCGGCGCCTTCAGCGACGGGTACTACCTCGCGCACTCCGTCTACGGCTTCTTCAACAACGGCGGCTCGGCCGCGTACGTCGTCCGCGTGGGCGGCGACGCCGACGCGGCGGCCGCCAACGGATCCCGGTCCGCGCTGGCCGGCTCTGCCGCTCCCGCCGCGCTGCCGCCGGGCGCGCCCCAGCAGCTCGGCACCTTCAGCGTGACGGCCGTCGCGGGCGGCTCGCTGAGCGTCGAGGTCGCGGACGCGGAGGGCGAGGGCCCGGCCGAGCGCTTCAAGCTGATCGTCAAGGACGGCGACAAGACCGCCGAGACGTTCGACGTGACCGCCAAGAAGGGCGGCCGCAACTACGTCGTCACGCAGGTGAAGGAGCGCTCCAAGCTCATCGCCGTGCAGGAGGCGGCGCCCGCGGCGCAGCTGGCGCGCCCCGACAACCAGACGGTGGCCCTCGTGGCCCCCGCGGCCCCGGCCGCCGTACCCGCCGCGACGGACGACTCGCACCCCGGCCCGGCCCAGTACCTCGGCGACTCCGCCGACCGCACCGGCTTCGGCGGCCTGGAGGCCGTGGACGAGATCTCCATGGTCGCGGTCCCCGACCTGATGGCCGCCTACCAGCGCGGCACGATCGACCTGGAGGCGGTGAAGGCGGTCCAGCTCGGCCTGATCGCCCACTGCGAGCTGATGGGCGACCGGGTCGCCGTCATCGACCCGCCCCCCGGCCTCAACGCCCGTCAGGTCAGGGTCTGGCGACAGGAGACGGCAGGCTACGACTCGAAGTACGCGGCCCTGTACTACCCCTGGATCAAGGTCTTCGACCCGGCCAGCGGCCAGTCCCAGCTGATTCCGCCGAGCGGTCATGTCTCCGGCATCTGGGCCCGCAACGACTTCGAGCGCGGTGTGCACAAGGCGCCGGCCAACGAGGTCGTCCGCGGAGCGGTGGACCTGGAGATCCAGATCACCCGCGGCGAGCAGGATCTGCTCAACCCGATCGGCGTCAACTGCATCCGTTCGTTCCCGGGCCGCGGCATCCGCGTCTGGGGCGCCCGCACGCTGTCCTCCGACCCGGCCTGGCGCTATGTGAACGTGCGCCGGTACTTCAACTACCTGGAGGAGTCGATCCTCCTGGGTACCCAGTGGGTGGTGTTCGAGCCGAACGACCACAACCTGTGGGCCCGGATCCGGCGCAATGTCTCCTCCTTCCTCGTGAACGAGTGGCGCAGCGGCGCCCTTTTCGGCCAGCGGCCCGAGGAGGCGTACTACGTCAAGTGCGACGCGGAGACCAACACCCCGGAGTCGGTCGACCTCGGGCGGGTCATCTGCGAGATCGGCGTCGCGCCGGTCAAGCCCGCGGAGTTCGTGATCTTCCGGCTGGCCCAGTTCTCCAGCGGAAGTGGGGAGCTGGAGGAGTAGCAGGCCGCCTGCCTGCGCTCCGGCGTCCGCACGCACACGTCAAGCCCCCTAGAAAAACCCTCAGAAGGACAGAGAACTGATGAGTCTTGGCCAGGGTGACTCCCTTACCTCACACAATTTCGGCCTGCAGATCGACAGCGTGATGGTCGAGTACCTCGCGGAGGTCAGCGGTCTCAGCATCGAGCAGGACGTCATCAAGAGCCCGCAGAACTCCGCGTCGGGCAAGCCCGAGATAGCTCTGCTGCCGGGCACGCAGAAGGACGGGAGTTGCACCGTCGTGCGCGGTATGACCCAGTCCGCGGCCTTCACGAAGTGGATCAACGACTCGATCGCCGGCCGGATGAGCGTCGCCCGCGTGGACGCCTCCATCATCATGATGGACTACGAGAACAACCCGGTGAAGCGGTACAACATGCGCAAGGCCTGGTGCAGCAAGATCGACGCCAGCACCCTGAAGGCCGGCGAGGCCGCTCCGCTCCAGGAGACCGTGACCATCGTCTTCGAAGAACTGGTCATCGAGTAATGCGGCGTGCGACGGCAAGAGCGGGTGCGGGCTCGGGCTCGGTCGTGGATGTACCGGACGCCGTGCCGGAGGACCCCGCGGCGGGCATGCCGGAGCCGGCCCCCGCCGCCCCCGTCCGGCAACGGCTGCGTACCGAGTTCGAGTTCGAGCTGCCGCGCGGGTACGTCGACGACGCCGGCACCGTCCACCGCGACGGCGTGATGCGCCTGGCCACGGCCCGGGACGAACTGATCCCGCTGCGGGACGTCCGCGTCCAGGAGAACCCGGCCTATCTGTCGGTGGTGCTGCTCGGCCGGGTGATCACCCGGCTCGGCTCGCTGCCGATGGTGCACGACGGCGTGGTGGAGAACATGTTCGCCTCCGACCTGGCCTTCCTGCAGGACTTCTACCGCCAGATCAACGCAGAGGGGAACACCCGCGCCGGGGTCACCTGCCCGCACTGCGAGCAGCCATTCGAAGTCGAACTCGGCGGGAGCCGCCTGGGGGAATCGTGACGTACGCGACCGGTCGTCTGCACGAGGAGATCGCGTACGTCGCCTATCACTTCCACTGGAGCCTGGAGGAGATCCTGGACCTCGAACACCACGATCGGCGCCGCTTCACCGAGCAGATCGCGGTCCTCGTCACGCGTGCCGCGGGAGAGGGGTGAGGTCATGGGGCTCGTCGACCGGTTGAGAGGTGGACTGGGGCGCGGTAAGGGCCTTTCTGTTTCTTCCGTTCCTTCGGTTCCTTCTGCTCCTTCGGATGCGGCTCCGGCCGCTGTCGCGGCGGGCGAGGGTTTGCCCGACGTGCCCGGGACCGGCGCCGGAGCAGGGACCCGGGCGTCGTCGGCCGGCTGGTCCGCGCTGCCGCCGATGCAGCGCGCGACCGCTGGCCGTACGGGTGTCGCCGACGCGGGATTCGGTGGCCGGCTCAGCACCTGGCAGAACCCCTCCTTCATGGGAACCCTGTCCCACGCGGTCCTCGACGCAGCGCCGAGCGGCCTGGTGCGAGGCGTCCTCACGGAGTCGACGGGACCCGCCTCGGGACTCGAACGGCCTTCGCTGTCCCTGCCGTTGGCTCGCGGCGAGGACGCGGGGCCGGTTGCCGGTACGGGCGGTGACGTCGGCGGGATGCCGGTGCAGCGGGCGGTGTTCCCGGGCGCGGCCGCGCGGGCGGCGGGGCCGCGGGTGGCGGCTGTGCCGGTGTTGGGGGCGGGGGTGTTCGCGGGGGCTGTGGCCTCCTCGCCGGCTCCGTCGTCGCCGCCTTCGGAGGGTATGTCGGCCCCTGTCGCGATGCCTGCTACGGGGCCTCCGGCTGCCGTGCGGTCGACCGGTTCGCGTCCGGCCACCGTGTCGTCGGCGGCCAGGCCACCGCTGACCAGGGCGTCGGCGGTCGCGCCGGTGGTGCAGCGGCGGACCCTGCCGGTGGCTCGTCGGACGGCGGGCACGGGTGGTGGGGCTGCGGCTTCTGCCGGGCCGGGTGTCTCCAACGGCCCGGACACGCCTGTCCCTTCGGGTCCCTCGGCGTCAGCGTCAGCGTCGGCATCGGTTTCGGTTTCGGCGAGTCCGGCCGCCGACAGGCCGGTCGCTTCTTCCGCCGGGCAGGGCTCAGAAGGTTCCGCGACGAGGGAGGGCGGGCTGCGGTCCACCCCGGCGCGTTCTCCGGGGCGGCCGCCCGCCGGGCTCGCGGCACCGGTTCAGCGGAGCGTTTCCGATGGATCCGGGCGTACGGGGGCGCGCCCGGCCGCAGTCGGTGACACGAGTTCGAGCGCGCCCCTGGCAGGCGAACGCCGGTCCGCCCCGCCCGCCGTACCGGCCGCACCTCCGGCGTCGCCGAGTTCGGCTGAGCCCTCGGCTTCGCCCCACGGTCCGGCGGCCGGCCCGTCCGAGCGGCGGCGTCCGCTGCTGGGGGCGCCGATGTCCGCGCCGCCCGAGGGGACGACCTCCCTTACGGGGAGGAGCTCTGCCTCAACGGCACCGGTACAGCGCGCGATGCCGGGTTCCGGTTCCGGTTCCGGCGCCGACGTCTCCGCGACGCCGGGTGCCGGCGGTCCGGTGGCACCCGGATCCGCTGGGTCCCGTCCGCCGCGCGCGGGCAACCCAACGCCGGGTGCGGTGCCGGGTGTTGGCCGTCCGGTGGCGCCGCCAGGTGTGGTGCCGGGTTCCGGTGGGTCCCGTAGGCCGGGTACGGGTGGCTCCGCGCCATCGGGCGCCCGTAGTGCCGGGACACCAGGCGCGGTGCCGGGTTCCGACACGCCCCGCACGCCCGGCGCGGGCAGTTCCACAACGCCGGGTGCCGTGCCGCCGACGCGGACCGGAGACCGTACGACGGTTCAGCGTGCCGCCGCCTCGCCTCCCGGTGCCTCGACACGGGCTCCCGGCCCACGGAACCCTGCTGCCTCAACGTCCGTCCCAGGTACGGTAGATGGCGGCACGGGCGGGTCCGCGAGCCCACCCCGGAGCACGGATCACCGCTCGGTCACGGCGCCTTCGGCCACGCCGACACCGTCATCGCCCGCGTCAGCGCCGGTCGGCGCAGCCGCTGTTGCCCCAGGTGCCGCCCACCGCGCGGTGACGCCCCCGTCGACTCCCGCGGGCGGCGACCCCGTCCCGCCCTCAGTGACTTCCGCCGACGGCAACACCGTTCCGCACGTGATCCAGCGCAGGACGGCGAACGCGTCGTCGACCTCGGGCGACTCAACTCCCCGAACTGCACAGCCGGGTTCTTCGACGCCGACACCTTCGACCCCAGCACCCTCGGCCCCGCGACCCGGGTCGCCGCGTACCGCGCCCGCAGGGCTTGGGGCTCCGGTTCCGTCAACTTCGCGTCCTGGGCTGTCGGGTTCGTCGTCCTCCGGGCCTGTGGTTCAGCGATCCGCGGCGTTGCCCGCCGCGCCCGCAGGGCTTGGGGCTCCGGTTCCGTCAACTTCGCGTCCTGGGCTGTCGGGTTCGTCGTCCCCCGGGCCTGTGGTCCAGCGCTCGGCGTCGTCGCGTACCTCGCCCCCAGGACATCCGGCCCCGGTCCCCTCAGCCCCGCACTCCTCGCCTCCGCCCTCCGCGATTCCGGGATCCCCTGCCCAGGCCCCCACGGCTCCAGGCCTCTTGGCCTCGGGATCCACACCCCCCGGCCACGCACCCCCCGGCCCCGCAACCCGGGGACTCCCACTCCTGGGATCCGCACCCAGGGGACTCCCCGCCCAAACCCCCACACCCCCGCACTCCACCACCTCACACCTCCCCGCCCAAACCCCCACACCCCCGCACTCCACCACCTCACACCTCACCACCCCACCACCCCTCACGACGCCCTCCCACCGCCCGCTCGCCTCCAGGCGTCCGCTGGCGCCTGTCCTCCCCGCGCCGCCCGCAGGCGCGGGCTCGCAGCGGGTCGTACCCAAGGCCGTACAACTGCGGCGTACGGCGGCGCCCGGTGGGCAACCGGGCGGCGCCCCCGGCCGGTCCGAGCGTGGTGGGTCTTCGGTGCGGCGCACGGACGCCGATCCGATGCCACCACGATCGGGCGGCGGTACGGTCATGCCGCCGCGTGGCGGGACCTCGGCCAGTGGCATGCCGATCCCGATCCCGATTCCGGGGCCGTCCGCCGGCGGCAGCCCCGCGGTACAGCGACTCACCGCCGCCCCCGCCGGGCAGGCGGTGCCAGGCGTACCGGTGGTGCAGCGCTCTGGTTCAGCCGGACCGACGCCGTCAGCAGGCGTCGGCCCTGCCCGACTGCCTTCGCACGCCGCCGGGCCCGCAGGCAGCCGCCCCGCCCAGCCGATCCGGCCGACCGCCCCCAACGTGCAGCGCTACGCCGCACCGCCCCAGCGCTCCCCCCGCCCCGCGACTTCCGGCGTCGTCCTCAGCCCCGTACAACCGGTACGGCCGGTTCGACCGAGGGCATCCCCCTCCCCGCCGCCCGGCCCCCTGCCCGTGCAGCGGACCCGGGCCACGCCCCCTGTACCCCCCACCGGCACACCCGCATCCGCTTCCTCACCCCCCGCACCGATCCGTGTCCAGCGGCGGCGCAGCGAGGCGCCCCCGGCCCATGCCCAGCCCGCGTCCTCGCCGCGCCCGCGCAACACTCCGTCGGCCTCGGCCTCCGGTCCGTCGGCGACCGCCGAGTTCAGGCCGCGTGAGCTGGACGACCGTCAGCTCGACGAACTGGCGGGCCGACTGGTCGGCCGGATCGGCCAACTCATGGACGTCACTGCCAAGTTCGACCCCAGAAAGCTGAGCAGCCACCAGCTCGACGAGTTGACCCACCGCCTGATCGGCCGGGTCACCCGCCTGCTGCGGACCGAACTGCGCATGGACCGGGAGCGGATCGGCAAACTCCGCGACCCACGCCGCTGAACCCCCAGAGCCCCGGGGGGACCGAGCTCCTTATCCACCCCGCTCCTCCCCGATGCACAGGCCCACAGACCCACAGCCGTACCGCTGAACCCAGAACGTCCCAAGAAAGGCCGACCCCCGATGCCCAGCGACCTCGACCCGGGCTCCACCGTCTTCTTCAACCTGACCATCGACGGCGAGAGCCTCGGGTACTTCAACGGGTGTGAAGGACTCTCGTCCACGGTGGAGATCGAGCAGCACCAGGAGGGCGGGCACAACGGGTTCGTCTGGCAGTTCCCGTCCCGGGTGACCTTCTCCAACATCCGGCTGACCCGCCCGCTGACCCCGGACACCTCGAAGGTCGCCGCCTGGATCTCGTCCGTGGCCACAGGGATCACCCGGCCGACCGCCCAGATCGCGGCGCTGCGCGCGGACGGTTCGGAGGTGGCGAGCTGGGGCCTGATCGACGTACTGCCGGTCAGCTGGCAGGGGCCTTCGCTGGACCCGTCCAGTCCCGCCGTGGCCACGGAGGTCCTGGAGATCACCCACCACGGGTTCACGGACTGAGGGGCGGAACACCACCATGGCAAAGGGAAGCAAGGGCGGCGCGGGCAAGAGCCTCGTGCGCGCCACGCTCGCCATCCACGAGCCGCCGATCGGTGTCAGCACCACCCCCGGCGCGCTGATCAAGAACTTCAGCTTCGACTTCAACCCCTCCCAGCTCGCGCTCAGCCGCGGCACCGAGTGGAAGACCACTCCCACCGCGGCGCTGCGCGACGGCTCGCTCCCGGAGTTCATGGGGCCGAGGCCGAGGGAGATGACCGTCGAGATCTTCCTCGACTGTTCCACCAAGCCGACCAGCAACAGCGTGCTCAAGAAGGTGGAGGCCCTTTTCTCCTGCTGCGAGGTGACGACGAAGAGCATCGCCGCCAAGCAGCCCTCCACGCCGTGGGTGGTGTTCCAGTGGGGTGCTTTCTCCACGGCACGCTTCACGGCGTACGTCGGCTCCGTGGACGCCACCTACTCCCTGTTCGGGACGACGGGTGTGCCGATCCGGGCCACCTGCCAGGTGCGGCTGCACGAGATCCCCAGCAAGACCAAGGGGCAGAACCCGACCTCGGGCGCGCTCACCGTGCAGCGCGTGCACCGGGTCGTGGCGGGCGACTCGCTCCAGTCGCTCGCCTGGCGGGAGTACGGCGACGCCGCCGCCTGGCGGGCCATCGCCGAGGCCAACGGCATCGACGACCCGTCCCGGCTGTCGAACGGCGTCGAACTGATGCTGCCGGCCGCCGAGGAGGTGGGTTTCTGATGGTGAAGCCGTCCTTCTCCAACGTCATCCACGTCACCATCGACAGCAAGAAACTCCCGCCCGACTACGCGAGCCTGCTCGTCGGCGGCTGGGCCGAACTCGGGGCCGGCGTGCCCGGTGCGTTCCGGCTCACCTTCCGGGACCCGGGCAGGCAGCTGCTCGGCAAGCTGAACGTCAGGTTCGGCTCCGAGGTGGTCCTGGCCCCCGTCGCCGACGGCCAGGGGGCGGCGTCCCCGCTGCTCACCGGCGAGGTCACCGGTATGGAGACCGACTACGACGGCACCGGGTCCTTCACCGTCATCCGCGGCTACGACATGGGCCACCGCCTGCTGCGCGCGCGCCGGGTGGCCGCGTACCGCAACCAGACCGCCTCCGACATCGCCCGCAAGCTCGCCACGATGAACGGCATCCCGGTCGGCACGGTCCAGGGCACCACGACCGTCTACGACTTCATCAGCCAGTCCAATGTGACCGACTGGGACTTCCTGGCGCGGCTCGCCGACGAGAACGAGATGGTGATGTCCCTGGACGCCAAGGGGAAGTTCCAGTTCGTGAAGCCGAAGCCGGCGTCCGGCGCGCCCTCGACCAGCACCCCGGGCGAGAAGAGCCCGGTCGTGCTCCAGGCCCGCCACGACATCCTGAGCTGCCGGGCCGCCGTCACCGCCGCCGACCAGGTCGACAAAACCGAGGCGCGCGGCTGGGACGTGATCATGAAGAAGAAGATCGTCGAGACCGCGCCGGCCACGAGCACCGAGCTCATCGACATCGGCACCACCCCCAAGAAGGCCGCCCAGCCCTTCAAGGCCGCCAAGCTCGTGGACGTCGACACGCCCTACGACCGCGTGCCCGAGGCCAAGTTCGCCGCCGACTCCCTGGCCGAGGACCTGACCTCCTCCTTCGCGGAGCTGGAGGTCACCGTGTACGGCAACCCCAAGCTCCGCCCGGGCATACCGGTCACGCTCACCGATGTGGGCGCCCCGTTCGAGGGCAAGTACACGGTCACCTCCGCACGGCACGTCTTCGGCGACGGCGACCACTACGAGACCCTGGTGACCGTCAGCGGACGTCAGTGGCGCTCCCTGTTCGGCCTCGCCTCCGGCGGCGGCTCGACGGCCGCGCCCCGGCTGCCGAGCGTGGCCAACGCGCTGGTCACCGACGTACAGGACCCGCTCGGGCAGGGACGGGTGAAGGTGCAGTTCCCGTGGCTGGACGACGCGTACGTCAGTGACTGGACGCGGACCGTGCAGCTGGGCGGCAAGGCCGGCGGCGGGATCTTCCCGTTCGACGTCGGCGACGAGGTCCTGGTGGCCTTCGACCGGGGCGCGCTGGACCACCCGTTCGTCATCGGCGGCCTCTACAACGGCGTGGACAAGCCGACCGTCGTCAAGGACGTGCCGTTGCACGACGGGCTGAAGAAGCAGGCGATCCGGCACACCCTGTCCGACCGGAAGGGCAACCGCGTGGACCTGCTCAGCCAGCAGACCGGCGCCCGTAAGCAGGGCGTGCGCATCGCTTCCGGCAACGACAAGCTGATCATCAACCTCGACCGCACCAAGACCGAGATCACGGTGGCCAGCGATGGTGCCGTCAGCATCACGGGCGGCACCTCGGTGTCCGTCGAGGCGGGCACCGACCTCACGCTGAGCGCGCGGCGGAGCCTGACCATCAAGAGCGGCGGGTCCCTGAACATCGAGGGCCGCGGTCTCGTCAACGTCAAGTCGCTGGCCGGCGCGCTCACTGTCAGCGCGCTGGGCACCCTCAACCTCCGGTCGACCGCGAGCACGATGGTCAACGCGGGCATGAGCGTCCAGGTCACCGCCGGGCTCAACGTGGGTGTTCGCGCGGCCACCATCCCGCTCCTGGGCCTGGTCACCGCCAACGGGAAGCCGGTGATCTGATGGCCGAGCAGTTCGTCGGGTCCGGCTGGGCGTTCCCCCTGCGCATCGGACCCACCGGCGGCATCGCCCTGGTCAGCGGGGAGCGGGAGGTCGAGGAGGCCATCCGGCTCGTCCTCGCCACCGCGCCCGGCGAGCGGCCGATGCGCCCCGAGTTCGGCTGCGCCATCCACGACCTGGTGTTCGCCCCGCTCAACGAGGCCACCGCGGGCCGTATCCAGCACGAGGTCTACACGAGCCTCGACCGCTGGGAGCCGAGGATCGAGGTGAACGACGTCGAGGTGACGGCGGGCGCCGAGGAGGGCGTGCTCTACATCGACGTCCGCTACTCGATCCGCGGCACCAACAACCCGCGCAACCTCGTCTTCCCCTTCTATGTCATCCCCTCTCACGACGAGCCGGACCCGGCTTCCGAGAGCTCCGAAAGCGACCGCTGATGGCCCTGCCCTCCCCGAACCTCGACGACCGCCGCTTCCAGAACTTCGTCGACGACGCGAAGCGCTACATCCAGCAGCGCGCCCCCGAGTGGACCGACCACAACGTGTCCGACCCCGGCGTCACCCTCGTGGAGACGGTCGCGCACATGGCCGACCAGATCGTCTACCGACTCAACCGGGTCCCGGAGAAGAACCACCTGGCGTTCCTGGACCTCGTCGGCATCACGCTCTTCCCGCCCTCCGCGGCCCGTACGGACGTCACGTTCTGGCTGTCCGCGCCGCAGGAGGAGCCCATCCTGCTGCCCGTGGGCACCGAGGTGGCGACCACCCGCACCGAGAGCGAGGAGGCCGTCGTCTTCGCCACCGAGCGCGAACTGACGGTCGTACCCTGCGGGTTGACGCATCTGGTGGTGCAGAACAGCGGCGCTCCCGTCGCCGACCGGACCACCGACCTCACCGAGGGCAAGGACGTGCTCTGCTTCTCCGAGGCCCCGAGCCCCGGCGACTGCATGCTGCTCGGACTGAGCGCCGCCGTCCCGCACTGCGCCCTCGCCCTCGACCTGGACAGCCGCGTCGACGGCGTCGGCGTGGACCCGCGGCAGCCGCCGCTGGTGTGGGAGGTGTGGACCGAGGACGGCTGGGCGGCCTGCGAGGTCGACCGGGACGGCACCGGCGGCCTCAACCGGCCCGGCGAGATCGTCCTGCACGTGCCCGGCGGACACACCTTGTCCCGCACCGGCGGCCGGGAGGCCGGCTGGCTGCGCTGCCGAGTCACCGAGCCCCTGCCCAACCAGCCCTTCTACACCACCTCGCCCACCGTGCGCTCCGCGGAGGCGTTCACCGTCGGCGGCACCGCCGCCGCCGTGCACGCCGAGACGGTGTACGACGAGGCCCTCGGCGAGTCCACCGGGTTGCCGGGGCAGCGGCTGCGCCTGGCCAACGCGCCAGTGGTCGGCGACGAACAGCCCGTGCTCCTCCAGTCGGCCACCGGGAACGAGGGCTGGACGGACTGGCAGGTCGTCCCGCACTTCGCCGCCTCCCGCCCCGACGACCGGCACGTCACCCTCGACGCCGCGACCGGCGAGATCGCCTTCGGTCCGGCGGTACGCGAACCCGACGGCTCCCTGCGCCAGTTCGGGGCGGTCCCGCCCAAGGGCGCCGTGCTGCGCGCCCACAACTACCGCACCGGCGGCGGCCGGGCGGGCAACGTCGCCCGCGGCGCCGTCCAGGTGCTGCGCAGCTCCGTCCCGTACGTCTCCGAGGTCGTCAACCGGGAGGCCGCGCGCGGCGGCGTCGAGGGCGAGACGGTCGAGGAGGCGAAGGTACGGGCGCCGATCACGCTGCGCGCCCAGGAACGGGCGGTGACCCTGCGCGACTACGAGGAACTCGCCCGCCGAGCCGCCCCCGAGACCGCCCGCATCACCTGCCTGGAGGGCGACGAGGCCGAGCACGGGGCCTATGCCGTACGGGTGTTGGTGGTACCGCAGGCGGTGCCGGACCCCGGCGGCCGACTGCGCTTCGAGCAACTCGTGCCCGGCGACGCCCTGTTGCAGCGCATCACCCGCCACCTCGACGAACGGCGGCTGATCGGCACGCGGTTGGCGGTCGGCCCGCCCTACTACCAGGGCATCACCGTCGTGGCGACCGTGCACGCCTTCCGCGGTGTGGACACCGACCGGGTGCGCCGCCAGGCGCACGACGCGCTCTACCACCACCTCGACCCGCTCACCGGCGGCACCGACGGCAAGGGCTGGCCCTTCGGGCGCCCGGTGCAGTCCGGCGAGGTCTTCGCGGTCCTGCAACGCGTACCGGGTGTCGAACTCGTCGACGAGGTCCAGCTGCATCCCGCCGACCCGCTCACCGGCAAGCGCGGCGAGGCCACCGGCCGGATCGACCTGGCCCCGCCCGCGCTGGTGTTCTCCTTCGACCACCGGGTCCGAGTGATCGGGGACGGCGCATGAGGGGATCCGTCGACGGACTCGGCTCCTCCGCGCCCCTCGGCGCGATGCTGCCCGCCGTCTTCGCCGACGACGACCTGGCCCAGCGCTTCGTCGCCGGTCTCGACGACGTCGTCGCGCCGATCCTCAACTCCCTCGACTGCCTGGACTCCTACTTCACCCCGGCGCTGGCCCCGCTGGACTTCACCCGCTGGCTCGGCGACTGGGTCGGCGCCGAGACCGACGGCACCGAACCGGAGGCCCGCCTGCGCGCGGCCGTCGCCGCCGCCGCGTACCTGCATCGCATCCGGGGCACCGGACGCGGCCTGTCCGAAGCCGTACGCCTCGCCTTCGGCGTGACACCGGAGATCACCGAGAGCGGCGCCGCGGCCTGGAACGCCCGGCCCCTGGGCCCGGTGCCCGGCGAGCGCCGCCCGCACCTCCACGTCACCCTGCGGCTGCCCGCCCCCACTCCCGCGGACGAACACCGGCTGGACAGCCTCGTGGCGGCCGCCCGCCCTGCCCACATGCCCTACACGGTCAAGGTGACCGTTGCCGAAAGGACCTCCGAGAGATGACCAGCCAGAGCTGCGCCGAGTGCGGCACCCGGGCGGAACCCGGCCAGTCCTTCTGCGACGCCTGCGGAGCGGTGCTGGGCTGGGGCGACCGCGCAGTCCAGGGCGATCGAGGGGGCCCCGCGGAGGCCGGGGCCGCCGCGGGGGAGCCGGCCGGTGCGCGTGACGAGGCCGCGCCGGGCGGCAACCCGGGCTGGGACGCGTTCTCCCGCCCGAGCCAGGGCGGCGACCTGCCGCACACGGCCCGCGAGCGCCTCGGTGCGAGCAGTACGAGCAGTACGAGCAGTACGAGCAGTACGAGCAGTACAAGTAGTGCGAGCGGTACGAGAGGTGC
>NZ_JAAGLU010000380.1 GCF_010550245.1 Streptomyces sp. SID12501
CTTCCTTCTCCAGTTGCTGGGCGCGGGCCACCTCGTCGTGGAGCAGGGTCCAGATCTCGTGGCGGTAGCGGGCGAACTCGGGGCTGGAGCGCAGGTCCTCGCCGGTGGCGGCGGTGGCGCGGTCCTTGAAGGAGACCGGGACGACCTCCTTGATCCGTCCGGGGCGCGAGGTGATGACGGCGACCCTCTGCCCGAGGTACACGGCCTCCTCGATGCCGTGGGTGATGAAGACGACCGTCTTGCCGGTGCTCTGCCAGATCCGGCGCAGTTCGTCCTGGAGGGATTCGCGGGTCTGCGCGTCGAGCGCGGCGAACGGTTCGTCCATCAGGAGGACGTCCGGGTCGTAGGCCAGCGAGCGGGCGATGGCGACGCGCTGGCGCATGCCGCCCGACAGTTCGTGCGGGTGCCGGTCCTCGAAGCCGGTGAGGCCGACCAGGTCCAGGAACTCCCGGGCCTTCGCCGCCCGTTGGCGGCGCGGGACGCCGGTGGCCTCCAGGCCGAACTCGACGTTGCCCAGTGCCGTGCGCCACGGCAGCA
>NZ_JAAGLU010000381.1 GCF_010550245.1 Streptomyces sp. SID12501
TTCGGGGCGAGGTCGAGCAGGTCGAAGGCCTTGGGCAGGAGCGGGGCGGTGTCTCCGGCGGTACCGGCCTCGCGGCGGGCCCGCTGGGTCCGCAGTACGGCACGGGCCGCGGAGAGGGCCGAGCAGGCGATCACGTTCGCGTGGAGGTCGGCGTCGGGCAGGTCGGCCGGGAGGCGTTCCCGTACGAGGAGCGCCAGCCGGTCCTCGAACTCGATGAAGGCCTGCATCAACCGGGACCGGATCAGCGCCTGCCCCTCCGTGCCCGCCAGAGAGTGGGTCAGACCCGCCAGGGTGCTCCGCGCGAACGGCACCGCGGCCTCCAACAACGCGTGGCACACCGCGTCGAGAGGGTCCTCGTCGCGCGGGCGTCCGGCCAGGGCGGCCTCGATGAAGGCGAACAGCTCGGCGCTGTCCGGCAACAGCAGGGATTCCTTGTTCTCGAAGTACCGGAAGAACGTGCGCTCCGACACGTTCGCGGCCGCCGCGATGTCGGTGACTGTCGTCGCGGTGTACCCCCGCTCGGCGAAGAGTTGGGCC
>NZ_JAAGLU010000382.1 GCF_010550245.1 Streptomyces sp. SID12501
CCGTCAGGGGAGCGGCGACGTGCCTCGTCGGCCTCGGCAGCCGCGTCGCCCGCGATCGCGGCGACCACGTCGTGGCGGCTGACCTCGTCGACGCGCGCGTCGATGCGCACGCGTCCGTCGACCAGCGCGACCACGCGGTTGCACACGGCGTACAGCTCGTCGAGCTTGTGGTCGACGAACACGACGCCCATGCCCCCCGCCGCGAGCGAGCGCACCATCTCGAGCAGCCGCTCGACCTGACCGCCCTCGAGGGAGGTGGTCGGCTCGTCGAGCAGCAGGTAGCGGGCCTTGCGGTGGGTGGCCACCGCGATCTCGAGCATCTGCCGGGTCGCCACGGGGTAGTCCCCCAGGCGCCGGTCGACGTCGACGTCGATGCCGAACTGCTCGACGAGCCGCCGCGCGTCGTCCCGCATGGCCTCGCGGCGCAGCAGGCCGGCGCGCGAGCGCTCGGCGCCCAGGTGCACGTTCTGCGCCACCGTGAGGTTGGGCAGCAGCGCGAGCTCCTGGTAGACGGTCGCGATGCCGGCGCCGATCGCC
>NZ_JAAGLU010000383.1 GCF_010550245.1 Streptomyces sp. SID12501
AGGGCGAGCACGGTGCACGACGCGTCGAGCCGTACGGGGCGGCGGC
This sequence comes from Streptomyces sp. SID12501, assembly GCF_010550245.1. Lineage (GTDB taxonomy): Bacteria > Actinomycetota > Actinomycetes > Streptomycetales > Streptomycetaceae > Streptomyces. The sequence goes on from NZ_JAAGLU010000383.1 coordinate 47, forward strand.
GCTCGCGGGCCTTGCGTCGCGTGAACACCGCTGCCGTCTCGGCGGCCAGGTCACGGCGCGCGACCAGCGGTCGCCCGTGCAGCGAGAGCATCGGCACCTGCGCGTCGACGACGCGGTCGCACAGCGCGACCACGAGCTGCTCGGTCCGCCGGTCGTGCCCCCGTCCCAGGACGAGCTGCGTCGCGAGGTCGACGACGCTTCCCGTCCCGAAGGCCTCGCCGCAGCACTGCAGCTGCCACGCCGCCACCCAGACCCGCACGCTCACGACCCGCTCACCCCGACCAGGTGCGCGACGTCGCCGACGGTGACCACCGCGCGGTTGTGGAAGAACCCGTCCTCGCGCAGCGTCGTGATGCTGCCCGACGGCACGGGGAACGCGACGTGCCCGGCGGACGCGACGGGCATGCCGATCCACGCCGCGACGAGCAGCCCGGCGGTGAAGCCGTGCGTGACGACCACGAGGTGGTCGACGTCGAGCGTCAGAAGGTCGC
>NZ_JAAGLU010000384.1 GCF_010550245.1 Streptomyces sp. SID12501
GCGGACGAGGCATGCCGCCCGGGCTCGGACGACCGCCGCCCGCACCCTGCGGACGAGGAGCACCCTGGCCGCCGCCGGCGCCCTGCGGACGCGGAGCGCCACCGGGAGCACCGGGGCCACCCTGGCCGCCGGGACGCGGGGCGCCGCCCGGACGGGGCGTCTGCGGACGCGCCATCCCGGTGGAACCACCGGACGTGAAGGGGTTGTTGCCCGGACGAGGACCGGCCGGACGGGCACCGCCGGGACGCGGAGCGCCCTGGCCTGCCGGACGCGCTGCGCCAGGACGCTCACCACGGCCCTGGCCACGGTCCTGACCGCGGTCCTGACCCTGAGCGCGGTCCTGACCGGGACCCGAGGGACGGGCGTCCTGACCGGGACCGGAAGGACGGGCGCCGGGACGCGGGGCACCGGGACGGGCACCGGCGCCGCTGGGACGCTGAGCCTGTGCGGCGGCCGGAGCGACCGGGGCCGACGGCGGAGCGGTGAACTCCGGCGCGGCCGGCGCGGCGACAACCGGCTTCGGCGCGGGCTTGGGGC
>NZ_JAAGLU010000385.1 GCF_010550245.1 Streptomyces sp. SID12501
CGGCACCACGAGGACCGTGACCTTGGCGCCGTCGGGGGAGATGACCGTCGGCTCCGACTTGCGGCCCTCGTTGCGCGCCGCGTCGACCTCGATGCCGAGGGCCTCGAGCCCGCTCAGCGCACCGAGCCGCACGATGTCGTCGTTCTCGCCGATCCCGGCCGTGAACGTGATGACGTCGAGCCGCCCCAGCACCGCGTGGTACGCACCGACGTACTTGCGCAGCCGGTGCAGGTACACGTCGAGCGCCAGGCGCGCGCCCGCGTGACCCTCGGCCACCAGGTCGTGCAGCGCGCGGAAGTCGCTCTCGCCGGCTAGGCCCTTGACGCCCGAGCGGCGGTTCAGCAGGTCGTCGATCTCGTCGATCGACATGCCCGCGTTGCGGTGCAGGTGGAACACGACCGCCGGGTCCACGTCGCCCGAGCGCGTGCCCATGACGAGACCCTCGAGCGGGGTCAGGCCCATCGACGTCTCGACCGCGACGCCGCCGCGCACGGCCGACGCCGACGCGCCGTTGCCCAGGTGCAGCACGATCTGGT
>NZ_JAAGLU010000386.1 GCF_010550245.1 Streptomyces sp. SID12501
CCGCGTCGGAGAAGTGCCGCACGAACGAACGCATCGGGATGTACTCGGCGAACGCGGCGAGCCGCTGCTTCGAGTAGGTCGCGACCGGGCCGACGCCCGGCTCCCACAGCACGGCGGTGTTGTAGCGGCCGCCGGAGTCCGGGTACTGCACGGTCCCCACCAGCAGCGGGGCGTCGACCTCCTGCGCGACGCCGTCGATGAGTCCCGCGGCCTCGGCGTCGACCTGCGGGTCGATGTCGGAGCCGTTCTCGGGCCACAGCACGACGTCGAGGTCGCCGGGTGCGGTCCGCTCGAGCAGCGCGCGCGTGCCCGCGACGTGGTTGTCGAGGACCTGCCGACGCTGCCCGAACGCGTCGAGCCGGCCCGGTTCGGGGACGTTGCCCTGCACGGCCCCGACGCGGAGCGTGCCGGTCTGCGCGGCGGTGTCGAGCGGGATCACGAGGGACCCCGCGACGACCGCGCCCACGGCGGCGAGCGCGCCGACGGTCCGGACGAACGCCACCTGCCCCGCGGCCACCGCGTCGCGGGCCAGGAG
>NZ_JAAGLU010000387.1 GCF_010550245.1 Streptomyces sp. SID12501
GGGCGATCCCGGCGGCCAGGCCGGCGACGAGCGAGCGGGCGGCGGGGTCCCCGTCGGGTTCGTCCGCGCAGTTCACGGCGTCCCAGGCGAGGGCGCGGGCCTGTTCGAGGCGGACCAGCATGTCGGCGCACAGGTGCTTGACGCCCTGAAACCGTCCGATGGGCCGGCCGAACTGCACGCGCTGCGCGGCGTAGGACGCGGCGTCGTCGAACGCGCACTGCGCCAGGCCGAGGCAGGTCGCGGAGATGACGAGGCGCTCGAACTCGAAGTTGCGCATGAGCTGCTTGAAGCCGTTGCCCTTGACGCCGACCAGGCAGCTCTCGGGCAGCGTGACGTCGTCGAGGAAGATCTCGCAGCTGTCGGAGATGTGCCACACGATCTTGTCGAGCTGGTTGGTGGTCAGGCCCGGGGCGTCCATCGGCACGAGGTACATCGAGATCGCGTGGCGCTTGTCCTCGACCTCGGGGTTGCGGGCCATGAGCAGCAGGTACTTGGACTGCAGCGCGTTGGTGATGAGCGTCTTGGTGCCCTTGAA
>NZ_JAAGLU010000388.1 GCF_010550245.1 Streptomyces sp. SID12501
GGGGGACTGCGGTTTGACGATGCCCCAGGCTCCGAAGCCCGCCAACGCCAGCGCCCCGACGACCACTCCGGGCAGGACGGCGCGCAGCGGCCTGTGCGCGCCCTCCTCGGTGCCGGTGGCGGACGGCTGGAGGAAGGCCGCCACAGTACGCCGCTTCGCAAAGGTGTACGCGTTGAGCTCATCACGTCGTGATGCCATGGCCGCCTGCTTCTCCCCGCACGGCCCGGTCGGTGAGTACGGTCCCCGAGCCTCGATTGTCTGACCGGGCACCTACTATGCCTCTTGCCGGAGACCTCGTACCGGGGCGGGTAGGCTCTGTTGGCCGTTCAACACCCCCCGGTGCGCGCGATTTCAGGCACCGTGGGGCATCAGGGCCTGTCGGGGCGGATCGAGGGGATTCCCGGTGTCGGGCGGCGACCGTCGCGCGGCATCGGACGTACGGGGTCCGACCCCGGGATGGGGAGGTGCGCGAGTGATGGCCACCGCGACGCGGTCGCAGACGACCCCGGCCGCATCCGCGGGCGACGGGGTGA
>NZ_JAAGLU010000389.1 GCF_010550245.1 Streptomyces sp. SID12501
CAGGCCGCTCGGGGTCGTACACGAAGCGGACGTCGTCGAACTCGACGGTGCCGGGCGCGTCGGCGGGCAGTTCGGTCGCGCCCTCGCGGATGACGGGTTCGGTGTCGATGAGCTCGAAGACGCGCTCGGCGCCGGCGCGGGCCTGCTGGGCGACGGTGATCACCATGGCGAGCATGCGGACGGGGCCGACGAGCTGGGCGAGGTACGTCGAGAACGCGACGAAGGTGCCGAGGGTGACGCGGCCCTCGGTGGCCATCCAGCCGCCGAGGGCGAGCATGGCGACCTGGGCGAGCTCGGGGACGGCCTGGAGCGCGGGGGTGTAGCGCGAGTTGAGGCGGATGGACCGCATCCGGCCGCCGAACAGCCGGCGTCCGGCGGCACGCAGCTTGCCGGTCTCCTGGTCCTCCTGGCCGAAGCCCTTGACGACGCGGACGCCGGTCACGGCGCCGTCGACGACGGAGGCGACGGCGGCGGCCTGGCCCTGGGCGTACCAGGTGGCGGGGAAGAGCTTCTTGCGGCTGCGCTTGGCGATG
>NZ_JAAGLU010000038.1 GCF_010550245.1 Streptomyces sp. SID12501
AGGCCCTGATCGCCCTCGCCCGCCGACGGGTGAACGTCCTCTGGGCAATGCTGCGTGACGGACAGTGCTACCACGGGTCACTTCCCGTCACGGCAGCAGCTTGACTTCAGCATTGGGATGTTCCTTCTTTCAATGAGGCGCAGGCGGGGCGCACCGGGCAGGACGTCGTCGGGGGAGAGGGCCGGGGTGCTCACGGGCGGCGGTTCATGCCTCCACCGTGGCCGCAATGCCCCGTAAAACCCATCGGGCGCGATACCCATCTCCTGCATGGCCGGTACCCATCGCGGCGTGGGCGGGCCAGGCCCGGGAAATGGGCATTGGAGCCCATCGACGTGGGAGCCGGCAGCGGGCAGCCTGGACAGCAGGCCGGTCAGGACCAGTGGCCGCAGCTCACGCTCGGGGTGCGCGGTGACCGACAGTAGAGACAAAGCCGTGTCACACGCAGAAAGGCGTCATCCCGTTGTCACTGTTCTGGCGGATCTTCGCGCTCAACGCGGTAGTGCTGGGAAGCGCCACCGCGCTCCTGCTGTGGGCTCCGGTGACCGTCTCCGTACCGGTGGTACTGACCGAGGCGGTCATCCTCGTAGCAGGCCTGGCCGTCATGCTGGTCGCCAACGCGGCCCTGCTGCGGATCGGCCTGGCCCCGCTCGACCGGCTCACCCGGCTGATGGCCACCGTCGATCTGCTGCGCCCCGGGCAACGGCTGCCCGAAGGGGGACGCGGCGAGACCGCCGAACTGATCCGCACCTTCAACGCCATGCTCGAACGCCTCGAGCACGAACGGGCGTCCAGCAGTGCCCGTGTCCTGCTCGCACAGGAAGCGGAGCGGCGCCGTATCGCCCAGGAACTGCACGACGAGGTGGGCCAGAGCATGACCGCGATCCTGCTGGCGCTGGAGCGGGCCGCTGCCGACGCACACGAGCCCCTGCGCGGTGAACTGCGGCAAGCACAGGAGATCACCCGGGGCAGCCTGGACGAGGTACGGCGACTGGTACGCCGACTGCGGCCTGACGTGCTGGAGGACCTCGGTCTGATCAGCGCCCTGACCTCGCTGACCACCGGGTTCGCCACCCACGCCGGACTGCGCGTGGTGCGTCGCTTCGACACCGGACTGCCCGTGCTGGACCAGCAGACGGAACTGGTGCTGTACCGCGTCGCCCAGGAAGCCCTGACCAACGCGGCCCGTCACGCCGAGGCCGGCCAGGTCGAGGTGAGCCTGCGCCACACCGGCGAGGCAGTGGTGCTGGCCGTCGTCGACGACGGTCGCGGAACCGGGGTCGCGCGCGAGGGGGCGGGAATCCGCGGAATGCGCGAACGGGCCCTGCTGATCGGATCCACGCTGGATGTCACCTCCCAGCCCCGGGCCGGTACGACGGTCCGGCTGACCGTGCCCCTCCTCAGGAAGCAGCCATGACCACGCCGCACACATCCGTGATCCGCATCCTCCTCGCCGACGACCACGCGCTGGTACGTCGCGGAGTGCGGCTGATCCTCGACCGGGAGCCGGACCTGGAGGTCGTCGCCGAGGCCGGGGACGGCGCGGAGGCCATCGAGATGGCCCGCACCCATGAGGTCGACCTCGTGGTGATGGACATCGCCATGCCCCGGATGACCGGCCTGCAGGCCACCAGAGAACTCCTCGCGCTGAAGCCCGGAGCGCGGGTGCTGATGCTGACGATGCACGACAACGAGCAGTACTTCTTCCAGGCGCTGAAGGCCGGCGCCAGCGGATACGTGCTGAAGTCCGTGGCGGACCGTGACCTGGTGGAGGCCTGCCGGGCGGCCATGCGTGACGAGCCCTTCCTGTATCCGGGCGCGGTCACCGCGCTCATCCGCAACTATCTCGACCGGGTCCGCCACGGCGAGGAGCTGCCCGAGCAGGTACTGACCGCGCGTGAGGAGGAGGTCCTCAAACTCGTGGCCGAGGGCCACTCCTCCAAGGAGATCGCCGAGATGCTCTTCATCAGCATCAAGACCGTCCACCGGCATCGGGAGAACATGCTGCACAAGCTCGGCATGCGTGACCGGCTGGAACTCACCCGCTACGCGATCCGCGCCGGCCTCATCGAAGCCTGAGACTGCCGACTGCCGACTGCCGACTGCCGACTGCCGACTGCCGGCCATAGGAAAGGGGAACGGGGGTGGTCCGCTTCACGCACACCGTCCCGGGCACCCGTGACCCGGGACCGGGCCTGGTGTGGGCCGTCCTGGTCGCCGTTCTCGTCGCCCTGCTCGGCCCGTCTGTCCTCGGCAGTGAGCACCCACGGGTACCGGGCGGCGCGGTGGCCGCCGCCGAGGCCGTGCCGACGCAGGGTGAGCCGTACGCGGACAACGCGGACCCGGACGACTCCACCGCCGCCGTCCGCGGCCATCGGGATGCCACCGGTGAGCGCCACGCTCCGCCGGTATCGGCCCCGGGTGCGTCACATGGCACAGCGACCGGTCCGCTCCAGCCCGCGCGGGCTCCGCTCTCGGCGGTAGACCCACCCGCATCGGAGCAACCGGCAATCCGGCACGGCGTACGGGCACCACCTTCACTCTCCGGCATCTGAACCTTTCCCACTCCCTTTCTGACCGCCGCCACTGTCCTGGCCGCGGTGTGCCTGCCGGAGGCCCGCTGTGAACCGATCCCCGCACATCAGAGGACTGATCGCCCTCGCCGCAGTCGCCCTGTCCCTGTATGTCGCGCTCACCGTGCCCGTCCACCTCGGACTCGATCTGCGGGGCGGCACCCAGATCGTGCTGGAAACCCGCCCCAGTACCGCTGCCGACGGCGACGACGAGGCCACGGACCGCACTGTGGAGGTGCTGCGCGGCCGTGTCGACGCGCTCGGAGTCGCCGAACCCACCATCGCCCGCTCCGGCAGCGACCGGATCGTCGTCGAACTGCCCGGACTGCAAGATCCCCGGAAGGCGGCCGACGTGCTCGGCCGCACCGCCCAGCTCACCTTCCACCAGGTGGTCGGAGTGGCAACCGATGCCGACGACCTGCCCGAACCGCTGCCCGAACGGCCCCGACAGCAGGTGCTGGCCGACGAGTCCGGCCAACTTCTGCGACTTCAGGTGGCCTCACTCACCGGCCGGGACGTCGAGAAGGCAGCCGCCCGCTTCGACCAGCAGGGCGGCGCCGGATGGCACGTCACCATCGACTTCAGGGGATCGGGCGAAAAGGAGTGGGACCGCCTGACCGGCGAGGCCGCCTGCCACGCGCCCGGCGATCCGGCCCGCCGGGTCGCCATCGTCCTGGACAACAAGGTCATCTCTTCGCCGCAGGTCGCCCCGTCCGTCGCCTGCCGGTCCGGCATCAGCGGCGGCTCCACCCAGATCACCGGCTCCTTCGACGACAGCGACGCCAAGGAGCTGGCGCTGCTCATCAAGGGTGGCGCGCTGCCGGTGCCGGTCGAGACCATCGAGCAGCGCACCGTCGGCCCGACCCTGGGCGCCGAGGCCATCACGGCCAGTGCCTGGGCCGCCGTCATCGGCACCGCGTTGACCTCGTTGTTCATCATCGCCGTCTACCGGATCATGGGCGCCCTGGCGACCATGGCCCTGGCCTGCTACGGCCTCGTCTCCTACGCCGCTCTCGCCGCCCTCGGAGCCACCCTCACCCTGCCCGGCCTCGCCGGATTCGTGCTGGCCATCGGTATGGCGGTCGACGCCAACGTGCTCGTCTTCGAACGTGCTCGTGAGGAGTACGCCTCCCGTCACCGCCCCACGCCACGGGCGTCCCTGGCCGCCGGATTCCGCAGGGCCTTCAGCGCGATCGCCGACTCCAACATCACCACACTGATCGCGGCCGGTCTGCTGTTCTTCCTCGCCTCCGGGCCCGTGCGTGGGTTCGGTGTCACGCTGGGCATCGGCGTCCTCGCCTCCATGCTCAGCGCCCTGGTCATCACCCGGGCCCTGGCCGAATACGCCGTCGCCCGCCCCCGCCTGCGCCGCCGCCCCCACCTCACCGGCATCGCCCACACCGGCACCGTCCGCGACCGCCTCACCCGTACGAACCCGAACCTGATGCGCCACCCGCGCCGGTGGCTGGCAGTCTCCGCCGCCGCGCTCGTCCTGGCCGCCTCCGGGATCGCCGCGCGAGGCCTCGACTTCGGCGTCGAGTTCACCGGTGGCCGCCTCATCGAATACACCACATCCACCCCCGTCGACCCCGACCGGGCCCGCACCGCGCTCGCCGACGCCGGATTTCCCCGTGCAGTCGTCCAGACCTCCGGTGAGCACCAACTCACCGTCCGCACCCACCACCTGAGCAACACCCAGGCGGCGGCCATCACCGACACCATCACCGACCTGGCCCGACAGACCGACAAGATCCGTGACGAAGCCATCGGACCCAGCCTCGGCAAGGAACTGCGTCAAGGCGCCCTCATCGCACTCGTCGTCGCGCTCGGCGCTCAGTTCGTCTATCTCACGGCACGCTTTCGCTGGCTTCTGGGAACGTCCGCGGTCGCCGCTCTCGCCCACGACGTCGTGATCCTCATCGGGGTCTTCGCCTGGCTCGGCAAGCCCGTCGACGGCGTCTTCCTGGCCGCGCTGCTGACCGTCATCGGCTACTCCGTCAACGACTCCGTCGTCCTCTTCGACCGGATCAGGGAGATGGGCCGACCTGACCGCAAGGAGCCGTTCGCCCGTACCGCGAACCAGGCCCTCCTGCAGACCCTGCCCCGCACCGTCAACACCGGCATGGGAGCCGCTTTCATCCTCACCGCACTGGCCGTCCTGGGCGGCGAGACCCTGACCGACTTCGCCCTCGCCCTTCTCATCGGCCTGGTGGTGGGCACGTACTCCTCGATGTTCACAGCCACACCCCTGGCCATCGAACTGCACAAGCGCACGTAGGCGGCGCTCACTTCATTCCCGTGGTCACTGGCAAGCCTGCCGGCCGCTGAGGCGGAGGACCGGGGGAACCTTTGGCGTGAGCCGACATAGCCGGCCGGCGCTCTGTCGGTCCGGACACCGCACGGCCCGGGCTGAGCCACAGGCAGCACCGACTACCTGGAACTGAATCCCACCGGGCCCTCCTCGGGCTGCTCGTCCGTGCAACTCGATCACCAGCGTCGGACCAGACATGCTGGGAGCCTGGTTCGATCGGCTCCGCGACCGCTCAAATCGTTCCCACACATTCGTCGACGAAGGCGCAGAGCCGGCGAATCAGGCTCAGGTAGGTGGCGGGGTCCGCGGTCGCCCGCATATGGGACGCGTTCTGGAGCCACTGCTGCCATAGGCCGCCCGGGTCCAGAAAGCGCGCCGCTCTGTCGTCTCCGAGATGGAAGTGCACCTCTGCGTACCTCTTACAGATGGAGCTGCCTAGGCCGCGGCAGCCGGAACCCGTTGTGAGGGCCGGCGTACCCGTGTACGCCCGTCCCGCGTTGTGTGCAGGCGGAGGCAGGTCGCGAGCCAACTCCAGGAGTGGGGCATGGTGGAAAATCACCAGCGCTTGCTGATTACAGCCCACGACTTCCGTACCGTCTCTTCCTACGGTTGGCGTATGCCAACCACACGACGACTGCTGAGTACTGTCCAGGTGGCGCGGTTCGTGGCCCACGGTTTCCTGCGCCTCGACGGCATCGTGCCCAGGGAACTCAACGAGGAGGCGCTCGGCGTCTTCGCGGCGGGGCTGCCCTCCGTGCCGTACGGCACCCCTGTGCCGAAGGCGTTCTCCGAGGGATCCTTCGCGAGGCGACTCGTCGAACTGCCCTCCGTGGCAGGCGCGTTGGAGAGCCTGGTGGGCGTGGATCCGACCGTCGACCATCACTTCGTGCACACACGTCAACCGCGCGAGGGCAGCGCTCAGCCACTGCACGCCGACGCCCTCATCGATCTGCGGAGCGATGCCTTCGACGTCCAGCTCATGTACTACCCGCAGGCGGTCACCGCGGACATGGGCGGCACGCTCATCGTCCCGGGCAGTCATCTGCGCCGGACCAACGAGTCCGATACAGGCCGCTACCAGAACCTGCGCGGCCAGACCCGGCTGACCTGCCCGGCCGGCACGGTCATCCTGCTGCACCATGGCATCTGGCACGGAGGCCGGCGCAACGAGAGCGACATCGTTCGCCACATGTACAAGATCCGTTTCAATCCGACCGTGCCTCAGGTGCGGCTCTGGGACACGGGGGACCTGCACGATCCAGCGGTGCGTGAGGAGTTGGGGCACACCTTCCCCTGGTACGAACCGGCCACCGGCAGGCTGGAGATCCACAACCGGATCAGGCTCTGGCGCATCCTGTCCGCCGACCCCGACTTCGACATCGAGTACTGGGCCACCCGCATCACCAACCGACCTGCGCAGAGGAGAAGCGCGTGACCAGTTCGAACACCGTGCGGCAGCAGGTCCTCGTCCTGTACCTCGGCACCTCGGCCCTTGACTCCCCGGTCATCGGATGGGCCCGCTACGACGGTACCGGCGCAACCCGGCCCACGACCGGGGACAGCGATGAGCCGCCGTACGAGACGGGCGTCGCTGCGCTGGAGGACGGCTGGCGTCTCATCCAGGCCGCCCAGCTGGTCCCGCCCTACCCGGGGGCGGAACACGAGACGTCGTTCCTCAAGCACGAGTTCTTCTTCGAGAAGCTCGTGCAGCGCGAGCCGGACACGACGACGCCCCAGTAGCGGTTGGCGCCCGACCTCGATCCGGGTCCGGGCGTTGCGGCCGGTGCTGACTCCTCGTCGAGTCCAGGCGAGGGAGGTGGCGGAGTCGCACGCCGGACTCGTGACTGTCGCCCGTCGCGTCGATCGAGGGGGGCTGAGGAAACGGCACAGCCGTTGTCGGGTCCTTCAAGGTGACAGAAGTCCGGAGGCTCCTGGAAGCCTGCCCGGAAACGTCAACTCCCTGACGCCGCCGACCCGTTCACATGCTGAACTGGTCGAGACGGCGACGCCAGCATCAGGCCGTCGCCTGCCACTGCCACTGTCACTGTCACTACCTCCGACGGACCGGTGCGATCCGGCACGCATCCGCCAATCCCGCTCCCGATCCGCCATCAGCTGACTGAACTCAAAATCAGGCCCCTGAGCAGCAGGAACAGCGAAACGCCGCTGGAGCATCAGAGGAGAGCTCGGGCGGTTGCGTAGATGTGCCTGCTGTCGCCCAGTGGTGTCGCTTCGATGCCTACGTAGCCGCCGTAGCCCGCGTTTTGGAGCCAGGTGAGTTCCGTGGCCCAGTCGATGGTCCCGGTGCCGAACTCGTGGCGGCCGGGGACGTCGGCCGCCTGAACGTGCCCGATCAGAGGAATGGCGTCCTCGATCTCGGCTCCGAGGGGCTCGCCGTTGAGGATCGCGTGGTACCGGTCGTAGAGGAAACGGACGTTCGGAAGGTCGATCGCACGTAGGAGAGAAAGCGCCGACCGTGAACCGGAGATCAAGGCGTTGGGCCCCTCGTGTTCTCGATTGACCACCTCGACGAGGAGTTCGAGGCCGTCCCCGCTGACTTCTTCTCCTGCCCGCGCGAGTACCGCGACCGCGTTGTGAAGCTGCGTGGTCGGCTCGATTCCCGGCACAACGTCGCCGGCGAGCACGACGAGTTGAGGAGCGTCTACCTCCCGAGCGGCATCGGCGGCTGCTCGCAGCCGGGCGAGGAACTCGGCGTGCGACGACGGGTCACCCAGGTCGCACTTGTCCTTCCACGACTCGACGCACAGCGTGATCAGACGCGTGCCTGTGGTATCCAGTGCTCGTGCGAGCCGGGGCAGGTCCTTGTCCCACCAGTCCCAGATTTCCACCGCGTGGAACCCGGAGTCGGCCGCGGCGCGCACTCGGTCGTCGATCGGCCGGTCGCCTTCGAGGAACATCATCTCGATGCAGGCGGAGAAGTCGATCACGAGAGGGCTTTCCTTGCCACAGCTGTACCCGCCCTGAGCGCGGCGACCGGATCGGCCGCCTCGTCCAGTTCGATGAGTACCGTGCCGGAGCCGGGCGTGCGGGACATCGCGTCGGCCCAGGCCCGCCAGTCCACGATGCCCGTGCCCAGTTCGGTCATATAGGGCTGCTGCTGGGCGAATACCGTGTCGTCGATGGTGAGTTCCACGTCGATCGGCCCGACCGCGTCCTTCCAGTGCGCCAGGGCGATACGTTGCGAGTGGCGGTGTGCCACGGCGACGGGGTCGCCGCCGCCGAGTGCGATGTGGCAGGAGTCGGGACACAGCCAGACGTAGCGCGGGTCGGTCAGGGCCATGAACAGGTCGATGTCCCGCTCGTACCAGAGCGTGCTGTTGGACTCCGTGTGGAAGGCCAGTTTCACGCCGTGCTGTGCGACGGCCTCACCGACGGTGTGGGCGATGTCGGCCATGCGGGTCATGTACGCGGCGTCGACGAAGAAGGGCGGCCGGGTCCCGTACGTCGTACGCATGGGCAGTCCGGCGACGAGGAGTTCCGCCCCCACGTCGGCGAGGAAGGCCGCGCGTCGCTCGGCGTCGGCGACGATCGCGGTGAGGTTGCCGCCGTCCCGCCAGCCGGGGGCGTCGCTGTCCGCGATGAACGCGCTGACGACGGACAGGCCCCGCGCTGTCAGCTCGCGCCGGAATGCGGGCGCGCTGCCGAAGGCCCGCAGGGCGGACTCGATGTCGCCGGGCGCGAACGTCAGCTCGATGCCCGTGACACCGGCCTCGGCCAGCGCGTCCATCACCCGGTGCCAGAAGCTCTCGGGGTTGGCCGACGCCCAGTCGCGTACGGCGTCGGCGGAGGTGAGGTCCCAGAAGCCCGGATGGTAGAAGGTGACCACGTCGGTGGCGAAACGCGCTGTCACGGTTGTCATTCGGCACCTCTGCGGGCGTTGTAGACGACGATCCCGTCGGCCTCGTCGACGGCCTTGCGATAGTTGCGGAACACGGCCAGCGCCTCGTCACGGAGCACGTCCTGTACGACCTTGATGCCGCGTGCCTCGAACTGCTCGGCCCAGTCCGCGCCGAGCGGGCCCTCGTCGAACGTGGTGATCTCCTCCAGTTCCGGTCCTTCGCCCGCGACCACGAGGCCGCGCACCCCTGACCACATGGTCGCGCCGTAACACTGAATGCACGGACGCCAGTTGACGACCAGCTCGTGCGTCGGCATCCCCTCGCCGCCCAGGTCCCAGCCGCCGGTCGCTGTCTGGGCGAGGCCGAGCGCGACGACCTCGGCGTGTGCGCTGGAGACACCGGAGGCGAGGACGACGTTCACGCCGACCGAGACGATCCGGCCGGTGTCCTGTTCGGCGACGAGTGCCGCGAACGGGCCGCCGTTGCCCTCACGCCAGTTGCGGTCCGCGAGACGGTGCACGAGGCGCATCCGGTCGTCGCGGTCCGGGACGACGGCGGGTACGTCGGCCAACTCGTCGTCGATCCACGCGGGCAGTGCCACGCGGTATTCCTTCGCGATGTCGATCATCGTTCAGCTTCCTGTCAGTGGGTGGCGAGCGCCGCGGTGCGGGCGGCGACGGCACGGGCCGTCCGTACGGCGGTCACCGCGCCGGTGAGGGTGACGTTGGCGGCCATCGCGGTGGGGATCACGCCGTTGCCGGCGAGGTACAGGTTGTCGAAGCCCCACACCCGGCCGTCCGGGTCGCACACGCTGGTCCCGTCGTCGGCCGTGCCCGACCGGACGGTGCCGGTCAAGTGCAGGGACGAACCGGGCGGGAGCAGCGCGAGTTCGGTCGCCGGGTCGAACGGGCCGAACTCCTCGGCCAGCGAACGGACTTCGGCGAGAGCCCGGTCGATGAGGGCGCGATCGGTGTCGGAGTAGTCGAACTCGACGCCGATGCGCGGCAGCCCGGCGAGGTCGGTCTCCGACTCCGAGAACACGAGCCGGTTCTCGGGGCGGGACTCGATGGGGGTGTACAGCGTGAGGCCAACGGAGTGTGCGAGGGGGTGGCCGTCCTCGTCCAGGTACGTCCGGTTCATGATCTGGCCGTGGAAGGGCTGGGCCGCTCCGTTCTGGGGCAGCCACAGCGAGTCCGTGCAGAACTCGCCGACGCGGGGGAGCGGCAGTGCGTCGAGGCCGATGCCGAACCGTTCGAGGTCGAGCAGCACCCGGGCGGTGACGAAGGCGTGCTCGTTGAGGTACCGGCCCAGTGCGTCCGGGCGGATGCCCGAGGCGAACAGCAGTTGCGGGGTACGCAGCGCGTCGGCGCACACCACCACCGCGTCCGCGCGGAGTTCGCGTTCCGTGCCGTCGGCGATGCGCCGCAGTCGGGCGCCCGCGACTCGGCCGTGCGAGACGAGAAGGGCCGTCGCGAGTGTCCCGGTCACCAGGGTGAAGGCAGGGTCTCCGCCCGCCGCGATCGCCGTGAAGATCGTCCCCGGAGCCGTGCGTGGCATGGGGCCCGATCCAGTCGGGGTGACTGCCATGGGCATCGGCTGTGGTCGTCTGTCGTTCGGTCCGACACCCTCGAAGCGGCGGCGTAGTACGTCGAGCACCAGGTGGCCGGCCTCGGTCGGGCCGATGGGGGAGGGCGTGACCGCCAGCAGCCGGTGCGCTGTGTCGAGATCCGCCGACCAACGGGCCGGGTCGCCGAAGTCGAACACCTCGGGTCCGGCGGGCCACGGGGTCGCGGCGGTCCAGTGCACGCCCATGCCACCCGCGTTCCACGCGAGCGCCGTCGCCGGCATCGTCTCGGCGTCCTCGCCGAAGGCCAGCGCGTGGAACATGCCGGGCGTCAGGCCGGTGAGGCTGTCCGCGACCTCGCGCACCACCTCGGCGCCCGTGTACATGCCCTGGATGCCAGTGCCTGCCTTTTCGTTGTAGCGCGACCAGAGAACGGGGTCGTCCACGTCGTGCAGATGCAGGCCCGGGGCCCTGCCGATGGCCTGGCCGCCATCGATCATGGTGATGTCCAGCGCCGGATCGCTGTCCCGCAGCAGCCGGGCCACAAGGGATCCCATGATGCCGCTGCCCACGATGAGGACGCCGGTGCGGGGGGTGTCGGTCACAAGGAGACTCCATGTCTGGTGCCGCGGGTGTTCACGGGGCGGGGGGAAGGACGCGCTCACGCACGCGGAGCGAGTGGTCCGAACAACTCGGTGTCCATGCGGTCGAGTGCCAGTTTCACGGCGCCGATCAGCGGGGCGTCGCGGCCCAGGCCGGTGGCACGCAGCTCGATCGCGGGGGTGCGGGCGGCGCGCATCGCCTCGCGCACCCGGGGCAGCAGCACATCGGCCGCCTCCTCCAGGCCGCCGCCGAGCACGATGAGCGAGGGCGCGACCGTCCATGACAGGGTGACGAGGATCGAGGTGATGTTCTCGACGAACTCGTCCACCTCCGCGAGTGCTCCCGCGTCTCCCGCCCGGGCAGCGTCGAAACGGCCCAGCGCGACACGGCGTTGATCCACCTCGGGTGAGGTGAGCCAGGCGACCGGATGGTCTGCGACCGAGCCGACCGGTATCGAGCCGGCCTCGACGATCTCACCTGCGGCGCCTTCCAGACCCCGGTGCACGGCGCCCCGGATGAGGATGCCGAGACCGGTCCGGTTACCGAGGATCGCCCAGACGACGTTGTCGTGGTCGCCGGCCACGCCCCGCCAACGCTCCGCCAGCGCACCGAGGTTGGTGTCGTTGTCGGCGAACCAGGGCATCCGGAGGCGCCGCCCGAACTCGTCGGGCAGATGCACTCCTTCCCAGCGTGTGGTGTGCACCAGCCGCCGTACGACGCCCTCGTCGTCGATCGCGCCACCAGCCGCGACCGCACCGGCTCTCAGTCGGTCCACGGAGCCGCCCGCGTCGTCGAGGGCCTCCCGCACCAGGGCTGCCGCGTCGTCGAGCGTGGCCTGCGGATCCTGGTAGGCGCGCAGGGGCCGCCGCGCCCGGCTGAGGATCCGGCCGCGTACGTCCGAGACGACCGCGGACGCGTCCGAAGTGTTGAGATGGACGGCCGCCAACAGGGCATGTTCCGCCCGCAGTTCGTACCGCCGCGCGGGGCGCCCGGCACATCCGCTGGTCGGCACGCGGTCAAGCTCGGTAACCCAGCCCGCCTCGATGAGCGAATCCAGAATCAGCTCGTTGGTACGGCGGGAGAGACCGGCCTGTTCGGCGAGCGCGGTCAAGGTCATCGGCCCCGCCGACACCGCCAGCATGCGCAGAATGACCGACGTGTTGACGCGGCGGACGGCGCTCTGGTTCATCCCGTTGGTCGTGGACATCACCATGCCTTCGCCACCTCGGACTCTGCCCGTACACCGAGCGGGTGGAGCGGGTCCATCCGGTCGTCCATCGGGGTCACCGCATTCCCGTTCCGGAGATGCCCTGCACGAAGTACCGCTGCAGGAACAGGAAGAGTACGAGCACGGGCAGCATCACGACGATCGCGCCGGCGAGCATCAGACCGTAGTCGGTCACGTGCGCCGCCGCCTGGCTGGTGGCCGCGAGGCCCACCGGAAGTGTGTAGGTGTCCGTGCTCTGGGCGACGATGAGCGGCCAGATGAAGAAGTTCCACGAGGCCAGGAACGACATGATCGTGATCGTCGCGACCGCGGGACCGGCCAGCGGGAGGAAGATCCGGAAGAAGATCCGGAACTCGCCCGCGCCGTCGATCCGGGCAGCCTCCAACAACTCGTCGGGGATCGACGACGCGTACTGCCGCATGATGAAGACCGACATGGGCATCGCCACGCTCGGCAGCGCGATACCGGCGAGGGTGTCCGCCAGGCCCATGTCGACGGTGATCACGAACTGCGGGACGAACACCGCTGTGAACGGCACCATCATCGCCGCCATGACCGCGCCGAACGCGAGCCGCTTGCCCGCGAAGTCCAGCTTCGCCAGGGCGTAACCGGCAGCCGATGCCGCCACGATGTTGCCGATCACCACGATGGCGGCGACCACGACACTGTTGACCATGAACCGGCCGAAGCCTTCGGTCCTGAACAGCCGTACGAAGTTGTCGAGGGTCACGTGCTGCGGGAGCCAGGCGCCGGGGTCGGAGCGGATCTCGTCGAGGCTGCGCAGTGAGCCGCTGATCACCCACAGGAAGGGGAGCAGCGTGAGCAGCGCGCACAGCACCAGCGCACCGTAGAGCAGGGGGCGGGCCACGGACCGGGGATGTACGGCACTGCGGGCGCCGGCGGTGCGGGCGGACAGGTCGGTGTTCTCCAACGCGGTGACAGCGGTCATGCGCGGGGCCTCAGCAATCGGAACTGGACGATGCTCACCAGGGCCACGAGCACCAGCGTCACGAAGGACGCCGCCGAGGACACCCCGAACTCGCCCGAGCCGAACTGGTGGTAGGTGTACAGCGCCACCGACTCGGTCGACCCCAGGGGGCCGCCGTTGGTGAGCAGGTACGGCTCGTCGAACACCTGGAGGTAGAAGACGGTCAGCAGGACCGAGACCATGAGGGTGGTGGGCAGCAGCAGGGGCAGGGTGATGTGCCTCAACTGGCGCCAGCGGCCTGCCCCGTCCAGGGCGGCGGCCTCGTACACGTCCTGCGGTATCGCCTGCAGGCCGGCCAGGAACAGCACCATCGCGGTGCCGAAGTTGCGCCAGACGCCGAGCAGGATGACGACGGGCATCGCCAGGTTCGGGTCGTCCAGCCAGTTCGGCCCGGCGAGGCCGACAGCGCCGAGCACCTTGTTGACGGTGCCGTCGGAGTTGAAGGCGTACTGCCAGATCAGCGCGACCGCCACGACGTTGGTGACGACCGGCGCGAAGAAGACGGTACGGAACACACCGCGCAGGCGCCGGATGCCGGAGTTCAGGGCGACGGCCAACGCGAAGCCGATCCCCATCGTGACCGGTACGCCGACCGCGACGAAGACGGCTGTGTTCAGGATGTCCCGTAGGAAAGTCGGGTCCTGGAACAGCTGGAGATAGTTGTCAAGGCCGGTGAAGTCGACCGCGAACGGATGCCGCAGATCCGCGCCGTGCAGGTCGGTGAGGCTGAACCCGAGCGCGGCGATCGTGGGTATCGCCGTGTAGAGCAGGAACACGACGACGAACGGGGTGAGGAAAAGCCAGGCGACGGCTGTTCGGCGCACCCCACGGGAGCGACGGCCCGCAGGAGCCCTCCCCGGACGGCTGCGCAGTCCTGCGCGCGGGGCCCGGGCGACAACGGTGGTGGTCATGTGCGGCTCACTTCGTACCGGTGCCGACGCTCTCGGCGTACGCCTGGATGCTCGCGGCGGCCTTCTCCGCGGTCTGTGTGCCCTTGGCCACGGCCTCCATCTCCTTGCCCAGCCGCGTCGAGACCTGCTGCCACGAGCTCACCTGCGGGAACGCCCGCGTCTTCTTCAACTGTGTGAAGAACGCGTCCAGCAGCGGCTGGCCCTTGATGGACGGGTCGTCCCAGGCCGACACGACCGCCGGCAGCGAGCTGTACGCCTTGTACTGCGCGACCTGCGTGCTCGGCTCCGACACGTACCGGACGAGCTTCCACGACGCGTCCGCGTTGCCGCTGGTCGCGAGGACGCCCCAGCTTCCTCCTCCGGAGAAGGAGACATCACTCGAGGCGCCGGCCGGCAAGGGTGCGGTGGCGACATTGGCGGCCGTCCAGCCGGTCTTCTTCGCGGCGGTGTCGAGCTGACCGACGACCCACGGGCCGGTGATCATCGTGGCGGTTTTGCCGGACACGAAGTACGGCTGTGCGTCGAGGAAGGTGGGCCCGGCGGTGTCGGCCGTGCCGGAGGTGAAGAACGACGCGTTGTACTTGAGGGCGTCGACCATCGCAGGCGTGTCGAGCGTCCATTTGCCGTCCGAGGAGACCAGTGAGCCGCCGGCCTGCCAGGCGTACATCGCGACGTCCTGGCCGTTGAAGATGTCCCAGCCGATGTCGGCCCCGAGGCCGCGCGTGGCGCCGGCGCCCTGGAGCGCCTTGAGGAACGGCACGGTCTCGTCCCACGTGGTCGGCGCTTTCACGCCGGCTTTCCTGGCGAGGTCGGCGCGGTAGACGAGCGCGTAGGTGTAGGCGTACCAGGGCACCGTGTAGGCGACGTCCTTGACCACACCGGCGTCCCACAGGCTCTTGAAGAAGGCGCCGGAGTCGACGAGTCCGTCCGGCACGGGCTGCAGGATCGACGGGTCGAGGAACTGCGCCTGGGACTCGGGGAAGAACTGGGCCACATCAGGGCCCGTGCCGGCCGCGATCGCCGCCTGGAGCTTGGTGTAGTACTCGTGGTTCGGTATCAGCGTGAACTTCACGGTGACGTCCGGGTTCGCGGCCTTGAACGGCTTGATGACCTTGTCGAGCACGCTGGCATCGTCCTGGGTCGCCCAGACATTGACAGTGCCGGTGGCCGGGGCGGTGCCGATGGGCTTGGCCGCTGCTTTCGCGGTGGTGGTCTCGTCGCCGCGCCCACAGCCGGTCAGGGCGAGGGTGCCGAGAAGTGCGGTGCCGGCGGTCAGTCTGAGGACGCCGCGTCGGGAGGGGTTCGACACTTGGGGACTCCTGTCTCATGGCATTGCTGAGGACAGTGATGTTTTTGATGAGAAAGCACCTTTTTTGGCCTGACAGGCCTAATGGGTGCGATGGGTGCGATGGCGCCTATGCGGCTGATGGTGACGCTATGAAGTGCACATTTCGGCGGCGTGGCGGACCCGTCACAAATAATTTCGGAACTTGTAGCGAAATCGATTGCTGCCGGTTGTCACCGAGGTGTGGGTATCGGTGAACTGGGCTGATGTCACATCAGGCAGGTGGTGGTTCGTGACTCCGGGGGCGCAGGCGGCCCCGGCTGCGGCAGCGTTCATCCCGTGCCGGTGCGGCGCTCGGTCACCGACCCCAACCGGATCGCCTGCTTCGCTGTCCATGCGAAGGCCGGCACCCGGATCGGCGAGATCATGCGCGTGCCGGGCCTGCACCGGAGCATCGCCCGGTGCGGTCGGAGGTTCAGGTGCCGTGCGGGCGGGGATGGCGGCCAGGGTGTGCAGGGGCCCGGTCTCGCCTCTGGGCGCATGCTGTCCGTGGTGATCGTGTCCGGCGCGTCAGTCCATGCTCGGTCACGGCTCGCCGCACACCCGAGGACGGTGTCTGGTCCCGGCAATGGCCGCAGCCTGGTGATCGGCAGACCGCAACCCGAACGCATGGGCGTGGCGCCACGGTTCGTATCGGCCGGCTTTCGGCAACGCGGCCCGTCGGCGTCAGGCGCTGAGTGCGGTGCGCAGCGTGGTGGCCATCAGATCGATGGCTTCCTTGCCGGCCGGTACCGGGCCGGCGTGGGTGAAGTAGTGGTCGACGCCCTCGAAGCAACGGTGGGTGACCGGAACGCCGGCAGCCTCCAGGGCCTTGGCGTAGGCATCGCCCTCGTCGCGCAGGCGGTCGTGCTCGGCGGTGATGACCAGGGCGGGCGGCAGTCCGGTGAGGTCATCGGCCAGTCCGGGTGACACCAGCGGATGGGTGAGGTCGGCGGGGTCCGGGACGTAGGCGGCGGTGAAGACCCGCATGAGCTGAGGCGTGAGCAGGGGCTTGGCGATGGGTGACTGCTTGGTGGCCGGGTCGGCGAGCTGGTCGAGCGGCGCGGAGTCGATGATCTGGAGGCGGGGCGCGAAGGCGCCGCGATCCCGGGCCGTGCGGCAGACCGCGGCGGTCAGGTTGGCCCCGGCGCTGTGTCCGCCGACGGCGAGTCGCGAGCCGTCCCAGTTGTTGGCGGGGCCGTTCTCGGCCACCCAGGCGGTGACGTCGTATGCCTGGGTGACGGGTGCGGGGTACGGCCGCTGCGGGGCGACTGCGTAGTCCACGTTGATCACCACGCATCCGGCAGTGGCGGCTATGTAGCGGCAGATGTGGTCGTCCTGCTCGGGGCGGCCGATCACGAACCCGCCGCCGTGGAAGTTGACGTACACGGGGGCAGGGGCCGAGGCGGCGGCCGACGGGCGGTAGACGGTGCAGGTCACCGGTCCGGCGCCGGTCTCCACCCGGAGGGATTCCGTGCGCTTCGGGATGTCGGTGAAGCGTAGATCCTTGTGTACGCGGCTCATCATCGGGCCGAGCAACAGCTGGACCCCTCTGGCCTGGATTCTGGGCCTGAATGGCACGGCTCATCCAATCACTACAAAGTTAAAATAACAGGATTCCTGATAATGGATGCTCGCCACCAATCGCGCAAGGGGGAACATGGGCCGACTGCACCGCGTACTTCTTGTTCTCGTCGGAGCCCGAGGGAGGAAGAGGTTTCCCACGACCTGGTGTGTGCCGTGCGGGAAGCTGACCTTCTGGGTCGTCACGCCGTTGTTGCGGGTCGTGGAGGTCATCGGGTCAGGTCCTTCTTGGCGAGGAAGTCGGAGATCTGGCGCGCAGGAACCGGCCCAGTTCTCCGCCGCCGCCCCTGTCTGTGCTCTGACGCCGAGGTCCGGTCGTGGCTGCGGCTTATCGGTGCTCTCCGGGACTGACCCGTTTCGCGAGGAGCCGCACCCAGTACGCGGAGGCGGTCCGTTGTGAGGGCTTCTTCCCGGCACCCGTCAGTGGGACGTGACCAACGCCGGACGCCCTCAGCAGCTGATGGGTGGCTGAGGGTGGGGCAACGCGGTTGTGCGGCGGCGCGGGGACGGGGATCCTTCCGGGCCGTACCCGAGGCGGATCACCATGTGGGCGTGGGCAGGACCGGTGGCCGTCGAGGAGACGAGCTGTCGGCGCATGTCGGGCCATTCCAGCGCCTGGTGCAGGAGCGACGCCCGGATACCGTGAGCGGTGGCGACCAGGAGGACGCGCTGAAGGGCCTGTCCCGCCCGCAGCCAGTCCCTCCTCCCGTCGTGCAGGGTGGAGAGGACGGCGATGGCGGGCCGTTTCTCGAAGGGGCGGGCGGGCAGCCGGTCGGGAGTTCGGCGGGCGCTGAAGTCCCGCACGGGGACGATCTCCCGGAAGTCCCGCGGGCCGAGTGCTTCGGGCGGGATACCGAGACCGGTGCCGTCCTTCGCACGCACCCAGCGGCTGCTCTCGGCCGCCCGGTCGTGATCGATGACGTTTCGGCGCTCCGCGTCGCCGGTGAGCCGGAGAACGCGGTCGGTCTCGGCACGGGAGAGGTGGGTCAGGGCGGCGCCTTCGGAGTGAGCCGCTTCGGTGAGTTCGGCCAGCACCGCGGCTGGCAGGGGACGCTCGGAGAACGGGAAGCGGCTGCTGTGCCGGCGCCACAGAGCGTCGTAGAGACCGGGGAAGGAGCCTCTGACGAGGCCGCCGAGCCGGATGGCGGCGAGCAGGTCGGGCTGGTCGGGCTGCGGCAGCAGCCGGGTCACCGGCTCCCAGCCGAACTGCGTGATCGCCACCCGCAGATTGAGGACGGCGCAGCCGACCGAGAGATGGAGGGCGCGGCCGACCGGGTCGGTGTGCCGCAGTCCGCGGTCCGATACGGCACGGATCTGCAGTGTGACCGTGTCCGTGTCGAGCCTGAAGCGCCAGGGTTGAGTGTTGTGGATCGAGGGGGCTGTCACGGCGGCGGAGATCAGCGTCTCCAGGGTCGGGACATCGAGGACGGCGGAAGGCATCGGGGGCTCATCCCCTCACTCTGCTCAAGGGCGCCGCCGGTGTTGGCGGTCGCCTCAGCCTCACCGCCGGGGGAGCGCGGAGACAGGGGCCGTCCGGCCCGTCGTACGGTCCCGATGGGTCCACTCTTCCTCATTTCGGCCGGTGGTGGCCCGCCTCGGGCTGCCCCAGGTGTGAGGCGAGGACGGCGGCCTGGACCCGGCGCTGCACGCCCAGCTTGGCCAGCAGACGGGAGATGTGGTTCTTGACGGTCTTCTCCGACAGGTAGAGCTTGGTGCCGATCTCCCGGTTGGTCAGACCGTCGCCGATCAGAGCCAGGATGTCCCTCTCACGCGGTGACAGACTCTCCAGCTCGGACGGCACGGCAGGGGTCTGAGCCGGTTCGGCCCGCAGCGAGCGCATCAGGCGGGCGGTGGTCTCGGGGTCCAGCATCGACTGGCCCGAGGCCACCGTGCGGACCGCCGAGACGAGGTCGGAGCCCTTGATCTGCTTGAGGACGTAGCCGGAGGCGCCGGCCATGATCGCGTCGAGCAGGGCCTCCTCGTCATCGAACGAGGTCAGCATCAGGCAGGCCAGTTCCGGCATCTGGCTGCGCAGCTCCCGGCAGACCGAGATGCCGTCGCCGTCCGGCAGCCGTACGTCGAGGACGGCGACGTCGGGGCGCAGCGCGGGGCCTCGGGCGAGCGCCTGGTCGACGGTGCCGGCATTACCGATGACCGAGATGTCGGGTTCGGAGTCGAGCAGGTCGGCCAGGCCACGGCGGACTACCTCGTGGTCGTCCAGTAGGAACACCCGGATCGGGTTCTGCTCGGTGAAAGCGCGTGGCTCTGGCATGGTGACCCCTGGTTACCCGGCGGAGGACAGACTGCGGGCTGCCCCATGATGCCGATCATCACGCTCGTGGACCGAACGCACTAGGGCCGACCGGCCCCACTCGCGCGGAGGAAACTGCCCTGACAGGCCCAACACGCGGGACAATCGACCGCGCGGGCAGCCTGATCTGCGCCTGGTGTGCGCCTTGTCCGCGAGGGCTGCGGAGCCACGGTGACTGCCGGGACCGGCCCCGGCCACCTGGTCCCGGCAGGTTCACGCAGAGTCGATGTTCCCGGTGTCGTCTGCGGGCACCTCCTCCGGTTCCCCGTGTCGGGTGAGGACGAACTCCACGTCCACGACCCCCTCGACCGCGCGGACCAGCCGTGCCGCCACCGGCACCAGCGAGGTGTCCCGGACCTGGCCGACGAGCCGGACGACCCCGTCCCGCACATCTACACGTACGTTCGAGTCCGGCATGGGGAACAGGCAGGCCGCGACCTCGCGCCGTACCTCCTCGGCGATCTCCTCGTCCGTACGCAGGAAGACCTTGAGCAGATCGGCACGGCTGACGACGCCTTCGAGCATGCCCACCGCGTCGACCACGGGCAGCCGCTTGACCTTCGCCCGGGCCATCGTGCGGGCGGCCTGCGCGAGCGTGGCGTCCGGGCGGACGGTGAGGGCGGGGGAGGTCATGAGTTCCTCCGCGGTGACCGCGCCGGCCTTCTCCAGGTCGGACAGGCGGCGCAGCTGGGTGTACCTGTCGGGGTCGCTGTCGCGGAACTCCTCCTTGGGCAGGAGATCCGCCTCGGAGACGACACCGACGACCCGGCCCTCGCCCTTGACGACGGGCAGGGCGCTGACCTTCCAGTCCTGCATCAGCCGCACGATCTCCTTGAAGGCCGCTCCGCGACCGACTGCGGCGACCGTGCGGGTCATGACATCGCTGACGGTGTGCGGGGTGCCGTGCATGGTCACTCCTCTGTCATGCGTTCGGGTCAGATGGTGCTTCCGGCGCCGTACGGGGCGTACAGGTCGAGGAGGCGGGTCCTGGCCGTGCGGAGACGGTGGGCGAGTACCTCACCGACCCACTGGGCGACGTCGTTGCCCAGGGCCGCGTCGTCCTGGCACATGGACCGGACGGCCGCGGCGTCGAACTCGTAGGCCCGCACCGGAGTGGTCGCCTGGGCGCCCAGGTGCCAGACGTGCGGGGTGAAGAGCCAGGACCAGCCGACCAGTTCGTTGTGCCCGAGGCTCTCGATGACAGCCGCCCGACGGCCCGGCACGTGCATGTCGAGCTCGATCCTGCCGCTGCGGACGATCCAGAAGCGGTCGGCGCGTCCCCCCTCGTCGAACAGGCGTGTTCCCTCGGGGATGGACACCTCCCGGGCGACGCGCATGAGCCGCTGGCGGTGTTCGGCGGACAGCGCGCGCAGCATGTTGGGGCTGGGAGTGAGGGAAGCGTTCATGGTGTGCCTCCGCAAGGGGGTGTACGTCCGTTCACGGCCACCTTGTACCGGGCCCTGGGGGCAGGCCATGGGCCATCTGGCCCAATGCCGCGCCATGCGGCACCGAAGAGGAGCTTTCGGGTGCTGCGGTGAGAGCGGCCTCTGCCGCAAGGGTCGGCCGGTCGGTTCGCGGCGGCGGTTCGTCGACCGCGTCGAGGGCCGTGATGTCGACCGCGACACTGGCCTCGGGCAGTGCGAGGGCCGGCAGGGTTGCCCACGGCCCGGTGACCGGCGGCATCCCGGCCATGCCGGCGTAGGTAATGAACTGCGGAACGAGGCGCTCGGCCACGGTCGTTCCGGCGAGCAGGTAGCCCCGGAGCCGCGCCGCGCCCGCCGGTAGCCGAGGAGCGTCGCCAGACCTGGCATCGACCGACGCCGGCCAGGGGCGTGTCCGGCCGAGCCCTGGCACGTGTGCCGCCTTCCGGCGTATGCCTCCATGATCCACCGGCTCCGGAACGCCCGCGAGAGTCCGTGTGCCGGTCGTGCCCCACCCGGCCCAACGGGCCCTGCGAACAGGGCCGTTCGGCCCCGCAGTCGCGGACCTTCGGCATTCGGCGCCGACCGGCGCGCGCGACCAGAGTGAGTCGTGTCAGGCACCGCCCCGACCGCCCTCGAAGGGAACCAAGACCATGGCCGTGCACGAGCACTCTCACCGGAGCTCCGGCTTCCACCTGCCGTCGTACCGCAGGAACCGGGCCGCCTCCGCATCCGAGTCGGACGTGTCGGCTGCCACCGGCACGCACACCGCGCGGGCCTACGCCTTCGCCGCACTGCGTATGTTCACCGGGTTCGTCTTCCTGTGGGCGTTCCTCGACAAGACGTTCGGGTTCGGCTACGCGACCCCGTCGGGCAAGGGCTGGATCGACGGCGGCTCGCCGACGAAGGGCTTCCTCGGTTCCGTAGCCGTCGGACCGATGGAGTCCACCTTCCACTCCTGGGCCGGTGATCCGTGGGCGAACTGGCTGTTCATGCTCGGTCTGCTCGGGATCGGCCTGGCCCTGGTCTCGGGCGTCGCACTGCGGCTCGCCGCCGTCGCGGGCACCGCGATGATGGCGCTGATGTGGATCGCCGAGTGGCCGCCGGCCAAGCACCTCTCGGACGGCTCCGCGAGCATGTCGACGAATCCGTTCGTCGACTACCACCTGGTCTACGCCGTCGCCCTGATCGTCCTGGCCGCTGTCGCCGCCGGCGACGCCCTGGGCGCGGGCCGGCTCTGGGCCAGGCTGCCCTTCGTCCGTGACCACAGCTGGCTGCGCTGAGTACCGACGGCGTGGTGGGCCCGTCACCCGGCCCCCCGCGCCGAGCCGTGCGGGGGGTCGATCGGCCCCACATCGGGACCAGTGGCCCCTGCACGCCGAACCGCCCGAAGACGACGCTGGAAACGGATCCATCACTCCAGGAGGTGGAGATCATGCTCCGCACCATCACCGTAGGTCTCGACGGCTCGCAGGAGAGCCGGGCCGCCGCGGAATGGGCGGCTCGCGAGGCGAAGCTGCGCGGCCTGCCGCTGAAGATCGTGCACGTCTGGGAGCCGGTGCCGACGCCCATGGCGCAGGCACCGATCCTGGGAGCCGAGACCCAGCAGCACTGGACCGAACGTATCCCCCGGGAGGCCGCCGAGGGCATCCGCCTGCGTCACCCCGGCGTCGAGGTGTCCACCGAGCAGGTCTCCGGCCACCCGGGTGACGCGCTGGCCGAGGCGGCGAAGAGCGCCGAACTGCTCGTCCTGGGCTCGCGCGGCCTCGGCGGGATCGGCGGGTTCATGGTCGGCTCGGTCGGTCTGTCCGCCGTCGCGTACACGGACCGCCCCGTCGTGCTGGTCCGCGCGCTGGAGGTGGCCGCCGACGAACACGAGATGGACCCGGCGGGTGTTCCGTCGGCCGCGACCCCGTTCTGGCCCGTGGTCCTCGGACTCGACGTCGAGCACCCGGACGGGACGCTGATCGAGTTCGCCTTCGACGCCGCCCAACGACGCACCACCTCCCTGCACGTCGTCCACGGCTGGAACCCGCCGCCCTACTACGCGTACGGCATGGCCGCCAACCCGGCGTTGCACGAGGCACTCACCCTGAGCGAGTCCGAGGCCGTGGCGGAGGTGCTGCGCCCCTGGCGCAAGAAGTTCCCGGACGTCGAGGTCGTCGAGACGTCCCGCTACGGCAGCCCGGCCGTCCACGTGGTGGACGCCTCCCGGGAGGCCTCCCTCGTCGTCGTGGGGCGGCGCATCCGCCGCAACCCGTTCGGCGCCCACATCGGCCACGTCACGCATGCCGTCCTGCACCACTCCACCGCCCCTGTCGCCGTCGTCCCCCACGGCTGACCCGTACCTCCCGAGGAGAAGAGACCCTTGAAGGCGGCGGTCGTACGAGCGTTCGGTGAACCTCTGGTCATCGAGGAACGCCCCGACCCCGAGCCCGTGTCCGGGACCACGTCACCTTCGGAGGGTGCTTGGTGGAAGGCGCCAAAGGGCGGATGGCGGGGATGATCCTCCGTTCCGGGACGGGCGGTGGCTTCCGGGACTTCGGCGCGATCGAGACCTGGGCGCGAGGCATGGTCGCCGCGCTCACGCCGTCGTAGGAGCTCACACCGTCGTACGAGAGAGGAACTGCCCAGTCATGAAGTCGGCCCCGAGGCCCGGTTCGCACTGGCCTCGGGGCCGACCTCATGGCGTCATCCAGGCCGGCACCACGGCAACAGGGCAGGCAGCCTCGTGCAGGACACCACGCACGGCCTCGCCCCACTCCGTGCCGGACTTTCGTCCCACCACGACCAGCGCGGCGCTCCCGGCGTGGTGCAGGAGCGCTTGAGCCGGCGTGAAGAGAACGACGTCTTCGAGGACCGCGACCTGCGGGTACTTCTCGCGCCACGGACCCAGCACGTCGGCCAGGAGCTGCACCTCGTGGTCCTCCCAGGTCGCACGATCCGCCTCCGGCACGCCGAAAGGCCACTCGGCGGCACAGGACGGAAGCGACCAGGCGTACACGACGTGCAGCAGGGCATCTCGTACCCGGGCACTGTCGAAGGCGAAGTCGATCGTGCCGTCGGAAGGATTTCGGGCGTCCGTGCCGAGAAGGATGCTTCCGGAGCGGTGTGTGGCCCCGTGTCCGTTCGGAACGAGCACCAGTGGGTGGTCGGTTGCCCGGATGGCGGCGGGAAGCCGGGAGCCGAGAGACAGACCAGGAGCGTCGGCCCCGTGAGGGATGCCGTACACGATCATTTTTGCCCGGATGGGGTCCGGGGGTGGGTACAGGACCGCGCGCATCGGCAGACCGCGCAGTCGCGCCTCTCGCTCGGCCCAGTCCACTGCGGGACGGCTCGGCGCGGATGAGTCGGTACGGGCAAGGATCACTGGTTCCGTCACGGTCGGCCTTTCCGGCGCAGCGGGGCACGCTTTCGCAGTCCAGCCTGTCGCACCCTTTCCCCCCGGGGCAGGGGCCGAACGGCCGGCGGAGCCGCGCATCCGGGCCGACCTGCGGTCAGCCGCCCAGGAAAACTCCAGGCCGCTCTTCGGCCTGGAGCCCGGACCCGTCGTGCGTTCGGTCGGGTTTGTGGCCCCACTGCTGTCGGTCCCCTCCATGGGGCTGGTCCGCCCCTGAAAGGTCCGAGGGCGGTCCGCCATGGGGCGTGACGCACAGGGGGCAGCGGCGCAGGCCTGCACGCTGTCGAATGAACCGGAGGTGATGGAACGGCGGCCCGGATGCTCGGCTCGATTCGCACCGCACCCTGCAGCTGACCACTACCGTGACCCATGACCGGACCGTTGGGCGTCCGCGCGTCGAGGGGACCTGGAGGACTACAGGATGGAAACCCCCGAGGAGGCTCGCGTGCGGCTGCCCCAGTTGAGGCTGGACGAACTGCTGGAGGAGCTGCAGTCGCGGTTGGACGCGGCCCGCGGCACCCGGGACCGGGTGCACAGCCTCCTGGAGGCGGTGCTGTCGGTCGGCCGGGAGCTGGATCTGGAGCAGGCCCTGCGACGCATCGTGGAGGCCGCCGCGGTACTGGTCGACGCGGAGTACGCGGCGCTCGGCGTGATCGGCCCGGACGGCAGGCGCCTGTCCGCTTTCCACACTGTGGGGGTCGGCGAGGAGCAGATCGCGCGGATCGGCCCGTATCCCGAGGGGCACGGCATCCTGGGGGAGCTGATCCGCCACCCCGAGCCGCTACGCCTCGCGAAGATCTCCGAGCACGCGGCCTCGTACGGCTTCCCGGCGCACCACCCGCCGATGAACACCTTCCTGGGCGTTCCGATCCGGGTGCGCGACCAGGTCTTCGGCAACCTCTACCTGACCGAGAAGCGGGGCGGCGCCCAGTTCGACGAGGAGGACGTCTCGGTCACGCTGACACTCGCCGTGGCGGCCGGAGTCGCGATCGACAACGCCCGGCTGTACGAGGAGTCCCGGCTGCGGGAACGCTGGCTGCGGGCGAACGCGGAGGTCACCCACAGTCTGATGTCCGGCGACGAGCGCGCCGAGGTCCTCGCGCTGATCGCCGAGCGGGCCAGCGAGATCACCGGATCCGCCCTGGCGGCGGTCGCGCTGCCCATGGAGGACACCGGGTCACTCGCCGTGGAGATCGCCGTCGGGTTGGACGCCGAGGCGCACCGGGGCCTCGTACTGGCCATGGACAAGAGCCTGATGGGGCTGGCGTTCTCCGGCGCCGCCCCCGTCACCAGCGCCGACGTCGGCGCGGACGAGCGCATCTCCCTGGAGCCTCCGCGGTTCGGCGGCCTCGGCCCCGCCGTGGCCGTGCCCATCGGCACGGGCGACGAGGGTCCACGAGGCGTGGTCCTGCTGGCGAGAAAGGTCGGTCAGCCGGTGTTCTCGGCGACGGAGACCGAGACCCTGCAGTCCTTCGCCGGACAGGCCGCCGTCGCGATGGAGCTGGCCGAACGCCGCAAGGACGCCGAGGCGGTCGCGGTCCTCATGGACCGGGACCGCATCGCACGCGACCTGCACGATCTGGCCATCCAGCGCTTGTTCGCCACCGGCATGACGCTGCAGAGCGCCGGCCGCTTCATCGAGCACGAGGAGGCCGCCGAACGCGTGGTGCGCGCGGTCGACGACCTCGACGAGACCATCAAGATCATCAGGTCGACGATCTTCGGCCTGCGTACCCGGGAGGGTGTGGGGGAGGCCGGCCTGCGGGCTCGTGCCGTACGGGTCGTCGGAGAGGCGGCCCCGGTCCTCGGCTTCGCCCCCAGCGTCCGGATGGAGGGCCTGCTGGACACCGATGTACCGAAGGACATCGCCGACCATGTGGTGGCGGTTCTCTCCGAGGCCCTGACCAACATCGCCCGCCATGCCCGGGCGAACCGCGCCGACGTACTCCTGGCCACGGACGGGCGTGAGATACGGCTGTCGGTCACCGACAACGGGGTGGGCGTCCCCGCCGAGGGCCGCCGCAGCGGGCTGCGCAACATGGCGGAGCGCGCCGAGCAACTGGACGGCCGGCTGGAACTGGGGAAGCCCGAGGGCAGCGGCACCGCGTTGGTGTGGCGGGTGCCGGCGCGCAAGCCGTAGCAGCTGAGGCACATGGTGCCCGCGCTCGAAGGGGCTGGCGGTACGCATGCGCGCGGCCCGACGCAGTCCGGGTGGCACCCGGACTGCGAGGGTGAGGAGAGGTCTGCGGGTCTGAGTGAACTCACCTCACGCGAGGCCCGGGAGGCACGGCGTGACCTCGTCGTCGGGCGCTACCGCGACCAGGGGTTTGCACACTGCCCGTTCGGGGGTGTGGAGGGCCGGGAGACCATCCGCGGAGCGTGCCGCACGCAAAGCGGAGGCATTCGTCCGATGGGTGGCCCACCCATCGGCGGACGACCGGATCGGGGCCGCCGTCCGCACCGCACAGGTCACCGCCGAAATCGGTGCGCACCGGCTCGGCGGGCCCTACGAGTCCCGTCCTGATCCAGGGCAGGCGGACCGGCGGCCGTCGGAACGCGGGAAGTCCTGCGGGCGGATGTCCGCCACCGCGTTGAACTGGGCATCGTGCTTCGCGATCCTCGGACGTGACGAGTTGCGAGAGTTACGCGAGTTCGGAGAGTTCCGAGAAGGCCCTGGAGGTCGGGGCTTCGGCGTAGTCGCGGGTTGAGCGGGTCTATTCGTCAAGTCCGATCGGTCCGGCCGAGATGGCTTCGGGATGGTCCTCGGCGTACGCCCGTACGACCGACTCGAAGTTCTCGTCGGGCCGGAGGCCGAGTGCCGTCGCACGCGTGTTGTCGAAGGCGGCCGGCCACGAGCCGACGATGGCCTCGACGGCGGGGTCGGGCGTGACCGTCACCAGGTCGGCGACGGCGGCGCCCGCCATCCGGCGCAGTGTGTCCAGCATTTCGGCGACGGTGACCGTGAGCGCCGGCAGGTTGACCGGAAGGCCGCCTTCGAGCCCGCCCGGGCCGCGCTCGGCCTCGGTGATGCGGAGGATGCCCTCGACGGTACGCCGCGGCGAGGCGAGGGCGACCCGCAGGTCGGGGCTGACCGGGCAGGTGGCCGGGAGGCCGGCGAGCGGCTCGCGGATGATGCCGGACAGGAAGCCGGAGGCGGCGGCGTTCGGCGTGCCCGCCCGCACCGAGACGGTCATCAGGCGCGCCACGCGTCCGTCGACGAAACCCCGGCGGGTGTACTCGGCGATCAACTGCTCGCAGATGCGCTTCTGCGTTCCGTAGCTGGACTGCGGTGTGGGCAGTGTCGACTCGCTGACCACGGGCGGCAGCGGCAGCGCGGGGTCGGAGCCGTAGACCGCGATGCTGCTGGAGAACACCACCCGGGGTGTCGGCCCGCCGTCGGCCGTCTGTGCGCGGGCGGCATCGAGCAGCGCGCGGGTGGTGTCCAGGTTGGCGCTCATGCCGAGGTCGAAGTCGGCCTCGCACTCGGCCGAAACCGCCGAAGCCAGGTGGATCAGGATGTCCACCGGCTGCTTGAAGACCTTGTCGAGGCGCTTGCTCAGGTCACCTCGGACGACCTCCACCAGTGGGTCGGCGACCAACGGCGATCCAGCGGGAACGACCCGGTCGGCGAGCACCAGACGGTCGAGGGGAGCACCGCCCAGGGCCCGCCGCCTGAGCAGGGCAGCGGCGACCTGCTGTCCCAGGAAGCCGAAGCCACCTGTGATGACGATCCTCATGCGCGTTCTCCTCGGTAGTCAAGTTCCTTCAGGAGCAAGCGAGTTGGGGTAGGGGCAGGCGGTGGGTGAGCACGCTGCGGGTGGCTGTGTTCGCGTTCGACACGCTGTGTCAGTAGTACTCGACTCCTTTGCCATGGGTGCTCGGAATGCTGCCTTCACACCGGTCGGACGGCGGCGAGTTCGGCACAACGGATTTTCCCGCAGTCGCCGATGTGCCGCGCGGTGTCCTGGCGGAACCCGCCGAGGGCACCATGGATCTGGCCGCGCAGCCGCACGATCGGCCTGCCGGGCAGCGGAGTGCGGCTTCGACCCGAACACATGCGACCGCTGCGGGCAACGCCCCACCGACACCTCCGTGCGCGTCAGGGGCGCGGATTCGTGGATTCCCACGTGACGGTCTGTCTGCGCCTCCTCTTCGGGGGCATACGGCGGTGGATCGGGTGCGAACGCCACCCGGTCGAAGTCCGCCGTGAGCCGCCGTCCCGTGGGAGCCCCGATGCCGACCGCCGTACCGGAAAGAGCCGCAGGAGCGGCTGGAGAAGGACCCGACGCGGTCCGGCCGGGCCACTCGTTCGTCCTGCCCCGCGGTACCGGCAGGACCGCCGCGCGCATCGGCGCACTGACCGTCTGTCAGGCCGCCCTGATGGTGGGCTTCGGGCTCCTGATCACGGGTCCTGCCCGGAACGTGTGGCCGCTGACGGTCGAGGACGACGTCAACGAGGGATTCGAGCGGATCCGTACGGGCCCGCTCACCACCCTGTCCTACCTCGGCTCCGAGGCGGGCAACACCCTCACGGTGATCACCATCACCCTGCTGAGCTGCGTGGCACTGCTGCTCATGCCTCGGCTGCCGATGTGGCGTCAGGCGGTCTTCCTCGCCGTCGCGGTCTCTCTCCAGGCACTGGTGTTCCTGGCGGTCACCGGGTCGGTGGACCGTACCCGTCCGGACGTGCACCGACTCGACGAGTCCCCGCCCACATCCAGCTACACCTCCGGCCACACCGGCGCGGCCACCGCGCTCTACGCCGGGCTCGCGGTCCTCGTGCTGTCCCGGGTCCGCAGGCCGTGGCGGTGGCCCCTGACCGGGCTGCTGTTCCTCGTGCCGCTGGCTGTCGGCGTCGCCCGCCTCTACCGGGGCATGCACCACCCCACGGACGTGATCGGCGGAATGGCCAACGGCGCCCTGTCCCTGCTGATCGTCGGCCGTGCCCTGTTCACCGACGGGTCCGTGGCCGCCGTCCCCTCGCCGCGGACCGGGCACGACGACGCGACCGGCGGCGCGCAGGAGCGCGAGTCGGGCAGCACCGTCGTGATCTTCAACCCCACGGTGACCGGCGAAGAGGCCCGCGAGAAACTGCGGCGGATCCTCGAACAACACGGCCACCGAGCACCGGCGTTCATCGAGACCACCGCCGACGACCCGGGCACCGGCCAGGCGGCCGGCGCGATACGTGACGGAGCGACACTGGTCGTGGTCTGCGGCGGAGACGGAACCGTCAGGGCGGCCGCGGACGCCCTGGCCGGCAGTGGGGTACCGCTCGTCGTGGTGCCCTGCGGCACCGGCAACCTGCTGGCCCGCAACCTCGGCCTCCCGCTCAACCCCTCCGCCGCCCTTGACGCCGCACTGTCCGGCACCCCCCAGCGCCTCGACCTCGGCCGCATCGAGGGCGACGGCCTCGCCTCCACCCACTTCACCGCGATGTCCGGGGCCGGGCTCGACGCCGCGATGCTGGAACACACCGACGACCGCGCCAAGTCCGCCGTCGGCTGGCCCGCGTACGTACTCGCCACCTTCGCCACACTGCGCACGCCCCGGATGCGGCTGACGGTCCGGCTCGACGACGCGCCCGTCCTGCACCGCACGGCCCGGATGGTGCTCCTCGCCAACGTCGGCACCGTACAAGGCGGTCTCACGCTCCTCCCCGCGGCCCGGCCCGACGACGGACTGCTCGATCTGCTGATCCTCGACCCGCGCGGCCCCGGCGGCTGGATGCGTGCCCTGGGTGTCCTGATGCGCGGACGCAGGCGGCAATCGCGGACCACGACCGTGGACACGAACGTCCCCGAGGGCACCGGCACCGGCACGAAGGGCGTACCGGTGGAGTTCCGCACCTTCCGGCGGGCCGAACTCACCTTCTCCGCACCGCAGTCGCGTGAACTCGACGGGGACCCGGTGTCCCACGGCCGGCGCCTCACCGCCGAGGTCAGGCCCGGCGCGCTGACCGTCCTGCTGCCCACCCGGGAGAAGTGAATGGGCACCGCCAGCAAGGTCCCCGAGACCCGCGACATGGGCGGCGACGAACTGTCGGCCGATGAGGCGCTGGTGTCGCTGCGCCGTTACGGCCGCTGGCCGCTGCTGCGTGATTCCTTCGTCCGGTTCCGCTACGCCGACGGCTTCAGCCACTCCCGAGCGCTCGCCCTCCAGACGGTGCTGTCGGTGATCCCGCTGGCCATCGCCTTCGTCGGGCTCTCCACCGCGCTGCACACGGAGAACATCGGCAGACTCGCCGAACTGACCATCCACCGGCTCGCGCAGGGGCCCAGCGCCGACGTCGTCGACGACGCACTGGACCGCAGCCGCCGGAGTGCGGGAAACGGTGCCCAGATCGCCCTCTGGTTCGGTCTGGCCTTCTCACTGGTCAACGTCACCACCGCGATGTGCCAGATCGAACGCGGCGCCAACCGGATCTACGGCAACGAACGGGACCGCCCCTTCCACCAGAAGTACCTGCGCGGGCTCGTGATGTCCCTCAGCGCGGGTATCCCGCTCGGCCTCGGGTTCATCATGATGGTGGCCGGCGGCGACCTGGCCGCCGCGGCGGTGACGGTGTATCACCTCGACGGCGACGCCAAGACCGCCTGCGACATCCTGCGCTGGCCCTTCGGCCTCCTCCTCGCCCTTCTTTCGGCCAGTGCGATCTTCCGCCGTTCCCCCCGTCGCCGACAGCCCGGCTACACCTGGCTGGCCTTCGGCGCCGCCGTGTATCTCGTGCTGTGGACGGCCCTGACCTGGCTGCTCAGCCTGTACCTGGGCATCAGCGGGTCCTTCGACACGGTCTACGGCCCGCTCAGCGCCTTCATGTCGCTGCTGATCTGGGCCTACCTGACCTCCATCGCCCTCTTTCTGGGGCTGTCCTTCGCCGCGCAGTTGGAGGCCGCGCGGGCGCTGCGCTCCGGTCCGATCACAGCCGACCCGGGAGTCTGAATGGTGGTCCGCGCCACGGCTCAGCGCCTTCGTGAACGTCGCCGCCGGGCGGCCGACCGGAGATTCGGCGTGCGCCTGCTCGGTTCGGCCGCTGTCGCCGCTGTCGCCGCCGTCCCCTTCGGCCTGCTGCTCGTCCTGGTCGAGGGTCACTGGCAGCCGCTGCGCCGTCTCGACGCGGGCGCGGCTCAGCGGTTGAACGAAACCGCCCTGCGACACCCAGGGTGGACGGACACCCTGCGCTTCCTGTCCGACCGGGTGTGGGACCCGGTCACCCTGCGGACGGTCGTCGCGCTGCTGACTGCGTGGCTGCTGTACCGACGGGCCTGGCGACTCGCGGCCTGGTCCGGCGTGACCGCCGTGACCGGCGGACTCGTCGGACTGCTCGTCAAGACAGTGGTCGAGCGGACCAGACCGTCCCTGGTGGACCCGGTCGCGCACGCACCGGGATTCTCCTTCCCCTCCGGGCACGCGATGACGGCGACCACCTCGTTCGCCATCCTCCTGCTGGTCCTGCTGCCGATGGTGCCGCGCGCTCTGCGGCCGCTGTGCTGGTGCGCCGCGGTCGTGTCGGTGCTCGGGGTCGGCTTCACCCGGATCGCGCTCGGCGTGCACTGGTTCAGCGATGTCGTGGGCGGCTGGCTCCTGGGCCTGGCCGTCGTCGCCCTCACCGCCTGGGCCTTCGAGGCCTGGCGCACCGACGCAGGCCGCGGACATGCCGGGCTGCGGGAGGGACTGGAGCCCGAACTCACCGGTGCCCACCCCGAACCCGGCCCTTCCGGCCGGGAACATCGCGCCGGGTCCGGAGGGAGAGGCGTTGCATCGTGAGTCCGTCGGAGCCGGCGAGGAAGAAGCGCGCAATCGATTCCGCGGGATGGGCCAGAGGCCGGCCGGTGTGCTTGGCAGCCTCGTTCACAAGTCTCGCCATCACCTCGGTCACTTTCCGGCAGTGGCTGTCGAGGCTGTCGCTCAGGGTGGGGGAGCGGGGCGCGAACATGGTCGGCTCAGTGAGGAGTTTGTGCCGCACGGTCTCGGCATGTTCTGGACGTCCGGCGACGTGTACGTCTGCTGGGCCCCCGGGTGTCGCCTGCTGAGGCACCCTGACCGGTTTCTGGACCGCAGCAGCCGATCGGCGCGCCCGTAACCGGCCTGTCGTTGGAACCTGTCGAACCGCTTCTCACCATCGGGATCGAGCAACTCGAGGTGCTGTTGTGGACAGGGGACCGGCCCCTGTCCACCGGGGAGAAGCCAGGGCTCGCACAGGCAGTCCGTCGCTCGGCATGCCGAGCGGCAGACTTTCACAAGACCCTCTTCAGCACCGTACTGCGCGACCCCTCACCGGCGAGGTCTAGCTCGTCCAGCTGTGGGCAACGTCGACCACTACCCGGTCGTCCAACTGGAGCACGCGGAACGGCAGTCGGGCGCGCACACCGAGAGCGACCTGCGTCTGGCCCTCGAAGGTGCCGCCGAACCGGGTGTCCCGGAAGGTGCTGTACCCGCTGATGTTCACGCTGGGCAGGGGCTTGCCCACCTTGCCCGGGTAGGTCGGCACGCCGGCCTCCAGGTCGTAGCTCCACGCGCCGACGCGGATTTCGAGGATCGCCCCGCCGGCGACCGGTATGTACTGGCCTGAGGGGTCCGCGTAGAACCGGTCCACGTACTGGACGTGGTAGCCGATCTGGCCTCCGCCGGGCACGTCGAACACGATGCGGTCGTAGCACTCGTGCTGTCCGGTTCTGATGTCCACCAGGTGATCGGCCCCCACGGCGGCACCACCCTTGGCACCGCTGCCCCAGCCCGTCGGGCACACCACCGCCGTGCGCAAGCCCTCCGACGGGGCCGCGCCCGCGGTGCTCGCCGCCGTCCCCAGCGTGGCGCCCGCGAGCACGACCGCCGCCACTGCTGCTCCGATACCTCGCATCTTGTCCCCCTTGGTCGCGCTTGAGTCGCGTAACTCTGACGCCAAGTGAGACGGCCCACAGCACCGGAAGGTTGTACGCCAGACGGGGCAAATGGGGAATCCTGCCGTCTGTGAGATTCCATCGAGGACGCGGTTCCCGGAGTACTGATACTCCATCCGTGGAGCGTTATGTGCCCTGGTCTTGGGGCTGTCTGCCACTGGGGGAAACTCAGGTGGCCTCAGCGCGCGATCTGGGTAGAGTCGGGCAATGCCCGAGCTGAAGCGGCTGCACGCTTGCCATGCCCCGGCGGTCCTGGCCTTCGAGTTGGCGAACCGCACCTACTTCGCTGCCTCGATCTCCGACCGCGGCGACGACTTCTTCGACCAGTTCACCGACCGGTACAACGCCTCGCTGGCCGAGCAGGAGGCCGGCGTCTGCGCCTTCTACGTGCTGGTCGCCGAGGACGGCTCGGTAGTCGGCAGATTCAACCTGTACGACTTGGAGGACAGCACTGCCAGACTCGGCTACCGGGTCGCGGAGCGGGTCGCCGGCCGCGGCGTGGCGACCGCGACCGTCCGGGAGCTGTGCCGGACGGCGGCAGCGATGCACGGTCTGCTCACACTGCGGGCGGCCACATCCCACGACAACGCCGCGTCCCAGAAAGTCTTGGCCAAGGCCGGGTTCGTCCCGGTTGGCCCTGCCACCCCGGCCGATCTCGGCGGCAAGTCGGGCACTTGGTACCAGCACGACCTCCAGCCATAGACCTTGATGTTGCTCGTGGGGCGGCTGCGGGAAGACTGCGGCCACCTTTGATCATCGGTGTGCGACGACTAACGATCTTGCGATGGCCGCAGGGCACAGCGCAAATGAGATCCAGCGACTGTTCATCACCTTGGCCGTCCGGCCCGTACGCGAGGTAGCCCACCGGCTCGCCCGGTCCGCCTGGCGACTCCACCACCAGGCCTGAGCCCAAGTCGGCCATTACCGACGATGAGCTGCGAACCAGGCATGAAGATCACGGTCTACGGCTGGAGTACTCCAGCCGTAGACCGTGATCCGGCGTCAAATCCTTGCATCGCAGTCCTTGTGGCACGGAAGCCTGCGCGGGCGCCCGCCCTCCTGCGCACAGGAGGGACACGGCCTCGTACTCTTCGCTCATGCATCTCGGGAGATCCATAGCCTTACTGATCGGCGCATCGGTTCTGGTCAGCGCATGCTCCACGACGTCTGCCCCGCCCTCTACGGACACAAGTAGCTCCCCGACCGCGGCAGTGACCGCGTCTGGACTGCCCGTAGCAGGTTCTCCAAGCGCGCGAGCCAAGCTGAGCGCTGCCGAACTGCAGAGTGGCTGGTGGACCTGGGCGGCTTCGAGCGTGAGCGACTCGAACCCTGTCTCAGATCAGGACGGCCACCTGTGCGCTCAGGGCCAGCCAGACGGCATCTGGTTCCTGGCCGGCACCTTCGGCGGGACCGTGACGCGCTCGTGCACAGTGCCTGCAGCGGTGTCAGTGGCCTTCCCCCTGGTGAACCTCATCGGTGAAGCAGGCGACTGCACCGCGTTCATGGCCTCGTCCAAGGGGAGTGCCGTCCTGGACGGCCAAGCTCTGAAACCCGAACGATACGAAGCGACAACTGTTCGGATCAGTGCTGTGGATGGCAATCCGCTCACCCAGAGCGGGGGGCGCTTCCGAACCCAGGCCTGCGGCCTCTGGGTACAACTGGAACCGCTGGCACCTGGCGGCCACACACTGAGGATCAGGGGATCATCGGGATCGTTTGCCGTCTCGGTGGACTACAAGCTTCAGGTCTCGGCCGGCTGAAGAACAGCTCGTACGTCAACTATTGATCTTGCTGGTTGGGCGGGTGCGCAGACAGGTAAGGCCACCGTTGATCGGAGGGTGTTGTGCGGACAACGAAAGATCAGCCGGTGGCCATCGGCCGCGGTGGACCGGAAGTTGTACGTCCCGCGCTCGTGGACGTCCGAGCCCGACCGCTGCCGGGCCGCCGGGGTCGGCGATCAGGCCGTCCTGCGACTCTTACGGCATCCCGCTCGCGGCAATCAGCACCGGCGGCAGCCGCAACGACGTCACCCGACTGATCCCGTTGATCCAGGCCGTGCCACCGATCCGCGGCACGCGCGGCCAGCCACTGCGCCGCCCCAAGCACCTGTATGCCGGTCGCGGCTACGACCACGAGGCCTACCGGGACAAGGCCCGCCGGTTCCAGATCACCCCGCACCTCGCCCGGCGCGGCACCGGGCACGGCTCCGGCCTGGGCGTGTATCGATGGGTCGTGGAAGGAGCGATCGCGCTGCTGCACTGGTTTTGCCGCCTGCGCATCCGCTGGGAGATCCGCGACGACATCCACCACGCGTTCGTCACCCTCGGCTGCGCCGTCATCTGCCGGCGACGACTGCGCACCGCACTGTGTCGAGAGTTGGGGGAACCTCACTGTGAGCTGGACGGGATCTCGTGATCCGTTGACGAGCCAACTCGTGAACGACTTGTGATGTCTAGAAGGGGAACTGAAGGGTGAACGGTTTGAAGCGAAACCTGCGAGGCCGCATCAAGCGATGGTCCGCAGAATTACGGCCGCCGACAGGGCATGAGGCACGCCCTGCGGTTCAGCTCGTCCTCCTGCCCGGAGGCCCGGGCGATGGAGGGCGTTCCCTTGGTGTCGTCGCCGTGAAGAGCGGATTCGCCGGCGGATCGGCGGCCATGAGGAAGGGCGCCCGGCGAACACCGGGCGCCCTTCTCGTGTGCCGCGCAGTTCACACTCAGCCGCGGAAGCCGAGCATTTCGTGCAGGGTGGCGCCGCCGGACACCGCGGCGGGCGACTCGGACGTGCTGCTCAGCGCCGACTTCGCCGGCTGGGCCTCAAGCGGCTTCGGGTCGGGCAACTTCTGACAGACCGCGTCGGCCACACCGCTGCCGCGCGGCACCGTGCCGTCGGTCAGGTACTTCACCAGGTACTTGTCCAGACAGGCGTTCCCGCTCAGCGAGATGCCGTGGTTGCCGCCGCCCTGCTCGACCACCAGGCTGGAGTGCTTGAGCAGGCGGTGGACGGTGACGCCGCCCTGGTACGGGGTGGCCGCGTCGTTCGTCGCCTGGAAGAGCAGCACCGGCGGCAGCTTGGCGTTGGCGACGTTCACCGGCTTCAGCGACTTCGTGGGCCAGAAGGCGCACGGCGCGTTGTACCAGGCGTTGTTCCAGGCCATGAGGGGCGCCTTCTTGTACACCGCCCAGTTGTCCTTCTGCCACTGCTTCCAGTCGCGCGGCCAGGAGACGTCACGGCACTGCACGGCGGCGTAGACGCTGTAGCCGTTGTCTCCGGAGGCATCGATCGACGCGAAGTTCTCGTACGCCTTGACCAGTGGGTCGGCGTTCTTGTCGTTGACGTAGGCGGCGAACGCGTCGGCCAGGTCGGGCCAGTAGCCGTTGTAGTAGCCGCCGGGGATGAACGTGTCCTCCAGTTCTGCGGCACCCACCTTGCCGCCCGCGGGCTTCTTGGCCAGCTCGTTCTGCATCGCGTACCACTTGGCCTCGATCTTGGCCGGATCGGTACCG
Source organism: Streptomyces sp. SID12501 (assembly GCF_010550245.1). Lineage (GTDB taxonomy): Bacteria > Actinomycetota > Actinomycetes > Streptomycetales > Streptomycetaceae > Streptomyces. The sequence goes on from NZ_JAAGLU010000038.1 coordinate 36,482, forward strand.
AGCTTGTACGTCGAGTTGTACTTGGCGATCCACGCCATGAGCGCCTTGTGGCGGGCGTCGAAGGCGTAGTCCTGCGAGATGTTGGCGTCGTACCAGACCCCGTCGGGGTCGACGATCGAGTCCAGCACCAGGCGGCGCACCTGGCCGGGGAAGAGCTTGGCGTAGACCTGGCCCAGGTAGGTGCCGTAGGAGTAGCCGAAGTAGTTGATCTTCTTGGCGCCGAGGGACTTGCGGATCGAGTCCATGTCCTTCACGGCGCTGATCGTGTCGATGTAGGGCAGAACATCCGCGTACTTCCGGCCGCAGGCTGCGGCGAAGGACTTGGCGCGCTCCAGGTTCGCCTTCTCGATCGCCGGGGTGCTGGGAACGCTGGCGGGACGCACCGGATTGAAGTTGCCCGGCTTGCAGTCGAGGGCGGGCTTGCTGGCGCCCACGCCGCGCGGGTCGAAGCCGATGACGTCGTACTGGGCTGCGACAGTCTTGGGCAGCGAGGACGCGACGAAACCGGCGAGACCCAGTCCGCTGCCACCGGGGCCACCGGGGTTGACCAGCAGCGGGCCCTGGTACTTCCTCGCGGTGTGCGGGACCCGGGACAGAGCCAGGGTGATCTTCCGCCCCTGCGGCTTGGCGTAGTCGAGGGGTACCTTCACCGTCCCGCACTGGAGGGTCGGATTGTCCTCCGTGCCGCACTTCTTCCAACTGACCTTGGCCACCTGGGCTATGGTCGCGGACTGCGTCATGGCCGCCTCGGCCGGGACGGCCGTGAGAGTCCCGGCCAGCACGACGGTCGCACCACAGAACACGGCTGTGCTTCTTCTCATGAACTTCTTTCAGGGAGTGGGGGGTCACAGGAGACCGAACGAGCACGATCCTGGCTCAATCCTTACCGAAAACCTGAATATGAGAACCGTTCCACGCGAAGATTTGGGAGTCCTTTGATCCAGGGCGCCTCGCATGGACGAGCTCGACAGCATGCGCCTCGTGGCCGGCGATCGATACGGACGGACCACTCGTTGTGATGCTGGTTGACCGCGCCCGGCTCGACGCGCTGTTGCGGAGGCTGACCGGACGGGTACCCGAGTCCGCTCCGGGAGGCGGGATCGTCGGCCATGCCGGTCACGAGAAGTGCGACTCGACAGGGAAGACCGGCGGCGGCCGCAACCGCACCTGGGAGAAGACCGTGCCGACCGACGCCGGCCCGGTGGAGGTCGAGGTACCCGCGCCGCGCTCGGCATCGGGGCCAGCGAGGGCAGCGAGGGTGCGAAGCGCCGGCTGCATCTGTTCACCGAGCTGAGGAACCGGGGTCCGGGCGACGCGTTGATGCCGGTCTGCGACGGGTTCGTTCCGTTACGCCGTGCGCCAAGATTGGGACAAGGGCACGAACTGTGAGGTGGACTATGCCATTGGAAAGCGCCTGGGAACGCGTTCCGGATCGCCTTCGCGGGCTGCCTGGCTCGGAGTGGAACTGATACCCCGGCAAGCGGGATCGGCCGCTGAATTGGCACACCCTCCCAATGGAAAACCGGACCCTTCTTTCCATTGAGTGGAAAGCCTGTCCGTTTTGAGGCGAAGTTGCGAGTCTTCCCCTTGTCTGGCCACGTCCCAGCTGTCACACTCCTCACGTGAAGAACATGAAGTCTCAACAGTCGATCGCTGTTCCAACCCGGTCGCGATTCCGGTCGGTTGATCTGCCTGAGGTCTTACCGTTGAGCGCAGCTCCGGCTTGACCGCTTACGAATTCAGATGAACTGTGTGTGAACGTGACCTCCCGTCAATTGCCTCCAACCTGATGGCATAGCCCGGCACTGCCGTCGTCGTGCGAGCTTGCTGATGGGATTTCTCGACACCGTATTCCCCCACTGATATCCGGTCTTCCCTCGTCGGTCTTCTCCTGTTTGCGTTCAGTTCGTTCAGAATGGATGGATCAGGAGTACTACTGCGTCCGGTGCTGTGGTATTCGCCCCTGCTCATCCGACCGCGCGGCCCTGTGGCGCTGTCCGTGTGTCTGCGAGAGGAAGCCGTCATGTACGTGGATGATGCGGACCTCGAACTCCTACTGCTGATACGTCACTTCGAGCGCAAGTTGCTGGAGCTCTTCGAAGCCGGTCAGCTCAACGGCACCACCCACACCTGCCTGGGGCAGGAGTACATACCTGTCGCGCTGCGGACGCTGCTTGCCGAAGCCGACTTCGTGTTCAGCAATCATCGTGGCCACGGCCACTACCTGGCCCGGTTCGGTGATCCGCACGGACTGCTGGCCGAGATCATGGGCCGTGAGGGTGCGGTCTGTCACGGCGTCGGCGGCAGTCAGCACATCCTGCGAGGCCGTTACCTCTCAACCGGAGTGCAGGGCGAGAGCATGCCGGTCGCTGTCGGCACCGCGCTGCACCTCAAGCGCGAGGGCTCGAAAAACCTGGCGGCCGTCTTCCTCGGTGACGGCACCTGGGGCGAGGGATCGGTCTACGAGGCCCTGAACATGGCCGCGTTGTGGCAGGTGCCGCTACTTGTCCTGGTCGAGAACAACGGCATCGCCCAGTCGACGCCGACCGGGATGCAGCTCGCGGGCAGCATCGCCGGCCGTGCTGCCGCCTTCGGCGTTCGCCATCATCTCGTCCGGACCCAGGACCTCGACGAGATCAGGGCCGAACTGGGCCCGGCCGTCGCCCGGGTGCGCGACACCGGCGAACCTCTCGTGGTCGAGTTCCTGACCCAGCGTCTGGGGCCGCACAGCAAAGGTGACGACACCCGGCCCGCGGAAGAGGTGGACCTGGCTGCCCAGCGAGACTGGTATCGCCGGTACGCGGCCGCGATTCCCGACCGGCTGGGGCTGTGCGACATACGCCAGCGTGCATTCGTCGAGCAGGTCGTGCACGAAGTTGCCGCCCGACCCCTTTCCAAGTGGGATGAACGATGCCTGTTGCCGAACGTGTAGTCGAGAACCTCAACCGAGCCCTGCACGGATTGTTCGAGCGGGACGAGAATGTCTACCTCCTCGGTGAGGACATCGTGGACCCCTATGGGGGCGCTTTCAAAGTCACCAAGGGCCTGTCCGAGCGCTATGGTGACCGAGTGCTCGCCACTCCACTGAGTGAAGGTGGAATCGTAGGCGTGGCCGCGGGCCTTTCGCTCGCCGGTAACACGGCAATCGTGGAGATCATGTTCGGCGATTTCATTGCGCTGGCCTTCGATCAAATCTTGAATTTCGCCAGCAAGTCGGTTTCCATGTACGGTCGTCGGCTCCCGCTGAAGCTCGTCGTCCGGTGTCCCACCGGAGGAAACCGCGGCTATGGTCCCACTCACAGTCAGAGCCCGCAGAAGCATTTCGTGGGGATACCCGGACTGAATCTCTACGAACTGTCTCCGTTCCACGAAAACGAAGCCGTTCTGGAGCGCATGTTCCGAGGAGCGGAACCCTGTGTCCTGTTCGAGGACAAGGTGTTGTACACCAGACGAATGCGCCGTGACGGTGTTGTCGATGACATATTCAGCTTCGACTTCGCCGATCCTGCGCAGGAGTTCGCCCGCGTGTACACGGGGCGGCCGGACGACGCCGATGTGGTGCTGATCGCGCCGGGAGGGCTCGTCGACCGCGCGCTCACTGCGATGCGCGGGCTGCTGCTGGACCAGGAGATCACCTGCCAGCTCATCGTCCCCTCCCGGCTCTACCCCCTCGACCTCGACCCTCTGCTGTCCATGTTGGCGGCGGCCGGCCGGGTCTGCGTGGTGGAGGAGAGTACGGCCGGCGGAACCTGGGGCGCCGAGATCGCGCAGGCCGTGCACAGTCGGCTGTGGGGGAAGCTGGCGGCGCCGGTTCGGCTGGTGCACTCGGCGGCCAGCATCATCCCGACCGCCACCCATCTGGAACGCGACGTGCTGGTGCAGAGCGAGACCATCCATCACGCGGTACGGGAGATGTTCGTTGGTTGATATCGCGGTCCCCAAGCTGAACAACAATGACAGCTCCTACCTCCTCGTCGAGTGGCTGTTCGACGATGGTGATCAGGTGCCGGCCGACGCGTCCGTCGCTGTACTGGAGACCTCGAAGGCCACCGAGGATCTGATCGCGCCGGCCTCCGGTGTGCTCCAGCGCATCGTGCCCGACGGGACCGAGTGCGCGTGCGGCGAAGTGATCGGCCGGCTGGTGGGGAACACGGCCGACAGCCCACCGGCATCCGCGCCGCCCGTGGACGCCGGCGCGGAGCGCGTCGCGAACACTTCGGGAACCTCCCCGCTCGTGACCGCCCCGGCACGTGAGCTCATGGACGAACTCGGCATCGACGACGCCGAGTTGTGTTCGCTGGACAAGAAGGTCGTCAAACGGGCCGACATTGAGCGGCTCGCCGACCTGAGGGGCGGATCCGGAGCGCCGGCGAATCCCGAGGGGCATCGGCTCAGCCCGAATCAGCGGGCTGTGTGGAACGTGGTCAGCGAGTCGCAGCGGACGATCCCTGCCGCGTTCACGGTCGTCCATGTGGACATGGGGCAGGTCGAGGAGAGCGCGGCCCGTCTCGGCACCATGGCCGGCGCCACCGAGTTCGTCATCGCCGCCATGGCCCGGCTGCGCGAGGACTTCCCGCTCTTCTTCGCCGCGCCGGGCGAGACCGGCTGGGTGAGACCGGCCGGCGCGTCCCACATCGCGGTCACCGTCGATGTGGGAAAGGGACTGTTCACGCCGGTGGTCCGCGAGGCCGAACAACTGTCGGTGACGGAGATCGCCGACGTGATGATGGATTTCCGTATCAAGGCAGTCCGGGACGGCTTCCGGGGATCGGACCTCGCAGGCGGCACGGCGCTGCTGGCGCTCAACAACGACGCAGGTGTGGTCATGGCCACTCCGATCGTCTTCCCCGGCAACACCTGCGCGGTCTCCCTCGGCGACACCCGGGACGAACTGTCGGTCGACGACCACGGCGAGGTCCGGCTGCGGCGGGTGGCCGCGATCGGGGTCGCCTATGACCACCGGATAGTCAACGGGCGGGACGCCGTGCGATTCCTGCGCACTCTGCGAGAGCGACTCGAACATGCGCACGAACTGACCGTCAGCCCCCGGGATGTTCGCTGACAGGTCCGTCGCGGGACGCGTTCGTTCCCCCTTCGGGACCTGACGGGCAAGCCAGGAAGAGGAAAGATGTCCACGCTGGATGCGAAGAGCGACGGAACCCTGTCGACCGTGGGATCGCCCGGGGCGCCGGCCCTGGTCGTGGTGTCGGGTGACACCGCCCAGGCCCGGGACGCGGCGGCCGCCGAACTCGCCGGGCGCCTGCGCCGGCTCCAGGCGGCCGACCTCCCCGACGCGGCCTACACGCTGGCCGTGGGGCGCCGGGCCCGCAGTCACCGGCGGGCCGTGATCTGCCACGGTCCGCAGGAGGCGGCCCGGCTGCTGGAGGCCTCACCGGCCGACGGCGACGGCGGCCCCGGAACGCGCACCCTGGTCCTGGAGCTTCCCGCCGATGTGCCGGACGTCGCGCGCCTGGCCGCCGAGGCCATCAACACCGACCCCCGGTTCGCCGGCTTCCACCGGGCGTGCCGACGCGCCGGAGCCCTCAAGAAGGGGGCTGCCGGTGCCGTCTTCGCCTACCAGTACGCACTCGTCCGGCTCTGGCTGCACTGGGGTCTCCAGCCGCGTGCCCTGCGGGCCGAGGGAGTGGGGGAGACCGTCGCCGCGTGTGTCGGCGGTGCGCTCAGCCTGGCGGACGCGGTGGTGTCGCTCGGGGAACCGGAGGCGGCCACGAAGGTGGGTCGGCGTGCGCGCCGCAGGCCTTCCTTCGAGATCCTGCCGTTCGGATCCGGCTCCGAGCCCGAGGACCTCGTGCTGACGGTCGGCTCCGACAACCCCCTGGAGACCCTGCGCCGTGCCTGGCTCAGCGGCGCGGAGATCGAGTGGGAGAACGTGTACGAGGGCCAGGGCCGGCGCCGGATCCGGCTGCCCGACCGCTCTGCCGATCCGCGTCCCGAGCCGGAGGCCGAGGCGCCGGAGGGGAACGCAGACCGGAGGGCGGCGATGCCCTGGGTGCTGGCGGCGAAGTCGAAGGCCGCGCTGCGCAGGCGGGCGGCCGAGGTCGGCGCGGCCGTCGAGGCCCGGTCGGAGCAGTCGCCCCTGGAGATCGCCAGGTCCCTGGCCGTCGACGCGGCCGCGGACCCCGCCGGAGGCCACCGGGCCGTGGTGGTCGGGACCGACCGCGCCGATCTCCTGCGCGGCCTGACCGCACTCTCGGCCGGCAGACCGTCCCCAGGAGTGACCCGCGGAGTGGTGTCCGTGACCGACAGCCGGCCCGTCTTCGTCTTCCCCGGTCATGGGTCCCAGTGGCAGGGCATGGCTGCCGACCTGATGGAGTCCTCGCCGGTGTTCCGCGCCGAGGCCGACCGCTGTGCCGAGGCGTTCGCGCCGCACATCGACTGGTCGCTCACGGACGTGCTGTGCGGCCGGCCGGGATCGGCTTCGCTGGAGCGGGTGGACGTGGTGCAGCCCGCGCTGTTCACGGTCATGGTGTCGCTGCACGCCCTGCTGCGTTCCTGGGGGCTGCGACCGGCGGCCGTACTCGGGCACTGCATCGGTGAGATGGCCGCTGCGTATGTCAGCGGCGCCCTGTCCGTGCAGGACGCGGCGGCGGTGTCCGCCCATTCGAGCAAGGCCCAGGCGACCCTGGCCGGTGCCGGCGCCATGGCCTCCGTCGAACTCCCGCCGCATGTCGTGCGCGAACGGCTAGCCGGCTACGACGGCCGGATCGGGCTCGGCGCGGTCAACGGAGTGGACTGGGTCCTGGTCTCCGGTGACCGCCAGGACGTGGTCCACCTGGTCGAGGAGCTCACGGCGGAGGGCGTCCGGGCGCGATTGATCCGGGTGGACCTGGCGGTGCACTCCACACACCTCGACGCCGTCCGGGACCGGATGATGCGGGACCTGGCCTCGATCACGCCCCGCCCGGCCGAACTGCCCATGCGGTCCTCGATCAGCGGTGAGCCGTTGCGCGGCACCGAGCTGGACAACTCCTACTGGTTCGGCAACGTGCGCGAGACGGTGGAATTCGCTGGGACCGTGCGGACCCTGGTCGAGGAGGGCTACCGGACCTTCGTCGAGCTGAGCCCCCATCCGGCCCTGGCCATGGGCGTGTCGAGTGTCCTGGAGGCCGCCGGAGCCGAGGCGGACGGTGTCGTCGTCGGCACTCTGCGGCGCTCCCAGGACGGACAGGCAGCCCTGCTGGCCTCGCTGGCCGAACTCCATGTGCGGGGCGTGCCGGTGGACTGGACCGCCGTACTCGGCGGCGCCGCCACGCCCGTCGAGCCGCTCGTGCCGACCTGCGCCGGCGACCCGGCGCCCGTCGGGGAGTGGGCGGAGGGCGAAGGACTGTTCGACCGGCTGGCCGAGATGCCCCGGGCCGCGGCGGAGCGTGAGTGCCTGGGCCTGATCGCCGCCCATGCGGCGGCACTGCTGGGCGTGGACTCCCTCGACGACCTGGCGCCCGACTGGGCCGGCGCCTCGCTGGTCACCCTCGGCTTCACCTCCCTGCTGGCGGTGGAACTGCGCGGCCGGCTCGCCCAGGACACCGGTCTGCGGCTGGCCCGCACGCTGGTGTTCGACCACCCGACCCCACAGAGCCTGTCCCGCTTCCTCGTCGGTGAGCTGAGCGGTGCGACCGGCGGTGAGGCGACGACCCGGCTCGGGACCGGCGCCCCCGCGGTGCTCCCGGCAGAGGCGAGGGACGGGGCCATCGCCATCGTCGGCATGGCGGCCCGGCTTCCCGGGGCGGCGGACCTGGAGGAGTACTGGGACCTGCTGAGCGGCGGCCGGGAGGCGATAGCGCGCTTCACCGACGAGGAACTGCTCGCCGCGGGGGTGCCCGAAGAGCTCGTCCGCGATCCGCGCTATGTGAAGGCGTTCGGCGCGTTGCCCGACGCGGAACTGTTCGACGCCGCCTTCTTCGGACTGACACCGGCCGAGGCGGAGGTCACCGACCCCCAGCAGCGGCTGTTCCTCCAGACCTGCCACGCGGCCCTGGAACACGCCGGCTGCGACCCCGCACGCCACCCCGGGGCGATCGGTGTCTTCGGCGGCGCCGCCAACAACACGTACCTGCAGGAAAACGTGCTGCCCGGCACCGACCGGACGACGGCGTCCGAGTACTTCCGGGTGATGTTCGCCAACGACAAGGACTACCTGGCCACCCGAGTCGCCTACAAGCTGAACCTCAAGGGCCCGGGTTACACCGTCCAGACCGCCTGCTCGACATCCCTGGTGGCCATCCACGTGGCCCGGCAGGCACTGCGGGTCGGCGACTGCGACCTCGCGCTGGCGGGCGGGGTGTCGGTACGCGTCCCCCAGACCAAGGGCCACCTCTACGAGGAGGGCTCGATCCTCTCGGCCGACGGGCGCGTCCGCGCCTTCGACGCCGACGCCAGCGGCACCGTGTTCGGCAGCGGAGTGGGCGTTCTGGCACTGAAACGGCTGTCCGACGCCGTTGCCGACGGCGACACGATCCACGCGGTGATCCTGGGGACCGCGACGAACAACGACGGCGCCGGCAAGGTCAGTTACGCGGCGCCCGCCCGCGACGGGCAGGCCGCGGTCATCGCCATGGCCCAGCGGGCCGCCGGGGCCGACGCCGGGACGATCACCTACCTGGAGGCGCACGCCACGGGGACCCGGCTGGGCGACCCCGTCGAAGTGGCGGCACTGGACCAGGCGTTCCGGCGCACCACCACGGAGAAGGGCTACTGCGCCATCGGTTCGGTCAAGCCGAACATCGGGCACCTGGACGCGGCAGCCGGTGTGGCCGGTGTGATCAAAGTGGTGCTGATGATGCAGCACCGGACCATACCGCCGAGCATCAACTACCGCCGCCCCAACCCGGCCATCGACTTCGAGAACACCCCGTTCCGCGTCGCCGCCGAGTTCGCCCCATGGACGGTGCAGGGGCATCCGCGCCGTGCCGGAGTCAGTTCCTTCGGTGTCGGTGGGACCAACGCCCACGCCGTCCTGGAAGAGGCGCCCCCACGAGAGCCCTCCGGCCAGTCCCGCGCCGACCAGCTGCTGGTGCTGTCGGCGGCAACGCCGTCCGCGCTGGACCGGATCGGCGTCCGGCTCGCCGAGCACCTGCGGCGCCACCCCGACGTGCCGGTGGCGGACGTGGCCCACACCCTCGCGGTCGGTCGTGCCGCCCACCGCTACCGCCGGGCGCTGCTGTGCCGGGACACCGACGAGGCCGTACGGCTTCTGGAGGACCCGACCGGGGCCGCGGGCGCCGCCGCGACAGCCGGCTACGTCCCGCCCTCCGTGGCCTTCGCCTTTCCCGGCGCCGGCGCGGACGCCGACGGCCGGCTGGCAGCCGTACTCACCGCTGCCGAACCCGTCTTCGCCGAACGGTACGAGGAGTGCATCGCGGCCGGTGCCCTGCGCGGCGGCCCGCGCGGCAGGGCGTTCGCGTTCGGTTACGCCCTGGCCGGACTCTGGCAGGACTGGGGAATGCAGCCCGAGACGCTGTTCGCCGAAGGCGACGGGGAACTGGTCGCGGCCTGTCTGGCCGGCGCCCTCCGGCTCGACGAGGCGGTCGGCGCGCTCGCCGGGGCGGGCATGCGGCCGCCGGGACGGGAAGCGCGGCTGCGCGTCCTGCCCCTGGCCGAAGCCTCCCGGGAGGGGCAGGTGGTGCTGGAGGCCCGGGCGGAGTCACCGCTGATCGCGGTGAGGGAGGCCTGGCTCGTCGGCGCGGACGTCGACTGGGCCCGCTTCTACCGGGGCCAGCGGCGCAGCCGGGTGCCGCTGCCGACGTACCCGTTCGAAGGGCGACGGTACTGGCTGGAGCCGGCCCCGCCGGCGCCTGCCCCCGCGGAGCCGCCGCTGCGTGAGCTCGCGGACGCGCGGCGGAGCTGCCCGACGATCACCCTCACCGGCAGGGAACCGTACCTGGCGGACCACCTCATCGGGGGTGCGGCCGTGCTCCCCGCGGCCGTGCACCTGGAACTGGCGCGGGCCGCGGCGGAACTGGTGTCCGGTGGAAGGACTGTCGAGGCGATACGGGACGCCGGCTTCGAGCAGATGCTCTCCTTCCGGTCCGGCGCCCGCACCCTGCGGGTCCGGTGGGAGCCCCGGAACGGCAGATTCCTTCGCTTCACCGTGACCGCGGACGGTACGGAGTCCGACGGCGGCGGCGAGCAGGTCTACTCGCGCGGCGAAGTCGCGCTGGCGGACAGCGCCACCACACCGGCACCCGCGCCCGAGCGGGTGGACCTCGACAGGGTCCTGCGACGCTGCACGACCCTCGTCGACCCCGGCACCTGCTACGACCTGCTCGGCGAGCGCGGCGTGGCGCACGGCACCAGCCTGCGCGCCCTGCGGGAGTTCAGGCACCGTGGCGGCCAGGAGGCGGTGGCCGTGCTGGACGTACCGCAGAGTGCGGCCGGGTCGGCGGCACCGGACTTCGGCGGACCGGACACCTCGGTGCTGCACCCGGCGCTGCTGGACGGCGCCCTGCAGGCGGCGGTGTGCCTGCTCGCCGTGTCGGGTGAGGACCGCGGAGCCACCTACCTGCCCATGCGGCTGGGCGAACTCCGCCTGCACGGGCCGCTGGACGGCCCGTGCACGGTGCACGTGACGCGATCCGCCGGTGCGCCCCGGAGCGGCGGGGACCAGGTGGTGCGGCTCGACCTGGCTCTGGTGGACCAGGACGGCGCTGTCGCCGTCGGGCTGTCCGACCTGGTCCTGCGCCGGGTGCCGTCCGGCGCCGAGCCCAGTGGCAGGACGGAGCCGGCCCCGGTTTTCCTGCGCGGCCACTGGTCGCCCGTGCCTGCCGCCGGCACGGCGGCCGGCATCGGCAGCGGCCCGTTCCTGCTGCTCGCGGACGGCGAGGGACCGCGTCATGCACTGCGACGAGCGCTGCGGGACGCCGGTGAGCACGACACTCCCGTGGTCCTGGTGACCCCGGGTCCCGGTTTCCGTCGAACCGACGACCACACCTACGAGGTCGCTCCCGGGCGGCCCGGAGCATTCGCCGAACTGCTGGCGGCACTGGACGCCGACCGGATCGCACCCCGTCGGATCCTGCACACCTGGAGCCTGACCGCACAGCCGTCCGACGAGTTCGGCGCCGACCTGCTCGACACGGGCGTCGGCTCGCTGTTCGACCTCACCCGGGCGCTGCTGGCGCGGCGGCCGGTGGAGCGGACCCAGCTGTTGTTCGTCCACCCGCTCGCCGCCCGCCCGCTCGGCCCGGACGAGGGCCTGCCCGTCCACGAGGCGGTCGCCGCGTTCGCCCGGACCGCACGGCTGGAGAACCCGGCGCTGGCCTACCGGGTCGCGGGCGTGGCCGCGGACGGCTTCACCGAGCAGATACCCCTGCTGCTGGGGGAGTTCGGCGCCGACACCGACCGGGAAACCGAGGTCCGGTACGAGGAGGACCTCCGGCTGGCCCGCCGGTACCAGGTGATCGACACGGCAGGTTCCCCCGGTCCCGGGGCCGGAGGCGGCGTGGGGCTGCGGGACGGCGGGGTCTATCTGATCACCGGCGGGGCGGGAGGCCTTGGACTGCTGCACGCCGACCATCTGGCCGCCCGGTACCGGGCCCACCTCTTCCTGGTCGGCCGCTCCGCTCCGGACGAGCGCGTCCGGGCGCGGACCGAGGCGCTGGCCGCAGCCGGCGGGACGGCCCGCTACCTGCGGGCGGACGTCTCCCGCCAGGACGACGTCCGCGCCGTCCTGGCGGCAGTGGAGGCCGAGCACGAGACGCTGCACGGCGTGATCCACTCCGCGGGCGTCCTGCGGGACTCCTTCCTGCTCACCAAGACCCAGGAGGATCTGGCGGCCGTCCTCGCCCCCAAGGTCCACGGCACGGTCCACCTCGACCGGCTGACGGCGCACCACTCCCTGGACTTCTTCGCGACCTTCTCGTCGGTCGTGGCGCCGCTGGGCAACGTGGGCCAGGCCGACTACGCCTTCGCCAACGCCTTCATGGACGGCTCCATGGCCCACCGCCAGCGGCTGGTGGCAGCCGGCCGGCGCAGCGGCACCTCCGTGTCGATCGCCTGGCCGCTGTGGCGGGACGGCGGGATGACGGCCGACGAGGCCTCGGCGGCCCTTCTCGAACGGCGCCAGGGCTCTGCCGCGCTGCCCGCCCAGGCCGGCCTCGCGGCGTTCGAGACCGCCCTCGGCCTGCCGGGTGGCCCGGTCCTGGTCGCACTCGGCGACCCCGCGACCGTACAGGCCGCCCTGACGCCCGCCGCACCGCCCACGACGTGGCCGGACGAGCCGGACCCGGGCCGGCGGGTGGCGGCGGGCGCCGAGCCCGAACCGGACCTGCGGTCGGTCGCCGAGGGGCTCCTGCGGGAGATCCTCGCGGCGCAGACCAGGCTGGACGCCGCCACCATCGACCCACAGGCTCCGCTGGAGCGCTACGGAATCGACTCCCTGCTGATCGTCAAGCTCAACACCGCGGTGGAGGAGCGCTTCGGAGAGTCGTCGAAAACCCTCTTCTTCGAGTACACGACCCTCGCCGACCTGGCCGACTACTTCGCCGACCACCACGCGGAACGGCTCCGCGAGCTCAGCGGAGCGGCGCGGCCGGCACAGGAGGCCGCGCCGGTACCCGCACCGGTGCGGGCGCCCGCCGCGTCCCCTGCCGAAACCGTCGGCGGCGACCGGGACGCCCACCACCGCTACGACGACCTGGACTACCCGGACGACGCGATCGCGGTGATCGGGCTGAGCGGCCGCTACCCGAAAGCCGCCGACCTGGAGGTGTTCTGGCAGAACCTGGTGGAGGGCCGGGACTGCGTCACCGAGATACCCCGGGAGCGCTGGGACCACGACCGGTTCTTCCAGGAGGGGCCGCCGGTCCCCGGCCGCGCCTACGCCAAGTGGGGCGGATTCCTCGACGACGTCGACCGGTTCGATCCCCTGTTCTTCGGGATATCACCGCGCGAAGCGGAGCTGATGGACCCCCAGGAGCGGCTGTTCCTCCAGACCGCGTGGCACGCCGTGGAGGACGCCGGGTACCGTCCCGCGGAACTCGCCGGCCGGCCGGTCGGGGTCTTCGTCGGCGCCATGTACGCCGAGTACCAGCTCTACGGCGCCGACCGGGTCCTGCGCGGCGAGGGACCGGTCCCCGGCTCGCTGCAGGCGTCCATCGCCAACCGGGTGTCGTACGTGCTGAACCTGGCCGGACCGAGTCTCGCGGTCGACACGATGTGCTCCTCCTCGCTCACCGCCATCCATCTGGCCTGCCGGAGCCTGAGCGACGGCGAGAGCGAACTGGCCATCGCCGGAGGGGTCAACCTCTCCCTCCACCCGCACAAGTACGTCTACCTCAGCCAGGGGCGCTTCGTGTCCGCCGACGGCCGGTGCCGGTCCTTCGGCGCGGGCGGTACCGGTTACGTACCCGGCGAGGGCGTCGGCGCGGTCCTGCTCAAGCCGGTGCGGCGGGCCCTGGCCGACGGCGACCACATCCACGGCGTCATCCTCGGCGACGCCGTCAACCACGGCGGCCGAACCAACGGCTACACCGTGCCCAACCCCAACGCCCAGCAGAAGGTGGTCGAGCGGGCCCTGCAGCGGGCCCGCACCGCGCCCCGCGACATCGGCTACGTCGAGGCCCACGGCACCGGTACCTCGCTCGGCGACCCGATCGAGATCACCGGGCTGCGCAAGGCGTTCGAGCAGGTCGGCGGCCCGGCGGACGCCGAAGGTGAGCGGCAGTACTGCCCCGTCGGGTCGCTGAAGTCGAACATCGGCCATCTGGAGGCGGCCGCGGGAATCGCGGGCCTGACCAAGGTGCTGCTGCAGTTCCGGCACGGCAGTCTCGTCCCGTCCCTGCACTCCGAAGAGCTCAATCCGAACATCGACTTCGCCGCTTCCCCGTTCCGTGTACAGCGGGAACTCGCCGACTGGCCGCGGCCGTACGGCGGCTCGCGGCGGGCCGCGCTGAGTTCGTTCGGCGCCGGCGGCTCCAACGCCCACCTGGTGCTCGCCGAGGAACCACGCCCCGAGCCCGCCCCGGCCCTCCCGGCCGCCGGGCAGCGCACCCCGGAACCGCTGTTGTACGTCCTGTCCGCGCGGGACGAGGAACGGCTGCGCGAGTACGCCGGACGGCTCGGCCGGTTCCTGCGCACCGAGCGGGTGGACCTCGCCGACGTCGCCCACACCCTCCGGTACGGGCGTGAGCCCATGGCCGAGCGGCTGGCCGTGGTCGGTGACGACGGGGCGGCCGTCGCCGAGGCGCTGCTCGCGTTCTCCGAGGGCGCCGACGCCCCGGCCGGGCTGTGGCACGGCCGCGCCGGTACTGGTCCCGCGCCGGACCCGGACCCGGACGCCGCGGGCGTCGGTCCGCAGGCCGCGGCACACCGGTGGCTGGCCGGAGCGGATCCGGTCGAGACGGCGTTCCCCGTATCCGCCCCGAACGGCGCCGGCCGCCCGCCGCGGCGGATCCCGCTGCCCGGCTACCCCTTCGCCCGGGAACGCTACTGGCTGGGCGGTCTCGACGAGACGCCGGCCGGCGCGGGCGCCGCAGCCCTCCACCCGTTGCTCGACGCCAACGAGTCCACCCTCACGGAGACCCGGTTCCGCACCACACTGCGCCGCGACGACGCGCTGCTGGAGGACCATCAGGTGGCCGGGCGCAGGCTGCTGGCCGGCACCGCCCTGCTGGAGATGGTCCGGGCCGCGGTCGAGCGGGCCGCGGGCAGCAGACCGACCGCAATGCGCGACGTGATGTGGGGACGTCCGGTCGAGGTGACGGGCGACGCCCTCGACGTGTTCGTCGCCCTGCGCGCGGACGGTGCGGAGGGCGTGAACCCTGCCGGCGCCGTCGAGTTCGAGGTGTTCAGCGAGGCCGGGCAGGACCGTGTCACCCATGTACGCGGCGCCGCCGCCACCGGCCCGGAGCAGCCGGCCGGGCCTCCGCTCGACCTCGCGGCAGTGCGCCACCGCTGCGCCACGGCACGCGTCGGCACCGAGGTCTACCGCGACTACCGGCAGGCCGGATTCCACTACGGCCCGTCCTTCCAGGTGATGCGGGAGGTGCGGATCGGCGCGGACGAGGTGCTGGTGGAGGTCCGGCTGCCCGAACGGCCGGCGGACACGGAAGGCTTCACGCTGCACCCCGCCCTGCTGGACGGCCTGCTGAGGTCCGTCCACTGGATGAACCGCCACACCACGCCCGGCGCCGACGACCTGGTGGTGCCGTTCTCCCTCGGGGCGATCGAGGTTCTGCGGCCACTGCCGCCGGTCTGCTTCGCCCACGCGGTGCCCTCCCGCGGCTCCGGCCCACGCCCGGCGGCCGTCCAGCGGTTCGACGTGCTCGTCGTCGACGAACAGGGCGCCGAACTCGTCCGGATACGGGACTTCGCCGGGCGCGTGCTGAGCGCCCCGGCCGAGCCCGAACAGCCCACGACGGGCGAAACCCCGGCCGAAGCACTGTTCTACGAGTACGGCTGGGAGCCGCAGGGCGCCCCCGAGCCCACCGGGCCGGCCGACCCCGACCGGGGGACCCTGCTCGTCCTGGCCGCCGCACCGGAGCCTGCCCGCCTGCTGGCCCGCTCCGGCCGGTGGGCGCGCGTGGTGCGGGTCGCGACAGGCGACCGGTTCCACGCCGAAGGCCCGGACGAGTACACCGTCGACCCGCTGGACGCCGGTCACTACCGGCGGCTGCTGGCCGAGGTCGCCGACGGCGGCGCCCGGTCCGCGCTTGACGTCCTCCATCTGTTGGACCTGACGCCCGGCGGCGGCCCGCAACCCGACGACGGCGAGCCGGCCGGGGAACTCGCCCGGCTGAACGCGGCGCTGGACACCGGACTCTTCCCGATGCTCTACCTGGCGCAGGCCGCGCGGCCCGGTCACGGCAGGCTCCGGCTGCTGTACGGGCACACCGCACCGGCGGGCCGGGCGGTGCCCGCGCGGGAGGCCACATCGGGCCTGTGCCGGGTCGTCGAGGCCGCACAGCCGGGGTCATGGCTGCGCTCCGTCCGTTACGACGGCCCCGCCCCGGATGCGGAGCGGCTCGCCCGCACGCTGCTGGACGAGTTCGCCGTCCCGACCGGCGCCGCCCCGCGCACCGCGGAGATCCGCTACGACGAGTCAGGCCGACGCCTGGTCCGCGTCGTGCGCTCCGCCACGCCGTCCCCGTTTCCGGCCGACGTGCCGCTGCGGGACGGCGGCGTGTACCTGATCACCGGTGGCACCAGCGGAATCGGGCTGGTCTTCGCGCGGTACCTGGCCGAGCAGTACCGCGCCCGGCTGGTGCTGCTGGCCCGTTCTCCGCTGGGCGAGGCCGCCCGGGCCGAGGTGGACCGGCTGACGGCACTGGGCGCCGAAGTACTGGCGGTCCAGGGCGATGTCGCGGTGCCCGACGACGTACGGCGGGCTCTTGCCCGCCTCAGGGACCGCTTCGGGCGGCTCGACGGCGTGTTCCACGCCGCCGGTGTGTTCGACCCGACACCGTTGCCGGAGGCGGACCGTGAGCGGTTCGCACGGGTGCTGGCCGCCAAGACCCGCGGCACCGTCAACCTCGACGTGCTGACCCGCGACGAGCGGCTCGACCTCTTCGTGCTCTTCTCGTCCGTCTCCGCCGCTCTCGGCGACTTCGGCGCGGGCAGCTACGCCGCGGCCAACCGCTTCCTGGACGGCTACGCGGAGCGACGCGACCAGTGGGCCGCGGAAGGCCGACGCCACGGACGCACCCTGTCGCTCGACTGGCCGTTGTGGACGGTCGGCGGTGTGGATTCCGCACTCGGGGATGCCGAGGTGAGCCGCTACCGGACCACTACCGGGATGCGGCCGGTGACCGCGGACGACGGACTGCGGATGTTCCGACAAGCCTGGGCCCACACCTCCCCGGTTCTGATACCGGCCGCCGGCGACCGCGCCGTGATCGATCGTGTGCTGGGGGTCGCGGCGGCCTCCGGTCCGGCGGCGCGGCCGGTTCCGGCGCCCGCGCCGGCCGCCGGGCCAGGGCCGGCCGGCCAGCTGCGCCCACGGCTCGTGGAGCATGTCAGGCAGCGGCTGGCCGAGGTGCTGAAGCTCCCGCCGGCCAGGCTGGACAGCCGCAGCACGCTGGATTCGTACGGGATGGACTCCGTACTGGTGATGGAGGCCAACTCCGTCCTCGGCCGGGACTTCCCCGGCCTGCCCGGAACCCTGTTCTTCGAGTACCGCACGGTGGCGGAGGTGGCGGACTACCTGCTCCTGGAGCACTCCGACGCCGTAGTGCGCCTGTTCGGCCAGGAACAGGCGCCGGCGTGGGAGCCGGCCGACCCGGTGCCCGCGGCGAACGCGGCGCCGGCCGGGCGTGCACCGACGGCGCCCACCGAGTACCGCCCGCCGACGGCCACGGTCCCCGTCATCCCGGCGTCGGTCACCGTCGCCGAGGACGACATCGCGATCATCGGGATCAGCGGGCGGTACCCCAAGGCACGCGACCTGGACGAGTTCTGGGAGAACCTGCGGGCCGGACGGGACTGTGTCACCGAGGTGCCCGCCGACCGCTGGGACGCCGAAGCGGTGTTCGACCCGGATCCCTCAGCGGCGGGCCGGAGCTACAGCCGGTGGGGCGGGTTCCTCGACGACGTCGACGCCTTCGACTCGCTGTTCTTCCGGATCTCCCCGATGCAGGCCAAGACCATGGACCCGCAGGAGCGGCTGTTCCTGGAGACCGCCTGGGCCGCGCTTGAGGACGCCGGATACCCCCTCGACGCCCTTCCCCGCCCGCGCTTCTCGGCCGAGGGCCGCGACGTCGGAGTGTTCGTCGGCGTGATGTGGGGCGACTACGCGGTCCTCGCCGCGGAAGAGTCCTTCCGCGGCAACCCCGTCACCGTCCTGACCAACCGTTCCTCCATCGCCAACCACGTCTCGTACTTCGGGGACTTCCGCGGCCCCAGCATGGTGGTGGACACCGCCTGCTCCTCGTCCCTGGTCGCGCTCCACCTCGCGTGCGAGAGCATTCGCCGCGGCGAGTGCGGATACGCGATCGCGGGCGGCGTCAACATCGCGGCCCATCCGGCCAGATATGTCCATCTCAGTCGGCTCAACATGCTTGCCAAGGACGGCCGTTGCCGTTCGTTCGGCGCCGGTGGCAGTGGCTATGTGCCAGGCGAGGGCGTGGGCGCGGTCCTACTGAAGCGGCTGTCGCAGGCCGAGGCCGACGGCGACCGCATCCACGCCGTGGTCAGGGCGAGCGCGGTCAACCAGGGCGGGCACACCAGCGGTCCGACCGTGCCCAACCCCCGTGCCCAGCAGGCTCTGGTCGAGGAGACCCTGGCCAGGGCGGGCGTCGACCCGCGGACCATCGGTTACGTCGAGGCCCACGGCACCGGCACCGAACTGGGCGACCCCATCGAGCACACCGCCCTGGAACGTGCCTTCCGCCGCTACACCGACGACCTGGGCTTCTGCGCCCTCGGTTCGGCGAAGTCGGCGATCGGCCACCTGGAGGGCGCCGCGGGCATCGCCGGCGTCACCAAGGCCGTCCTGCAACTGCGGCACGGGCAGCTGGCCCCGTCGCTGCACGCGGACCGGCTCAACCCGGTCATCGACTTCGAGCGATCCCCGTTCCGGGTACAGCGCGAACTTGTCGACTGGCAGCCCCCGTCCGGCTCCAACGGGCCCGCGCCCCGCCGGGCCGCTGTCAGCTCCTTCGGCGCCGGCGGCACCAACGCGCACGTCATCCTCGAGGAGTACCTCGGCGCGCCGGACCGGCACACCACCGCCGCACCGGGCGCGCCGGGACCGGAGCTGCTGACGCTCTCCGCGCGCAGTGAGGACCGGCTGCGCGCCCAGGCGGAGCAACTGGCCGCGTTCCTGCGCCGCGAGAGCGCCGCGGGCCGTCCGCCCGCCCTCGCCGACGTCGCGCACACGTTCCAAGCGGGCCGGGAGGCGATGACCGAGCGCCTGGCGGCGACGGTCCACGGAATCGACGAGGCCGTTGAACTGCTGGAGGCGTTCGTCCGCGGCGAGGCCGGGGACCGGGTGATCCGCTCCAGCGCCAAGGCGAACGAGGCCGTGGGCGATCTGCTCACCGCGGTGCGGGAGGGCCGGGACCTGGCGCTCGCGCTGGCCGCGGCGGGCGACTTCGACCGGCTCGGCCGGCTGTGGGCCTCCGGCCTGGCGCTGGACCCGGACGTGCTCCAGCAGGTCCGGCCCCGTCCGGCCCGCAGGGTGTCGCTGCCGACGTACCCCTTCGCCCCGGAACGGCACTGGATCGTACGGCGCCCGGCGGGCACCACCCCCGCCGGGCCGACGCCGGCTCTCCACCGCAGGCGTCTGGACTCCACCGAACCGGTGCTGCGCGACCACATGGTGCTGGGCCGCAGCATCCTGCCCGGGGTCGCCCACCTGGACCTGGTGCTCACCGTACTGTCCGCCCCCGTAAGCCTCCCGCGCGTCCTGCGGGACGTGCGCTGGACGACACCCGTCGACGCGGACGCCGGATTCGCCGAACTGGTCGTGCGTACCGAGCCGGACACCGACGGACACGGCGGCGCCGTCCGCTACGAGATCCGCGGCGGCGGGGGCGGCACGGCCGCCCTGTACTCCCAGGGGCTCCTGGCGGACGCCGAACCGCGGTCCGGTGCCGACGCCGTGTCCGTCGAAGAGGTCCGGGCCCGCTGCCTCACCGCCCGCACGGGCGGCGAGCTGTACGCGCAACTGGCCGGTCAGGGGCTTCGGTACGGGCCGTACTTCCGGGCCGTGGAACAGGTGTGGACGGGCGTCGGGGAGGCACTGGCTCGCCTCGTCCTGCCCGCCGGGCAGCACGCGGGAACCGACCGGCACATCCTGCACCCGGGCATGGCGGACGCCGCGCTGCACACCCTCGCCGCCCTGCTCGACCCCGGTGAGGGGGCGCTCCTGCCCTTCGCCGTCGAGCGGATGGAACTGCTGCGGCCGGTCCCGGCGACAGGCTGGTCGCATGTGAGGGCGCGCGGCGGACACCGGTACGACGTCGAGCTGCTCGACGACACGGGCCGGGTGTGCGTGCGGTTCGACGACCTGGCCTGCCGTCCCGCGCGCGGGACGGCAGGCCAGGAGCACGGCGGATACGAGCAGTTCGGCTACCGGCCCCGCTGGGTGCCCGCTCCGGCCCCCGGTGCGGACACCGCAGCAGGCCGGGAGACCGTTCTGCTCGCCGCGCCGGCGTCGGCCCGCACTCTGGCCCTGGCCCTCGGAGACGAGCACCTCGGCCGGGGCGACGAGGTTCGCCATCTCTGGCTCGCGGCAGACGGCACGTTCGAGAGGAGCGCCGAAGACGTCCTGGCGCAGGGAGCGCCGCCCGGTCTGGTGTACTTCCTCGGCGGCGCCCAGGACGCCTCCGCGGGCGGCGAGGCGCGCACGGCCCGGGACGAGGTCGTCGCCCTGCACCGCCTGGCGCGCCGCCTGCTGGGCCGCGGTGCCGGCGACGCGGGGTCCGGGGCGGTGCGGCTGAAGGTGGTCACCACGGACGCCTTCCCGTTCTGCGACGACGAGGGGTCCCGGCCCTGGTCCGCCGGACTGTGGGGCTACTGCTCGGTCCTGGACAAGGAGTTCCCCGTGCTCAGGACCGTCCTCGTGGACGTCCGGGGCGAGGAGAGCGGTGACGCTGTCACCCAGCTGGTGGCCGAGCCTTTCCCGGTCCGGGCACGGGCGGTGTCGTTGCGCGGCGGAGTGCGCCGCACGCTGCGCCTGGAGCCCGTGGAACTCCCGTCGGCGGACGCGGGCGGCCAAGTCCGCTTCCGTGACAACGGGGTGTACCTCCTGCTCGGAGGTCTCGGCGCGATCGGCCACGACACCGCCCTGCACCTGGCGCGCACCCACCGGGCCAAGCTCGTGCTGGTGGGCCGCACCGAACCCGACGAGCGCCGCAGGGCGCGGATCGCTGAGATCGAACGGGCCGGTGCGGAGGTTCTGTACCTCGCCTGCGACGCGGCCGACCCGGCGGCCCTCGGGGACGCCGTAACCCGCGCCAAGCAGCGGTTCGGAGCGCTGCACGGTGTATTCCACTCGGCGATGCTGCTGGACGCCGCACCGGTCCGCGAACTCGGCGAAGAGGCCCTGCGTACGGTCCTCACCGCCAAGGTCGACACCACGTGGAACCTGGCCCGCGCGGTATGGGACGAACCGCTGGACTTCCTGCTCCTGTACTCCTCCGGCACCGCCATCGCCGGCAACGCCGGCCAGGCCGGGTACGCGGCAGGCTGCGCGTTCGCGGACTCCCTGGCCCGTCACCTGGCCCGCACGGCCCGCTTCCCCGTCCGCACCCTCAACTGGGGCTACTGGCACGCGGGCGGTGACGAGGACCGTGAGGCAGTGCTGCGCCGGCTCGTCGCCGCCGGAATCCGGCCGATCGGTGCCGAGGAGGGTATGGAGACCGTGGAGCGCTTCCTGGCGTCCGGCCTCCCTCAGATCCTGGCCACCCGTGCGTCCGAGCCGATCCTGGGGGCACTCGGCGTCGACCCGTCCCGCCGGGTGCGACCGCACAACGCCGACCTGTCGGCGACTGTCGTCGACGCCGGAGCGCAGCCCCTGCTGACCGGCACCGAGGAGTCGGCACGGATCGGACGGCAGGCCGCCGGGTCCGATGCCCTGGAGCGCCTCGGGCAGCTGCTGCTGCTGGGTACGTTCCAGCGGGCGGGCCTGCTGTGCCGGGTCGGCGAACGCCGCTCCGTGACGGAGATGCGCCGCGGTCTCGGCGTGGTGTCCCGTCACCACCGCCTGTACGAGGTCCTGCTGGACGTGCTCGAACTCGGCGGCCTGGTACGGCGGGACGGCGACGAGGTGCTCGCGCTGCCCCCCGTGGAAGGGGAGGAGGCGCGACGGGTTCTCGCCGACCCGGAGGCCGCGCGCGCGGAGCTGCCCGCCGGGCAGCCATGGACCGCGGCGGTGGCCGGCCTGTTGCTGCGCTGCACGCGTGAGCTGGGCAGGGTGCTGGCCGGAACGACCGCCGCGACCGAGGTGCTTTTCCCCGGCGGGTCGCTGGACGCGGTGACTGCCGTCTACCAGGGCAACCCGATCACCGATCGGCTCAACGCACATCTGGCCGCGACGGTACGCAGTTATGCCGAGCGGCGGCTGGCCGCCGATCCGACGGCGCTGATCCGGGTACTGGAGGTCGGCGCGGGCACCGGAAGCACCACCCGCCAGGTACTGGCGGCGCTTGAGTCCTTCGCTGGACAGGTGCAGTACACGTACACCGACATATCAACCGGTTTCGTTCGGCATGGACGGCAGGAGTTCGGTGACAACCACCCGTTCACCGACTTCCGTGTCCTCGACATCGAGGGTGACCTCGGCGCACAGGGGTTCTTGCCGCAGGGCTACGACGTGGTGCTCGGCACGAACGTCTTCCACGCCACCCGGCGGATCCACGACACCCTGAACCAGGTCAAGCGGCTGCTCCGGCCGGCCGGTCTGCTGCTGGCCAACGAGGGCATCCGGGCCGACCATGTGCTTACCCTCGTCTTCGGCCTGACCGACGGCTGGTGGGCGTACGAGGACCCGGAGCACCGGATCCACGGCACACCGATGCTCGGCGAACGGTCGTGGCGCGACGTCCTGCACGACTGCGGCTTCCGGAGGGTCGTCACCCACGGGCTGCCGCAGGAGGGGGAGGTCACTCAGAGCCTGATCGTCGCCGAGAGCGACGGGGTGCTGGTCGACGCCGCGGCCGTGCCCACCACCTCCGCAGCGCCCGGCACGGCCGCCCCGGCGGCGCGGTCCACGGTGGGGGAGAGTGCGCGAGCCGAAGACGGTGAGGATGCCGAGGGCCGGTACGTCGCGGCCGAGGAGTTCGTACGCCGGGTGTTCGGCGGGGTGCTGGAGATGTCCCCGGAGCAGCTGGACCCGGACGCCACCTTCGAGAACTACGGTGTCGACTCCCTCGTGGTGCTCCAGCTCAACAAGGCCATCGAGCAGCACGTGGGCCGGGTCCCGGCGACGCTGCTGTTCGAGCAGATCACCATGGGCCGGCTCGCCCGCTGGCTGCTCGCCGAGCGGCCGGAGGCCCTGGCTCACGTCCTGCCCGCGACGACGCCCGACACGGGGCCGGCCGGGGCAGAGGCGCGTATACAGCGGGACGCGCCTTCTCCGGACGGGGCACCCGCGGTCCGGCCGGCCGGACCAGGACTCGAACCGAGCTCCGGCGCCGGAGCGCCCGACCCGTCGGGAGGCGAGCTGGACCGGATGGTCTCGGCTCTGCCCGACGCGGAGGTCGACGCCCTGCTGAGGCTGCTCGGTCACGGGGCCGCGAACGGCCGGGTGACGGCGGAATGACCATGAGGAAAGCCGGAACGGAACGCCCGGCGGGGCTGGGGACACGGCGCGTGCCGTGCGGCATGCGGGAGGAACGTCATGGATGACAAGCGCAAGGCACTGCTGCGACTCCTGCGGGAGGCGGGTGGCGGACCCCAGGCTCCGGAGGGGATCGCGGTCATCGGGCTGGCAGGCCGGTATCCCGGCGCCGCGACCCCCGAAGAGCTGTGGACCCGCGTGCATGACGGCGAGAACTGCATCGGGGAGTTCCTGCCCGGACGCGGGCACGGACAGCCGGATACCGGCGCCGATCTGCCGGACCACCGCTGGTGGGCTGGGCTGATCGACGACGCGGACTCGTTCGACCCGCTGTTCTTCGGCATCGCCCCCGTGGAGGCCGAGAGCATGGACCCGCAGGAGCGGGTCTTCCTGGAGACCGTGTGGGCGACGCTGGAGGACGCGGGCTGGCCGCCGCGCCGGCTCGCCGAGCAGAGCAACCCGGTCGGCGTGTTCGTCGGGGTGATGCACAGCGACTACGAGTGGATGGGCGGACGTGCCGCCGGTCTCGGAGTGGCCAACAGCGCCCGCTCCAGCCACTGGTCCATCGCCAATCGGGTCTCCTACATCCTGGACCTGCGCGGCCCCAGCCTCACCGTCAACACGGCGTGCTCTTCCTCCCTCACCGCCGTCCATCTGGCCTGCGAGAGCCTGCGCGCCGGGGACTGCTCGGCGGCGATCGTCGGCGGCGTGAACCTGATCCTGGACACCTCGCACCTGCGGACACTCTCCGATGCCGGGATGACCTCACCGGGGGACAGCTGCCGCAGCTTCGGCCTGGGCGCGGACGGCTTCGTGGACGGCGAGGGCGTGGGCGCCGTACTGCTGAAGCCGCTGTCGCGCGCGGTGGCCGACGGCGACCGGATCCACGGTGTCATCCGGGCATCCGCCGTCAACTCCGGAGGCAAGACCGGGGGTTACACGGTGCCCAGCCAGCAGGCCCAGGCCGAGGTGATCACGGCCGGCCTGCGCCGGGCGGGCATCGACCCGCGGACCGTCGGCTGTGTCGAGGCGCACGGGACCGGCACGCCGCTGGGCGACCCGATCGAGATCTCCGGCCTGGTCAAGGCGTTCCGCACGCGAATCGACGACGGCCTGGCGCAGGGGCTCACGCGGTGCGCGGTCGGCTCGGTGAAGTCGAACATCGGTCACCTGGAGTCCGCCGCGGGCATCGCGGGCCTGACGAAGGTGCTGATGCAGCTCAGGCACCGGACGATCGCGCCGTCGCTGCACTCGGCCGAGCTCAACCCCGACATCGAGTTCGCCGACGGGCCGTTCTACGTCCCGCAGGAGCCGGAGCCCTGGGAGCGTCCGGTCGTCGTCCGCGCCGACGGACAGCGCGTCGAGCTGCCACGGCGGGCCGGCGTCAGCTCCTTCGGCGGCGGCGGCGCCAACGCGCACCTGATCGTGGAGGAGTACCTCGCGGACGAGGCCGCGCCGCGCCCGCCGCGAAGCGAGGCCGGTCCGGAACTGATCGTCCTGTCCGCACGGGACGAGATCCGGCTCAGTGAGTCGGCCGCCCGGCTCGCCGACTTCCTGGACGCAGCCGGCACCGCCGCGCCGCGCCCGGGCGGGCCGGCCGTGCGGGACACGCAGGTCGAGGCCGCGTGCCTGCGGCTGGCCGCAGGGGCGCTCCAGGTCGGCGCCGATGACCTCGACCCGGTCACGCCGCTGGGCGAGTACGGCTTCCGCGCGGCCGAGCTGACGGTCCTCGCCGAGAAGCTCGAAGCGGAGTTCGGCAGGGGGCTGAATCCTGGCCTGCTGACCGGCGGCACCACGCTGCGGGCTCTCAGCGGGCTCCTGGCCGACCCCGACCCCGAGGCCGAGCCGCAGCAGCTCCTGCTCTGCGACGTCGCCCACACCCTGCAGACCGGTCGCACGCCGATGACCGCCAGGCTGGCGTTCCCGGCCGCAGACCTGGCCGAAGTCAGAGCCCTTTTGCGCGCGTTCGGCGCCGAGGGCTCGGCGGCGGGAGTGGCCACCGGCCGGGTCGCGGCCCGGTACCGGCCCTCGGAGCAGGACCGGGAGCAGGTGAGCCGGGCCCAGCGGCAGCGGGATCTGCGGACGGTGGCCGAGCACTGGACGCAGGGCGCCGAGGTGGACTGGTCCGAGCTGCGGTCCGAGAACACCGCCCGCCGCATCGGCCTGCCCACCTACCCCTTCGCCCGGAAGCGTTACTGGCTGCCGGAGATACCGCCGCGCCCCGAACGGCTGCCCTCCGGCCCCGCACCGATCACATCGGCGGAGGCGGGCGCCGAACCGTCGCCCATGGTCTGCTACCGCCCGACCTGGGTGCCCGCGCAGCGACCCGCCCCCGCTCTTGACGAGCACACCGCGGGCCGTCTGCGGGTGGTGATCCTCAGCTCGGCCGACGCCGCGCGGCTGGCGGACGGCATAGCCGGACACCACCGCGACGACGACGTGCGGCTGGTCGACCTGGACCGCGACGACCTGGTCACGGAACTGGCCCAGGCGGGCCCCGTGGACCGGGTCTACCACCTCGGCGGCATCCGGCTCCCGGCCACCGGCGCAACCGGATCACTGGAAGACGGCTACCGGCGCGGACTGCTCGCCCTGTTCCGGACCGCCCGGCACCTGGCCGGCGGCGACGGGCGCCGAGTACAGCTGAAGGTCGTGACCAACGACGCCGTGGGGGCGTTCGACGCCCCGGTCACCAACCCGTTCGCCGCCGGTCTGCATGGACTGGCCCGAGTGCTGCCCAAGGAGAACCCCGAGCTCAAGGCCGTCTGCCTCGACTTCGCGCAGCGTGAGACGGCCGACGACGCCGCCTGGGACCGGCTGCTGGCCGCCGTGCTGGCCGAGCCGTGCGACTCCTCCGGGCGGACCGTGCTCCTGCGCTACGGGACCCGCTACACCACCGCGCTCGAGCCGGTCGACCTGCCCGAGCCGCAGCAGCCGCCCTTCCGGGACCGCGGCGTGTACGTGATCGTCGGCGGCGCCGGCGGCATCGGCCGGGAACTCACCGTCCACCTCGCCGAGCGCTACCGGGCCCGGGTCGTGTGGATCAGCCGCAACCCGCTCGACGCGGACCAGCGTGCCTGTGCCGACCGGGCGCGCCGGCTCGGCGGCGAGGTGCTCCACCTGAGGGCCGACTGCTGCGACACCGAGGCGCTGCGGGCAGCCGCCGCCGAGGTGAGCGCCCGCTTCGGCGCGGTCCACGGCGTCATCCACGCGGGCATGACCTTCGCCCCGAGCCCGCTTGCGGCACTCGACGAGGAGGCGTTCCGCGCCGCGCTCATGGTGAAGACCGACGGCAGCGTGGCGATCGACCAGGTCTTCGGGGACCAGCCGCTCGATTTCCTCGCGTTCTTCTCCTCGGTGGGCGCGTTCGCCGGCACCGCCGGCAACGGCGCCTACAGCTGCGCCGCCGCACTGCAGGACGCCTACGCCCTGCACCTGGGCGGACGGCGCGAGTACCCCGTACGGGTCGTCAACTGGGGCTACTGGGGCGGAATCGGCTCGGGCGCCCGGCCCGGCCTGCGCGAGATCTTCCACGGCCTGGGCATCGGCGAGCTGTCGGTGGCCGACGGGCTGTCGGCCTTCCACCGGATCCTGGGCAACCCGCTGCCGCAGGTGATGCCGATCAGTGCCCGCGACTTCGCTCTGGCGGCGCTGGGCACCGTCTCCGCACGGCCCGCCGCACTGACGGCGGCGGCCGGCGGCCCGTCCCTGGCGCACGTGGCGGACGCACTGGCGCGTTCCCGCGCCGGACGCGCCGACGACGTCGACAGCGTGCTCACCGGTCACCACCGGCTCGCCGCCCTGTGCCGCCCAGCCGTGCTCGGGGTCTTCCGCCGGATGGGCGTCCTGCTCAACCCCGGAGACAGTTTCGACCGCCGGGAGCTGTGGAGCAGCCTCGGCATCCAGCCGAAGTACCAGCGGCTGTACGGCGCGCTGCTGAACATCCTGAGCAGCGCGGGCTACGTGGAGTTCGACGGTGAACGGTGCCGTCTGCTGTCCGGGGCCCCCACACAGACCCTCGGCCCCGAGGAACTGGACCCGGAGTTCGACCGGATCGCCGCGGACCACCCCGAACTGGCCGCCACGGTCACCTTGACCCGGCTCTTCCTGCGCTCGTACCCGCAGATCCTGCGCGGCGAGATCCGCGCCACCGAGATCATGTTCCCCGGCTCGTCCATGGCACTGGTGGAGAGCTTCTACAAGGCCAACGCGCTCTCCGATTCGTTCAACGAACTGGTCGGCGTCGCCGTGCGGTCCTACCTCGGACAGCGACTGGCACGGCTCGCGCCCGGCGAGCGGCTGCGCGTCGTCGAACTCGGCGCCGGCACCGGGGCCACCACGGAGACGGTCCTGCCGGTGCTGGCGCCCCACGTGGGCCAGGTCACCTACTGCTTCACCGACATCTCGCCGAGGTTCCTCGAGAACGCGGAGGAACGGCTGACCGGCGTGTTCGGCGACCTGGGCATCCTGGAGTACCAGGTGCTCGACCTGGAGAAGGGCATCGAGGCACAGGGGTTCACCCCGGGGTCGTACGACATGGTGCTCGCCACCAACGTGGTGCACGCGACGCGCGACCTGCGGGCCACGCTCGGCAAGGCGAAGGCACTGCTGAGGCCGGACGGCTGGCTCGTCCTCAATGAACTCACGGAGGTCTGGGACCACACCACGGTCGTGGGCGGGGTGCTCGACGGCTGGTGGCTGTTCGACGACGGTGAACTGCGCCTGCCGGACTCGCCCCTGACCGTTCCGGCCACCTGGCAGCGGCTGCTGCGTGAGGGCGGCTTCGAGCAGGTCGTGGTGGCGGACGGCCGTGGCCCGGACAGCCGGCCGCGAGGCCAGCACGTCATCGTCGCGGAGAGCGGCGGACCGCTCGGCGCCGAGCGGTCCGCCGCGCCGCAGGCCGGTGCGGCGCCGGTGTCCGCGCCGGTGCCGGAGCCGGCCCGGACGGAGCCGGCCCCCTCCGAGGCGCTGACGGCCCGACTGGCCGCGATCGTGGCGCGGGCCCTGAAGCTCGACGAGGCCCCGGATCCCGACCGGGCGCTGGCCGACTACGGGTTCGACTCGCTCACCGGCATGAAGATCGTCTCCGGAATCACCGAGGAGTTCGGGGTCACGGTGTCGCTCGGTGACTTCTACGAGCACCCGACGCTGCGTGAGCTGTCCCGGCACTACACGGAGCAGGAAGTGTTCGGCCCCGTGCCGGACGCCGCCCATGAGTCGCCTCCGACCGTCGCGCCCGCCCCTCGGCCGACAGCCGCCGGTCCGGTCGTCGGTCCGCTGTCCGAGGGGCAGCGTGCCCTGTGGATCCTGAACAGGGTCGCGCCGGACAACGCCGCCTACAACGTCCCACTGGCGCTCTGGCTCGATCCGCGGGTCGACGCCGAGGCCCTGCGCGGCACCCTGCAGGACCTGGTCGACCGGCACGAGGCGCTGCGCACGACGGTGACGGTCGAGAACCGGCAGCCGGCGCAGTACGTGGCAGTGCGGCAGGAGGCGGACCTCCGGCACGAACGCCTCGACAGCGCAGATGAGGAGGCGCTGCGCGAGCGGATGCGGGCCGAGCGCGTCCGTCCGTTCGACCTGGCGGGCGGACCCCTGCTGCGGGTGACGCTCTACAGCCTGCCCGACGGCAGGCGCGCACTGCTGGCCGTAGTCCACCACATCGTCTTCGACGGTGTCTCCATCGGTGTCGTCCTGCGGGAGCTGGAGGACGCCTACCGTGCCCGGGTCGCGGGCACGGCCTGGACGCCGAGCCCGCCCTCCGCCCGTTTCGCCGACTTCGTGGCGTGGCAGCGCAACCTGTTGGCGGGCCCGGAGGGAGTCCGGCTGCGCGACTACTGGCTGAACCGGGTGGCCGGGCCGGTGCCCGAGTTGTCCCTGCCCACGGACCGGCCCCGGCCGGCGGAGCCTCGCTTCCTGGGGGCCAGTGTCGAAGGGCGGATCGACGCGGCGCTGGTCGCCCGTGCCAGGGCGTTCGCCGCCGCTGAGCGGGTGTCGTTGTTCAGCGTCATGCTCGCCGGCTACTACGCGGTCCTGCGTCACTACGGTGACCAGGACCGGATACTGGTCGGCACCCCCACGGCCGGACGCCCCGGCGACCGGTTCGACGAGACGCTCGGCTGTTTCATGAACATGGTCGTCATCGACGGGCGCGTGCCGCTGGACCACGCGTTCCGCTCGGTGGTCGCCGAGGTGCACCGGGACACCCTCGCCGCCCTGCAGCACGGCGAGTATCCGCTGATCACGCTGATCGAGCAGCTCCGGCAGGCGGGCCGGCTCACCTGCCCCGACCTCTTCCGGGCAGCCTTCTACTACCAGAACTGGGTACGGCCGCAGGAGCACGCAGGGCTCGTCCAGGGGATGGTCGGCGGAGTCCACCAGGAAGGTGAGTTCGACCTCACCCTGGAGATTGTCGAGGGGGAGGGCGACTTCCTGTTCACGGTCAAGTACGACCGGGAGCTGTTCGAGCCGAGTACGGCCGCCGCCATCGCCGACCGGTTCGTCGCGGTCCTCACCGGGCTCCTGGACGACCCGGACCGGCTCGTCTCCTCGGCCGGGGCACGCAGGCAGGCAGGCCGGCCGGTTGCGGGCAGCCTCGCCCAGCTGCAGGTCCGGCGGCCTGCGACGCCCCGGACCGAGGCCGACGAGGCGCTGATCGGCCAGGTGGAGGCGAACCTGGCCCGGCTGCCGGGGATACGGCAGATGGCGGTCGTGGCACTGGAGGGCGAGGACGGCACGTTTCTCCGGGGGTTCTACCAGGCAGACCCCGGCACGTCCCTGGACGTGTCCCTGCCGGAGCTGGTCCGGCAACTGCTGCCGGCTCACCTGCGCCTCGACGCGGTCCTCCCGGTCGACGACTTTCCCCGCACCGCGGACGGCGGCGTGGACCGCGCGGCCCTGGCCGGCCTGTCCGGCGGCCCGGCGGCGCGGGCCGGCCAGTCCTCGCGCACATCCGGCCCGGTGACGCCCTCCGTCCCGGATCCGGTCCGGGCGGTGGGCGAGGCGCCCTCCGACGGGGCCCCTTGCGGCGAGGTCGCCGGAAGGCTGGCCGGGGAAGTGGCCGCGATGGTCGCACGTGCCGCGGGCCTACGGCCGGAACAGATCGACCCTGACATCCCGTTCGGCCAGTTCAAGCTGGACTCCATCCGGTTCACGGAACTGAGCCTGGAACTGTCCGACCTGGTCGGCGCCGAGATCCTCCCCACGGCGTTCTACCGCTTCCCGACCCTGTCCCGGCTGCTCCGCCATCTTGCCGACAACCACGGCGTCGCCCTGGGAGCCCGGTACGGTGACGGCCCGGCACCGACCGCTCCCACGGCGGCCCGACACGGCGAGGACGACCGTGAAGCGGACCGCCGGCCGGACAGCGCAACGGCGGTCCCGGCTGCCGAGGCCGTCCCGGCCGTCACCCGCTCCAAGGACGTGGCCGTCGTCGGCATGGCCGCGAGACTTCCGCAGTCGGCGGATCTGGACGCCTACTGGGCGCATCTCCTCGCCGGCCACGATCTGATCGAGGAGATCCCGGCCGAGCGGTGGGACTGGCGGGCGTACGACGGTGACTCCGGTACCGAGGAGAAGTCCCGCTCCCGCTGGGGCGGCTTCGTGCCGGACGTCGACAAGTTCGACGCCGCCTTCTTCGGCATCTCGCCCCGCGAGGCCGAACTGATGGACCCGCAGCAGCGGTTGCTGCTGGAGACGGTGTGGGCGGCCCTGGAGAACGCGGCCATCCCGCCCTCGACGCTGGCGGGCCGCAGGGTCGGCGTCTTCATCGGGGTCACCAACTCCGACTACGTCGACGTCCAGCGCGCGGCGGGCCGGGCCACCGAGGGCCACACCATCACCGGCGCCGCGCTGTCGGTCATCCCCAACCGGGTGTCCTATCTGCTGGACCTGCGCGGGCCCAGCATGGCGGTGGACACGGCCTGTTCGGGTTCGCTCACCGCGGTCCACCACGCCGTCCGGGCACTGCGGGACGGCGAGTGCGACCTGGCCATCGCCGGCGGGGTCAGTCTCATCCTCAGCCCGAACCTCTACGTGGCGCTGAGCAAGAGCGAGATGCTCAGCCCCGACGGCAGGTGCAGGACCTTCGACGCAAGCGCCAACGGCTACGTCCGGGGCGAGGGTGTCGGAGTCGTCGTACTGAAGAACCTGACCGACGCCGTCCGCGACGCCGATCCGGTGGACGCGGTGATCAAGGCCGCCGCCGTCAACCACGGCGGCAGGACCACGTCGCTGACCTCGCCGAATCCCGGTGCCCAGACCGAGCTGCTCGTCGCGGCCTACCGTGCCGCCGGCATCGATCCGGCCACGGTCGGCTACATCGAGGCGCACGGTACGGGGACCGCGCTGGGCGACCCGATCGAGACGGCCGGTCTGCGCGACGCCTTCGCCGAGCTGTACGGCTCGGCCGGCCGGCCGGTACCCGAGCCGCCGACCTGCGCGGTCGGCTCGGTGAAGACCAACATCGGCCATCTGGAGGCGGCGGCAGGCATCGCCGGCCTGGTCAAGACCGTCCTGGCGATGCGGCACCGCACCATCCCGGCCAGCCTGCACTTCCAGGAGCAGAACCCCTATCTGGAGCTGGCCGGCTCCCCGCTGTACGTCGTTTCGCAGACCACACCGTGGCCCCGCCCTGTCGACGGGGCGGGGCGGCCCGCGCCGCGCCGCGCCGGGGTCAGCTCCTTCGGCTTCGGCGGCGCCAACGCGCACGTCGTACTGGAGGAACCGGAAGCGCCCGAAGCCCGCGATGAGCGGACGGAAGAACGGCTGTTCGTTCTCTCCGCCCGCACCCCCGAGGCGCTGCGGTCCTCCGCCCGGCGGCTCGTCGACCACCTCCAGGAGCACGAGGTCCCGGCAGGCGACCTCGCGTACACCCTCCGGGCGGGCCGCGACCCGATGGCCCACCGCCTCGCCGTCGTCGCCGACAGCACCGCCGAGGTGCGCGCCGAACTCGATGCGTACCTCGCCGGCCGCCCGTCCGCCGTACGCATCGGACGGGCCGAGCGGAATCCCGCCGCGCGCACGGCCGCCGCGCGCCAGGACGTCGGCGCGGTCGCGGCCGACTGGCTCCGGGGCGCCGAGGTCGAATGGCCGGCCCCGCACCCGGGCGAGGCCGTACGCCGTGTGCACCTGCCCGGCTATCCGTTCGCCAGGACCCGGCACTGGATCGCTCCGGAGCCCGGCCCGTCGGCCCCGGAGCCGGCCACCGCGCTGCCGCATCCCGCACTGCCGACCGCCGAGATCCCCGTGCCGCCCGCGGCGGAGACGGTGGCCGCCTTCGCACCGGACTGGCAGCCGGCCCCGGCGATCCGCCGTGCTGCGCCGGCTTCCGTCCTGGTACTGGACGCAGGTTCGCGAGGCGCCGAGCTGAACGCCGCACTGGCGGCGGCCGGACTGGCCGCCCGGCACATCGAACTGTCCGCCGGATTCGACGCCGAGGCCGCCGTCCGCGCCTTCCCGCCGGGCCCGGTGCATGTGGTGCAGCTGGCCGGTGACCACCCGGAACCGGACAACGCGGTGGAGTACGGCTTCCACGCGGCCACGGCCTTCCTGCAGGCCTGGCAGCGGGAGCGGCGCGGCCCGCTCGGCTACCTCTTCGTCCATCCCGACCCGGCCGCCTCGGCCGCCCAGCCGGCGATGGCCGCCTTCGGCCGCTCGGTGCGCCTGGAGCATCCTCTGGTGGACTTCGGCGTACTGGCGGTCGCGTCCGGGAGCCTGGCCGACGCGGTGATCGCCGAACTCGGGGCCGAGCGCGAGGCCGAGGTCCGCGTCGGCATCGAGGGCCGCATGCGCCGCGGGTGGCGGCAGGTGAGTCTGCCGGTCTGTGCCGGTTCGGCGTTCACCGGCTCCGGTGCGCACATCGTCACGGGCGGCACCGGCGCCCTCGGCCTGCTGCTCGCCGAGCACATCGCCGCCGTACGCCACACCGCGGGAGTGTCCGACGGCGGGATCGTGCTGGCCGCCCGCAGCGTTCCCGGCCCCGAGGCCCGTGACCGTGCGCTCGCCATCGGCGCGGACATCGTGCGGGCCGATGTCGGCGACCCGGCCTCGGTTCGCGCGCTGATCGCCGGGGCCCGGGGGGCCCACGGCTCGGTCAGCGGCGTCGTGCACGCCGCCGGAGTGCTCCGGGACGGCCTGCTGCGGGGCAAGGAACGCGCCGACGCCGAGGCGGTGCTGGCCGCCAAGGTGCGCGGCACCGTGCTGCTCGACGAGGCGACGCGCGACGAGCCGCTCGACTACTTCGTGGCGTTCTCCTCCGCCGCGGCCGTCTTCGGCAACGTCGGCCAGACCGACTACGCCTTCGCCAACGCGTTTCTCGACCACTTCGCCGAGCAGCGGGAACGGCAGCGCCGCCAGGGCGGCCGGCGGGGCCGTACCCTCGCCGCCGCCTGGCCGGTGTGGGCGGACGGCGGCATGCGGATCGACGCCTCGGCCCAGGAGCACATGGCCCGGACGCTCGGCATGCGTCCCGTACCGACCGGGCAGGCCCTGGACGCCCTGGAACGGGCACTGGCGGGCGACGCACCGAGACTGCTGCTCACCCCCGGCGACCCGGAGCGCGTGCTCACGGCCCTCGACGGCTCGTCCACGCCCCCGAAGACCGCCACCCGGCCCGCCGCGGCGCCCTCGGGTGACGAACGTGCCCGGGCCGAACACCTGGTTCTGCGTCTGCTGGCGGCCGAACTGAAGCTCCCCGAGCGGGAGATCGCCCTCACGGAGCCCTTCGGGGACTACGGCGTGGACTCCCTGATCACCCTCAACCTGATCCGGCAGCTCGAAGAACACGTCGGCCCGCTCTCGAAGACCCTGCTGTTCGAGTACGTGACGGTCCGTGAGCTGGCCGGCCAGCTGGCCGCCGCCCACCCCGACGTGTTCGCCGCGGCCGGGTCACCCGCCACAACGGCCGCCGGACCGGTCACGGAGCCGGTTCCCGCGGTCCGTCCCAGCGGCGACATCGCGATCATCGGTGTCGCGGGCCGCTACCCGGAGGCCGACGACCTCGACGAGTTCTGGCGGAACCTGCGGGCCGGCCGGGACAGCGTCCAGGAGGTACCGGCCGACCGCTGGGACCACAGCAGGTTCTACGACGCCGACAGGTCGGCCACCGGCAGGACGTACGGCAGGTGGGGAGGCTTCGTGCGCGACGCCGACCGCTTCGACCCGCTGTTCTTCCGCATGTCGCAGCTCGACGCCGAGCACACCGACCCCCAGGAGCGGGTCTTCCTCGAGACGGTCTGGCATCTGCTGGAGGACGCCGGCTGCACCCGCGAGCGACTGCGCGGCACCCGCACCGGAGTCTTCGTGGGCCTGGCCTACGGTCACTACCAGCTGTACGGCGTCCAGGACGCGCTGCGCGGCAACGGCCTCGCGCCCACCTCGTCGTACGCCTCGGTGGCCAACCGGGTGTCGTACTTCTTCGACTTCACCGGGCCCAGCGTCGCCGTGGACACCATGTGTTCCTCCTCGCTCGTCGCCATCCACCAGGCCTGCCTGGCCATCCGCAACGGCGACTGCGACACGGCGGTCGCGGGCGGTGTCAACATCTCCAGCCACCCGGTGAAGTACCTCCAGCTCGCGGCCCGCGGCTTCCTCTCCGAGGACGGCCGGTGCCGCAGCTTCGGGGCTGGCGGCACCGGATACGTCCCGGCCGACGGCTCGGGCGCGGTCCTCCTCAAGCGCCTCGACGCGGCCCTCGCGGACGGTGACCGGATCCTGGCCGTGGTGAAGGGCTCCGCCGTCAACCACGGGGGTGAGGCCAAGGGCTTCACCGCGCCCAGCCCGAAGGCACAGGGCGACCTTCTGCGGGCCGGGCTCGACCGGGCCGGACTGCGCCCCGCCGACCTCGACTACCTGGAGGCCCACGGCACCGGCACCGCGCTCGGCGACCCGATCGAGGTCTCCGGCATGCTGCGCGCCTTCCGCGACGACCTGCCCGACCGGCTGCCGATCGGCTCGGTCAAGTCCAACATCGGGCACGCCGAGGCCGCCGCCGGAATCGCGGGCGTCACCAAGGTGCTGCTCCAGATGCGCCACGGAGAGCTGGTTCCGTCGCTGCACGCGGATCGGCTCAACCCGGACATCGACTTCGCGGCGACCCCGTTCCACGTCCAGCGCGAACTCGCCCGCTGGCCTCGCAACGTCCTCACGGACGGCACGGCACGGCCCAGGACCGCAGGCGTCAGCTCCTTCGGCGCGGGTGGCACCAACGCGTATCTCGTCCTGCAGGAGTACCTCGGCGAGTCGCAGGCCGAAAACGTCTCCACCGGTCCGCAGCTGGCCGTGCTCTCCGCCCGCAACGCCGACCGGCTGACCGCGCAGGCCCGTCGGCTGGCCGTACACCTGCGCGCCGAGGGTGCGCAGGCGGCACCCGAGGAGGTGGCGTGGACTCTGCAGTGGGGCCGTGAGGCCATGGAGCACCGGCTCGCGGTGGTCTTCCACGACCTCGCGGAACTGGCCGAGCGGCTGGAGGAGTTCGCCGCCGGCGCCGAACCGGCCGCCAGCTGGACGGGAGTGGCGAACCTGCGCAGGCCGCTCGCGGCCGGCCCGCCGCCGGACGACCTCGCCGGGTATGCCGCCGAGTGGACGTCGGGCCGGCCGGTGGACTGGGCGGCCCTGCATCCCACGGGCCGGCCTCGCCGGATGGCACTGCCTGGCTATCCCTTCGGCGGAGACCGGATCCGGCTGGCCGCGGCGGACGCCGAACTGGCCGCCCTGGGCGCCGACGGGGCCACGGAGGGTCTGCTGCTGACCCGGCACTGGGTCCACGCCGACCCGGGGCCCCGCACCGCACCGCCGGTCCGGACCGCGGTGCTGGCCGCACCGGGCACGGAGGGCCTGGCCGCCCGGGTCGCCGCCGCCCTGCCCCGGGCCGAGGTGCTTACTCACGACCGGCTCGCCGCCGACCTCGCCGACCCGGCCACCCGCTGGGACCGCTTCGACGCCGTGGTCGACCTGGCCGGCTGCGCCGGTACCGGTACCGGTACGGATGCCGATCCTGAGCACGCGCGGCTGGCCCCCTGGCTGGGCTGGTTGCAGCACCTCGTCGACCACGGCCGTGGCGGGCTGTGCGCCCTGCTGGTCTCCCGGGACACCGAAACCGGCACGCCCGGCCTCGGCGGCGCGGCCCGAGCCGGCCTCTACCGGATGCTCCAGAGCGAGTACCGCCATGTGCGCTCCCGCCATGTCCACGTGGAGCGGCACACCTCGGACGAACAGTTGTGCCGGTGGGTGGCCGACGAACTCGGCACGGCCGGGGAGCTGGCCGACGTCGCCTACCGGGACGACGTCCGGCTCCGCTCGGAGCTGCGCGAACTGGCGGACGGTCCGGAGAACGCCCTGCGCTTCCCGGACGGCCACGTGCTGTGGGTGACCGGTGGCACGCGCGGGATCGGACTGCTCACCGCCCGGTACTTCGTCGCCCGGCACGGCGTCCGCAAGCTGGTGCTCACCGGCCGCGAGGAACTGCCGCCGCGGACGGAATGGGCCGCGCACATCGCCGCGGGCAGCGCACTCGGCCGCAGGCTGCGCCCCCTCGCCGAGCTGGCCGACCAAGGGGTCGAGCTGGAGGTCTGCGCCGTGCCGCTGGAGGAGCAGCATGCCCTGGCCAAGACCCTGGCGGAGGTGAAACTGAGGCTGGGGCCGGTCGGCGGGGTGATCCACAGCGCGGGATTCACCGACTTCGACAACCCCGCCTTCGTACGGAAGCCGCAGACCGGCATGGCGCGGGTGATCGGCCCGAAGGTCTTCGGCCTCGACGCGCTCGTGGAGTGCTTCCGCGACGAACCGCTCAGCCTGTTCCTGCTCTACTCCTCGGTCGCCGCCGCCGTTCCCGCGCTCGCCGTCGGCCAGAGCGACTACGCACTGGCCAACGCCTACCTGGACGCGGTCGCCGAGGCACGCCCCTACGGGCTGCCACTGGTCAGCGTGCAGTGGCCGAGCTGGAAGGACACCGGTGCGGGCGAGGTGCGCAGCGCCGCCTACCGGTCCTCCGGGCTGGCCGCGCTCTCCGACGAGCAGGGACTCGCCCTGCTGGAACGGGCGATCGCGAGTGGCGCCCGGGTGGTGCTGCCCGCGGTGGTACGTCCGGACGCGGACTGGAGTCCAGGGCGGCTGACGGACCACCGCCCGCCCACCACCGAGGCGGCGCAGGAGACCGCCGGACCCGGAACCCGCTCCGAAACGGCCTCCGGGTCCGCTGCCGAGGCGGTCCGAGGCGCGGCCGGGTCGGCGGCGTCCTGGCTGCTGGACCGGCTCGCGGCGGAACTGCGGTTCGACCGGGCCGCGTTGGCGGGGGATGTGCCGATCCAGGACTACGGCATCGACTCGATCCTGATCGCCCAGCTCGTCCAGACCGCCGCGAAGCGGCTCGACGTGTCGCTCGACCCGTCGGCGCTCCTGGAACACCCGACCGCCGACGGGTTCGCCGAGTACCTCGCCGAGAAGCACGAGGAGAACCTGCTCGCGGCCTTCGGTGGTGCGGCCGCCGCGGACACCCCGGCCTCCGCCGCACGGGCTGTCGTGACCTCCGCCCTGCACCCCGCACCGGCCGTCGCGCAAACGGCCCGCGCCACCGCGGACATCGCCGTGATCGGTCTGTCCTGCCGCTTCCCCGAGGCCGGGTCCGCCGAGGAGTACTGGGAACTGCTGCGCCAGGGCCGGTCGGCGCTGCGCCCGGTTCCCGACCGGCGCTTCGGCCGGCCGCTCGGATACCACGCCGGCCTGCTGCCGGACGTGTTGCGCTTCGACCCGGAGTCCTTCCTGCTGTCCGGGGCGGATGTCGCGGCCATGGATCCGCAGGCGCTGCTGCTCCTGGAGGAGGTCGACAACGCCGTCCACCACGCCGGATACGAGCCCGCCGAGCTCAAGGGCCGCCGGATCGGGGTGTACGTCGGCGGTCGGGCCACGCACACCCCGGACGCCGCGCGCCTGGAGCGGGCGGCGAACCCGGTGGTGGTCACCGGCCAGAACTACCTCTCCGCCAACGTCTCCCAGTTCTTCGACTTCCGGGGACCGAGCCTGGTGGTCGACACCGCCTGCTCCTCCGCCCTGGTGGCGATGGACGCAGCTGCCCAGGCGCTGCGCTCGGGCGACATCGAGTCGGCCGTGGTCGCCGGGGTCGGCCTGCTCACCGACGACCGGCCCTACCAGGTGTTCGGACAGCGGGGACTGCTCAACCCGGGTACGGAGTTCCATGTCTTCGACCGCCGGGGGGCCGGAGTGGTGCTCGGCGAGGGGATCGGCGTCGTCGTCCTCAAACCCCTCGACAGGGCGCGGGCGGACGGAGACCGGGTGCTCGCGGTCCTCAAGGGCATCGCCGTCAACAACGACGGCCGGACAGCCGGCCCCGCCACCCCCAACCTGGAGGCGCACAAGGAGGTGATGACCGAGGCGCTGACGCGCAGCGGCCTGTCCCCGCAGGACGTCGGATGGATCGAGGCCAACGGCTCCGGCTCGGCCGTCACCGACCTGCTGGAACTCAAGGCGGTGGAGGCGGTCTACCGGGCGGGCTCGGCGCAGCCGGTGGCTCTCGGCTCGGTCAAGCCGAACATCGGCCACCCGCTGGCCGCGGAGGGGATCGCCTCGTTCATCAAGGTCGTCCTGATGCTGCACCACCGGCAGCAGGTACCGTTCGGCTCCGGGCAGGAACCGCTGGAGCACTTCGACCTCGATGCCTCGCCGCTGTACTTCCCGCGGGAGGCCGAGCCGTGGCCGGGCTCGGCCGAGGCCGCCGCTGTGAGCTGCTTCGCCGACGGCGGCACCAACGCACACCTGGTGCTCACCCCCGCTCCCGCGGGTCACCAGGGCGACCGTGCCCCGCTCCCGAGACCCGAGTGGGACCGCAGGGTCGTCATCCGGGGGGCGGCCGAGCCAACCGGGTCCGGAGCGGGGCTCTTCTGGCACGACCACCGGGCGGCGGAGCCGGCGGCGGGGCCGGGCGCACAGCCCTTCTGGAACGGCTACCGGGCCGCTGCGACCAGGGAGGCCCGGAGCCATGGCCGTTGACACTCCGACGCAGCCCCTGCCCGTCGTCTTCATGTTCCCGGGCCAGGGCTCGCAGTACTACCGGATGGGCGAGGAGCTTTTCGCCGGTGACGAGGTGTTCGGCGCGGCGCTGCGCCGCTACGACGCGGTGGTCGCCGAGGAGCTGGGCGAATCCGTGCTCGCACGGGTATTCGACCCGGCGAAGCGCAGGAGCGAGCCGTTCACCGACACCCGGTTCACCCATCCGGCGATCGTCATGATCGAACTCGCGCTGGCCGAGACTCTGCGGGCGGCGGGCGTCGAGCCCGACTACCTGATCGGCTGCAGCCTCGGTGAGTACGCGGCGGCCACCCTGTCCGGCAGCCTCGATGCGAGGGACTGCCTGGGGCTGCTGGTCGGACAGGCCGCTGCCCTGCGAAAGGGCCCTCGCGGCGGCATGCTCGCCGTGCTCGCCGGGCCGGACGTCCTGGACCGGGTGCCCGCACTGCGCGAGTGCGAGGTTGCCGCCCGCAACCACCCGGGCCACTTCGTGGTCTCGGGCACGGAAGAGGCCGTGGCCCGGGCCGAGTCCGCGCTGCGCGCCGCCGATGTGCCGCACCAGCGGGTGGCTGTGGAGTACGGCTACCACTCCGCGTTGATGGCCCCCGTGCTCGCCGAGTGCCGCAGCGCCCTCGAACGGACGAGGTTCGCCCCGCCGCGCATCCCCTGGGTGTCCTGCGTCGACGGACACCTGGTCGAGCGGCCCAGCGCCGATCACTTCCGGCGAGTGGTTCGTGAGCCCATCGCGTTCGAGCGCACGATGGCCGCCATGCGCGACCGGGGCGATTTCCTCTACCTCGACCTCGGCCCCTCGGGCACTCTCGACAACTTCGTGCGCGGCAACGCACCGCCAGGGACACGGTCCAGGTCACTGTCCCTGCTCAGCCCGTTCGGCCATGATCCCGCCGCGCTGGCGAAGGTCCGCACCTTGACCAACCGCCCTCCCCAAACGCGCAGGACACCGAGGAAGGCACAGCGCATGAAGGTCTACGGGTTTCCGGGCCAGGGCTCGCAGCGGCGAGGGATGGGTGCGGAGCTGTTCGAGAGGTTTCCCGAACACACGATCGTCGCCGACCGGGTCCTCGGCTACTCGATCCGGGAACTGTGCGTGGAGGACCCCGAACGCCGGCTCGGCCGCACCGAGTTCACCCAGCCGGCGCTCTACGTGGTGAGCGCCCTGGC
The DNA here is from genome assembly GCF_010550245.1 of Streptomyces sp. SID12501. Classification (GTDB taxonomy): domain Bacteria; phylum Actinomycetota; class Actinomycetes; order Streptomycetales; family Streptomycetaceae; genus Streptomyces. The sequence goes on from NZ_JAAGLU010000038.1 coordinate 76,920, forward strand.
CCATCTGGACCGGGTGGTTGCGGACCCGGTGCCGGCGGACTACCTGGTCGGCCACAGCCTCGGTGAGTACGCGGCGCTGTTCGCCGCGGGCGTCTACGACTTCGAGACCGGACTGAGGCTGGTGCGGCGACGCGGTGAGCTGATGGCCGCCGCCGGTGGCGGCACGATGGCCGCGGTGGTCGGGACCGACGAGGCGACCGTCCACCGGGTGCTCGCCGAGTCGGGTCTCGACGGCCTCGACCTGGCCAACCACAACGCCATGGACCAGTTCGTGCTCTCCGGCCCGGTGGAGCGGATCGATGCCGCCTGCGCCGCCTTCGACGCCGTGGGCGCCCGCACCGCCCGCCTCAATGTCAGCGCGCCGTTCCACTCCCGGTACATGCGCGGCGCCGCGGAGGAGTTCGCCCGCTTCCTGGACGAGTTCACCCTGCGCCCGCCAGCCGTCCCGGTGCTGGCCAACGTGGACGCGCGCCCGTACCGCCCCGAAGCGCTCAAGGAGACGCTGACCGCACAGATCGTGTCGCCGGTGCGGTGGACCGAAACTGTGCGCACCCTGATGGGGCACGGCGACTTCGAGTTCGTCGAACTCGGTCCCGGCGAGGTGCTCACCAAACTGGTCGCCCGGATCAGACAGGGGGCCGAGCCGCTGCCGGCTCCCGCGTCCCGCCCGGATCCGGCCCCCCGCACCGCCCTCCCGGAGGTTCCTCCCGGGATCGCGGTCGAGGCCGACGGACTGGGCGCCCGGAGCTTCCGCGAGCGGTACGGGTTGCGGCGCGCCTACCTGATGGGATCGATGTACGGCGGGATCTCGGGCCCGGCGATGCTCCGCGCGGCGGCCAAGGCGGGCCTCCTGGCGTTCCTGGGGACCGCCGGCCTCACCCTGCCCGAGGTGGACCGTAAGCTGCGCGACCTGGCCGATGACCTGGGCCCGGGCGGCACCCTCGGGGCGAACCTGCTTCACCGGCACGGCGCACCCGACGAGGAGTCCGCGCAGGTCGACCTGTTCCTCCGGCGGGGTGTGGATGTCGTGGAGGCATCCGGCTTCCCCCTGATCACCCCGGCGCTGGTGCGGTTCCGGCTCGGGGGCGGACGGATCCTGGCCAAGGTGACCAGGACCGACATCGCCGCCGAGTTCCTCGCGCCGGCACCGCGGCGGCTGGTCGAGCGGCTGCTCGCGGCCGGGGAGGTCACCCAGGCGCAGGCCCGTGCCGCTGAAGGCCGGCCGATGGCGGACGACCTGTGCGTCGAGGCGGACGGCGGCTGGCTCACCGGCACGGCCGATCTGCTGACCCTGTTGCCCGCCGTGCTGCGGCTGCGGGACGTGACCGCCCTGCCCGGGCAGCGGGTGCACGTCGGATGCGCCGGCGGCATGGGCACCCCGGAGGCGGCCGCCGCGGCCTTCCTGCTCGGCGCCGAGTTCGTGCTGACCGGTTCGGTCAACCAGTGCTCGGTGGAGGCCGCCACCAGCTCCGCGGTGAAGGAAATCCTGCAGGAGGCCCACGAGTACGACGTGGCGACCGCCCCCTGGGCCGAGATGTTCGACCTGGGCACCCGGGCCCACTATCTGCGGCGAGGCCTGCTCTTCCCGGCACGAGCCGGCAAGCTGTACGACCTCTGGCGCGCACACGCCTCTCCGGCCGCACTCGACGACGCCACCAGGACCCAGCTGCTCGACCGCTATCTGGGCGGCGAGTCGCCCGCGGGCGCCGGGCCCGACGCAGAGCCGAAGGCGGAGCTGGCGGCCCTGTGCCGCGGCTATTCCAAGCGCGGCCACCGGCTCGCTGTGACAGGCGACACGCGGTCCACGGTCGACTATCTGGTCCACTGCGGCCCCGCGATGGGCGCGTTCAACCAGGTGGTCGCCGGCACCACCCTGCAACCCTGGCGGGTCCGCACGGTCGAGGCGATCGCCGACACCCTCATGGAAGGCGCGGCCGCGCACATCACCGGTCGACTGCGTTCCGCCGGCGCCGCTTCGCCATGTCCCAGCTGATCCTTTCCCGCCCCCACCGTGCCGCCGGTTCGACGCTGTTCCTGGATGGATACCGATGACCGAATCACCGATTTTCGTCGACACGTTCACTCTCACCCACGACAACCCGCTGCTCCAGGGGCACGTGATACGCGGACGCAGCCTCATGCCCGCCGTCGGACACCTGGACCTGGTCCTGCACGTTCTCGGCCGGCACGGCCACGCCGTCCAGGACGTCGAACTGCGCGACTTCACCATCCTCGCGCCGCTCGCCGTCCAGCCCGGTGAGCAGGTCCTGACCACCGTGGAGGGGCGCCCCTCGCCGACGGGCGGACTGCGGATCGAAGTCCGCGGCCGGCACGGGCAGGACGCCCCGGACGTGACGTACGCGGTCGTGACCGCGCACCCCGGCGCCGTGCCCGCCTTCGAGGAGCGGCTGCCGTTGCCGCTCGACGGAACGGTCCGGACCACCCCGCTCGCCGACATCTACACCTGGTGCAGGGAGCACGAGCTGGTCCACTCGGGCCTGATGAAGACCGACGGCGTGTTCCACCGGCGTCCCTCGGACTGGGTCGCCGAGGTGGAACTCGCACCCGAACACCACGGCAGCGCGGACGCGTTCCTCTTCCAGCCGGCCCTGTTCGAGGCAGGGCTCCTGTGCGGCGGAGTGGCCTTCGGCCTGCTGCACGACGGCGCGGACAACCCGGACCCCCGTCTTCCGCAGAGGTTCGGCCTCTATCTGCCGCTGGTCTTCGAGTCGTTCAGGGCGACGGCCCCCCTGGGCAGGCGCTGCTTCATCAGGATCCCGGCCGAGTCGGTGCGCGGCGACGACGAACTCGTACGGCTGACCATGGAGTTCTACGACCCGAACGGACTGAAGGTCGCCGAGGTCGCCCAGTACGTGGCCAAGCGGGTCCGGGACACCACGGCGTCCGAGTCCCGGGAGGAAGCCGTCGTCGCCCCTGCGCCCGTGGCGGTCTGGACGGGAGGCTCTTCCGCCGCCGGAAGTCAGGATGTCGTCGCCGTTCTGTGCGAGCTGATCGGGGCACGGCTGGGGCGAGCGCCCGGACGAATCCGCACCGGGACCGGCTACTACGAACTGGGACTGGCCTCGGCGGACCTGCTGTCGCTGAAGGCCGACCTTGAGGACCGGCTCTCCCTCCCGCTCTCGCCGACGATCATGTTCGAGTATCCGACGGTCACCGAGCTGGCGGCCTTCCTGGAGGGGCTGCTCGCCGAGCGGCAGATCCCGGCCGCGCCCGCTTCGACGTCGGACCCGGAGTCCGCGGTGTGCGACACGCTCACCGGCGAGGTGTCCGCGCTTCTCGGCGTGCCCGCCGGGGATGTGCACCCGGACGACACGTTCGAAGAGCTCGGCCTCGACTGGGTCGGCCTCGCCCGACTGGCCGACCGGGTGAACGACCGCTTCGGCCTCACGCTCATGTCCGCCGCCTTCGGCGAACACCGGACCGTCCGAGCCATGGCCGCGTATCTCGCCTCCGCCCGTCGCGAACCCGTCGAAGCCGGCCAGGTCCCGCCCCAGGAGCCTGAGCCGGCCGGTCCGGTGCCCACGCGCCCCCATCCGATGCTGCAGCGCGCGGTACGGCACGACGACGGCCACGCCTACGAGACACGGTTCGACGGCAGCGAGCCCTATCTGCGGGACCACCAGGTGCGCGGTAGCCGCGTCCTGCCGGGAGCCGCGCAGCTGGAGATGGCGCGTGCGGCGGTCGAGCGCGCCCTGGGCGGGCGGTCGACGGGCCAGGTACGACTGGACGACGTCATGTGGCTGCGGCCCGCGGTCTGCGGCCCGGACGGACTCGTGCTTCGGGTGAGTGTGCGCACCGCCACCACGGGCGGCTGGGAGTACGACATCCACAGCGTGGACGGCGGCGGCGGACACACCCTGTGCAGCCAGGGCCGGGCGAGCCTGCGGGAAACCGGTGACCTCGGCCTGCCGAGCCTGGAGGAGCTGCGCGAGGCCTGCGGGGGAGGGGCGTTCTCCGTGGAGCACATCTACGGCCTGTACGCCGACGCGGGGCTGGACTACGGCCCCGCGCAGCGCTCCCTGGTGCGGCTGGGCGTGGGCACGGACGAGGCGGGACAGCCCCAGGTGCTCGCCGAACTGCGCCTTCCGGTGGCGGCGGAGCCACTGGACGGGTTCCGGCTGCACCCGAGCATCATCGACGGCGCGCTGCAGGCCACCATCGGTCTGCGGCTGACGGACGCGGCATCGCCCGGCCGGCCGGGCGGTCCCGCCCTGCCGTTCGCCCTCCAGCACGTGGACGCGCCCGACGCGACCCCCGCCAGGGCGTACGCCTGGATCCGGCCACAGCGGGGAAGCAGCCCCGTCGCCGCGTCGGCGAAGCTGGACATCACGGTGTTCGACGAGCGTGGTGAGGTGTGTGTGAACCTGACCGGGCTGAGCACACGCACCCTGCCTGACCTGCCGCCGACCGCGCAGGAAACCACGGTGGAGCGGTCCGCGCCCCATGTGCCCGGCCGGGCCGACGGCGACATAGCGATCGTCGGTCTCTCCGGGCGTTACCCCGAGGCCGCCGATCTGGACGAGTTCTGGGACAACCTGCGCTCGGGCCGTGACTGCGTCCGAGAGGTGCCGACGGAACGCTGGGACCACCGCCGCTACACCGACGGATCCGACACCGGCCGTACGCCGGGCAGGTGGGGTGGCTTCCTCGACGGCATCGACCTGTTCGACCCGCTCTTCTTCCAGATATCGATGCTGGAGGCCGAGCACCTCGATCCCCAGGAGCGCCTCTTCCTCCAGACAGCCCACCATGTGCTCGAAGACGCCGGATACACGGGCGAGCGGCTGGCCCGGCCGGGCCGGGTCGGTGTGTTCGTCGGCGCGATGTACCAGGAGTTCCAGCTCCACGGCGCGCAGGCCCAGGAGCGCGGCCGGCTGGTCGCCCTGTCGGGCAGCGCGTCCACGATCGCCAACCGTGTGTCGTACTTCTACAACTTCACCGGGCCGAGCATGACCGTCGACACCATGTGCTCGGGCTCGCTGACGGCCATTCATCTCGCCTGCGAGGCCATCAAGAGCGGTCAGTGCCACGCGGCGATCGCGGGCGGCGTGAACCTCACCTCCCACCCCAACAAGTACCTGCTGCTGGGACTGCGCAACTTCCTCTCCAGCGACGGGCGCTGCCGCAGTTTCGGTGCGGGCGGCGACGGTTACGTTCCCGGCGAGGGGGTGGGGGCCGTCCTGCTGAAGCCCCTTGAGCGGGCCGTCGCCGACGGGGATCACATCTACGGTGTGATCAAGGGAACGGCGGTGAACCACGGAGGGCGCAGCCCCGGCTACTCGGTGCCCAGCCCGGCGGCACAGGGCGAGGTCATCGCCGACGCGCTGCGGGCCGCCCGCGTCGACCCGCGCGCCCTGAGCTACATCGAGGCGCACGGCACGGGAACTTCCCTGGGCGACCCGATCGAGGTGGCCGGGCTGATCAAGGGGCTGAGCAGCGCGGGAAGCCTGCCGGAGAACTGCGCGATCGGCTCGGTGAAGTCGAACATCGGACACAGTGAGAGCGCCGCCGGAATGGCAGGCATCACCAAGGTGCTGCTGCAGATGCGGCACGGGGAGCTCGTACCGACCCTGCACTGCGAGACCCTCAATCCGCACATCGACTTCGACCGGATCCCGCTGCGGGTGCAGCGGCAACTGGAGCCGTGGCGGCGCCCGATGCTGGAGGTGGACGGAGAGCGCCGCACGGTGCCCAGGATCGCCGGTGTCTCCAGCTTCGGCGCGGGCGGCTCGAACGCGCACATCGTCATCTCCGAGTACGAGCCCGCGCTCCCCAGCCCCGTACGGGCCCCGGCCGACGGCCGGCCTGCGCTGCTCCTCCTCTCCGCGAGGAGCGAGGAGCAACTCGTGGACCAGGCCCGCAGACTCCACGCCCGGCTGGCTGAGCTGAGTGACACCGAACTTCCCGACGTCGCGTGGACGCTGCAGACAGGGCGGACGGCGCTGGAGGAACGACTGGCCTTCGCCGCGACCTCGGTGGCGGACACCAGGGCACGACTGGAGTCGTTCGCCGCCGACCCGCGCCGGCCCGGAGCCTGGGCCCGAGGCGCCGTCCAGCCCGACCGGGAGGCGACGGCCGGCCGCCGGACCGACGACGAACTGGCGTCCGCCCTGGTGGAATGGTCCGCGCGAGGCACGCACGACAGGCTGCTGGGCCTGTGGGCCGTGGGAGCCGAAGTGGACTGGGAGACGCTGCACCGGGCCGGCCCGCCCGCGCGCCAGGTCAGCCTGCCCGGGTACCCCTTCGCCCGTGAGCGCTGCTGGCCGGACCTCGGCCCGGGCGTCGCGTCACACGAGTCGCTCGTCCCGCCTGCCGCACATGTGCCGCAGCCGCAGCCGCAGCCGCTCCGGCCGGCCGAGGGTGCGGCTGAACCGGACGAGGTACTGCTGCTGCGCCCCGTATGGACGGCCCAGGACGCCCGGCCCGGCGACGCGGCCCCGGCGGAGCGGTTCGCCGAGCACCACGTGGTGGTGGTCGGCCGGCTGGCACCCGGGGAGCGCGAGGCCCTTCGGACCGGGCTGCCCGCCAATGCCGTATGCCGGTTCGTGGAGCTTCCGGACGGCCCGCTGGACCACCAGTACACCGAGGTGACGCGGCAGGTGTTCACCCTGGTGCGCGACCTCCTCGCAGCCGGCGTGCGGCGGCCGGCGCTGCTCCAGACCGTGCTGACCGGCGACCCGGCCACGGACGTCGAGCGGGAGCGCCTCGCCTGCTTCGGAGGCCTCGCCGGTCTGCTGAGGACGGCAGGCCTGGAGAATCCGCTTCTGCACACGCGTTACCTGGAATGCCTCGACGGAGCCTCACCGGCCACGATCGCCGCCCGTATCGCGGCCGAAGCCACCGGTGTCCCGGAACCGGAAGTACGGCACCGCGACGGTCTGCGGTATGTCGCGCGGCTGGCGGAGATGCCCTCCGCCATGCCCGCTGACCAGCCCTGGAAGCAGGGCGGGGTCTATCTCATCACCGGCGGAGTCGGCGGCCTCGGCCTGATCATGGCGAGGGAGATCGCCGCCTCCGCCGGACAGGCCACCGTCGTCCTCACCGGGCGGTCGACGCTGAACCCGGCGCAGGCAGCGGCGCTCGAAGCCCTGCGCGTGCTCGGCCTGACGGTGGATCACCAGCGCGCGGACGTGGCCGACAGGGCCGCCGTCACCCGCCTGCTGGACCATGTCAGGCGCACGCACGGGCCGTTGACGGGCATCCTGCACAGCGCCGGAGTCACCGACGACAAGCTCATCGTCCGCAAGACGGTCCAGGAGCTGGAGCGAGTTCTCGCGCCCAAGGTCGCCGGGCTCGTCCACCTGGACGAGCTGAGCCGGGACCAGCCGCTGGAGACGTTCCTGTGCTTCTCCTCGACCAGCGGAGCCTTCGGTAACCCCGGGCAGGCCGACTACGCCGCCGCCAACGCGTTCATGGACGCCTACGCCGCCTACCGCAACCGTCTCGTCGACGCCGGTCTTCGCAGCGGCGCCATGGTGTCCGTCGACTGGCCGCTGTGGGACGAGGGAGGCATGGGAACCGACGGAGCCCTCAGGGAACGCCTGCGCGGCACCGGGGTCGTGCCGCTGGACACCGTCCGCGGCGTGCGGGCACTGCACTGCGCCCAGGCGGCCGAGGAGAACGACCTTTCGGACGGTCGCCTCGTCGTCCTCGCGGGCCGGCGTGACGCGCTGCTGCCCTGGCTCACCGGCCTCGCCGACACGCCGGCCGCACCCCGGCCCATCGGCGAACCCGGTGCGGACGCGGCTTCGGTACCCGGCACTGCGCAGTCCCCGGTCGCGGCGGACCGCGGCCTGGAGGACCGGGCGGTGGGCCACCTGCGGCACCGGCTGGCGGCGGCACTCAACCTCGGCCCCGAGCGCCTGGGACCGGACACGCCGCTGGAGCGCTACGGCATGGACTCCGTCATCGCAGTCGGCGTCACCGCCGAGTTGGAGGACGCCTTCGGCCCGCTGTCCCGGACGCTGCTGTTCGAGGTGCAGACGGTGCGCGAACTCGCACGGTACTTCGTGACCGAACACGCGCCGGCACTGCGCGCCCTCCTCGGTGAGCCCACCGCGCCTCAGCAGGCGCCGCCCTCCGGCGTGCACGACGACGACGGCCCGGCCCGGCCCGGCCCGGTCGAGGCACCGGTGTCCGAGCGGCCCCGCCCGGACTCCGGCGGCGGGGCCGCCGCGAGCCGGCGTGCGCAGAGCCGCGACCGGGACCCGGGGACGACCCCGCCCGGACGCAGCGAGGAGATCGCGATCATCGGCGTCAGCGGGCGCTATCCGCAGGCCGACGACCTCGACACGCTGTGGAGCAACCTCCGGTCCGGCAAGGACTGCGTCACCGAGATCCCGGCCGACCGCTGGGAACGCCTGTACGGCGCGGAACCGGCCGAGGACGGCGCGAGCCGCGGCATGTGGGGCGCGTTCCTCGCCGGGATCGACCGGTTCGACCCGCTGCACTTCGGTATCTCGCCCCGCGAAGCCGAGGCGATGGACCCGCAGCAGAGGCTGTTCCTGGAGACGGTGTGGCATCTGCTGGAGGAGAGCGGTGTAACCCAGGACGTCATCGAGCGGCGCTACGGACGCCGCGTGGGCGTGTACGTGGGGGCGGCCTACCAGATGTACCGGGCGGACGAGTCGGACCCGGTCCTGGCGGCGCTGACCTCGGCGGCCTCCTACAACCTGATCGCCAACCGCGTCTCCCACTTCTTCGGGCTGGAAGGCCCCAGCCTGGCCCTGGACAACATGTGCGCGTCATCCGCCACGGCCGTCCACCTTGCCTGCGCCGATCTGCTGCGCGGGGAGAGCGAACTGGCCATCGCCGGCGGGGTGAACCTGACCGTCCACCCCGAAAAGTACCTGGCGCTGTCCGAGATGCGGTTGCTCGGCAGCCACCCGGGAAGCCGCAGCTTCCGCGACGGGGACGGTTACCTGCCCGCCGAAGCCGTCGGCGCCGTCCTGCTCAAGCCGCTGAGTGCAGCGGTCCGCGACGGCGACACGGTCCACGCCGTCATCAAGGGCACCGCCTCACTGCACGGCGGCCGGGCCAACGGGTTCATGACACCTAGTCACCGGGCCCAGGTGCGCGTCATGCGGCGGGCGATGGAGCAGGCGGGCGTCGAACCGGGTTCCATCGGATACGTTGAGGCCGCGGCCAACGGCACGACGCTCTCCGACGAGGTCGAGGTCAGGGCTCTGCGTGAGGTGTTCGGCTCGGTGGCCGAGCCGGTGGCGGTCGGCACCGTGAAGTCGAACCTCGGGCACCCCGAGCCGGCCTCCGGTATCGCCCAGCTCACCAAGGTCGTCCTGCAACTGCGCCACGAGGAGCTCGCACCTCTGGTCGACGCCGGTTCCCCCAACCCCAACCTGGACCTCGACGGCACAGCACTCCGGCTCTGCGAACGGCTGACGGCCTGGGAACCCCGGGCCACGGTCGGCGCGGACGGCCTGCCGACGCCGCGCCGAGCGCTCATCAACTCGGTGGCCGCCGGCGGAAGCCACGTCAGCCTGGTCATCGAGGCGCCCCCGGTGACGGACCCCGTCGTGCGGAACGCCGAGGACACCGGCTCCTCGCTGGTGGTGCTGTCCGCCGGGGACTCCGAGCGGCTGCTCACGGCCGCGCGGCAGCTGCGCGACTTCCTGGAGCGTGACGACCGGGCGGGGCTCGCGGACCTGGCGTACACCACGCAAGTAGGGCGTGACGCGCTGCCCGAGCGGCTCGCCGTGGTGGCGGGCTCCCGGGAGGAGCTCGCGCAGGCTCTCACCCACTACCTGCAGGTGCACGGCCCAGACAGCGGTTGCGGGACGGACCACGGCTCCGGCGTGGTCGTGCCGGTCCATCTCGGCAACGCCGAGACCGACGCCGGCGTAATGGACGCGGTGCTCTCCGGCGCCCGCGGGGAGGAGTTCCTGGCCACCCTCGTCGACGACCGTGACCTGGAACGCCTCGCCGAGCTGTGGGTCCGGGGCGCCCGAGTTCCGTGGGGCGGGCTCCACAACGGGCACCGACGGCTGGTCCGGCTGCCGGCGACAGCCTTCGACCGGGGGAACTACTGGATCGGCCGCAGGGCGCGGAGCACGGTCGCGGCCGAACCCGGAGCGTCCTCGGGCCGGGCCACGCCCGCCGTCGGCCGGCGGCCGGCCCCTCGACTCACCGACTCCGAGCGGACGATGGTGGCCGTCTGGGCCGAACTGCTGGGGGTCGACGCGGGCAAGCTGGACGAGACGAGCAGCTTCCTCTCACTCGGCGGCAACTCACTGCTGGCGACCCGTCTGATCAACCTGCTGCGGCAGTACACCGGTGTGGAGCTGACCGTTCAGGCCGTTTTCGACGCGCCGCGGCTCGGTGAGCTGGCCGCCGTGCTGGACCGCCGCGCCCCGGAGGCCGGGGGCACCGGCACGGGCGAAGTGGAAACAATCCTCGAAAGTATCGGTTTCATCGAGGGCCTGACCGACGAAGAGCTGAACAGCCTGGCGGGCGAGAATTCGAAATTCCACTGAGCTCTGTCATTCCACCCGAATTCCATTCGGCATTCGGTTTCTCGCCCCGCCGGTGTCAGCGATTCTGACGGAAACTCTTGTTCCTGAATGAGGTGCGGTATGTCCAATCCCTTCGCAGAGGTCGACGGCGCCTACAAAGTGCTCCGCAACGACGAGGAGCAGCACTCCCTGTGGCCCGGACATCTTGATGTGGCGCCGGGTTGGGACGTCGTGCTGGACAGTGCGAGCCGTGCGGAATGTCTCGAATACATCGAGAAGAACTGGACCGACATGCGACCGCGCAGTCTCCGCACGGCCATGGTGTCCGGCCCGGACGCGCACCCGTCGAGGTGAAACCCACGAAAAGACCGAGTGGAAGAAAGACCGGCTCCCGGACATCGGCAGCCGAGACAGAGGGGACGAGATGAGCACCGACAGCCAGGACATCAATCAGGATCTCCTGCGGAGGATCCGCTCACTGCCGCCGCAGCGGCAGCGTGCGCTGATCGCGCTGTTGCGCAAAAAGGGCATCGACTTCGCCGAGCTCCGGACCGTTCCACGCCTGCCCCGTGACGAGGGCTCGCCGTTGCCGTTGTCGTTCACCCAGCAGCGCCTGTGGTTCCTGGACCAGCTCGACGGCACCGGCGCCGCCTACAACATTCCCATGGCGATGCGGTTGCGCGGCCGCCTGGACCGGCCCGCGCTGTTGCGTGCCCTGCAGTCCGTCGTCCAGCGGCACGAGGTGCTGCGCACCCGCTTCGCCGACCACGAGGGCGTACCGCACCAGATCGTCGGCGACATCGGCGACTTCGCCGTCACGCAGGAGGACCTCGCCGACCCGGCGCTGCTGCCGGGGATCTGCCGTGCCGAGGCCGCCGCACCCTTCGACCTGGCGCGCGGCCCGCTCGTCCGGATGCGGCTGCTGCGGCAGGCCGAGCAGGAGCACCATCTGCTCGTCACGGCCCACCACAGTGTCTTCGACGGCTGGTCGGTCGGCGTCTTCTTCCGCGACCTGGTCTCCTGCTACGAGGCGTTCTGCGCGGGACTGCCCATGCCGCTCCAGCCGCTGCCCGTCCAGTACGCCGACTACGCGCACTGGCAGCGGCAGCGGCTCGCCGACGAGGTCCAGGAGCGGCAGCTCGACTACTGGAAGCGGCAGCTGGCCGGGGTCGACCCCCGGCTGACCCTGCCCACCGACCGGGAACGACCGCGTGTGAAGACCTACGCGGGAGCAGGCGAGACCTTCCACTGCCCGGCCGATCTGCTCGGTGAACTGCGCGAGGTCGCCAAGTTCCACGACGTCACCCTGTACATGCTCCTGCTGGCGGCCTACACGGTCGTCCTGAACCGCTACACCCACGAGACCGACATAGCCGTGGGCACGGTCGTCGCCGGCCGGGGCCGGCGCGAGGCCGAGGATCTGGTGGGCTTCTTCGCCAACACACTCGTGATGCGCCCCGACCTGTCCGGCGACCCCGCCTTCCCGGAGCTGCTGACCCGGGTGAAGAGAACCGCCCTGGAGGCCTACGACCACCAGGATGTTCCCTTCGACGCCGTGGTGGACGCTCTGGACAGCGAGCGCAGCCTCAGCCACTCACCCGTCTTCCAGACCCTGTTCGTGCTGCAGGAGGCGCAGACGGAGCGCACGGCCACCCTCGGCGACCTCGATGTCTCCCCGGTCCCCGTCGAGCTCAGCTTCACCAAGTTCGACCTCACGGTCGACCTGCGGGAGACCCCGGACGGACTGGCCGGCACCGTGGAGTACAACACCGACCTCTACGACCGGGCCACGGTGGGCCGCTTCATCGACCACTACACACGGCTGCTGCGGGCCGTCGCGACGGATCCGTCCCTGCCCGTGTCCGCGCTGGCCATGGTGGACGCCGAGGAGCGGCGCCAGGTGGTCGAGGTGTGGAACGACACGGAGCGGCCCTACTCCGCCGACCGCTGTCTGCACCAGCTCTTCGAGGAAGAGGTCTCCCGGCACCCGCAGCGCACCGCCCTCGTCGACGCCGGCCGCTCCTGGACGTACGCCCAGCTCAACGCCTGGGCCAACCGGATCGCCCACGGCCTGCGCCGCCACGGCGTCGCACCGGACACCACCGTCGGCCTGCACGCGCTGCGCTCCGCCGAGATGGTCGCCGGCATCCTGGGCATCCTGAAGGCCGGCGGCGCCTACCTGCCCATCGAGCCGACCCACCCGGCCGCCCGCCGCGCCGACCTCGTCACCGGCTCCGGCGTGCAGGTGGTCCTCACCCAGCCACAGCTGGACGCCGCCCCCCTCGGCGACGCCGCCCACGTGCTCTGCCTGCATCCCGACGGCACGCTGCGCGACAGCGCCGGGCAGGACGTCACCGGCGGCCGTGAGGAGAACCTGCCGGCCGGTGAACTCGGGCTGCGCGCCGACCACCTCGCCTACGTCATCCACACCTCCGGCTCCACCGGACGCCCCAAGGGCGTCATGATCGAACACCGGGCGGCCGTCAACCGCATCGAGTGGATGCAGAACGAGTACCGGCTCACCGAGGACGACGTCGTCCTGCAGAAGACCCCCTACAGCTTCGACGTGTCGGTGTGGGAGTTCTTCTGGCCCCTGCTGTTCGGCGCCCGCCTCGCCGTCGCCCGGCCCGACGGCCACCGCGACCCGGCCTACCTGGTCTCGGCGATCCGCGAGTGGGGCGTGACCACCCTGCACTTCGTGCCGTCCATGCTGCGCAGCATGGTGGAGGAGCCCGGCTGGGCGGACTGCACCAGCGTCCGTCAGGTCTTCTGCAGCGGCGAGGCCCTGCCCCCGGACCTGTGCGCCCGCCACTACGAGCGTCATCCCGCGCCCCTGCACAACCTCTACGGGCCCACCGAGGCCGCCGTCGACGTCAGCCACTGGACCTGCCCCGCCGGACCCGCCCCGCGTACCGTGCCCATCGGCCGGCCCATCCAGAACATCCAGCTGTACGTCCTCGACGGCGCCCACCGGCCGCAGGGCATCGGCTGCGTCGGCGAGCTGTACATCGCCGGCGCCGGCCTCGCCCGCGGCTATCTGCACCAGCCGGAACTGACCCGGGAGCGGTTCGTGCCGAACCCGTTCGCCGGGCCGGGCACCAGTATGTACCGCACCGGCGACCTGGTGCGGTGGCTGCCCGACGGTGACCTGGAGTTCATCGGCCGCGCCGACGACCAGGTCAAGCTGCGCGGCTTCCGCATCGAGCTGGGGGAGATCGAGCAGCGCCTCGTCGAGCATCCCGCCGTCCGCTCGTGCGCCGTCGTCGTCCGCGAGGACCCGCCGGGCGGTCAACTGCTCGTCGCCTACACGGTCCTCTCCCCGGAGCACACCCTCGAGGACCACCGGCCCGAGCTGATCCGGCACCTGGAGGGCGTCCTGCCCGAGTACATGGTGCCCAGCGCCTTCGTCGCCCTGGACGTCCTGCCCGTGACCGCCCACGGCAAGCTGGACCGCAAGGCCCTGCCCGCCCCCGGCATCGGCGCGTTCAGCCGGCGTGCCTACGTCGCTCCGGGCACGGGCACCGAACGGCTGCTGGCCGAGGTGTGGGCCGAACTGCTGGGTTTCGACGCGGACCGTGTCAGCGCCGAGGACAACTTCTTCGCCCTCGGCGGACACTCCCTGATGATCACCGTGCTGGTGGCCCGGCTGAAGGACCACGGCCTGCCGGTCACCGTCCAGGACGTCTTCGCCGCCCCCGGCCTCGCCGCCCTCGCCGCCCGGATAGAAGGCGCCGACAGCACCGACGGGTACCGCGTCCCGCCCAACCTGATCCCCGAGGGGTGCACCCGTATCACCTCGCGGATGCTGCCACTGATCGACCTCACGCAGGAGCAGATCGACACCATCACGGCTGCCGTGCCCGGCGGCGCGCCCAACATCCAGGACGTCTATCCGCTGCTGTCCACCCAGGACGGCATCCTCTTCCATCACCTGATGGACCCCGACCACGACCCCTACCTCGTCTCCACCCTGTACGTGGCCGACGACGAGGAGGCGTGCGCCCGGTTCACCGCGGCGCTGCAGCGCATCGTCGACCGCCACGACGCGATGCGCACCGCCGTCCTGACCACCGACCTGCCCGACCCCGTGCAGGTCGTGCACCGCGCCGCCCGCCTGCCCGTGGAGCGCGTCCGCCTCGCCGCCGACGGCGACGCCGAGCAGCAGGCGCGGGCGCTGCTGGCCCGGCCCGCCCGCATGACCCTCGACCGGGCCCCGCTCCTGCGGCTGACCGTCGCCGAGGATCCGCACTCCGAGCGCCGCTACCTCGTCCTCACCGCCCACCACCTCATCGAGGACGCCACCTCCCTGCGGCTGACCGTGGGGGAGCTGGCCCTGCACCTGGCCGAACGAGCCGACCTGCTGCCGGCCCCGGCGCCGTACCGGGACTTCGTCGCCCACACCCTGCACGCGCAGGCCTCGGGAGACGCGGAGGAGTACTTCCACGCCGTCCTCGGCGACATCACCGAGCCGACCCTCCCCTTCGGCCTGGCCGACGTGCACGGTGACGCACGCCGGGTGGTCCGGCTGCGCCGCCCCCTGCCCGGGGAACTCACCCGGCAGCTGCGTGCCCACGCCAAGCGGCTGCGGCTGAGCCCCGCCTGTCTGTTCCACGCCGCCTGGGCACGGGTGGTGGCCGCGTGCAGCAACCGCGACGACGTCGTCTTCGGCTCCGTGATGTCCGGGCGGCTGCAGGATGTGCCCGGCGTCGAGCGGATGCTCGGCAACTTCATCAACACCCTTCCGCTGCGGGTCCGGCTGGCCGACCGTACGGTCCGCGAGCTGATCGACGAGGTCGACACCGGGCTGCGGGGCCTGGTGGTCCGCGAGCACACCCCCATCGGCCTCGCCCAGCGGTGCAGCGGCATGGACGGCAACGCGCCGCTGTTCAGCGCCGTCGGGAACTTCCGCCACTTCGAACCCGGCCACGACGAGGCGGCCGGAGTCCGCATCGACGACTCCGGAGTGCGGTTCCTCGCAGCCGTGGACGGCATCAACTATCCGGTGTCCGTGTCCGTCGACGACTTCGGCAGCGAACTGTCACTGGACCTCCAGGTGGACGACACCCTGTCCGCGGACGCCGTCGCCGACTACCTCCTCACCGCCCTCGCCGCCCTGAGCGACGCCCTCGCCGCCGACGACGGCAGGGGCACGCAGGCCCTGGACATCGAGGTCCTGCCGGAACCTGAGCGACGGCGCCTGCTGACAGAGTGGAACGACACAGCCACCGAGATGCCGGCGCCCACCCTCACCGCCGCCTTCGCCGCCCAGGCCGCCCGGACCCCCGACCTGACCGCGCTGGTGCACGGCGACGAGACCATGTCGTACGCGGAACTCGACGCCCGCGCCGCCCGGCTCGCGCACTGGCTCGCCGACCACGGCGCCGGGCCCGAACAGCTGGTCGGCGTCAGCATGAAGCGCTCCTTCGACCTGCTCGTCGCGATCTACGGCATCCTCAAGTCCGGTGCCGCCTACCTGCCCTTGGACCCCGACCTGCCCGACGAGCGCCGCGAGCAGATGGTCTCCGACGGCAGGCCGCTGCTCGTCCTGACGGAACTTCCCGACGTCTCCGGTCTGCCCGCCACCGATCCCGGTGTCGAGGTACTGCCGGACAATCCGGCATACGTGCTGTACACCTCCGGCACCACAGGCCGGCCCAAGGGCGTCGTCATCACCCACCGCGCCGGCCTGAACTGGCTCGCCTGGGACCAGGACGTCTACCGCGGCAAGGAGGGCGACCGGATCCTGCTCAAGACGTCGATCGGCTTCGACGTTTCCGTCAAGGAGTTGTTCTGGCCACTCCAGGTCGGCGCCACGATCGTCATTGCCGACCCCGGCGGCCACAAGGACCCCGAGTACCTGGCCTCCGTGATCCGCGAACACGGTGTCACCGACATCGACTTCGTGCCGTCCATGCTCGCCGAGTTCCTCTCCGAACCGGCCGTCGCCCAGTGCACCGGCCTGGTCCGCCTGGAGGCCGCCGGTGAACCGCTGCCCGTGGAACTGGCCGAACGCATGACGCGCCTGCTGCCCGACACGCTGCTCTACAACGTGTGCGGTCCCACCGAGGTCGGCGGCGCCCTCGGCATGTACACGCCGTACGTTACCGAGCCCGGCGCCACCGGCGTTCCCGTCGGCGCTCCCGTCCACAACACCCAGGCCTACGTCCTCGACCCGGCACTGCGCCCGCTGCCGGTCGGCGTGGCCGGCGAGCTCTACATCGCCGGAGCCCAGCTGGCCCGTGGCTTCCTCGGCCGGCCGGGGCTGACCGCGGAGCGGTTCGTGGCCAACCCCTTCGAGCCCGGCACCCGCATGTACCGCACCGGCGACCAGGTCCGATGGCGTCCCGACGGCCAGATGGAACACCTCGGCCGCGTCGACGACCAGGTCAAGATCCGCGGCTTCCGGATCGAGCCCGGCGAGATCGAGAACGTCCTGCACGCTCACCCCGCCGTCCACCGCGCCGTGGTCCTGCCGTACGGCTCCGGCGCTGAGCGCATGCTCGTCGCCTACGTCAGCCCGACCCGGCGATGGCGCGAGACGGCCGGCCCGGGCGCCTCGCCGGCCAGTCCGCTGAAGGAACACCTGACCGCACGGCTGCCCGACTACATGGTGCCGACCGTGTACGTCGTCCTCGACGAGCTGCCCGTCAACCGCAACGGCAAGGTGGACCGGGGCGCCCTGCCCGCGCCCAGCGAGGCGGACCTGGCACGTGCCGAGTACGTCGCACCGCACACCCCCACCCAGCGCGCGCTGTGCCACATCGTGGAGGAGGTGCTCGGGGTGACCCGCGTCGGCCTGAACGACAGCTTCTTCGACCTCGGCGGCCACTCCCTGCTCGCCACCCGGCTCTCGCTGCGAGTGAAGAAGGAACTGAACGCGGACCTGCCGCTCCAGGCCATCTTCACGGCGTCCGGCCTGGCCGACCTCGCCGCGGCGGTGGACGACCTGGCCACCGCACAGGAGAGCCCGGCCGGGCCCGCGGGCCCGGCCGCCGCGTCCGAAGGCGAGGAGGCGCCGCTCTCCCTCCAGCAGCGCGATCTGTGGTTCCTCGACCGGCCGGAGCACCTGGCCGTCACGCATGACAATGTCCAGCTGGCCTTCCTGCTGGACGGGCCGCTCGACACCGACGCCTTCGCCCGTGGCCTGTGCGCCCTGGTGGAGCGTCATCCCATCCTGCGCACCAGCTATCACCGCCGCTCCGACGGCACCGTCATCCAACGGGTCAACGACAGCGCCGACTTCGCCGTGACCCTCGCACCGGCCACGCAGGACGACACGGGTCTCGCCGCGTGGCTGCGCGCCGAACGGCTGCGCCCCTTCGCCCCCGAGAACCACTTCACCCTGCGCGCCCACCTGCTCACGCGGGCGGACGACCAGCACATCGTCGTCCTCACCCGCCCGTGGGGCGTCTTCGACGGCTGGTCGGTGAACATCGTCCTGTCCGAACAGATGGCCCTGTACCGGGCGTTCGCCACGGGCGGCGAACCGGAGCTGACGCCGCCGCCGATGAGCTACGCCGACTTCGCCCGCTGGCAGCGCACGGCGGTCCCGTCGGCCGAACTCGACCGCCAGCGCGGCTACTGGCAGCAACAGCTCGACGGCCTGCCGGCCTGTCTGCCGCTGCGCACCGACTACGAACGGTGCCCGGTGAAGACGTACCAGGGTTCTTCGGTGGACGTCAGCGTCTCCCTCGAGGTGACCACCGCACTCCGGCGGCTCGGCCAGGACCGCCGCGCCACCTCCTACATGGTCCTGCTGTCCGCCTTCGCCGTGCTGCTCGGCGCGCACACCGACACTCACGACCTGGTCATCGGCTCCCCGATCGCCAACCGCCCCCGCGCCGAACTCGAGGACGTCGTCGGCTACTTCGTGAACACGCTGCCGATACGCCTCGACGCGGCTCCGCAGCGGACCTTCGCCGAACTGCTGGCGCAGGCCAAAAACGTCACGAGCGAGGCCCACGCCCACAAGGACGTGCCCCTGCTGGACCTCGTACGGACCCTGGCGCCCCGGCCCGACCCGGCCCACTCCCCGCTGTTCCAGACGACGTTCAACCTGCTCCCCGTCCGGGAGGCGGCGCCGGGCGACGGCCCGGACGAGCTCGCGGTGAGCCAGCTGCCCAACGGCGCCGGCACAGCCCGCTTCGACCTGAGCCTGGTGATCCGGGAGACCGACGACGGCATTGTCGGCTACCTGGAGTACAGCACCGACCTGTTCACCCCGGCCACCGCCGAGCGCATGGCCCGCGACTACGAACGCCTCCTCGCACGGATCGCGCGGCACCCCGACACCACCCTCGCCGGTCTGCGAGAGAACAGCGAGACGGCAGACGACCCCGGGGAGGACGGACGTTGAACACGCCCAGAACCGTCTTCATGTTCTCCGGGCAGGGCTCGCAGTACCACCAGATGGGCCGCGAACTCTACGACTCCGAACCGGTGTTCCGTCAGACGCTGCACCGGCTGGACGCCCTCGTGGAGCCGGAAACCGGATCTTCCGTCATCGCCCGCATGTACGACCCCGAGCGGCCTGTCCCGCAGCCGTTCACCGACACCGTCTTCACCAACCCGGCGATCGTGATGGTCGAGCTGGCGCTGGCCGAGACACTCATCTCCCACGGCGTCACCCCCGATCTCCTGCTGGGCGTGAGTCTGGGGGAGTTCACGGCGTCGGTGCTGGCCGGTGTCGTGGACGCGGGTGACTGTCTGCGCCGCCTCGTCGGAATGGCACGCTCGGTGGCCGAGCACGTCCCCGGCGGCATGCTCGCCGTCCTTGCCCCTCCCGGCCTGTACCGCGGCGAACCGATTCTGCACCGGGACCTGGACCTGGCGGCGCGCTACTACGACGACCATTTCGTGGTCGCCGGTCCGATGGAGGCCCTGGCCCGGGCCGAGGCCCTCCTGGCCGACCAGCAGGTACCGTTCCAGCGGATCCCCGTCTCCCACGGCTTTCACTCCCGGCTGATGGACGCATCCCGGCCGGACTTCGAGGCGCTGTGGAGCGACGCCGACCTGCGAGTTCCACGGATCCCGCTGGTCTCCAGTGTCACGGCCGGCCGGGTGGATCCGGTCACTGTGGAGCACCTGTGGCGGGTCGTGCGGCAGCCGATGGAGTTCGGCGCGACCGTCAGGGCGCTGGAGGCCGAAGGCCCCCACATCTACCTCGACGCCGGGCCGTCCGGCACCCTGCACAGCTTCACCCGTGCTCTCCTGGCCACCGTGCCGGGCTCCCGGTCGCGGTCCATGCCGCTGCTCAACCAGTTCTCCCGGGACACCCGGCTGTTCACCCAGGTACGGGAAGGCATGGGCGGTGGCGGCCGGACCACGCCCTTCGCCACGGCGGCCGTCCGGGCCGACCCTGCGCTCACGCCGACCACCGCGAAAGGCGCCAGCATGAAGGTATTCGGCTTCCCCGGTCAGGGCTCCCAGGTCAAGGGCATGGGAGCGGACCTCTTCGACGAATTCCCCGAACAGGTGTCGGAGGCGGACGAGATCCTCGGCTACTCCATCCGTGACCTGTGCCTGAACAACCCCGAAGGGCGCCTGCGCCGCACCGAGTTCACCCAGCCCGCCCTGTTCGTGGTCGAGGCACTCACCTACCTGCGGCGCAGCCGCCAGGATCTGCGGCCGCCGGACTTCCTCGTCGGGCACAGCCTGGGCGAGTACACGGCGCTGTTCGCCGCGGGCGTCTTCGACTTCGACACCGGACTCCGGCTGGTCCGGCGCCGGGGTGAGCTGATGGGGCAGGCCTCCGGAGGGGGCATGACCGCCGTACTCGGCCTGGACCTGGACACGGTGGAGTCGGTGTTGTCGCAGGCGCAGCTGGCCTCGGTCGACGTCGCCAACCACAACACCCCGGAGCAGGTCGTGCTGGCCGGTCCCCTGGCGGACATCGACCGGGCGCGCGCGGTGTTCGAGGACCGGGGAGCACGGGTCGCGGTCCTCAACGTCAGCGCCCCCTTCCACTCCCGCTACATGAGGAACGCGGCCGAGGACTTTCGGAATCTGCTGGAGGCCACCGAGTTCCGGCCGCCGCTGATCCCGGTGATCGCGAACCTGGATGCCCTCCCGTACCGGCTGGAACGCGTGCGGGAGACGCTGGCCGGCCAGATCGCCGGACCCGTGCGCTGGGTGGACACCGTCCGCTACCTCCTGACCCGGGGCGACCTGGACTTCGAGGAGCTGGGCCCCGGCCGGACCCTGACCAAGATGGTCGAGAAGATCCGCGAGTTCACGGACCCGCTGCCCATGGCCGAGCCGGAACCGCAGCGGATACCGGAGCGGGAAACGGCGCCGGAGCCGGAACGGGATCAGCCGCGCCCGCTGACGCAGGCACCGATGGCGCGCCGGGCCCTCGCCCCACGGGATCTGGGCGCTCCGGGATTTCGCAGCCGCTATGGGCTGAGCCTCGCCTACCTGGCCGGCGGGATGTACGGCGGCATCTCCTCCGAGACCCTGGTCATCGCGCTCGGCAAAGCCGGCGGGATGGGCGTTCTCGGCGCCGGGGGCCTGCCGCTCACAGAGGTCGAGAGCAGGGTCCGGGCGATCCAGAACGTGCTCGGTGCCAGTGGGCCGTTCGCGGTGAACCT
Source organism: Streptomyces sp. SID12501 (assembly GCF_010550245.1). GTDB lineage: Bacteria > Actinomycetota > Actinomycetes > Streptomycetales > Streptomycetaceae > Streptomyces. Next base: position 97,999 of record NZ_JAAGLU010000038.1, read on the forward strand.
GCTGCACCGGCACGCCCACCCGGAGGAGGAACGGGCACTGGTCGACCTGCTGTTGAGCCTGGGCGTCCACACCGTGGAGGCCTCGGGTTTCCTGCGGATCACACCGGCTCTGGTGAAGTACCGCCTCAAGGGCGGGCGCGTCATCGCCAAGGTGTCCCGTACGGACACGGCCGAGATGTTCCTGCGTACCGCCCCGGACGACGTCGTGCGCGCACTCCTCGAAAACGGCGAACTGACGCCGCACGAGGCCGCGCGCGCCGCCGACCTGCCGATGGCGGACGACCTGTGCGTCGAGGCCGGAGGCGGCTGGCACGCGGACACCGCCGATCTGGCGATGCTGCTGCCGGCTGTGCTGCGCTTGCGTGACACGCTGGGCGGCCCCTGGCCGCGGGTCCATGTGGGCGCCGCGGGCGGCATGGGGACGCCCGAGGCGGCGGTGGCCGCCCTGGTGCTCGGCGCGGACTTCCTGGTCACCGGGTCGGTGAACCAGTGCACCGTGGAGGCGGCGACCAGTGCCGATGTCAAGAACATGCTGCAGCGGCTCGACATACACGACACCGAGCCGGCGCCGTGGGAGGAGCGGTTCGAACTCGGCGTCCGGACCAGGGTGGTCCGGCGCGGTGTCTTCTTCCCGGTCCGCGCCGACCGGCTCTACCAGTTGTGGCGCATGTTCGACACGTTCGAGGACATCGACGCGGCGACGCGGAGCCAGATCGAGAACACCTTCCTGCGACGCTCCTTCGAAGACGCATGGCGCGAGACCGCGGCCAGGGCAGGAGCGGCCGTGGGGGAGCGGGAGGCGCCTGGCAAGGGCAGGCTCGCCCTCGCCTTCCGGTCCTACCTCAACCAGGGATTCGAACTGGCCCGCACAGGCGCCTCCGACCGGAAGGTGGACTACCTGGTGTACTGCGGACCGGCGATGGGAGCCTTCAACCAGTGGGTCAAGGGCACCAGCCTCGAACCCTGGCAGGCCCGCACCGTCGACGCGGTGGCCGACCGCCTGCTGTCGGACACCGCCCGGCTGCTGGAGGACCGGTGCGCAACGCTTGTGCGGGGCACAACCGGTGCGCTTGCTTATTGATGTTGAGCGTGAACTGCTGTTGGTCGGCCGTGCCGAACTGCGCACCGTGGCCGAGACGAGGCCGGACAGGACTACGCCCAGGTCGGGCTGACCGTGCCGACTGCGGGGAAGTGCCTACAGGTGCTGGCGGCGAAGGCGCAGATGCCGGTATGGCGTGCGGGGCCGGCCCGGCAGTCGCCGACTCCATCGCCGCGCCGGGAGGCCAGGATCAGTCGGCGGCCTCGATGCCGGCCTGCCCGACCGCTGTTGCCGTTACGGGCGGATGCGGGCCTGGTCGTGCCCGTCACGGGTGTATGTCCGGATTCTGTAAACGGTCAGGTCCGCCAGGTGGAAGGCGCCCGTGGTCCGGTCGGGGTTCACTCCGGGAGACCCGCGACGAAAGAGGCTTCGCATGCCGGACAAGCCCGCCGGAGAGTTCTGGAAGGACCTCAGGCCGATCGAGAACTCCTTCCGCCCCGACGCCCTCCCCGAGGTCTATCTGTCCGAGGTCGCCACGGACGACGACCGCTGTGACGTGCCGTTCCCCGAGACCGCCGGTCGCGCTCGAACCGCCGGCGTGGACATCGGCCGGCCACGACCGGCGCCGCCAAGGCGATCGGCCTGATGCTGCCGCACCCTCGACGGCAAGCTGTCGGGCGACTCGGACTCCCGCCTCGTCGATCTTTGACCGAGTTCCTCGCCACCGGCTGACTGGATGCCGGGGTGATGCCCCGCATCCGGTGACCGTGCCGGTGGCCGGTATTCTCTTCGGGCGCTCTGGTCGACCACTCGGGCCAACCAGAGCGCTCCTTACCGTGTTTGACGTCGACTGATCGAAGGCTCAGACCACTGCCGAGAGCTGTGAGGCGGACGGGGGGACTCGGGGCGCCGCGCGGAGGACGGCGTCGCCGAGGACGTCCGCCACCTCCTTCCATTCGGTGAGGGACATCGTGAGCGGAGGCAACAGCTTCAGCACGTGTCCCTGTCCGGAGGTCTCGGCCACGATCCCGGCGCGGAACAGGGCCCGCTGGACCCCGTCGGCGACCTTGGCGTCGGCGAACCTCAGGCCGCTCATCGCTCCCTTTCCGGCGACTTCGGCGACCCCCGTGGGGAGCACGTCGGTGACGCTCGCGAGGCTGGTGGGGATCGCGGCGGCGAGTTCCTCGGCGTGCTCGGTGAAGTGCGGGTCCCTCCAGTGGTCCAGGGCCGCGGAACCCGCCACGAAGGCCAGGTTGTGGCCGCGGAAGGTGCCGTTGTGCTCGCCGGGCGCCCACTGGTCGAGTTCGCGGCGGATCAGCAGGGCCGCCATCGGCAGCCCCATTCCGCTGAGCGACTTCGACAGGCACACGAGGTCGGGGCGGAGTTCCGGGGTGTCCTCGAAACTGAAGAAGCTCCCGGTGCGTCCGCAACCCGCCTGGATGTCGTCCACGATGACCGGCGCGCCCGCCGCGTCGGCGAGTTCACGCAGGCGGGCGAGCCAGGCGCGGGGTGCCGTGTGCAGTCCGCCCTCGCCCTGGACCGTCTCCAGCAGGACCGCGGCGGGCGGGGCGGCCTCGGCACGCGGGGCGAAGGCGCGTTCCAGCGCGGTGACCGGGTCGGTCCCGTCCGGGCTGGCGGCGTCGCCGTAGGGGAGGATCGTCACGTCGGTCAGGGGCACCCCCGCCGCCCCGCGCAGCAGCGGTGAGGTCGTGGCGGCCAGGGCTCCCAGCGACGCGCCGTGGAAGCCGCCGGTGAAGGCCATGACCTCGGTGCGTCCGGTGACCTTGCGGGCCAGCTTCAAGGCGGCCTCGACCGCGAGAGTTCCGGCCGGGCCGGGGAACTGCACCACGAAGTCGCCCAGCCCGCGGGGCTCCAGGACTAGGCCCGTGAAGCGCTCCAGGAACTCCGCCTTGGCCGTGGTGTGCAGGTCCAGCGACTGCACCGGCCCGCCGGACGCGAGGTACGCCGTCACCCGCTCGACGATCGCGGGCGGATTGTGGCCGTAGTTGAGCGATCCGGCCCCGCACAGCAGATCGACGTAGCGGCGCCCGGAGGTGTCCCACAGGTGGTGTCCCGCGGCTCGTTCGAAGACCACCGGGAAGTGGCGGCAGTAACTGCGTACGTTCGACTCGTGACGTTCGAACACCGCGAGGGGGGTCCGTTCGGTCTCGGTCATGTCAGCACGAACCTTTCGTCGATTCTCGTAACGCGTCGGAGGACGCCGTCACTTGACCAGCACCGTTCGTCGCCGGGGCGGTGGTCGCGGGAGCGGCGGAGGTCGCTGAAGGCGAACGTCCGCTGAAGCCGTCGGTCACGGCCGTCGTAGCGCGGTACGAACGCCGAACGGCCGTGCAGGGCGACCCGGTTGTCGACGACGGCGAGGTCACCGGGGCGCAGGAGCACCCCCGTGTACGTCTGGTGGACCACCTCGCCGAGTTCGGCGAGGGCCGCCCGGCCCTCGGGAGTCCCCCGTGGACGCCGTCAGGAGCCTCATATCCTCGGCCGACTGACCCCACCGGCCGGCCGGGAGGCGCTGGCACGCCTCACCAACGGCCCCGTCCCCGTCCGAGTCCCCGCCCATGCTCGCTTGGTCCCGGCGCCGTACCGGTGTTGACCTCCACTCGGTGCGCCCGCCGCAGTGCGGCTTCCTGCTCGCCCGACCGGGCCTCTTGGACCGCCTCAGCAGAAGAATTCCTGACAGGGGTGGAGGCAGTAGGTTGTGCCGGTGACGGAATCCCTGCCGCCCGGTGGCGTTGTGCTTGCTGCGGACGAACTGGATGCCCGGTGGGCGGACGCATGGCGGCCGGAACAGGTCGCGGAGCGGTTGTGCGGGATCGGCGCGCCCTGGTGCGTCGCGGCCGGGTGGGCGCTGGATCTGTTCCGCGGGAGCCAGTCGCGACCGCACGGCGATCTGGAGATCGCGGTGCCCGCAGCGGGATTCCCGGAGATCCGGGACCGCTTTCCCGAGTACGTGTGTGACGCGGTGGGTTCGGGGCGTGTATGGGCGCAGGCAGGAGCTGAGGCGCTGGCGGCCACGCACCAGACCTGGCTGCGGGATCCGGTGAGCGGTCAGTTCCTGTTCGACGTCTTCCGCGAGCCGCACGAGGGCGGGACGTGGATCTGCCGGCGGGATGCGGGACTGCGGCTGCCGTACGACGCGATTGTCGAGCGGACGCCGGAGGGGATCCCTTACCTGGTGCCGGAGTTGGTACTCCTGTTCAAAGCGAAGGCGCCGCGGCCCAAGGACCAGGCGGACTTCGACGGGGTGCTGCCGCTGCTGGGCCGGGCACGGCGGGATGTCCTCGGCGAGTGGCTGGAGCGCGTCCACCCCGGACATTCGTGGCTGGCGGCGCTGGCGGGGTAGCCGCGACGGCAGCGCCCTGTATCGCCGAGGACATCCCGTCCGCCACCCAGCCACCATGACGGGCGCAGTCCAAGCACAACGGACGCCAGTGGCGTGTCGCGCATCCGGCGGTGCTCGGTCACCTGCTCGGCCTCGTCGCCGGATCCCCGCTGGGTGACGCCTTGGTGCTGCGCGGGAGCAGGGTGATGTCGGCGTGAGTGGGAGCCGGCACGCGGGATCCGGCGGATCTTCACCGGATCGTCTCAGGTGCCGTCGGCCCTTGGAGCCTGAACGCGCAGTTCTCCTCCGTCTACGGATGCGGGTGCTCGGGATCGCCCGGGACCCAGCGGCGGGGGCTGCCGGGCTGAGGTGCTGTCCGTCGATCGATGGGCGGGAAACAGCCAAAGGGGCTGGCGAGGGTGTGTTGCCGGCACGTAAAGGCGCACGTGATCCACCGCGCGGGAAGCCATCGGGACAGCTCTGGTTTTCCGGATTCCGGACAACGATCTCCGCACTGGTGACATATGCCCCCGCCAACTGAAACGATCTTCTCAACGCCCGGGCGCCACAACGCACATCTCCTCAGCGGAGCATCTTCCGGTTCTCCGTTCTCGTTCTCACCGGCTGCCCATCACGCAGCCGGGTGCAAGGAGCTGCAGCAGTGACGAACAACTTCCCTGCCGACGGGGCGACTTCGTTCCATGGTTCCCCTCCTTCCCGTCCCAGCGCCTTCGTTCGCCGACGCATGACGGGGATCGCGGTCGGCACGATGGCCGCGCTGCTCGGATCGGCGCTTCCCGCCTGGAGCGCGGCCCCGGCGGCGGACGACACGGGTCGAGCGCCTCGGCAGATCGCAGCAGAACCCAGACCGGGTGCCAGAGCCGTCCAACTGGCCCCGGCGGAGCGCAAGATGATGCTCGAGACGGCGGCCGACGCGGGCAGCGCCACTGCCCGCGCACTCCAACTGGGCCGGCAGGAGGCGCTGATACCCAAGGACGTCATCAAGGACGCCGACGGCACCGTGCATACCCGCTACGAGCGCACCTTCGCCGGATTACCCGTCCGCGGCGGCGACTTGGTGGTGCATGACCGCGGTGGCTCCCGTACGGTCAACAAGGCGTCGCAGGAGGCGATCGCCGTCCCGACGACCGCGGCAGCCTTCTCCGCGGCCAAGTCGGAGAAGTCCGCTCTGGCCGCAGCGAAGCAGGAGGAAACCCGCGAGACCGCCCTGCAGGGGCAGTCGCGGCTGGTCGTCTGGTTGGGCGACGGTGACTCGAAACTGGCCTGGGAAAACGTTGTCAACGGGATTCGGGAGGACGGGACGCCGAGCCGTCTGCAGGTCCTGACCGATGCCACGACCGGCGCCCGGCTGATGAGTCACGAGGAGGTCCAGAACGGCGAGGGGGTCAGCCGGTACAACGGCCGCGTGCAGATCGGCAGCGTACGCAACAACGACCGCTTCGAGCTGACCGACCCTCAGCGCGGCAGTCACCAGACGTTCGACGCGGGTGGGACCTTTGACAAGGGCACGCTGGTCACCGATGACGACGACGTCTGGGGCGACGGAACACCGTCCGACCGGCAGACGGCGGCAGTGGACGCCGCCTACGGCGTCGCGAAGACCTGGGACTTCTACCACGACCGCTTCGGCCGCAACGGAATCGCCGACGACGGACGCGGCGCCTACTCCCGCGTGCACTACGGCGTCGGATACGCCAACGCCTTCTGGCTCGACTCCTGCTTCTGCATGACCTACGGCGACGGACGCACCAACGACAGGCCGGTGACCGAACTCGACATAGCCGGCCACGAGATGACCCATGGCGTCACCTCCGCCACCGCCGGCCTGGTGTACTCCGGTGAATCCGGCGGGCTCAACGAGGCCACCAGCGACATCATGGGCACCGCCGTCGAGTTCTTCGCGAACAGCACGGGCGACGTACCCGACTACCAGATCGGTGAACTCATCGACCTCCGTGGCACCGGAGGGCCACTGCGCTACATGGACCAGCCCTCCAAGGAGACCAACGCTGCCGGTACTTCCCAGGACTACTGGACGGCACAGACGAGGAAGCTCGACCCGCACTTCAGTTCCGGCGTGGGCAACCACTTCTTCTACCTGCTCGCAGAGGGCAGTGGGGAGAAGACCATCAACGGCATCGACTACGACAGTCCGACCTACGACGGTCTGCCGGTCTCCGGCATCGGTCTGGAAAACGCCACCACCGTCTGGTACCGGGCACTGACCCGCTACATGACCAGCACCACCGACTACGCGGGAGCCCGCACGGCCACCCTGCAGGCCGCAGCCGACCTGTTCGGTGCCTCCAGCGACACGTACGAGGCCGTCGGCAACGCATGGGCCGCGGTCAACGTCGGGGCGCGCTACGTGAACCACATCGCCGCCGAGGCCCCCTCCACCCGGGCCGTGGCCGTCGGCCAGTCGGTCGTCCGGCAGATCGAGGCGACCACCACTCGCCCCGGCGGGCTGACCTACTCCGCCACGGGCCTGCCCACCGGTTTGTCGATCGCCCCCGGCACCGGACTGATCTCCGGCACGGCGACCGCGGCCGGCGACTTCGAGACGACCGTCGTCATCACGAACTCCGCGGCGGAGACACTGACCCTGACCTTCGTCTGGCCCGTCTTCGGCTCCGGCGGTGGCTTCTTCATCAACCCCGACCGGTACGACATCCCCAACTGGCAGACCATCGAGTCCCCGATCACCGTCACAGGGCGAGAGGGAAACGCGCCCAGTGAGCTGAAGGTGACGGTCGACCTGGTGCACTTCTTCATCGGCGGTCAGGTCATCAACCTGGTCGCCGAGGACGGCACCGTGCTGCTGGTGAAGGACTTCGTCTGGGACCAGGGCACGGAACTGCACCAGACGTTCACCGTCGACGCCTCGGCGCTCCCCGCCAACGGCACCTGGAAGCTCCGCGTCACGGACAACACTCCCGGCATCTTCACATTCGACCCCGGTTACCTCGACAGCTGGAGCCTGACCTTCTGATCCCTCTCCGCCCAGGTTGTCCGTCCCGCCACTGACACCGCCGCGCCGGGAAGCCACCCCGGTGCGGCGGCACCGCGCCATCCGCCGGTACGGCGGTCAGGGCGCGGGTCTGGTGCAGCCGACGCCTCGGCGTGGGGACGGGACGTCGGTCGCAGTGCACCGACGACAAGCCGACGCAGACCACCGGTCGTCACCGCGTGGCGGATCGCGCGGGCGGCGAGCAAGGCGCCGAACGGCGAGTCCATCCACACGCCGGTCCACGGTGGGGCAAGGTCCGCCGCGGTGCAGGAGGGCGGCCATCGCCGCCCGCTGCAGGCCTCGTGCCGGGTAACCCGCCGTACGTGCCGCGTCAAATACCGGCCCGGACAGCCGACTTGGGCGCAATGGCGTGACTCTGCCGGTGAACATTCGGGAGCCATCCGGCGGCTGCGCCGCCGAGGGTGTGGAATCGGCCTGATCGTGTGCGTCCTCGGGGTGCGCGGCCGGTTGAGTACAGGGCAGGCGGCGGAGGCGGCGGAGATCCCGGCCGAACGCTCGATCAGGCGCTCTCCGTACCCCAGGCTGCGGAGCTGCGGGAGGTGAGTCCGGTCTCGTAGGCGAAGACGACCGCCTGGGCGCGGCTGTTCAGCATGAGCTTGCTCATGCAGCGGTGAACGTGTGTCTTGATGGTCGCTGTGCTGAGCACGAGTCGCTGGGCGATGTCGGAGTTGGACATGCCCGATCCGACCAGCCCGAGAACCTCCAGTTCTCTGGGGGGCAGCGTCTCCAGCCCGGAGTGCGGCTCGGGCGCGGCCGGGCGCGGAGTGCACGCCTCGATGAGCGATTTGATCACCGGGGCACTGAACAGCATGTCTCCGGCGTGCACGGTGTCGATGGCGGCGAGCAGCCGGTCCGGCGGGGTGTCTTTGAGCAAGAACCCGCAGGCGCCGACCTTCAGCGCGCCGTAGACGTACTCGTCGAGGTCGAAGGTCGTCAGCACGAGGATCTTGGGGAGTGGGGCCGACGCCTGGGCGAGGATCCGTTCAGTGGCGATGATCCCGCTGGTGCCCGGCATCCGAATGTCCATCAGGATCACGTCGGGTCTCGTCCGCGCGGCCATCTCGATCGCCTCCTCGCCGTTCTGGGCCTCGCCGACGACCTCGATTCCCGGTGCGGCCCGCAACAGTGCGTTCAGTCCCGAGCGGATGAGGAACTGGTCGTCCACGATGAGCACTGTGGGCATGTGTGGTGTCGCCTTCCTCGCGGCTGCCCGGCCCGGAGCCGAGACGCTTCCTCACCTGTCCCGGGGTACGGGAACGATCAGTCCGACTTCGAACCCGCCCTGCGGGCCGGGTCCGGCGGTCACCGTCCCGCCGTAGATACCGGCCCGCTCACGCATGCCGATCAAACCATGGCCGGCGGGCCCCCCGGTGATGCCGGCCAGAACCGGCGCCTGTCCGTCGTCGGTTACGCGGACGCGGACCGCGGCCTCGGCGTAGTGCACCGCGACGTTGGCGTTCGCCGCGGGCGCGTGCTTCATGACGTTGGTGAGAGCCTCCTGGATCACTCGGTAGACGCACAGGTCGACGCCCGGCGGCAGGGCGAACGGGGCGCCTGTGATCCGGACGTCGACGGGGATGCCCGCGGCTTCGACGCGCCGGGCCAGCTGGTCCAGCCGCCCGAGACCGGGGGTCACGTCGTGGTCGCCCGTTCCCTCCTGGGCGCGCTCGGCCCCTTGCCTGAGCACAACCAGCATGCGGCGCATTTCCGCCATGGCCTCGTGGGCGCTGCCCGCGATGGTGTCCAGCGCCTCGCGGGCGGTCCTCGGGTCGGACGTGAAGACGTATCCCGCCAGGCCGGTCTGCACGGAGATCGCGGACACGTGGTGGGCGACCACGTCGTGCAGTTCACGGGCGATGCTCATGCGCTCGGCCATGACGGCCCGCTGGGCGTTCTCCTCCTGCTCCAGACGCAGTTGCTCGCCGAGCACCGCGAGCCGCTCGCCGCGCTCGGTGAGCCGGCGGAACCGGTCGCCGGTCACCCACAGGACGGCGACCATCACGGTCACGAAGACCACACTGAGCGGGCCGATCCCGGGCTCGGCGAGCCGCGTGCCCCACAGCAGCACGAGCAGCGAGCCCACGGCGCACTTCGCCACGACCCTGCGCGGGCACAGCGCCGCGACGGTGTAGAGCGCCAGGCCCAGTCCGCAGACAACGACCACGTGGTAGTAGCCCAGGGTGAAATAGCACAACGTGCAGGCCGCCGTGCCGACGAGCACGGCCAGAGGAGCCCGTCGGCGCACGGCCAACGGAAGGTAGACCAGGGCGATCAGCACATAGGCCCATACGTCGGCCTGCCGCCAGTAGCCCTGCGAGTTCGGCCAGTTGCGCAGCATCGTGCTCGAGATCCAGACCGACACCACCGAATAGACGATGTCTGCCACCTGCGGGAAGACCCTGCGAACTGCCCCGCCCCACGTGCGCTGCGCGAACATCGTCCGAGCGTAGGCCCCGGGCGATCGCTCCGCCCGGCTTTCCACCACAGCTGCACCCCAGGTTGTACACCGCCAACCACCCTGGTTGCAGGTGCAGTTCAACCCCTGGGTGGGCGAGAGGAACGGCCCTTCCGGCTAGCTTTCCATCGAATGCGATGGCGTACGCGGGAAGTCGTCCAGCCTCGCAGAGGGGGCCGGCGATCGGGGTGCCGGTCAGCCATCGTTCGGCAGATTCGGGGAGTTCTCCATGCGAAGAACGCAGAAAATCGTCAGAACGGTCTGGGCGGCCGCACTCGCGCTCGGAGCGCTGGGGACCGGTGCCGGGGGAGTGCACGCGGTTGGCACCGACACGGCCACGGTGCGACCGCCGGTCGCAGTCAACCAGGCGGCCTGGGCCTCTTCCACCGACCGGCAGAACGCCGTGATCGAGTACTGGACCAGCGAGGACATGGCCCTGTGGAACGCCAACAACACGGACTACGGCGTCGACGGCCCCAACTACAGCAATCTGGACGAGGGCCGCATCTGGAGCCGCGCCGGAGCTGTGCACCAGACAGTCGGGCGCCTGTACTACCGCCAGACGCTGGCCTGGCCGTCCACGACCCGGCCCAGCCGGCCGGAGGACGCGATCGGCGCGGTGGACTCGACGCAGTGGCTCCATGTCGACTCCGCCGGAGCCTATGTACCGGCCGACACCACCGCGCAGCACATCTTCAAGGACAGCACGACGGTGACCGCCGTCGCGGACGGGACCACCACCACGGTCCGCACCGTGGCCTACCCCACCGAGTGCTCGGCGAACGCGGTGGACAGCGCCAACGGCAGCACCATCCTGTCTGCGGGCCACTGCGTGTCCAATCCGCTGGCCGTGGTCGCGCTCGGCTCGCTCACCGGCACCATCCAGAAGGGCTCGGTGAGCGCCACCGACGACGCCTGGATGTTCATTCCCGGCTACGACGGCACCAAGGTCGGCCTGGCCCAGGCCCCCTACGGGCTCTGGCCCGCGACCACCGCCCACACCACCGCGCAGTGGAACGACTTCACCACGCTGAACCCCAACACCGTCAACCTGTCCAACTTCAACTACGACGTCTCGGCGCTCACCGTCGCCGACCCGACCAGACCCGGCGTGCGCCTGACCGATGTCGTGGGCTCCCAGCACGTGGCCTTCAACCAGCCCTATAACCAGACCATGTTCGCCTTCGGCTACCCCAACGCGGGGAGCTGGGACACCGTCAGCACCCCTGTTCCGGCCCCGGGTCAGACACCGGGCACCACCCGTGAGATTCCGCGCTACCGACACGACGGGCGCTCGCTCGTCGAGTGCAACGGCAACACCTGGAAGGACTTCATCCTCAAGACCGACTACGAGATGACCTGCAATATGACGGGCGGCTCCAGCGGCGGCCCCTGGTTCCAGGACTTCGACCCGGCCACCGGCACCGGCACACAGGTCGGGGTGAACTCCACCAAGTACCCGAACTTCGTGGAGGGCGAGGGCGTCTGGGTGATCGCCCCGCACTTCGAGGACAACGACCAACTGCTCTACAACACGGTCCAGAACCTCACGCCCTGACCTTTCGCTCCGCCGATCGGTGGCCTCCAGGGACCAGAGCGTCAAGCTGCAGCACGGCTCAGATACGGGGCCAGCCCTGGCCTGCGGTCACCTCGCGTGCGGTGCGACGCCACTGTGCCTCTCCGCCGGGCAGGGGCCAGGCCCAGGTCGGCTGTTCGGCGGTTTCGAGGTCGTGGAGGCGGCGGACGAGCTGTGGGCCGGCGGTGGCAGCGCCGTCCGGGACCGTGGGGCCGTGGACGGCGCGCAGTCGGTCGAAGCGTGCCAGTTCGTCCTCGTAGAAGCCCACGGCCTCATCCACGCGGGCGTCCCGGTCATCGCGTGCCACCGTGCGGTGCAACTGCAGCAGCGGAGGGTCGACGGACTCGGCGATCGCCGCGGCGAGCCGAGCGTGCCCGTCCAGGATCAGATGGCAGTCCAGGCCACTGACCCACCACAACAGGACCGGTGGAAGCGTCCCTTCACGGGCCTGCTTGCGGTACGCCTTGACCCGGCTGTCGTCGGCATCGGGCATCGGCCGCAGCGGAAGGACCTCCCATGAATGAGAATGGAGGAACCAGTCGAGGTAGCCGTCCGGATGGCCGTCGACGAGCATCGAGCTCCAGTACTCGCCATGCGAAACGTCGGCGTGGCGCCAACGCCGGAACGGACTCTCGTGCGAGAGCAGCCATCGGCCCCCGTGCAGCGGACTGTCCGGGCCGTCGAGGTACTGCGCGAAGCGGTGAGCCCACCGTTCCGGGCTGCCCGCCAGGGCGCGCACCACATCGGCGCGCAGCGGCGGAACGAAAGAGCAGTACTCGTCGGTGCGCCAGAAATCCACGCCTTCGAGGTGCTCGTCCACAACGGCGAGCAGCACAGGCCGCGACAGCCGGGAGACCAGCAGTCGCTGCCCGGCGCTGAACACGCACAGTCCCGGCCGGTGTCGGTCCTGTACGTCCAGTGACAGGCCCACCCACGTGCCGTCATCCCGCGTGACATCGGTGCGCTGCATACCGAGAGCGTAGACAGCCGCTGCCGGGGGAGGCCCTTGGCCGGCCGGCATGCCCCCGCGTACTCCGCGAGCGGGTGGCCCCGGCTGAGGTCTGCGCTTCGTGTGCGGGCCCCGGGCCGGCTCGGCGGTCGTCCTGTGGGCAGAGCACCGGCCGGATGCGTTCGACTAGATCTTGAGCTGGTCGCCGCAACTCGGGGCGGCTGGTGGTGCGTTGGTGGTCCAAGGAAAGACGCCCCGCTTCCTGCGGGGAAATGCAGGTGCAAGGCCTGCCCGGCGCTCGATCACGGGGCCCGTCCGCACATCGGACGGGCCCCGTTCGTTGCCCGGCGTCAGAACCTGGGCGGCTGCGATTCAGCACAAGCGCCTCCACAGTGGCCGGCGCCAGGCCACGGGCCCTCGTCGCGGCGGAGTGTCCCCCGTGGCGCGGGCCGTAGGTGAGGTTATTTCAGGTACCACTTCTGGTTGGAGCTTCCCTCGCAGTCCCACAGTTGCAGCCGGGTGCCGTTGCCGGTGCCCTTGTCGACGGCGTCGACGCACTTGCCGGCCCGGATGCTGACCAGGTCGTGGGAGTTGTTGAGGTTGAACTGCTGCGCCGATCCGCCGTTGCAGAAGGCCAGTTGGACCCGCGTGCCGTTCGCGGTGCCGGCGTTGGCGGCGTCCATGCACAGGCCCATCGACCGCACGCTGCCGTCGGACTTGAATACCCACTTCTGCCACGAGGAGCTGCCGCAGTCCCACAGCCGCAGCGGGGAGCCGTCGGTGCCGCTGTGCGACGAGATCTCGATGCACCGGGAGGACGGGTAGCCGGCGATCATCTTGCCGGCGGTGGCCTTCGTCGTGGGAGAGGCCGCCGTGGTGTCACCTTCCCCGGCGGGCTCGGTGTTCTTGTCGCCCGAGGCGCCGGGCTTCCCGGACGACGTGCTGTCCGGGTCGGCATCGGTGTTGGCGGCGTCGCCGCCGGCCTCGTCCGTCGGGCTGCCCGGGGACTTCTCCCCGGCGTCCTTGGCGGGCTTGTGCGACGAGCCGCCCTTGCCGGGCTCCGGGGTACCGGGCCCACTCGTCACACCCGGAGAGTTGTATCGGACGGTCACGTCGGAGGGCACATCGGCCGTGGAGTCGCCGTGTTTCCGGCCCGACGCGTCGTCGCCGGACGTCAGCAGGAACGGGACGGCGGCCAGCGCGCAGACCAGCAGCACGGCACCGGCGACGACTCCTCCCGGCACCCGCGCGGTGGACTCCGCGTCGGACGGTCCCGGCGCGGACGGTCCCGAACCTTCGGACGACGGCGAGTACTCCTCGTCGGTAGCGTCCCGTGAGGACGCGGCCAACGCACGCACCGAAGCGAGCCGGGCGAGCAGCCGGGCCCGCTGATCGTCAGGATCCGGCGGCTCCACGTTGCCGGAGTCCGCGGGTTCCCCGGCCGGGACGTAGTCCCGCCTCCTGGCCGGCGGTACGGCCGTGGGCCGGTCGGGGCGGGGCGCAGGGCCGCCGTCGGACGCCCGACCGACGGCGCCGAACCCAGCGCCGTCACAGGGAGGGCAACGGGCTCCGACTCGGCGACCGGGTCCTGCTCCGGCTCGGACAAGGCGGCCGGCCAGGGCAGCGGCTGTTCCCAGACCGCCGCTTCGTCGTCGTTCGGCTCCGGTGCGGGACGTCCACCGACCGCGGCCGGGGCCTCGGTGGTCTGCCGTCGTTCCGGCATCTGTTCCACGTGTTCCTACTCCGTCGTGTGTGAGTGGTACTGGTTCGGGGCGCCGCTCAGGGCAGGGGAGAACGGGGAGATGCCGACCTTGATCGTGGCGGTCCGCAACCGGTCCGCAACCGGTCCGCCGGGTCGAACGGGAGCCTCTGCTCCGACCCGCCCCTTGCCACGATGTCGGTGGGGAACCTGTGGCCGCCGTTCGCCGTTCGCACGCTGATCTGCTGAGGCGTGATCCTGGCATGTCCCAGAGGCCGCAGCCGCTGGAGATGGTCGAGAGCCCCTTGCAGGGCGTGCCGGAACAGTTCGGCGGTGTGGATCGCCCGTCACCTCCACACTGCTCAACCGCCGGAGCCCGACCGGCAGCGGCTCCAGGCCATCGATCGGTTTCGTCTCCCGGGGCGGGAACTTCAGGGCCGAGGCCCGTGGCCCGCGAACCAGACCGATCCGGATCCGGGCGAAGCCGTCGTGCCCCGGGAGGCGTTCCCAGACGCGAAGTCCGCCCGCCACCGACCACAGTCGCCCCGGGGGCGGGCTGTCCCACAGCGCGGCGGTCCGCTGCGCATCGGCGGTGGTCCATGCCCTGCGCCGCAACTGGGCCAGATAGCGCAGGTAGTCGCGTCGCTCAGCCTGCATCTGACGCTTGCGGTCCGAACTAGACCCGCCCAGCTGGCCCAGGTTCATCCCGACCATGGAGATGCCCATCATGCCGGACATCAGACAGGTCGTCGGTGAGCCGTCGCGCAGCGAGAACATCATGATCATGGCCACGGTGCCCAGGGCCATCGGCAGAAAGACCAGGACGGATGAGAAGTCGGCGGTGGCCGGTTCGGCCAGTACCGGCGGTTCCGCCAGTTCGATCTGCTCGGACGGTTCCTGGGGCCCGTGGACGCGCGGTGCGCGCTTCACGATGACAGTGCTCATTTAGAGGTGTTCTCCACGGTAACGGCGCCCGTGCGCCGCGATGACGATAGGAGTCGCAGGTCCCGGACCCGGGCCGAGAGCTCGGACGTTGCCCTCAAGGACCACCGGCCCTTCCCTCCGGGGGACACGCGGCACCGCCCGGCGGCGAACGGTCCGCGCGCCACGGCTGCCCGGTGGTTCACAGGGCGCCGCTGCGCATTGCGTGGGCCACGGCCTGGGTGCGGTTGCGCAGACCGAGCCGGGTCATCATGCCGCCGATGATGTTCTTGATGGTGCGCTCCGAGTAGCTCAGGTGCTCGGCTATCTCGGTGGTGTCCATGCCCTCGGCGAGCAGCCGCAGGACCGCCACCTCACGGGTCTCCAGGCCCGACGTGGTCATCCCCAGCGGTGCGAGCACATCGCGCTGGATCGAATGGAGCCGGTGCACCAGCCACCCCTGGAGCGGCGGCGGCAGATGCGCGCCGCCGGCCCCTACCTCACGCACCGCCTCCACCACCGAGTTGAACCCGGAGGCCTGACGGGACATCACACCGCGCAGACCGCACTGGAAGGCCCGCATCACATGCTGGTCGCGCAGCCGCTCGGTGACCAGCACGATGCCCATGCCGGGATTCGACGAGCGGTCCGCGACCGTCTCCATCACCTGCATGGTGTTCTCGGTGACCTCGTTCGCCAGCATCAGGATCACGTCGGCACCCGGCCGTTCGTCGGCCGACAGCAGCTTGAGCCCGGTGTAGGTGCGCAGGCACGCGATCGTCCCCTCGCCGGTGATCGGGTCATTGGCGATCACCGAGACGGCCACGGTTCCCGCAGCGGCCCGCCGGCCTCCGGCGCTCGCCGTCGGACGCGTCTCGATGTCGCCCACGGTGTGGTGCTGCATGTCGCTTTCACTCCAGGGAGGGATCGGTGCCGGTGGCGTCCCGGGACCGGCAGAGGCCACCGCCGGTCCCGGGACGCCACCTCCGCTACGGGCCCGGTTCCGGCGGCCGTCGGCCGCGAGCGCGGACCCGGCTCCGGCGAGGGTGGCGCGCAGGTACGCCGGATTCCCCACCGGGGAGACCGACGGGCGCGACGGAATCCACTGCAGGGAAGCCCCGGGGCGTGGCTCGCTGATGTTCGCGGTGGACAAACGTGTGCTCCTCGTCACGCCGTCGACACAGCGATGCCCGGATCCTCCGACACCGGGCTTGGCGCCTGCTTGACGTCCGCTTGGCGCCGTGCCCTCCGCTGCCCCGGCCGCCGCCGGACCAGGCGCTACGCGGTCACCGGCCAGCAGACCGCATTGGCGAAGGCGTTCGAGTGCGCCCGTGTCGTGTTCGACGACGTGGTCCGCGTCCGTGAAGACGCCCGCCGGGCCGGGGAGCTGTTCCCCGGGACAGGGGAGCTGTCCACGCGTCTGATCACCGAGGCCAAGCGGACAGCGGAACGGTCCTGGCTGGGCGAGGTCTCCGCGGTGGTGCTCCAGCAGTCCCTGTGCGATGCCGAGACCGCGTACCGCAACTTCTTCGCTTTCCTCAAGGGTGAGCGCAAGGGCCCGAAGACGAGTTCGCCCTTTTCAAGTCCCGCAAGGAGTGCGACACGAAGTCGCTATCGAGCAGTGGTTCTACTAGAAGAGAGGAACAGATGAACCCCGACCCGTGACTGATGGTCGGTCCCCAGTTTCGGGTGCGTCGGTGGCAA
>NZ_JAAGLU010000390.1 GCF_010550245.1 Streptomyces sp. SID12501
CCGCCTGCTGGCGTGTCTCAGTGGACGGCGGAGCCGGCCTCGCGGCCGGACTGGACCGACTGGAAGGCGCGTTGCGGGCCGAACGGGACCGGGAGGAGTCGCTGCGAGCCCAGTTGGCGGGCGCCAGGTCCACGACGGTCGTGCTCGCGCTGCTGCCGCTCGTCGGCCTGCTGATCGGGACCGGGCTGGGGGCCGACCCGCTGCGCGTGCTGCTGCACTCGCCGATGGGGTGGGGCTGCCTGGCGGCGGGCGGGGTGTTGGAGGCGGCGGGGCTGCTGTGGTGCCGACGGATCGTACGGGCGGGGGAGCGGTGATGGACGGGCCGGATGTCCACAGGCTGGGGACGGCGTGCTGTCTGGCGGCGCTGGTGTGGTGGGCGACCTCCGCGCTGTGGGCCGGACTGCGGAGCCGGGCGGCGCGACGCAGGATCGCGAGCCTCTTCCGCTGGGAACAGGGGCGACGCCGGCCGCGGTGGAAACCCGGGCGCGGGGCGGCGGTCACGGCGTGGGCCGGTCTTGGCGGCGTCCTGGTG
>NZ_JAAGLU010000391.1 GCF_010550245.1 Streptomyces sp. SID12501
CGTTGAGCGTCGCGTACAGCGTGGTCGACTTGCCCGAGCCCGTCGGCCCCGTCACGAGGATCATCCCGTAGGGCTTGGTGTACGACTCGCGGTACGTCTCGTAGTTGTGGTCCAGGAACGACAGGTCCCGCAGGTCGAGGCTCGCGGTGGAGTTGTCGAGGATGCGCATGACGATCTTCTCGCCCCACACGGTCGGCAGCGTCGCCACGCGCAGGTCGATCTTGCGTCCGTTGTGGTTCACCGACATTCGGCCGTCCTGCGGCTCGCGCTTCTCCGCGATGTCGATGTCGCTCATGATCTTCCCGCGGCTGATGACGCCGCCCTGGATGTTCTTGGGCGAGCGCTGCGTCTCGTGCAGCACGCCGTCGATGCGGTACCGCACCCGCAGGTCGTGCTCGGTGGGCTCGATGTGGATGTCGGACGCGCGGTCGGTGATCGCCTGCGTCACGAGCAGGTTGACGTACCGCACGATCGGCGCGTCGTCGTCGACGAAGTCCCCGAGGCGCGACAGGTCCGCCTCCGGCTGGGCGTG
>NZ_JAAGLU010000392.1 GCF_010550245.1 Streptomyces sp. SID12501
GGCACGCGTCCTGGGACCATCGTCCCGGGGGTCTACCAAGGTAAGCCAAACCTTCGCAGACAGGCCCTGGGGGCGTGGTTACACTCGCCGGAGTTGCACGTGAACATCGTCACAAGTGGGGTCCCAGCGTGGTGCGCGTACCGACGGATGACGCCGACGTCATCGTCGTCGGGGCAGGTCCCGCAGGCGCCTCGACGGCCTACCACTGCGCGGCCGCCGGGCTCGACGTGCTGCTCCTCGAGAAGGCGACGTTCCCGCGCGACAAGATCTGCGGCGACGGCCTGACGCCGCGCGCGGTCTCGGAGCTCGTGCGCATGGGCGTGCCGATCCGCGAGGAGGACGGCTGGATCCGCAACCGCGGCCTGCGCGTCATCGGCGGCGGCCACCGCCTCGAGCTGCCCTGGCCCGAGCTGTCGAGCTACCCGTCCTACGGGCTCGCGCGGGCGCGCACGTCGTTCGACCAGACCCTCGCCGAGCACGCGCGCGCCGCGGGCGCCAAGCTGCTGGAGGCCACGTCGGTCACGAGCCCCG
>NZ_JAAGLU010000393.1 GCF_010550245.1 Streptomyces sp. SID12501
GTTCACCGATGTTCTTGAAGGGGACGTCGCCGGGTCGGCCGACCTTGATGCCGTCCGCCATGTTGTTCGGGTTGTCGATCGACACGGGGTGCCCGACCTTGAGCGAGGGCGGGTACGCGGCGGCCCCCGCCGCCTGCACGCCGATGACCTTCACGTCGGGCCGCAGCGCCTTCACCGCGACGGCGACGCCGGCGGCGAGCCCGCCGCCGCCGATGCCGACGATCGTGACGTCGCCGTCGACCCGGGCGACGGCACCGGCGGTCTCCACGGTGGGCGGGGCGCCGACGAAGTCCAGCACGACGTGCGCGCCGAGCCCGCCGGTCAGGTCCATGACGCGGGCCGCCGCCTTCTCGTCGGAGAGGACGGCCTCGTGCGCCCCGACGGCCCTGGCCAGGTCCAGCTTCTCCTCGGTGACGTCGAGCGCGATGACCCGCGCGGCCGTCATGGCGCGCAGGAGCTGGATCGCGACGTGGCCGAGGCCACCGGTGCCGATGACGACGGCCGTGGCGCCGGGCACGAGCTTCGGCAGCG
>NZ_JAAGLU010000394.1 GCF_010550245.1 Streptomyces sp. SID12501
GTAGGCGAGCCGCAGCGCGTCCTCCGAGGTGAGGGCGAACGTCACGGGCACCCCTTGCGTCGTCGTGAAGTTGCCGCCGACGTCGCTGTCCTCCATGTTCTGGGGGATGCCGACCTCGAGGACGAGCGCGTTGGAGACCCACACCTCGGCGCGCGGCGGGCGCTGCTCGTCGCCGTCGACCGTGGCGAGGATGTCGACGTGGTCGCCCGGCGCGACCTTGCCGGCGACACCCGTCTCGGCGTCGACGACGATCGCGACCTCGCGGAACCCGGGCTGGACGCCGGGTCGCGGCACGAGCATGCCCGTCTGCACGAGCGACCCCTCGGGCAGCGCGGTGGCGGCGACCAGCCCGCTCGTCTCGGACACGTCGCGCACGGCCGTGGCCGGCACCCACCGCTCGGGGACGTCGACGGCCTCCAGCATGTCGGGCTCGATGGGCTCGTAGGCGTCGACGGCACGGTTGAGCTGGTACGCCTGCGTCATCGGCCCCACGCGCGAGCTGACGTCGCCGACGTACACGACCACCGCGAG
>NZ_JAAGLU010000395.1 GCF_010550245.1 Streptomyces sp. SID12501
GGGAAGTGAGGTCCGCGCTCGGCGCGTTGTCATATCGACACGTTTAATGGGTAGCAAGGCCTACCCGGGACATTCCCGCATGTATCTGGAGGAACAACCATGACCACCTTCGTGGACCGCGTCGAGCTGCACGTCGCCGCGGGTAACGGGGGCCACGGCTGCGCCTCCGTTCACCGGGAGAAGTTCAAGCCGCTCGGCGGCCCCGACGGCGGCAACGGCGGCCGTGGCGGCGACGTCATCCTCGTGGTGGAGCAGGCGGTCACCACCCTGCTGGACTACCACCACAGCCCCCACCGCAAGGCCACCAACGGCCAGCCCGGCGCCGGCGACAACCGCTCCGGCAAGGACGGCCAGGACCTGATCCTGCCCGTGCCTGACGGCACCGTCGTCCTCGACAAGGAGGGCAACGTCCTCGCCGACCTCGTCGGCCAGGGCACCACGTACGTCGCGGGTGAGGGCGGCCGCGGCGGCCTCGGCAACGCGGCCCTGTCGTCGGCCCGCCGCAAGGCGCCCGGCTTCGCGCTCCTCGGC
>NZ_JAAGLU010000396.1 GCF_010550245.1 Streptomyces sp. SID12501
ACCGCCGTCCACAGGTCTGTGCACAGGTGTGAACATTCGTCCTACGCGTCCCTCACCCCGGGCTTGGGGACAAGCCTGGGGCGTTCGCCCCGGTTTGGTATGAGAGGCCTCTCACCGTCGCGGTGGCGCCTCGGCCGCCGGCGACGTCCGTCGACGCGCGGGTGCTGCCGGGCCGAGGCGGCATCTGCCCAGGTCACCACGGTGTCGGCGCCGGTGCGTGCGCCGTGCCGCACGCGAGCGGATCCGGTGTCCTGGGTCGGGTGAGCCGTTTCACACGTGTCCCCAACCCGTGGGCAAACCTGTGGACAACCGGGGTGACCCGGTGGACGGGAACGGACCAACGCGACATCCCGGCGCCCCCGGGGTGAGGTCCCGGGATCCGCTCAGCCGCGGTGCTGCTGCTTGATCCGGTTCGTGAGCTCGGTGACCTGGTTGTAGATCGACCGCCGCTCGGCCATGAGCTCACGGATCTTGCGGTTCGCGTGCATGACCGTCGTGTGGTCCCGACCGCCGAACGCCTGCCCGATCTTC
>NZ_JAAGLU010000397.1 GCF_010550245.1 Streptomyces sp. SID12501
ATGACACTCCTGCGTTACCTCTATCTCGACCGTGCGGCCGAGCCCTCGATGGCCGCCGTGTCTGGCCTGCGGGAGCTCGAGTACCTGCGGCTCGAGTTGAGACGAGGTGTCTCGACGTCCTTCGACTTCCGGTGCGACGACCCGCCCCTGCGGCTGCGGGAGCTCATCGTGATGGATGCACCGCTCGGCTCGCTGGCAGGGCTGGAGCGTCTTGCCGGGTTGGAAATCCTGGTGCTGTCGCCCGACCCCTCGGCGCCGCAGGGCGCGCCCGTGGACCTGCGGCCGCTGAGCCGTCTGGAGCGGCTGCAGGACGTGCGGATCGTCAGCGATGCGCAGTTCGAGCACATCAGCGTGATCGAGGGGCTCCCGAGGATCGAGAGAGCGCGCATCGGCGGCTGGTGCGGCGACCGACCGGCCGGGCCCGAACCCGCGACCACCCCATGACGCCAGGCCAGGAGGCCTTGCGGTGAACGCCTCGCCCGTGCAAGCCCAGAGTCGGCGGGCGGGCGTCTGCGGCCCGGACGCGGTCG
>NZ_JAAGLU010000398.1 GCF_010550245.1 Streptomyces sp. SID12501
GGGGACGCGTTCGAGCCCGCCGTCGACGGTCAGCAGCAGCGCGTCCTCGTGGTCGCGCCGCACGCGCGCGAGCGCACGCGTCACCTGCTGCGCGAACGCGAAGTACGGCACGGGCTTGACGACGTAGCCCAGGGCCTCGACCTCGTAGCCGCGCGCCGCCTGCTGCGCGAGGTGCGTGACGAACACGATCGGCACGTCGGGGTCGACGGTGCGGATCGCGCGGGCCGCGGAGAAGCCGTCGAGCGCGGGCATCTCGACGTCGAGCAGCAGCACGTCGAACGCACCCGGGCGGTGCGCCGCGACGGCCTGCGCGCCGTCGGTGAAGCGCGCGACGGCGAACCGGTGGCCGTGCTCGCGCTCGTACCGTCGCAGGTGCTCGACGAGACGCGTCGCGCACGCGTTGTCGTCCTCGACGATGCCGATCCTGATCACAGTGCGTCCCCGGGGTCCCGCGCGCCCCGCACGGGGCGCGTCGGACTGCCGGAGCCCGGGTGCGGGGCGAGGTCCCCTGTCGCGCGCACGGCCCCGGC
>NZ_JAAGLU010000399.1 GCF_010550245.1 Streptomyces sp. SID12501
CGACCGGTGATGTGCCACCGCAACAGCCGTGGTCCGACACCTCGACCATGACGCTCGAACAGGCTCAGGACTACCGCGATGAGCTGATGCGGGAACGCAAGTTCTTCGTCGCCGAACACAACGAACAGCTCTACGAGCGGGAATTCTCGCTCTGCGAGCACTGACCCCGAGCGGCCCCACCGCCCCCAGTCACCTGGCCGGAGGCGTCTGAACTGGGCTTATGCCCGTCAGGCGACTTCGGCTCGGCTCGCTCGACCCGCTCGACGCGAAGAGCCGGGATGCGCCTTCGCACCGCCCGCCCCATAGTGGAGATCGGCTGGCCGGCCAGGACCGGACTCACCGCAGGGTGGAGGGATCGCCGCCATGGACGAACGGTGCATCGGCTTCGTCGAGTGGTACGACAGGTCCACCGGCACGGGTTGGATCGTCCCCGTGGGACGCGAGGCACCCGTGCGCGTGTACCGCGACGACATCGAGGGTGACTGCCGCAGCCTGTCGGTGGACCAGCAGGTGTCCTTCACCATCGAGCT
>NZ_JAAGLU010000039.1 GCF_010550245.1 Streptomyces sp. SID12501
CGTCGGCACGGGTGAACGCCGCATCGACCAGCAGCGCCTCACTCTCACCGGTGACCAGCGTCGCAGTCTTGTTCTTGCTGCCGGCCGGGAAATCCAGATCCAGGACCTTGAAGGACAGAGCACTCATCGAAAGCTCCTTGCGAGCGGGAGAGAGGGGGGTTGAGCGGGGCGAAGGGGAGGGTGGGGACGGGGACGACAGGGAGGGGGAAGGTTCAGGGGGTACGGAGAGTCGCGAGCCGCCGGTCGACCTCGTCGGCGGTGGCGCGGCCCCGGGCCAGCACGGTGACCCGGTCGCCGTCGACGGCCAGCAGGGTGGGGAAGCCGGTGACGCCCAGCGAGGCTGCCCGGTGGAAGTCGGCTCCGGCCGCCACCCGCACCCCGGGCCCTTCGAAGGCGGCCACCACCGCATCGGCGTCCAGACCCGCCGCCCCGGCGACCTTCCGGTAGGTCGCCGGGTCGGAGAGGCTCAGACCCTCGACGTAGAAGGCGTGCTGCAACGCCACGGCCAGCTCCACCGCACGGGCGGGCGCGGCCTGACGCAGAGCCACAACCCCGCGCGCGGCGACCTCCGAGTCCATCACGAACGAACCGTCGGCGACCAGCACCTCGTACGCCGCACCGAACTCCGCACCGGTCAGCTCCGCGATCTGCGCGTTCGCACCCTGGACGTACCCGAACTCCCGCACCGGCACCCGACGCGACCCCGTGAACAAGCCACCCGACACCACCTCCACCGGCACATCCGGATGACGCGAGACAACCTCACCCAACGTTCCGGAGAAACCGTGCGACCAGCCGCAATAGGCATCGAAGACATAGACGAGCTTCATCAAGGACCTCGGCAGGGGTGTGGCGCCCACCGGGTGCGAGCGCTTCACCTGAGAGAACAGTAACTGACTTGTCAGATATTTCCTCGCGCATGTCCCGCTCGCGTGGCGCCCGACACACCCCCCGCCCCACACATGCCCGCCCGCGACCTCAGGGCAGGCGGGGCAGCTCGTCCCGCGCGGAGTGGCTGAGGATGCGCAGGTCTTCGGCGAACCGTTCCCGGTGCTCGGGCGGCAGTGGCGCCATGAAATAGCGGCGTATGTTCTCCACGTGCAGCCGGGACGCCCGCACGGCGGTCTCCTCCCCCAACGGGGTCAGGCGCACCAGCCGGCCGCGCCGGTCGTCGGGATCCTCCGCACGCTCGACCAGACCCGCCGCCGCCATCCGGTCCACCAGACGCGTCGCACCGCCCGTGGTCAGCACCTGCTCCTGAGCGACGGCCCGCATCGACAGCCCGGGCTCGCCCGCCCGTCCCAGGATGAGCAGCACCTCGAACATGAGGTGGCTGATGCCGCACTCCTGCTCCAGCGACCGGCCGAGGATGTACTCCAGCCGGTTCGCCGCACCCTGCAACCGCCCGAACGCCAGCACCAGCGCGTCGTTCGCGGCCTCCAGCGGCGACGAGATCTCCGCCCGCCCAGCCACGTCGCGGCCACCACTCTCGTCCTCTACAGCTGCCATCCACCGATCATGCCGCGAAAACAGATTTGGCAGAGTGCAAACTTTGCTCTGCGCAATGATTGAAAGTCGTCTCCTTCCCGTACCTCCTGGCGTACGAGCCGCTCACACCAGGAGGCCCCCATGCCCATCTCGGCCAAAAAGGTGGGAAACGTGTTCGTGTTCGGCGCTCTGGGTCTGACTCTCACCGCGCTCGCCTATCCCGCCATGCTCGGAGTGCAGAACACGACGAGTTCACCGGACCGCGTGATCGCCAACACCCGCTACGGACCGCTGACCCAGGCCGACCGGGACTTCGTGGTCAAGGTGCGCGCGGCGGGGCTGTGGGAGTACCCGCTGGGCGAGATGGCGATGGAGCGGGGCACGACCGTGGAGATGAGGGAGGCCGGCAAGCACCTGATCGTCGGTCACGCCGGATTGGACGACATGTGCCGCAGGTTCGCCCCCGAGCTCGGGGTCGTCCTGCCCAACCTGGCGTCGCCGCAACAGCAGCAGTTCGTGGCCACCGCGGACGCGGCCGCCGGCAAGGAGTTCGACTCCACCGCGGTCACCATCATGCGAGTGACCCACGGCCAGATCTTCCCGGTCATCGCCAAGACCCGCGCCACCACCAGGAACGTCGTGGTCCGCGCCCTGGCCGACCTGGCCAACGACACCGTCCTCGACCACATCACGGTGCTGGAGAACACCGGCCTGGTAAACATCGACCAGGTCAACTTCCAGCAGAGCACGCCGCCGAAACTGCCCAAGGACGACACGACCCCGCCGCCGCCCCCGCAGGGCGCTCCGATGCTCGCGCTCACCCCGCGCCCGGACCTGAACATCCACACGGCCGCACCGGCACCCACGGGACCGTCGAGTCCGTCGCCGTCAGCGGGCTGAGAGACCTCGGCTCGGATCCCGTCCGCCCTGGACGACGTCACACGATCGCGCTGTCCGCCCAGCCGAGCGGGTGCGGCTCCGTGTCGCCCGCCGCCGGGGCCGGGGGTTCGCCGCCCGCCTCGCTGAAGGCGGTGAGCGCCTCGACGAGCGCGGCCCGCTGCGCCGGGGCCAGGCGTGCCACGATCCCGGAGATCTCGGCCCGCCGCCGGGCCGTGACGTCCTCGACCGTACGACGTCCTTCCTCGGTGAGGCCGAGCTGCGTCTCACGGCGGTTGTCGGGGTTGAGGTGCCGTTCGGCGAGGCCTGCCGCGATCAGCCGGTCGATCATGCGCATCGCGGTGGACGGGGCCACCTGGAGCTGATCGGCGAGCGTGACCAGCTTGGTGTCACCGCGCGTGGACAGGACGACCAGCATCCGGAACTGCGGGAGCGTCACGCGTTCCTCGACCTCGGCGAGGGAACGGGCGGAGACCGCCACCAGCAGCCGCGACGCGGTCAGCACCGCACGGGTCACCGCGTCAACATCGTCCATGTCCCCCGCAGGGTTCTCGCGCTCCGCCATGGGTCCTTTCTACCGTGCCGAAGTGAACCTTCCCGCCCGCGATGGGAACAGATTTCCCTTACCCATGACCGTGGGGACGGGGCAGGAGCATCGCGGCGTCGCAGGTGGGCGCCTTCCGGCGGTGATCGTGCGGTTGTAGCGTGACCGGGTGCCGGAGAGCGACGCAAGCGACGCGAAGAGTACGTACGACGGGTACCGGGAGCTGGGCGAGGCCGCCTGGTCGTGGGTGCTGGACCAGGTCCGCGAGGACGACGGCCCGTGGCTGCCGGAGACGGTGGCCGAGGACGCGGCAAAGGACGGTCCGGACCCCACGCCCGCGAAGGACCGTGACTGTCTGTACGGGGGGATCGCCGGCCTGGCCCCCGTGCTGGCCGAGATCGCCCGCCACCGCGAACCGACCGACCGGGAGCGGTCGTTGGCGGCCGGGATCGTGACCAGGCTGTCGGCGGCGGCGAAAACCCGGACGGAACCCTCGCTGTACGACGGCCTGTCCGGTGACGTGACGGCGCTGAGGCTGCTCGCGCCGGGCACGGAGTCGGTCGCCCTGCGACGGCTGGCCGAGCTGGCGAGCCCCGACGGCTGGCGGACCACCGTCGGCTTCGAAGCCGGATCGGACGCGCCCCTCAACGACATCATCATGGGCACCGCGGGTGTGGTGCTGACCGCCGTCTGGGCGGGCGGCGAGTTCGCGGAGCCGATCGCGACGACGGGCTGCGAGGCGCTGCTGCGGGTGGCGGACCGTACGGAGGCCGGCCTGGACTGGGGCATCGGGGCGACCACGGAGTGGCGGGCGCCGAACTACTCCCACGGCACCGCCGGAGTGGCCTCGGCGCTGGCGGTGGCGGGGGCGGCGCTGGGCCGGCGGGACTTCGTCGAGGCGGCCGTCCTGGGAGCCCAACACGTTCTGTCCGTTGGGCAGTTGGACGACGGCGGCTTCGTCGTTCCGCATTCGATCCCGCCGTCGAAGCGCGAGGTCGAGCCGGTGACGTACACCTGGTGCCACGGTCCGACGGGCACCTCTCACCTGTTCTCGGCGCTGGCGCACGCGGGCGTGGCTGAGGTGTCGGGCCTGGGCGTCGGCGAGCTGCGGCAGCGCTGTATGACCTCGATCCTCACCTCGGGCGTCCCGCAGCGCCTGCGCCCCGGCTTCTGGGACAACGACGGCCGATGCTGCGGCACGGCGGGCGTGGGCGACGTACTCCTGGACGCGGCGCAGGACTGCGGGGACTCGGACACGGACACCGCCGACGCCGAGAGCCTGGTGCGGGCGGCGCGTGTGATGGGCGACGCGCTGGTGGAGCGGGCGATCAGGGACGGGGCGGGTGCCCGCTGGCGTTTCCTCGAACACCGCCAGGAGCACCCGCTGCTGCCGCCGGGCACCGCGTGGATGCAGGGTGCGGCGGGCATCGCGGCGTATCTCTTCCGGCTCGCCCGGTTCGTCGAGACCGGGCCGGACGCGGCGGTGGTGGACCGGCCCGACCAGTGGTGGGCGGTGCCGGAGCGGCTGCGTACGACGGGCGGTGCGGCCGTTTCATGAGCCCCCGGCGGTCGGGATCAGTTCAGTGCCTGTTCCGCCCAGATCGTCTTTCCGGTCCTGGTGTGCCGGGTGCCCCAGCTGGTGGTGAGCTGGGCGACCAGGAGAAGACCCCGGCCGCCCTCGTCGAAGATCCTGGCCCGGCGCAGATGCGGTGAGGTCGAACTGCCGTCGGAGACCTCGCAGATGAGCGTACGGTCGTGGATCAGCCGGAGCTGGATCGGGTCGGCGCCGTAGCGGATCGCGTTGGTGACGAGTTCGCTGACGACCAGTTCGGTGACGAAGGCGGCGTCCTCCAGGCCCCACTGCTCCAACTGGGCGACGGCGCGTCTGCGGGCCTCGGCGACCACCTCGAAGTCGGCGGGCAGGTCCCAGACGCGGACATGGCCGGCGTCCAGGGCGCGGGTGCGGGCCAGCACCAGGGCGACGTCGTCAGCGGGGTGCTTCGGCAGCAGGGCGGACAGGACCTGGTCGCAGCGGTCCTCCAGCGAGGCGTGCGCGCTGTGACCGTCCGCGAGGGTCCGGGCCAGCAGGGCGATCGCAAGGTCCGGGTCGGGCTCGGCCGCCTCGACCAGCCCGTCCGTGAACAGGGCGACGAGGCTGCCCTCCGGCAGCTGGATCTCGGTGGTCTCGAAGGGCAGACCGCCCACCCCGAGCACCGGCCCGACGCTGACGTCCACCACCTGGGTCTCGCCGTCCGGCAGGACCAGTACAGGCGGGGGGTGGCCGGCGCTGGCGACGGCCAGCTCGCGGGAGACCGGGTCGTAGACCGCGTACAGGCAGGTCGCCCCGGTGGCGCCGACGGCCACCCGGTCGCCGCCGGTGGCACTGTCGTCGTCCGCGCCGAGGCGCAGGACCAGGTCGTCGAGGTGGGCCAGCAGCTCGTCGGGCGGCAGGTCGACGTCGGCGAGCGTCTGGACGGCCGTACGCAGTCTGCCCATGGTGGCCGACGCCTGGATGCCGTGGCCGACCACGTCTCCGACGACGAGACCGACGCGCGCGCCCGAGAGGGGGATGACGTCGAACCAGTCGCCGCCGACGCCGGCGCGTGAGTCGGTGGGCAGATAACGGGAGGCGACGTCCACCGCCGACTGCCGGGAGGGGCCGCGCGGCAGCAGGCTCTCCTGGAGGGCGAGGGCGGTGGTGCGCTCGCGGGTGTAGCGGCGGGCGTTGTCGACGCAGAGGGCGGCGCGGCTCGCCAGCTCTCTCGCCAGGACGAAGTCGTCCTCGTTGAAGACGTCGGGCCGGGTGCGCAGCAGGACGGCGACCCCGAGTGTCGTACCGCGCGCGATGAGCGGCACCGCCACCAGCGAGGTGACGACGACTCCGCGCAGGCTCTGGGCGCGTACGGGCGCGCTCGCCATCCACCGGTCGAAGTCGGGGGCGCCACTGCGGCTGAGCACCGGCTGCCCGGTGCGCAGCGCGCGGGCGGGCGGGGAGTACGGCGGGTACGTGTCGGTGGTGCCCAGGCCCAGCACGGCCCCGGGCACCCATGCCGTCCCCGTGGCGTGGGCGAGGCGGCGCAGCACGACCTCGCCGTCCGGACCGGCCTCGGCGGGTTCGTCGCCACGCATGACCGCCTCCAGCAGGTCCACGCTGGCGAAGTCGGCGAACCGGGGAACGGCCAGGTCGGCGAGTTCCTGGGCGGTACGGTCGAGGTCCAGACTGGTGCCGATCGAGACGGCCGCCTCGTCGAGCACCGCCAGCCTCTGCCGCGCCCAGTGCTGCTCGCTGCTGTCGAACGCGGCCATCCCGACCGCGCACACCTCGCCCGAGGCGTCCCGGACGGGCCACAGCTCCAGGTTCCAGGCGTGCTCGCGGATCCCGGAGGGCGCCCGCGTGAAGCTCTCGTAGTGCGTGGGCTTGCCCGTCTCGGCCACGTCCCGCAGGGCCGCCAGCATGCCGAGCTGCTCGACGTCCGCCGGTACGCCGTACGGGAAGACCTGGCCGAGCAGCACGTCCTCCTGGACGCCCATCACCTGGCAGGCCACGTCGTTGAGCCGCCGGTAGCGCTGCTCGATGTCGAAGACGGACATCGAGAACGACGCCTGCCGAAACGCCTGTTCCACCAGGTCAGGTCCGTCCTGATGGTCGTCGTCAGCGCGCTCGGAGGCCATGGATCCAGTGTCCTCCCCCGCCCGGACGGCAACAACCGAACACGTCCGAACGCGCACGGGGAGTTCGTGTACGCCATTCGTGGAAGAGGTTCGGCGGATCAGCGGTCCGGTTCAGCGGTTCAGCAGGGGTGGGTGGGGCTCAATGGGCCCAGTCGCCCCGGACATGACCCAGGTGCCGGGTCATCACGGTCCGTACCCGCTCCGCGTCCCGGGCGAGGAGCGCGTCGAGGATCTCCAGGTGCTCCTCGGCGGTCGACTTCAGCAGGCCGCGTTCGGCCAGTGCGGTGAGCCCGTACAGGCGGGACCGTTTGCGCAGGTCGCCGACGACCTCGACCAGGTGCTCGTTGCCGGCCAGGGCCAGCAGACCGAGGTGGAAGCGGCGGTCGGCCTCGACATGGGCGATGAGATCGCCGCTGTCCGCCGCGGCGACACTCTCCTCCGCGTGCGTGCGCAGCGCCTCCAGGGCGACGGGATCGGCGGTCGCGGCGAGGCCGACGGTGGTCGGGATCTCGATCAGCGACCGGATGTGGGTGTACTCGTCGAGCTGCCGCTCGGAGACCGTGGTGACCCGGAAACCCTTGTTGGGTACGGGATCGACCATGCCCTCCTTCACGAGGTCGAGCATGGCCTCGCGCACCGGGGTCGCCGAGACGCCGAAGCGGGCGGCGAGCGAGGGCGCCGAGTAGACCTCTCCGGGCCTCAGTTCACCGGCGACGAGTGCGGCCCGCAGAGCGTCGGCGACGCTCGCCCGGTAACTGGGCCGCGGCCCGCCGATGCTGGGCAGGGCGGGGCCGGTGCGCTGAGCGGCCATGGGAGTTCTCCTGGGTGGATCTCGAATGGTGCGGTGTCAGAGTACGAAGCCGGCCGGGAACGGGTCGTCCGGGTCCAGCAGGTACTGGGCGGTGCCCGTGATCCAGGCGCGGCCGGTGATCGTGGGCACCACGGCGGGGCGTCCGGCGACCTCCGTGCTCTCGACGAGCCGCCCGGTGAACGACGTACCGATGAAGGACTCGTTCAGGAAGTCCTGGTGCAGCGGGAGTTCACCGCGTGCGTGCAGCTGGGCCATCCGGGCGGAGGTGCCGGTGCCGCAGGGCGAGCGGTCGAACCAGCCGGGGTGGATGGCCATCGCGTGCCGGGACCGGATCGCGTTCGAGCCGGGGGCCGCGAGGTAGACGTGGTGAACGCCGTTGATGGTCGGGTTCTCCGGGTGTACGGGTGGGCTGTCGGCGTTGATCGCGTCCATCAGGGCGAGTCCTGCGGCGAGGATGTCGTCCTTCCGCTCGCGCTCGAAGGGCAGGCCGAACTCGTCGAGGGGCAGGATGGCGTAGAAGTTGCCGCCGAAGGCAAGGTCGTACGTCACCGTGCGACCGTCGGCGAGGGTCGCCTTGCGGTCCAACTCCACAGCGAACGAAGGCACGTTGCGGATCGTGACCGCCTTCGCCACGCCGTCCTCCACGGCCACCTCGGCGACGACGAGCCCGGCCGGGGTGTCGAGGCGGATGGTGGTGACCGGCTCGACGACCGGGACCATGCCGGTCTCGACGAGCACGGTCGCCACGCCGATCGTGCCGTGGCCGCACATCGGCAGATAGCCGGAGACCTCGATGTAGACGACGCCGTAGTCGCAGTCGGGCCGGGTCGGCGGCTGGAGGATCGCCCCGCTCATGGCGGGGTGCCCGCGCGGCTCGTTCATCAGGAAGTGCCGTACGTCGTCCCGGTGTTCGCGGAACCACAGCCGGCGTTCGTTCATCGTGTCGCCGGGGATCGTGCCGATACCGCCGGTGACGACCCGGGTCGGCATGCCCTCGGTGTGCGAGTCGACGGCGTGCAGGACGAGCTTGCTGCGCATGATCGCGATCCTCTCAGGTCAACTCAGGTGGACTCGGGTCGGCGTGCTGTCGCTCAGGCGAGGCCGAGGGCGACGGCCTTCTCGGTGGCCTCGCGGACCGCCTTCTCCTGCTCCGGCAGCAGCGGCATGCGCGGCGGACGGACGGGACCGCCGTGCCGGCCGACGATGTCCATCGACAGCTTGATCGCCTGCACGAACTCGACCTTGGAGTCCCAGCGGTGGAGCGCGTGCAGCTGCTGGTAGAGCGGCAGGGCGGTGGCAAGGTCGCCCGCCACGGCCGCGCGGTACAGCTCGACGGTCGCCCGGGGCAGGGCGTTGGGGTAACCGGCGACCCAGCCCACCGCTCCGGCCGTGGCCAGCTCCAGCAGGACGTCGTCGGCACCGATCAACACGTCCAGTTCCGGGGCCAGTTCCTGGATCTGGTAGATGCGCCGGGTGTCCCCGGAGAACTCCTTCACGCCCTTGATGTGTCCGGCCGCGTGCAGTCGGGCGAGCAGTT
This sequence comes from Streptomyces sp. SID12501, assembly GCF_010550245.1. Taxonomy (GTDB): domain Bacteria; phylum Actinomycetota; class Actinomycetes; order Streptomycetales; family Streptomycetaceae; genus Streptomyces. The sequence goes on from NZ_JAAGLU010000039.1 coordinate 8,950, forward strand.
CGGGGGTGAGGTCGATCTTGGTGTCGATCGGGTTGTTGTACGCCACGATGTCGATACCGGCCTCGGCGACGGCCGCGTAGTGCGCGAGCACCGAACGCTCGTCGCCGCGGTAGGCGTTGGGCGGCAGCAGCATGACGGCGGCGCAGCCGGCGTCCTTGGCCTGCGCGGCCCAGCGGGCGGACTCGGCGGAGCCGTAGGCGGCCACGCCCGGCATCACCCGGTCCCCGCCGATCGCGGCGACCGCGGTCTCGACGACCTTCACCCGCTCCTCGGCGGTGAGCACCTGGTACTCGCCGAGCGAGCCGTTCGGTACGACGCCGTCGCAGCCGTTCTCGACGAGCCAGCGGCAATGATCCGCGTAGGCCTCGAAGTTGACGCTCAGGTCGTCGTTCAACGGCAACGCGGTGGCGACGAGGACGCCTCGCCAGACGGGGGTGGGAGTGGGGGTGCTCATGGGTGCCTCGACCTTCGGATCAGTTGTACGGGGGGAGGGGCGCGGGGTGCGGGGTGCGGGGTGCGGGGTGCGGGGTGGCAACTGGCTTGTGCTTCAGGGGTGTTCGGGCTCCTGCGCCAGCACGCCCAGCGGAACCGGACGGGCGAACGGCCGCTTCGCCGGGCCGGCAGGGCAGCCCGCGATCCCGGCGACGCCGGGCGCGCAGATCCGCCCCTGGCACCAGCCCATGCCGGCGCGGGTGAGGAGCTTGACGGTCCGCAGATCTGTCGCGCCCAACTCCACGACCGCCTCCCGGACTTCCGCTGCCGTCACCTCCTCGCAGCGGCAGACGACGGTGTCGTCGGTGACCTGTTCCGCCCAGTGCGCGGGCGGGGCGTAGGCGGTGTCGAGGGCGGCGAAGAACTTCCGCAGCCGGGTACGGGTCCGGGCGGCCGTCTCCCAGTCGGCGGGGCGTGGCTCGACTCCCCTCAGCCGGGCGGCGATCGAGTGTCCGGCGATCTCGCCCTCGGCCAGCGCGAGCACCACTCCCCCGATGCCGGTGGCCTCGCCCGCCGCCCAGACACGCTCGACGTCGGTGCGCTGCTCGGCGTCGGTGACGACGAAGGGGTCCCCGGTGGCGTCGATCGCGCACCCCAGGGTCTCGGCGAGGTCGGTGTGCGCGAGCATGCCGTGCCCGACGGCCAGGGTGTCGCAGGCGATCCGCCGCCTGGTGGCCGGCCGTACCCGGCCGTGGGTGTCCAGGGCGGCGACGGTGACAGCTTCGACGCGGTCGGTGCCGTGCGCCGCGACCACGGCGTGACGTACCGTCACCGGCACCTTGTGGCGCAGCAGTTGGGCCGCGTAACGAGCCGCCTCGGCGACCTTCGCCGGGTTGGCGGCGAGCGTCGCCGTGTGCCGTACGAAGTCGGCGGGGTGCGTGGACTCGACGTACGCGGCGACTTCGGCGCCCGCCGCCGCGAGGCCCGCCGCGACCGGCATCAGCAGCGGCCCGGTTCCGGCGACGACCGCCGTACGGCCCGGCAGGACGAGGCCGCCCTTGAGCATCGCCTGCGCGCCGCCCGCGGTGACCACACCGGGGAGGGTCCAGCCGGGGAAGGGCAGCACCTTCTCGTAGCCGCCGGTCGCGAGGAGGGCGGGGTCGGCGGTGACGGTCTGCGACCCGGTCTGCCCGGGACCGAGGAGGGCGTGCACACCGAAGCCGCCACCCCCTCCGAACTCCCCTTCCACGAACCACACATGACAATCAGTCAGGTGCGTGACCCGGCCCGCCGCGACATGCGCCGCCAGCCGGTCCCGCAGCTTCTTCCAGGTGCCCCAGGCGTGGTGCAGGGCCTGCGGCCTGCGTGCCTTCAGCGCCGCCGCGGGCTGCCGGTAGAACTGCCCGCCCGCCTGCGCGCCGGCATCGAGCAGCACGACCCGGACGCCCCGGTCGGCCGCCGTCAGCGCGGCGGCGAGGCCTGCCGGACCTGCGCCGACCACCGCGAGAGAGGCCCTACCCGAGTTCGTCATGGCCGGTGCCTTCCTGGGTGCGGATCGCGTCGCCAGGTGCGGCCGGGACGAGGCAAGCCCGTTGGTTGGGACGGTCGTTGACAGTGACGAGGCAGTCGAAGCAGACCCCGATGCCGCAGAAGATCCCGCGTGGCGCACCGCTGCCCCGCGTGCGGCGCCACGAGGTGATGCCCACGGACCAGAGCACGGCGGCAACGGTCTGACCGGGCAGTGCGTCGGTCCCGTCCCCGTCGACGGTGACGGTGAACGGGGGTCCGGGCCGGGCCCGTGCCAGCTCCAGCGGAGTCATTTCCTTCACCTTCTCCACCCTCTCCGCCTTCTCCACCCGCTTCGTGCTCTTCACGTTCCTCACCGCTCCTCCCCCGCGAACCTGTCCGGGCGGAACGGCGTCAGATCGAGGTCGGGCGTCAGGCCTGTCAGCGACTGTGCGATCAGGTGGCCCGTACCGACCGCGAGCCCGATCCCCGCGCCCTCGTGACCGCACGCGTGGTACAGCCCCGGCGCCCGGGGATCGGCCCCGATGGCAGGCAGGTGGTCCGGCAGATAGGGGCGGAAGCCCAGGTAGGCGCGCATCGCGTGGACCGTGCCGAGGACCGGGAAGAGCGCCGTCGCCTGGGCGGCCAGTCTGCGCACGACAGGCAGGGAGAAGGTCCGGTCGAAGCCGACCCGTTCACGGCTGGCCCCGATCAGTACCGGGCCCGCGGCCGTGCTCTCGACGACCGCCGAGGACTGGAGCCCGGCGTCGCCGCTGGCGACATCGGCGACGTAGTCGGCGGCGTACACCTTGTGCCGGACGGTGCCGGGCGGCAGCGGTTCGGTAACCAGGACGAAGCCGCGGCGCGGCAGCACGGGCAGGCGCACCCCGGCCAGCGCGGCGACCTCGCCGCCCCAGGTGCCGGCCGCGTTGATGACGACCGGGGCGTGGATGTCGCCGTGCCCCGCCGTCCGTACGCCGTGCACGGAACCGTCCGGCGCGCGCAGGATGTCCGTGACGGCCGTGCCGGTGCGCAGCTCGGCTCCCGCCCGCCGGGCCGCCCGGACGACCTGTGCGGCCGCGAGGGAGGGCATCACCTGGCAGTCCTGCGGGTACCGGACGCCGCCCGCGAGGTCTGGGGCCAAGTGCGGTTCCAGGTCGGCGAGTCGGCCTGCGTCGACCACCTCGGCCTCGACTCCCGCCGCCCGCTGCCTGTCGGCGAAGGCGGTCAACGCGGCCATGCCCTCGGTGTCGGAGGCGACGACGATCCCGCCCTTCGCCTCGAACTCGACAGCGCCACCGATGCCCGGCTCGGCGGCGAGGTCGTACCAGAGGCGGGCGGAGAGCAGCGCGAGGTCCAGCTCGGGCCCCGGCTCCTTGTCGGAGACGAGCAGGTTGCCCTCACCGGCGCCGGTGGTGCCGCCGGCCACCGGTCCCCGGTCGAGGACCAGGGTCACGAGGCCTGCCCGGGCGAGATACAGGGCGCAGGCGGCGCCGACCATTCCGGCGCCGATGACCACAACGTCGCAGGTCAGTCGCTTGCTCACGTCAGTACAATGTCACATGTTCCTATTCTCGCCAAGGACGCCCAGGCTCGACCCGCCTGTGAGGGCGGACGCTGGAAATGAGAGTGTGGAGCCCAACGTGATAGTGCACTTGATAGCATGGAGCCCTAAATGATAGTGACCTGGATCACTTTCTAGGGGTGTATGTATGCCTCCACGACGATTAGCACTGGTCACGGCCCCGCAAGCGAACGAGGCGTTCGCGTCGTGGGTGGATCGGATGGCTCGCGTGAACCGATGCCCGTCGGCTGAGGTCGCCGACCTGATGGGGCTGGGCCTTCGAGGGGTGTATGCGAATGCCCGGCCCCCTGTGTTCGGAGTGCAATGTGATGAGGCGATCCGGCAGACCGTGTACGCAGCGACGGGCGTCCCCGGCGACACGGTGGACGGGATGCACCTGTCGGTCTTCGAGGGTGGGCCGCTGAGCGTGGCGGCAGTGCTCTCCGCGGGCAAAGCGCACTGGCCGTCGGCGAGCCGGGAGTGGGTAGAGATGTACGGCAGCCGGGCCTGTCCGCGCTGCCTGCTGGCGTCGGGTGGGGTGTGGCAACTGTGGTGGAAGCTGTCGTGCGCGGCGGTGTGCCCGGAGCATCAGGTGACGCTGCTGGATCGGTGTCCGGCGTGCGGTTGGATATTGCGATGGGGCGGGGACCGGCCTCGGGTCTTGCCGGCTCGGTGGGTCAGGCCTCCGACGTACTGCGCGAATTCCGTTCGCGGGAAACCGTGTTCACAGTGGCTGCCTTCGGTTCGCGTGAGCCGGGCAGATAAGCGGACGGTCCACGCGCAGCGTCGTTGGCTGGACACCGCGTACAGCCGGGCCTGCCCCTCGCTGGGCGGCGTGAACGTGTCTGCGGGAGATTGGTTCGCGGCGTTCCGCGCGTGTGTGATCTTGTTGCGGCTCGGACTGCCCAGGATCTTAGGACGTCTACCGAGCGTGCCTGACTGGTGCGGCCGGGCCCTTCTGGATGAACGCATCGAGCGCGATGTGCACCGGAACCAGTTTGGATGGGGTCCCGCTTCGGCCGAAGCTGCAGCAGCGTTTCTCACGATGGTGACCCCTCTTCTGGCCGCGGCTGACATGCGGGCGTTGACTCGGCGGTTGGCACCTTTGGTGCGGACGGCGGTTGAAGAAGGCTGCTTCACGGCCCGGCCGTTGGCGCGGCTTCCGGTGCCGGAGGTTTTCGCGGCGGCAGTGGCGGCGCAGGTGCCGGTGGGGCGTTCGGCAAGGAGCCCGTGGGGGAAAGGAAGCACGCGGTGAGCGGTGATACGGAGGTACCGGAGTCGCCAGTTCGAGAAATCGACCTGATATGGGTGCGGTACATCGATGCCGACGGGATCGAACACCGGGTGCGGCTGGAAGAGGCCTCAGACGTACCGTTCGAGGACGGCCGGATGGTGCGAAGTATCCCCAGCTACCGGGACCAGGGGCACATGCCGGGCCAGTTCTGGGTGGCGAAGTGGGGTGACTTCGTCGACTACGAGAGCGTGCTGGAATCGAAGTGGCTCCTGCTGTTGGACTTCGACCCGCAGGTCACCGCGTTCGTCACGCAGCCCTTGGAGTTCGACGCGATCGACGCCCGTGGGGCGTGGGGGCACACGCCGGATGTATTCGCGCGTCGCCGAGACGGAAGCGTACTGCTGCTGGACGTGAAGAACCCCGAACTGCGAGACGATCCGAAGGTGAAGCTGCAGGAGGAGCGCACTGCGCGGACGTGCGAGCGGCTGGGTTGGGACTACGCCATGGTGTCGGAGCCGAGTGCGCAGCGCTGGGCGAATGTCGATCTGTTGTCCAGCGCACGGCGCCCGCTGCATCTGGGGGCGGAACTCGTGCCGCGCCTGCTGGAACTGGCCCGTGAGCCGGTGGAGATCGGGGAGTTGATGCGGTTCATGGAGTTCCCGGACCTGGCTCGCGGGGTGCTGTACCACCTGATGTGGCACCGGCGGATCGTCACGGATCTGGACCGTGCGCTGCGCGAGACCACGTTGGTGAAGGCCACGCCGGAGGCATGGGCATGACCGCCAAAGGTGGGATGCGGCTGCGCGACGGGACCAAGCTGTGGCTGGACGACGAGGTACACACCGTGACAGGGGTGACCGACGGCGGAGTGCGGCTCCGTTCAGAAAGCGGCGCGTGGACCGTGATCGGTGTGGGACACCTCCTGGCGGACCCGACTTTCCGTCCCTGCGACGCCGACGAAATCCCAGAGGGTGAACCCTCGAGTGAGCGGGACCATCCAGAACGGAAACTGTGGCCGGACGCCGCTGCCCTCTTCGACAAGCTCACCGACAAGCAGCTGAAGGACCTCCAGCGGGCCCAGGAACATCTCCTGGAGATGACCACCGGCTATCGCAACGGTGATCCGAAGGACGCACTGCCCGGGGAACCCCGGCCGGAGTACGCCCCCGACGTGTCACTGGCCCAGCGGGTACGGAGCAAGGCTCAGGAACTGGGCTACAGCGAGCCCCAGGTCTGGCGGCGGCTGCGGCAGTGGCGGGAAGAAGGTCCTTGGGGGCTCGTGGACCGGCGCACCCATCGGCCCTCGGATCCGCTGGCGGGAGTGGATCCCCGGCTGATCGACGCGATTCTCACTCAGCACTATGTCACGGAGGAGGACGACTCGACCGGCAGCCTGAACCGGCTGCGGCGTCGGGTGGAGCGCCGCTTGGACGACGCCCACGGCTCAGGCACGGTGAAGATGCCGTCACAGAAGCCGTTCAACCGGTACGTCGCCGTTCTCCTGCCCGGCCGCTACACCACTGGACAGGCCACGACACGCCAGTCGGTGGCGAACCGGCCGGACGGACACTACCAACCGATCACCGCCAGCCGTCCAGGCGAACTGATGATGATCGACACCAGCTGGTTGGACGTACGCGCCTACGACCCGATCGAGGACATCGTCGTCTCGGTGGATCTCACGATCGCCATCGACGTGTGCACCCGCAGTCTGCTGGGGTGGCGCCTGGTCCCCAAGGGGACGAAGGGGGTGGACGCGGGCCTGGTGATCGCGGACGCGATGACTCCGGAGCCGATGCGTCCAGGCTGGCCGGAAGGGCTACGGCACCGGATGCTGCGCCTGCCGTGCGAGCCATTGCTCGCGCAGGACGAGCGGTTCGCCGCCGCTGCGGCCCGCCCGGTGGTGTTCCCCGAGAAGATCGTGATCGACCACGGCAAGGCGTTCGCCTCACAGGCGGTGAAGAACGTGTGCCGCCGCCACGGGATCGTCATCCAGGACACCCGCAAGTACAAGCCCACCGACAAGCCGCAGGTCGAAGCCGCGTTCAAGACGATCAGGAGCCAGTTCTCCGAACACATCGCCGGCTACAAGGGCAATCATGTGGTGCATCGAGGCCGGGACGTCGATGCTGTGGCCCGTTGGACGATCGAGGAACTGGAGGAGTTCTTCGCCGAGTACGTCGTCGCGGTCTACCAGCGCCGCCGGCACAAGGGTCTCGTGTTGCCGGGGTTTCCGGAGATCAAGCTGTCGCCGAACGACGCCTACCGGATGGCCGTTCACCGCTGCGGCTACATCGCCGCCCCGCGCGACGCCAACCTGTTCCTCGAACTGCTGCCGATCCACTGGTGCGCGATCACGAACCGCCGGATCCAGAAGGACTATCTGCACTACAGCGCACCGGTCCTCGGTGCCCACAACGGGACCAAGTCCCCGTACGCACAAGCCAACGGGACCTGGCCCATCCGTTACGACCCGCGTGATGTCACACAGGCCTACTTCCACGACCCCTACACCGGCATCTGGCACACACTGCGCTGGACCCACGCACTGACCGGCCTGGAGCCGTTCACCGATATCACCCTGCGCCAGGTCAAACAGGAACTGCGCGAACGCGGCCGAGAACCGCAGGATCAAGAAGCCGTCCTGGCCGCGTTGTTGGACCTGCAGAACCGGACGGACGCCGCCGAGGCGTCCACCGCCCCTTCCCGACGGGCACGGGCCCGGGACGCCGAGCGCGCCAGGGTGGCGGCTCGGGACAGGTCCCGCACCGAGTTGGTCGACTCGGCCGCCGATGCCCCTCTCAAGGAGCCCCGCCTGCGGGCCGTGCCACCGCTGCCCGAACGCGATGAGGAAGAGCTCACGATCGACTTCGACGCTCTGCCCTCGTACGAGGTGTGGGGCGGGCATCCGGAAAAGGACGACGCACCGTGATGGCCCCGCCGCCGGAATGGTCCGAAAGCCTGCACCCGGGACTGGCCGAACCACGCACCAATGAGGACTGGTTCGCGTACGTCTTCTACGAACCGCCGCCCCGTCCCCGCCTTCCTCCGTACGACGTCTACGCGGCGATGGACGAAGACGATGCGGAGCGGCGTCGCCTGAACCGCGACCGCAATCGCTATCACAGCGCCCTGGTGCTGGCCTGGACCCCGGCCGTGCAGCACTTCGAGACGGAGATCACGGAACTGCTCGCCGCGAACGAGATGGCTCCGCCCGGGGCTCGGCTCGGACTGCTCATCGATGGCCCGCCCACAGTCGGCAAGTCCACTCTGGTCAAGATGATCGGCCGGAAGTTCGAGCAGGATCTTCGCGAGGACTTCCCCGAACGCTTTGCCCCTGAGCGGCTGGGGGTCTATGTCCCCGTCGTCTACATCTCCCTCACGGACCAGGTCACGCCCAAGCAGATCTCCATAGCGATCGCCCGTTACCTGAGCACCTCGACCAGCGGCACCAAGGACACGATCGACGATCGTGTCCTGACCGCGCTCACGGCGTGCGGTACTCAGTTGATCATCTTCGACGACCTGCATTTCCTGGACTGCTCTCTCAAGGACGGGCGGGCCTCCAACGATCACATCAAGTTCCTCGCCAACCACGCCCCATGCACGATCATCGGCACCGGTGTCGACCTGGAGGACAGTCCTCTGCTCAGCGAGGGAGGTCCTACCGGACCCGTCAAACGGAACGCCCGTGTCAAGTCTCCGCCGTCCAGCGGCCCCAGGACCCAGACCGCCGGCCGATTCAGCCGCCAGGAACTCAACGCGTTCGCCCTCGACAGCGAACAGCACATCCTGGAGTGGGTCGGAGTCATCCACTCGCTGGAAAAGGTACTGGCCCTGTACAACCACGAGGACGGGAGTCTGACCAGGAAGCACTGGCGCTACCTGCACGAGCGCACCAACGGCAGCATCGCCGGTCTCCATGCCCTCATCCGCCGCAGCGCGGTACGCGCCGTTCAGCAGGGAACCGAGGCCATCACGAGGGAGATCATGGATTCCATCGTCCTGTCGTACGCCCACGAACGCGCCTACGCCAAGGTTGTCGAACTGCGGTCCCGCACCTCGGCGAAGGGCAGGAGCAAGCAGAGCACGAAGTCGTCGGCAGCAGACGGGAGCGCCTGAAGAAGCCAGTGACATCTGACGTGGCGCCTGTGACAGGCGTAATGGCACGCTCTGCGCATGTCCACGTCGCTGCGTCGCCTTGCTCTGGTGCCGGAGCCGTACCCCGGCGAATCCCTGCTCAGCTGGGTCGACGCATTCGCCGGTCTGAACCGGATCAGCCGTCTGCAGGCCATACGTTTCGCGGCCTTCGTCCGTCCCGGCAGCTCCGGATATCGGCCCAGTGTGCGCTTCGTTGCCCATCTGCCGACGGAGGCGATGGCCCGTGTCCAGGTCACCACCGGACTGTCCGCCGAGCAGCTACGCCGGATGACGCTCATGCATTACGCCGATGGCGTGCTGCCCTCGCCGCCCTCTGCTACGCACCGGCGGACTATCGCTGCATGGCTGAACCGCCTGCAGCTCGCGCACCCAATCAGTTCACGCGCATGCCCGGCCTGTCTGAGGGAGAACGGGGGCCGCTGGCTGCTGCGTTGGCGCCTGATCTGGTCCTTCGCCTGTGTACGTCACCGCGTATTCCTGCTCAGTGCCTGCCGTGGCTGCGGCAAAGGCCTGCACCAGGTACTGCCTGGTCCGGGAAGCGCCGTCGTGTGCGGCCAGTACGACTGGAACCGTCCAGGAGATGCCTGCCCTCGTTCCATCTGGCACATGCGTCCTCCCAAGCTGCTCGACACGCATCTCCTTGAGTGCCAGCGCCGTCTCGACGACCTCGTCGACCACCCGCACTGCCAGGGCGCCCAGGACATCCTGCGGACCCTGCACGTGGCACTGGAGAACATCTGCATCAACTATGACGAAGCTCCGTCGCTGCCGGACACCGACGTCGTGCTCCATCGCCGGTGGCACGGCCACGGTGGTGTCTTGTCGTACGCAGACGATCCACTACTGACGGCGGCCCTCATCAAGATCGCGACGGTGGGTGGCCTGGGCACCTCCCAAGACGCCGTTGCGCAGGCGGACACGGCCTCCTGGTCGACCGACGGCTTTCCCCAGCCGAACACCGACGCACCGCCGGTCAACCGCTTCGGTGGATCATGCCGCGCCATCGCGTGCCCGTCCTGGGCCCTGCCCGGACAAGGAGCCGTGGTGTACGCGAAGGACGGACCGTACGCCCTGTGCTCCGCGCACGTCGATCACGCCATCGCGCCGGGCAGATGAGGTTCGTATGCCGACTTCTTCCCGCATCCGAACAGGGCCGTGATGAGTCGCAGGCCAGCCGTGTCCACGCTCCCCGAGCGCTGAGTCAACCAGGGGGCCCGGCGCCCGGTCTCTCCGAAAAAGCGGTGCGGGCAGCGATGCGTACGATGGCGGAGACCGCGGCAGGCGACCCGTTTTCCAGTGTCCACGCCAGCGGCAGATGGGGAGCCTGCCGCTGGCTCTCGTACACGGCGCGCACGACGCTGCTCTCCATACGGTCGAGCATGCCGGCCATCGTCTTCCGTCTTGCAGCTTCCTTGACGATCCCCGACATGTGTTGCAGCAGGCGGCGCGACATCTCATTGTGTGAGCCGTCCGCGGGTGCGAGGAGAGCGGTGACACGTCGTTGGACGTGGACAGCCTCCTCGTCCTCTACGGGAATTGCCGGGATCTCCCGCACCTGGAACCCGCACACTTTGGCATCCGAGCGGCGCGGGCCACGGCCTTGGCGGGGCTCCAACGGCCGAGTGCAGTGCTCGCGTTGGCTGGGACCGGTCGCGTCATGGCGCCAGTAGAGCCACAAACGGCAGCGCGGGCAGCGGTCCGCCAAGTACACCAGGTGATCCGCGCACAGAAAGGTCCATTTCAACCGCCAGCTGAGCAACCACCGGCCACCGGAGGCCTGGAGGCAAAACGTCGCTGGCCCCGGCAGCCCCAGTTCCCGCAGTGCGGCCACACGCGGCAGCCTCATGGTCACCGCAACCGTGTCGACCCAACTGAGGAACGACTCCCCGGCGAACGGAGTCGGAACGACGCCAAGCCGCCGGTCGTGCTCTTGCTCAATCACGGGATACCAGGTCTCCGCTTGTTCCGCCGATCGTGTTCTCCGCTATGGGAGGCGCGGGGTTTCCATCCCGCCGTGGCAGCCATGTCATGCGAAAGTCCAGGTGACTGGCGTAGGGCAGCAGCAGGCACCGTAAGGCATACCTCAGAGCCTTCCCCTCATTGGTTCGCAGATCGGTGTCCGCACAGGCGTCCATGATCAGCCGCTGAGCCTCAATCCGCCGCCATCGCAGTTCATCACCTGCCGCTTCGATTTGCTGTTCTTCTTCGCGGAGCCGCGCATCGAGAAATCGAATCCGCGGATCGGTGCACGTGATCGGCCCGGAACGTTCCTGAGAATGTGCCCGGACGGTGGCCTGATCCGCGTGCCGCAGACAGTGGGTGCCCATGCCGGATGCGTCGTTCAACACCGCACCGTGCCCCGCCGGAACCCAGGCCTCGCAGCCATCGTGGCCACAGTGGCCGCCGAAGCGATTCGCAAGCAGCTGGAACTCGATATGAGCCAACAGAAGTTGCGGCCGGGGTGGACCCCAGTTCGACCGCGCCTTCAACTGCTCCGTTACCCCAGTCTCTCCACCGTCTGCCGAGCCGACCCCGGCCTCGGTCGCAATCTTCACGGTGGCAGCCACGACCAGTGACCAGTACTGCCCACGGAGGCCGCCAGCGAGGTAGGTGTCCCATGCCTGGTGGACCACCTCGTCGGTGCGTGGCAGGCTCACCGGCAGCACCGCAGCCCAGGCATCCTGCATCGAGCGGTACAACGCTCCGAAAAGCTCGTGAACTTGTTCCTGCGGAAGGTCTTCCGAACCCTCCAGAAGGCGGTCGATCCGCTGCTGGCAGTCGAGAAGCCGGAGGTCATGGACCGGCTTGGCAGACATTCGGCGGATGTCACGACCGCACGGCCTACTCGGCTTGTAGCGTCCCCAACCCGGAGCGGGGCCGGGACAGATCCAGGACTTCGGAGTCCCAGGCCGCGGGGGATGAAGTCCGGCATCACATCCCCGGCACTCCGAGATCAGGTAACACCGATGCTCCACGCATGCGAAGGACCAAGCCAGCCGCCATTTCAGGAGCCATCGGGCGCCGTTCTCCCTCAGGCATACCGGACACGCGTTGGAACGCTGGCGCAGCACCATCCGCTGCCAATATCTCCAGCCAGCCAGTGCGTCCTGCCCTTCCGCGTCAGGTGGCGGCAGCGGATCCAGGACCCCTCCTGCGTAGCGAGCAAGCGTCATGCCCCGCACCTGCTCCTCCGTCAGCCCAGTGGTAAGCTAAACCGACCGGACAACGGCGTCGCTGACGTGGTAGCCGAAAGCGTCCGACACCGAAGGGCCATTGGCCATGCCCGTCATCCGCAGTGCCATGGGCCGGGAAACCTGGTTGAGGCGCGCGAGCGCGTCCACCCAGCTCAGCAGCGACTCACCGGAGTATGGCTCGGGCACCAGTGCAAGCCTGCGCAAGGGGCTTCGAACGTTCATGATCTCCTTCCCGCGTTTCCCCCAGCGTGCACAGCCACTCCGGAAAAGCGGGGACTCCAACCGTTTGAGGCGAGTCGCCCATGGCAATGGTCTTCTGCTGTTCGAGGTTCTGCCGGCAGGTCCCGAAAAAGCGACGGCCTTCTTCGCGCGGGAGAGCGACCGGTGAGTGAGCTCTACCGGTTCATCGCGGCGGAGAAGGCCACCTATCCGGTCACGTTGCTGTGCCGCATCCTCGGCGTGCCCCGCCCCACCTATTACGCCTGGGCCCAGGGGCAGGACGCCCGGGGCGCGCGCCTGCGGGCCGATGAGGCTCTCGTTCACGAGATCACCGTGGTCCATCTCGCCTCGCGGGGCGCCTACGGTGTCCCGCGCGTTCACACCGAGCTGCGGCGGCTGGGTCATGGCGTGAGGTGCGATCCCCCCAAGCCGCTAAGCCCGTCTCGCTCCATTCTGCTCCCGGGCGGCGTCGAACAGGGAGGTCAGAGTGGGACTTCCCGCGAGGCTGCCCAGCAGGGCGTGAAGCGAGTCTCGTTCCGTGGTGCCCAGGTCTGCGAGGATTTCGCCGTCGAGATCGACGAGTGTGCGGTTGAGGTCGGCAAGAACCTTGCGGCCTTCGGCGGTGATGTCCACGGCGTAGCGGCGACGATCCTGTGGATCTCGTGTCCGCTCGGCGTATCCGGTGCGCTCCAGGTCGTCGAGACTCGTCACCATCGTCGCCGGGTCGATGCGCAGGAATGAACCAAGTGCCAGTTGCGGCATGGCGCCGTTGTCCGCAAGAGCTTGCAAGACGCTGTAGTGCCGCACGCGCAGGCCGGTCCCGCCGATACCGTCCTCAGCGATCCTGAACGCCACCTGCCCGAGCTTGACCAGCAGGCAGATGGTGTGTTCGGCCACTGTCCCTGGTACCAGCGGAGCCTCGGACATCGTTTATCCCGCCCATGGTTAGTCATACGTATGGTCCTGTCCATCGTACGAGGAAGCCCGAGGCGGCGGGACCGCTGCAGGCCGACGGGATGCCCCACTGTCCGTCGGCTTACTGCACCGGCGCGTCCTGGGCGATCAGCCGACGATGGCCCGACCGAAGATCTGCCGAGCTATGACCCACTTCTGGATCTCATTGGTCCCCTCGTAGATCTCACCGATTTTGCTGTCCCGGTAGATCGCCTCGACGGGGCCGGGGCTGCCGTCGGCGCCCAGTTCGCGCGCGAAGCCGAGGCCTCCGAAGGCCTGGACGGCGTCGCGTGCCATGTCCACGGACAGCTTGGTGCCGTAGTACTTCGCCATCGCGGCCTCGGGTTCCGGGGACGGGTCACCGGCGTCCAGGCGCAGGGCGGCCTTGGTGTAGAGGGTACGGGCGTTCTCGATCTCGGTGGCCCGTTCGGCGAGCAGGAACTGCCAGTGCTGGTTGGCGGCCACCGGCTTGCCGAAGGCGTGTCGCGTCGACAGGTGGGCCACAGCGTGGTCGAAGGCGGCCTGCGCCATGCCGACCCCGGCAGCCGCGATGCCGATCCGGCCGTAGGTCAGAGTGGACAGCGCATGGCGCAGTCCGTGTCCCTCGGCGCCACCGAGGAGGTCGTCGTCGGTCAGGTGCACATCCGTGAAGCGGATGTCCGCGGTGAGTTGGCCGCGGTTGCCCATCTTGCGGTCGGGAAGGCCGACTTCCACTCCGGGAAGTGCCGTGTCGACGATGAACATGCTCAGCCGGGTGCCGGTGCGGGCGAGAACCACCACGAACCCGGCGACGGGCGAGTTGGAGATCCACCGCTTGTGGCCGTTCAGCACCCAGCCGGCCTCGGTGCGTATCGCCTCGGTCTGAACCGCCTGCGGGGACAGGTCACTTGAGGCGTCCGGCTCGGTGGTGGCGAACGCGCCGACCACTGAGCCCTCCACGACCTTTCGCAGCCATCGCTGCTGCTGCTCCTCGGTGCCCTGCCGCAGGGCGTTGCCCGCCAGGATGCAGTGCACATCGAAGACGGCCGCGACGCTGCTCGAGTAGTAGGCCAGTTCCTCGATGGCCGCGGCGGTGGCGGTCGCCGGGTGGGTCAGACCGTCGCCGCCGACCTCGCCGGGGAAGGGGATCCGGAAGACCCCCGCCGACGCAAGCCCGTCAAACACATGCCGGGGGAAGCCGTCCGTGCGCTCGTCACCACCGGCGATCGCCACGGCGTGCGGAGCCACTTCGCGTTCTGCGATCCGGCGCACGGCAGCGCGAACGGACTGTGTCTCTTTGGGGGCCAGGAGCTCGTGGTAGAGCCGGTCGATCTGGCGTGTGGGAGTCGAAGTCATACGCGGAAGATACCATTAGCATCACGTATCATTAGTCTGGCAATCTATTCTGGAGGTTCAGACATGACACAGACACTGGCCGACAAGACCGTCCTGATGTCGGGAGGCAGCCGCGGCATCGGACTCGCCATCGCCCTGCGCGCGGCCCGCGACGGGGCGAACGTGGTGATGCTCGCCAAGACCGCCGTGCCGCATCCAAAGCTCGAAGGCACGGTCCACACCGCCGTCGACGAGGTTGAGCGCGCGGGCGGCAAGGGGCTGGCCGTAGTCGGCGACGTCCGCGACGAGGACGATGTGCGCACCGCCGTCGACGCGGCGGTCAGCGCCTTCGGTGGCATCGACATCGTGGTCAACAACGCCAGCGCGATCGACCTGTCGTCGTCGGAGCAGCTGGAGATGAAGCGGTACGACCTGATGCAGGACATCAACACGCGTGGCACGTTCCTGCTGAGCAAGGCAGCGATCCCACATCTGCGCAAGGCGGGCAACCCACACATCCTCACGCTCTCCCCGCCGTTGAACCTCGCGCCGCACTGGGTGGGGAAGCATCTCGGATACACGCTGTCGAAGTACGGCATGAGTCTGTGCACCATCGGGCTCGCCGAGGAGCTCGCCGCCGACGGCATCGCCGCCAACTCGCTGTGGCCGCGAACCCTGATCAACACAGCCGCCGTGCGCAACGTGGTCGGCGGCGCCGGACAAGCCCGTAGTCCGCGGATCATGGCTGACGCCGCGTACGCCATCGTCACGCGTGACGCGCGGAAGTGCACCGCCAACCTGTTCATCGACGACGAGGTCCTCTCGGACGAGGGCGTCACCGACCTGTCCGCCTACAGCCCTGCCGGCTTTGAGGGTGATCTCGCGCTCGACATATTCGTCGATCCGGCCTGATCCCGCACCGCTCAGCACATGAACGCGAGGGCGTTGTCAAGGACCTCGTCGGCGAGCTTCGAGCCGAAGGCGGCGCGGGACAGTTGCAGCGACCCCGCCATCATCGCGAAGAGTCCGAGGACCTTGCCACGTACGGGCGCGGGATCCTCGGGTGCCAGATGGCCGACGATCTCGTCCACGATGGCCCGCGCGCCGTCGCTGCCCAGCCGATTGACCGCGCCCGGGCAGCGGCCGACTCCTCGATCAAGGCGACGGAAGCACATCCGACGCCGCACTGGTGCCGGAGCCACCGACACCGTCCCCTCTGGAGCGCCAGCCGACGTACCGCGCCACAGAATCCTCCGCTCATCCCGCAAGGCCATTGCCGTGCGCCCCGCCCCACATCTATTGTCTGTCGAATGTAATATTATTACTCACATTTTATTGGCGATGTCAGAGTCAGAGATGAGGCATGCCGTGAGTGACGTCCCCTTCCAGCCCGCAGTGGAGCAGTCGCGCGCGCTGGCCGCCGGTGAGATCTCGAGCCGGGAACTCGTCGAGCTCTATCTCGAGCGGATCACCATCCACAACACCGCGCTGAACGCGGTGGTGACCCTCGACGCCGAGCGTGCCCGTCGTGAGGCCGGGGAAGCCGACGCCGCCCGGGCGGCCGGGCGAGACCTCGGTCGTCTGCACGGTGTGCCGATCACGGTCAAGGACAGCTTCGAGACAGCCGGGATGCGCACCGTCTGCGGGCGAACAGACCTCAAGGACTACGTGCCCGACCAGGACGCCGAGGCGGTCAAACGGCTGCGTTCGGCCGGTGCCGTGATCATAGGGAAGAGCAACATGCCTCCGGGCAACCAGGACGTCCAGGCCGACAACCCGGTGTTCGGTCCTTCATCGAACCCGTGGGACACGACCCGCACCTCGGGCGGATCCGCCGGGGGCGGCGCCGTCGCCACCGCCGCAGGCCTCACGACGTTCGACTTCGGCTCGGAAATCGGCGGATCGACCAGGATCCCGTCCCACTTCAACGGCCTGTACGGGCACAAGTCGACCTGGCGGTCGATACCCCTCATCGGGCATGTGCCCTACGGCCCGGGCACGGGACGATGGACGGACGCCGACATGGCCTGCGGCGGCGCACAGGTCCGCGACGCCCGTGACCTCGTCCCGATCCTGCGGGCAACGGTCGGGGCAGCCGACTACGACGGCGGTTTCAGCTACACGCTCGCTCCGCCGCGCGCGACGAAGCTCGCCGACTTCCGAGTCGCCGTCTGGGGTGAGGATCCCGCGTGCCCGGTCGACAGCGACATCACGGCAGCCATGGAAGACGCGGTCACAGTGCTGCGGGCAAACGGCGCGAAGGTCACCGTCCAGCCCGCGAACCTCCCCATCGACATCGCGACGAATCACCGGAAGGCCTTCCTGCCTCTGCTCTTCGGCGCGGGCGACCGCACCAGCCTCGCGCCTGCCTCCAGCGCCGCGACACTGGCCCGGATGGTCCAGCACCCGCGCGGTGACGCCAGCCCCGCCCTGCTCGGAACCTTCCAGTCCCACTACCGCTGGCTGCAGGCCCACATGGTGCGCAACGAAATCCGGCAGCGATGGTTCGAATTCTTCCAGGACTTCGACATCGTGCTCATGCCGGTCACCCCGACGGCCGCCCCCGCCCACCACAACAAACTGATCGACTGGTTCGGACGGCCCTTCGAAGTCGACGGTGTACGACGCCCTTACTGGGACCAGGTCAAGTGGAGCGCCATTGCCAACGTCTCCGGGGGGCCGGCGACGACCATCCCGGTGACCAAGGGCAGGAGCGGACTGCCCATCGGTCTCCAGGCCATGGGCCCCAGCGGGGGCGATCTCACCACCATCGAGTTCGCCGCCCTGCTGGGCCGGGAAGTGGACGGCTTCGTGCCGCCTCCGGCATTCGTCTAACCCCCGACCGCTGAACCCTGACCATCCGCCCACGCTGCCTCAAAGCAAGATGCTGCACGTCCGGCAACACGGGGCCCCGCGTCTCCGGCCTTGAACGCCCCGGGGGCAACCGGTCTCTTGGAACGCGCCAGGCAAGGGATTGGCAACCCTTGGTGACTCAAGAGCGCTAAACCGATCCGAGCACGCTTGCGCCCCCGCGCCGTTGCACCGGGTCCAACTCACCATCTCCCCTGTCTGACTGTCTCGCGCGCAGGTCGGCAACGCGGCAGAGCCCCCGATGCATCCCCACACCGCATTTCGAGGGGACGGCACCCTGCTACATGTTGATCATGTGGCCCGCGAGGCCATGGACGGCTTCCTTGACCGCCTCGCCCAGGGTCGGGTGCGCGTGGACGTTGCGGGCGACCTCGTGGACCGTGAGGTCCCACTGCTGGGCCAAGGTCAGCTCGGGGAGCAGTTCGGTGACGTCGGGACCGATGAGATGGGCGCCGAGGAGCTCGCCGTACTTCGCGTCGCTGATCAGCTTCACGAAGCCGGTCGCATCCCCCAGGCCGTGGGCCTTGGCGTTCGCGGTGAACGGGAACTTGGCCACCTGGACGTCGAAGCCCTTCTCCCTCGCCTGCGCCTCGGTGTAGCCGAAGCTGGCGATCTGCGGCTGGCAGAAGGTGGACCGCGGGATCATCACGTAGTCCAGCTCCATGGTCTCCGCGTCCGCGATCGTCTCGGCGGCGACCACGCCCATCGCCTCGGCGGCGTGCGCGAGCATCAGCTTCGCGGTGACGTCGCCGATGGCGTAGATGTGCGGGACGGACGTGCGGCAGTGGCCGTCGACGTCGATCGCGCCGCGTTCGGTGACGCGCACGCCGGTCTTCTCCAGGCCGTAGCCGGTGACGTTCGGCGCGAAGCCGATCGCCTGCAGGACCTTGTCGGCCTCCAGGACCTGCTGGGCGCCGTCCTTGCCGGTGACCGTGACCCGCACCTGCGCGCCGGACTCGTCGATCGACTCGACACGGGTCGAGGTGAGGACGTCGATGCCCAACTTCCGGTACTGCTTGGCCAGTTCGGCGGAGACCTCGGCGTCCTCCAGCGGCGCGATCCGGTCCAGGAACTCGACGACGGTGACCTTCACGCCGTAGTTGTGCAGCACGTAGGCGAACTCGATGCCGATCGCGCCGGCGCCCGCGATCACGATCGACTGCGGCAGGTCCTCGGCGAGGATCTGCTCCTCGAACGTCACCACACGCGACGTGCGACGGGTGCCGGGCAGCAGCTTGGGGCTCGCCCCGGCGGCGATGATGCAGTGATCGAAGCCGATGGTGCGGGTGTCGCCGTCGTAGCCGGCCACCTGGAGCGTGTGCGGGTCGAGGAACGTGCCGCGACCGCTGATCTCCGTGATCTTGTTCTTCTTCATCAGGTAGTGGACGCCCTTGACCCGGCCGTCCGCGACCTTCCGGCTGCGACGGAAGGCCTCGCCGTAGTCGAAGGAGACCTCGCCCTCGACCTTGATACCGAAGGTCTTCGCCTCGCGCGTGAAGATGTGCGCGAGCTCGGCGTTGCGAAGCAGGGCCTTGGTGGGGATGCAGCCCACGTTCAGGCAGACGCCGCCCCAGTACTTCTCCTCGACGACCGCGACGCGCTTGCCCAGTTGGGCGGCCCTGATGGCAGCGACGTATCCGCCTGGGCCCGCGCCGAGTACGACGACATCGAAGCGCTCGCCCTGCTCGTCCATGGAAGGTTCCTTTCCGTTGGGTTGGTCGGCTCCTCGCGAGGGACCGGCCGGCTCCCGATCGAACAACCTGTTCATCAACTCATTAGTGGCAGCTTCAGCCACCGCCTGCCTCAGGGAAAGCGCAGGCAGTCTCCTGTACGTCCATCTCAGCGCCCCGGCGCCATGATCTATGCCCGGGCAGCGGTCAGCGGCGGCGCGCCGAGACCTCGTCGACTTCATGCACTCCGGCCTCGGCTGCACCGAGCCTGAGGGTGTCGAGCCCGAAGGCCGCGACCGGTCCGTGCGCGCCAGGTTCAAGGACCGCATCCGGCGCCGCTGCCTGCACCGCACCCCATGCCAGAAGAGATCCCGTCATCTCGTACGGATCCGGCCCGGTGAGGGTTGTCGTTGCCAGGGGCCGGCCCTGTCCGTCACGGGCGACAGCGATCACCAGGGAACGGCCGTCGAGATCCGGTTCACGGCGGGATCCCGGGAGCCGCTCGGACCATCGCGCCAACGCGGCCCGCACCTTCGCCGACCGCAGCAATGGCGCCTGCAGGGTGGCGGCGATCTGTATCGGCCGGGTCCACCGTCCGAGCCAGCCCAGACCTACCTCGACACTCTCCAACTGGGGGAAAATCGCCGGGAGTCCGAGATGCTCCGTGCCCGGGACGGTCATGGCCGAACGCTTCACACCGGCGTAGCGAAATGTGCGGACCCTCTTGGCGGCACGTTCGTCGATCAGCCGGGAAGGCTGCCCGCGACGTGCAGGACGGTAAGCGAAGCCGTCCTCGGCCGCTGCGGCAACGAGTGTCTGCCGCGTACCTGCCGTGGTCAGGGTGTAGGAGTCGCGCAGAGTGGTGCGGTAGAGCAGTTCGTCCCCGTGTCCCGAGCGGGTGATGAAGTAGCCGATCTCGACATGTCGTGCCCGCTCGCCTGCCGTGTCCAGAGCCAGCGCGCCGGCGAGGTTGCCCGGCACGTAGTCATAGCCGAACGACGGCACGAGGGTCGCTCCCCGGGCGGCGGCCACGGAGTCCAGCTCATCGCGGACACGGCGAGCGAAGGGCCCCTCCCCCGCGGAGTCGAAGTAGTGGGCCCCTGCCCGCGCGGCGGCCGTGACCGGGACCATACCGACGTGGGTGAACGGCCCGACGGTAGAGAGGAGCACGTCGCTGGGCTCCAGGAGGCGCGCGAAGTCGGACGCCGACGTGGCGTCCACCTCGAACACCGGAAGCTCTGCCTCGAAGGTGTCAGCCAGAGCCAGCATCCTGGTTCGGCTGCGCCCGGCCAAGGTCGGCTTCTCGCCTCGTTCGAGCAGTTCCCGGAGCACTCGCTGTCCGGTGTATCCCGTCGCACCCAGCAATACGATCCTGCGCTTCTCCACGGCTCCGCCTGCCTTCCCGGAGGGCATTGTCATGACGACCATCGACCGACCGTGAGTCATTCACTGACTTCGGGTCATTGACTATACGATGGCACACATGAGAGGGCCGAACCGACGCCAGATGTACGCGGAGCAGACCCGGGCGGACCTGGTGGCGACCTCGCGCAAACTGTTCGTCGACAATGGCTTCGCGGGCACGTCGGTCGAGGCCATCACCGGGGCGGCGCTGGTGAGCAAGGGCACCTTCTATCACCACTTCCCGGACAAGAAGGCGATGTTCGCCGAGCTGTACACGGAGCTCATTCAGCAGGTCGGGGCTCTGGGAGACGCGACGTCCGAGGCGGTCCGGACCACGCCGGACGAGCCTGCCATGACCGCGGTGGCCAACCTCACGCACGCCTTCCTGCGCCGGACCATCGACGACCCCCTGCACCGCGAGCTGATGGCTCAGGCACCCGCGGTCTTGGGCGAGCAGTACCGGCACATCAACGAAACCGTTGCCCAACCGCCGATCGAACGGCTCCTGACCGTTTTGGCCGAACGCGGCGACCTGCAACCGGATGTGCCCGTCCCCACCGTCGCCCGGCTGCTCTTGGCAGGCCTGTGCGAGGGCAACCAGATCATCGCCGCCGCGGCGGATCGGGAAGAGGCCCTGGCCAGGACGTTCCGCGCGATCACCCTGCTGATGTCGGGCCTGGCCGCCGACGACATCAGCGCCCCCGGTTGACCTGACCGGGACCCCGTCGACGGCGCCGACGCCGAGCGGCCCTCGTTGACCGGCATGACCCGTCGCTACCGTGCCGCCTCGTCCTCGATGTCGCGGACCAGGTCGATGGCCCGGCCCAAGGTCGCGAGCCGGGCGGCGAGGGTCTCGCCGGCGGGATAGAAGCGAACGGTGTCGACACCGGTGTCGCGCCACACGCGCAGCCGCTCGCGCACCATGTCCTCGGTTCCGATCAGCGTGGTCGCCAGCACCATCTCGTCGGTGACCAGGCCGGTCGCGCCGTCCCGGTCCCCCGCCTGCCAACGTGTCCGGACCTCGGCCGCCACATCGGCCCAACCCTGGCGGCTGTAGGCGTTGTTGTAGAAGTTCGTGGTCGCCGAGCCCATGCCGCCGAGGCTGAAGGCAAGCTCCTTCTTGCGCCCGGCGACCATTGCGAACAGCGCGTCCTCGTCTTCGGCGAAGGCGACCTCGGCGCCCTGGCAGATGTCCAGGTCCGAGCGGCTGCGACCAGCGGCAGCCAGGCCCTGGTCCAGGTGGTCGAAGTACGCCTCCTTGGCGCCCTCGGGTACGAAACTGGTGCCCAGCCAGCCGTCCGCGATCTCACCGGTCAGGTGCAGCATCTTCGGGGAGAGGGTCGCCAGGTAGACCGGGATGTCGTACTCGGCGCGCATCGACAGCCGCATGGGCTTGGCTTCCCCGCCCGGCAGGGGGATCTGGAACTCCCGCCCGGAGTAGGCGACTTTCTCCCCCGACGCGGCCCGCCGCACGATCTCGACGGTCTCTCGCATCCGTGACAGCGGACGGTCGAAGGGCACTCCGTGCAGTCCTTCGATCACCTGCGGCCCGGAGGGTCCCAGTCCGAGAAGGAAGCGCCCGCCAGAAATCCGGGACAGCGTGATCGCGGCGCGGGCGATGGCCATCGGCGTGCGGGTGCCGAGCTGGATGATTCCCGATCCGAGCAGCATGCGCTCGGTCCTCGCAGCGAGATAGCCCAGCGGCGAGGGCGCCTCGGAGCCCCACGCCTCCGCAACCCAGCAGATGTCCAGACCGAGCTTCTCCGCCTCGGTGACGTAGTCGACGATCTCCTGCCAATCGGCGCCGGAGGCTTCGATCGTGGTAGAGGTGCGCATCAGAGAGTCGCCTCGCCAGAGGCCCCGGCGCCCTCAGCCAGCTTCTTGATCCCCTCGACAGTGGCGATCATGTTGGCCTCGAACTCCCGCATGCGCACGAAGACGATCTTCTGCTCCTTCTCCGGCATACGGTCGATGGCGAAGGAGAGACCCGAGCGGGCGGGCCCCATCTGCATCCATTCCCGCAGCAGAGTGCCGCCGTCCTGCGGCTCCAACGAGAACCGCCAGATCGCTGTCGGGTTCAACGGGTCCTCCACCGCCCAGGCGAGCCTCCTCGACGGCTCACACTCGACGATGTGGGACGTGGTGGCCCACTCCCCCAAGGACTCATGACTGCTCCGGCCGATGAACCGGGCCCCCAGGGCAGGTCCGCCTCCGCCGTCCAGCCACTCGACCGATTGCAGCTCGGGACTCAGGCGCGGCATCAGCTCAATGTCGGACACCAGCGTCCACACCTCTGTCGGTGGGGCGGCGATCCAGGTGTGGACCTCGACCGTCGGCTTGTCCGCGTAGTGCGCGCCCGTCCACTCCATGATCCCGCAGCCTCTCGCTAATGACACCCACGTGAGCTTGTGACCTGTAAAGTTGCGTAGATAGACTTACCTGTCAAGGGTGAGTGCGGATCTGCGGAACCACTGAGTCAGCCCGCGAATCGCTCCTTCACATCCGGCCGCTCGGCCAGGTGCGGCGGATAGCCAGGGCCCATCCGAGTGCGGGTGTTGTCCGCGGTCATCGGCTCACCACAGGCGGCGCACACCACCTCGGCATGGGTGTCCTCCCCGCACACCTCGTGATGCATGGCGACCGGCGGGCCCGCTTCACCAGCCAGCCAACGGTCCCCCCAGCGATTCATCACCAGCAGCACGCCGTAGAAGTCGCGCCCCTTCTCGGTGAGCACGTAGTCGTAGCGAACCGGCTCCGCCTGGTACGGCCGCTTCTCCAGCAGCCCCTCCTCCACCAGCCGGCGCAGCCGGTCCGTGAGCGTGTTGCGTGCGATCCCCAACGACTCCTGGAACGCGTCGAACCGCCGGATCCCGTAGAACGCCTCGCGCAGCACCAAGGGCGTCCACCAGTCCCCGAGCAGGTCCATGGTCCGCGCGATCGAGCAGGGCCACTGAGCAAAGGATGTCCGCCTCATGACAGCCAGCATAGGTTCGTCCAGTCATGAGACCCAGCAGGTACAGCAAGTACGGAACCTGCGCGCGATGCCTTGTGTTCCGTAAATAACGAAGTTATGTTGCCGCCATGAAACGTGACTTGCTGGGCAGAAAGCTGGTTGTCACCGGAGCGGCACGTGGGATCGGCGAGAAGGTGGCCCGCCTGGCCGCCGCCCGAGGGGCTCGTGTGGCCCTGATCGGCCTGGAGTCCGATCGACTGCGCGACCTCGCCGATGATCTGGGCCCCGCCGCCTCATGGCGTGAGGCCGATGTGCGTGACGGTGCCGCCCTCCGGTCAGCGATCGATGGGGCCGCGGAGGTCATGGGCGGCGTCGACCTCGTCCTCGCCAATGCCGGCGTCGTGGCATACGGAACGGTGCGGCAGACAGATGATGCGTCGTTCGAACGGGTCCTGGACGTCAATGTGAACGGCGTGTTCCGCACCCTCAAGTACGCGACGCCCCATCTGGAGCGCAGCCGGGGCCATGTACTGGTCGTGGCGTCCGCGCTCTCCTTCATGCCGCTGGCCGCGATGGCCTCGTACGGCACGAGCAAGGCCGCGGTCGAGTTGCTCGCCCTGACCTACCGCCAGGAGGTGGCACACCTCGGGGTCACGGTCGGCCTCGTGCACCCCTCCTGGATCGACACGGACCTCGTCCGGGGGGCCGAGGCAGACCTCCCCTCGTTCCAGGGGCTGCGCCGACGGCTGCCCTATCCGGGCAATGTCACCACCAGCGCCGACCGGGCTGCCGCCGCGATCGTCGACGGGCTCGTGCGCCGACGCAGCCGCGTGTACGTCCCGCGCGCCGTCGCCGTGGCCAACTGGGCCAAGGGGGCACTGAACTCGCCGCTGACCTGGCCCTGGGCTCGGCGTTTCGCGGCCCGCGCGGTTCCGTCCCTGGAACGGGAGGTCGAGGCATTGGGGAGGCATGACCAACTCACGCCGGGCACCAACACCCCCACCGTGGAGACCAGGTCGCCCTAGCGTGGAGCGCAAGGGGCGGCACCCGGCCGCCCCCCTTCTCACAGGCCTTGGACGATGGAGTCGTACAAGCGCGCGCCGGCCTCGTGCGAGGCCTCGGCACGTTCACGCCTGTCACCCAGGCCGACAGAGAAGTTCACACCCATCGGTAGAAGCACCTGCGCCACCGCGTCGTCGAACTCGACGAAGTGCTCGGCCAGTTCAAGGGTGATGTAGCCGTGTACAAAGCTCCACAGCTGAGCGGCTACGGCCTCGGGTCGCTGCTGCCGGCCCCTGCCGGAGCGCACGAACCGTTCGCACGCCGCGGCGACATGGGCGTGGGCTTCTCGAAATCCCGGTGAATGCCCGCTCAGGCGAAGGTCCGAGTCCGACAGCGGCCGGTATGTCGCGCGAGTGGACAGGCCGAACATCAGGTCGTACAGGTGAGGGTTCTCGTGGGCCATTCGACGACACGTCAAGGCCATGGCGAAGAGCTCCGCGATCGGATCCTCAGTCACCGGCACCTGGGCAAAAGCTCTACCGAGTTCCTTGAACCCATGGTCGGCAACGGCGCGCATCAGCTCAGGGATCCCGCCGAAGTGGCTGTAGACCACCATGGTCGACAGTCCGCTCGCGGAAGCCACCGTGCGCGCCTTGATGGCTGACGGCCCCTGCTCGGCCAGCAGACCGATGGCCGCCTGGACAAGTCGCTCCTGCGCGTCTTCGACCCTCGCCCGCCCTGCCATGTCGCGCCTGCTTCCACCGTTGACACATTCAAAATAACTTGGTTATCTAACTCTTCACGGCAATGTTACACATCGTGGGCGACATGTCGTCACGGACACGGCGTACGTCTCTGGACACGTCGTCACGCGCTGCCCAGTCTCATGCCGCCTGCGCGGACACAACCCCCGGGGCGATCCCGACCTCGTCACTGCCACACGCGGCCGCAACTGTCCCCACGCACTTTCCCACCCCTCCATGAACTCAGCACGGGAGCAGACTTCATGCCGTACAAAGACAAGGGCCATCTCAAGATCGAGGACCGGGGAGCCGTCCTGATCGTCCGTGTCGACGGTGGCCCGCACCAGGAGTTCGGCCTCGACATCTCCACCCAACTGGACAAACTGGTGGACCGGGCCGACCGCGATCCGAACATTCGTGCCGTCGTCTTCACCGGGGCGCATCCCGAACGGTTCGTCAGCCATGCCGCGGTCCGATGGCTTCAAGAAGAGGGCGCAGCCAGCCCTACCGTCGGCCGCCGTGGGGCCGCCGCCGTCGTGCGCATGGCAAAGCACGTGGACCGATCTCGTCTCCTGGGCACCTTGATGCGCAAGACTCCGATGCGAGGTGCCCTCCAACTGGAGCACCTGCACACGACCTTCCTCCGGATGAACCGCAGCGGTGTCCTCTTCGTCGCCGCCCTCAACGGTTCGGCTCTCGGCCTCGGCGCGGAGTTCGCCTGGGCATGCGATCTGCGGGTCATGGCCGACGGGGACTTCTTCATCGGCCAGCCGGAAATCCTCCTCGGCATCATCCCGGGCGGAGGCGGCACCCAACGGCTGACCCGCCTGATCGGCACCCACCGTTCCTTGGCCGCGATCCTCGAAGGCAGGCCCTTCACGCCTGCGGAGGCTCTCGCCAACGGGGCGGTCGACCAGGTCGTTCCGCAGGACAAGGTGGTCGCACAGGCCATCGAACTCGCAGAACGCTTCGGCAAGCGGCCGAAGGGGTCGGTCGAGGCCGCCAAGCGGTCGGTGTACTTCGGCGGCTCGATGTCGCTGGAGGACGGTCTGCACGTCGAACGCGCCGAGTTCTTCGCCAGAGTCATGTCCAAGGAGGGGCAGGAACTGATGCTCGACTACCAGGACACGACAGAGGCCACCGGCGAGCTCCCGCTCTACAGCCCGGACACGTACGCGCAGGCGCTCGCCTCGGGCAGCGTGCCCGGGCGCCGCCCGGCGAATGGACGGTGACCGACATGACCGCTCCGCAGCCCTTCATCCGGCACAACGTCACCTTCCCCTCCGGCGACAGTACCTGCGCCGGCTGGCTCTACCTGCCCACAGGTGTCGTCTCCCCGCCCGTCGTCGTACTCGGGCACGGCCTGGGCGCCACCCGCGAGATGCGCCTGGACGCCTTCGCCGAGCGTTTCGCGCAGGCCGGCATCGCCTCCCTGGCCTTCACGTACCGACACTTCGGGGACAGCGGCGGCCACCCTCGCCAGCTCCTGTCGATCAGGCGTCAGCTGACCGACTGGGACTCCGCCCTCGCCTACGTCAGGACACGCCACGATGTCGACCGCGCACGCGTCGCGGTGTGGGGCAGTTCCTTCGGCGGCGGCCACGCCATCACCGTCGCCTCCCGGCATCCGGAACTGCGCGCGGCCGTGGCCCAGTGCCCGTTCACCGACGGTCTCGCCTCCGCGCTCGCGCTCGGCCCGCTCGCCTCACTCAGAATGACTCCGGTGCTCGCCCGGGACCTGACGGCCAGAGTGCGCGGCAAGGCGCCCGCGATGGTGCCGATCGCCGCCGCCCCCGGTTCACCGGCCCTCATGAACGCTCCGGACGCCCTCCCCGGATACCAGGCGCTGCAGCCACCCGGGAAGACGTTCCGCAACGAGGTCGCGGCACGCGTGATCCCGACCATCGCCGGCTACCGGCCCGGGCGGGCCGCGAAGAAGGTCGCCATGCCGATCCTCTTCTGCGTCAGCAACACCGACTCGGTCACACCTCCCGCCCAGACCCTGCGATACGCGCGCACCGCGCCCCAGGGAGAGATCAAGCGGTACGACGCCGGTCACTTCGACTTCTACACCGGCGAGACGTTCGAGGAACTGGTTCGCGACCAGATCCAGTTTCTCTCCCGCCAGCTGGACCCGGCACCCGCCGTGTCGACGACTTGACCGGATCGCATCACACCGAGACAGGTATGCCCGCCATGAATTTCGCTTCTCTGCCCGATCGCCGAGCCGAGGTCGACCCCCAGGGGGCCGCGGTCTCGGACGGGCGGCAGTCCTTCACCAACGCCCAACTGCTGAGCGGCGTCCTCCGGACGGCGCGCCAGCTCCACGATCTCGGAATCGGTCCCGGTGACGTCGTCGCCCTCAAGCTGACGAACCGCGTCGAGTTCGTCCTTCTGCTGTTCGCCGCCTGGCGGCTCGGCGCCACCATCACGCCGGTCAACCCGAGCATGACCGATGTCGAAGTGGTCCGGCAGCTCAAGGACTCCGGTGCGCGCCTGCTCGTGGTCGAGGACAATTCGGAAACCACGGCAGGCCTGACCACACTCACCGTCGGTGAACTGCGCGAACATCAGGCGCCGGAGTGGGATCAGGCGCCGCGTCCGGACTCGTCCGCGCTGGCTCTCCTCATCTACACCAGCGGCACGACCGGGGTGCCCAAGGGCGTGATGCTCGACCACGCCAACATCGACGCCATGGTGGAGATGGGACGCCAGGCTCTCGAGCTGGGGCCGAGCGACCGCTGCCTGCTGATCCTGCCGCTCTTCCACGTGAACGGCATCGTGGTGAGCATCCTGACGCCGCTTCTTGCCGGCGCCAGTGTCGTCATCGCGGGCCGCCGGTTCGACCCCTACCGCTTCTTCGACCTCGTCGAACAGGAGCGCCCCACCTTCTTCAGCGCCGTCCCGACGATCTACAGCATGCTCGCAGCACTCCCTGACGACGTTCGGCCCGACACATCGTCGGTGAGGTTCGCGGTCTGCGGCGCCGCACCTGCCTCCGCCGAGTTGCTGACCCGGTTCGAGGCCCGGTACGGCTTTCCCCTCGTCGAGGGGTACGGGCTCTCCGAAGGAACCTGCGGCTCCACCATCAACCCCGTCGCGGGACCCCGTCGCGCGGGAACCGTGGGGCTTCCCTTCCCCGGCCAGGAGATCCGGATCCTCGACGCCGACGGTAACGAGGCGGCGCCGGGCACGGACGGCGAGGTCGTCCTGAGGGGCCCCAACATCATGCGCGGCTATCTCGGCCGTCCGGACGACACGGCCCGGGTCGTCGTCGACGGCTGGTTGCACACGGGCGACGTGGGCCACCTCAACGCCGAGGGCTATCTGACCCTGGTCGGACGCTCGAAAGACATGATCATCCGTGGTGGGGAGAACATCTACCCCAAGGAGATCGAGGACGTGCTCGCGAGCGACCCGTCGGTCCTCGAGGCCGCAGTGATCGGCGTACCCGACGAGAAGTGGGGCGAGGTGGTGGTCGCCTACGTTCAGCCCCGGCCTGGTTCGACCGTCGACCCCGCGGCGCTCGAAGCGCTTTGCGCGCGCAGCCTGACCGGCTTCAAGCGCCCGGCCTCATACGTCGTGGTGGAAGCCATCCCGAAGAACGCGGTCGGCAAGATCGACAAAGGCTCCTTGCGGGCAGGCCACACCGCCGTCCCTGCAGGGTCCTGATCAGCACAGTTGAGGTTATGGGCCGCACCTGTCCGACCGCATCGGCGGCGCTCCCGTTATCACAGTCGGCATGGCCCTGAACACGGTGGGCCTGGAGCTCTGGGCGCCGGCCGTCGAGCCGCAGGTGTCGTACACCTCGCTTCTGCCGGCGCTGATCGTCTGCGGAATCGGCATGGGTATGTTCGTCGCTCCCAGCGCGAACCTCGTCATGAGCACGGTCCGCCCGGAGGAGCAGGGCATAGCCTCCGGTGCCAACAACGCGATCCGCGAGGCGAGGCGGTGGCACAGGCGTCGCATCGCCGGCGGCGGTGTTCTCCGCGCAGGGCGGCTATGAATCGGCCTCGCTGTTCGTGGACGGGCTGGTGCTGGCGCTCTGGGTCGGTGCCGGTGCGGTCGACCTGGCCTGCGGGCGGCCCTGGCTCTCCTGATGCCCCGGCGGCACGGGGCTGACGGCCCAGCTGACGGCCTTGCCACGGAAGACGCTCCGGCCGGCGTATCGGTCGCAATCTGAGCTCCACGCCGGGTGGCCCAGCCTGTTGCAGCTGGGCCACCCCCCGGCGCTCCCGTCCTTCACGCTTCAAGCTCATTCGCCGCACGCGGGGGCATCGCACCGTGGCCGAAGCCCCTCCGACGACTTGCCCATGCGGCCGGTGCGCACCCTCCGGAGGGACGTAATGTCCGTCACCGCGACGGCGTCAGCGGTTCGTCTCTCCGGCCAGGAACGGGCGCAAGTGCGCCAACAGCGCCTCCGGCTGTTCTTCCGGGATGAAGTGACCGCATTCCGGGATCTCGGCACCCGTGAGGTCATCCGCGTAGTCGCGCCAGATCTCCAGCGTCGGCAAGCGGGCCGGCAGCCCCGCGGCACCCCACAACGCCAGCACCGGCATGGCGAGGCGGCGCCCCGCGGAGGCGTCGATGTCGTCCAGCGCAATGTCCTGCTCCATGGCCCGGTAATCGTCGAAACTCGCGCGCATGGCACCCGGACGGGAGAAGGCGCGGACGTACCCGTCGACTGCATCGGGTGTCAGTCCGTGGCGGTTGTAGGTCCACCGCTCGAAGAAGTACTCGAGATACCCCCGTATGTCATGCCCCACCAGCCGCTCGGGCAGATCGGGCTGCATCTGAAACAGCCAGTGCCAGTATCCGGAGGCAAGCGAGGCGTCCAGGCGGCGGAACATCTCCCGGGTGGGCACGATGTCGAGCACGGCCAGCCGTTCCACCTGCTCCGGGCGGTCCAGCGCCCAGCGGTGCCCCACCCGCGCGCCGCGGTCGTGCCCCACGACCGCGGCCTTCTCGAAGCCGAGCACTTCGACGAGGCCGGCGATGTCGGCGGCCATGCGCCGTTTGTCGTAGCCGGTGGTGGGTTTGTCGCTCAGTCCGTAGCCGCGCAGGTCGGGTGCCACGACGGTGTGGTCGGCAGCGAGATCCGCCAGCACTGGCCGCCAGCAGTCGGAGGTCTGCGGCCAGCCGTGGAGCAGGACGAGCAGAGGGCCGGATCCCGCGCGGAGGTAGTGCAGACGGACCCCGTCCACCTGACTCACTCCGGTCGCCACTGTCGGCTGTCCCATGGATCCGCCTCCTTCACACGCACTAACCCTCTTAGATGGTTAAGCTAACGTGCAGAATAGGGACGTGGCAACGGACGGCATATGGATCTGGGACGGCGGGCGGGTCTGCCTGGACCTCGTCAACACCCTGCGCAACCGTTGGCGGACACCGCCGGTGGAGACACTGCAGAGTTCGGGCGACCTGGTCCTCTGGCTTCAAGAAGCCGGGCTGCTCGCACCGGACCCTCCGCGCTCCGCCACCGCCGCCGCCCTGGCGTCGGGCCGCCGACTGCGCGAGGCCGTCAACCGGGCCGTGCTGGCGGGCGCCGACGGCCGTCTGCCGGCAGCCGACGACATCATGGTGCTCAACCGATCAGCAGCAGAGGCCCCGCGCCCCGCCCTGCAGATCGCCGTCACGGACGGACGCCTGGAGCCTGCCGGCACCACGAACATGGCCACCGACCCCGCGGTCGCCTTAGCGCTCGTCGCTCAGGATGCCGTCGATCTACTTCTGTCCGCCGAGATCCGGCGCGTACGCGTCTGCGGCGCGGACACCTGCGCCCTGCGCTTCTTGGACCGCTCCCCTGCCCACAACCGCCGCTGGTGCTCCATGGCGCGCTGCGGCAACCGCACCAAGGTCCGCCTCCACCAGGCCCGGGCCAGACGGAGCTAGCACACCCCGAGAGGCTGAGGCCCTCCACCCGGCACCCTCGTCGACAGCCAGCGACGTCGCGCCGGTCGCCCGACGCAACCGCGTTCAGCTCACTCGGCGGCCTTCATGCGAAAAGCGGGCCCAGGAACGCTCTCGATGTCTTCCTCCCGCACGGAGTGGCCTTGTTCGCAGCGGACGTGGACGTTGACGTGCGCGCCGCACCCACGGTGCCGCGTCAGCACGGCCGGCCCCTCCGGATCGGCGCGATACCGGTCGCCCCACTGCAGGAGCCCCATCACGGCCGGCACGAGATCCATGCCCTTCGGGGTGATCACGTACTTCGGTCGGCTCCGCGCACCCGGCTCCTTGTAGGTCTCGGTGGCCAGGATCCCTTCCTCCACCAGCATCCGGAGTCGCGCCGCGAGCAGGTTGCGAGGACAGCCCAGGACGCGTTCGAAGTCGCCGAAGCGGGACGAGCCGTACCAGACCTCGCGGAGGATCAGGATCGTCCACTTCTCCCCCACGACCTCAAGGGTCCGCGCGATCGAGCAGTTCGACGTGTCCCGGTCGAGACGGTGGTCCATGCCGGAGTCCTGAAGAGCTTCGGTCCATACATCCATGGGGTGATACTAACCTCGTCTAAGTTTACTTTCCTATACCCAGCGAGTAGCGTCGCAACTGGCACATCAACCCGGCCGCGCACGCGAAGCGGGGCCTCGCAGAAAGCCGGCCGATATGAAGGCATTCGTCGTCGCGAAGTACGGCAAGGACGGCGCCCGCGCCTCACAGGTACCCGAGCCCACCGTCGGGGACCGCGACGTCCTGGTCAGAGTGAGCGCCGCCAGCATCAACCCGCTGGACAAGATGGTCCGCAACGGAGAGTTCAAGCAACTCCTCAAGTACAAGCCCCCGTTCGTGCTCGGCCACGACGTGGCCGGCGTCGTGACCCGGGTCGGTTCCGCCGTGCGCGGCTTCAAGGTCGGCGACGAGGTCTACGCCCGTCCGCGCGACCTGCGGATCGGCGGCTTCGCGGAGTTCATCGCGATCGACCAGGACGACGTCTCGCCCAAGCCGGCCTCACTCACCTTCGAAGAGGCGGCCGCGGTGCCGCTGGTGGCCCTGGCCGCCTGGCAGATCCTCGTCGACCGGGCCCACGTAAAGCCGGGGCAGAAGGTGCTCATCCACGCCGGTGCCGGTGGCCTCGGCTCCACGGTCATCCAGCTCGCCAAGCACCTCGGGGCCACCGTCGCCACGACCACGAGCACCGACACGGAGAAGCTGGTCAGGAGCCTCGGCGCCGACATCGTCGTCGACTACACCAAGGAGGACTTCTCGAAGGAGCTGTCCGGCTACGACCTGGTGCTGGACTCCCTGGGCGGGGCGAACCTCGAGAAGTCCCTGACGGTGCTGAAGCCCGGCGGTCTGGCCATCGGTGTCGTCGGCCCGCCGGACGCCGGGTTCGCCAAGCAGCTCGGCGCCCCCTCGTTCATGGGCCTGGTGATGAACACGCTCAGCCGCAAGGTCCGCAAGCAGGCCAAGGCGCTGGGCGTGCGCTACCAGTTCTTCTTCATGCAGGCCGACGGCTCCCAGCTGCGCAAGCTCAGCGCCCTCTACGACAGCGGGAAGCTCCGCCCGGTCGTCGACAGGACCTTCCCGTTCGACCAGACGCTCGAGGCGATGGCGTACGTCGAGCAGGGCCGCACCAAGGCCGGCAAGGTCGTGGTCTCGATGGTGCCCGACGGCGACTGAGATCAGGCCGGGCCGCTACGCCGCCCCAGCTGTGGTCGATACCTCGCACCCGTTGCGCGTCAGGCTGGGTCACGACTCCGAACCACCGCGCCTGTGCGAGCCCGCCGAGGCGGAGAGACGGAGATTTCACCGCGCCAGGCGAAACCCCTTACGGCTCGCGGTCATCGACGCTCATGACGGACAGGTTCTGACAGGCTTGCATCGACCACGCACCGGCGCCGTGGACGGCTCCGCGTCCCTCCCGACCCCGCGGAATTACTCAGGACTGCAGCGTCCCTCCGCCGTGCGACGCACGTTGCCAGTGGGGACTGCGGTCCTTGTCGACCAGGGCCGCACGGACGCCCTCCAGGAAGTCCGGCGTGCGGATGGTCGTGCGGGTGAGAGCAAGTTCGATGGCGAGGCATTCGCGCAACGTGGACTGCCTGCCCCGCCCGAGCAAGGCGTGAGTGATCTCCAGGCTCTGCGGCGAGGCCGCCTCCAGGGCGGCCAGCGCTGCTGCGGCCCAGGGGGTGTCGAGGTGGTGCAGGCGTTTCTCGATCTCGCCGAGGGTCGGCGCACCGAACGCCCAGTCCACGTCACCGCGTACGTCCGCCAGCCTGCTCTCCGCCACCGGGGAACGGCCGGCAAGACGGTTCAGGACGACGTCCACCGGGTCACCGGGGCTGTCGGCCAAAGCGTCCGCGACCCCGGCGAGCCGGTCGCTGGGGACGAAGTGTGTGGCCAGCCCCGTGTACAGGGCGTCGGCCACGTCGAGCCGGTGCCCGGTCAGCCCCAGGTACATGCCGATCGCGCCGGGCAGCCTCGGCAGGAAGTAGCTGGCCCCGACGTCCGGGAAGAACCCGATCCCGGTCTCGGGCATCGCCAGCACCGCGCTCTCGGTGACGACGCGGAAGCCGCCGTGGACGGACAGCCCCAGACCGCCACCCATACAGAGGCCGTCGACGAGCGACACGATCGGGACGGGATACTCGGCGATCCGGGCGTTGAGCCGGTACTCGGAGGCGAAGAACCCTTCACTGCCCTCGGCATCCCCGGCGAGGCTGTGCTCTTGGATCGTGCGGATGTCTCCGCCGGCGCAGAACGCCTTCGTGCTGGTGCTGGCGATCAGCACAGCGGACAGGCGGGTGTGCTCCCATGCGGCGAATGCGCCGTCGATGGCGCCGACCATGCTCGTCGTCAGGGCGTTGAGCGCCTTGGGCCGGTTCAGCAGGATCCGGCCCACGCCTCGGTGCACGTCGATGAGAACCTCGACCTCAGCGGTATCAGTCATGGCTCGTCATCTCGCACTCCGCATGGACCTGGCTGTCGTGGCCATCACGGTTCCTCACTCGTCGGATGTCAGGCGTAGATCTGCGCGTAGAGATCCTGGATCTCGTCCACGGTGGGTACGACGGGGTTGTTGGCGGGGGACCCGGACGCGAGCGCCTGCTCGGCCATGAGGGGCGACAGGCGGAACCACTCGTCCTTGTCGATGCCGTGGGCTTGGGGGGTGGGCACCTCAAGATCCTGGCACAGGGCTCGGAGCGCCTCCACGAGCTTATCGGCGGCCAAGGTGTCGCTGTCGCCGTCGGTGGCGGCTCCGAGGGCGCGGGCGCAGTCGGCGTACCGGCTCTCGGCGGCAGGCACGGAGAACGCGGTCACCGCGGGGAAGAGCATCGCGTTCGACAGACCGTGGGCGACGTGGAAGTGGGCGCCGATCGGGCGGCTCATGCCGTGCACGAGCGCCACGCTGGAGTTGGAGAAGGCGATGCCGGCCTGGGTCGCGGCGAGCATCATCGCCTCGCGAGCCCCGGTGTCCGCCCCGTCGGCGTAGACGCGGCGGAGGTGGCGGCCGATGGTCCGGATCGCGTTCAGGGCGAGGCCGTCGGCGAACGGATTGGCCTTGCGGCTCACGTACGCCTCGACGGCATGGGTAAGCGCATCGACACCGGTGTCGGCGGTCAACCGAGCGGGCATCGACAGGGTCAGTTCGAAGTCGACGACGGCGGCGACCGGCAGGAACGCCGGCCCCGGGCAGAGCATCTTCTCGTCCGTCGCGCTGTCGGTGATGATGGTGAACTGGGTGGCCTCCGAGCCGCTGCCCGCGGTGGTCGGGACCGCGATCACCGGAAGCGCCGGGCCGAGGCTGGTGTGCGGGGCCTTGTAGTCCCGCATCCGGCCGCCCTGGACGCCCAGCAGGCCGAGGGCCTTGGCGGTGTCCATCGGGCTGCCACCGCCGAACCCGATCACCGAGTCCGCCCCGTGTTCCCACAGCACGGCCAGGCCCGCCTCGAGCGAGTCGGTCGTCGGATCCGGGACGGTGCCGGCGAACAGGCACGGCTGTAGCCCGGCATCCCTCAGCGTCGACATCAGGCGTTCCGCCACACCCGTCCCGGCAAGGAACGCGTCCGTCACCAGCAAGGGGCGGTGCAGGCCCAGCTCTGCGACGACGTCACCCAGCTCGCCGACGGCACCGCCGCCGACGCGCAGGATCCGCGGGAGGGAAAGGCTGGCAACCATGGCGGCCCTTTCGGCAAGAACGGGGAACGGGGGTGTCGCGCCCGCTGCCCCGACTGTGCGGCCCCGCACCGTGTGCAAACAACCACCAATGGCGCACACCGACTGTGCAGAAACGCAGATACGGTGGGACTGTGCATCCCCGCTCCCCGGACGAGAGCCCCGCTCCACGGCCGGCCGGCTCGCCCCGCTCCATCGATCCGCGCAGACTCCGCGCGGATGACCTGCGCTACCTGCTCGCGGTCTCCCGTACCGGACGCCTGGTGACGGCCGCCGACGCGCTCGGGGTGGACCACACGACCGTGTCACGCCGTGTCGCCGCACTGGAGAAGAGCATCGGCCTGCGCCTCATCGAGCGCGGCCCGGACGGATGGTCACTGACGGAGATCGGAAGAGCCATCTCGGACAGCGCGCGCGTGATCGAGGAGGCCGTCGACCGCGTCGTCGACACCGTGGAGGGCCAGGACTCGCCGTCCCTGCACGGCACGGTGCGCGTCAGCGCGCCCGACGGCTTCGGCACCGCCTTCGCCACGCCCGCCCTGGTACGGGTGCGCCGCCACCATCCCCAGCTCCAGGTCGAACTCATCACCGCGACACGGCAGCTCGCCCTGCGCCCGTCCGGTTTCGATCTCGCCGTAGTGATCGGCGTTCCCGCCGGCAGCCGCCTGGTGACCGAGCACCTCACCGACTACACGCTGGGTCTCTACGCCTGCGACGACTACCTGGCCAAGTACGGCCGGCCGAAGTCGCTGGCCGAGCTGCGCGAGCACCCGCTCATCTTCTACATCGAGTCGATGCTGCAGGTCGGCGACCTCGACATCGAACGCCACCTTCCCGGCATGACCCCGGCGTTCTCCTCGACGAACGTCTTCGCCCAGCTCGAAGCCACCCGGCAGGGAGCCGGCATCGGCGTCCTGCCGGCCTTCCTGACTCAGCGGACGCAACTGCGCCGACTACTCCCCGACGAGATCGACATCCGGCTCCCCATCACCCTGGCCGTCCGCCGGGAAGCGGTGACACACGCCGCCGTGCGCGCCTTGTGGGCCGCGCTACGGCAAGAGGTCGCCGAACGGGCCGATGAACTGCTTCCGGAGTAAACGCCGGCGAGTTACAGCCGCCGCCTGGTCGCGGCGGTCAGGATCAGAGCCATGGCGTAGCCGAAAACCATCCTGATGATCGCCTGGGGCGGAGGCGGCCGTGCTTCAAGGCAGCAGGACGTCGACCTGCCTGCGGATGTCCTGCAGGAGCTCCTCGACGCTCAAGCCGATGTTCACGCTCACCGCCATGCTGAGGAACATCACGGCGGACACGATGTGTGCCAGCGTCGCGGCGTCACCCTCCGTGACCCGCTCGTCTCGGCGCAGCACGGCGGCGACGGCCTCCTCGGTCTGCGCGACGATGGCGAGTGCCGCGCCGTGCCGGGGCTCCTCGGGGTCGCCGAAGACCATCTCTCGCAGGTAGGTACGTCCGTTGTCGATCTGGATGCGGTTGCACTCCACGATCGGCCGGACGATCGCCATCACCGCGTCCAGCACGCCCGGGACGGTCTCGGCGTCCGCAAGGCCCTGCTCGAGTGCTTCGGCGTACTTGGCGTTCTGCACGAGCAGGAGGAGTTCGCCCTTGGTCTTGGCGTAAAGGAACAGGGTCCCGGTGCCGATGTCGGCCTTGTCGGCGATCTGCTGGGTCGTGACCTCATCGACGCCGTGTTCGGCGAACAACTCAGTCGCGGCAGCGACGATGCGGTCGAACTTCTCCTGCTTGTTCCGCTCGCGCCGTCCGACAGGCATGGTCGCGTCCTCCAGGAATAGATTTCGACTGCAATCAGTTATGATTGTACTCAATATCATGTGGGCTCGAATGTGGCTCCGTTCATTCTCCCATCGCGGGGCGACGTGTCGTTGCTCCATCCGTGCGCAGCCACGTACTTCACATCCCCCTTGGAAAGTAGGAACCCATGCCCTCTCTCGACGGCGCAGTCGTCCTCGTCACCGGTGCCAATGGCGGTATCGGCACCCACTTCGTCCACGAGGCCCTGTCTCGCGGCGCCGCCAAGGTCTACGCCACCGCCCGCACCCCCCGCGCCTGGGACGACGAACGCATCATCCCCCTGACCCTTGACGTCACCGACCCCGCGTCGATCACCGCGGCCGCCACCGCCGCTGCGGACGTCACCGTCCTCGTCAACAACGCGGGCGCCACCCCGCCGAGCGCGAGCCTGCTGGACGTCACCGAGGTGGACATCCGGGCCAACATGGAGACGAACTTCTTCGGACCGGTCCTCCTCGCCCGCGCCTTCGCACCGATCCTCACCGCCAAGCAGGGCTCGATCCTCATCAACGTGCACTCCGTCGCCAGCTGGTACGCCTTCGGCGGCGCCTACAGCGCGTCCAAGGCCGCACTCTGGTCGGCCACCAACTCGCTACGCATCGAACTCGCCCCCAAGGGCGTCCACGTCACAGGCGTGCACATGGGCTACGTCGACACCGGTATGGCCGCGCACGCCGACGGCCCCAAGATGCTGCCGACGCAGCTGGTGACGACGGTCTACGACGCGGTCGAGGCCGGCGAGTACGAGGTCCTGGCCGACGAGTTGACCCAGGGGGTCAAGGCAGCTCTGAGCGGCCCGGTCGAGGCGCTCTACCCGGACCTGCGCGGCACGAACGCCTGAGCCTGTTCCTCGGTCCCGATGCGGCCTCTTCACGTCGGGACCCCGTAATCCATGACGTTCGAACAGTTAGCCTGCCGGTGTCGAGAAGGGTTGCACCGTCACGGCCGTCGAGCGGTGGATGACATCGGCGGTCGATCCGGCAGCAGCCCGATCAGCAGCGGGGCGCCACCGTGGTGACAGACCATCGCGTTTGTCGGGCCACGGGCTCAGGTGGTGCCAGGCACCCCGCGAGTTCGGCCCGGTCGGTGTCGGTGAAGCCTTGGTCAGGCCATGCTCGGCACGCACTCGTCCGCGCATCATCCGGTGTAGTTCGTCCAGCGACCGCCGGGGCACTTCCCCCGCCACCACTCACAGCAGCGTCGGCGGGTACAGGCTGCGCCACTGGGTCGTGAGTCCTGGCCAATCGGTCCGTGGCCAGAGAGGGCGCCGACGCGTTCGATCTCACCCACGATGCTGGTGCGCCAGTCGACCACGGTGCCGAAGACCTCGGAAATCAGGTGGGCCCCGCGGCAAACGAGGACGGACGCGGCATCGGCTGCGTCCGTCCTCGATTCCTGCCGGGTGTCAGCGTTGCTGGTTGGCGAGGCCGATGTAGTGCCCGAGGCGGTATTCGAAGTCGATGCCGGCCTGTTCGACGACGGCCTGCGTGCCTGCGGCCCGGGCGAGGAAACCGGGGAGGGTGAGGGAGTGGGCGAACTCGCCGTACGCGGCGACCAGGTCCGCGTCCGGGGGCAGGGATGCCCGGTTGATCTGGGCTTTGGCCGAGGCGAGTGAGGTGCGGTCGAACGAGGCGAGCCGGGCGGCGACGGTGCCGACGAAGGCGTCGAGTTCGCTGTCGGGGAGGGCGCGGGTAACCCAGCCCCAACGCTCGGCGGTGTCGGCGTCGTAGTCGTCGCTGGTGAGGATGGCTTCCAGGGCGCGGTCGCGTCCGATGGCCCGGGGAAGGCGTTCGCTGCCGCCACCGCCGGGCAGCAGTCCGCTGCCGACCTCGGGCTGTCCGAAGATCGCCTTCTCACGGCTGGCGTAGCGCAGATCGAGGGCGAGGGCGAGCTCGTTCCCGCCGCCACGGGTGCGTCCCCGGATGGCCGCGATGGTGACGTACGGCGCTTTGGAGAGTTCCAGGACCAGATTCGTCCAGGCCGGCACCGCGTCCGGGTCCTCGGAGGCGGGGAAGTCGGCGGCGGCGGCCAGGTCGAAGTGGTTGTAGAAGAAGTCGGGGGTGGCGCTGTCGAACACCACGACCTGGATGTCCGGGTCGGTGGCCAGTTCCTGGACGATCTCGATGAGGCGCAGGACGGTCTCGCCGGCGATGAGGTTGACGGGCGGGTTGGCGAAGGTGATCTTCGCGATCTGCGGTGAGGTGCGCTCGTACTGGATGGTGCTCTGCTGCTCGCTCATGGCTGGCTCCAGATGGGTGGTGGGTAACAGATGGCGACGGGGGCGCAAGGAGGGCCAGGAAGCCGGGGCGGTGGATCTGCCGAGCAGATCCGGCGGTCCCGCATTCCGTCTGCGCGCCGCTCACTCCTCGTAGTGCGGGAGGATGACGCCGTTCTTGACGTAGGTGAGGGCGGCGGTGACGTCGTAGGCGTGGATCGCGGACACCTGCGGTGCCAGCCGGCTGGACAGGTCACCGATCGCGTTGCCGGCAAAGAAGGCGTCCCGTGCCGCGGTGTCGGTGAACCCGAGGCTGACCGAGGCGTGGAAGCGCTGGTCCTGGGGGTTGTCGTGGGCGACGTGCGGGGTGTCCCAGAGCTTTTCGATCCAGGGCAGGAACGTCTGCGTGCGCAGTTCCTTCAGTACTCCGGTGCCGGCGAGCGCGGGGGCGAGCTGTTCGTTGACGAACTTCCGGAAGGCGCCGGCGCCGACGCCGTCCCTGCGGCGAAGGTAGATGAGAGTGCGGGCGCCGACCGTCTCTCCGGGGCCTGCGACGTCGTACCACCGCGAGGAGTTCGGCGGGCCGGTGTAGAGCAGGGTGCGGCGGAACACGTTGATCTCGTCGGCGTAGGCCAGTTTTGTCTGTTTGCGCCCTTTCAGGGGTGCGAGCGCCGATTGGAAGGTGACTTCTGCGACGCCGTCGATCTTCCGGTCGGCGGGGATCGCGGTCTGGACCCCGTCGGTGGCCGGCCACCGGCCCGGGTTGTGCTCGGCAAGGTGGATCTGGCGGTACTCGTCCAGGCCCGGGGTGGCGGAGATGATCCCTGAGTGCGGGCCCTTCCAGTGGTCCATGCCCTTCTGGCGGGGCTGGTCGATGCGCACCCACAGCAGGATCGAGGAGGTGAGGGGCTTCTTCACTTCCCGGGGCGCGGCGGCCGGTGACGTGCTCATGGTGTTGCCCTTTTTCCTGGTCAGGTGGTGGTCACGGGGCGAGGAACTCGACCGCCACGGGGGCGAACTCCTGGTGGTACTGGAAGATGCCGCCGTGCCCGGAGTCGGGGTAGATGATCAGCTCGCTGCCCTTGATGCGCCGGTGCAGGT
Organism: Streptomyces sp. SID12501; assembly: GCF_010550245.1. Taxonomy (GTDB): domain Bacteria; phylum Actinomycetota; class Actinomycetes; order Streptomycetales; family Streptomycetaceae; genus Streptomyces. Next base: position 49,430 of record NZ_JAAGLU010000039.1, read on the forward strand.
CCTCCGACAGGACCGAGGGCACCATGCGGTCGTTGTCGCCGTTGGCGATCAGGGTGGGCTGTGTGATCGTCGACAGGTTGTCGGGGGTGGAGCGTCCCCACTTCTTGATCGCCTTCAGCTGTGTCTGGAACGCCTTGGTCTTGATGTCCGCGTCGCGGTCGACGGTGCGCTCCTTGAGCCGGTTGACGAACGCGCGTGCGGCGGGCTTGCCGGTGGCGTTGCGGTTGAAGAACAGGAACTCCTTGGGGTCCGAGCGGGTCAGGGTGGCGCGCAGGATGTCGTAGTAGGTGACTCCGGCGACCTTGTCCATGTCCTTGCCGCCCTTGGGCCCGGTGCCGGTGAGGACCAGCTTGCGGACGAGCTCGGGGTGCTTGACCACCAGGGCCTGGGCGACCATGCCGCCGAGGGAGAAGGAGAAGACGTCGATCTTGTCGAACCCGAGCGCCTTGATGAAGGTGTAGGCGTCGTCGGCCATCGCCTCGACGCTGTCGGGCACCTGGCCGGTGGACGCTCCGACACCGCGGTTGTCGAAGGCGATGACGTGACGGCCCTTCGCGATGGGGTCGATGATGCGGGGGTCCCAGTTGTCCAGGGTCGCGGCGAGGTGGACGAAGAAGACGACGGGGATGCCGCCCTTCGGTCCCAGCTCGCGGTAGGCGTAGGTGACGCCGCCGGCGTTGACGGTGCGGGCCGGGGCCTTCGCGTAGGAAGTGATGACGGCGTCGTTCGGGGTGCCTGTGCTGCTCATGACGAATTCTCCTTGCGTGTTCTGTGTCGCTGTGTGTTTTGTGTCGCCCGTCGCGGTTGCGGCGGGGTGAGCTGGGTCAGCTGTTGCCGATGACGGCCTTGCCGCGGATGCCGCCCTGGGACAGGGACTGCAGCGCCTGGGGGGTCTGGTCGAAGCCGACCACCTTGCCGACGACCGGGCGCACAACGCCCTGGTCGATGAGGGTGGTGATCTGGCGGAGCTGGTCGCCGCTGGCGCGCATGAGCAGGAACTCGTACGTCACGCCGAGCTTCTTGGCCTGCCTGCGGATCTTGCCGCTCAGGCCTGTGACCGCGAGGCGTAGCAGCGGGTTCAGGCCGGCCTCGCGGGCGAACGCGGGGTCCGGGGGCCCGGCGATCCCGATGGCTTTGCCGCCGGGCTTGAGGACCCGCAGGGACTTCTCGAGGGTCTCCCCACCGATGCTGTCCAGCACCAGGTCGTAGCCGGTCAGGAGCTGTTCGAAGTCCTGGGTGCGGTAATCGATCACCGTGTCCGCGCCGAGCGCGCGCACGAAGTCCGCGTTGGAACCGCTGGCGGTGGTGGCGACGTTCGCACCGAGGTGCGCGGCGAGCTGGATCGCGATCGAACCGACCCCGCCCGCGCCGGCGTGGATGAGAACCTTCTGCCCGGGCCGCGCCTTCCCGCGCTCCACCAGCGCCTGCCACGCCGTGAGCGCCGCCAGCGGCAGTGAGCCGGCCTCTTCCATGCTGACCGAGGCAGGTTTGAGCGCCAGGTCGTCTTCTGCGACGGCGATGCGTTCGGCGAAGGTGCCGATGCGGTTCTGGTGGGGCCGGGCGTAGACCTCGTCGCCGGGCTTGAAGCCGCGAACCGCCGTCCCGACGCTGATGACGGTGCCCGCGACGTCGTTGCCCAGGATCAGCGGCAGCTTGTAGGGCAGGATCTGCTTGAACTCACCGGCGCGGATCTTCTCATCCAGCGGGTTGAGCCCGGCGGCCTGAACCCGCACCAGCACGTCGTGCTCCCCCACGGTGGGCTCGGGGACGTCCGCCTCCTGCAGCGGCTCCTTGTACTTGGTGACGACGAACGCTCTCATGGGGCGCCACTCCTAAAATTTGTCTTATTTATCCATGTTTGCGATGAGATCAGCCAACCCGGTGCGGCATCCGGGTCTCGCCCCGACCGATCGACCCGAGTACACTCAACTATGAATGCACTCAGAATTATTGTCAAGGGAGGTCCCCATGGGACGCGGCCACATGCCGATCGGGCGCCGCGAGCTGGCCAAACAGGCCAAGCGCGAGCGCATCATGACCGCAGCCCGCGACCTGTTCGCCGAACACGGCGTCAGCGGGGTCACGACGCAGCAGATCGCCCGCCGGGCCGATGTCGCGATCGGGACGCTCTACCTGTACGCGTCCACGAAGGCCGAGTTGCTGATCATGGTGCAGAACGAGAAGTTCGCCGCCGCCCTCGACGTCGGCCTCGCCGCCGCGAACGCCACCGTCGGACAGGGCACGCTGGAGCCGGTCATCGCTCTCATCCGTCCCGTGATGGAGTGCCTGAGAGAGCACATCGAGAACGGCCGCACATACCTGCACGAACTCGTCTTCGGCGACCCGGCCGAGCCCTACCGGCAGGCGGGTCTCACCCTTGCCGGCCACCTCGAGGACGGCATCACCGGCCTACTCGTCCGCAACGAGTACATCGGCGCCGCCGACGCGGCGACGCTGGCGCGGGTGATCACCGCGATCATCCACATCAGCACCACCGCCACCCTGTACCTGCACCGCAGCGACGAAGCCGTCCTCGCCGACATCCGCGACCAGATCCACGCCACCCTGACGCCCCACCACCGCGCCGCATGACCACTCGCTCCACGAGCCAACCATCGAGCACTCGGGAAAGGGGGCACGTCATGAGCACGCACTACGACGTCATCATCCTCGGCGCCGGAACAGCGAGTACGTCACCGCGATCCGCGCCGCGCAACTCGGCAAGACCACTTGGCTGCGGTCAGGCTTCCGGGCCCCCCGCCTCCGACCCGTCGACGTTGCCGAGTGTCAGTGACGCGAGAATCTCCTCGCGGCAGACATCGAGGATTTCGTCTGCCAGCGGAGAACCGTCCGGGCATGCGCGCGACAGCATGATCGCGCCGACCGAGTGGGCGAGCATGTCGATCACCATGGTGCGGGTCGCGCGCTGGTCCGCATCCCCCGGCGTATCACTCTGAGCCTGGAGGGCCGTCAGCAGGTTCTCGATCCCGGCTGCGAACTCTGTTTTGATGTCCGCCGGCTGGCGTGCGGCGTCGCCACTGAGGGCCGCGATGGTGCAGCCGTCACCGCGCCCGTCGCGATGCTCCCGGGAGACGTAGAGCTCGACGAACTCGGCGGGGTCCCGGCCTTCCGCCCGCGCCGCGGTCTGTGAGAGCCCGCTCGCGGACGCCTCGGCCATCAGGTCGGCCTTGGAGCGGAAGTGCTTGTAGAACCCGCCATGGGTAAACCCGGCGGCCGCCATCAGCTCTGCCACGCCGACACCGTCATAGCCGCGCTCACGGAACAGCCTGGAGGCTGTCGCGACGATGTGGGCCCGGTTCTGCTCCGCCTGCGCCTTGGTGACCCGCATGTCCAGCCGTCCCTTCCTCGGTCGATGCTCGACGGTTCAGCATACATAGATGTCGATCGACATCAAAAGGGTTGACTTTTTAGATGATGACCGTCATCGTATTGCTCATCCCCTCCAGAAAGGCTCAGGCCATGAGTGACACACATGTGACCGCACCGACTCAGTACATCGAGGTCGACGGCGACCGATTCGCCTACCGCCGCTGGGGCAAGCCTTCCGGCGTCCCGATCTTCCTGATCCAGCACTTCCGCGGGGGAATGGACAACTGGGACCCGCTGCTCACCGACGGCCTGGCCGAAGGTCGTGAGGTCATCCTGTTCAACGGGCGCGGCGTCGCCTCGTCATCGGGCACGCCGCGTAACCGGATGGAGGACATGGCCGACGACATCGCCGCGGTCATCCGCGCACTGGGGCTGGAGCAGGTCGACCTGCTCGGCTTCTCGCTCGGCGGTTTCCAGGCCCAGGAGGTCACGCTGCGCCACCCCCAGCTGGTACGCAAGCTCCTCCTGCTCGGCACCGGCCTCCGAGGCGGGGACCCGACAAGTGACCCCCAGGTGCCTCAGTACGCCCTGAACCCGGTCCCCACCCTGGAGGACTTCCTCTTCCTGTTCTTCGGCCGCTCGGAAGCCGCGAAGCAAGCGGGCAAGGCCTTCTGGGAGCGCCGCCACCAGCGGGCCGACCAGGACCCGCCGAGCTCGCCCGCGGTCGCACAGGCGCAGTTCGAAGCGACCATGGCCTACGCGGAACCGCTGCCGGGCGAGAACCCCTACGCCCACCTGAACGCGATCACCCAGCCGACGCTGGTCCTCAACGGCGAGAACGACGTGATGATCGCCTCGATCAACTCCTGGCACCTCGCCCAGAACATCCCCGACGCGCAACTGCTGATCTACCCCGATGCCGGGCATGGAGCACAGTTCCAGAACCCCGAGCGCTTCCTGAAGCACGCCATTCAGTTCCTCGAGGAGTAGCACTCGTGCAGTCGCTGATGCCTGGTGCGCAATGACGGCCCAGCCCAACGGGTCCCAGGACTGCGACAAGCGCGCCTTCTCATCCATGAAGTCATTTGCGCCTCCACGGTCGCAGACACAGGACAGTCCGGCGGTCGGATCGCCGCTAATCCCGTCGGCCTGCCAGTTGCCCGGCAAGCCGACAGGCCTACCGGTACGGCCGGCCGAGGCGGGCAAGCCCGCGCGATGCAGGCCGGGCGCAGTGGCGCCCGGCGGTCGCGCCCGCACCCACCGCCACGCGACCGCCCCGAAGCCAAGCCTGGACGCGGCGGCAGAATCCCCGGATCGCCGGCGCGGACGCCGCCCACAGGCGCGTCGCACGCACTCGCCCCACCGGCCCCCGGGCGGTCCGGCCCACAGGTCGCGACCCGCCCGGCAGGCGCCCTGAAGGATCCATGCCCGATGCCCCGTCATGGGCTCCGCGCATCCATCAGGTGACTCCGACCTTCTGAGTTTACTTTCTTATACTCAGCCACTAGCGTCATGACCAGTACCTCGACCCGCCCGCCGCGGGGGAACGCGGCACGGCACCCGCCCGACAAGGAGCAGCACCATGGGAGTAAGCCCAGAGGCACACGAGTTCGCGGAGTTCCTCGCGAGCGTGAGCGCGAAGTCGTCGACACCCGGCCTCGACCTGGCCGTCATCCGCGACATCGTCGACTCGAACCACAAGGCGTCGACCGAGCCGGAAGGCGTCACGTACGCCGAGGTGGATGCGGGCGGCGTCCCCGCTCTGTGGGCCATCCCCGAGGGCGCCGACCCCGACAAGGCGCTGCTCCACTTCCACTTCGGCGGATCCGTCACCGCCTCCATGCACTCGGACCGCAAGGCCGCCGGCCACATCGCCAAGGCCGCCGGCGCCCGCTCGCTCGTCGTGGACTTCCGCCTGGCACCCGAACACCCCTACCCCGCGCAGCTCGACGATGCCGAGACGGCCTACCGCTGGCTGCTCTCGCAGGGCTACGAGCCGCGGAACATCGGCAGCACGGGCCACTCGATCGGCGGCACCCTCGCGGTGATGCTCCCGCTGCGCCTGCTCGCGAAGGGGGAGGCAACCCCGGGCGCGATCGTCAGCGTCTCACCGTGGACCGACCTCACCATCCAGAACGCGTCGGTGGACGAGAACGAAGACAACGACAAGATGCTCAGCAGGAACACCCTCGAACTCTTCCGAGGAGCCTGGCTGCAGGACCCCTCGGTGGACTTCGCCGACCCCTCGATCAGCATCGCGAACGCCGATCTGACCGGCCTGCCGCCCACGACCGTCCACTACGGCGAGTACGAGACCCTCGCCGACGACGGCGCCGAACTCGGCCGCCGCCTCGCGGACTTCAAGGTCACCTCCGAGGTGCACCCGCTGCCCGAAGGGCAGCACTCGTTCGTCCTGGGCGCCGGGCGCGTACCCGAGGTGGACCAGGCGATCCAGCAGATGGGTCAGTGGCTGCGCAAGCACCTCGGCACGTGAGCAGAAGCGGCACCTGACGACGGTCCTGTCGACGGCCGGGCCGCCGCACCACCGCCATGCCGGCGACCGGTCCGCCGGTCTCCGGCATCCTGCTCGACCATGCCCGCCGGCATGCGGTACATGTGTCCGACACCGTTCCGCACGCAGCCCCACCACCGTCCCTCGATGCCACAAAGGAGTGCGCGATGGGAACGTACGAGGACGTCTTCCGCTCCAGTACCGAGGACCCGGAGAGCTTCTGGCTGAAGGCGGCAGAGGGCATCGACTGGGATGTCGCTCCACAACGCGCTCTGGACTCCTCGGGCGCACCCTTCTACCGCTGGTTTCCCGACGGACGGCTCAACGTCTGTTTCAACGCGCTCGACCGGCACATCGAAGCCGGCCGGGGCGAGCAACCCGCGCTCGTCCACGACTCTCCCGTGACCGGCACCCGTCGCACATACACCTACGCGCAGTTGAGGGACGAGGTGGCGGCCTTCGCCGGAGCGCTCGCACAGCTCGGCGTGGGACAGGGCGACCGCGTGGTCATCTACATGCCGATGGTCCCCGAGGCCGCGATCGCGATGCTGGCCTGCGCACGCATCGGCGCGGTCCACTCGGTCGTCTTCGGCGGGTTCGCCCCGCGCGAACTCGCCCTCCGCATCGACGACGCGGCCCCCAAGGTGGTCGTCTCCGCCTCCTGCGGCATCGAGGGCAAGCGGGTCATCGCCTACAAGCCTCTCCTCGACCAGGCGATCGAACTCGCGGCCCACAAGCCGGAGAAGAGCGTGATCCTGCAACGCCCACAGGAGACAGCCGAGTTGGGGCCCGACGATCTCGACTGGGCCGACCTGGTCGCAGCCGCGACGCCGGCCGACTGCGTTCCCGTCCCCGCCACCGACCCCCTCTACATCCTCTACACCTCCGGAACCACCGGAAAGCCCAAGGGAGTCGTGCGTGACTGCGGCGGCTACGCGGTGGCCCTCCACTGGTCGATGGGGGCCGTCTACGACGTGGGCCCGGGCGAGACCATGTTCACCGGCTCCGACGTCGGCTGGGTCGTCGGGCACTCGTACATCGTCTACGCACCCCTACTGGCCGGCGCGACGACGGTGCTGTACGAGGGCAAGCCGGTGGGCACCCCGGACGCGGGCCAGTTCTGGCGCGTTGCCGCCGAGTACGGGGCCAAGACCATGTTCACGGCGCCCACCGCGTTCCGGGCCATCCGCAAGGAAGACCCGAAGGGAACGCTCACTGCGGGCCACGACCTGACCGGTCTGCGCCACCTCTTCCTCGCCGGTGAGCGCCTCGACCCCGAGACCTACCACTGGGCGAGCGCCCTGCTGGGCATCCCGGTGATCGACCACTGGTGGCAGACCGAGACCGGCTGGCCCATCGTCGCCAACCCGGTGGGCATCGAGGCGGCCCCCCTCAAGCCAGGGTCCCCCACCCTCCCGCTGCCAGGGTGGGACGTCAGTGTCCTCGACCCCTCGGGCAAACCGGTGCCCACAGGCGTCGACGGCGCAATTGTCGTACGGCTCCCCCTGCCGCCCGGCGCACTGCCCACGCTATGGCAGGACGACGACCGCTACATCGCCTCCTATCTCTCCGCCTACGACGGCTACTACCTCACCGGCGACAGCGGCCACATCGACGAGGACGGCTACGTTTTCGTCATGGGCCGCACCGACGACGTCATCAACGTCGCCGGACACCGGCTGTCCACCGGCAGCATGGAAGAGGCCCTGGCCGCCCACTCCGACGTCGCCGAATGCGCCGTCATCGGCGTCGCCGACGCACTCAAGGGACAGGTACCGCGCGGCTTCGTCGTCCTGAAGGCCGGCGTCGACCGCGAACCGGGCGAGGTCGAGTCCGAACTCGTCCAGCTCGTACGCGAACGCATCGGCGCCGTCGCCTCCCTCAAAGAGGTCGCGGTCGTGGCCGCCCTGCCCAAGACCCGCTCGGGCAAGATCCTGCGCAAGACGATGCGCGGCATCGCCGACGGCCGTGACGAACCCATCCCCTCCACGGTGGACGACCCAGGCGTCATCGAGGCCCTGCGCCCTGTTCTCCGCCGCCCTGGCCAAACCGCGTGAACGGCTGACCCGCAGCCCGGTCGACGACGGGCGAGCTTCCGGACCGTGCCGTGCGGCTCACCAACTCGGAGGCCCCGCAGACTGCCGACTTCTGCTTGCAACTGCCCGCACATCCGCATAGTATTACGATTGTAATTCCATAGATCGCGCCGACACAGCTCGGCCGGCAGGGGTCATGACGGGTCCCCATCGGGCCCCAAGCAGGACGGCCCGGTCCTCCCGCTCGGCTGATCACACCTACTGCCGGCCCCTGCCCTCAGCGATCGACTACTCATCATCTGAGGAATCATCCATGCTCAACGCCCTGTGGAACCCGACCGTCGCCGGAGAGATCTCCCTGCCGCACCGGCTCGCCATGGCCCCCCTGACCCGAAGCCGGGCCACCCCCGACGGCGTGCCGACCGAGCTCAACGCCGAGTACTACGCCCAGCGCGCCTCGCACGCGCTCATCATCACCGAGGGCACCCAGCCCTCCGCCGACGGCCAGGGCTACCCGGTGACCCCGGGTATCTACACCGAGGATCACATCGCCGGCTGGCGCAAGGTCACCGACGCGGTACACGAGGCCGACGGACGCATCGTCATCCAGCTCATGCACGTCGGGCGCATCTCGCACCCGGACAACACCCCCCACCACCGGCAGCCGGTGGCTCCCTCCGCGATCCAGCCGGCGGGCCAGACGTTCACCGCGTCCGGGCTCCAGGAGATGGCGGTGCCGCGCGAGCTGTCGACAGCGGAAGTCGCTGCGACGGTCGACGACTTCCGGCGTGCCGCCGCGGCCGCCATCGCCGCCGGCGCCGACGGCGTCGAGATCCACGGGGCCAACGGCTACCTGGTCAACCAGTTCCTCTTCCCCAGCACCAACCAGCGCACCGACCAGTACGGGGGCTCCCTCGACAACCGCATCCGTTTCGCGGTGGAGGTCGCCACGGCCGTGGCCGACGAGATCGGCGCCGGCCGCACCGGCATCCGAATCTCTCCCGGCAACCCCTTCCAGATCAACGACCTCACGGAGAGCGATCCCCACGAGCTCTACCCGCACCTCCTGCGCGCCCTCGCCCCCCTCAACCTCGCCTACCTGCACATAGGCCACGGCGGCGACGAGGAACTCCTCTCCACCCTCCGCAAGTTGTGGCCGACCACGCTGATCCTCAACCGGGCCGGTGCCGACATCGCCACCCGCGCCAAGGACGTCGAGGACGGTCTGGCCGACGTCGTCACCGTCGGCACCATGGCCCTCGCCAACCCCGACCTCGTCGAGCGCGTACGCGCCAACGCCCCCCTGAACACCCCCGACCCCGCCACCTTCTACGGCGGCGGCGCGGCCGGCTACACCGACTACCCCACCCACGCCGCCTGACGAAGGACCGGGCGTCCGGGCGAAATCATCGCCCTCGCCTGCCTGGAACAGGCGTACGCCGCACGGTGGTGACGACCCGAGGAGTAGCGGGCCGTCACCACCGCGCCCGTAGGCATTTCCCTCGCACCGTTGAGAGGGAGACACACCGAAAAGAGCATGCGGTTGCTGAAACCATGGGCAAGAAGGAGGTCCGACCGGGCTGCCAACTGCGCCTGGGCCAGGGCGGTTTGACAGCCCTGGCTGACAACGGCGCCGATGGTCCGCACTGTGCCCATGTCATGGGAATGGACGTTGCTGATCCCGCGTGACGCGACCAAGGAGTCCGACGCTTCGACGACTTCCACCGCCACATCGGCCTGCCGGAGGCGTCCCCAGTGACCGTTTCCGGAAGTTGATCTCGGCCGGCATCCTGAAGGTCGTCCCACTGAGCCAGCGGGACGAAGCATACGTACTCGGCCCCGAGGGTCCCGTACTGAACGTTCGCCACACCGACTCCGGCGCTCCAGTCCGCGTCATCGTCGAGCGCTCCAGGAGACATTCACCCTTCCCCCAGGGTCACCGCCCGGCTGGGACCCGGCGGGCCGCCCCGACTCCGAAACGGCCGGAGAACCGGCACCCCAATGGCCTGCCGATCGTAATATTACGTACATCAGGTTATGGATTAGGCTTGGCGGCGAGGCATCGGCCTTGCGGAGCGAACGGAGGATGCTCGTGGTGCGCTACGCCAAAGAGCACAAGCAGGCGACACGGCAACGGATCATCGAGACGGCCGGCCACCGATTCAAGCAGGACGGCATCGACGGCTCGGGCGTCTCCACTCTGATGTCGGATGCCGGGCTCACCAACGGAGCCTTCTACGCGCACTTCGCATCCAAGGACGACCTCGTCGCCAACGTCGTGACCGACCAACTGCGCACACAGGTCGCGAGGTACGGCACTTTGCGGCCCGGCCGCCAGGGTCTCGAAGACCTGGTTCGCGACTACCTGTCACCTGAGCACCGGGACCACCCCGGCGACGGATGCCTTTCCGCCGCGCTGCTCGACGAGATCAGCCGCTGCGGGGACGAGACGCAGCAGGCTTACACCGACGGCGCACGAGACATCGTGGAAGAGATCGCCGCCCGCCTGACGCCTGCGAATCCGCAGTCCGCCCGGGGCAAGGCCATCGGGCTCTTCACCATGATGGTGGGCACGTTGCAGCTCTCCCGAGCCCTCTCCGATCAGAAGTTCTCAGACGAGGTCCTGGCGCAGGGGATCGAGAACGCCCGCTCCTTCATGCGCTGAGGGGAACCGTTCACGGCCTCGCACAACGCCGCCGAGGGCAACGGCCGCGAGGCTGGAAGCCGCCCGATGCGACGGTCACGGCCAGTGGAATCACGATTATCGCGGACGGCGGCCATCCAAGGGAAACGCCATCGCCCGCGCCACGAGGCTCGTCCCCGCGTCGACCACGCCCTCGCCCGGCTGACGGACGGGGGCGGCCGGGCGTCCACCAGGCCAAGCCCAAGCCTCACCGGGATGCCCGGGAGGTAAGCAGGGCTGCGCCTGGAGGGTCTGCCCGACTCGCTCATACCCGGGGCGCCACGGCCCTGAGGCGACACCCCCCGTCTCATGCGGCGACCGCACTCGACGCCTACTACCGTTCGAGGAACTCCAGAGCCGTCTGCACGAACTGTCGGTGGAACTGGAAGATGCCGCCGTGACCGGGCGTCGAGGTAGATCACCAACTCGCCGTTCGGCACCCGCCTCGCCAGGTCGGCCGAGTTCTGCGACGGAACCATCCTGTCGCTCTCACCGTTCGCGACGAGCACGGGCTGATGGATGACGGAGAGATCGTGGGGCTGCTCCAGCCTCCAGCGATGAATGGCCTTGAGCTGAGCACCGTACGACGTGAGCGAGATCGCCTTGTCCCTGTCGTGGGTACGTTCCTTCAACCGGGCCAGGAACTCCTTGCCGGCCCGACGCCCGCCCGCGGTGCGGGTGAAGAGGAGGAACTGCTTCGGGCCCGCCACGACGACCTTGCACCGCGTGCTGCTGGGATTCCGAAGATTGCCTGCCTACGTGGCGTCGAGTCCCCGTCGCACAGTCCCTGTCCCCAGGATTCCGGGTCGAGGCCCGTGTGGTGCGGAGAAATACCGGTTCAGCGCCACGTCGTACCCGCCCGCCGGGCTGATCAGGAACGGCTGCCCCTCGGGCACCCCCAGATCATCCAACCCCTCACCGAGATCGGCGAACAGGGCGCTGAACTCCCGTGCTCGCCAACCGGTTGATCGACATGACGCTGGACGACAGTCCGTGGACAGCTCAACAGCGCATAACCCAAGAGGGACGGATTTCGGGCTCTCATCTCACTCGACGCGGGCCAGGTGCTGCTGCGCTCCAGGCACAGCACCGAGATGAGGCCGTCGTTTCCGGAGGTCGTGGCCGGGGCCGTGCAGCTAACGGACGCGACCGCGCTGGACGGCGAGCTACGTAGTCACCGACACCCCCGCCGCACTCGAGCAGCGGGGGTGTCGCATGTTGGACTGACCTGGCCGTCACCCCGTACTTGTCGCACGGCGCCGGGGTCCGCGCTGCGGCCGAAGACCCGTGCTCACAGGTCTTGGAGCTTGTCGACGCGGACGGGACCGCCGGTGGTGACGGACTGGACGGCGGCGAGGGCGATGGCCAGGGCAGCGCGTGCGTCCTCGCCGGTGGCGGAGGGGGTGCGACCGGTGCGACGCTGTCGGTGAAGTCGGCGAGTTCGGCCGCATAGGCGTCGTGGAAGAGGTGCTGGTCGTAGGTGACGCACTCGGCGGCGACGCCGTCCGGGCCGTATGCGGTCAGGTGGGTGCGGCGGACGTCGCCCATGGTGAGCATCCCGGCCGAGCCGAGGACCTCGGCGCGTACGTCGTAGCCGTAGACGGACTGGAAGCTGGCCTCGGCGGTGGCGAGGGCGCCGTTGTCGAAGCGGATGGTGACGACGGCGGTGTCGAGCAGGCCGCGGTCCTTGAAGTCGGGGCGGATCAGGGCGTCCGCCATGGCGAAGACCTCGACGGGTTCGGCACCGGGATTGAGGTAACGCAGGACGTCGAAGTCATGGATGAGGGTCTCCAGGAAGATCGTCCACGGCGGTATGCGGGCCGGGTCGGCCAGAGCGGGGTCGCGGGTGAGCGAGCGCAACAGCTGCGGTGTGCCGATGGCGCCGTCGGCGATCTTCTCCTGGGCGGCCCTGAAGCCCGCGTCGTAGCGGCGGTTGAAGCCCACCTGGAGGGGCACGCCCGCATCCGCGGCGGCCGCGATGGCGCGGTCGGCCTCGGCGAGGGTGACCGCCATCGGCTTCTCGCAGTAGACCGCCTTGCCCGCCTTGGCGGCCGCCTCGACCAGGTCGGCGTGGGTTCGGGCCGGGGTGGCGATCACCACCGCGTCGATGTGCGGGTCGGCGAGCAGTTCACCGATGTCCGTGTAGGCGGTGGCGCAGCCGAGCCGGTCGCCCAGGCTCCGCGCGGCGCCCGGGGTGGGGTCGGCGATGGCGGCGAGCCGGACGTCCGGGAGGCGGTGGGCGAGGGTCTCGGCGTGGAACGAACCCATCCGTCCGGCGCCGAGGAGGCCGACGGCGAGAGGCTGCTGGGTGGTCATGCGGGTGCTCCGTACGTCGTCGTCAGGGTAGGTACAGGCTGTGGAGACAGTCAGACGGTGAAGGCGGAGCGGAAGCGCTCCAGAGCGAGCTCGCTGTCGCCGGAGGCCCACGCCTCCATCGCGACCGTGCCCTCGTAGCCGAGGTCCGCCAAGGCGCGGGCGACAGCTGGGTAGTTGATCTCCCCGGTTCCAGGTTCGCGGCGGCCGGGGACATCGGCCACCTGGATCTCGCCGATCAGGCTCAGGGCATGGGCCCTGCGGACCAGCTCGATCAGATTCCCCTCGCCGATCTGGGCGTGGTAGAGGTCCAGATTCATCCGCAGCCCGGGCCGGTCCACGGCCGCGACCAGGGCCAGGGTGTCGGCGGCCGTCGCGAACGGCACCCCGGGGTGGTCGACGGCGGTGTTGAGGTTCTCCAGGGTGAAGACGACCCCGGCGCTCTCGCCCAGCTCGGCGAGGCGGGTGAGCGTGCGGTGGGCGGCGATCCACATCTCTCCGGTGACCTCACCGGTCACCGGCACCACCGGCAGGCCCTGGCCGTCCAGTCCGGTGCCGTGCAGGTTCAGGCGAGGGCAGCCCAGTTGCTCGGCCGCCTTGAGCGACTCCTCGGCGGTGCTCAGGAGTTCGGCCGCACCCTCCTCGTCGGTCAGACTGCCGCGGATGTAACCGGTCATGGAGGAGAAGTCGGCCGGGGTCCGGGCCAGAGCGGCAAGGTCGTGCCGGGTCCAGTCCCAGATCTCGACCTGGAAACCGGCGTCATGGATGCGCCGTGCCCGCTCGTCGATCGGCAGTTCCAGGAAGACCATCTCGGCGCAGGCCGCCAGTGTGTACATCGCCACGTACCTCTCTCCGCGACTTCGGGCTAGAACGTTCAAGGAACTAGAACGTTCTAGAACTCCGTGGAGCAGCAGTACGCCAGCTGCCGCCCTCCCCTGTCAAGGCTCCGGTGTCGTGTGAAAGCTAGAACGTTCTATAGTCGACTCCGTAGGAGACGACTCCGACCAGGGAGGACAGGTTGCCGGCGACCCCAGCGGTCCCCAACGGAAAGCGACCGACGCTCGCCGACGTGGCGTCACGGGCAGGGGTGTCCACGGCGCTGGTCTCCATCGTGATGCGCGGCGCGAAGGGGGCCGGCGAGGCCACCCGCGAGCGCGTCCTTCAGGCCGCGCGGGAGATCGGTTACCGACCCGACACCCGGGCCCGGCTGCTCCGCAGCCACCGCTCTCATCTGCTCGGGGTGCAGTTCGGCCTCCAGCATCCGTTCCACTCCGACCTGGTGGAGGGCATCTACGCGGCGGCCGAACCGGCCGGGTACCAGATCGCGTTGAGTGCTGTGGCCGCCGGGCGCGGCGAGCAGCGCGCCGTCGAGACTCTGCTCGACGACCGCTGCGAGGCGCTGATCCTGCTCGGCCCGCAGGCCCCCGCCGCGCGGCTGGCGGAACTCGCCGGGCGACTGCCGGTCGTCTCCGTGGCCCGCCGGCTGCGGCCGTCCGTCCCGGGCCTGGAGGTCGTACGGACCGCCGACGACGAGGGAGCCGGCCAGGCGGTGGACCACCTCGCCGCTCTGGGCCACCGCGACATCGCCCACATCGACGGCGGCCGGGCACCGGGCGCAGCCGACCGGCGCCGCGGCTACCGCACCGCCATGAACCGCCACGGCCTGGGCGAATACATCCGCATTCTCCCCGGCGGTCTCACTGAGGAGGAAGGCGCCGAGGCCGCCCGAACCCTGTCGGCCACCCGCCCGCGCCCCACCGCCGTACTGGCCTTCAACGACCGCTGCGCGACCGGCGTACTCGACCTCTTCCTCCGCTCCGGCGTCGCGGTCCCCGGCGACATCTCCGTCGTCGGGTTCGACGACAGCCATCTGGCCCGCCTGGCCCACATCGACCTCACCACCGTCGGACAGGACATCGCACGCCTCGCCGGGCTCGCCGTCGGCCGGGCCGTCGCACGCCTGGAGGGTGCGGAGATCCCCGCCGGGGAACAAGTCATCACCCCCCGTCTCGTCGTCCGGGGAACGTCCGCCCCGCCCCCCTGAAGGCAGATCCCGGAGGGCGCGGCCTGTGTGTTCCACGGCGACGACGCCGGCCACACCGAGAAAGACCGGTTCAGCGCCACGTCGTACATGCCGACCGGCCTGATCAGGAACGGCTGCCCCTCGGGCACACGCATCCCGCGGCCACATCAGCTCGGCGGGTGAAGTGCGCCCGCCATGTCGATCACTGGATGGCGGGTGCACTTCACCCGCCATCCAGTGATCGACATGGCGCCGGACGATATCCCGCGGACAGCCCAACAGCGCATAACAGAAGTGGGACGGTCACCGCGCCCTGGCCGGCCGGTGGGCCGACGGCCGTGTCGCCCTACGGAGCCGCAACGGCAGCGATCTAATGCTGTGACCGCGTAGGTTCGCCGGGTTGGATCAGGCTGCGGTTGTGAGGGGGCGTCTGCCCCATCGGGTGCCTTTCTCGCTGCGGATGTGCAACTGCGTCGGAGCGTTCTGCGAGTCGTGGCCAGCCGCGGGTCCAGTCCCGAGGAGACCAAACTTATGCACAGGCTCGCGCAGTTGTCCGGCGAGGAACGCCGCCGTCTGATCGACGATTTCGTGGATGGCACCTTCGGCACCGTGGACGCCGACCCGGCCGCGGTGGCCATGGTTCGCGCTGCCACCCCCGACCTCCCCGATGATCCGACCGGCGAGCAGGTCGCCGCGTGGGTGGAGCTCGCCGAGCTGGTCGGCGACGAGGATTTCCGTGCCCGGATGCGCCGGACGGCCGTACGTCAGGCCGCCGGGTGCCCGCTCGACATCGAGTGCGATGCCGGCGAGGAACTGATGGAGTTCACCCGGCAGAAGGTGGCCGAGGTCATGGAGTCGGGCATCGACCCGCTCAGCGACAGGGGCGCACCCGTCATCGATGACCTCGTGCACCGCTTCGCCGGGGTGCTCGCGCGCACCCCTGACACGGAATGACGGCCAAACGCTCGGACCCGGCAGGCCGGGCCCAGTACGGCCACTGCGCATCACACTCGCGATACTTCTGGAGGCCGCGTCTGCACCTGGCCTGGTGGATGGCCGCCCAGATCCTGCGCACCACCAGGCAGCGCAAGCGACTGGAGTACACCGTCCAGAGCACCGAACGTCTGGAGGTGCCCGATGATGTCGCCGCGATCGCCGCCAACAACCCGCACCTCCACTACATCGTCGAGCACCTCGCCGCCCTCGCCTTCACCCTCTTCGCGCGGCCGTGGGGGCTGGCGTTCGCCCAAATGTGCCTGCTGTCCAGCGATGTTCCCGTGGTGCTCTCCAATGCGCCCGATGCCGACGACCAGTTGGCCGCCGCGGCGCCCGCCGACATCCTCCTCCCACTGGATCCGCACCGTCTGCTGTTCCTGCCCGGCACCGGGATGCGAGCTCGCGACCCGCGCAAGCGCACCGACCACCGCTCGCTGATCCCCGGCAGAGTGGGGATGACGCTCGTCCAGGTCGCCTACGACGTGGCCGACGCCTTCGTCGCCCACCACCCCCGACACGACCCCGGGCAGCACTGGAGGCCTTCCGGGTCACGCCACCCCGCCCCCTGGAACAGAGACAGCCAGTCGGCGCCGACCTACACCTTCGAGTAGGACGTACTGGCTCTCCATATGACCGTGGCACGCCGCTGGCTCACCGAGCATCCGATGCAGAATCCCTGACCCCTGTGGTCGTGGTTCCCGTCAGGGCCGACGAGCCCTCGTACTTACCCGGCCCTCCAGCTCGAAGTCCACGCCGCCGCTCCCCGCCCACACGCTCAGGCTCCGTCGACCTCGCATTCACCCCGGCACACTCAGACCCGGCCGTCGGCACCCGGATCGTGCGCGGCTACGACGCCGGGCTGGAAGCCGCCGTGCCGACGGACGAGGACCGTGACACCGAGCTGAAGTCGGTCCTGTCCGACCTGCGCCTGGTGAAGGACGACTGGGAGATCGGCGAGATGCGCAAGGCGGTCGACTCGACCGTGCGCGGATTCGTGGATGTCGTGAAGGAGTTGGCGACCGCGGTCGCCAACTCGGAGCGCTGGATCGAGGGAACCTTCTTCCGCCGCGCCCGACTTGAGGGCAACGACATCGGCTACGGCTCGATCTGCGCCGCCGGCGAGCACGCCACGATCATGCACTGGGTCCGCAACGACGGCGAAGTCCGCCCGGGCGAACTGCTGTTGCTCGACGCGGGCGTGGAGACGAACTCCCTCTACACCGCCGACGTCACCCGCACCCTCCCCATCAGCGGTACCTTCACCCCGCTCCAGCGCAAGATCTACGACGCGGTGTACGAGGCGCAGGAAGCCGGCATCCGGACGGTCGAGCCAGGTGCCGCCTACCGGGATTCCCACGTCGCCGCCCAGCGGTACCTGGCCGAGAAGCTCGTCGAGTGGGGCCTCCTGGAGGGCACCCCGGAGGACGTGTACGAGCTGGCCCTCCAGCGCCGCTTCACCATGGCCGGCACCGGTCACATGCTCGGCCTGGACGTGCACGACTGCGCCAAGTCCCGGACCGAGCTGTACGTCGACGGCACCCTCGAACCCGGCATGGTCCTCACGGTCGAGCCTGGCCTGTACTTCCAGCCGGACGATCTGACCGTGCCGGCGGAGTACCGGGGCATCGGGGTCCGTATCGAGGACGACATCCTGGTGACGGCGGACGGTCACGAGAACCTGTCGGCCGGGCTGCCCCGTACGTCGGACGAGGTCGAGGCATGGATGCGGGGGCTGACCGGCGTGCAGCACCGGTCGGCCCCCGTCGGCCCCGTTGGGCCGGGCGCGCGGATCAGACCTGCGTGAGGACGACCTCCTGGACCTGCTCCGAGTGGACGGTCGGCATCGGGATGAAGCCGGAGCGGCGGAACTCCACCAGGCTGGTCTTCACCCGCACCGGGCCGGGCTCGTAGGCGCCCGGCTCGGTGGCCTTGGTGTTCGACCACTGGTGCCAGGAGCCGTCACAGCTGGCGGGGATGCTGTCCATGCCGTACCAGACGTTCTCACCGCGCTCGATCGAGGCCGCGACGCGGACGGAGTCGCCGGTGCTGAGGCAGCGGTAGCTGCCGGCGAGCGTGAGCTCGCCGTCGGACGTGATGCTGCCGGATTCGACCGTCACCTGGTCGAATCCCTCGTCCGCGGCCTGGGCCGACGTCGCGGCCGGGGCCACGGTCAGCAGCACGACGCCGACGGCGACGGCCGCAGCGCGGGAGAGGGACGAGAAGGCCGGGAAAGACGGCGCGAAGGACAGTGACATGGGAAAACCTCCTTGTGGGGGACTCCACAGGTACTGGTCCCACGCGCCCGCGCGCGTGATCATCACCCCTTCGTCGGCGAGTCGCGCACTCCGACTGCCACGCTTTTCGGATCATTTCCGAATGTCAGGGTGGTGTCACAGCACGTCCGCGTGCTGTCACGCTTCCCCGACACGACTTGGCGTCGGGCCCCCGGCACGGGCATCGTCAGAAGTGGCAGGGAACCATCGCATCACAGCATCACCGCATCGCACCCGAAGTACCCGAGCACCCGCATCCGATCCGGAGGCACATCATGTGTTCACACCAGCCCCCGTGCCCCTCGGCCGACCGCCCCGACCGTGACGCCGCGCACGTCGTCGCCTTCCACCCCGAGCAGGGCTGGAACCTTCTGTGCAACGGTGCGATCGTCTTCGACGACACCGGCGAGCTGCTGCCCGACGGCAGCGTGATCACCCCGCACCGCCTGACGGCTGCGGCCTGACCGACCCGGGAAACAGAGACCCCGGCTCACCAGCTCGCTACGGCAGCACCGCGAAGCCGTCGAGTTCGACCAGGGCCTGTTCGTCCCAGAGCCGGACGATCCCGATGACCGCCATCGCCGGGTAGTCGCGTCCCGCCAACCTCGTCCAGATATGGCCGAGTCGACGTGCCTGGGCGCGGTATTCGGCGACGTCCGTGGCGTAGACGGTGACCCGGGCCAGGTCGGCGGGCGTACCGCCGGCCGCGTGCAGTGCGGCGAGCAGGTTCCCGAGAGCCCGCTCGAACTGCTCGGACAGGGTGTCCCCCACGACCTTCCCCTCGGCGTCGAGCGCGGTCTGTCCCGCGAGGAACACCAGCCGGGAGCCGGTGGCGACGACGGCGTGCGAGAAGCCGGTGGGCGGCGAGAGGCCGGCCGGACTGACGCGCTCGACACTCATCCGGCACCCGCCCCCTCGTCCAAGCTCTTCGAACTCTGCAAGCCCTTGTACAACTCCTTTGCGATGACCGTCCGTTGGATTTCGCTCGCCCCCTCGTAGATGCGCGGTGCCCGCACCTCCCGGTAGAGGTGTTCGAGGAGATGTCCGCGCTGCAGCGCCCGTGCGCCGTGCAGTTGGACGGCCGCGTCGACGACGTACTGCGCGGTCTCGGTGGCCAGCAGCTTCGCCATCGCGGCACGCCCCGGGACCCCCTGGGCGCCTTCGTCGTACGCCGCCGCTGCCGCGTAGACCATCAGCCGGGCCGCCTCCGTGCGCAGGGCCATCTCGGCGACCTGGTGGGCGACGGCCTGGAGGTCCTTCAACTTGCCGCCGAACGCGTCCCGTTGGGCGGTGTGGGCCAGGGTCGCGTCGAGGGCGGCCTGGGCCATGCCGACCGCGAAGGCGCCGACGCTCGGGCGGAACAGGTTCAACGTGCCCATGGCGACCCGGAACCCACGATCGGGTTCGCCGATGACGTCGTCCGCGGTCACCGGTACGGCGTCGAGGGCGAGGGCGCCGATGGGGTGCGGGGAGAGCATGTCGAGGGTGCTGCCCGTGAGGCCTGGCCGGTCGGCGGGAAGGAGGAAGGCCGTGACTCCGCGTGCCCCCACCCCCGCTGTCGTACGGGCGAAGACGGTGTAGAAGTCGGCCTCGGGGGCGTTGGAGATCCAGCACTTCTCGCCGGTGAGGCGCCAGCCGGAGGGGCCGTCGGGGGCGGCCGTGAGTGACAGGGCCGCCGCGTCGGAGCCCGCGCCCGGCTCGCTCAGCGCGAACGCGGCCACCGCGCTGCCCTCACTCACCCGGGGCAGCCAGCGTTCACGCTGGGCCGGGCTGCCGTGGGCGTGCACCGGGTGGGCGCCGAGACCCTGAAGGGCGAGGGCGGTCTCCGCCTCGGTGCAGGAGTGCGCGAGGGACTCCCGCATCAGGCACAGGTCGAGCGCGCCGGAGGTGAACAGCCGCGAGAGCAGGCCAAGTTGGCCGAGTTCGGCGACGAGGGGACGGTTGACGCGGCCCGGTTCGCCCTTCTCGGCGAGCGGGCGCAGCCGGTCGGCGGCCAGCGTGCGCAGCTCGGCACACCAGGCGGCCTGTGCCGGTTCGAGCGAGAATGCGGGCATCGCCGGTCCTCCCTCCGAGGCCACCGGTCGCGACCCCTCCTCCGACGGTATCGCGCACCGTTGACTGTCGTCACCAACACGATACGCTCGTTCTGCGAGCCCACCAGTACGCCCACCACGGCAAGGGGGCGACCCGCCTTGGACCCCATGGACCACATGGACTCCTTGCAGCCCAGACAGCCCAGGTACGGCAGGGTTCCCGAGGACCGCACCGACACCGCCCGGCGGATCTCCTCGGCCCACGTCGACACCTTCGCGCGCGACCATCTGCCGCCCCCGGACCAGTGGCCCGAGCTCCGCCTCGACCTGCCCGAGCTGCGCTACCCCGACCGGCTGAACTGCGCGGCCGAGCTGCTGAGCGGTCCCGCGGCCGAACACCCCGCGTTCCGTACCGCCGCCGGTGAGGTGTGGACGTACGGCGAGCTGCGCACCCGCGTCGACCGGGTCGCGCATGTCCTGAGCCGGGATCTCGGGGTCGTACCCGGCAACCGTGTCCTGCTGCGCGGTCCCACCTCACCGTGGCTCGCGGCCTGCTGGCTGGCCGTGCTGAAGGCGGGCGGGGTAGCGGTCACCGTGCTGGCCCAGCAGCGTCCGCACGAGCTGAGCACGATGTGCGAGATCGCCCAGGTGCGGCACGCGCTGTGCGACGTCCGGGCCCTCGACGACCTCGCCGAGGCGGAGATACCGGGGCTGCGGATCACGGCGTACGGCGGCGACGGCCTCGACGACCTGCTGAACCGTCCGGTGCCCGGCACCCCGTATCCCGCCGTGGACACCGCGGCGGACGACGTGGCGCTGATCGCGTTCACGTCCGGCACCACCGGCCGCCCGAAAGGGTGCATGCACTTCCACCGGGATGTGCTCGCCGTCGCGGACACCTTCTCGCGGCACGTGCTGAAGCCGCGTGCGGACGACGTGTTCGCGGGCAGTCCTCCGCTCGGTTTCACCTTCGGGCTCGGCGGTCTGGTGGTCTTCCCGATGCGGGCCGGGGCCAGCGCGCTCCTCCTCGAACAGGCGGGCCCCAAACAGCTGTTGCCGGCCATCTCCGAGCACCGCGTCTCGGTGCTGTTCACGGCGCCGACGGCGTACCGCGCGATGCTCGACGAGCTGGACGCCTACGACACCGGCTCCCTGCGCCGCTGTGTCTCGGCGGGCGAGAACCTGCCCGAGGCGACCTGGCGGGCCTGGTACGAGCGCACCGGCCTGAGGCTGATCAACGGCATCGGCGCGACCGAGCTGCTGCACATCTTCATCTCGGCCGCCGATGAGGACATCAGGCCCGGTACGACCGGGATTCCGGTGCCGGGGTGGCACGCG
This sequence comes from Streptomyces sp. SID12501, assembly GCF_010550245.1. Taxonomy (GTDB): domain Bacteria; phylum Actinomycetota; class Actinomycetes; order Streptomycetales; family Streptomycetaceae; genus Streptomyces. Next base: position 70,967 of record NZ_JAAGLU010000039.1, read on the forward strand.
CGCGTGCAGGACGAGAACGGCGAGCCGGTGCCGGACGGCACGCCGGGGCTGCTCGCGGTGCGCGGTCCGGTCGGGTGCAGGTATCTCGCCGATCCGCGCCAGGGCGCGTATGTGCGGGACGGCTGGAACATCACCGGGGACACGTACGTCCGGGAGAGCGACGGCTACTTCCGGTACGTGGCCCGGGCCGACGACATGATCATCTCGGCTGGGTACAACATCGCGGGCCCGGAGGTCGAGGAGGCGCTGCTGCGTCATCCGGACGTCGTGGAGACGGCGGTGGTGGGGCGCGGCGACGAGGCACGCGGCCAGATCGTGGTGGCGTACGCCGTGCTCAGGGAGGGCGTACGGCGGGACGCGGAGGCGCTGCGCGCGTTCGTCAGGGGGGAGCTGGCGCCGTACAAGTGTCCGCGCGAGATCGTCTTCCTGGACGCACTGCCACGGACGGCGACGGGCAAGCTCCAACGCTTCCGGCTGCGCACCGACCCGACGGCGACCTGAAGTGATCTTGACCGAAAGTCATCCCCTGGAGGTAGTTGACCAGCGGAAATGGCGAGCATCAGCGATTCCGGCGGCCTAAAATGATCAACGTGTCCGAACAGCACGCCCCGCGGTCCCTCATCGTCACGCTCTACGGCGCGTACGGCCGTTTCATGCCCGGCCCGGTACCCGTCGCCGAGCTGATCCGGCTCCTCGCCGCGGTCGGCGTCGACGCGCCCTCCGTACGGTCGTCCGTGTCCCGTCTGAAGCGGCGCGGCCTGCTTCTGCCGGCCCGTACGGCGCAGGGCGCGGCCGGATACGAACTCTCGCCGGAAGCACGTCAGTTGCTCGACGACGGTGACCGGCGCGTGTACGCCGCCACCCCGCCCCCACCCGACGAGGGCTGGGTTCTCGCCGTGTTCTCCGTCCCCGAGTCGGAGCGCCAGAAGCGCCATGTCCTCCGTTCCCGACTGGCCGGACTCGGCTTCGGCGCGGCGGCCCCGGGCGTCTGGGTGGCCCCGGCGCGCCTCTACGAGGAGTCCCGTCACACTCTGGAGCGGCTGCATCTCGACCCGTACGTCGACTTCTTCCGCGGCGAGCACCTGGGCTTCGCCGCGACGGCCGAGGCGGTCTCCCGCTGGTGGGATCTGGCCGCGATCGCCAAGGAGCACGAGGCGTTCCTCGACCGCCACGCGCGCGTGCTGCACGACTGGGAGAAGCGCGCGGACACCCCGCCCGAGGAGGCGTACCGCGACTATCTGGTGGCCCTGGACTCCTGGCGCCACCTGCCGTACACCGATCCCGGGCTGCCCGCCCACCTGCTCCCGGCGGACTGGCCCGGCGTCCGCTCGGCGGCCGTCTTCCAGGGGCTGCACGCCCGGCTGCGGGACGCGGGGGCGACATTCGCCCGGGTGTGACCTCAGCCACACCCAGGTGTCACTCACGCAACCCTCAGGTTCCTCTTCGCCTCTTCTCAAGTTTCTTACCTAGCGTCCGGGGGGCCGCACGCGGGGAGAGAGACGAGGACTGTTGCGTATGACCACCACGGCCAGGCCCACGGGACCCACCAGGGCTCGAGGGGCCACCGTCTGGCTCACCGGGCTGCCGAGCGCGGGTAAGACGACGATCGCCCAGGTGCTCGGCGACCGGCTGCGGGCCGAGGGACGCCGGGTGGAGATCCTCGACGGCGACGAGGTCCGCCGCTTCCTCTCCGCGGGCCTCGGTTTCTCCCGTGAGGACCGCAACACCAACGTCCAGCGCATCGGACTCGTCTCCGAGGTGCTCGCCCGCAACGGCGTCCTGTCGCTCGTCCCGGTGATCGCCCCGTACGCCGACAGCCGCGAGGCCGTGCGCAAACGGCACGACGCGAGCGGGACGCCGTACATCGAGGTGCATGTCGCGACCCCGGTCGAGGTGTGCGGCGAGCGGGACGTGAAGGGCCTGTACGCCCGGCAGGCGGCGGGCCGGCTGACCGGTCTGACCGGCGTCGACGATCCGTACGAGCCGCCTGTCGACCCGGCGTTGACCCTGCGGACACAGGATCAGACCCCGGCTGAGTCCGCGGACGCCGTGTACGCGGTGCTGGCGGAGCGGGGGCTCGTGTGAACGGTTTCGGGCTTTGAGGGTCAGCTTCCGAGGCTGAGACGGGGTTTGGGGGCGTCCGTGCGTCCGGTGCGTGGGCGCCGGCCGCCCGCCCGGTACGGCGCCGGCCAGACGGCGCCCGGACCCTCGTACCCCTGCTCGGCCGCCGCGTGCAGGGTCCAGTTCGGGTCGTAGAGATGCGGGCGGGCCAGCGCGCACAGGTCCGTACGGCCCGCCAGGATCAGCGAGTTGACGTCGTCCCAGGACGAGATCGCGCCAACGGCGATCACGGGGGCGCCCGTCTCGTGGCGGATACGGTCCGCGAACGGCGTCTGGTACGAACGGCCGTACTCCGGACGCTCGTCGGCCACCACCTGGCCGGTCGACACGTCGACCGCGTCGGCTCCGTGGGCGACGAAGGCGCGCGCGATCCCGACGGCGTCCTCGGCCGTCGTACCGCCGTCGGCCCAGTCCGTGGCCGAGATACGGACGGTCATGGGGCGGCCCTCCGGCCACACCTCCCGTACGGCGTCGAAGACTTCGAGGGGGAAGCGGAGGCGGGCGGCGAGCGGGCCTCCGTACACGTCCGTGCGGTGGTTGGTGAGCGGGGAAAGGAAGCCGGAGAGCAAGTAGCCGTGGGCGCAGTGGAGTTCGAGTAGATCGAAGTCGGCGTGGGCAGCTCTGCGGGCAGCTGACGTGAACTGATCGCGGATCGTGCCGAGTTCACTGATCGTCAGTTCATGCGGGGTCTGACTGCCCGGCCCGTACGGAATCGGCGACGCGGCGACCAGCGGCCAGTTGCCCTCCTCCAGCGGCTCGTCGATACCCTCCCACATCAGCTTCGTCGAGCCCTTGCGGCCGGAGTGGCCGAGCTGGATGCCGAGTGCGGTGCCGGGGGCCTGGGAGTGCACGAAGGCGGTGACGCGCTGCCAGGCCCCCGCCTGCCGGTCCGTGTAGAGCCCGGCGCAGCCCGGGGTGATGCGTCCCTCCGCGCTGACACACACCATCTCGGACATCACCAGACCGGCGCCGCCCAGTGCTCTGGCACCCAGGTGGACGAGGTGGAAGTCGCCGGGTACGCCGTCCGTGGCCGAGTACATGTCCATGGGGGACACGACGACACGGTTGCGCAGGGTCAGCCCGCGCAGCCGGAAGGGCGTGAACATCGGTGGGGTGCCGGGTGAGCAGCCGAACTCCCGCTCGACGGCGGCGGTGAAGTGCGGGTCGCGCAGCCGCAGGTTGTCGTGGGTGACGCGGCGGCTGCGGGTGAGGAGGTTGAACGCGAACTGGTGGGGCGGCTGGTCGAGGTAGCGGGGCAGGTTCTCGAACCACTCCAGACTGGCGCGGGCCGCCCGCTGGGTGGAGGCGACAACGGGCCGCCGCTCCTCCTCGTACGCCGCCAGCGCCTCGGCCGGTGTCGGCCGCTCCTCCAGACAGGCGGCAAGCGCAAGGGCGTCCTCGACGGCGAGCTTGGTGCCGGAGCCGATGGAGAAGTGGGCGGTGTGGGCGGCGTCCCCGAGGAGAACGACATTGCCGTACGACCAGCGGTCGTTGACGACCGTACGGAATGTCGTCCACGCCGACCTGTTCGCGCGCAGCGGCCGTCCGCCGAGGGCGTCCGTGAAGATCTTGGCGCAGCGGTCGACGGATGCGGCGATGCCCCCTGTCGGTTCGTTCGATTCCTCCGGTTCGTCGAAGCCCGCCGCCCGCCAGACCTCCTCCCGCATCTCGACGATCACCGTCGAGGCGTCGGCGGCGTACGGGTACCCGTGGAGCTGCATCACGCCGTGCTCGGTCTCCGCGATCTCGAAGCGGAAGGCGTCGAAGGCGAAGTCGGCGGCGAGCCAGAGGTAGCGGCAACGGTGGGTGGTCAGCCGGGGGCGGAACTCCTGGGCGTAGGCCTCGCGGGTGGTGCTGTGCACGCCGTCGGCGGCGATGACCAGGTCGTACGCCTCCGCGAGCCACTCCGGGTACGGCGCCTCCGTACGGAAGCGCAGCTCGACGCCGAGCGAGCGGCAGCGGGCGTGCAGGACCTCCAGGAGCCGGCGTCTGCCGAGGGCGGCGAAGCCGTGTCCTCCGGAGGTGTGGCGGGTGCCCCGGTGGACGATGTCGATGTCGTCCCAGCGGGTGAAGTGCTGTCGCAGGGCCTCATAGACCACTGGGTCGGCGTGCTCTATGCCGCCGAGGGTCTCGTCGGAGAGGACGACTCCGAAGCCGAAGGTGTCGTCGGGGGCGTTGCGTTCCCAGAGGGTGATCTGCCGATCGGGGCGGAGGCGTTTGAGGAGGGCGGCGGCGTAGAGGCCGCCGGGGCCGCCGCCGATAATCGCGATGCGTTGGGGGTGGCTGGTCATGCTGGGCGGCTGCGGGTTCGTTGTGGCTGGTCGCGCAGTTCCCCGCGCCCCTGGGGTAGGCACGGTTACCGTCCGCTCCATTTGGGAGGGCGTTTCTCCGTGAACGCCGCGTGGAATTCCTTGTAGTCCTCGCCGTTCATCAGGAGGGCCTGGGTGGTGGCGTCCAGTTCGACGGCTGCCGCCAGCGGCATGTCCAGTTCGGCGGTGAGGAGGGCCTTCGTCTGCGCGTACGCCAGTGCCGGGCCCTCTGCCAGGCGGTGGGCCAGCGCCTGGGCCGCCTCGTCGGCGTGGCCCTCGTCGGTGAGTTCGCTGATCAGGCCGATGCGCTCGGCCTCGGGCGCCCGCACCGGTTCGCCGAGCATCAGCAGGCGGGTCGCGTGGCCGAGTCCGACGACCCGGGGCAGCAGGTAGGCGGCGCCCATGTCGCCGCCGGAGAGGCCGACCCGGGTGAAGAGGAACGCGAAGCGCGCGGACGGGTCGGCGACGCGGAAGTCCGCGGCCAGTGCGAGAACCGCTCCGGCGCCCGCCGCCACCCCGTGCACCGCGGCGATCACCGGGAACGGGCACTCCCGTACGGCCCGCACGACCTGCCCGGTCATCCGGTTGAAGTCGAGCAGCTGGGCGGTGTCCATGGACAGGGTGGCGCCGATGATCTCGTCCACGTCGCCGCCCGAGCAGAAGCCGCGGCCCTCGCCGGCCAGCACCAACGCCCGTACGGACCGCTCTCTGGACAGCTCGGCGAGCAGATCGCGCAGGTCGGCGTAGGCGCCGAAGGTGAGGGCGTTGAGTTTCTCGGGGCGGGCGAGGGTGACGGTGGCCACGCCGGTGGGAGCGAGGTCGAGGCGGAGGTGGTGCCAGGTGGAGGTGCGGGGGGTCGAGCCGGTGAAGGGACTCATGCGCGGCCTCCTCGTCAGGCAGGGGACGGCTGTCCAACGAAGTTATCACTCATCTGTGACTGTCGTCATGAGTACGCGATACGTCGGACGGTGACGGTCTGTTTCGGTGATCTGGTCACGTCACGAGAAGTCAATAACGCGGTAACAGTGGGAGTGGTCGTGGGAGACGGGCCGTTGGACTGGGTAAGCCGAACGGTGAGCGGGGCCGAAAGTCCCGTGCGGCGCCCGACCAGTTCCCCTGCCGGACCTCGCCGTACCATCCCTATTGTTGAAAGCAGGACAGCCTGCTCCATGAACGGAACCGCCGTGCAAGAACCCCCCGCCCCCGCCTCCTGGCGTATCGCCCTGCCGCACACCGCCGCGGCGGTGCCTGTCGCCCGCGCGCTGGTCCGCACGGCTCTGACCGAGCTGGAACATGCGGCGGCGGACTGCGACACGGCGGAACTGCTCACCGCGGAGCTGGTGGCGAACGCCGTGGAGCACACGGCTGGGGACGCGCCGATAGAGCTGGTGGTGGAGCTGCTGCCGACCAGCTGCCAGGTCGAGGTGCACGATCCCGACCCGGCGCCGCCGGGGAATCTGACGCGGCCGTTGTCGGAGGAGCCGGATCCCTGGCAGGAACACGGTCGGGGGCTGCTGCTGATCCGAACGCTCAGCTCGTCGTGCGGCCACCGGACCACGGACTCGGGCAAGGCGGTGTGGTTCCGGGTACCGGTGGTACCGCGTCAGTGGGGTCGGGCGTAGATATTCAGCCCGTCCGGCGTTTGAGGACGAGGCCCGTTCAGGGCCGTAGGGGGGTCTGGGGGCGCAGCCCCCAGTGGGGGTCCCCCTCTGGGGGAGGGATGGGACGGGTAGGGGCGGCGGGGGCGAGAAACCCACGGCCGACAAAGAACCCCTCACCCCAGCGAAGCGACCAGCACAGCCTTGATCGTGTGCAACCGGTTCTCCGCCTCGTCGAACACCACCGAGTGCGCGGACTCGAACACCTCGTCCGTGACCTCCAGGGACTCCAGCCCGTACGTCTCGTATATCTCGCGCCCGACCTTCGTACCGAGATCATGGAACGCAGGCAGACAGTGCAGGAACTTCACGTCCGCGTTCCCCGTCGCCCGCAGCACATCCATCGTCACGGCGTAGGAAGCCAGCGCCGCGATCCGCTCGGCCCACACCGCCTTCGGCTCCCCCATCGACACCCACACGTCGGTGGCGACGAAGTCGACGCCCCGCACGCCCTCCGGCACATCCTCGGTCAGCGTCACCCGCGCACCGCTCGCCTCCGCCAGCTTCCGCGCGTCGGCGACGACATCCTCGGCGGGCCAGTAGGCCTGCGGCGCGACGATCCGTACGTCCATGCCGAGCAGCGCGCCGGTGATCAGATAGGAGTTCCCCATGTTGAAACGGGCGTCGCCGAGGTAGGCGAAGGCGATCTCCGGCAACGGCTTGCCGCTGTGTTCGGTCATCGTCAGCACGTCGGCCAGCATCTGGGTGGGGTGCCAGTCGTCGGTCAGACCGTTGAACACCGGCACACCCGCGTACGCGGCCAGCTCCTCCACAGCCGCCTGACTGTCACCCCGGAACTCGATCCCGTCGTACATCCGCCCGAGCACCCGCGCGGTGTCCTTCACCGACTCCTTGTGCCCCATCTGCGAGCCCGACGGGTCGAGGTACGTCGTCGAGGCCCCCTGATCGGCCGCCGCGACCTCGAACGCGCAGCGCGTACGCGTCGAGGTCTTCTCGAAGATCAGCGCGATGTTCTTCCCCGCCAGGTACCTCGTCTCGGCCCCCGCCTTCTTCGCCGCCTTCAGCTCGGCGGCGAGGTCGAGCAGCCCACGGAACTCCTCCCCGGTGAAGTCCAGCTCCTTGAGGAAGTGGCGCCCGGCGAGGGCGGTCGGGACAGTCGCCATGGGGGCGCTCCAGGTGATCCGGCAGGGCGTACAGGACGTGGACGAATGGAAGTCTATACGACTGATTACATTTCTATGCGGCCAGGTTTTCGAGCCGACCGAGGCAACCGACTCGACCGACTCGACCGACCGGGAGGCTCGGACACCGGCAGGGACACAATCAGGGACATGGGCAAGCCGCGCCCCCCTACGTCACCGCGTCCCGTTCCACCGGGCAGCTCATACAGCGCGGGCCACCCCTCCCCCGCCCCAGCTCACTGCCCGGGATCTCGATCACCTCAAGGCCCTGCTTGCGCAGATGCGTGTTCGTGGTCGCGTTGCGCTCGTACGCGACGACCACGCCCGGCTCGACGGCGAGGACGTTGCAGCCGTCGTCCCACTGCTCACGCTCGGCCGCGTGCACGTCCTGGGTCGCGGTCAGGACACGGATCTCGCTCAGCCCGAGCGCGGCGGCGATGGCACGGTGCATGTGCTCCGGCGGATGGTCGGTGACCTTCAACTCCTTGTCCCCGACGCCCGGTTCGATGGTGTACGAGCGGAGCATGCCGAGCCCGGCGTACTGGGTGAAGGTGTCCCCGTCGACCATCGTCATCACGGTGTCGAGGTGCATGAACGCGCGCCGCTTGGGCATGTCGAGCGCCACGATCGTCTCGGCCGAACCGGCGGCGAAGAGCTTGTGCGCGAGCATCTCGACCGCCTGGGGCGTGGTGCGCTCGCTCATGCCGATGAGTACGGCGCCGTTGCCGATGACGAGGACGTCCCCGCCCTCGATGGTGGAGGGATAGTCCGCCTGGCCCTCCGACCAGAGGGAGAAGGTTTCGTCACGGAAGAGCGGGTGGTGCCGGTAGATCGCCTCGAAGTGGACGGTCTCCCGCTGACGCGCCGGCCAGCGCATCGCGTTGATGGAGACGCCGTCGTAGATCCAGGCCGAGGTGTCCCGGGTGAAGAGATGGTTGGGGAGGGGACCGAGAAGGAAGTCGTCCAGGTCCATGACATGGAAGCGGACCGAGGCCGGTTCCGCGTGCGCGGCCAGGAACTCGCGCTTGGTGATGCCACCGATGAGCAGTTCGGCCAACTCGGCGGCGGCCAGGCTCTCGAAGGCAGCACGGAGATGGTCGGTGGCCAGCGGCCCGTACTCCTTCTCGTCGAAGACTCGGTCGAGTACGAGGGTGCGGGCCGCCGGGATCGCCAGGGCCTCGATGAGCAGGTCGCCGAAGAGGTGGACGGCGACGCCCCGGTCGCGCAGGACGTCGGCGAAGCCGTCGTGCTCGGCGCGCGCGCGGCGCACCCACAGGACGTCGTCGAAGAGGAGTGCGTCCTTGTTGCTGGGGGTGAGCCTTTTGAGCTCTAGATCCGGCCGGTGCAGGATGACGCGGCGCAGCCGCCCGGCCTCGGAGTCGACATGGAATCCCATGCCTCCATCCTGACCACTTCGCACCCTGTTCACCCGCTGGTCGGCGGTATATGTGCGATAACCCTCCCCACCCCACCTCTCCATCTCGTCCCCTTGACGATAAGCAGGCTGAGCGAATATCGTCTACATGACGACAAGGGGTGCGGGGGCGTCTGTTCGCAGACGCTCCCGCACCGGACGAGGGGATGGACGACAGGCACATGGCCGACATCACCCGGCGCCTCGGCTGGCGCCATCTGCGTGGCACACCCACGGCCCACATCCGCCACCACCGCTCCGGCCGACTGGCGCACGACGGTCCCGGGCTCAGCTTCTGGTTCCGTGCCCTGACCGCCACACTCTCCGAAGTCCCGGTCGACGACCGGGAGTTGGCGATGACCTTCCACGCCCGTACGTCCGACTTCCAGGACGTCGCGGTCCAGGGAGCCGTCACCTACCGCATCAGCGACCCCGCCCTGGCCGCCGCCCGCATCGACTTCTCCGTCGACCCGGACACAGGCGTCTGGCGGAGCGCGCCCCTGGAGCAACTGGCGACGCTGCTGACGGAGACGGCCCAGCAGCACGCCCTGGACGTCCTGGCCCGTACGGCACTGTCGTCCGCGCTGGTCGACGGGGTGGCGTCGGTGCGGGAACGGGTCGCGGCGGGACTGGCCGCCGAGCCCCGCCTGCCGGCCACGGGCATCGAGGTCGTGGCCGTACGGGTGGTGGCACTGCGGCCGGAGCCCGAGGTGGAGCGGGCGTTGCGGACTCCCGCCCGCGAACAGATCCAGCAGGAGGCCGACCGGGCGACGTACGAACGCCGTGCGGTGGCCGTCGAACGCGAGCGGACCATCGCCGAGAACGAACTGGCCAGCCAGATCGAACTCGCCCGGAGGGAAGAGCAGTTGGTCGACCAGCGGGGTACGAACGCCCGCCGGGAGGCCGAGGAGTACGCGGCGGCGGACGCGGTACGGGCCCAGGCGGAGGCGGCGCGGGTGGTACGGCTGGCGGAGGCGGAGGCCGAGAGCGTGCGCGGGGTGGGCGAGGCTCGGGCCCAGGCCCAGACGGCGTGGCTGCACGCCCACGCCGACGCGGATGTGGCGATGCTGCACGCTCTGACGGGCACACGGCTCGCCGAGAACCTGCCCCGGATCGACAGCCTGACGGTGTCACCGGACGTACTGACCGGCCTGCTCGCCAGGCTGGGAGGAGCGCGGGAGTGAGCCTCGCCCCGCGGGCCGTCCTGGTCCACCGCACCACGGAGTACGAGGAGTTGGTGGCCCGGCACGGCACACACGGCCAGGCCGCCTACTTCCTGCGCTCCCGGGGAGGGGACATCGAGGAGGTCACCGAACGCCACCGCCGCGCCCGCCGGTCCATGGCGGAGGTGACGGCGGCGATTCCTCTGACCTGGCGTCAGAGCCGGGTCGAGCGAGCCGACTTGGACCGTTTCCTCTTCGCACCCGAGGACGTGGTCGTCGTGGTCGGGCAGGACGGGCTGGTGGCGAATGTCGCCAAGTACCTCACGGGGCAGCCGGTTCTGGGCGTCGACACCGATCCCGGGCGCAATCCCGGAGTGCTGGTGCGGCACCGGCCGGGAGACATGGCGGGCCTGCTGCCCGCGGTGCTCGCACGGGACACCGGCTGCGACGAACTCACCATGGTCGAGGCGGTCGCGGACGACACGCAGCGGCTGGTCGCCCTCAACGAGATCTACCTCGGGGCACCCGGCCACCAGACGGTCCGGTACAGCCTGGGCCTCGACGACGACAGGGGTGCCGTCGAGGCCCAGGCCTCATCCGGGGTACTGGTGGGAACGGGGACCGGGGCGAGTGGATGGCTGCGGTCGGTGTGGCAGGAACGGGGCGGCACCCTGTCCCTGCCCCGCCCCACCGACGACCGCCTGCTGTGGTTCGTACGGGAGGCGTGGCCTTCGCCGGTCACGGGGACGTCGTTGGTGGCGGGCGAGTTGGCGTTGGGGTCGGGGCTCCGACTCACGGTGGAGTCGGAGCGGTTGGTGGCGTTCGGGGACGGAATGGAAGGGGATGCCGTGCAGCTGACGTGGGGGCAGACGGTGCGGGTGGGGGTGTGCGGGGAACGGCTGCGCCTGGTGGGCTGACGAGGGTGCTGCTTTCCAGCCCGTCCGGCGTTTGAGGACGAGGCCGTTCAGGCCGAAGGGGGGTCTGGGGGCGCAGCCCCCAGTGGGGGTCCCCCCTCTGGGGGAGGGATGGGACGGGTAGGGGCGGCGGGGGCGAGGAAACCCCCGCCACCCCCCTACAGCCGCGGATCCACCGGCTCGGACTCCAGCGCCAGCACCCCGAACACAGCCTCATGCACCCGCCACAACGGCTCCCCCTCCGCCAACCGGTCCAGCGCCTCCAGCCCCAGCGCGTACTCCCTGATCGCCAGCGACCGCTTGTGATTCAGGAACCGCCCCCGCAGCCGGGCAAGGTTCTCCGGCCGTGTGTACTCCGGACCGTAGATGATCCGCAGGTACTCACGCCCCCGGCACTTGATGCCGGGCTGCACCAGCCGCCCCTTACCGTCCCGCACCACCCCGCCGAGCGGTTTGACGACCATGCCCTCACCACCCCGCCCGGTCATCTCCAGCCACCATTCCACGCCCGCCCGCACCGACTCCGCGTCCCCCGTCTCGACGTACAGCCGGCGGGTCGTCTGCAGCAGGCCCGTGCCGTCGTGCTCCACCAGCCGGTCCAGCAACGCCAGTTGCCCATCGTGAGGCAGCCCGGCCAGGCTGCGCCCCTCCGTCGCCAGGACCTGGAAGGGCGCCAGGCGGACCCCGTCCAGTCCCTGCGTCGGCCAGCAGTAGCGCCGGTAGGCGTCCGTGAACGCCGAGGCGTCCGAGGCCCGTTCACGCTGACGCGCAAGCAGGTCCTGCACATCGATGCCCCGCGCCGCCGTACCCTCCAGCGCGGCCAGTGCGCCCGGGAACACCGCCCCGGAGGCGGCGCCGACCGCCGCGTACTGCGACCGCAGCAACCCGGACGCCTTCAGCGACCACGGCATCAACTCGGCGTCCAGCAACAGCCAGTCGGTACCCAGCTCCTCCCAGAGACCGGCCCCGTCCGCCGCCGCCCGTACCCGGCCGAGGATCTCCTCGGTCACCGTCGGGTCGTCGACGAACGGACGCCCGGTACGCGTGTACAGCGCCCCCGTAGGACCGTCACCTGCACGGCCGCCTCCACCGCTGCCACTGCCACCGTTCACACCGAACCGCTTGCGAGCCACCTCGGCGTCACGGCACACGAGCACCACCGCCCGCGACCCCATGTGCTTCTCCTCGCACACGACCCGCTCGACCCCGTCCGCCCGGTACTGCTCGAACGCCTCCGCCGGGTACTCCAGGTAGCCCTCGACGTGGGACGTGGCCGTCGGGGCCATCGTCGGCGGCAGGTACGGCAGCAGACGCGGGTCCACGGCGAAGCGGCTCATGACCTCCAGGGCCGCCGCCGCGTTCTCCTCCCGGACGGTGATCCGGCCCGCGTGGCGCGTCTCCACCACGCGGCGGCCGTGGACGTCAGCCAGGTCCAGCGGACGGCCGTCGTGCCCGCCCGGCGCCTCCGCCCGCAGCGGCCTCACCGGCTCGTACCAGACCTGCTCCGCCGGTACGTCGACCAGTTCCCGCTCCGGCCAGCGCAGCGCGGTCAGCTTGCCGCCGAAGACGGCACCGGTGTCGAGGCAGATGGTGTTGTTCAGCCAGCTCGCCTCCGGGACAGGAGTGTGGCCGTACACCACGGCCGCCCGGCCCCGGTAGTCCTCCGCCCACGGGTAGCGCACCGGCAGGCCGAACTCGTCGGTCTCCCCGGTCGTTTCGCCGTACAGGGCGTGCGAGCGCACCCGGCCCGACGTACGGCCGTGGTACTTCTCGGGCAGACCGGCGTGGCACACCACCAGCCGCCCGCCGTCCAGGACGTAGTGGCTGACGAGGCCGTCGATGAACTCCCTTACCTGGGAGCGGAATTCGCCACTCTCGCCATCCATCTGCTCGATGGTCTCGGCGAGCCCGTGGGTGTGCTGGACCTTGCGGCCCTTGAGGTGACGTCCGTACTTGTTCTCGTGGTTGCCGGGTACGCACAGCGCGTTGCCCGATCCGACCATGGACATCACGCGGCGCAGCACACCGGGGCTGTCCGGGCCGCGGTCGACGAGGTCGCCCACGAAGACGGCGGTACGGCCGCCCGGGTGCACCCCATCCTCGTAGCCCAACTTGCCGAGCAGGGAATCCAGTTCGGAGGCGCAACCGTGGATGTCACCGATGATGTCGAAGGGGCCCGTGAGGTGGGTCAGGTCGTTGAAGCGCTTCTCGGTGCGGACCTCGGCGCTCTCGATCTCCTCCACACCGCGCAGAACGTGCACCTTGCGGAACCCCTCGCGCTCCAAGTGGCGCAGGGAGCGGCGAAGTTCGCGGATGTGACGGTGGATGACCCGGCGGGGCATGTCCGCCCGGTCGGTCCGGGAGGCGTTACGTTCGGCGCACACGTCGTCGGGCACGTCGAGGACGATGGCGATGGGCAGCACGTCGTACTGCCGTGCCAGCTCGATCAGCTGCTTGCGGCTGCTCTCCTGGACGTTGGTCGCGTCGACGACCGTACGACGACCCGCCGCGAGTCGCTTGCCCGCGATGTAGTGCAGGACGTCGAAGGCGTCCCCGCTGGCGCTCTGGTCGTTCTCGTCGTCGGCGACCAGGCCACGGCAGAAGTCCGACGAGATGATCTCGGTCGGCTTGAAGTGCCGCCGCGCGAAAGTGGACTTGCCCGAACCGGACGCCCCGATCAGCACGACGAGGGAGAGGTCGGTGACGGGCAGCACGCGCCCCTTTTTCTCGACACCTGTGACGTTCTCGACGCTGCTCATGCGGCCTTCGCCTCCTTCGCTTCCCTGATGTTGTTCTCGGTCTCGGTCTCGGTCTTCATCGTGAACACGGCCATCTGGGTCGGCGCGCCCACCTCCGGGTCGTCCGGCCCGATGGGTACGAACCGCGCCTCGTAGCCGTGCCGTTCGGCCACCGCGCCCGCCCAGGTGCGGAACTCCTCGCGCGTCCATTCGAACCGGTGGTCGCTGTGGCGGCTGTGGCCGGCCGGGAGCGAATCCCAGCGGACGTTGTACTCGACGTTCGGCGTCGTCACGAGAACCGTGCGGGGGCGGGCCGTGCCGAACACCGCGTACTCCAGGGCCGGCAGACGAGGCAGGTCGAGATGCTCGACGACCTCGCACAGTACTGCCGCGTCGTACCCCTTGAGCCGCTTGTCGGTGTAGGCGAGCGAACCCTGAAGCAGCTTGACGCGCGACGCCTGCCGCTCCCCCATCCGGTCCAGCTTCAGCCGCCGCGAGGCGATGGTGAGCGCGCGCATCGACACGTCCACACCGACGATCTCGGTGAACACCGGGTCCCTGAGCAGCGCCTGCACCAACTGGCCCTGGCCACAACCGAGATCGAGTACTCGGCCGGCCCCGGACGCCTTCAGCGCCGCGATGATCGCGTCCCGGCGCTGCACGCCGAGCGAAGTCGCCTTCTCCTCCGGCTCCGCCTCCGTCTCGTCCTCGACCGCGTTGTCGATCTCCTCGACCTCAGTGTCGTCGGCCTCGGCCAGCCGGAGCAGCTCCAGTCGCTCCATCGCCTGCCGGGTCAGCGACCAACGGCGGGACAGATAGCGGCTGGTGATCAGCTTCTGCTCCGGATGCGCGGGCAGCCAGCCCTCGCCGGCCCGCAGCAGTTTGTCGACCTCGTCGGGCGCCACCCAGTAGTGCTTGGCGTCGTCGAGGACCGGCAGCAGGACGTACAGGTGGCGCAGCGCCTCGGCGAGGGTCAGCGTCTCCGATTCGAGGACGAGCCGCACATACCGCGAGTCGCCCCACTCCGGGAACTCCGCGTCCAGCGCGACCGGTTCGGCCGTCACCGTCCAGCCGAGCGGCTCGAAGAGGTTCCGGACGAGGTCGGCGCCGCCCCGGGCCGGCAGCGCGGGCACCTCGATACGCAACGGACGTGCCTGGTCCGGGAGTTCGGGCTTCGCCCGGCACTGACCCTGCATCGCGCTTCTGAACACGGCGCTCAGAGCGACCGCGAGCAGCGAAGAGGCCGCGTACGGACGGTCGTTGACGTACTGCGCGAGCGCCGCGTCGGGTGCGCCGCCGCGCCCCTTGCCCTTGCCGCGCCTGACCAGTGCGACCGCGTCGACCTCCAGCAACAGCGCGGCCGTACAGCGCTCGTCGGACGCCTCGGGGTAGAGGACGTGCGCGGTGCCGTAGGAGGTGGAGAACGTCTGCGCGTTGTCGGGATGCTTGTGCACCAGGTAGCCGAGGTCGGTCGCGGGGCGTTCGGGGGTGCCGGTGGTACTGATCGTCAGGAACACGGTGGGTAGGCCTCAATGAAGGGTCTGAACTGGGGATACTTCCTGTGCGTCAAACTACAGCGAACACCCCCGGCACACTCGGGCATTTTTTTCTGGGCACCGGCCCGGCCGACACCTCGAAGGGCGGGTGCCGTCGGCGTACGTGCCCTGCGCGGGGCCGACGCTGCCGATGGTGGCTCGCCTCGGCCCCGCATATCAGGGTTACGACAACTGTGACTGCACCTGCGAGGAGATCAGCTCAAGGTGCTCCAGGTCACCGAGGTCGAGGATCTGGAGGTAGATCCGCTGGGAGCCGACCTCCGCGTACCGGCCGATCTTCTCCACGACCTCCGCCGGGGAGCCCGCCAGCCCGTTGGCCTTCAGTTCGTCGACCTCGCGGCCGATCGCGGTGGCGCGGCGGGCCAGTTCCTGGTCGTCCTTGCCGACACAGACCACCAGCGCGTTCGAGTACGTCAGCTCGTCGGCCTTGCGGCCCGCCTCCTCGACCGCCGCGCGCACCCGGCCGAACTGCCGCTCGGTGTCCTCGACCGACGAGAACGGCATGTTGAACTCGTCGGCGTACTGCGCGGTCAGCCGCGGGGTACGGGCCGCGCCGTGGCCGCCGATGAGCACGGGGATCTTTGCCTGCGCGGGCTTGGGGAGGGCCGGTGAGTCGGTGAGGTCGTAGTGCGTGCCGTGGTGGCCGAACGTTTCGCCGGCCTTCGTCTCCCACAGACCGGTGACGATCGCCAGCTGCTCTTCGAGGCGGGCGAACCTCTCGTGCGGGAACGGGATGCCGTACGCCTTGTGCTCCTCCTCGAACCAGCCCGCGCCCAGGCCGAGTTCGACCCGCCCGCCGGACATCTGGTCGACCTGCGCGACCTGGATCGCCAGGACACCGGGGAGACGGAAGGTGGCGGCCGTCATCAGGGTGCCGAGGCGGATGCGCTTCGTCTCACGGGCGAGTCCGGCAAGGGTGATCCAGGCGTCGGTGGGTCCGGGCAGGCCGTCCCCCGAGCCCATGTGGAGGTAGTGGTCGGAGCGGAAGAACGCGTCGAAACCAAGGTCCTCGGTGGCCTTCGCCACGGCGAGCAGGGTGTCGTAGGTCGCGCCTTGCTGGGGTTCGGTGAAGATGCGAAGATCCATGGCCCCATCCTGCACTCGGACCCCGGTCAACCCCACCGGCGCCCCCTGCCCCACGCTTCCCCGGTCGGGTGAAAAACCGTCAACCGCGTGCGCGGTGCGGGTCCGTACCAGTGACCCCCCACCGCGATGATCGTTGGCTCGGGCGGAGCCGGCCCGACCGGCGCCCGCGCCGGCACCGACCGGTCGGCCAGTTCCCCTGCCGGCCCGCTCACGCCGGGGCGCACCCGCGTCGGCTCCCCCGGGAGCCAGTGGCCGAGGAGGCCGTCCATTGTCCGAAGAAGTCGTGCCGCAGCAGGCAGGGCCCACACAGCCGAAGGGGCTGCTGCAGCAGATGGAGGAACTGATGGCCGCGCTGAACGCGGATCTGTCCGCGCTCGACGCAGACCTTCAGTCGGCGGGGGTGTCGTCGACGTCCGCGGAGGAGACTGAAGCGGGTTGATGTCGACCGCTACTGGGGCTCCGCCCCCAGACCCCCGTTCGGCCTGAACGGCCTCGTCCTCGATCTCCCCCAGAGGGGGGACCCCCGGACGGGCTGAGATGCCCGGGCCGAGCTGCAAGGCTCGGCCCTTGGAAGTCGGCACTCAAAAAAAGGGGGCGCTGGACGGACGAACCGCTAACCAGCCACCCGCTCCGCTCCCCCCGCCTCCCTGGCCGCCAGTTTGCGGAGCATCTCCAGGACCCGGTCGCGGGACTCGTCCGCCGCGTCGATCGATTCCATGCACTGCCAGTACGTCGTCTCGTCGTCCGCCGCGCTGGCGATGCCGACCAGGGCCATGCCCGCCTCACCGAGGAGGGCGCCGAGGCAGAGGAGGGCCTGGCGGGCGTCGCCCAGCTCGGTGAGCTGGGCCGCGCGTAAGGCGCCGACGGCCAGGCGCGGTTCGTCCAGAACGCCGCAGCCCCGGCCCGCCAGTTCGGTCAGTCCCAGCGCCTCGCCCCGCAGTTCGGGTGGCCCGTTGACTGCGAGGCGGCTGCCTATCGCCTGCGCGAGGGCCTGCGCCTGCCACACCTCCTTCAGGGTCTGAGACACACCGTCGCTGCCCGCGAGGGCACGTCTGCTCGCCAGGATGAGCCGCACCGCATCCATGCGCTGCCCCAGTCTGTCCCCGACGCGCTGTTCGCACGTCCGCCCGAACTCCACCGTCCACTACCCAGAGTGAAGTGCTGTGGGACGAAAAGCCAGAGGAAGGCGGAAATCTGCGGACAACAAATACGGAACGGACCGCATTTCGACTCCGAAGAGTGACTATTTCTTTGCCGGGAACCTCTGTTCGTTGCGGTCGATCTTCGCGTCGAGGGCCGTCAGCGCGTCGATCCCGAGCACCTCGCACAGTTGGAGCAGATACGCGAGGACGTCCGCGACCTCGTCCGTCACGCGGTGGGCGGTGTCCGGGTCGTCCATCACCCGTGCCGACTCCTCGGGCGTCAACCACTGGAAGATCTCGACCAGTTCGGACGCCTCCACGCTTAGCGCGGTGGCGAGGTTCTTGGGGGTGTGGAACGGCCGCCAGTTCCGTGCCGCCGCGAAGTCGGCCAGCCTGCGCTGGAGTTGCGCCACGTCCAACCGGTCGCCGCGCTCCCGGTGTTCGGTCTGCCCATCCTGGTGTTCGGGCTGCACGAAGCCTTCAGCCCCTTCAGCGTGTTCCTGATCAGTCACGGCTCCAGGTGTACCACCGTCACCCCCGGCACCCCCTCCGCCCAGGACGCGTCGCTCACCGTACCGAGGAGGCGGATGTGCCCCCGGTCGCACATACGGGCCGCCAGTCGCAGGAGTTGCTCGCGCTGCCGTACGTCCAGGGAGCGGTCGAAGCCGTCGGCCAGGACCGTGAGCGTCTGGAGGGCGTCGGGCACCTCGCCGGGCCGGTCGACCGCCAGCACACCGGGGCCGGTCAGCAGGACCAGCGACAGACCCGCGTATCTCAACTCGCCGTCGCCCAGCCTGCCGAAGTGGGTGAGCGGACCGTCGCCCCGGTCGAGTACGGCGCGCACGCGACCGTCGGCGACCTCGTCGGCCCGTACGTCGGAGACCGGGCCGGTACAGCCCTCGCGGACGGCGGCGACCAACAGCCCGTGGCGGATGGCGCATTCGGACCGGGTTCGCCAGAGGACCTCGGCCAGATTGTCGCAGCCCGGCAGAAGCCGCCCGCTGTCCACCGGCACCGCCGCACGCATCCGGTCGGGCCGGGGGTCACAGGCGAAGACGGACCGCAGGGCGACGACCATCTGCTCGGCGGCGGCGATGACCTGACGCTGCCCGTCCGTCTTCCCGGCCACCCGCAGCGGCAGCAGGGCTGTGCCGAGCCGGTCGTCCGGCATCGGGGCGCGGGTGACCGATGCCGAACCGGCGGTGTGCCAGGCGGCCTGGACGGTGCGCCGGCCGGGATCGCGCAGCGCCGTCTCCAGGAGGACCACGCCGCCGGCGCTCAACCGCTCGCCCACGATGCGCAGTTCGGGCTCGGCCTGGACGGCGACGTCGAGCAGTACGGGACCCTCGGGGCCGTCCGCCGTACAGCCGATGCGGAAGCCGCGGCGGCGCTGGGCGTCGGGGCGGGCGCGTTCGGGTACGCAGGCGGCCGGGTCCGGGAACGCCTCCTCGACGGTGGCGCCGGAGCCGAGGCGGGCCAGCGACCGGTACGCCCTGAGCGCGGTCGACTTGCCGGCGCCGCTCGGCCCGGCGAGCAGGGTGAGCCGCCCGAGCGGGAAACTGGCCCGGCGGTGCCCCGCGTAAGCGGACAGCCTCAGCTCGGTGACGCTCGGCCGGTCGGGGCGCGCCGCCCTCTGCGCTGCGGTGGCCGGGGTGGGTGGTAAGTCCAGTGACAGGGTCATATCCGGACCGTAGGCCTCCGCCCGCGAGGCGAACCGTTCCGCCCGCCGCACCTTCCTACGAACGGGGGACGGATCTCGCGGTGAGGCCGGTCTCAGTGCCCCGGGACTCCCGCTCCCCCCATGAGCCCCCCGACCTCCGTGCCGGGCGGGGTGAGAAGGAACACGTTCCGGTCGACCCGGTGCATCCCGCTCGCGAGGCCGAAGACGACACCGGTGCTGAAGTCGAGGACCCGCTTGGCGGTGTCCGCCTCGGCGCTCGTCAGGTCGAGGAGCACCGGGATGCCCGCCATCAGCGTCTCGGCGACCTCGCGCGCGTCCGCGAAGACGTTGACGCGCAGGACGACGAAACGGCGCCTGGCCTCGGTCGCCGGCTCGGGTATCGACCGGTGGCCCACCGCGGACGGCCAGGCGTCCCGGCCTCTGAGCGGTACGACCTGGGCGAGCCCCTCCCACTGTTCGTCGGTGGCATCGTGGCTCCTCATCGGCACACTCCGCCCTGGCTCGCACTTACTGTCTGCATCAGCCAATTCTTACTCATGGTCACCCGATCGGCCCAATACGACACGCTCAGCGACCTCCTGTGTGAGAAAAACCCGAACACCTATACGTACCTCACAGCACTGACACTCCGGCTGTGCAGCGGGCGTAACCGCTCATGATCGGATCACGTGACATCGACGTAACGGGCAATTCGTACGCTCAGCGGTAGCAGGCCCGGCATGGAGAAGGACACCGCAGGACGAGAAAGGCAGCACGTGACCACAACCCCCACGACCACGCAGGTGCGGACCGTGTGCTCGTACTGCGGGGTGGGCTGCGGAATCGTGCTGGACGTCGGTCTCGGACCCGACGGGCGGCGTACGGTCTTCAAGGCGTCCGGGGACAAGGCGCACCCCGCGAACGCGGGGCGGCTGTGCACCAAGGGCGCGACCACCGCCGACATGCTCAGCGCGCCCGGCCGGCTGACCACCGCGCTGGTCCGGGACGGCCTCGACGACCGGGGCGACGAACTGGTGCCCGCGCCCGTCGCGGACGCCATCGCGGAGACCGCGCGGCGGCTGCGCGGAATCGTCGACGAGCACGGGCCGGACGCCGTCGCCTTCTATGTCTCCGGGCAGATGGGCCTGGAGGCCCAGTACCTGGCGAACAAGCTGGCCAAGGGGTTCGTGGGCACGAACCAGATCGAGTCGAACTCCCGGCTGTGCATGGCGAGCGCGGGCACCGGATACAAGCTGTCGCTGGGCGCCGACGGGCCACCCGGCTCGTACGACGACTTCGACCACGCCGACGCCTTCCTCGTCATCGGCTCGAACATGGCCGACTGCCATCCGATTCTGTATCTGCGGATGATGGACCGGATCAAGTCGGCCGGGGCGAAACTCATCGTCGTCGACCCACGGCGTACCGCCACCGCCGCCAAGGCCGATCTGTTCCTGCAGATCAAACCCGGTACGGATCTGGCCTTCCTCAACGGCCTGCTCCACCTCCTGCACGCCGACGGGTACACGGACCCGGAGTTCATCGCCGCTCACACCGAGGGCTGGGAGGGGATGCCGGCCTTCCTCGCCGACTACGCGCCGGACGCCGTCTCCGCGATCACCGGCATTCCCGAGGACGACATCCGGGAAGCGGCGCGGATCATCGGGGAGGCCAGTGCGTCCGGTGAGTGGATGAGCTGCTGGACCATGGGGCTCAACCAGTCCACGCACGGCACCTGGAACACGAACGCCCTGGTCAACCTGCATCTCGCCACCGGTGCGATCTGCCGCCCCGGCAGCGGGCCGTTCTCCCTCACCGGGCAGCCCAACGCGATGGGCGGCCGGGAGATGGGGTACATGGGGCCGGGACTTCCGGGGCAGCGGTCCGTGCTGGTGGACGAGGAGCGGGCGTTCGTCGAGGAGTTGTGGGAGCTGCCGGCCGGCACGCTTCGCAAGGACGGCGCCGGGCACGGCACGATCGAGATGTTCCGGCGGATGGCCGAGGGGCACATCAAGGCCTGCTGGATCATCTGCACCAACCCGGTCGCCTCGGTCGCCAACCGCCGTACGGTCATCGAGGGCCTGGAGGCCGCCGAGTTCGTCGTCACCCAGGACGTCTTCGCCGAGACCGAGACCAACGCGTACGCCGATGTCGTCCTGCCCGGCGCGATGTGGACGGAGGCGGAGGGTGTCCTCGTCAACAGCGAGCGCGGCCTCACCCTCGCCCGGGCAGCCGTCGACCCGCCCGGCGACGCCATGGCCGACTGGCGGATCATCGCGGCCGTCGCCCGCGCCATGGGGTTCGAGGGGTTCGCGTACGGATGCGCGGAGGACGTCTTCGAGGAGCTCAAGCGGGCGTGGAACCCGAAGACCGGATGGGATCTCCGCGGGGTCACCTACGAGCGGCTGCGGGAGACTCCCGTGCAGTGGCCGGCGGCTTCGGTGGACGGGCCCGCGCGCAATCCCATCCGGTACCGGGAGAAGTACGGCGACAAGGAGGGCGGGGGGCTGCGGTTCCCCACCGCCAGCGGGCGCGGTGTTTTCCACGCCCGGCCGTATCTGCCCGCCGCCGAACTGCCCGACGACGACTTCCCGTTCGTCCTCAACACCGGGCGCGTGCAGCACCAGTGGCACACCCTGACGAAGACGGGGAAGGTCGCCAAGCTCAACAAGCTGAACGCCGGGCCGTTCGTGGAGGTGCATCCCGAGGACGCGCGGGAGTTGGGGGTCGTGGACGGCGACTCCGTCGAGGTCGCCTCGCGGCGCGGGCGGGCCGTACTGCCGGCCGTCGTCACGGACCGGGTGCGGAGGGGCTGCGTCTTCGCGCCCTTCCACTGGAACGACCTCTTCGGGGAATACCTCAGCATCAACGCGGTGACGAGCGACGCGGTCGATCCGCTGTCCCTGCAGCCGGAGTTCAAGGTGTGCGCGGTGTCCCTGGTCAAGGTGCACCGGCCCGAGGCTGAGGTGCAGCGCCCTGACGTCCCCGAGCCGGTCCGCCCCCAAGTACCGGTCGACGTACCGGAGTTCGCGTTCACGCCCGCTCCCCCGCCCGTTCTCAGCTCGCAGGAACGCCAGTACCTCTCGGGATTCCTCGCCGGACTGCCCACCGGCGCCGTCGGAATTCCCGTGCTGCCCTCCTCCGCTCCGTTCAGCGCCGAGCACGCCGACTGGGTGAACGGGATGCTCGCCGGCATGTACTCCAGGACGGTGGAAGCCCCGCCGCGGGAACGGGTCGGTGTCGGGGTCGAGGTCGGCGGGCGTGAAGTCGTCGTGCTGTGGGCCTCGCAGACCGGCAACGCCGAGGAACTCGCCGGTGCGGCGGCCGAGCGGCTGAACGCCGGCGGGCACCGGGCGAGGCTCGTCGGCATGGACGAGGCCGATGTGACCGCCCTCGCGCGCAGTGCCGATCTCCTCTTCATCACCAGTACGTTCGGCGACGGCGACGCCCCCGACAACGGCTCCGGCTTCTGGGACTCGCTCTCCGGGGAGCAGGCACCGCGACTGGACGGCGTGCGGTACGCCGTACTCGCGCTGGGCGACTCCTCGTACGACGACTTCTGCGGGCACGGGCGCCGACTGGACGCGCGGCTCGACGAGTTGGGGGCGGTGCGGATCACTCCGCGCACCGACTGCGAGCCCGACTTCGAACCGTCGGCGGACGCGTGGCTCGACCAGGTCCTCGACGTGCTGGACACGAACGGCACGACCAGCACGAAGGACACCCACAACGAGCCCGCGCAGGAGCCGAGTCACCCGCAGGAGCAGCGGGCGGGCAGTACGGCCACCTCGGCCTCCCCTCCCGTTCCCCCTCCCGCCGTCCGGTCCGTCAAGCCCGCCCCCTCGCCCGCCCGGCTCGTCGGCAACCGGCTGCTCAGCCTGCCCGGGGCGACCAAGGAGGTGCGCCGGTTCACCTTCGACACGAGCGGTACGGCACTGGCGTACGAAGCGGGTGACGCGCTCGGGGTGCGGCCCGTCAACTCCACGTCCCTGGTGGCGGAATGGCTCGCCGTGACCGGACTGGACGCGTCAACCGGCGTGCGGGTGGAGGGAGTCGGCGAGTTCTCGCTCTCCGAGGCGCTGCACCGGCAGCTCGACATCACCCGGATCACACCCGACCTGCTGCGCTTCGTCTCCGAACGGGCCCGGGACAACCGTGAGTTGAAGAAGCTGATGCGGTCCGACAACAAGGACGGGCTGGCCCGCTGGTCGTGGGGCCGGCAGGCCGTGGACGTGGTCACCGAGTACGAGGTGCGGGCGTCCGCCCAGGAGTGGGTGTCGGTGCTGCGGCGGATGCAGCCCCGGCTGTACTCCATATCGTCGAGCCCGCTCGTCGACCCGGCGCGGGTGTCGCTGACGGTGTCCGTGGTGCGGTACGAGAACCTGCACGGCCGGCCTCGCGGCGGGGTCTGCTCACCCTTCCTGGCCGACGCCGGGCCGGACACGGCGGTGCCCGTCTTCGTGCAGCGCTCGCCGTACTTCAGGCCCCCCGCGGACGCCTCGACTCCGATGGTGATGGTCGGTCCGGGTACCGGGGTGGCGCCGTTCGTGGGGTTCCTGGAGGAGCGGCGGGCACTCGGGCACGCGGCACCGAACTGGCTGTTCTTCGGCGAGCAGCACCGCGCCACCGACTTCTACTACGAGGACGAGCTGGCCGGCCTGGTCGCCGAGGGCACGCTGACCCGCCTGGACACCGCGTTCTCCCGCGACCAGCGCAACAAGGTCTATGTCCAGGACCGGATGCGCGAGCACGGACCCGAGCTGTGGCACTGGCTCCAGGAGGGCGCCCACTTCTACGTCTGCGGCGACGCCTCCCGTATGGCCAAGGACGTGGACCGGGCGCTGCGGGACATCGCGGTGGCGCACGGCGGTCTGAGCGAGGACGAGGCGGGTGTGTACGTGAAGCAGCTCACGGCGGCGAAGCGCTATGTGCGGGACGTGTACTGAATCGTGTACTGAATGACATGAGGTCGCCCGAATCGCCATAAATGACTACTGGCGGACATTCTTACCGGCCTCACACCGGACCCTTCACCTCCACTCGTGTGCGGCACACCGGGCACGATTACGTTCCGATGTCGTGCACTTGGCAGAAACAGCGCCGGACATCACGGCGAAGACCGGCCCTCCGCGATCCCGGGCCCCGGAGGCCGACGCCCCCGCGCAGTGGCATCGCGTCCTGACGCTGCTCGCGACCGTCAGCCTGTTCATCGGTACGCGGGCGGTGTGGACGCAGGCCGCCAGCCACCGGCCCGTCGTCGCCGCCGTCATCTCGCTCTGCTATCTGTCGATCCTGGTCAGCGGAGTACTGGCGCTGACCGTCCGCCGGACGCGTTCGCTCGCCCGCCTCGACCTGTGTGTCCTGGTCACGGCCGTGACACTGACCCTGTGCACGTTCGCCCTGAACCACGCCGGCGGCGACGAGGGCGTCCTCACCGCGCAGGCCGCCCGCGAACTGGTCGCCGGGCATCCCGTGTACGGGCAGCCCTGGCCGTGGCTCTTCCAGCACAACCCCGACGTCGCCCTGACCCCGACGATGAGCGGCGGCTACGACCTCACGTACGGTTACCCGCCCCTGGCCCTGCTGCTGACCGCGCCGCTGCTGTGGCTCGGGCACGGCGCGCTCGCCGCGACCGCGGTGACGACCGGGGCACTGCTCGTCGGTGCGGTGACCCTGTGGCGGCTGCTGCCGGTGCCGTGGCGGTCGGCGGCGACCATGGCGTGCCTGGGCTTCGGCTTCCTGCCGAGTTACGCGCGGCTCGGCTACCCGGCGATCCTCGGGCTCGCGCTGCTCATCCCGGTGGTGGTGCGCTGGCCGCGGCTCGGTGCGGGCGGGCGGCTGGGGTGGGGCGGCCTCACGCGGGCGGCCTGTCTGGGCGCGGCCTGCGCGGCGCAGCAACTGCCGTGGTTCCTGGTGCCGTTCCTGCTGGCCGGGATCTACGCCGTGCGCCGGGGCGAGCTGGGCGCCCGGCCCGCCGCCGGGGTGGTGCTGCGGATCGCCGGTACGGCGGTCACCGTATGGCTGCTGATCAACACGTACTTCGTCGTGAGCGAGCCGCGCACCTGGGCGACCGGGGTCGCGCTGCCGCTGACACAGAACGCGACGATCCACGGGCAGGGCCTGGTGGGCGTCGCGCTCTACTACACGTCAGGCAGCGACCGGCTGGCCTGGTACAGCCACGCGAGCATGCTGCTGACGGGGGCCCTGCTGGCGCTGCTCGTCCTGTTCGTGCAGCGGCTCGGTCCGGCGGCGACGGTGCTGCCGTGGTGCGCCTTCTTCCTGGCGACGCGTTCGCAGGACGGCTACTACCTGCTGATGACCCCGCTGTGGCTGGCGGCCGCGGTGACCACGCCGGCCGCGTCCTTCGCCGGCGCGTGGCAGCCCCGGCCGCGCTTCCTGTCGGGTCCGCGCAGGCGTCCCGCGCTGGTCGCCACGGCCGCGCTGCTCCTCGTACCGGCGCTGGCGAGTGCCGCCGTGGCGGCGACGGGTTCGCCGCCGCTGCGGATGCGGGTGACGAGGGTGCTCGCGGTCCGGCCGGGCGCCGTGTCGGAACTGACCCTCCGGGTCACGAACGTGGACGACAGCGCCCTCTCGCCTCACTTCACGCTCACCACCGGCCAGGGCATGAGCCGCTGGTGGAAGGTGGTCCGGGGACCGGCCACGCTGCCCGCCCACGCGAGCGCCGTCTACCGGCTCCGGCCGCCCGGACCGGTGTTCCAGGTGCCCCGGCGCCCGGGTACGCGGGTCCGGCTGCGCGTCTTCACGGCGTCGCCGGACACGTTGTCGAGCATGGACGTCAGGCTGCCGGGCGAGCGTTCGTAGAGCCCTGCGGCACTGCCCCTCAGGCGGGAGTGCGGGTGAAGCGGAGGGTGGCCGTGACCGTCGTAAGGCCGCGGATCATGCCCAGCTGGTTCCAGCCCAGGCCGAACTGGTCGCGGTCCACGGTGAACTCCGCGTCCAGGGTGAGCGCGTCGGCGCCGCCGTCGGTGAGGCGTGCGGTGAGGGTCGTGGGGCGGCTGATGCCGCGCACGGTCAGTTGACCGTTGACGTGGACGGTCTCGCCGTCGCGGAGTTCGGCGCCGCGCACCGCGAAGGTGATGTCGGGGTGGTTCTCGGCGTCGAAGAAGTCGGCTCCGTGCAGGTGCTTGTCACGCTTGGCGTGCTTGGTGTCCAGCGAGGCGGCGTCCAGGGTCAGGGTGCCCGTGGCGGAGCCGTCGGGGAGGACCTCGCCACCGCCGCCGGTGATGGCGAAGGTGCCCTTCACGGTGACCAGGTTCCACATCGTCCTGTGCTTGATGGCGACGGTGGAGGCCGTCCGGTCGAGCTGCCACAGGCCGGTTTCCACGGCAACGGTCATGAGCTGTCTCCTGACAGGAACGAGGGTCGTGCGAGTCGCGCAAGGGGTGCGAGTCGCGCGACCCAGGTCATCCAAATTTGGATGATGGGGCGATGGCGCCACGCTAGCCCGTTATCCAAATATGAACAACCCCTAGTGCAAAATTGGACGACCGGTAGAATCGACGGCATGGCCGCCCCTCCCGAACACTCCGCAGAGCTGACCCGATGTCCCACCGCGCAGGAGGGCGGGCTGCTCCCGGCCGAGCTACGGGGCTGGATGGTCCTGCTGGCCGCGACCGGGGCGATCGAGCAGCGGCTCGGCCCCGTCCTCAAGGACACGCTCGGGGTCTCCCACGACGAGTTCCTGGTGCTGTGCCTGCTCGCGGACCGGCCCGACGGCGGGCTGCGGATGACCCGCATCGCAGAGCTGCTCGGCCGCCCCAAGACCCGGCTCACCTATCAGATCGCCTGCCTCTCGCACGCCGGTCTGGTCACCCGGCGCTCGGTGTGCGGCGACAAGCGGGGCGTCGAGGTGGCCCTCACCGACAAGGGCCGCCGCCTGTTCACGGAGGTCTCGCCGACCCTGGCCGACACCGTCGGCTCGGGGCTCGCGGAGATCGGCCCCGAGGAACGCGAGACGATGTGCGGGCTGCTGCCCGAGGAGGCCGGCGCGGGCGAGGAGAAGCGGTGACTCTCCTGTCATGCCCCCCTCATCAGGCGGCCAGAACGGCCAACGGGCGCTCGTTCAGGGCCTCCTCGGACGCGGACTCCGCCGCCGCCTGGTTCTCGGCCTCCTTGAGCAGGCCGACGAGGGTCGCGCGGGCCCGGGCCACGCGTGAACGCACCGTCCCCACAGGGCAGTCGCTGACCTCGGCCGCCTCCGCGTAGGGCAGCCCCATCAGTTGCGTGAGGACGAACGCCTCACGCCGCTCGTCGGGCAGCGCGGCCAGCAGGTCGAGGAGCGCGACCCCGTCGTCGAAGCCGGGCAGCCCGCGCGGCTGGGCCAGTTCGACGGTCAGCCGCCAGTCCTCCGTGTCGTACAGCCGGGGCCGGGCGGCGGCGTACCGGAAACTGTCGATCACCGCGCGCCGCGCGATGGACATCAGCCAGGAGCGGGCCGAGGACCGGCCCTCGAACCGGTGCAGGCTGCCGAGCGCCCGCAGGAACGTGTCCTGGGCGAGGTCGTCTGCGGCCTGCGGATCGGCGCAGAGACGGGCGACGTACCGCACCACATCGCGGTGCAGGGCGCCGACGAAGCGTTCGACGGCGACCGGATCGCCACCACGGGCGGCGAGCGCCCAGGCGGTTATCGACTCGTCGGCCGAGAGGGCCGGGACGGTCGGGAGGGTCGAGACGGTCGGGGCGGGGAGTACAGGAGTGATCACCTGGTGTCCTTCTCGGATCATCCGGAATCCGGCAGGGCGGCCCACGGACGCGATGCGAGGCAGCGCGAGGCAAGGGCGGCGCGATGCGCGAGAGGTGGGCGCACGCCGCTACCGGCAGGGGGAGGACGGCCGTCCGCGTGGGTGGGTACGGCCGAGGCCCGGGGCTCCTGCGGAGGACGGCGCCGAGTGCGTCGGCGCCACCTGGAGCGGTCCCGGGGAACCAGCTGTCTCAGACGACAGCGATCGCCGTCGGCGGGCCCCGGGAAGTGATCGCGTGGACGAGCGGGAGCAGCCGCGGCGCCCGGTCCGAGCCGCCGCGCCGCAGGTGCGGACGGGGGCGGTCCGGCGTCGCGGGCAGCGCGAGGGCCAGCCGCAGCGGAGCGGCCAGCCGACCGGCCACCGCCCGCAGGATGCGGAACGCGGCCCGTTCGCCGTACGCCAGCCACAGACCGCACAGCAGCGCGGCGAGCGTGTGGGCGGCGAGCATGCCGTACGAGGACGACAGGACGTCCATGCCGTGGCCGCCGCGAGTCAGGCGACCCACGCCCGCACCCATGTCCATGCCGGTGCCGGTGCTCGTGCCGGTGTGGGCCATGTCCATGGAGTCCATCGCCGTGTCGGCGGAACCCGTGCCCGTACCCGTACCCGTACCCGTACTCGCGCTCCGGGTGAGCGAGAACGCCGAGTGGAGCGCGCCCTGGGCGACGACCACCACGCCCACCACCAGCGGGAGTCCGCGCTCGCGGCCGGTCAGGCACCAGCCCGCGCCGCCCGTGACCAGGGCCCCGGCGGCCAGCGTCCACCAGGCGACGGTGGCGCCGGACATCAGCGCGTGACCGAGGGCGGCGAGCAGCACACAGACGGCGGCGAACACCGCGGCCCGTAGCGTGCGCGTACCCCACCCGGCAGTCATAACGGCCCACATCCTCCCATCCGGCGCTCGAACGTCACTGGCAGGTACGCAAAGTACCGATCAACGGTTCGGCGGGGTACCCCCGGCCGACCGGTGGGGCACCACGGGACATCCGGCGGACGCCTCGTCCGACCTGCGGGTTCCCGGTCCGGACGCGTGACGCGGAGGGCTTCTGCGCCGAAGTCCGGCCCTCACACTCAGATCGAACCCACAGTTCCTGTCAGCACCGCCGACACGCCTCGGGCACGTTTTGAACGCGTTCAAATATCTGCGCTACTCTCACACCGACACGTTCCGAGCCCCAGGGGGAGCCATGAAGGTAGTCATACCCGGTGGAACCGGTCAGGTGGGTGGCATCCTGAACCGTGCGCTCACCGCCGCGGGTCACGACGTCACCGTCCTGACCCGACGGCCGGCGCACGACCGGGAGATCGGCTGGGACGGCGAGACGCTGGACGCCTGGACCGAGGCGGTCGACGGCAGCGACGTCGTGATCAACCTGGCGGGCCGCAGCGTCAGCTGCCGCTACACCCCCGCCAACCTGCGGGCCATGATGGACTCGCGCGTCCGCTCCGCCCGGGTCGTCGGCGAGGCGATCGCGGGCGCCGCGCGGCCTCCCCGGCTCTGGCTCCAGATGAGCACCGCCACCGTGTACGCCCACCGCTTCGACGCCCCCAACGACGAAGCGACCGGCGTCATCGGCGGCACCGAACCCGGCGTTCCGGACTACTGGGCCTACAGCGTCGACATCGCCAGGGCCTGGGAGGGGGCGCAGGAGCAGGCGGCGACCCCCGCCACCCGCAAGGTCGCCCTACGGACGGCCATGGTGATGAGCCCGGACCGCGGCGGTGTCCTCGACGTCCTGCTGCGGCTGGCCCGGCTCGGCCTCGGCGGCCCGGTCGCGGGCGGCGCGCAGTACGTGTCCTGGATCCACGACCACGACTTCGTACGCGCCGTCGAGTTCCTGGCCGCCCGGGACGACCTCACCGGGCCGGTGAACCTCGCCGCTCCCCACCCCCTTCCGCAGCGCGCGTTCATGCACGCGCTGCGCGCCGCGTGGGGCGTTCCGGTGGGTCTGCCCGCGACGCGGTGGATGGCGGAGCTGGGCGCGTTCGCGCTCCGCTCGGACACCGAACTCCTGCTGAAGAGCCGCCGTGTCGTCCCCGGCCGGCTGCTCGACGCGGGCTTCACCTTCGAACACGCCGAGTGGCCGGAGGCCGCCGCCGACCTCGTACGCCGGGTGCGCGACAGAGCGGGGACGGGCGCCGCGACCCCGGACGCTGCTGTCGACAACGGCCGGTCCGTGCGCTGACGGCGGGCAGCGGACGCCGGACGGCAGACCCGCCGAGGAGCCGCTGTGGAGTGTCGCAAGTGCCCCCTGGTGCGTGGGTCGTCGAGAGCGAGAGGGAAGCTGGTCTCGACCAACTCTCCCTGGAGGTACGTGAGATGACGAGCCGTCTGCCGCGCCGTACGGTGCTGGGCGGAATGATCGGCGGTGCGGCGCTCGCCGCGGCCGGCACGGGGGCCGGATCCGCACTGGCCGCAGGACGCGCACCGGGCGCCATCGAGCAAAGGGCCGTCGGCCCGGAGCCGTACGTGCCGGTGGCCGTGGGCGCCGGAGGCGGGCCCGGCGGGACGGACCGGGTGCATGTCCTGAAGGTCGGCCCCGACGCGGCGACCACCGTCCTCGTACTGGTGCCCGGCATGTTCGGGGCGGCGAACGACTTCCGGCTGCCGGCCCGTGACCTGGTCGCGGCCGTGCCGGGGTTGCAGGTGTGGGCCCTCGACCGGCGGGAGGAGAACCTCGCCGACCGGACGGGATTCACCGGCCCGGACCCCCTCTCCTACTACCTGAACGGCCACTACCGCACCCAGGACCCTGCCGCCTCCCCCTTCGCCGCGCACTGGGGCCTGCCCCTGACGCTCGCCGATCTCCGGGCCGTCGTCCGGTCGGCGGGGCGCGGTGGCCGGCGCGTGGTGCTCGGCGGTCACTCCTGGGGAGCGACGACCGCGATGGCGTACGCGGCCTGGGACTTCGACGGCTGCCCCGGCCACCGGGACCTCGCGGGGCTCGTGGTCGTCGACGGCGGTGTGCTCGGGGCGTTCGACGGCACGGGCGAGCCGGTCCTCGACTCGCCGGACGAGGTACGGGAGCGGCTGGCGGCCATCGACGCCGGGGCGGTCTTCGACCTGACCCTGAGCGGCGTGGGGCTCGGCAGCCGCGCGGAGAGCACCCAGATCTGGTACCAGCTCGCCGGCCACTACGCCCTCCACGACCCCGACGGCGTCTCCGTCCTCCAGCCCCGCCTGCCCGACGCCCTGCGCCTGCCGTACACCGTCACCAACGCGGGTCTGCTGGGCTTCTTCGTGGACGCGGGCTTCGGCTGGCCGAACTCCATCAGCGTGCACTCGGGACACCTCGCCGGCAGCGGGGACGTACGCGGCTGGGTCGACGCCGGGATCACGCCGATAAGCCGGGTCGCGGCGGCGTACGCCGGTCCGGTGCCGGCCGTGTGGGAGTGGTACTGGCCCGCCCGGCTCTCCGTCGACCTCGACGTCGCGGACGCCTACACCGACACCCCGCTCACCCGCTCCCTCGGCCTGCGGCTGCACCACGCCGACCGTCTCGACGTACCCCTGTACGCCTTCGGGACGAGCTACGCCAAGGGCACGATCGAGGAGGCGGCGCGCAAGGTGGTGGCCGGTTCCCGTATCCCGTACGCCGCATACGAGACCGACACCGGCATGAACCACCTCGACCCGCTCTTCGCGGCCCCGGCCCACAACACCCTGACGCGGACGCTGGCGGAGTTCCTGAAGGGGTCGGGGGCGCGCTGAGGAAAGGAAACCTGCCCGGCCGGTTCCACGCGGGGAACCGGCCGGACCGCCAGAACAGGTCAGCTGCTCCAGACCCCCTGCCGGGCTGTGGTGTCGGCGTACGCGGAGAAGTCCCGGGGAGCCCCGCCCAGCGCCCGCTGAACACCGTCGCTGAGCGAGGCCAGGCCGCCTGGGCGGACGTGGTCGTACAGGGAGACCGACAACCGCACCCACTCCTCAGCACCCGCGGGTCGCGTTCGTCGTGGTGCGCTCCTGCAGCAGTCGGAGAGGCCCAGGCCGACGGCCCGGCCGACGCCGAGGGAGGTGCGTTCATGACTCGGTGCCGGGCCCCGCGGGGAGTGGCGGACAGAAGGACGGTCGATCTGCGGTGGAGATCACGGAACACAGGCCCGGAGCGCGGACCGCACCGCGGCGATAACCCGCCAATAACGGCGCCTCCTACCTTCTCAACTGTAGGAAAAGCCGCACCAGAAGGGGGGTGCCCCATGGAATTCCTGGTCCTAGGGCCGGTGGAGGCTGTACAGGACGGCGAACGGATCGCCCTCTCCGGATCCAAGATTCACACGGTGCTCGCCGCCATGTTGCTGGCGCAGGACCGGGTCGTGTCCGACGCGCGGCTCAGCTCACTGTTGTGGGGCTGGGATCCGCCGGCGACGGCGAGTGCGCAGATCTACACGTACATGTCCCGGTTGCGCAAGCAGTTGGGCGACGAGGCCGACATCGTTCGGCAGCCTCCGGGGTACGTGCTGCGCGCTCCCGGCGCCCTGATCGACCTGGTCGAGTTCCGGCGGCTGGAGCGGGACGGCCGGCGGGCGCTGGCGGAACGGCGGTTCGAGGAAGCCTCGGAGTCGCTGCGCCGGGCGATGCAGTTATGGCGGGGGCCGGCGCTCGCGAACGTCACCGAGCACCTGCTCGACGCCGAGCTGGCGCCGCTGGAGGAGGAGCGCATGCTCGCCCTGGAGTCCCGGATCGAGGCCGATCTGGAGCTGGGGCGGCACGAGCAGGTGACGGCCGACCTGACCGGGCTGGTCGCCGCGTTCCCGGTACGGGAGCGGCTGCGAGCCCAGTTGATGACCGCGCTGTACCGGTGCGGCCGACAGGCGGACGCGCTGCAGGCCTACTACGAGGGGCGCGGCGTCCTCGCCGAGCAGCTCGGCATCGATCCCGGCGAGGTGCTCGGATGGACGTACCAGGCCGTGCTGGGCGGGGAGTTGGGGCTCGGGCGGACCGCCGGAGCGCGAGCCGCGCGGACCGGTCCGGTGCCCTCGATGCTGCCGGCCTCCGACGGGGAACTCGTCGGACGGCAGCACGAACTGCGGGCGCTGCGGGGGCGGTTGGGGCACGAGGAGCCCGCGCAGCGGCGCATCCTGGTGACCGGCATGGCCGGCATCGGCAAGACCGCGCTCGCGGTACGGGCCGCCGCCGAGAACGGGGAGCACTTCCCCGACGGGCTGCTCTTCGCCGAACTCCGTGGCTCGGACGGCGCCCCACGGGCTCCGCGCGCCGTGCTCGCGCAGTTGCTGCGGGCGCTCGGCGAGAGCGACCCGAACCTGCCGGCGGGCGATCTGGACGAGCTGGTACGGCTGTACCGGACGCGGACCGCCGGGCGGCGGCTGCTGCTGGTGTTGGACAACGTCTCCGGCGACCGGCAGCTCGCCCCGCTGCTGCCGGCCGGACCGGCCGCCGTCCTCATCACCAGCAGGCGGCGGCTGGCCCGGGTGACGGCGGGCGACACGTTCGCGCTGCCGTTGCTGGACGAGGAGGCGGGCCTCGATCTGCTGGCCGCCCGCGCTGGGCGGCAGCGGCTGCTGGAGGACCCGGACCGGGCCGAGGACCTGGTGGCGTACTGCGGCGGGCTGCCGCTGGCGCTGGCCATCGCGGGCGCCCGGCTGGCGGCCCGGCCGCACTGGACGGCGGCCCGGCTGGCCGCCCGGCTCGCCGACCCCGCCGCCCGGCTGGCCGAACTCGCCTTCGGCGACCTCGACCTGAGCCGGGTCCTGGGGTCCTCGGTGGAGCAGCTCGGAGCGGTCGAGCGGTCGGTGTTCGGGACGCTGGGCGGAGCGGACGGCGAGCCGTTCCCCGCGCGGTGGGCCGGGGACCGGCTCGGACTGTCGGAGGACACGGCGGAGAACGCCCTGGAGTCCCTCGTCGACGCCGCGCTCCTCGAACTGTCCGGACTCGACGACCAGGGACGGCCGTTGTACCACTGCCACGAGCTCGTACGGCTGCTCGCGGCGTCGGCCCCGTGGGAAGCGCGGGAACCGAGGGGGCCTCGGGAGCAGGCGTCCGCGCTGGCGCTCACGCCCGCGGCTCCACGGGACACGCCGGTCACCGGGGTGGGGTGAGCCGGCCGTGTCGCTGTCCCTGTGGCTGTCGCTGTGCCTGTACGTGGCGCTTCCCGTGTGCGGGTGCCTGTACGCGGTCTCCTGCTCGGCTTCGCTCTCGTACGGGATGTCCGGTGAGCCGGACACGTCACCACGCGCCGCGAGCGCGGGTGAGGCCGGGCCCGGCCGTCAGCAGGGCCGGGGCGATGATCTCCTGGGCGATCAGCCAGGCGTCGGAGACGACGCGCTCGCGCGGGGGCCGCGGGGACTGCGTGACGGCCAGCGCGGTGACCGACCAGACCGCGGCCACGGCTGCGGCCGCGCGGACGTGGGGGGTCGGGCGGGCGGGGCGGATACCGGTGCCCGAGACGTCCATGCGCAGACCGAGTTCGGCGGCCTGGCGGTGCTGCGCGGAACGGGCCGCACCGGCGTCGGGGTGGCCGAACACAGCTGCCGACAGCGGGTGTTCGTAGGCCGCGCGCACCCAGGTGGAGAACCACAGCCGCTCCCGGTTCTCCCAGCCGCCGGGCGCGGACGGGCCGGGGTCGACGCGCTGGACGGCCTCGGCGAGGGTGTCGAAGTACGTGGTCAGTTCGGCGGCGGACAGCTGACCTGTGCGGGGCCTACGGAGTGTGGTGTCGAGGTCCGCGCGACGGGCCGGCGGTGCGACGGATTCCGTGGTCATGATGCGTGACGTCCTCTCTCGGAGTGCGGTCGGAAGTGCGGTCGGAAGTGCGGTCGGAGCCCGGGCTGCCGGGGGTGGGCCGCCGGGTCACGGGCCGGTGGGCGGGTGGAGGTGGACCGGGCCGCGGGCCGCGGGGCCGGCCGCGCGGGCCAGGGCCACCGCGAGATGGTCGGAGAGGCGCAGGTCCTCCACCGTCCACTCGGTGGGGCGGCCGATGCCGTGGTGGGTGACGCGCAACGGTCCGTCCTGGTCGGGGCGGGTTTCCAGCTGGTCCAGCTCCGTGCCGACGAGGCCCACGCCGACTGCCTTGACGACGGCCTCCTTGCGGGTCCAGACCCGGTGGAACGCGGCGTGCCTGGCCGGGCCCGGCGACCTGGCGTCCAGATGGCGCCGCTCGGCCGCGGTCAGTACGGACCCGGCGAACAGGGTCTCGCGCACCGGGCGCAGCGCCTCCGCGTCCACGCCGATGCCGAGGCCGGCACCGACCACGAAGACGCCCCAGCCGGCCGTACGGCTCAGGCTGATCGCCAGCGGGAGCGCGGGGCGCACCAGCATCGGCGGGCCGTGGTCGTCCGCGCCGCAGCCCGGGCAGCGCCGGTGTCCCAGCCGGGTGGTGGCCGGGGAGATGTCGAGCAGTTCGCCCAGCGCGCGGCGGGCTCCGGCCCGGGTGCGCACGAACTCGGCGGCGTCCCGCTCGGCGAGCATGCCGAGGGCACGCCGGAACTCCTCCGTGCCCAGCAGCGCGAGGTCGGCGGGGTCGACCCG
Organism: Streptomyces sp. SID12501; assembly: GCF_010550245.1. GTDB lineage: Bacteria > Actinomycetota > Actinomycetes > Streptomycetales > Streptomycetaceae > Streptomyces. The sequence goes on from NZ_JAAGLU010000039.1 coordinate 106,118, forward strand.
CTCGGGGCAGCGCCACCACCACACGTGCGCCTCGCCCCGGGCGATGATCCGGTCGACGGCGGCGGCCGTCATGCCGGCCGCCGGGGCCGCGCCCTGATCGGCGATACGACCCTCCCCGGGCCGGCCCACCTCGCCGAGCCGGGAGCGCTCGCCGGGCCGGGTCGCACCCGGCGCCCCCTCTCCCTCGGCTGCGTCACCTGGCCCCGGCCCTCCACTCCCCCGGCCCCGCGCGGTGGTACCCGCGGTGATGCGGGGCTCTTCTTCTGCCCTGCCGGGGGTGTCCGCCCGGCTTCGATCGCGTGGGAACGTCATGTCCCGCGTCTCCTTTCCGCACCCGTCCGCCGGGGCGACCGGGCTGATTCAGATGTGCTCAGATGTCTATGGTCACTGTTTCCGAGCCTCCTCCCCGGGGCTATTGACGGCCTATACCGACGCCCATAGGGGCGCGATAGGCCTGGCTTCCAGAATTGCCCGGGAAATTGCCGACAACCTGAGGAATCTTTCCTATGACTCAGATTCAGATGCTGGTTCCGGCCGCATCGAACACGGTGACCGGGCATGAACTCAGCGAACGGGAAAGGGAACAGCTGGTGGCCCTGACCGGCCGGCTGACCGGCCCGGGGCATCCGCTCATCGACAGCTCCGAGTGGCTGGGCGCGGCCCTCGCCACCTCCTCGCTGCTGCCTCGTACGCTGCTGGCCACGCTGCGCGCGTTCCGGCACGATCCGAATCAGGACGGGGTGCTGCTGCTGCGCAACCTGCCGGTGGTGGCGGGCGATCCGCTGCCGCCGACGCCGAGCGTGCCGAATTCCGTCGAGCGCGTTCCGACGACCGCCGCCGCCGTCATCACCTCGCTGATGCTGCAACTCGGCGAGGTGATCTCTTTCCGGAGCGAGAAGAACGGCGCCCTGGTGCAGAACGTGGTGCCGGTGCCGGGCCGGGAGGAATCGCAGAGCAACGCCGGTTCCGTACTCCTGGAATTGCACGTGGAGAACGCCTTCCACGACAACCGGCCCGATTACGTGGGGCTGCTCTGCATACGGGAGGACCCGACCGGCGACGCGAAACTGTGCACCTCCTCCGTCCGCCGCGCGCTGCCGCTGCTGTCGGAGGAGACGCGCCGGGTGCTCGCCGAGCCGCGGTTCCTGACCGAGCCGCCGCCGTCGTTCGGCAGCCTCGCCAGCGTCCGGTCGGCGCACCCGGTGCTCCTGGGCGACCCGGAGGACCCCAACGTGCTGATCGACTTCGCCGCCACCCACCCGCTGGACGACACGGCGAAGGCGGCGATGGCCGGGCTGCGGGACGCGTTCGTCGAGACGATGACGACGCACCGGCTGCGGGTCGGTGACTTCGCCGTCGTGGACAACCGGGTCGCGGTGCACGGCCGTACCTCCTTCGTTCCGCGCTACGACGGCGCGGACCGCTGGCTGGAGCGGGTCTACGCGCACCTGGACAACCGCCGTAGCCGGGTGGACCGGAAGGGCGGTGGCGCGGTGCTGGACTAGGACAGGACGGCGACTCACGGCTGAAGGGCCGGCCCCGCGGGGCCGGCCCTTCAGCCGTGAGTGCCGCGGCGCGGTGCCGTCACTGGCCGGAGCCGATGACTTCCGCGGGACGGCCGGTCAGCGACAGCCGGCCCGGTACGACCGTCGCCAGCAGGGCCAGGGCGCCGGCGAAGCCGAGGACGCCCAGGTACATCCACGGGTCGACGGAGGGTGCCGCCGTGCCCGTCATGCCGATGCTGAACGCGGTCAGGACGGCGAAGGCGATGCCGCTGCCGAGCACCGCTGCGATGACCACCACGACCAGGGACTCGATGCGCAGCATGCCCATGACCTGCCGGCGGGTGGTGCCGACCAGGCGCAGCAGGGCGAACTCACGCGAGCGGTCGGAGACCGACATGGCGAGCGTGTTGACCACGGCGATCGCGGTGAACGCGATGATCAGCCCCATGGCGACGTAGTTGACCTCGGCGTTGGACTGCTGCACCTCGGCCTGGAGGTCCTCGACCTGGCCTCGGTCCAGGACGCCGACGCCCGGGAACGCGGCGACGGCCTTCTGCAGCTGCTCGCGGCCCGCCGTGCCGTCGTCGGTGGTCTGGACGAGGACGGAGGAGGCGAGCGGGTTGTCGACGTGCCGCACGACCAGGTCGTGGGCCATGGTCAGGTCGCCGAAGCCGAGTCCGCGGGCGTAGACGGCGGCCACCTTCAGGGTGACGACGGTGCCGTCGCCGAGGGTGATCTTGAGGGAGTCGCCGGGCTTCTTGCCGAGGTGGTCGGCGGCGACCTCGCTGAGTGCGACGCTGCCGCTGCCGAAGCCGGCCAGTGTTCCCTCGCTGACGTCCGGGTCCCAGTTCTTCTGCAGGCCGTCCGTGGACAGACCCTGCGAGGGGTACTTGTCGAGGCCGACGCGGACGGTCGTACGGACCACTTCGGTGATCGCGGTGACGCCGGTGGTGCCGCGCAGCGCGTCGGCGGCCTGCTCAGGCACGCCGGGGCCGGAGGAGGCCACCACCCAGTCGGCCCGGTTGCCGTCCTTGGCCTGGGCCGAGGAGGCGTCGCCCATCGTGGTCTGCACGAACAGCACCGTGCAGGCCATGCCGATGAGCAGGGCCAGCGGGGTGATCGCGGACGCCATCCGCTTGGTGTTGGCGCGGACGTTGGCCGTGGCGAGGTGGCCGGCGACGCGCGAGGCGCGCAGCGGGACGCCCAGGACCGCGACGGCGAGCCGGGCGATGACCGGGCCGAGCAGGGAGACCGCGACCGCCAGCACCACGACGGTCAGGAACGTCACCGGCGTGGACGCCGGCTCGGTCTTCAGCGCACTCAGTACGGCCAGCAGCACCACCCCGCCGGCCAGGGTGAGCGCTCCGGCGAGGAAGCGGCCCCAGGCGAATCCGGTCCGCTCCATGGCGGATTCGGCGAGCGCCTCGGCGGGCCGGATACGGGCGGTTCGGCGGGCGGAGATGCGGGCCGCGGCCCAGGCGCCCAGCAGGGAGGCACCGACGGCGGCGGCGAACGGGAAGAAGCCGAAGGTGACCTCCAGGGTGTCGGGGATGGTGCCGAAGCCGACGAACTTGTGGTGCAGCCAGTACGCGATCGGCAGTCCGGCGACGGCGCCGAGCACCCCGGCGAGCAGGCCGACGATCAGGGCCTCGCGGCCGATCAGCTGCCGTACCTGCTTGGGGGTGGCGGCGATGGCGCGCAGCAGGGCGAGTTCGCGGTAACGCTGCTGGATGGAGAGGGCGAAGGTGCCCACGACCACGAGGATCGCGACCAGCAGCGAGGTGCCGCCGATGGCGCCGCCCATCGAGACGAGCTTGACGCGGGCCTTGGCCGCGTCGAGGAACTCGACCGGACCGCGGTCGCCGCCGGTGACGACCTGCGCGGTGGTGCCGTCCAGTGCCTTCTTCACCTGAGCGGCCAGTTCGGCGGTGCCGACGCCCTTCGCGGGCAGCACGCCGATCGCGGTGATCTGGCCGTCGCGGCCGGAGAGCCGCTGGGCCTCGGCGGTGGAGAAGAACAGCGAGGTCTGCTGCTTCAGGTCGCCGCCCGCGGGTGCCGCGATGCCGCTGACGGTGTAGGTGCGCGGGGCGTCGGTCGACTGCACGGTGAGCTTCGAACCGGCCTTCAGGCCCGTACGTTCGGCGAGTTCGCGGTCCACGACGACATCGGTGGCGGACGCGGGCGCGGTGCCGGAGACGAGCGTGAACGGGGTGAGGGCGGCCGAGGCCCAGGCATGCCCGTAGGAGTCCTTGCCGTCAACACCCTCGACGACGCGGCCCTCGGGGCTGATGGCGTAAGCGGGGAAGGTGATCTCGGGTACGACGGCCCGTGCGCCGCGCACCTGCTCCAGCGCGGTGACGGTGGAGCCGGGCAGCCAGACGCGTTCGGCGAGCGGCTTCGCCTTGTGCTTGACCTTGGTCTTGCCCTTCTTCTCCTTGACGGTGGTCTGGTGGACGTTCTGGTCGCCGCCGACGATCACCGGGGCCGCCGCGTACCGCTCGGTGCCGATGGTGCCGCGCAGGCCGGTCTCCAGAAGGATGCCGCACGCGGTGACCAGGGCGGCGGCACACATCAGCGCCAGGAACGCGCCGATGAATCCGCCCTTTCGGGCCCTGAGGGTCTGTAAGGCGTAACGCAGCATCAGGCCCACGCTCCCAGGTGCGTCATCCGGTCCGCGACGCGATCGGCGGTCGGGGCGTGCATACGGTCGGCCAGGCGACCGTCGGCGAGGAACAGGACGGTGTCCGCGTACGAGGCGGCCATGGGGTCGTGGGTGACCATGACGACGGTCTGACCGGTGTCGTCCACGCAGGACCGCAGCAGCGAGAGGATCTCCTTCGCCGTGACGGTGTCCAGGGCGCCGGTCGGTTCGTCGCCGAAGATCACGTCGGGACGGGTGATCAGGGCGCGGGCGATGGCCACGCGCTGCTGCTGGCCGCCGGAGAGTTCGGACGGGCGGTGGGTGGCCCGGCCGCCTAGGCCGACGCGGGACAGGATCTCCTCCAGCCACCGTTTGTCCAGGCGCTCGCCGGCCAGGCGCAGGGGCAGCTCGACGTTCTGGCGCACGGAGAGGGACGAGATCAGGTTGAACGCCTGGAAGACGAAGCCGATTCGCTGGCGGCGCAGCTTGGTCAGCTGGGTCTCGTTCATCCCTCCGAGCTCTGTGTCACCGATCCAGGCGCGGCCGGAGGTCGGCTTGTCGAGGCCGGCCGCGCAATGCAGGAAGGTCGACTTGCCGGAGCCGGACGGGCCCATGACCGCGGTGAACGAACCGCGCTCGATGCTTACGGAAACGCCGTCGAGGGCCCTGACGCCACGGCCGTTCCTGCCGTAGACCTTGCTGACCTCGTCCAGCCGCAGAGCGTGGCTCCGGGTGGCGGTGCCGCTGCGCGGCTCGGTGTTGGTCCTCTCGGTCATCATGCGTGACCAGTCCTCTCCATCCATCGTCGCGTGGGGGCGGTGAGCGCCTCCGCCGACAGCGGAAGTGCATCGGATCGAACCTTGCCGCCCGATCTATATCGGTCCTATGGGAACGGGCCGAACCGGTGGACCGGGGCATGGGTTTCAGCCGATGACGCGGAGAATCGTCCGAAAGTGGGCAGGTGCGGTGGCTTGGGCGCGGGCGCTGAGGTCTTGGAGCGCGGCCCGGTGGCTCGAGGCTCGGGCCGGACCGGCAGCGGCGGCCGGTCACGAACTCCCTCGCGCGCAACGGTGGATCAGCGCCGCAGAGGCCGCCGGCGCCCCGGTGCCCGAGCCGGAGGCGGCTGCCCGCCGGGCGGCACTCCCGCCCGACCCGCGGACGCGTTCCCGGCAGAGAGCCCTGGCCGGACCAACCGGCGCCGACATCACCGCCGGAGACCGCTCCCGGCCGGGAGCGGTCTCCGGACCCACCCGGA
>NZ_JAAGLU010000003.1 GCF_010550245.1 Streptomyces sp. SID12501
GCAACCACGCGGCCATCGCCGCCGCCGCGGCCGTCGCCCTGCTCTTCGTCTCCCGCCGGCTCGGCACGGTCGCCGCAGTGGCCGCCGCCGCGATGGCGGCCTCGCGGGTCTGGGTCGGCGCGCACTACCCCCACGACGTGCTGGCAGGGTGTGTGGTGGGTGTACTCACCGTATTGCTTGCCATGTCCGCCCTGCGCAGGCGCGCGGAGGCCCTCGCTCTGCGGCTCGCGGCGACCCGCCTGCGTCCGCTGATCGCGGTGGAGTCATGAGGCGCAGCGACACCGCCGAACTGGCCGGCAGCTGCGGACTCGGCGCATGGACAGCGTTCGGTGTCCTGACCATGGTCGTGGTGGGCCACGACGGCATACCGCTGTTCACGGACATTGACCTCCTGTCGTGGTCCGTAGGCCACCGACCCGACGTGGCCGTGGCGTTCGCCCGCGGCCTGACCGTCACCGGAACAGGACTCATCCCGTTCACGCTGGCCGCGCTGGCCGGAGTCATCGTCGGGCGCACCCTCCGGCAGCGCGCGCTGGCAGCCGCGCTCTGCCTGGCCTGCCTCGGGGCGGGCCAAGCCCTGCGGTACGCGGTGATGGCGCTCATAGCCCGGCCGCGGCCACCCCTCACGGACTGGAAGACGCATGCCTCGGGATGGGCGTTCCCCTCCGGTCACACCACCACGGCGGCCCTCACCGCAGGACTGCTGATCATCGCCATCTGTGTGCGGAGGCCGCGCGGTAGGGCCCCACTGGTCCTGGTCATCGGAGGCTGGGGCGCGCTGGTCGGTCTGACCCGCGTCTACCTGGGAGTGCACTGGTTCACCGACGTGGTCGGCGGCTGGCTGTTCGCCCTCGGCTGGCTGGGCGTATGTCTGTGCGCCGTGGCCTGCTGGCTGCCCGAACAATGGACCCCCGGGACGACTGACACCGACACAGCACGCGGGACAACAGAAGCGACGGGCACTGCCGAAAGCTGAACGGACCCGGCACGAGAACAGGGGAAGCGCCATGCGTCAGACGATCCTGGTCGTCGAGGACGATCACGCCCTGCGTGATGTGCTGATGCGCGGGCTGCGCGACGAGGACTTCGACACCGTGCCCGCGCCGGACGGCGCCACCGCCCTGCGGCTGGCCAGCGCCGGCATCTCCGCCGCTGTCCTCGACATCGGGCTGCCCGACGCCGACGGGCGGGACGTGTGCCAGGCGATGCGCGCGAACGGATTCCTCTCCCCCGTCATCTTCCTGACCGCCCATCACCGGCTGGCCGACCGGCTGTCCGGGTTCTCCGCCGGGGGCGACGACTACCTGCCCAAGCCGTTCCATCTCGCCGAACTCGCCGCCCGTCTGCGGGCAGCCCTCAAACGGACCGCCCCGCCGCCCGTCGCCACAGCGGGAGACCTGCTCCTGGACGCCGTCCGGCACCTGGTCAGCGTCCGGGGCGTAGGGGTCGATCTGACGCCGACCGAGTTCCGTCTCCTGGCCGCGCTCATGGCGGCCTCCGGCGGTGTCGTGCGCCGCCGCGAGCTGGTCCGGGCGGGCTGGCACGAGGGCGCCCAGGTCCACGACAACACCCTCGACCAGTACCTGACCCGACTGCGCCGCAAACTGCGCGAGGCGGGCAGCGACAGGACGATCGCCACCGCCCGCGGGATCGGCCACCGCCTGTCATGAGCGGCGTCCGCCACCGGCCGCGGCCCACCGTGACCGCCGTCCTCCACCGTCTGGCGCCCCGCACCCTGCGCGGCCGGCTCTCCCTCGTGGCCCTCACCACGGCCGCACTGCTGATGCTGGTCCTCACCGTCGCCTTCAACGCCGTGGCCCAGCGCCGCCTCCAGCACCAGGCGGACGACGAACTGCGCACCCGCGCCGCCGCCGTCGCGACGACCATCGACACCAGCGGCACCAGCGTACGCGTCCTGGAGACCTCCCACGACGACCTCCTCGACACCAACGTGTGGATCTACGCCGGCCGCCGACTGCTGGAAGAGCCACCGAACGCCGGCCCCCTGACCCGCGTCGCCGACGCACTCGCCGGACGCGGCGGACGACGGTGCGTCACCGCCGCCGTCCACGGCCCCCTGCGGCTGTGCTCCCAGCCGGTGCCCGGCGACAGCAGCGAGGCCACGGTGGTCACCGCGCTCGACCTCTCCCCCTACCGCAGTTCGGCCGACACCCTGCTCCTGGGATCGCTCGCCCTGGACACCGTGATGCTCGCCTGCACCTACGCCCTGACCCGCCTGGCGGTCGGCCGTGCGCTGCGCCCCGTCCGCACGATGACCGACCAGGCCATCCAGTGGAGCGCCGTCGCCTCCGAGGAACGCTTCGGCAGCACCGGGCACCCGGCCGAACTCGCCCGCCTCGGCACGTCACTGGACGCCATGCTGGACCGCATCCGCACCCTCCTGCGCCACGAACGGCAGCTCACCGGGGAACTCTCGCACGAACTACGGACACCCCTGAGCCGGATCATCGCCGAACTCGACTGGTGGCACACCCGCCCCCGCACGGACGACCAAACCCGCGCCACCCACCAGGTCATCGCGGACGCCGCCGAGTCCATGCGCGCCATCTGCGACACCCTCCTGGACGACGCCCGCGACGGCACACTCACCACTCCGGACACCGCCGAAGTCCTGCCAACACTGCGTCACCTCACCGAACTCCTGGACGTACCAGGCCACTTGACGCTCACCACCGCCGGCCCGCACCTGCAGGCCGGCGTCCCGCCCGCCCTCCTCGAACGCATCGTCAGCCCACTCCTCGCCAACGCCTGCCGCTACGCCCACTCCAGCATCACCGTCCGCGCGTACCGCACACCCGACGGCGTACGCATCCACGTCACCGACGACGGACCCGGCGTACCGCCCCCGTTCACCTCACGGCTCTTCGAACCCGGCCGACGGGCCGATCCCGGCGACGGACACCACGGAGCGGGCCTGGGACTCCCGCTGGCTCGACGCCTGGCCCGCTCCGCCGGCGGCGAGGTGACGTACGACCCCGGGCACACACCCGGAGCGCGGTTCGTCGTCAGCCTGCCCGCCGGTTGACAGCAGCCTCGCTCGGCGGGAACCGCGCATCACTGCACGCCGCGTCGTGCCGGATGTCCTTGCGAGAGGCGGCCAGATAGCCGACGAAGCCGAGGATGGCCACCGTCCAGGACAGCGTGACCGGCCCCAGACCCAGGCCCAACCCGCCCCGGCTGTGGCCGACGGCCATCCAGTCGGCGACGGACGCACCGAGCGGCCGGGTGATGACGTACGCCACCCAGAAAGCGGTCACCGCGTTCAGACCGCCCCAGCGATGAGCGACAGCCGGAACAGCGATCGCGGCGGCGTACAGAACGGCGGAACCCAGATAACCGAAGCCGATCGTCGCGGTGAGGTCGCCCGCGGCGGTACCCAGCGCGAACGTGGCCAGCACGGCGGCCCAGTAGAAGCTCTCACGGCGCCGGGTGTCGATGCTGTGGATCGACAGGGTGCCTTCGCTGCGGTACCAGAGGGCGAAGACGGCAGCCAGCGCGGCCATGAAGAAGGGGGTCGACAATGTGTACGGCACGCCGAGACCGACATGCAGGACATCGGCGGCCATCGTGCCGAACACACTGACCATGACGATCGCCGTCCAGTAGATCCAGGCCACATACCGGCGGGCGGCGAACTGGACCACCAGGGCGACGACCAGGGCCATGCCACCGAGGCCGACCGCAGGGATCGGGCCGAACAGACGGGCCAGCCAGTCGGAGGCCGTCTCGCCCATGCCGGTCGTCAGCACCTTGATCATCCAGAAGTAGACGGTCACCTCCGGCACCTTGCTCGCCACCTGTCGTGCGTGGCGCGGAGGCCGGTCGTCAGTGAGGTGATCTGTCGTCATGGCAGGCACGATGACATGGCGCCCGACGGTTGCCCCAGCCCCCTTTGCCAGAGTTTTGGCGCTTCCGGTACCCGAGTTTCCCAAGGCCCGCCCGAGCCTGAACACAACCTGAACACAGGGACCGATCGGCTGGTCAGCGGCGCGCGACCGGTGATACCGGCGATCTCCCGACGTTGCCACAACGGCCGAGAAGCAGGAACGCAACACCGACCGCCCGAATGCTCAGTGGGCCGGGCAACCCTGTAGCGGCGTTCGAACTGACTGGGCGGTGATGATGAGCCTTTCGCTCCCCGGGTGCATTCGGCAGGCCGCTCGCGCCCAAGTCACCGTCCGTCCCGGCGTTCGGCCGGTAAGGGCTCACAGATCACTGCTGGCGACGACACCCGACGTTGAACAGCATGAGACAGACCTTCAGCGACCCGTTCCCGCCAGGCCGCCGGTCGCCGGCGTGCCTCCCAGCACAGGTGACCGGTGTGGTGAGAGACCGAGTGCCATGTCCGAGCCGCAGCCGGCATCCGCGTCGAGGTGACAAGGGTCCAAGACGGAAGTGAGACCTGTCAGTACCGGACAGTCCCGACGCCGCCGATCGCCCCATCGGAGACTGGTCCATTCCATCCGTCGTCCCATGGGCAGCAACAGACCCCTGATGGAGTGTCAAGCACGCCTGCCCACCGGTTGTCCACCGGGGCCCTTCGCACGAGCCCACTCCACTCATCCCGAACGAGCAAAAGACCAGGTCAGAGCCTTAGATCGCCTACGCCAACACAGAAGCCGCACCTCTGACCTACGCATTACGATGCATAGACCACACATGCCCGATTAGCCCAGATTCCAAGGTCACCTGAAACACAAAACCCCAGGTCATAGGCCTGACCTGGGGTTCACCATGGAGCCGCCTTCGGGATTCGAACCCGAGACCTACGCATTACGAGACCGTGAGGGATCGTGTTGTCTGGTGCCACGCCATGCTGTCGAGTGACGTTCTGCCTGATCAGATGGCATGCCGCGGGTTGTCCCGTGCCGCCTGGTATGACGTCGTCCAAAGGCATCCGGCCACCGAGCGGCCACCGCGAGCGCCACAGCCGTGAGCACTGCCGCCTCACGTGCCCGCCACACCGATTGTGGCAACCCTCCAAGTCCCAGGGGATTCACGCTGCGGCGTTCGGCCTACGAAACCTGCAGGGAGCGGCATCGGCAGTGACAGCAGCAGTCCGCTCTCGCTTCCTCTTGCGTGGGAATACTCCCGTGACCCTGCGACGGTGTAGTGGGCGCGTGCTCTTCTGCCGCCTCGTCGAGCGTCAGCAGACGCTGAAGGCCGGCGGTCACCACCCGATAGGCGTTACCCAGCTTCAGCACCTTGCACGGATACTCGCCCCGTTTCGCCAGACCGTAGCCGGTGCTCCTCCCGAGCGAAAGAATCCTGTTGGCCGTCCGCAAGCTCACTGTGGGCGGCAAAGCCATCACGTACCTGCGAGTAAGGGCAGCACTCTCAATTGTTCCGGGTTCCTCAGCCACCGCACCCTCCCAACGCCGCCGGGGTGACGTCGAAGCTTCTTCCATCTCCCGGGTTGATATCCAGAGTTACCAACACAAACGAAGAGAATCTCCCCGACCGGCCGATCCACCCATATGAGGTCGAGTAGTGAGCCCGGAGGCCGCTGATGCGGGTCATGAGGTCCCGGGCCCCGGAGGAAAGGCGGGGATCTCATGCAGTCGCGTTTCCGGTGAACTCTGTCGTAACTGCACAGAAGATCGACAACCCGTGTGTCAGGCGATCGTGGCGACGCCGATGCCGATGCCGATGAACAGCCATCCGGTCGTCAGCTCCCAGCGGTGACGGAACCTCGGTCGGGCGAGGAGCGCCCGTAGGCGTGTGGCGACGGCGACCAGGGCGAGCCAGTAGACGATGCCGATGAGGACGTCCAAGGTGCCGAGGAAGAAGATCTGCCGGGTCATCGATCCGTCGCCGTTGACGAACTGCGGCAGGATGCTGATGAAGAACAGTGCCGCTTTGGGGTTGAGCACGTTGGTGAGGAAGCCCTGCGTGAAGCCGGATCGCCACCGGCCTCGGACGGGATCGGCCGTCGCGGGGTCCTCCGGTGCCGGGCCGTCCTCCGGGCCGGCGGGCTTCGCCTGCCCCGCGGACTGCTCACGGGCGGCCCGTCGGGCTGCCAGCACGGTTCGTACCCCGAGGTAGACGAGGTAGGCCGCGCCGAGCAGTTTGATGGCGTCGTAGACCATGGGGGATCGGGCGGCGATCAGCGACAGCCCGGTGGCGGCGGCGAGCATGTGCACGCACAGCCCGGCCTGGGCGCCCAGCCCCGCGGCCCGGCCCTTCGACGGATGTTCGGTCGCGGACCGGAGCACCACGAGGAAGTCCGGCCCGGGCACGAGGTACGCCACCATCACCACACCGAGGAATCCGACGAGGTCGATCGACATCCGCTATCCGTTCGTCAGCCCCGTGGCCGGTCCGCCGCCGGGGGCGGTTGGTCCAAAAGCCTGAGCGCCTGGAGCTGGGACGTCGTGTCCAATGTCAGGCCGCGAAGGTCCGTACGCCTACCACCGAGGCGACGGCCTCGTCGAGTATCCCGAGGCCCTGCTCCAGTTGTCCGTGCGCCACTGTCAGTGGCGGCAGGATTTTGGCCACCTCGTCGTGAGCTCCGGCCGTCTCCAGCAGCAGGCCGTTGCGGTAGGCGGCGTCGCACACCTCGCGGGCCGCTCCCGGACGGTCGAAGGGCAGACCCCATGCCAGGCCGCACCCGCGAGGTGCGGGCAGTCCGTGTCGGCGGGCGGTCTCCGCGAGAGTGCGCCCCACTTGCCCGCCCAGCGCGGTGGTCCTTGTTTCCAGCATGCTGTCGGACCAGAACAGTTCCAGCGCCCGGGCGGCGGTGACGAACGCCGGGTTGTAGCCACGGAAGGTGCCGTTGTGCTCGCCCGGCTTCCACGCGTCGTACTCGGGGCGTATCAGCGTCAGGGCCATGGGCATCCCGTACCCGCTGATGGACTTGGACAAGCAGACGATGTCGGGGACGATCCCGGCCCGCTCGAAGGAGAAGAACGGCCCCGTGCGCCCGCAGCCCATCTGGATGTCGTCCACCACGAGCAGGGTGTCATGCTCCCGGGCCCAGGAAGCCAGAGCGCGCAGCCAGACCGGACGGGCCGGATTGATCCCGCCCTCGCCCTGCACGGTCTCCACCACGACGGCGGCGAGCGGCCCGTCCTGGGCGGCGGTGTCCAGTGCCCGGGTGAGCCGGGCCATCGCCTGGTCGTCGTCCGCGGGGTTGTCGAAGGGTACTGGCACGGTGTGCGGCAGCGGGACGCCGGCACCGGCGCGTTTCATCGGGTTGGAGGTGACCGCCAGCGCCCCGAGCGTCATTCCGTGGAAGCCGCGTTCGAAGTAGGCGACGGTGTGCCGCCCGGTGACCTTCCGGGCGAGCTTGAGGGCGGCCTCGACCGCGTTGGTACCGCCGGGTCCGGGGAACTGGACGCGGTAGTCCAGGCCGCGCGGTGTGAGGATCAGGTCCCTCAACCGCTCCAGGAAGACACGTTTGGCCGTGGTCTGCATGTCGAGCCCGTGTGTGACGCCGTCGCCGGACAGGTACTTGAGCAGTGCTTCTTTCAGCTCGGGCGGGTTGTGTCCGTAGTTGAGGGCGCCGGCGCCGGCGAAGAAGTCGATGAAGGACCGTCCGGACTCGTCCCGCAGCACGGCGCCGTGTGCGGTGGTGAACACGGTGGGCCAGGCCCGGCTGTAGGTGCGGACTTCTGATTCCATGGTGGTGAAAACGCTCATGCTCTTGTCCCTGTCAGACGTGGGTGCGGGTGTGTGTGCGGGGCCTGGCCACGCCGGTGGGGCGGGGGTCAGCCGGTCACGGCGTTCTGCTGATGCCGGTAGAGCACCAGGGCCCGTGCGTCGGGGTCCTGTGCGGTCCACAGGGCACGGCCGATCAGCAGGGTGTGATCGAGGACGGCGGGAGCCTGGTCGAGCCGGCACACCACGGTGGCGGCTGTCCCCGCCAGCACCGGGCAGCCCTCTTCCTGCCGGTGGGGGACGCCCTGGAAGCGCTCCGCCGCAGGCAGCCGGGCGAAACGGTCCATCAGGTCCCGCTGCTGCCAGCTGAGGATGTTGACGGCGAAACGGCCGTGGTCACGGGCGTGCCGCACGGTACGGCCGGCGCTGGCGAGCGAGACCAGTACCGAGGGCGGCTCGGTGGACAACGAGAGCAGGGCGTTGGCGGTGCAGCCGACGGGTCCGTCGGGGCCGGCGGTCGTGATGACGGCGACGCCGGTGGCGAGCTGCGCCATGGTGGCGCAGAACTCCTCACGTCCGGCCAGTTGAGCAGGGGCGGTCGTGGTCGTGGTCGTGGTCGTGGTCACGTCACCGGGTTCCTTTCGGAAGTGGGCCTGCGGCGGGCGCCGGAGGCGGTCTGGTCCGCGGGGCGGGATGCGGTGCCGGGCGCGGCCGGACAGGCGGTGTCCAGGGCGGCGAGTACGGCGTCGCGGTCGGTCTTTCCGTTGAGGTTGAGCGGCAGCGCCGGCAGGCGCAGCAGAGTGCGCGGCACCATGTAGGGGGGCAGCCGCTGCTGCAGTGCCTCCAGCAAGGGCGCCGTATCGGTGGCGTCCCCGGTGTAGACCGCCTGCAGGACGGGCGCGGACCGGTCGGTGCGGGCCACCACGACCGCGTCGACGACGTCGGGGCGCGAGCGCAGCGCCTCTTCGACCTCGCCCAGCTCGACCCGGTAGCCGCTGATCTTGACCTGGCTGTCGAGACGGCCCAGGTGCACCAGATCGTCGCCGTCCCATGTCACCCGGTCCCCGGTGCGGTACCAGTGCGCCTCGGTCAGCTGCCCGCCCGTGTAGGGGGCGAGGCCCTTGCCGGGTTCGCCGGCGGCGAACCGGCCCAGATCGTCGGCCGGGTCCAGGTAGCCGGGGAACCGCTGCGCGCCGCGTACCAGCAGTTCGCCCTCGGCATCGGGGCGCATCTCCCCGTCCGCCACCAGGGTCTCGGCACCTGGGTGGGCCGTGCCGATGGGGACGGTGCCGTTGGCGGTGCGCGGCCAGTCGGCCGGGGCGGCGGGAAGACGGTAGCCGGTGCAGGTGACGGTAAGCTCTGTGGGGCCGTAGAGGTTCTCCAGGCGGGCGCCGGGGGCGGCTGCGGCGAAGGACCGGGCCTGTTGCAGGGTGAGCGGTTCACCCGCGAAGGCCGCGTATCGCAGGGTTGGCATCGAGTTCGGTGCCAGCCGTCGCAGCCGGGCGGCGAGCGAGACCACCGACGGCACGGAGAACCAGTGGGTCAGCCCGTGTCGCGCCACGAACCCTGCCGGGTCCATCAGTTCGTCCCGGGTGGGCACCACGAGGGCCGCGCCGGTGCTCCAGGCCACGAACATGTCGAAGACGGAAGGGTCGAAGGTCAGGTCGAAGGTCTGCGACAGCCGACTCTGCGGCCCGGCTCCGGTCCGCTCGACGGCGTGGTCCAGGTAGGCGTCGGTGTTGGCGTGCTGGATCACCACCCCTTTGGGCCGCCCCGTGGAGCCGGAGGTGAACAGGATGTACGCGGTGTCCTGCGGGCCCGGGCCGGCGAGAGCGCGCAGGTCCGCACCGTCCGCGCGGTCGGTGAGGGCGACCGGAAGGAGCGGTGCGGCCCGGCCCGCCGGACGGGCGTCGCCTGCCGCGTCAGCCAGCACCAGCGCCGCGCCGGCCTGCCGTACGACGGCCTCGTTGCGGCCTGGCGGAGCGGCCGGATTGAGCGGCACCACTGCGGCTCCCAACCGCTGCACAGCCAGGTACGCGGCGTACGTCACGGGTGTCCGATCCGCCAGCAGGGCGACCCGGCGGGGCGGCGGTCCGTCGGCGCACAGCCGGGCGGCCAGTGCCTCGGCGCGGGTGCGCAGCTCCGCGTAGGACAGCGTGGTGTCTCCGGCGGTGAGCGCCGGGCGGTCGGGATGACGGTCGGCCGTGCGGGCGAAGCGGTCCCACAGGGTGAGCGTGGACGTCGGCACCGGAATCACCCTCCCTGCCGCGCGTGCGACCGGGCGGCAGGCCGGGCGGTGGGGACGCCGTAGCCATGAGCCGCGTGCACCGGAGAGGCCGCCGCCTCCAGCTCCGCCAGGGCGGTGAACGCGCCGTCGACCAAGGACGGCCTCGGACGGCCGCGGCGCGCGGAGTTCGCGGCGAACCGGAGCATCCGGGGCAGCTCGCGCCACTTCGCGGTGGTGGCCTCGACGGCCTCCCGCTCCGCTCGGGCGAGCGTGCCGCCCGTCCCGGCCAGCAGGTGGGCGTCGCGGAACAGATGGTGCTGCGCCGCCGCCCAGACGTCCTCCAGCACGCCTCGCGAGCCGTCGCCTTCCAGGTCCGCGGTGAGGAGCCGGGCGGTCTCCTCCAGGGCGGTGGCCCCGGTCGGCCAGGGACCGCCGGGCAACTGCTCCTCGGTGGTCCCCTCCTCCTCGGTCAGCCACTGGTAGGTCTCGTGCGACGGCAGTGCGATCGGGAAGCCGAAGGCCAGGGTGTTGCGGGTGCGGTGCACCTCCGAAAGCCCGCGGGGAAAGGCGAGCACTGCGCTGAACTCGGCCTCGGACAGCTCCCCGGCGAACGGGTCCTGGGAGCCGCCGTTGCTGAACAGGGCTGTGAAGCCGTCCGTCACGTGCCAGTTCCCGTCCGGCGCGCGGCCGTTCACCACGACCAGGTGCGGCGCGTGGCCGTCGGCCGTACCGGACAACCAGGGCAGCGCGCCGCTGTTGGCGACGACCAGGACCCTGCCGCGCTCGGCCAGTTCGGCGGCGATGCCCGTGAGGGCCGTCGCGGCGTCGGGGGCGCCCCGGTATCCGAGCCTGCTACCGCCGGGGAGGTTGTTCAGTGCGCGGTCGTGGTGGGAGAAGCGCCCGGTGGCCGGGTCTACCGCGAGCCGCACGGAGCGGGCCAGCAGGTCGAGGGAGCCGGGGACGCGTGCGGACAGGTAGCCGGCGAGGTTCTCCGTGTAGCAGCTCAGGCCCACGCTGGTGGGCGCGGTGGAATCAGTGCGCATCAGGGGTCCTCCACAAGAAATAGGGGGGATACGGCCGGCCTGTGGCCCCGGGCGGGGCACGGCCGTCGAGGTTCTACGGGGCGTCCGGTCGGTCGCCGGGGGCGTCGGCCGGGTCTTCGGGGCCCGTCTGCGCCGGGCCGAACGCGCAGGCCAGCGCGGCCGTCTCGGTGCCCGCCGCGGCCAGCCAGGCCAGTCGGCGCCAGTGCAGCGGGCCCCAGGTGCCGTCCGGGCCCTCCGGGTCGGCTCGCACCCGCCAGGGCGCGCCCGACAGGCCGGTGCCGCGCGCCTTCACGCACGCCTCCTGCACGGTCCATACCCGGGCGAAGTCGTGGGCGGCGTGGTCGGACTCCATGGACGCCAGCCGCGCCGCCGTCTCCGGCGGACAGCAGCGGCGCAGCATCCCGGCCGACGGCGGCCGGGGTACCTGCACGTCGACACCGATGTCCAGTCCGTCGCCCACGGCGGCCGCCTTGTAGGGACCACTGTGCGAGACGCTCACCCCGGTGTGGGGCGCGCCGGGCAGCCGGGGCCGGCCGGCCGGCTCGGGGACCACCGGCCCGCGGGCGTCCTCCTCATCCATGACCTTGGCGAGGAGCAGCCGCAGCAGCGTCCGGCCGGCCAGGTGCTCGCGGCCCCGCCAGGTCGCCATGTCGGCGGCTGCCCGGTGTTCCTCGGGGCGCAGCCGGTCCAGAGCCGCGGGGGTCGCCAGCACCCGGTCCACCCGGGCCAGGACGAGGGTGACGCCCGGCGCCGGCCTCCACAGGCGGGCGATGGGTTCGTCGGCGGGCGACGGGGCGGTGAGGATGTCAGACAAGGGTCGTCTCCTGGTCCAGCAAGCTGAGCGAGCCGTTGGCCAGAAGCAGCCGGTCGTTGCCGTAGTTCAGCGAGGCGGACCGCAGGTCGCGCAGGGCGCGCTCCAGTGCGAGCGGCTGGTTGCGCAGGTAGCCGTGTCGCAGTCCGACCAGCTCGATCAGTTCCTCCACGGCGGCCGGGCACTGCTCCGAGGCCGTCACCTTCAGGGAGTTGACCAGCAGCTGCCAGGGCGCGCCGCCGCGCTCCTGCTCGGAGAGGGTGCCGTAGACGTCGGCCGTGTGGCTCAGCATGGCCTGCACCGTGTCGATGCGTTGGCGGGCCCGGGACAGGCGGGTCAGCAGCAGCTCACTCTTGAGGTCCCGGCGGCGCCGCTCGTCGGGGCTGCGCAGCAGCCGCAGGGTGCGGGAGAGGGCACCGGCGGCCGTCCCCAGCCAGCAGGCGCTCCAGCCGAGGTGGGCCAGTGGGGCGAAGACGTCGACGGTGACCCGGCGGAAGTCGCCGTGCGCGCCGACGACCTGGTCGTGCGGTATCGCCCCGGTGAAGCGCATCGGCACACTGTGCGTGCCGCGCATGCCCATCGGGTCCCAGCCGCCGAGGACCTGCACGTCCAGCTGGTCGCGTTCGGCGTAGACCAGCGACACCTGTCCGTCGGAGGTGGCCCCGGGGGCCAGGGCGGTGATCAGGTAGGCGTCCGCGTGAGCGCCACCGGTGACGATGGGCGCCATCCGGTCCAGTTCGATCAGGTCGCCCTCACGCCGGGTACCGGTCTGTGAGCTGAGCAGGTGCCCGCCCTTGCCGGCCTCGGTGGTGACCGAGCCCAGGTACAGATCGCCCCGGGCCACCCCCGGCAGCACCCGCTCGCGCAGTTCCTCGGAGGCGTGGTGGACCAGCGCGGCGACCTGCTGGCCGTGCATGGCGAACACCATGGCCGCCGACATGTCCTGCCGGGCGATCGCCTGGGAGACGGCCAGCAGGTCGGGGACAGTGCCGTCCAGGCCCCCGTAACGGGCCGGGACCAGCAGGCCCAGGAGGCCCGAGGTCCGCATCGCGGTCAGGCCCTCCAGCGGGAAGGCCGCCTTCTCGTCGCTCTCGGCCGCGTGCCGCTCGACCGTGTCGAGGACAGGCGCGAGGCGCTGGGCCAGTGCGGGGTCGAGGGACCTCACCGGGTGTCCGTCTCAGTGGCGGAGCGGGCGGTTTCCATGGCCGCCCACAGGGCGCCGGCGGTCTCGAAGTTGGTGTCCGAGAGCTGGTCGTCGGGGAGGGCCACCCCGCAGTTGTCCTCCAGGTCGAAGACGAGGTCGATGGCCTGCATGGAGTTGAGTCCCAGGTCGCGCAGCCGGTCCTCGGGCTGCAGTTCCTGGTCGGGGGTGAGGTAGCGCAGGTGGGGGCGGAGGGTGTCGACGAAGGCCTGGTTCATGGTGGTTCTCCTCAGGACAGGTGGGTCGGACGGTGTGCGTGGTGGTGCGTCAGGTCCTCGGACGGTGCCGAGGGGTCGTGCGGGCGCTCACCCGGCGGCGGCGCGCCGGACGAAGGTCAGCCGGTCGCTGCGCAGCACCCGGTCCCCGTCGGTGACGACTTCGAGCGGGGCCGGGTGGCCGAGGAAGAGCACGAGGCTGGCGTGCAGTCCGTAGGCGCCGGTGTTCGGTACGGAGAGCAGGTCACCGGGAGCGACGGCGGGCAGCGGGTGCGACCTTGCCCAGGTGTCGAGCGGGGTGCACAGCGGGCCGCAGATCATGGCGGGGCCCGGCGGTTCGGCGATGCCCGCCGAAGCGCCGTCCCCGGCCCCGGTGTCTTCTGCCTCGGCGCCGTCCGGCCGGACCACGTCGGGATGGAGCGGCGGCACCCGCCGCAGTCCGGCCATGCCGCCGAGGTGGTTGATGCCTGTGTCCAGGACGACGACCCGCTGCCCGTGCGAGTCCTTCACGTCCAGTACCCGGGTCAGCAACTGTCCGCAGGTGGCCGTCAGGTAGCGGCCGGACTCGAAGGCCACCGTGGGGGCGTTCTGCCGCCAGCCGGGCAGCGCCTCGTCCAGTTCGCCCGCCAGCCGATCGGCCAGCCCCGGATAGGCGGGCAGCTCTCCGGCACGGGCGTAGGGGGCTCCGAAGCCGCCACCGAGGTCGATGGTGTGCAGCGGCACCCCGAGCGCCTTTCGCAGGGTGCGCGCCACGGCGATCGCTTCGCTGAAGGAGTCGCCGAGTGCCTGTTCGTCGGCGATGTTGGTGGCCAGGTAGAGGTGCAGACCATCGATACGGGCGTGCTCGCCGCCGGTGTACCACTCGGGGTGCGCGGCGATGTCCTCGGCGTCCGCGCCGAACGCGGAGGGGTCCCCGGTCATCCGTAGTCCGGCTCCCCGGCTGCCGCCCCCGGGGTTGACGCGCAGCAGATAGGTGACGCGTACGCCGTACCGGGCGGCGGCGCGGTCGAGTTGGCCGACGCCGTGCACGGAGTCCACAGCGAAGTCGCGCACCCCGCCCTTGAGCGCTCCGTCCAGGTCCTCGTCGCGCTTTCCGGGGCCGGTGTACAGGATGTCGTGGGCCGGTACGCCGGCCTCCAGGGCCGCGTCCAGTTCGCCGGGCGAGGTGACTTCGGCCCGGCAGCCGAGGCCGTGCAGCGCGGAGATGATCGCCGGGTGCGGGTTGGCCTTGAGCGAGTAGTACAGCTCGCTCGGCTCCGGCAGACAGGACCGCAGCCGGGCGTGTGCGGAGCGCACCGCGGCCAGGTCGTAGACGTACGCCGGGGTCGGTACGGGCGGTATGGGCGCGGCGGACGGCCGAGGAACGGGGACACGTACGGCAGGCCCGGTAGGGGGCGCGGTGTCAGTCACGGCCGGCCTCAGCGAGCTGCCCGGCCAGTACGGCCTTCGCGGTCTTGCCGTTGGCGTTGACCGGCAGCGCGTCGACGCGGTGGCACACGCGGGGCACTTTGAAGTCCTCCAGGTGCTCACGCAGCCGGGGCAGGACGGTGACGGGATCGGCGGTGCCGGTGACCACCAGAACAGCCTCGGGCCGAGAGCTGTCGGGCGTCAGGACAGCGGCGGTTTCCACGTCGGGCAGCCGACGGGCGGCGGCCTCGACCTCGATGGCGCTGACCCGGAAGCCGTCCTGCTTGTAGACGTCGTCGCGGCGGCCGGCGAAGTACAGCCGCCCCTCCTCGTCGGTCCATCCGTAGTCGCCGGTGCGCAACTCGGGGAAGAGGCCGTCGCGCCGGGGGAAACGTGCGGCGTTGAGCTCGGGGCGCCGCCAGTATCCGGCCATCACGTGCGGTCCACGCACGGTGATCTCACCGACCTCTCCGGCGGGCTGCCGTTCACCCGCCTCGTCGATCACGAAGACCTCGGTGCCGGTGAGCGGAAGCCCACAGCTGCCCGGGCGGATCAGGTCCTCGTCCGGCTCGGCGATGGTGAGCCGCTTGCACTCGGTGAGCCCGAACATCAGCTGCACGCGCAGGCCGGGCAGCACCTCACGCAGTCCGTGCGGGATGTCGGCAGGCAGCGCGGCACCGGTGTTGGTGAGCAGGCGCAGCGGCGGACGCTCTCCGCCGCGTCGTCGTAACAGCCGCAGCAGAGCGGAGGAGACCGGCGGAACGGCCGGCAGTACGGTCGCCCGGCTGCGCACCAGGTTGGCCAGGAGCGCCGGACCGGACTCGGCGGCCGACCCGAGCCACACATGGCTGCCGGCGAGCGCGGAGAGGAACACCTGGTAGAGGCCGTAGTCGAAGGAGAGCGGCAGCGGGCAGTAGACGACGTCGTCCGCCCGGTAGCCGAGCCGCTCGGCGATGGCGTGGAGGGCGAACATCATCTGCTGGTGGGTGCAGACCACGGCCTTCGGCATCGCGGTGGTGCCGGAGGTGTAGATCAGGCAGGCCGGGTCGACGGAGAGCGGCCCGTCGGCGACGTCCACCTTGTCCAGGCGACCGTTCCCGCTCCTGGTGTCGGGCGCCGGCCCGGTCGGCGGCGCCGCGTCCAGGTCTTCGGGGGCGGTCACGGCTACGCCTGCCTCACGCAGGACATCCCGGGTGGCGGCCGACGCGGCCACCGCGAGAGCCGGTTCGCAGTCGGCCAGCACGTGGCGCAGCACATCGCCGCGCACCTGGTCGTGCAGGACGGAGAAGACCACGCCGAGCCGGGAGGCCCCGAACAGAAGCGGCACCAGTGCCGGGCCGCTGTCGCTGGTCACCACCAGCCGGTCGCCGCGGCGCAGTCCGCGGCTGCGCAGCGCCGCCGCGTAACGGTGGCTGGCCCGGACGAGTTCGGCGCGGCTGAGGGTGAGGTCCCCGCACGTGACTGCCGGGGCGTCGGGGCCGGCGATGGGGGCGTCGAGGAGCCCGTGCAGCACGGTGGCTTGCGGGCGGATGCTCATGACCGGGCCACCTTTGTCCCCCCGGCGGTGCGCAGGACGAGGCCGACCAGGCCGTCGATGCGGCGCAGGACGGCCGGTTCCAGGTCTGCGGGGGCGAACTCGACGTCGTAGGCGTTCTCCAGCCGCTCCACCGTCTCCACCATCTGGAAGGAGGCGAAGCCGTCCAGTTCGCTCAGGTCATCGGTGGCGGCGACCAGCGCGGGATCGGCGTCCAGGACGTCGGCGACGGTGCTCACCACCGTTTCGCGTACCTGCGCGGGTTCGTACGGCATGGTGTCTCCTGGTCCGGTGTGCAGGGCGTCGGCAGCGCCCTGGGCGTCCGCGCGAAGCAGTTCGGCGAATGTGGAGTGAATCTGCGGGGGCACGGGGCGCCCGCGCTGCGCCCGGCGCGCGGCCAGATAGCACTGGCCGGCCAAGGCGTCCCACGCATCGGCCTGGTCGTGAGCAAAGCGCGCGCGAGCGGAACCGGGCATGTGATGGGCCGCCCACGCGGCGTGCAGTCGGCGGGAACGGTGCAGCAGCCAGCTCTCCAACAGCAGCGTCGTGCAGGCCTCCTGCTGGTCCGGGTGGTCGCGGAAGGCTGCGGCGTAACGCTCCGGGGCGTCGCCCGCCAGCAGCCGGACCGCCTCCCGCGCGTTGTCCGCCAAAATCACCTCCACCGGCTGGTGGGCGGGGAGCGTGGGCCGTACCGCCACCGGCAGGCTGGGCGAGCCGTCGAAAAGAGCGGCTGCCTCCGCTCGTTCGAAGGCGCACACCACCGGCTCCGCCCGGCCATAGGGCGTCTCGTTGTCGTAGGCATCCACCGCCTCGACGCCGGCTCCACCGTCCACGGCTCGCAGCAGCACGCTGTGGTCCATGTGCTGGTGACCGTGGTACGGCAGCCAGGGCATGCAGTACGCGTCGCCGACGACGTACAGCGGACTGCCGTCCTTGGGCAGCAGGTCCATCAGCGCCCGGCCCTCTGCCACCGGCCGCCCGGCGTCCAGGGCGAGCCCGAGGGGACGGCCCATCCGTTCGATCTGGTCGGCCGGGGGCTGCTCGACGGTGGGCAGACGCCCGCCGCCGGGACAGTGCGGAGCGAATCGGAGCCGGGCGCCGAGCTCGAGATGGGTGCCGGGCCCGTGTGCCGTGTCGGCCAGGACGGCCGCGTTGACCTGGACGCAGTCCAGTGCCGTGGTGTCGATCCCCCGGACGGCCTCGGCCGGCGAACTGGTGGGAACGGCGGATCCGGAGGCGGACGCGGTGGCGGGTGTCGGCATCGTCGTGCTCACGCGGCACGTCCTTCGGACCCGGCCGTGGTCATCACGATGTCGACCAGGTCGCCAACCGTGTAGACGCCGGCGAGTCGATCGTCGGAGATGGTGATGTCGAAGGACTCCTCGATGTCCTCCAGTACGTGAACTATCACCAGTGAGTCCATCCGCAGGTCCTGTTCCAATCGGGTGTCGGGCGCCAGGCCGGACGGGCCGGCGGGGAGATGTTCGGTGCGGGCCCGGATCAGCGGGGTGAGGCGGTGCAGGATGTCGTTCGTAGTCATGGGTGGACTGTCTCCTCCGCGTACGGGAGCGGGACGGGCAAAGGACAGGGCAGAGGCATGGCCGCTGCCGTGCACCGGACGAGGGGTGAACGGCGGGGCCGCACGGTCGCGGCCGTGCGGCCGGGCACGCAGCAGAGAAGGCCGCTTCAGGCCCGGCGGCTACGGCGAGCCGGCGCGCTGGGTGACTTCGGGGGCCCCTTGGGTATCCCCAGAGCTGAAGAAAACGGTGCCGGTAACGGGCAGGCCGCAGAGTGCCGCCGCCGGGCGGAACAGCCCGACTTGTCAGTGTTCCGGCAGCGCAGAAATAAGGCGGGTGATTACCGGTTCCTCAGGAAACAGACCGCATCACAACAGCGGAAGGGAGGTCCGGCGGAAACGCGCTCCGTGAAAATAACCTCCGTCGGGGCGGTCTCCTCATGAACGTCACTCGTTTCTTTGAATCATCTTTCCGTCGCAACTGACATAACGGGTTCAGAAAATTTGTGGTTGAAGGTCGGGTAGCCCCGATCTTCGCCCCCATGTCCGACGACCAGGAAGTGTCTGAAAAGAACCTATGGCCGGATAATTTTCGTTTATGCTCAATTTTTCCCGCAAACTGGGAACCGCTTGCCACCCTCAGCCCCGCAGCGCATCAAAAACCGCTGATGAGGCTCTTTCCGCACGGTCAGTGAGTCTCTCGACCAGAGGTGCCGAGCCAACTTCCAGAGCATGATCGAGACGGTGAATTCTCTACAGAATCAGCCACAGGAGGCCCTGGCTGCCCGCTCAAAACCACGTCGCCAGGTCCGCATTGAAAAAATCTGGCCGACACTGGCGCGGTTCCGCCATACCGTGCTAGACAGATTTAATCGCATTATCCGGACTGGCGGAAAAACCCTCCCCGGCAACCCTTGATATGCGTTCTCACGATTGCCCGAACCTCCGCGTCGCCCGCTCCCCTCGGGCCGCCTCCGCCCCTTCACCGCGGACGCCGATATGAAGATCACCAAAAGCTTCGCCACGGCAGGCGTGCACAATCTCCTCGCAGAATTCATCGCAGCTTCGTCCGAGATGCTGAAAGGCCTATATGAGTGACCTCGACGCCCACCGCATCACCCTGCGCTCGCCCCGCCCGGCAGACGCGCCGGCGGTCTGGAAACTCGTGCGCGACTCCGACATTCTGGACACCAACAGCCTCTATTACTACAACCTCTGGTTCCGCGACTTCGCCGACACCTCCATCGTCGCGGCCACCTCGGACGAGCAGATCGTCGGCTTCGTCACCGCTTACGTGCGACCGGACCTGCCGGACACCCTCATGGCCTGGCAATCGGCCGTCGACCCCGGCCAGCACGCACCCGGCCTCGCCGTACGGATGATGCACGAGCTCGCCGATCGCGCCGCCCAACGGGGAGCGACCTGCCTCGAGACCACCATCAACCCCGGCAACCGCGCCGTCGCCCTCATGCTGCGGCGCTTCGCCCACGAACGCGGGCTCGACATCCACACCGAAGTCCTGTTCGCCGCCGAGAACTTTCCCGGCGACGGGACGCACACCCACGCCCCGGAGGTGCTCTACCGAATGACCCCGGCCGTGCCGGCCCCGGCACGCCCCGGCACCGCCGCCGTGGCTGCGCGATGAGCGGCGCGCCCCTCCACATCAGCGTGGACCACGGACTCGCCACGGTCACCATCGTCGGCAGCGGTAAGGGGAACGCGCTCGGCGGCACGTTCTGGGACGACCTACGGGACTTCATGGAGACCGTCCGTGCCCGTGACGACATCCGTGCCGTCGCCCTCGTCGGAGAGGGCGACACCTTCTCCGTCGGCATGGACCTGCGCTGGTACGTCGTACGTCTGCGGCGCGCTGAGCGCTCCGGGACCCCTACCTTCATGGACGACGACGTACGGCGCCTCCAGCACGCGGTGACCACTGTCGCGGACTGCCCCAAGCCGGTCATCGCCCTCATCAACGGCGAGTGCACCGGGGCCGCTCTGGAACTGGTCAGCGCCTGCGACATCCGCTACGCCACCAGGCGCGCCCGGTTCTCTCTGCCCGAGGCCGAGTTGGGAGTCGTCGCCGACCTCGGCGGTCTGCAGCGACTTCCCCTGGTAATCAACCAAGGGCACCTGCGCGAGCTGGCCTTCACCGGCAAAACCATCGACGCCCAACGCGCCGCGCGCATCGGCCTGGTCAACGACGTGTACGCCGGCTCCGCGGCCCTGCACGACGCGGCCCGCACCCTCATCGGCGACCTGAGCCGGCACCCCGCGCACGTCCTGGAGGGCATCAAACGAGTCCTCGGGGAGACCCACCAGGAAGGAATTCGGCGCGGACTCGGCCAGTGCGCGCACTGGAACAGCACACACACCGGGGCCGACGGACTCCGCCACGCCATGACCGCCCGACTCGACGCGATGGCGCCCTGACCGACCTCCAGTCGGCCGCACAGGCCTCCCGCCGCACGAAGCCACCCACGAGGAGAGACCTCATGCACTCGCCCGTACCGGAGCGGCCCCGGCCGCGCCCCGCGCTCGTCCGCGGCCTCGCGCTGCGCTTCGTGCTGGTGATCGGCGACCCACGGCTCGCCCACGCCATGCACGTGTCCTGCGTGGACGAGACGATCGACGTCCAATACCCCGAGAGTCACATCAGCTGCCGCCTCCGGCGACTGCCGTCCACCGGCCGTCTGCTGTGCTCCTTCAGCGCCACCCATCTGGCTCCCGACGGCTCGGCGGAGGAGCACCATCACGTGGACCTCGCGCTGGAGGGCACCCCCGGATCCGTGACCCAGCGCGAGGCCGTCCTCGACCACATCCACGCTTTCCATTGCGCCGCCGCAGCCTCCCGCGTCCGGATCGCCACCCGCGTGTTGCGGCGCGACCGTCTCCTGCGCCGACCCCACGATCACTTGTTCCTGGCCGCGTCCTGAGAGGCAGTTGTGTCCGGGCACCTGCGGGGGGGCAAGAGGAAGCCTGCGTCGGTTCAGCACTCGCCGACGAGGAGGTCCAGCTTGCGCAACCTGTTGGCCCGGTGGTCCTCACGGGCTGGTGCGGGGTTGTCCTGAGCCGGTAGGTGCAGTGGGCCGTGTGTCAACGAGGGCGGGAGGTTCAGGTCTTGTTCGAGGACTTTGAGACCAGGCGGGTTCAGGTCGACGAAGCATCGATTTTCGTTCGCCACGGTGGGGAAGGGCCGCCGGTGGTGCTGCTGCACGGCCACCCCCGGACGTCCGCGACCTGGCATCGCGTCGCCCCACTCCTCGTCCGGCGCGGTTTCACCGTGGTCTGTCCCGATCTACGGGGATACGGCCGGTCCACCGGCCCTGCGCCTGCCGCGGACCACGCCGGGTACTCCAAGCGGGCCGTCGCCGGTGACATGGTCGAGGTGATGCGCTCCCTCGGCCATACCCGGTTCGCACTCGCCGGGCACGACCGCGGAGGCAGTGTCGCCCTGCGTCTCGCGCTCGATCATCCCGACGCGGTCTCGCGAGTGGCGCTGATCGACTGTCTGCCCCTCACCGAGCACCTGTCCCGCATCACGACCGAGTTCGCCACGAAGTGGTGGCACTGGTTCTTCTTCGCCCAGCCGGACATCCCCGAGCGAGTCATCAACGCCGACCCGGACAACTGGTACCGCGGTGATCCCCAGAGCATGGGACAGGACAATTACGACGAGTGGCGCGCGGCCACGAGGAACCCCGACGTGGTGCGGGCAATGCTGGAGGACTACCGGGCCGGCCTCACAGTCGACCGGCGGCACGAGGAGGACGATCGCGCCGCCGGGGTGCGGATCCGGTGCCCGGCACTGATCCTCTGGTCGCTCCGGGACGACCTCGAGGACCTGTACGGGAACCCGGTGAAGATCTGGCGTCAGTGGGCACCGGACGTACGGGGCCACGGCATCGACTCCGGGCACCACGTAGCCGAAGAGGCTCCAGAAGCGCTCACGTCCTCCCTTGCGGGCTTCTTCACCGGACGGTCCGAGTAAGAAACCTCTGGGCCGCTTCCCGCAGAACAACGTAGGGAAGTGCTCAGCGCACGAGCTCTACGCAGCGGGCCGCGATGATCATCTAGCGCTGTCAAGTATCTCTACGAATCAACGAGTTAATGCCCTTTCGGGCAAGTTGGTCATTTATGGGCGAGATCCACGCGGCCATACCGTGCAGGCATTGATCGTCCACGGCAGGCAGGAGGGGCGGCGGTGCCCCTCCCGGACCCGACAGAACGGGTGGGAAGACCTGTCGCCCGCCACGGCTTCGACTTCCGCGGGCATCCCCGGCGGGCGGCCACCAAGTACCGACGGCGGCCGGACGGCCGTCACCTTCACCGGCGTTGGCCTCGACCGCTTCGCCCTCGCGGCCCGGGCCATCGGCCGCCGCGGACCGCTTCCGCCCTCAGCGCCCCCTGAGCAACAAGTCGACGGTTCAGAAAGCCGGGCGACTCCTGCCCACACCTGCTCATCAGAAGGCACACCACCCCATCCCGGTCCACTGGAGAGGCGCATCTGCGCGGGCTTGATTGTCGAGATCGCACAACCCTCACTCCGGTCGCTCCGACCAAATACAAGGCCGACAGGGATGCCTCCGCACGCTCGCTGCACACTTGGCCACCAGGCCGAACCGAGCAGACAGGGGCAGACCCGCCGAGTGGCACATAAGACCAGGTCACAGCCCCATAGCGCTTACTGGCTACGCCCCGCCAACATAAGACCTACGCATTGCGATGCGTAGACCGCGCATGCCCGATTTTGTCGGCGGCGGGTGAATCACCCGTCGCCGACAGATTTGCCGTGATCCGAAGGTGACGAGCAACAAGAAACCCCAGGTCACGGCGAGTGAGTCCTGGGGTTCCTCAGAGCCGCCTTCGGGATTCGAACCCGAGACCTACGCATTACGAGTTGTCCGATCTTGGTCCGGGGGTGTCCATGGACGTCCGCGATTCGGCTTGCGCTGCTGGTCGGAGCGCTTGCCGGACGTTGGCGGACAATCGCGAACGCCCCCGGATTGAGCGGCATCTGAGACCGCAATTGAGACCACGGTCAGAGCCGCGCCCCGTATCACCGGACGCCCTCCCCCGGCATCGAACCGACCCCGGGCACGAGTCGGCTCGTAAAGCCACGGGACGCGAGACGCTCGTACGCGCCAACCACGTCCGCCGGTACATCCAGCTCGATCATGAACCCCTGCGCGGGGTAGATCAGTAGCCGTTGCAGCGACCCGACAAGCATGTCTACGACAAGGCGCGCATCCTGGATGGAGTCGACGTAGTCCGGGAGCGTCATGGGAGTTGACGCGCTGACGAACTCGACTCCCGGCCAGAGCTTCCGGGCCGTAGCGTATGCCCGGCGCTCCTCGTACGGCTTGCTGACGAGCAGCACAGACGAGACGTCGATCCCGCGCTCTTCGAGCAGCGCGCGCGACAGCGTGATGTTCTGACCGGTGTTGCGAGCGTGCGGCTCAACAAGGATGACGTCAGCCGGTACGCCCAGCTCAAGGGCGCGGTCCCGGTAGTGCTCGGCTTCGCCGCGCGGCATGCGACCCTCGGTGGTTCGGCTGGTTGCTCCGGTGAAGACGATCAGGGGCACCATTCCGCGCCGGTACAGGTCGACCGTGGTGTCGGCGACTCCCAGGTCATGACTACCGAGACCGATGCCGACCGAGCAGGGACGCGGTTCGTGTCCCATCTGCTGGTAGTCCCACAGGAGTTGGGTGTCCTGCCAGTCTTGTACGGAGATCACGCAGACCCTTCCTTGTCACTACCGTTGTCGTTGGCGGAGTCGGGCACCTTGAACTCGTATTCCCACGCGAAGCGTGAGGCCGCGTGAACACCGACCGCGAACTCAACCACCGTGCCATCCGCCGTGTACGTGGTCCGGTGAAGTTCGACCACGGGTTCCCCCATTGGGAGCTGTAGAAGCTTCGTCTCGTCTGCGGTCGGGATGCGAGCGTGCAGTGCCTCCTTCATGTGGTCGATCTCGTATCCGGCGTCATACAGCACCCGGTATCCGCCCCCACGGCCGGCGGGCCCCGGGGTCGGGTCGACGATCCGCGTTCCTTCGACGTGTTCCGGCCGGTAGTAGCTGGTCAGAGTGTGCGTTGGCTGCGTGCCTTCCTTCACCAGGCGGGCGCGCGCGTACACGTCGGAGCCGAGGGGGACACCAAGCCCCTCAGCCACTAGGCCGCTCGCCTGGACGCGGCTCACGGACTGCGTCTGCTCGTTGCGCTTGTAGGCGCGCCCCGACGCCACACGGTCCGCGATGAACGCGACTTCGTCCCCGTCGCGCCATTTCACCTTGTCGTACCGCGCGATACCGAGCCGCTTGAGTCGGGTACGCGGGCGCACCACGGTGCCGTGCCCGCGCGATGAGGTCACAAGTCCTTCCGCCTCAAGCGCCTTGTACGCCTGATGCACGGTGGACTTGGAGCCTTCCCCGGCCTCGACCTGGTCTCTGATCTGCGGCAATGCCTTGCCGGGTTGGATCTCACCGCTCCTGATCTGCTCCGCGATCCGGTCTGCCAGCTCACGCCACTTCGGTGCCATGCAGGGGACTCCTCTCGATGCCTCTCAGTGAAGCACAGTCCCAGGACTGTTGACAGTCCTGGGACTGCGATGCATAGTCATCTCAGGTGGTTCGCAGTCCCAGGACAGCGGATCGGAGAGGCCTTCTTTGGGCTGCTTCAAACGCCGTGCTGGTTCGGGATAGCTCGCTTCCATATGGGGCCCTGAGCTGGTCGTTCCTTGAGAACTGAACAGTGATCGTGCGGGGCTGACGCGAGAGCGGCGGTCACGGAAGGTGCCTAGGGCGAGAGCCCGGGGGCAAACCGCCGTGATGAACGCAGCTCTCCCCCTATGCGCCTGGCAGGCGCCATCCGGTGACGGGTGTGGGGAGGTACAGCGGGCTCCAACGCACGTGGCGGGATGAGAAGACCGCCCCCGAGACGACCGGGTGACGTCGTCGGCGGCACGCCACCTTGCACCGTTCGTTTCGTGCAAGCCGCCCTGCTGAGCGTCACAGCAGCCACGCTGACGCACCCGAATTCACCGGCTCGGGACCGGTCCGCCCCTCAAGGGCCGACCGGTGAAGCCGTTTCCCCTTCTCTCTGAGGGAGGTCGGTGTGAACCGACGACATATCAAGGCGCCGCCGTGAGACCGACCGGCGGCGCCGTACATCCCCGGTCCATCCCTGGTTCCGCAGCACGAACGCGCTGCGGGCCGGCTGCCTCTCCCACCCGTCCGGACCCGCTTCAGTGCGGGGGCCGTACGGATGGGAGCGCGGGGAGCCGGCCGGTTCGTCCGGCCTGGTCCACCACCTACGACACCTCAGGAGCACCTGTGTTCGACACGAAGTCGCAGGAGTCCACCACCGACCTGACCTCCCCGGAAGCCGTACAGCGCGGTCAGGAGGTCTACGACCGCATCACGTCCGGCGAGTGCAAGGACGTGATGGCGGAACTGAACGAGGCCTACGGCCGCACGAGCTGACCAACCCCCACCACATCAACGGCGCGCGGCGCCCGGGTTGCCCCCCGGACGCCGCTTCGGGCCGTACCACCCTGCGAGAGGAACCACGACCCATGAAGCACATCGCTGCTGATCAGGCGACTGTTACCACCGACCTTCCCGACCGCGAGCCGACGTTCGCTGAGCTGGATGCCATCTGGGTTGAGATGCCGCTGATCCTGGCGGAAGTCGAGTTGCTGGACGCACAGATCATCACGTTGGACCGCACCCCCACTGAGCTGGACGCGCGGCGTATCCGCCGGGCCCGCCGCAAGGTGCTGGCCGCCCGCCTCGCGCTGGCGAACCTGACCACGATGCACATCCCGGGGGTGGGAGCGTGAGCGGGACCCTGGCACTGGACTGCCTCACCGCTCCGCTGCGGGCGTTGCGGGTGCTGGCGGTGGACTTCGGGCACCTGCCCGCGCCGCACGTGGACGTCACCACGGTCTACCCGGACCGGCTGCGACTGAGCTTCCATGACGACCTGTCCGTGTTCGAGGCGTGGCGGGAGGCCCTGGGGGTCGACCCGGACTCGGTCGAATACGGCGAGCAGAGCGCCGGCCAGACGCGCGTACTGAAGGTGTTCGTCGACTTCTCGGGCGCCGTGCTGGAACTGACCGGCTACAGCGACATGCCCGTTGCGGCGGTGGCGTGATGGGCCGCCGCTTCAAGGACATGCAGACCCCGGAGCAGCAGTACGCGGCTCAGCAGGCCGCCCGCCGCGCTGACACTCCCGCGCCCTCGCGTCCGGTCGCTGCTGCCACGCACCGCGAGTGGGTGGCCATGTCGGCTCACCAGCAGGCCGCGCACCTCGCCCGGCTGGACGGCCGCGAGGACGAGGCCCGCCGCTGGGAGCAGCAGGAAGCCAAGCTGACCACCCCGGCGCCCAAGAAGCGGGGGTGGTTCCGGTGAACCTCAACCGCAAGGGGCGGACTGCTCTCGTGCTGGCCCTGGTCGCGGTCGTCGGCATGGCGTTCCGGGTGTCGTGGAACGCGCTGCGGGACATCGCGAACGCGGTGGGCGCGGATGACACCGCCGCGACCCTCTACCCGTTCGTGGTCGACGGTCTGATGGCTCTGGCCCTGGTCGCCGCCCTCGTGCTCGATGGCAAGGATCGGAAGTTCGCGCTGCGGGTGCTGGGCGCCTACACGCTCGCCTCGCTGGTCCTCAACTACGTGCACGGTCTCGTTCCCGAGCTGCACGACGCTACGGCCGGTTGGGGACGGCTCGCCGCCGGCGAGTACGCCAACTGGGCATTGGTGCTGCTGGCGACGTCGCTTCCGGTCGGGTCGATCTACTTCGGATCCGACCTGGTCGCGAAGGTGCTGCACCACCGACCCGTACCGGTCCCGGACCCGATTCCGGCACCGATCACGAATGCGGAGGAATCGACCGAGACCATTGGTTATCGGTCTACCCCTGACCTGCTGGAATCGACCCCGCCGCCCGCCCTTCCGGCTGCGGTGCGGGTGCCCGATCCGGTCGCGGTCGACGTGCTGAAGTCGGCCCCGGAACTCAAGCCGATGCCGACCGCCCCGATCCCCGTCAACTCGATCGTCCGCAGTGCGGTGGCGGCTGAGTCGGTCCGCCCGCGTCGGGCGACCGGTCGGGTTCCCGCCGCCGCCCGCCCGACCCGATCCAGGCGCACACCCGATCAACTCCTGCATGAGGCACGGAAGGTGACGGCCGGTTGGCCTGACGCGAAGCTCACCGCCGAGGGCATCCGCCTCGAACTGCACACGTCCCCGGTCAATGCCCGGATGCTGCGCGACACCCTCAAGGCCGAACGCGCCGCTACGGCGGTCATCTGATGTCCGCCGCCTACGGCAAGTGCTTCGACCCGACCGGCGCCCGCTACGGCATCCCCACCTTCCCCTGGAAGTTCGCCCCCGACGACGAACAGTTCGCCACCCGCCGCCAGTTACGGGCGCGTGGCTTGCGTCCGGGGGGTCAGCCGATAGCGGCGCAGGTCATGCGCGTCAACCGGCGGGCGGGCGGGGTCAAGGTCGCCTACCTGTACCGGATCGACCTCGCCAAGCCCGTCCGCCCCATGACCTCACGGAAGTGGGGCGCCCTCGCGCTGGCGATGCTGGCCCGCCGCACCTGCCCCAACTGCAAGGTCATCTACAGCTACTGCATGCCGACCTCGCTCGGCATGTGCGTCATGTGCGCCTACCCCGAACCGACCCCGAAAGAGGGCTGACCCGTGTCCAAATCCGAGATCCGCCGCATGGACCGCGAGATCCACAAGGCCGCCGCCAAGCTGGCAGCGGTCAAGCGCGGTGAGTCGTGGCCGCTCAACGGTGCGGAACGCCGGGCCATGGCCCGCGCCACCATCGGCGGCTCCTACAAGGTCGTACGGGGCAAGAGCACCGCCCGCGCTGAGCAGCAGATCGACACCACCACGTCGAATGCGGAGATGCGGCTGACCGCCGAACTGTCCGCCCTGCACGGCGAGAAGCAGCGCCTGATCACCGAGGCCGCCCGCGAGAAGGCGGCGAAGAAGCGTTCCGGCTGGTTCTGACCAGCCGGACCAGGCGTCGGGGTGCCCGCTCTTTCCACGGACCCGGCCACCCCGACGCCCTTTCCTCCCACTCCCGCCCCCGAGGGGGCAGTCAGGAGCACCACCAGCATGACCGACAACATCGTTCCTCTCGTCAAAACCCCCCTGGCCGGCGCTGAGTCGGACGTGACCTCCACGGTGCTGACCGTGGTGCCCGATGCCCCGCCCGCGCCGCTGGTGCCGTTGTGGGTGCGCTCCGGGCGTGCCGTGAAGACCGTGGTCACCCACGAGAACACCCGCACCGCTGCTCGTGCGGTGGCGCGTCACAGTCTCTACACGTTCAACGGGGGCCGGATCGTGGCCCGCCGCACCTGGGACGGCAAGACCGGTGCCCGTTACGAGCGCATGATCCGCACGGCGGAAGCGGCGGGGAACTTGGAGGCCGCCGAGGAGTGGGAGGAGCGGTTGCAGCGCTTCCGCCAGGCCCGCCACCACCGCCGCATGGACCTGCTCCACTCGCCCGTGGAGGCCGCCAAGGGTCTTGCGGTCGGTACCGGGGTGGGCATCGGGGTGCTGGTCGCCCTCGGGGTCGTGATGGCGATCAACAACCATGACGTCACCGACGTCATCACCCCGCTGAAAGCCACCATCGAGTTCATCGCCCTGCTGATCCGGATCGTCCAGGTCACATGGGGTACCGCGCTGATCGTCGGTCCGTTGCTCGCTCTGTTCGCGCTGTGGGCGGTCGGCAGTAAGCAGCAGGCCGCACCGCAGTGGGCGCTGCCCGCCAACGTCCGCAGCGGTGAGGGTGAGCCGGTCACCCCGTCCATCGTCGTCAAGGCCCTGCGCGATCTCGGGGTGCCCGCGCTGCGCAACGCCATCAAGGACATGGGCGACGCCGGCGCCTCGATGCTGGGTCCGATCCGGATCGCCGGATGCGGCGTCGAAGTCGACGTCACCCTTCCCTCAGGGGTCTCCACGATCGAGGTACAGAACCGGCGCCGCAAGCTTGCCGAGAACCTGACCCGGCATGAGCACGAGGTGTTCATCACGATCCCGCAGGCGGCCCGTACGGTGCGGCTGTGGGTGGCCGACTCGGGGGCGTTGGATGAGCCGATCGGCCCGTCTCCGCTGGTCACGGACGAGACGATGACCGCCGACTACACCAAGGGCAAGGCGCCGTGGGGTCAGGACCTGCGCGGTGACATGGCGGCGCTGAGCGTGTATCAGCGCCACCTGCTGATCACCGGGTTGTCGAACCAGGGCAAGACCGTGGCCCTGCGCTCCCTGGCCCTGTGGCTGGCGTTGGACAAGTCGGTGCAGTTCTGGATCGGGGACCTCAAGGGCATCGGTGACTGGAAGATGTTCTACGGCCTGGCCGACGTGCTGATCCAGGGCCCCACCGACGACCACGTGATCCAGGTGACCGAGATGGTCGAGAACGCCGTGGAGGAGATGAACCGCCGTATCCAGGCCCCGCCCGGCACGGTGTTCCCCGCCCTGATCGTGATCGTGGACGAAGCACAGATGGCGTTCATGTGCCCGGTCCTCGACGACGAACGGCGCCCCTACGGCGGCTCCAAGGCCACCTCGCGGTACTTCATGGCGGTCCGGAAGATTCACAACCAGGGCCGTGCCGTGAACGTGCTGATGTGGCAGGGGACGCAGGACCCCACCGACCAGAACCTTCCCAAGCTGGTCCGTGAGGGTGCCCACACGCGTGCCTCGCTCGCGCTGGGCACGGAGTCGCAGGCGCGGATGGCGCTGGGGGACAAGGCGGTCGACGGGGGCGCGGCCCCCAACCTGCTGCGCCCCGGTCTGGATCAGGGAACTCTGGTTCTCGCCTCGTCCGGCATCGCCATTCCCGCCGGGCAGGCCTCCATCACGGTCCGCACGCACTACATCGACGACGACGCGGCCGAAGCGATCACCGACCGCGCCAAGGCGATGCGCTCGGGGATCACCACGCTGACCGTGATCGAGCGGGGTGAGGAGCGTGACCCGCTCGCGGACATCCTCGGGGCGATGGGTGACGCGCCTCGTCTGCTCACGCTCGACATCCTCAAGCGCCTCGCCGTGCTGGACGAGACGGCCTACGACGGCTGGACGTTCGGCGACCTCAAGCGCGTGCTGGAGGCCGAGGGCGAGGAGCCGAAGAAGTCCAACGGGCGCATGGTCGTTCACCGCGATCACGTCCTGCGCGCCCTCGCCAACCGCGACGGCGACGGTTCCGCTTCCGTCTCCGGATGACAGGGAGGCGCACCCTCCCACGGCAGGGAGGCGGGGATACACCCCCAACCCCCTCCCTGCCCCATATCCCTGGCCCTGACCTGCGCAAATGATCGTCAGGGAGTCAGGGAGGCCCCGCAGGTCAGACCCCTGAAACCCCCTCCACAGCCCACCCGTCAGGGGGTGTCCCTGCCTCCCTGGCCTATCGCCGGAAGGGATTCCGTATGTACCCCGACCACACCCAATCCACGTCCGCTCAGCGGGCCCTGGACGTCCACTACCCCACCCCGATACAGCCCGTCATCGCCGTTCCGGCGCCGCTCGTTCCCGTCCAGCCGGGCAGCATCCCGGCGGTCGCGTCCGTCGTGCTGCCCGACGGGCGGGTCGTCACCGGCTACGCCATCGACCCCATGCGGCCCGAACCGGTCGCCACCCCGCCGGCCGTCTCCCGGACGGCCGTGAACGTCGCCCTCGGGGGCGTCGGGTTCCTCGCGGTGTGCGGCGGACTGCTGCTGCTCACCTCGTTCATTGCGGCCCTGACCGCGTTCGTCACCCAGCTCATCACGCTCGCGGCCGTGATCTTCGGCGGCTGGATCGCCGTCCAGGTGTTCAGCGCGAGCGGCCACAAGGGCGGGACCACGGTCAACATCCGCAAGGCAGTCATCAAGCGCAACAAGTTCTACGGCTGAAAGGGCCCAACTCCCGTGCCTCGAAAGGAAGCCATGACCACGCCCGCCACCACATCCGCCGCCCTCCGGGAAGACGACCCGCTCACGGAGGCCATCGCCCTTGCCGTCTGGGAACAGTGCGAGCGGCAGGACTACCGCACCACCAACGACGACCCCCGCAACATCGCCGCCGTCGCCGCCACCGTGGCCCGCGCACTCCTGCTGCCCGACACCACCGCCCACGACGACCCCGGACCGGAGCCGGAGCCGTGGCCGACGGCGGAAGACGCGTACGCCAGCGCCCCGAACCCCCGTGACGAGTTCGAGTGGCTCGTCAACGAGGCGCACGCCGGCAGGCGCGACCGGGAGTGGTGGCTGCGCCGCGCGGCCGTCGTCGACCGCAGGAGCGCCGATCTCCCCTCCGACCACTGTCTGAGGGACGAACACGCCCTCGACCTGGCCCGCTTCCTGATCGAGCTGGACGGCGCCACCGTCACCGGCGACCCCCGCCGCTACGTCCGCCGGCAGTACCTCTACTGGGCCAGGAACAACTAGCTAGGCCAAGGGCGGCCCCCATTCCGCCAAGAACCCGGGGCCGCCCTTGCCAACCAGTCCGCAACAGACCTGTTGGAGGCATCCAGCATGACCCATCATCCCGCCGTCCCGTCGGAAGGCGGCAACATCAGCCTGTGCACCGGCTCCGGTGCACTGGACGTAGCCGTTCACGCCGTCACCGGCCTGCCCACGGTCATGGTCGGCGAGAAGGACCCGGCGGCGTCCCGGCTGCTCGCCGCGCGTCTGCCCCACGCGCGCAACCTGGGTGACATCACGGCCGTCGACTGGCAGGCGCTGTCCGCCACCGTGGCGCGTCCGTCGGCGCTGACCGCCGGCTTTCCCTGTCAGGACATCTCCAATGCCGGACCTCGGGGAGGGATCGCCGGTGACCGCTCAGGACTCTGGAAAACCATCGTCCACGCCATTCGCCATCTTCGACCCCGCCTCGTCTTCCTGGAAAACGTCGCCGCCCTCCGCAGCCGGGGACTCGACGTCGTCGCCGCCGACCTGGCCGCGATCGGGTACGACGCGCGGTGGATGTGCCTACGCGCTGGAGATCCCGAAGTCGGAGCCTG
The DNA here is from genome assembly GCF_010550245.1 of Streptomyces sp. SID12501. Taxonomy (GTDB): domain Bacteria; phylum Actinomycetota; class Actinomycetes; order Streptomycetales; family Streptomycetaceae; genus Streptomyces. Next base: position 31,609 of record NZ_JAAGLU010000003.1, read on the forward strand.
CCACCGGCGAGACCGCTGGTTCGCCGTCGCCTATCCCGCTGCTGAAGACCCCCACCTCCCAGTTGGGGCGCAACGGGGGACCCCAGCATCCGGACAAGCGCAAGGCGGGCGGGCACGGGCCCACGCTGGAGGACGAAGTGGTCTTCTTGCTGCCCCCGACCGAGGCCTGAGGCTGCTGCCCACCCCCGCCGCCTGCGACGGCACCGGCGGCCCCGGCACCTCCCCCAAACGCCAGGGCGGCATGAACCTGCGCACCGCCGTGACCCTGCTGCCCACCCCGGCGGCACGCGACTGGAAGTCCGGCGCCTCCAACCTGCTGGGCACCAACTCGCGTCCGCTGAACGAGGTGGTGGTCAACCTGCTGCCCACCCCGACAGCTCGCCGCTACGGCCGCAACCGGTCCGCCTCACAGGGTGCGAGCTCGCGCCCCTCCATCGAATACCTCGCCCGCGACCTGGTCGACGACCGGCGGTGGGTGGCCACCAACGGCACCGACTACGGACCCGCCATCCACCGCTGGGAAACCGTCCTGGGACGCACCGCCCCGGAGCCCACCGAAGCGGGCACCAAGGGCAACCGCCGCCTGTCCCCGGCGTTCGTCGAATGGATGATGGGCGCCGACCTGGGCTGGGTGACCAGCCCCGACCTGGGCCTGTCCCGCTCCGACCAGCTCAAGATCCTCGGCAACGGCGTCGTCATCCACCAAGCCGCACTCGCCTACCGCACGCTGCTCGCCGCCGGCGCACCCGCCACCGCGAGCCCCGTCCCCACCCAGCTCGCCCTGGACATCGCCTAGACACGCCAAGGGCGGCCCCCATTCCGCCAAGAACCCGGGGCCGCCCTTGCCAACCAGTCCGCAACAGACCTGTTGGAGGCATCCAGCATGACCCATGACCCTCGTTCCGCGCTGCTGTCCGCAGCACTGTCCGCCGCCGCGCGCGGCTGGCACGTCTTCCCCCTCCGACCTGGCACCAAGCGGCCCGCCCTGCACGGTGAGGCTGCGTGCCCCGGCACCGGCCCGTGCGCGGCAGGACACCGGAAGTGGGAACAGCGCGCGACCACCGACCCCGATCTGATCCGCGCCGCCTGGTCGCGGGCCCCGTTCAACGTCGGCATTGCCACCGGTCCTTCCGGGCTGCTGGTCGTCGACCTGGACATGCCCAAACCCAACGGCAAGAGCGGGAAGGGCAGTTCGGACGCGCCTGACGGCGCGACGACTTTTACGGCGCTCTGCGAGCGCGCCGGCCACCCCGTCCCCGGCACCTACCGGGTGCGGACTGCGAGCGGCGGATCGCACCTGTACCTCGCCGCCCCGGACGCCGTGCGACTGGCCAACACGGCAGGAACCGTAGGGGAGTTGGTCGACACCCGCGCGTGGGGCGGCTACATCGTCGCTGCGGGCAGTATCACCCCCGCCGGACCGTACGAAGCTCTCAGCGACTCTGTGGCGGCCCCGTTGCCCGGATGGCTGCTGAGCATCCTGACACCGGCCCCCGCATGCCCCACGGGGCCGCTCAGGCTCCCCAGGGTCGACGGGAGCCGCGCGGCACTGGCCGCACTGCATGGGGAGTGCGCGGTGGTGTCCGCAGCCCCGGAATCGCAGCGCAACATCACGCTCAACCGGTCCGCCTTCAAGGTGGGGCGGTTCGTCGCGTGGGGCGACCTCCCCCGGCACGTGGCAGAAGACGCCTTCCAAGCGGCCGGAGAAGCCCACGGCCTCACCGCTGCGGAGTGCCGCGCCACGATCCGCAGCGCCCTGAACAGCTCCATCCGCAAAGCCCGCCCCCGGGACGCGGCATGAGCGCCCCACCCCGCAATCCCTTGGAAGGCCAACCCGGCGCCGCCGGGCCGAAGCCCGCCGAACCGGCCGCACCACGAACAGCCGAGGGCGAACCCAAGGGCGTCGCCGAAGGCGTCCCCATTGCCGTTCTCCCGAACTCGCCGCGTGGCGACGGCCGTTACCCCGTCGCATGGCTCCACATCTGCGCGCCGGGCAGGGCCACCCCGACCGCCACCTCACGGTGCGAGTGCGGCCGTGACCGCAGCGCCGTAGGACACCCCCGCGTGCTCGCCCTGATCGACGACCACACCGCGCACCGCGACACCTGCCCGCTCCGCACCACCACGGAAGGAAGGGCCGCCGCATGACCAAGTCGACCCCCACCCCGCCCACCATCGACGGGGCCGCACTGCTCAACGAGGTGGAAGCCTTCCACCGCCGTTTCAACATCTTCCCCACCGAAGCCGCCTACGTCGCCGTCGCCCTGTGGGACGCGCACGCCCACCTGCTCGACTGCTTCGACTCCACACCGCGTCTTGCGTTCCTCTCCCCCGAGCCGGGGTCGGGCAAGTCGCGCGCGTTGGAGATCGTGGAAACCCTCGTGCCGCGCCCCATGGTCGCGGTGAACGCGTCCGCGCCGGCGCTCTTCCGCGCGGTGTCCGGTCCCGACGGACGGCCCACGATCCTCTTCGACGAGATCGACACCGTGTTCGGCCCGAAGGCGGGCGACAACGAGGAACTACGGGGGTTCCTGAACGCAGGTCACCGCCGTACCGGGGTCACCTACCGGTGCGTGGGTGACAGTCAGACCGTGACTCCGTTCCCGTCCTACACCGCCGTCGCGGTCGCCGGACTCGGCTCCCTGCCCGACACGATCCTGACCCGCTCCGTCATCATCCGCATGCGCCGCCGCGCCCGGAACGAGACGATCGAACCCTTCCGGGCCCGCCTGCACGAGAAGGAAGGCATGGCCCTGCGGGACCGACTCGCCGCATGGGCCGAGCAGGCGCGTGGATGGGTCATGGGCGCCTGGCCCGAGATGCCCGAGGGCGTCACCGACCGCCCCGCCGACGTCTGGGAACCCCTGCTCGCTATCGCGGACGCCGCCGGGGGCGACTGGCCCAAGCGTGCCCGCGAAGCGTGCGTGGCCCTGGTCAAGGCCTCGCAGGCCAACGACAAGGGCAGTCTTGGGGTGCGGCTGCTCACCGACCTGCGCGACCACGTCATGGTGGGCATCGACCGCTTGCCCACCGTCGCCATCCTCGACCGCCTCAACGCCCTCGACGACGCCCCGTGGGCCGACCTCAACGGCAAGCCCCTCGACAACCGGCGCCTGTCCCGGATGCTCGGGGAGTACGTCACCGCAGACGGCGACCCCGTCGCATCCCGGAACATGCGCACCAGCGGCGGCATCCTCAAGGGCTATTTCAGCGTCGACCTGCACGACGCCTGGACGCGCTACTGCCCGCCCCCTCAGACGGGCGCCCCGGAAAGTCCGCTACTCCCGCTTCAGCCGCTACAGCCCAGTTCAGAGGCCACATCGGCGTAGCGCGAACCACCCCGTGTAGCGGCTACACACGCCCGTGCTGCGGACCCTGCACACCCTGACCACCCCGGGGCCGCAGCACGCCGTAGCCGCTACACCCCACCCCTCCGCTACGCGAAACACACCGCTGACCTGCGATGTAGCGGCGAAGCGCATGTAGCGGACTTCTGAGAGACACCCCGAGACCCTCAGAGGAGACAAGGCCAGATGAGCACCGCGCTCCCACCCGCCGATCAACTGCTCTACACCCCTGAAGCCGCCGCCAAGGTGCTCTCGTACGGCCGCTCCACCATCTACGAGCTGATGGCCGAGGGACTCCTGAAGTACGTCAAGCGGGGCCGCTCCCGCCGCATCCGTCGGAGCGACCTTGAGGCCTACGTGAACGGCCTCGAACCGACAACTCACTGACCCAACCGACCAACGCTCGAACGAGGCGGCCCCGGACACCGGTCCGGGGCCGCCTCTCGCATGGAGGAACACATGAGCCCCCGCAATCCGAACATGGAGTCGTCCGTCTACGAGGGCAACGACGGTTGGTGGCACGGCCGCGTGACGATGGGCGTCAAGGACGACGGAAGCCCCGACCGCCGCCACCGCAGGGCCCGCACCGAGCCTGAAGTGCGCCGCAAGGTACGCGAGTTGGAGAATCTCCGGGACAAGGGACGCGCCCCCAAGGCGGGCCGCAAGCCGACCGTAGAGCAGTGGATGACCACGTACCTCACGGACATCGCGAGCCTGAAGCTCAAGCCCCGTTCCCTGGATGACTACTGGTCGAAGACCCGAAATGACATCGTCCCCGGCGTCGGCAAGCACCGCCTGGACAAGCTCGCCCCGGAGCACCTGGAACGGATGTACCGCGTGATGCTCGACAACGGCCACGCGCCCTCTCACGTGGTCAAGGTCCACCGCATCCTCTCCCGCGCCCTGAAAATCGCGCACCGCCGCCGGATCATCGGCGAGAACGTGGCCACCCTCGTGGACCCGCCCACGGTCGACGAGACAGAGGCGAACCCGTTCACGACCGAGCAGGCAAAGGCGTTCCTGCAAGCCGCCGCCAAGCGGCCCACCTTCATGCGGTGGTGCGTGGGCGTCGGGATGGGTTTCCGGCAGGGGGAGACCCTGGGACTCCGGTGGGCCTACGTCGACTTCGACGCCGAACTGTTCAATCCCCAGTGGCAGCTTCAGCGCCTCACCTGGCGCCACGGATGCGCGGACGCCCTCGCGTGCGGCGAACGTCTCCACCGATTCGACCCGTGCCCGCCGGACTGTCGGACGCACAAGAACTACACGCGCGGTTGCCCCAAGCCGTGCCCGAAGGACTGCCGGCGGCACGCCACTGCCTGCCCCGAACGAAAGGGCGGCGGACTGGTCTTCACCCGACCCAAGACCAAAAAGAGCACGAACCCCGTTCCGATCCCACCGCCGTTCGTCCCCTACCTGCACGAGCACAAGAAGCAGCAAGAGGAGATGCGCGCCGTCGCCGGAGACGAGTGGCAGGAGTACAACGCGCTCTTCACACGGCCGGACGGCCGTCCCCTCGACCCCCGAGCCGACTGGGAGGAGTTCAAGGAACTACTTCAGGAGGCAGGCATTACCGACCGTCGCCTCTACGACGGAAGCCGCCACACCGCCGGCACGATCCTCAACGAACTCGGGGTCGACATGCCCACGATCATGGAGATCCTGCGACACACCCAGATCAGCCAGACCAAGCGGTACGTCAAGGGCCGATCCCACCTCTCCAAAGACGCGATGCGCCGCATGGGAGACCACTTCATGCCCGCGCCCGAACCCGCGCCGGAACCCCTCACTGAGACCACAACTGAGACCAGGGACCGCAGGGCAGCACGCGCTCAGCGCCGCCGACGGGTCAAGTAAAAGGAAAAACCCCAGGTCACGGCGAGTGAGTCCTGGGGTTTTCCGGAGCCGCCTTCGGGATTCGAACCCGAGACCTACGCATTACGAGTGCGTTGCTCTGGCCAGCTGAGCTAAGGCGGCGCGCTGTCCACACCATGGTGCGGTCAGCAACGTCGGCAAGTCTACACAGTTTCCGGGGGTGCTCCGCACACCCCCAGAGGCCTCCCAACCGGCGCTCGCCCCGCCGTTACGAGCACCGCTTCCCCTCCGCCGGAGGGGTCCCCCGGAGCAGATACGTGTCGATCGCGTCGTCGATGCAGTCGCTGCCCCGCCCGTACGCCGTGTGACCGTCACCCTCGTACGTCAGGAGGCGGGCCGAGGAGAGTTGGCGGGAGAGGGACTGGGCCCAGCGGTACGGGGTCGCCGGGTCGCGGGTCGTGCCGACGACCACGATCGGAGCCGCGCCCTTCGCCTCGATGCGGTGCGGCTCGCCGGTCGGCCGGACCGGCCAGTACGCGCAGCTCAGGGAGGCCCAGGCCATGACCTCGCCGAAGACGGGGGACGCCTTCTCGAAGGACGGCAGCGCATCGCGCACCTGGTCGGGGGTGGCGTACGCCGCCGGGAGGTCGAGGCAGTTCACGGCCGCGTTGGCGAACATCAGGTTCGAGTAGCGGCCGTCGGCGTCACGCTCGTAGTAGCTGTCGGAGAGAAGCAGCAGGCCCGCGCCGTCCTTGTCCCGCATCGCCGACGTCAGCGACTCGCGCAGTTGTGGCCAGGTGCTCTCGTCGTACATCGCGGCGATCACGCCGGTCGTGGCGAGGGCCTCGCCCAGCTTGCGGCCGTCCGCGTCACCCGCCGGAATCGGCGACGTGTCGAGGCGGTCGAAGAACGCCTTCAGGTTCGTGCCGATCTTCCCCTCCTCCGTACCCAGCGGGCAGTCCCGCTGCCGTACGCAGTCCTTCGCGAACGCGTCGAACGCCGTCTCGAAGCCGGCCGTCTGGTCGAGGTTCAGCCGTCGCGCGGGCAGGGAGGGGTCCATCGCGCCGTCCAGGACCAGTCGGCCCACGCGGTCCGGGAAGAGCCCCGCGTACGTCGCCCCGAGGAACGTTCCGTAAGACGCCCCGACGTACGTCAGCCGCCGGTCGCCCATCACCGCCCGCAGGATGTCCATGTCCCGGGCAGCCTCCACCGTGGACACGTGCCGCAGAAGGTCGGCCGAACCGCTGCCGCAGCCCTCGGCGAACTCCTTGTACGCGCCGACCAGTTCGTCGGTCTCCCGTTCGTTGTCGGGAGTCGTGTCCGTCTGCGTGTACGCGTCCATCTCGCGCCCGTCGAGGCACTCGACCGGCTCACTGCGTGCCACCCCGCGCGGGTCGACCGCGACCATGTCGTAGCGCGCGCGGATCTCGGCCGGGTAGCCGATCCCGGCGTACGCCTGCAGGTAGCCGACCGCCGAACCGCCCGGCCCGCCCGGGTTCACCAGCAGCGAGCCGAGCGGCTTGCCCGCCCCCGTGGCCTTCTTGCGGGAGACGGCCAGCCTGACGTCACCTTCGGCCGGAGCCGCGTAGTCGAGGGGTGCCTTCATCGTGGCGCACTGGAAACCGGGCACACCGCACGACCGCCAGCTCAGCTTCTGCGCGTAGTACGACGCGAGGCCGGTCGGCGTCACCGACGAACTCGCCGCACTCGTCGAACTCCCCGTGGAACAGGCGGAGACGAGCAGCGCGGCGACAGCGAGCAATGTCCAGGTCTGGCGAGGTGTGCGCCTCATATGCATTCAGCGAGCGTAACCCCGTGAAACCATTCGAATACTATCCGTCCACAACATGACTCGTACGAGTTACGGGTTACGAGATACGAGTTGCGCGGGATGAGCCACCAGGCAGCAGGCACCAGTCACCAGTGACAAGCAATGAGTTGCCGGTGCCGACTGTCAGCCCGCTCTCAGCGCAAGCGTCATCGCCTCCACCGCCAGCAGCGGTGCCACGTTGCGGTCCAGGGCCTCGCGGCACGCGGCGATCGCGTCGATGCGGCGGAGGGTCGACTCGGGTGAGCCGGCGCGGGCCAGGCGCTCCAGGGTGTCCTCGGCCTCCGCGTTGGCGATCGCCAGACGGGAGCCGAACTGGAGGGCGAGAACGTCTCGGTAGAAGCCGGTGAGGTCGATGAGGGCCAGGTCGAGGGTATCGCGCTGTGTACGCGTTCTCCGGCGCTTCTGACGGTCCTCCAGCTCCTTCATCACGCCCGCCGTGCCGCGCGGCATCCGGCCGCCCTGGGCCGCGCCCATCGCCTGCTTCAACTCCTCCGTCTCCTTCACGTCGACCTCCTCGGCGAGCTGCTTGGCGTCCTCCGATGCCGAGTCGATCAGCTCCTGGGCCGCCTTCAGACAGCCGCCGACGTCCTCGACGCGGAGCGGCAGCCTGAGGACGGCGGCCCGGCGCTCCCGGGCCCGCGCGTCCGTGGCGAGCCGACGGGCGCGGCCGATGTGGCCCTGGGTGGCTCTGGCCACGGTGTGTGCGACGTTCGGCTCGATACCGTCCCGGCGGACGAGGATGTCGGCGACCGCTTCCACCGGCGGGGTACGCAGGGTGAGGAGACGGCAGCGGGAGCGGATCGTGGGCAGCACGTCCTCGATGGACGGGGCGCAAAGCAGCCACACCGTGCGCGGCGCGGGCTCCTCGATGGCCTTGAGCAGGACGTTGCCCGCGCCCTCCGTGAGGCGGTCCGCGTCCTCCAGGACGATGACCTGCCAGCGTCCGACAGCCGGTGAGAGCTGGGCGCGCCGGACCAGGGCGCGGGTCTCCTTGACGCCGATGGAGAGCTGGTCCGTACGGACGATGTCCACGTCGGCGTGCGTGCCCGTCAGACTGGTGTGACAGCCGTCGCAGAACCCGCAGCCGGGGACTCCGCCGAGGGCACGGTCGGGGCTCACGCACTGCAGGGCGGCGGCGAAGGCGCGGGCCGCTGTGGACCGGCCGGAGCCGGGCGGGCCGGTGAAGAGCCAGGCGTGCGTCATCTTCGACGCCTCGGGCTGGGGCTCTCTCGCGGCGACGGCGGTGACCAGGGCGTCGGCATCCCGCGCGGCGGCCTCCAACTGCGCGCTCACCTTCTCCTGACCCACCAGGTCGTCCCACACCGGCATGGGAGCACCGCCCTTCCATCAGACCTTGTCGGTCATGCCGCTTCGTCAAGCCGCTTTGTCACGCCACTCCGTCAAGCCGTTTCGTCACGGCTTGCCTCGCGAAGTCCATTGTGCGGGTCCCCACTGACAACGGATCCCACCGGCAACGGATCCCACCGGCAACGGGCTCCGAGTGACAACTGGCTCCCGCCGGCAACGGCACCGCCTCAGCGGCGCCGCCCGCCCCGGCCCCGCCCCTCGTCCCGGTCGTCGTCCGCGTGTGCCCCGAACAGTTCGTCGGCCAGCGTCGGCAGGTCGTCCAGCGGAGTCTCCTCCGCCCAGTCGGAGCGCGGGCGCCGACGCGGGGTGCCATCGGTGTCGAGCTGGGGCAGTTCCCGCGTGCGATCCTCGCCGGCCCCGGACTGCCCGTCCGCACGCTCGTCCCGGAAGAACCCCGGCGGCACGCGATCCACGGGCGCACCGTCCCGCCGACCCGCGCCGTCCTCCCGTACGGCAGGCAGCACCGCGGTCTCATCGACCGCACCCGGCACCACGGGCGGCAGCACGGCCGTCTCGTCGGCGGCCCCCGGAGGAACCGACGGCAACACCGCGGTCTCGTCCGCCGCACCCGGCACCACAGGGCGCAGCACAGTCGTCTCGTCCGCCGCCCCCGAAGGAACCGGCGGCTTCTGGAACTTGGCCGTCACCTCGGAATCGGAACCGCCGGACCGACCGGCCCCCACCGCACCGAATCCCGCAACGCCAGCCCCAGCCCCAGCCCCACCTGAGCCCGTACCCGAACCCTCTCCCCCCGCATCAACCGCAGAAGCCGCCGCCGCAGAAGTCGCAGAAGCAACGGCAGCCGAAGCCGCGGCGGCCGTCGCAGCAGCGGCAGCCGCAGCCTCCGCGAGTCGCCGCCGCTCCGCCTCCGCCCGGACCAGCGCCTCCTCGGCCTTCCGCTGCTTCTCCAGGCGCCGTTCCTCCGCCTCAGCGTGCAGCCGCGCCTCCTCCTCGGCCTGCCTGCGCCTGCGGTCCTCGTCGGCCTTGCGGCGGGCCTCGGCCTCGGCGCGGGACTTCTCCTCCGCGAGCAGCCGTACCCGCTCCTCCTCGGCGCGGCGGCGCGCGTCCTCGGCCCGCTGCCGGGCCTCCTCAGCCTGGCGTTCGGCCTCGCGGCGCTGCGCCTCCTCCAGCTCGCGACGCTTGCGCTCCTCCTCCTCGGCGCGCAGCCGGGCCAGCGTCTCCTGGCGCTCGCGCTCGACGCGCTCCTCCTCGGCCTTGCGCGCGGCCTCTTCCTCCGCCTTGCGCCTGGCCTCCGCCTCCGCCGCCTTGCGGGCCTCCTCCTGGGCCTTCACCTCGGCCTCGGAGAGGGGGAGCATCAGGTCGAGCCGGTGGCGGACGACCGTCGTGACGGCCTCGGGCTCCTGCGCCGCGTCCACGACCAGATAGCGGCCCGCGTCGGCGGCGGCCAGCGTGAGGAAACCGGACCGTACGCGCTCGTGGAACTCGGCCGGCTCCGACTCCAGCCGGTCCGGCGCCTCCGTGAACCGCTCGCGGGCGGCCTCCGGGGAGACGTCCAGCAGGACGGTCAGATGCGGGACCAGGCCGTCGGTCGCCCAGCGTGAGATGCGCGCGATCTCCGTCGGGGAGAGGTCCCGGCCGGCGCCCTGATAGGCCACCGACGAGTCGATGTACCGGTCGGAGATGACGACCGCGCCGCGCTCCAGGGCCGGCCGTACGACCGTGTCGACGTGCTCCGCGCGGTCCGCCGCGTAGAGCAGCGCCTCCGCGCGGTGCGACAGACCGGCGCTCGACACGTCCAGCAGGATCGACCGCAGCCGCTTGCCCACCGGGGTCGCCCCCGGTTCGCGCGTGACCACGACCTCGTGGCCCTTGGCCCTTATCCACTCGGCGAGCGCCTTCGCCTGCGTGGACTTGCCGGCCCCGTCGCCGCCCTCCAGGGCGATGAAGAAGCCGGTCGAAGCGAGTGCCTGCACAGGGTCGTCGCCGCCGCGCAGCGCGTCCCGCAGGTCGTGCCGCAGGGGTACGCCGGAACGGTCGTCGGCCTTGGCGAGGACCAGCGCGGCCACCGGCAGCAGCAGCGCGCCCACCAGCATCAGCGTGAACGCCGCGCCGCCGTGCGCGAACACGAACTTGCCGCTCTCCAGGCGGTGCGGGCCGATGAGGGCCGCCACCAGGGGGGCGATCAGCGCGGCCAGCGCCACGGACACCCGTACGACCGCGTGGAGGTGCTCGGTCAGCCGTGTCCGCCGCTGGTCCTCGGTCTCCTGGTCGAGCAGCGTGTGCCCGGTGTTGGCGGCGACTCCCGCGCCGATACCGGCGAGCCCGACGATCAGCAGCACCGTCGTCACGTCCGGGACCAGCCCGGCGGCGAGCAGCGCGACCCCGGTGAAGGCGACGGCCAGTGCGAGCAGCCGGCGCCGCGACAGCGCCACCAGCACCTTCGGTGCCGTACGGATGCCGACGACCGTGCCGCCGGTCAGCACGAGGACCAGCAGCCCGAACGTCACCGGGCCGCCGCCCAGGTCCTTGGCGTGCAGGACGGCCACGGAGACGGCTGCCGCGACCGCGCCGGAGACGGCCGCGCAGGCAAGTACGAGCAGCGGGATCGCGCCCGTACGGCCCGTGTCGGCGGCTGTGCCTGACTTGGGGCGGCGCAGGCCTTCGAGCGGTGACCGCGCGCGCGGGGTGCGTACGGCGGGCAGTTCCAGGGCGGTGAGCACGGACAGCGAGGCGGCGAACAGTCCGGCCGCGACATACGACCCGAAGGCCGCCTGGTGCCGGTCGAACCAGTCGATCCCGGTGCCCAGCAGGTTGTTGACGAGCCCGGCGACGACGAGCGCGGCGCCCGCGAGCGGCACCGCGACGAAGGTCGTACGCAGGGACAGGCGCCGCAGGGCGTCCATGTGGTCCGGCAGCGGACGGACCGTGGCCCCCTCCGGGGGAGGCGTGGGCAGCAGCGCGGGCGCCGCGCTCTCCCGGCACACCGTCCAGAAGCGCTCGGCGACGCCGGTCACGAAGGCGGTGACCAGGAGGACGGCGAGGGCGTTCTCCGGCGTCCAGTCGATCCACAGAGGCGCGATGATCATGAGTATGGTGCGCAGCCCGTCGGCGCCGACCATGGTCCAGCGGCGGTCGAGCGGGCCCTCTCGCGAGGTGAGCGACGTGAGCGGGCCGAGCAGGACGGCACCGAAGAGCAGTGTGGCCAGAACGCGTGCCCCGAAGACCGCCGTCACGGCGAGCGCCACACCCCGGTAGCCGCCGCCGAACGAGCCCTCGGCAACGGCCGCCTGCAGGACGAGCACGACCAGGACCAGCAGCGCGAGAGCGTCACCGACACCGCCCACCAGCTGCGCGCTCCACAGCCTCTTCAACTGGGGCTGGCGCAGCAGGGCGCGAACGGCGCGTTCGCGGGAGTCCGCGACCAACGCGTCGTCGGGGGCCTGGGGGATGGCCGTTGGCTGCTCTGCTGGCGTCATGCTTTCAGCCTATCGGCAGCCACCGACAGCTCGAAGTGGCCGTCCGGACGTACGACCGCCCCGACACCTGATGGTGCCGGGGCGGTCGTTTCACGAAGCCGGCGCGAAGACGAAGCGAAGATCACTCACCGAGACCGGTCGCGACCATTCGCCGGCGCTCCTCAGCGGCCGACGGTCCCACTCGGATTCACTCCTCGGCCGTGGCCCTCGCAGCGGTCGCCTTCTTGGCCGGAGCCTTTTTGGCGGCCGTCTTCTTCGCGGTGGTCGTCTTGGCGGCCGTCGTCTTCTTGGCGGCGGCGGTCTTCGTCGTAGCGGCCTTCTTGGCGGGGGCCTTCTTCGCCGGAGCCTTCTTCGCGGTCTTCTTGACCGGCGACTTGGCACGCTTCTCGGCGAGCAGCTCGTAGCCGCGCTCCGGGGTGATCTCCTCGACGCTGTCGCCGGAGCGCAGGGTCGCGTTGCTCTCGCCGTCGGTCACGTACGGCCCGAAGCGGCCGTCCTTGACGACCACCGGCTGTCCGCTGACCGGGTCGGTGCCCAGCTCCTTCAGCGGCGGCTTGGCGGCGGCCCGGCCACGCAGCTTGGGCTGGGAGTAGATCTCCAGCGACTCTTCGAGGGTGATCGTGAAGAGCTGGTCCTCGGTCTGCAGGGACCGCGAGTCCGTGCCCTTCTTGAGGTAGGGCCCGTAGCGCCCGTTCTGCGCGGTGATCTCCACGCCCTCCGCGTCCTTGCCGACGACCCGGGGCAGGGACATCAGCTTGAGCGCGTCCGCCAGCGTCACCGTGTCCAGTGACATCGACTTGAACAGCGAGGCCGTACGCGGCTTGACGGCGTTCTTGCCGGTCTTCGGGGTGCCCTCGGGGAGCACCTCGGTGACGTACGGGCCGTAGCGGCCGTCCCTGGCGATGATCTGGTGGCCGGACTCGGGGTCGGCGCCCAGCTCGAAGTCGCCGCTCGGCTTGGCGAGCAGTTCCTCCGCCAGTTCGACGGACAGCTCGTCGGGAGCGAGGTCCTCCTGCACGTCAGCGCGCTGGTGGTTCTCGGAGTCCTTCTCGCCGCGCTCGATGTACGGGCCGTAGCGCCCGACGCGCAGCACGATGTCGTTGCCCACCGGGAACGACGACACCTCGCGGGCGTCGATCGCGCCCAGGTCGGTCACCAGCTCCTTGAGACCGCCGAGGTGGTCCCCGTCGCCGTTGCCCGCCTCGGCCGCGCCGCCGACGGCGGGAACGGGAGCGCCATCGGTGCCCACACCGAAGTAGAAGCGCCTCAGCCACGGCACGGACTGGGCCTCGCCGCGGGCGATGCGGTCGAGGTCGTCCTCCATCCGGGCGGTGAAGTCGTAGTCGACGAGCCGCCCGAAGTGCTTCTCCAGGAGGTTGACGACGGCGAAGGACAGGAAGGACGGCACCAGGGCCGTGCCCTTCTTGAAGACGTAACCGCGGTCGAGGATGGTCCCGATGATCGACGCGTACGTCGACGGGCGGCCGATCTCGCGCTCTTCGAGCTCCTTGACCAGCGACGCCTCGGTGTAGCGGGCCGGGGGCTTGGTGGCGTGCCCGTCGACCGTGATCTCGTCGGCGGACAGGGCGTCGCCCTCGTTCACCTGGGGCAGGCGGCTCTCGCGGTCGTCCAGCTCGGCGTTCGGGTCGTCGGCGCCCTCGACGTACGCCTTCAGGAAGCCGTGGAAGGTGATCGTCTTGCCGGAGGCGCTGAACTCGGCGTCCCGGCCGTCGGCGGACGTGCCCGCGATCTTCACGGTGACCGAGTTGCCGACCGCGTCCTTCATCTGGGAGGCGACCGTGCGCTTCCAGATCAGTTCGTAGAGCCGGAACTGGTCGCCGGTCAGGCTCGTCTCCGCCGGGGTGCGGAAACGATCACCCGACGGGCGGATCGCCTCGTGCGCCTCCTGGGCGTTCTTGACCTTCCCGGCGTACACCCGCGGGGACGCAGGTAGGTAGTCGGCGCCGTACAGCTGGGTGACCTGGGCACGGGCGGCGTTGACCGCCGTCTCCGACAGGGTCGTGGAGTCCGTACGCATATAGGTGATGAAGCCGTTCTCGTACAGCTTCTGCGCCACCTGCATGGTCGCCTTCGCACCGAAGCCGAGCTTGCGGGCGGCCTCCTGCTGGAGCGTCGTCGTACGGAACGGGGCGTACGGCGAGCGGCGGTACGGCTTCGACTCGACCGAGCGGACGGCGAAGCTGGTGTCCGCCAGGGCGGCGGCCAGGGCGCGGGCGTTCGCCTCGTCGAGGTGGAGGGTGTTCGCGCTCTTCAGTTGTCCCAGGGAGTCGAAGTCGCGGCCCTGCGCGACTCGCCTGCCGTCGACGGCCGCGAGGCGGGCGACCAGCGACGACGGGTCCGACGAGTCCCCCGCGCGGCCGGTCGCGAAGGTTCCCGTCAGGTCCCAGTACTCAGCAGAACGGAAAGCGATGCGCTCGCGTTCCCGCTCCACCACAAGTCGCGTCGCGACCGACTGGACACGGCCCGCCGACAGCTTCGGCATGACCTTCTTCCACAGGACCGGCGAGACCTCGTAGCCGTAGAGACGGTCGAGGATGCGGCGGGTCTCCTGGGCGTCGACCAGCTTCTGGTTCAGCTCGCGCGGGTTGGCCACGGCGGCCTGGATCGCGGCCTTGGTGATCTCGTGGAAGACCATCCGCTTGACCGGGACCTTGGGCTTCAGAACTTCCTGGAGATGCCACGCGATGGCCTCGCCCTCGCGGTCCTCATCGGTGGCGAGGAAGAGTTCGTCGGAGTCCTTCAGCAGGTCCTTGAGCTTCTTGACCTGGGCCTTCTTGTCCGCGTTGACCACGTAGATCGGCTGGAAGTCGTTTTCGACGTCCACGCCCAGGCGGCGCACCTCACCGGTGTACTGCTCGGGTACCTCGGCGGCGCCGTTGGGGAGGTCGCGGATGTGCCCGACGCTCGCCTCGACGACGTATCCGGGGCCGAGATAGCCCTTGATCGTCTTCGCCTTGGCAGGGGACTCGACGATGACGAGTCGGCGGCCGCCCTTTGCGGTCTCGCTGGTCGGGGACAACTTCGCTCTTCTCTCCGGTCGACACTGGGGGTCTCCCCCGGCCTTGTTCCCGGGGTCGGGTCATGCTGACGCTGCGGAGTGTGACGGTACATCCCGCCCCCGTGTCAAACGGGAAAAGCCCGCAACGGCCACTCGAACGGTAACCCGACTACCGCCATTCCTGCCGCCCGGAGTGTCGACCTGCCCCTTCGAGCTTATTCGGAGGGTGACCTACCGGATACCTGCGCGGCCACGCCGTATGCGCCGCTCATACGCCTCTCGCCCACCTCACACACGGGTCAGGCACCATACGCCGACCCCGAGGGCGACCAGCGCGGCGACGCTCGCGAGGGCCGCCGATGCGACGGGGTTCACACCATGGGCGACCGGCGCCCGGTGCCGCACCCGGGCCGCGGTCCACACCAGCAGCCCGCCTCCGAACAGGGCGAACACCACTCCCACGAAGATCGCCGGTCCGCTCTCCATACCCCTGTGCGCCCCTTTCCTACCGCCCGGGAGTCCCCGGACCCGGGAGGCTGGCACGTCCGGGAAGCGTCCGCGCGAACCCGAGGTGAACGCCGGGCGGACAGCGGACGCGCGTCCCGGTGAGGACCCGCCGGCCAGCCTCGCAGCCCTCGTACGAACGGGCCCGCCGACCACGTTCCGTCGCGAGCGACTCCCGTGAATCTCACAGCCGACTTGGGCGGCCCGCCCCGGACCGGCCGCCCAAGTCGGCGTGAATATGCCGCCCGAACCTCGCCACCGACACGCTCGGTACGACGGCACAGGCGCCGCAAGCGGTCGGCCCACGCCACCCGCACGCCTCCCCACGCCCCGCGCGCCGCCCCTGCACCTCCCACTGCCGTACGGCGGATGCGTACGCGACCTGCCGTACCCGTATCGGCCGCGGAGCCCCCCTCCACCATGGACGCCACGGCGTAGACGACAGCCTCACGGCGACGGAACCGGCAGTACAGGGCCCCACGGCACCACACCCGAGCACACGCTCACTGGCTCGACGGCTCCAGGAAGCCCTGCTCCACCAGCAACCGGATCTGCGCGGGCGTGCGGTCCCGCAGCGACACCGGGTCCTCGCCGACCAGTTGGGCGATGGCGTCCAGAATCCGCCCGGCGCTCATTGTGCCGTCGCACACGCCTGCGAAGCCCGCGCCGACCGTGTCCACCTTGGTGGCGCGGCGCATCCCGCGGTTCTGGCGCAGCACCACGTGTTCGGGGTCCTCGGCGCCGGGCAGCCCGACCTGCTCCTGCACGACCTCGTCCGCCAGCCTGAAGTGCGCGGCGAGCAGGGCGGCGTCGTCGTGCGCACGCAGGTAGTCCAACCGCTCGAAGTGCGCGCGAACCGTGTCCCCGAGCGGCTGTTCGACGGGATGCGGCCACTCCTCCACGGTGATCGAAGGCGCGGCAGCCCCCGTTCTCCGCAGGGTGATCCAGCCGAACCCGACGGACTTCACCTTGCGCGTCTCGAACTCGTCCAGCCAGGCGTCGTACCGCGCCCGGTACTCCGCCGGGTCGGAGCGGTGGTCGCCGGCGTCGCGCAGCCACAGTTCGGCGTACTGCGTGACGTCCTGCACCTCGCGCTGCACGATCCAGGCATCGCACCCGCGCGGCACCCAGGACCTGAGTCTGTCCTGCCAGTCCTCCCCTTCCACGTGCTGCCAGTTGGCGAGGAACTGTGCGAACCCGCCCTCACGCAACCGCTCCCCCGCCTCCTGAACGAGCGTGCGGCACAGATCGTCCCCGCCCATCCCGCCGTCCCGGTACGTGAGCCGCGCGCCCGGCGAGATCACGAACGGCGGGTTGGAGACGATCAGGTCGTACGTCTCGTCCGCCCGGACCGGTTCGAAGAGCGAGCCCTCGCGCAGGTCTGCCGCAGGGGCGCCGGACAGTGCGAGCGTCAGCGCGGTGATGTGCAGGGCACGGGGGTTGAGGTCGGTCGCCGTCACGCGCGTGGCGTGCTGGGCGGCGTGCAGCGCCTGGATCCCGGAGCCGGTGCCGAGGTCGAGCGCGGAGCCGACCGGCGTACGGACGGTGATACCGGCGAGGGTCGTGGAGGCCCCGCCCACCCCCAGGACAACACCCTCGTGGTGACTGCCGATGCCACCGGCTCCGCCGACCGCGCACCCCAGGTCGGACACGATGAACCAGTCCTCGCCGCCCGGCCCGCCGTACGGCCGTACGTCGACGGCGGCGGCCACCTGACCGGCGTCCCCGGACACCAGCCACCCGCTCGCCAGACAGTCGTCGACGGGCAGCACGCCCGCCACACGCGCGTGGGGCACGGCTTGCTGCAACAGGAACAGCCGTACGAGCAGTTCAAGCGGCGTGTCGCCACGGGTCGCCCGGAGCGCGGGCACGGTCTCGCTGCGCGCCAGGGCGGCGTACGCGGGCGCGCCGAGCAGGTCGAGCAGCCCGTCGGCGGTGAAGTCGGCGGCCAGAAGGGCGTCCCGGAGGCGCCCGGCGGCATCGGGGCGGTCGGCGGAGGGCAGGGCGTGCAGGCTGGCGTTACTCACGCCCCCCATTGTGTCCGTCCTGCCGCTCCACCGCGCCCGCCTGTGGACAGACGCGCGCGGACACCCCGTACGCCTGTGGAAAACTCCCGCCGCGACGCGGCAGGGCCTGCCGGAGCGATCAGCCGGACGTCGTGGAGGCCGCAGGCGACACCGGGGTCGACTTGCAGCTCTCCTGCTCGGCCATCGACTTGCCGACGTCGCCCTCTTCCAGAGCCTTCAGGGCGTCGTTCCCGCTCTGGCTGAGCTTGTCCAGCTGCGTGGCGACACCCTTGAGACCGTCGGCGAACTTCGCCTGGTTCTTGATGTCGAGTCCGTCCACCTGCTTCTTCAGGCCCGCGTAGGACGCCGCGATGTCGTTGAGTTCCTTGACGGCGTTCGTCTTCTTCGTCTCGCCGTCGTCGACGTTCGGGGCGCCCGCGGTGTTCACGGCCGTACCGATCGCCTTGTAGGCGTCCGCCATGTCCTGGAAGGCCTGTGCGTCGGTCTTCTGGACGGCCGCCGGTGTGCTGTTGTCGGAGGTCTCCTTCTGGATCGCGGAGTTGGCGGCCTCGATCTTCTGCGCCTGCGGTTTCACCGCGTCGCACACCTGCTTGGCCCAGGCATCCAGCTTCTCGTTGCCTTCGTCGCCGCTGCATCCCGACAGCGCCAGTACCAGTACCGCACCGCCGGACAGTGCGACCGCGAGCTTCTTGTTCACCGGATTGGTCCCTTCCATGGCTCTCGGCCCCGGAACATACACGCCAACTGGGCGACATCGACGTGACGGACATCCAGTTGGTGTGTTATTGCAGCCATTTGCACCAAGAGGGAACCAAGAGAGAGAAGGCTCACGGAAAAGGCGTGCAACCCACGTCAAGCGGGCGGACGACGCGTCACGACGCGTCGTCCGCCCGCTCGTTGGCCGGTTCTGACCGGCCGTAAGACACCGTCGGAGACGAAACCGTGCTCCGCGGACCCTGCCCGGGCTACGAAACCACCGCGGGATCAGCCGACTTGGCCTCCCGTTCCGCCTCCTCCGCCTCGTCCTCCCCGGCGACCCCGCGCCGCTTGGAGACGTACACCGCGCCCACGATCACCGCGATCGACACGATGGCGATGACGATGCGCAGGGCGAGGTTCTCGTCGTCGCCGTAGCTGAACTTGATGATCGCGGGCGCGATGAGCAGCGCGACCAGGTTCATCACCTTCAGCAGCGGGTTGATGGCCGGGCCCGCGGTGTCCTTGAACGGGTCGCCGACGGTGTCCCCGATGACGGTCGCCGCGTGGGCCTCACTGCCCTTGCCGCCGTGGTGGCCGTCCTCCACCAGTTTCTTCGCGTTGTCCCACGCGCCACCGGAGTTGGCGAGGAACACCGCCATCAGCGTGCCGGTGCCGATCGCACCCGCGAGGAACGAGCCGAGCGCGCCGACGCCGAGCGTGAACCCGATGGCGATGGGCGCCAGGACAGCCAGCAGTCCGGGTGTGGCGAGTTCCCGGAGCGCGTCCTTGGTACAGATGTCGACGACGCGCCCGTACTCCGGTTTCTCGGTGTAGTTCATGATCCCGGGGTGCTCGCGGAACTGCCGTCGCACCTCGTAGACGACCGAACCCGCCGACCGCGAGACCGCGCTGATCGCCAGTCCGGAGAACAGGAAGACGACCGCCGCGCCGGCGATCAGACCGACCAGGTTGTTGGGCTGCGAGATGTCCATCACCAGGTTCATCGGCCCGCCCTCGCCGACCTTCTCGCCCACCTCGCGCGCCGCGGTCGTGATCGCGTCGCGGTACGACCCGAAGAGCGCCGAGGCGGCCAGGACGGCGGTGGCGATGGCGATGCCCTTGGTGATGGCCTTGGTGGTGTTGCCGACGGCGTCCAGGTCGGTGAGCACCTGCGCGCCCGCGCCCTGGACGTCGCCGGACATCTCGGCGATGCCCTGCGCGTTGTCGGAGACCGGCCCGAAGGTGTCCATCGCGACGATGACACCGACCGTGGTGAGCAGGCCGGTGCCGGCCAGTGCCACCGCGAACAGCGCCAGCATGATGGACGTACCGCCGAGGAGGAACGCCCCGTACACGCCGAGGCCGATCAACAGGGCGGTGTAGACGGCCGATTCGAGCCCGATGGAGATGCCGGCGAGGACGACGGTGGCCGCGCCGGTGAGGGAGCTCTTGCCGATGTCCCGTACGGGTCGTCGGGTGGTCTCGGTGAAGTAGCCGGTCAGTTGCTGGATCAGGGCCGCCAGCACGATACCGATGGCCACCGCGAGGAGCGCGAGGATCCGCGGATCGCCGCCCTTGCCGGCGATCGCCGCGTCGGTGACACCGTCCAGATCGGCGTACGACGACGGCAGGTAGACGAAGACCGCGAGCGCGACGAGTGCGAGGGAGATCACAGCGGAGATGAAGAATCCGCGGTTGATCGCGCTCATGCCGCTGCGGTCGGAGCGCTTCGGCGCCACCGCGAAGATGCCGATCATCGCCGTGAGCACGCCGATCGCGGGCACCAGGAGCGGGAAGGCGAGTCCGGCGTCGCCGAAGGCGGCCTTGCCGAGGATCAGCGCGGCGACGAGCGTCACGGCGTACGACTCGAAGAGGTCGGCCGCCATGCCGGCGCAGTCGCCGACGTTGTCGCCCACGTTGTCGGCGATGGTCGCGGCGTTGCGCGGATCGTCCTCCGGGATGCCCTTCTCGACCTTGCCGACCAGGTCGGCGCCGACGTCGGCGGCCTTGGTGAAGATGCCGCCGCCGACACGCATGAACATGGCGATGAGGGCTGCGCCGAGGCCGAAGCCTTCGAGCACCTTCGGCGCGTCGGCCGCGTACACCAGCACGACGCAGGAGGCGCCCAGCAGGCCGAGGCCCACGGTGAACATGCCGACGACGCCGCCCGTGCGGAAAGCGATCTTCATCGCTTTGTGAGAGACGTCGGTGAGATCCTTTTCCGGCTCGCCTTCCGCCGGAGTCGCCTCCCGTGCCGCGGCGGCGACACGCACATTGCTGCGCACCGCGAGCCACATGCCGATATAACCGGTGGCCGCCGAGAACGCGGCGCCGATCAAGAAGAACACCGACCGCCCGGCGCGCTGATTCCAGTCGTCCGCGGGCAGCAGCATCAGCAGGAAGAAAACGATCACGGCGAATACGCCGAGCGTGCGCAACTGCCGTGCCAGGTAGGCGTTCGCGCCTTCCTGGATCGCCTTCGCGATCTCCTTCATGCTGTCGGTGCCCTCGCCCGCCGCGAGCACCTGGCGCACCAGCACCCCGGCGACCGCGAGCGCAGCCAGGGCCACGACGCCGATGACCATCACGATCAGTCGGTTGTCGTCGGTCAGTACTGCGGCTGCGAAGGTTGTGGGTTGATCGAACCGCTGAGGGGTAGAAAGCCCCGCCATTCGTCCTCCTTGACGCTTGGACTGAGCTCAAGATGTGGACGGATTGTAGGTACCGGAAACTGATCAAAACAGTACGCGGAAACGGAATAGATCGCCCCATGCTATTCAGCAAATGATCGGCGGAAGATCCGTGGAAGATCCCCGGGTGATCCATTGACCCACTTGGCGTAATGCCGCAGACGCATTGACGCTTGATCGAATTATCGCGCAACCGATCGTGAATACCTTCACGAAGGGATCGTGAATACCTTCACTAATTCCGGAGCCCCGCCAGAAAAACCTCAAGGGCCCTGCTCAGCAGGGCCCTTGAGGTTGTACGGACTTGAGGTTGTACGGGGTGGGTCGGGGTCGGGTGTCAGGGGAGGAGCGTGACCGGCGGCGTGGTCGGCCAGCTCATGCGGATCGATCCGCCGTTCTCCCCCGAGGTGACCTCGACGTCGTCGACGAGGCCGCTGATGACCGCGAGGCCCATCTCGTCCTCCTCGGCATCCACGTCCACGCCACCGTCGGCACCCTGAGCGTTGTCACCGGGAGCCGAGCGGGGCGCTTCGTCGCCGACCTCGATGGAGAACAGCTTCTCCTCCTCGACCAGCGTCACCCACACCGGCTCCGAGATGCCGCTGCTCTGGTGCAGTCCGACGGCGCGGGAGCAGGCCTCGCCGACGGCGAGTCGCACCTCGTCGAGAACGGCCTCGTCCACTCCGGCCCTGCGCGCCACCGCTGCCGCCACCAGTCGGGCGGTCCTGACGTGCTCGGGCAGCGCGCTGAAGCGGAGTTCAACGGTGGCCATGCATCCCCCTCGGAATACGGGCGTGCGGTCAGGGGGTCGGGTCGCCGAGACCCGGACCCCCCTCGTTAACTTCTTCCGTCACCGGACGCACCTACGGGTGACCGCGTGCGCGTCCGGTAAACGGCCGTCAGTCGGTGGCCGCCACCGCTTCGTCGACCGAGGTGTGGATCGGGAACACCTTGGTCAGACCGGTGATACGGAAGATCTTCAGAATGCGCTCCTGGTTGCAGACCAGGCGCAGCGAGCCCTCGTGGGCACGCACACGCTTCAGACCGCCGACCAGTACGCCGAGCCCGGTGGAGTCGAGGAAGTCGACGCCCTCCATGTCGACGACGAGGTGAAAACTCCCGTCGTTGACCAGCTCGACCAGCTGCTCACGCAGCTTGGGCGCGGTATAAACGTCAATTTCGCCACCGACCTCGACGACCGTACGATCGCCGACGGTACGGGTCGACAGGGACAGGTCCACGGATCCTCCAGCACCTTGCTATCGAGCGGTCATCCCGAGGGACACCTCGGCAGAGTCCCCAGGTTGGTTCGCCAGCCGCGATGGCATTCAATCACTTACCGCAGGGCGTGCACGACGCCTTGGGCCCATTGTCCGTCACGCCAGTGACACACTCGATGCCGATGGCCAAGAATCACCGATCCGAACGACCCTCGGCTTTCGCCGCGTCGCGACCCGATCCGGGGACGATCCTGGACCGGCTCGCCTCGGGCCCGAGCCGGGCTTCGCGCATCACTCATACGGAGCACTTGCCCCCGCGTGCGGGCCGCCATGCCGTCTGGCCCGACCGGATTCGCGCCGAGGTGATCGCGGCCGTCCAGGCCGCCGGTATCGAACACCCCTGGGCCCACCAGGCACTGGCCGCCGAGCACGCCCTGGACGGCGACAACGTGATCGTCGCCACAGGCACCGCCTCGGGCAAGTCGCTCGCGTACCTCGTGCCGGTCCTCTCGCGCCTCCTGGACGGCTCCGAGGCTCCCAACGGCCGCGGGGCGACCGCCCTGTACCTCGCGCCGACCAAAGCCCTCGCAGCCGACCAGCGCCGTTCTGTGAAGAAACTTTCACAACCATTGGGAAACGCGGTACGACCTGCCGTGTACGACGGCGACACTCCCGTCGAGGAACGCGAGTGGGTCCGCCAGTACGCGAACTACGTCCTGACCAACCCGGACATGCTCCACCGGGGGATACTCCCGTCCCACCCCCGCTGGGCCTCCTTCCTCAAATCGCTGAAGTACGTCGTCATCGACGAGTGCCACACCTACCGCGGTGTCTTCGGCTCCCACGTCGCCCAGGTCCTGCGCCGGCTGCGCCGCCTGTGCGCCCGCTACGGCGCCTCCCCCGTCTTCCTGCTCGCCTCCGCCACCTCCGCCGAGCCGTCAGCCTCAGCCGGCCGTCTGACGGGCCTCCCGGTGGTCGAGGTCGCGGACGACGCCTCGCCGCGCGGTGAACTGGTGTTCGCCCTCTGGGAACCGCCGCTCACCGAACTGCACGGCGAGAAGGGCGCGCCCGTCCGCCGTACGGCCACCGCCGAGACGGCCGACCTGCTGACCGACCTCACCCTCCAGGGCGTGCGCACGGTGGCCTTCGTACGCTCCCGGCGCGGCGCCGAGCTGATCGCGGTGATCGCCCAGGAACGGCTGGCCGAGATCGACCGCTCGCTGGCCCGGCGCGTGGCCGCCTACCGCGGCGGCTACCTCCCCGAGGAGCGCAGAGCCCTCGAACAGGCCCTCCACTCCGGCGAACTCCTCGGCCTCGCCGCCACCACCGCCCTCGAACTCGGCATCGACGTCTCGGGGTTGGACGCCGTCGTCATCGCCGGCTACCCGGGCACCCGTGCCTCCCTGTGGCAGCAGGCGGGCCGCGCCGGACGTGCCGGACAGGGCGCGCTGGCGATCCTGGTCGCCCGCGACGACCCGCTGGACACGTTCCTCGTCCACCACCCGGAAGCCCTGTTCGACCAGCCCGTCGAGTCGACGGTCCTCGACCCGGACAACCCGTACGTCCTGGCCCCCCACCTGTGCGCGGCGGCGGCCGAATCCCCCCTGACCGAGGAGGACCTGGAACTCTTCGGACCGGAAACGGCGGCCCTGCTCCCGCAGTTGGAGGCCGCGAAGCTGCTCCGCCGCCGCACCAGCGCCTGGCACTGGACACGCCGTGAGCGGGCCGCCGACCTGGCCGACATCCGGGGCGGTGGTGGCAACCCCGTCCAGATCGTCGAGGAGGGCACGGGACGGCTGCTCGGCACGGTCGACGCGGGCGCCTCGCACACGAGCGTGCACGAGGGCGCGGTCCACCTCCACCAGGGCCGCACCTATCTCGTCCGCTCCCTCGACCTGGCGGACTCGGTGGCCCTGGTCGAGGAGGCGAACCCGCCGTATTCGACGGTCGCCCGCGACACGACGTCCATCACCGTCCTGGAGACGGACACTGAGATCCCCTGGGGCGACGGGCGCCTCTGCTACGGCTCCGTCGAGGTCACCAACCAGGTCGTCTCCTTCCTGCGCCGACGCGTCATCACAGGTGAGGTCCTGGGCGAGACGAAGCTCGACCTCCCTCCGCGTACGCTGCGTACCCGTGCCGTGTGGTGGACCGTCACCGAGGACCAGCTCGACGCGGCCCGCATCAACCCGGAGATCCTCGGCGGCGCCCTGCACGCCGCCGAACACGCGTCGATCGGCATGCTGCCCCTCTTCGCGACCTGCGACCGCTGGGACATCGGCGGCGTCTCCGTCCCGCTCCACCCGGACACCCTCCTCCCGACGGTCTTCGTGTACGACGGCCACCCGGGCGGCGCGGGCTTCGCGGAGCGCGCCTTCCACACCGCCCGCTCCTGGCTGACGGCCACCCGCCAGGCCATCGCCTCCTGCGAGTGCGACGCCGGCTGCCCGTCCTGCATCCAGTCCCCCAAGTGCGGCAACGGCAACGAGCCCTTGCACAAACGGGGAGCGGTGCGGTTGCTGACGGTTCTGCTGCAGGGGGCGCCGGAGGAGAAGGCTCCGGACGAGAAGGGTTAGCGCTCGCCCGACACCCGCCCGTACAGGCGTACGAGTGACGGGTGCACGGGGCCGGCTCAGGTCGGTCTCAGCGCGCCAGGGGGCCCTGGTGGACCCGCTCTCGACCTGACCTCCGCCCCGAACAGGCCCCGTCCGGACATCACCGTCAGGTCCGACGTCTCGCCCACCATCGCGCACCGGACGAGCCGGGTGCCCTGGGCCGAGGCCACCCGGTCCGCCCGCGCACAGGCCGCCGAGGCGCCCTCCGTCCAGTGGTCCGCCGCAGCGAGCGCCGCCAGGTCCGCACCCGCGGCGGCCCGATGCCGGGCCACTGCGGCCTGTCCCATGGCGAGCACCACGCCGAACACCACGCACAGGACGGCGACGGCGCCCACGCTCCAGACCGTCGCGGAACCACGGTCGGAGCGGACCGAGCGCGCGGATACGGCTCTGGCGAGCCTGGCGGGCCACCCGCCTCCCCAACGCTTCACGCGCCCACCCCCACCGTCTCCTCCGCCAGCGCCACCGCTTCGTGCGCCACATCGACGGTGAGGCCACCGAGCCCCGGCGGCTGCGCCACCACCCGCACACGCACGAGGTCGCCCTCCCTGGTGACGGTGACCTCCGCCCGGCGCGGGGCCGCGCCCCGGGCCACCGCGACGACCGCGTCGGCCGGGTCCTGCCGGGCGGCGGCCCGGGCACCGGCCCGGGCCGCGTCCACACACTGGATCTGCGCGGCGGCGACGAGCAGCGCCCAGACCAGCGCCATCGAGAACAGCACCAGCGCGGGCAGCACCACGGCGGCCTCGGCGGTCACGAACCCCCGGTCCCGGCCCAGGCGTTCACATTTTCGCATCGAGGGCCTTCTTCACGATGGCCTGCAACTCCGAGCTGACCTGCCCGCTCGTCACCACCTTGTAGAGCACAGCGGCGAACGCCACTGCCGCGATAATGCCAACAGCATATTCAGAGGTCACCATTCCGGCATCCCTCCGCACCGCCAGCACCGTACGCGTCCTGCGCACCAGGGCCCACATCTGTTCCCGCATCACTGTGAACATCTCAACTCCCGTAATTTTCAGCTCTGTTGATGACTTGTTGTTGATGACTTGCTGTTGCTGACCGCCCTTGATGACCTGCTCCTGAACGCGCACCGCTCGCGTCATCCACCACCCCCGCCCAGCAACCCGTCCGCCAGCCCGATCACCACGGGCAGTACGCCGACCGCGATGAACGCGGGGAGGAAGCACAGCCCCACCGGCGCGGTGACCATGACGGCCGCCCGCCGGGCCCGTTCCGTCGCCGTGCGACCCCAGTCGGCGCGGGTGTCCGCGGCCAGGCGTGCGACGGGCCCGGCCGCCGGTACGCCCGACTCGTCGGCCCGCTCCAGCAGCCTCGCGAGGGAGCCGGCTCCCGGTATCGACGCCAGCCTCCGCCAGGCTTCGGCCGGTTCGCCGCCGAGCCGCACCTCTGCCGCACCCCGCGCCAGCGCCTCCCCGACCGGTCCCGCCAACGCCTCGCCCACCGCCTGGGCAGCGACCACCGGGCCGGCGCCGGCCGCGATACAGGCGGCCAGCAGATCGGCGGCGAGAGGGAGTTGCCGGGCCGCCTCGGCACCGTCGACGTCCGGCGCCGCACCACCGGCCGCCCGCTGCAGTCGCCACCGCCACAGCCCGACCCCGGCGACCAGCCCCACCAGGACACCGGCCACGCCGCCGACCAGCACCCATCCGGCACTCACCGCACCCGCCACGGGCAGCCACTGCCGTACGGCACCCCTCGCCGCGAACCACCGTCCCGCCAGACCGCGTTCCCGCTCCCCCTCCAGCGCGAGCAGCCGGGCCAGCCGCCGGCGCACCCTCCGTTCACGCCGTACCGTCTCGATCCACCGCAGCAGCCACCCGAGGGTCAGCGCGACCCCCAGCACCACCCCCAGCCTGTGGAAAACCTCCGCACTCACGCCGACTCCCTTCTCCAGCCACGCTCGACAGCCGTACCGCGACGGCCTCCGTCATCCACTCGCCCGGCCCTCATGCCGCCTCAGCTCCCCGCACGATCCGCAGCGCCCACCACAGGCCCACGCCCTCCAGCACCCCACCGACCAGCAGGCAGCCCAGTCCGGCGCCGGTGTGCAGCAGCACGCGCAGGGGGTCGGCGCCCAGTGCCGTGCCCAGGACGAGCCCCAGCACCGGCAGGCCCGCGAGCATCACCGCCGTCGACCGGGCGCCCGCCAACTGGGCGCGCAGGTCAGCACGCTGGTCCCGGTCGGCACGCAGGGCTCCTTCGAGGCGGTCCAGTCCGGCCGCGAGTCCGGCGCCCTGGTCCACGGCCACCCGCCAGCACGCCGCGAGGCCCAACAGCCCCTCAGCACCCGGTTGTCGGGCCGCCGCTGCGAGCGCCCGGGGGACATCACCGCCGAACCGTGCCGCCGCCAGCACCGACGCCTGTGCCTCACCGAGGCCGGCGGAGTCGCGTGCCGCCCGCAGCAGCGCCTCCCCCGGCTGCCGCCCGGCGCGCACCTCACCGGCGAGCGCCCCGCACAGCGCGATCACCTCGTCGCCCCGCCGCTCCTCCGCCCGCCGCACCTCAGCGGCCAGCCTGACCCGGCGCAGCAGCGGCACCCCGGCGGCGCCCACCAGCGCCGGTACGACGGAGGCACCCAGCAGCGCCACCACCAGCCCGACGGCCACCGACCACCACTCGGCCCGCAACCTCCGGCGCAGTCGCCGCAGTTCACCGGCCGCCCGTTCCCACGGAGGCGGCCCGGTCCCCATAGCTCCGCCCCCGGCGAGCAGCAACTCCGCCCGCCGCGCTCCCGGATACCGCCCGCCCAGCAGCCAGCAGACCGCCCCGACGCACATCCCGGCCGCGCCCACCGCCAGCCCTCCCATCCCCGTCACGAGCCTTCACTCCCCTGCCTCTTGTCGCCGCCGACGCGGAGCAGCCCCCGCAGCCGCTCCCAACCCCGCTCGTACGCGAACGCCTCTTCGCCCCACCGCAGGGCCGGCACCGTCACCACCAGTCCCGAGGGGTCCCGCTCCAGCACATGCACCTCGGCGATCCGGCGCCGCCCGGCCCGGTCGCGGACGAGATGCAGGACCACCGACAGCGCCGCCGCCAACTGGCTGTGCAGTGCGGCCCGGTCGAGCCCCGCGGCCGTACCCAGCGCCTCCAGCCGCGCCGGTACGTCCGCGGCGGCGTTCGCGTGGACCGTCCCGCAACCGCTGTGACCTGTATTCAGGGCAGCAAGCAGATGCACGACCTCGGGCCCCCGAACCTCCCCGACCGCCAACCGGTCGGGCCGCATCCGCAGCGCCTGCCGCACGAGGTCCTCGAGCGTGACCAAGCCCGCGCCCTCCTGGTTGGCGGGTCTGGTCTCCAGTCGCACGACGTGCGGATGGTCTGGCCGCAGCTCCGCCGAGTCCTCGGCGAGCACGATCCGCTCGCCAGGGCCGACCAGCCCCAACAACGCGCTCAGGAGAGTTGTTTTGCCGCATCCCGTGCCGCCGCTGATCAGGAAGGACAGCTGGGCGTCGAGCAGTGCCCGAAGTACCCGGTCGCCACCCGGCGGCACCGTCCCCGCGGCCATCAGCTCGTCCAGGGTGAACGCGCGCGGCCGTACCACCCGCAGCGACAGGCAGGTGCAGCCGACGGCCACCGGGGGCAGTACCGCGTGCAGACGGGTCCCGTCGGGCAGCCTGGCGTCGACCCACGGCCGGGCGTCGTCGAGCCGCCGTCCGGCCACCGCGGCGAGACGCTGCGCGAGCCGTCGTACGGCGCCCGCGTCCGGGAAGGAGACGGCGGTCAGTTCCAGTCCGCCGCCCCGGTCCACCCACACGCGGTCGGGGGCCGCCACCAGCACATCGGTGACCCTCGGATCGGCGAGCAGCGCCTCCAGCGGGCCGGTGCCGACCAGCTCCGACCTCAACCGCTCGGCGGCGCCCAGCACTTCGGCGTCCCCGAGCACCCGCCCCTGCTCCCGCAGGGCCTGCGCCACGCGCGCGGGTGTCGCCTCGGCCCCGCTCTCGGCCAGCCACTGCCGTACGCTGTCCAGCAGCCCTGTGGACGCCCCCGGCCCCTCGTCCCGGCGCACGCCGTTCATACGCTGCCCGCCTCGGCCAGCGCCCGCTCCCAGAACATCGTGCAGAACCGGGCAAGTGGTCCGCGTGCGGCCGCTCCCGGCGGCGCCTTGCCCTCGTGCGGGCGTGACAGGGCCGATTCGACGGGTACCTCGCCGGCCAGGGGCAGGTTGAGCAGCCGGGCCACCTCGTGGTCGTCCAGTCCCGGCGTGTACGGCCCCCGTACCGCCACGCGCAGGTCGCGCAGGACCATGCCGACGGCGGACGCCACCCGGCCGGCCGCCGCGACGGCACGCAGTTCGCCCGGGACCACCAGGATCCCGACGTCCAGTTGGGCGAGAACTTCAGCGACGCCGTCGTCGATGCGCCGCGGGAGGTCGACGACGACCGCGCCGCCGCGCCGTCTGGCCGCGGCCAGCACCGCCCGTACGGCCTGGGGCGGGACGGCCACGCAGTCTCCGCGGTCCCAGCTCAGCACCCTCAGGGAGTGCAGTTTCGGCAGTGACTCCTCCAGGGCGCCGCCGCCGACCCGGCCTCGTGAGGCGGCGAAGGCCGGCCAGCGAAGTCCGTCGGCCGTCTCCCCACCGAGGAGTACGTCGAGTCCGCCGCCCAGTGGATCCGCGTCCACGAGCAGGGTGCGCAGTCCCTCGCGCGCCGAGGTGACCGCGAGCGCGCAGGCCAGCGTGGACGCTCCGGCCCCGCCCCGGCCTCCGATGACGCCGACGGTGAGCGCGGGCCTGCCGACGCCCTCGGCGACGTCGGCGATCCGGTCGACGAGCCACTGCTCGCCGTCGGGCAGCATCAGGACGTGGTCGGCGCCGATCTCGACGGCCCGCCGCCAGACCCCGGAGTCGTCCTGGTCCCGCCCGACCAGTACCACTCCACGGCGGCGCGCGGCCCCGCGCACCCGCCGCACGGCGTCGTCGCCGACGAGGACGAGCGGTGCGGCCTCCCAGCCGCCGCCTCGCTCGGGCACCCCGTGGTGCACTTCGGGTGTGGCACCGGCCGCCGCGCACAGGCGCAGCAGGTCGTCCAGCAGGTCTGCGTCCTCGGTGACGATCAGCGGTCCGCTCTGCCGTCCCCCGGCCGCGGGCTGATCGTTGTCGTGTGTGATGGCTCCCGCCATGTTTTCCGGCCCCCTTCGCTATATGAACGGCCGACAGAAACCGGCCGAACGCGTCCGGCAAACGGAACCGGCCACGAACTGGCCGCCGACGGGACGCGCTGGAATCACGGTGCAGCGAGGACGGAAATCGTGTGGATCTTGGTCGAAATCTGTGGACAACTCGGCGGTTGTGAATATCGCTCTCACCCAAACAGGTGACCGCTGTACGACTTTCCACAGAGCAGCACTTCAGTTACCCACAGTGACAGGAGGCGGGCATGCGAAAGAGGCGGCCGGAGCCGCCTCGGACGGCACCACGGCCGCGAAGATTATGCTTGGGGAGAAAGAAAACCCACCCGGACATGCGACGACCCCCGCCGGGGGGGAGAGCGGGGGTCGTCCCCACGGTTCGACTCGGGGGGGAGGAGCCGGACCGGGTTAGCACGGTCGCGAACGATCCGTGACTTCCATGGTGTACCCGAGGGCCCTCTCAGGCAAACCCACGCGCAGTACCTTACGCCGAATGGTGGGCGCCTATGCTCAGCCTCGTGGAAAACCACTCCTTGCCCCGCACAGCCGCCTTCTTCGACCTGGACAAGACGGTCATTGCGAAGTCGAGCACGCTCACGTTCAGCAAGTCGTTCTACCAAGGCGGCCTGATCAACCGCAGGGCCGTCTTGCGTACCGCATATGCCCAGTTCGTGTTCCTGGCGGGCGGTGCCGACCATGACCAGATGGAGCGCATGCGCGAGTACCTGTCCGCGCTGTGCCGCGGCTGGAACGTCCAGCAGGTCAAGGAGATCGTCGCCGAGACACTGCACGACCTGATCGACCCGATCATCTACGACGAGGCGGCCTCCCTCATCGAGGAGCACCACACCGCCGGCCGTGACGTGGTCATCGTGTCCACGTCGGGCGCGGAGGTGGTCGAGCCGATCGGCGAACTGCTCGGCGCGGACCGGGTGGTGGCCACACGCATGGTCGTCGGCGACGACGGCTGCTTCACGGGCGAGGTGGAGTACTACGCGTACGGGCCCACCAAGGCCGAGGCGATCAAGGAACTGGCCAAGTCCGAGGGGTACGACCTCGCGCGCTGCTACGCGTACAGCGACAGCGTCACCGACGTCCCCATGCTGTCGTCCGTGGGCCATCCGCACGCCGTGAACCCGGACCGCGCACTGCGCCGGGAAGCGATCGCCCGCGGGTGGACGATCCTGGACTTCCACCGCCCGGTCAGGCTGAAGCAGCGCCTGCCCGCGCTCTCCGTACCGCCGCGTCCGGCCCTGGTGGCGGCCGCCGCCATAGGCGCGGCGGCCGCCACGGCGGGTCTCGTCTGGTACGCGAGC
This sequence comes from Streptomyces sp. SID12501, assembly GCF_010550245.1. Taxonomy (GTDB): domain Bacteria; phylum Actinomycetota; class Actinomycetes; order Streptomycetales; family Streptomycetaceae; genus Streptomyces. The sequence continues at coordinate 62,651 of NZ_JAAGLU010000003.1, forward strand.
AGGCGCCGCCCGACGGTCGTCTGAGCCGCCCATCCCGCCCCACCCAGGGCCATCCGGCACACCAGCGCCCGATTCACTCCCGTTTGAGGACAAAAGTAAAGAAGTGCAGTCAGGGCTTCCGCTTGCCCGGGTCCAGGAGTAGAAAGGACTCAACGGCCCGCGAGACCAAGGACATCCGAAAGGATCACCCTAATAACGCATTTGGCCCCACGGACCTAGCATGAGCACTGGGCACCCACGCGACGTCGACCCGTCGATTACGGGCCAGCCGCACCAGGTGACGGGCCTTGTTCCCGACCTGATGGGCAATACTCCGAGGACGCTTGGTAACCCGGGTGGACATGCTGGCGGCGGTACGAATCCTCGTACCGCCGCATCCCGTTGAAGGCCCTCCGCGGAGGGCCTTTTCGCTTCTCTTCGCCGCCTTTTTCTACGCCGCCCCGCGTTGCAGTGCCTCACACACGGCCACCGATTCACGCGCGCCGAGTTCGATCGCCCGGCCGCAGTGGGTGATCCACGCACCCATGCCCTCCGGAGTACCGGAGACATAGCCGTCGAGTGCCGCCAGATAGGCCGCGCGGCCCGGTTCGGCGTGGCCGACCTCGGCCGGGCACACGGACTTCGGGTCGAGGCCGCTGCCGACCAGGACGATCCGCTCGGCCGCGCGCGCGACGAGGCCGTTGTGGGAGCCGAAGGGGCGCAGGGCGAGGAGTTCGCCGTGCACGACGGCGGCCGTGACCGGGGCGGGGGCCGAGCCTCCCGCGATGATCAGTTCCGCGAGTCCCTCCAGCCGTCCGGACACCTCGGCCGCGCTCGGCAGCGGCAGTTCGACCATCGGTTCGTCGACCGGCTCACCGTCCTGCCGCGGGCGCCCCACCTCGTCGCCCGTGCCCGCGGCGGCGACCAGATGCAGCCGGGCCAGCACGCGCAGCGGCGACTGGCGCCAGATGGACAGGAGTTGGCCCGCCTCCGCGGTCAGCCGGAGGGCCGCGCCGACGACCCGGGCCTCGTCGTCACCGCTGAAGTCGGTGCGCCGGCGTACCTCTTCGAGGGCCCAGTCGGCACCGGAGAGGGCCGCGGAACCTCGTGCACCGCGCAGTGCCGCCTCGCCGGTGATCTCGTTGCTGCGCCGCCGCATGATGCGATGCCCGTAGACCCGGTCCACGGCCTTGCGCACGGACTCCACGGTGTCGGCCACCCCGGGCAGCGACCCCAGGGCCGCGAGCGGGTCGGCGGTCGCGCCTGTCGTACTCATGAGTACGACCCTACGCACTCCGCGAAGCCGACCCACGAAGGAGTGGACTTCCTCACGCCACCTGGACACCCATGGCGGTCACCCCACTACCGTTAGTGAACATGAAAATTGCTTTCGTCGGGAAGGGCGGCAGCGGCAAGACCACGCTGTCCTCCCTGTTCGTCCGCCATCTCGCGGCCTCCGGGGCGCCGGTCCTCGCCATCGACGCCGACATCAACCAGCACCTGGGCGCCGCACTCGGCCTCCACGACGCCGAAGCAGCCGCGATGCCCGCGATGGGCGAGCGGATGGAGCTGATCAAGGAGTACCTCCGCGGCACGAACCCCCGCATCGCCTGCGCCGACGCGATGATCAAGACGACACCATCCGGCGAGGGCTCACGGCTGCTGCGGATCCAGGAGACCAATCCGGTGTACGACGCCTGCGCGCGGCCGGTGGAACTCGACGGCGGCGCCGTCCGTTTGATGGTCACCGGCCCGTTCACCGAGGCCGATCTCGGAGTGGCCTGCTACCACTCCAAGACGGGAGCGGTGGAGCTGTGCCTGAACCATCTCGTCGACGGCCCGAGCGAGTATGTCGTCGTCGACATGACCGCGGGCTCCGACTCCTTCGCGTCCGGCCTGTTCACCCGCTTCGACATCACGTTCCTCGTCGCCGAACCGACCCGGAAGGGAGTCTCCGTCTATCGCCAGTACAAGGAGTACGCCCAGGACTTCGGGGTCGCCCTGAAGGTCGTCGGCAACAAGGTGCAGGGGCAGGACGACCTCGACTTCCTCCGCGCCGAGGTCGGGGACGATCTCCTGGAAACGGTCGGGCACTCGGACTGGGTGCGCGCCCTGGAGAAGGGCCGGTCCTCCAGGTTCGAGTTCCTGGAGGACACCAACCGCCGTTCCCTGCGCCGGCTGCACACGGCCGTCGACGCCACGTACGAGCTGCGCGACTGGGAGCGCTACACACACCAGATGGTCCACTTCCACCTGAAGAACGCCCACTCCTGGGCCAATGCCCGCACCGGGGTCGACCTGGCGGCCCAGGTCGACCCCGGCTTCGTACTGCGTGAGGAGCTGGCGGCAACTACAGCGCCCCGATAGGGGCGCGGGGAACTGCGCGACCAGCCCCCACCCACCCGCACTCGACGAACCGCCCCGAACGCCGCGCCCAGAACGACCCGCACCCGGCGGAGCGCTACCGCTTGGCCGCCGGAGCCCCCGGTACCCCCTTGGGCGCCGGCGCCGGGCGCCCCGCCAGGAAGGTCTTCCAGCCCTCCTTCGGAGCCTCACCGACCCCGAGCGTGCGCATCTTCGCCAGCGTCTGCGGATCCTGCACGTCCAACCAGTCGGCCAGCTGCCGGAAGGAGACGCACCGGACGTCGGCCTTCGTGCAGACGCGTTCGATGACCTCCTCGACGGCACGCATATAGACGCCGCCGTTCCAGGACTCGAAGTGGTTACCGATGAGCAGGGGCGCGCGGTTGCCGTCGTGGGCGCGCTCGAAGCCCTTGAGGAGGCCGTCGCGGAACTGGTCGCCCCAGTACTCGTGCCGGCTCTCGTCGCCCGCACGCGCACCGGACTGGTTCATGTAGAAGTTGTAGTCCATGGTCAGCGTCTCGAAGCTGCGGCCGGGGACCGGGACGAGCTGCATGGACAGGTCCCACAGGCCCTGCTTCTTCGCGGGCCAGACCTGGTCGTTGACACCGCTCGTGTCATAGCGGAAGCCCAGTTCGCGGGCCGCGCTCATGAAGTTCTTCTGCCCTTCCAGGCAGGGCGTACGGCCGCCTACGAGTTCCTTCTCGTAGTCGAAGGGCAGCGGGGACGCCTTCTTCATGCCCGTGGTGGTCTTCCAGGACTTCACGAAACGTTTCGCCTGGGCGATCTCGTCCTTCCAGTCCTCCACCGACCACTCGCCGACCCCGCCCCCGCTGCCGCAGAAGTGGCCGTTGAAGTGGGTGCCGATCTCGCCGCCCTCCAGCCAGGCGAGCCGCAGCTGCTTCACGGTGTCGGCGATGCCCTGCTCGTCGTTGAAGCCGATGTCGGAGCTGCCCGGCGAGTGCTGAGGCGGCTCGTAGAGGTCGCGCTTGTCCTCCGGGAGCATGTACACGCCGCTCAGGAAGTACGTCATCGTCGCCTTGTTGGCCTTGGCCACCTTGCGGAAGCGGGAGAACAGCCGCTGACTGTCCTCACCCGCGCCGTCCCAGGAGAAGACGACGAACTGGGGCGGCTTCTGGCCGGGCTTGAGGCGTTCGGGCCTGGGCTGGTAGGGCTGGGCTCCGGTGTACGCGGTGGAGCCGTCGCCGATCAGCCGGACCGCGCTCTTGGGCGCCGGGGCCGGCGCCGCCTTCTTCGCGCCGTGCGCGCCTTCCTTCGCACCGGAGGAGCCGGTGGTTCCCGCTCCGCAGCCGGCGAGTGACGCGGCACAGGCCGCGACGGCCACGACGCCCGCGGCGATCTTCTTGGTGACGGCCATGTCCGCCCACCTCTTCCTTGGTTCGGGCCGGCGCTTTCGGGCGCGGCGCCGTCAAGGTCACACGAAGACCAAGAAGGAATTAGTACGACAAGCCGATCAAAAGTTCAGTTCACTCACCAGAGTGATCTATTAACCCATTTGCCCCGAAAATACATACACGTACTTTACTGTGCATTACGATCCATTTACCGAGCGTTGAAAATCCCGCCGCTTGCACGCCGTGACCCACGGCCGCGACCCGACCCCCCGCCATCGACGGGGGGACCACCTGTTCCGCGACCGCGCTGCCCCGGAGGAGACGGGAAACATGTCTGCCTGCGTCCCCACTCGCGCCCCCGAACCGACTCGGACGGAGCGCATGCACCAGCCCCACAGCCCCCCACCGTCACCGCCACCGCCGACCCCGCCCCGCCGCCTCCGTATCGCGGGCGCCGATGTGTCGGCCTCGATCTCGGTCTTCCTGATCGCCCTGCCCCTCTCCCTGGGCATCGCCCTCGCCACCGGCGCCCCGCTCCAGGCCGGACTGGTCGCCGCCGCCGTCGGCGGACTCGTCGCCGGACGGCTCGGCGGCTCCCCGCTACAGGTCAGCGGCCCCGCCGCCGGGCTCACCGTCGTCACCGCCGAACTCATCCAACGGTACGGATGGCGTACGACCTGCGCCATCACCGTCCTCGCCGGGCTCGCCCAACTCGGCCTCGGCTGCCTGCGCGTGGCCCGCACGGCACTCGCCGTCAGCCCCGCCGTCGTCCACGGCATGCTCGCCGGGATCGGCGTGACCATCGCCGTCGCCCAGCTGCACATCGTCCTCGGGGGTACGCCGGAGAGCTCGGTCCTCGACAACGTCCGCGCACTGCCCGCCCAGTTGGCCGGCCTGCAGCCCGCTGCCGTGTCGATGAGTGTGCTGACCCTGACCCTGCTGCTGACCTGGCCGCGGCTTCCCGGCCGGGCGGGGAGCGTGCTGCGCAAGGTGCCGGCCGCACTCGTCGCCGTCAGCGGCGCCACACTCACCGCCTCGCTCGCCGGGCTGACCCTGCCCAAGGTCGACCTGCCGTCCTGGCGCAGCCACGCGCTGGCCGGGCTGCCCGAAGGGCCCGTGCTCGGCGTCGCCGCCGCCGTGCTCACCGTCACGCTGGTGTGCAGCGTGCAGTCGCTGCTCGGCGCGGTCGCCGTGGACAAACTGGTGGCCTCCCGCCCCGACCTGCTGGCCGGAGGGGCCGGGCGGCCGGGAGCCTCGGCCCGCGTCGGCCGCTCCGACCTGAACCGTGAACTGCTCGGCCAGGGCGCCGCCAACGTCGTGTCCGGGGTGCTCGGCGGACTGCCGGTCGCGGGTGTGGCCGTGCGGAGTTCGGCGAATGTGCAAGCCGGTGCCGTGAGCCGGAACTCCACGATGCTGCACGGCGTTTTCGTAGTAGTCGCCGCGCTGCTGATGGTTCCGATCCTGGAGCTGATCCCGCTCGCCTCACTCGCCGCCCTGGTGATGGCCGTCGGCATCCAGATGGTGTCCCTGAACCACATTCGCACGGTGACCCGCCACCGCGAGGTTTTGGTCTACGTGGTGACGACCCTGGGCGTCGTCGTCTTCGGCGTCCTCGAAGGAGTGCTGTTGGGCGTCGCGGTCGCCGTCGCCGTCGCCCTCAACCGCCTCGCCCGTACCCGGATCACCTATGAAGTGAGAAACGACGAGACCGAGACAGGGGGAATCCATTACGTACACGTCCGAGGACAGTTGACGTTCCTCGCGGTGCCCCGGCTCAGCCGCACCCTGCACCTCGTACCCCCGGGGGCCCACGCCGTCGTGGAGTTGGACGGCTCGTTCATGGACCACGCGGCGTACGAATCCCTGCACCACTGGCAGAACACGCACACCGCGCAGGGCGGCACCGTCGAGGTGACCGGCCGGGCGGGGACACGTATCGCCGAGCCCGCCGACGCCTCCGACTGCCGTTGCCGGCCCTGGACACCCTGGCGCAACCACCAGTGCGAGGGCCCGGAGTCCGGACCGGGGCGCGGGGAGACGGCGGACAGGTTCGGCGGGGAGAGCGGGTGGACCGGTTCCTTCGGCTCGCCCGACCCGGCAGGCCCGGCCGACTCCGCGGGATCGTCCGGTGCCGTCGAGCCGAGCGGGCAGCAACTGGCGCGCGGTATCAGCGCGTTCCAGCGGAACACCGCGCCGCTGGTGCGCGGGGAGCTGGCCAGGCTGGCGCGTGAGGGGCAGCAGCCCTCACAGCTGTTCCTGACGTGTGCCGACTCGCGCCTCGTCACGTCGATGATCACCTCCAGTGGTCCCGGCGACCTGTTCGTCGTACGGAACGTCGGCAACCTGGTGCCGCGGCCCGGCGAGCAGAGCGGGGACGACTCGGTGGCGGCGGCGATCGAGTACGCGGTGGACGTGCTGAAGGTGCGGTCCATCACGCTGTGCGGGCACTCCGGGTGCGGGGCCATGCAGGCGCTGCTGAACATGGAGCCCGACGGGGCGCAGACGCCGCTGAGGCGGTGGCTGCGGCACGGGCTGCCGAGTCTGGAGCGGATGGCCGCGACGGACCGGCCCTGGACGCGGCTCGCCGGGCGGGCGCCCGCAGACGCGGTCGAGCAGCTCTGCCTGACCAATGTGGTCCAGCAGTTGGAGCACCTGAGGGCGCACGAGTCGGTGGCGCGGGCGCTGCGGGAGGGCGCGCTCGATCTGCACGGGATGTATTTCCACGTGGGTGAGGCGCAGGCGTATCTGCTCACCGGGGCGGTGGGCGGGGACGAGGTGTTCGATCATGTGCGGGCGGCCGGACTGCCCGCCTGACGGGGAGGGGTGAACCGGGCGACCATCACGTACGTGACCTTGGCTGTGCCCCTCGCGAAGAGGGGCACCGACGGAGGAGACCTGAGAAGGACTCAAAGGTCTAAACCAATTTTCCGTCGGCCCTTGTCAGCGGACCCCCCGGTCTGATGAGCTGTGGCCTGGGACACAACGGCCGCCCCGGCAAAGCACCGCAAGGGAGATGTCGTGAGCAACGAAAGCCTGGCCAACCTGCTCAAGGAAGAGCGCAGGTTCGCGCCACCCGCCGAGCTGGCCGCAAACGCCAACGTCACGGCGGAGGCGTACGAACAGGCCAAGGCTGACCGGCTCGGCTTCTGGGCCGCGCAGGCCCGCCGCCTGACCTGGGCCACCGAGCCGACCGAGACGCTGGACTGGTCGAACCCGCCGTTCGCCAAGTGGTTCAAGGACGGCAGCCTCAACGTCGCGTACAACTGCGTCGACCGGCATGTCGAGGCGGGCAATGGCGACCGGGTCGCCATCCACTTCGAGGGGGAGCCCGGTGACAGCCGGGCGATCACCTACGCCGAGCTCAAGGACGAGGTCTCCAAGGCCGCCAACGCCCTGATGGAGCTGGGAGTCGAGAAGGGCGACCGGGTCGCCGTCTACATGCCGATGATCCCGGAGACGGCGATCGCGATGCTGGCGTGTGCCCGGATCGGCGCCGCGCACAGTGTCGTCTTCGGCGGGTTCTCCGCGGACGCGCTGGCCACCCGCATCCAGGATGCCGACGCCAAGATCGTCATCACCACCGACGGCGGCTACCGGCGCGGCAAGCCGTCCGCGCTCAAGCCCGCCGTCGACGCGGCCGTCGAGCGTGTCGACAACGTGGAGCACGTGCTCGTCGTCCGCCGTACCGGGCAGGACGTCGAGTGGCACGAAGGCCGGGACGTGTGGTGGCACGAGGTCGTCGAGCGGCAGAGCTCCGAGCACACGCCCGAGGCGTTCGAGGCCGAGCAGCCGCTGTTCATCCTCTACACCTCCGGTACGACGGGTAAGCCCAAGGGCATCCTGCACACCTCCGGCGGCTACCTCACCCAGGCCGCCTACACCCACCACGCCGTCTTCGACCTCAAGCCGGAGACCGACGTCTACTGGTGCACGGCCGACGTCGGCTGGGTCACCGGGCACTCGTACATCGTGTACGGGCCGCTGGCCAACGGCGCTACCCAGGTGATGTACGAGGGGACGCCGGACACCCCGCACCAGGGGCGCTTCTGGGAGATCATCCAGAAGTACGGGGTGACGATCCTCTACACGGCGCCGACCGCGATCCGTACGTTCATGAAGTGGGGCGACGACATCCCCGCCAAGTTCGACCTCTCCTCCCTCCGGGTGCTGGGGTCGGTGGGCGAGCCGATCAACCCCGAGGCGTGGATCTGGTACCGCAAGCACATCGGCGGCGACGTGACGCCCATCGTCGACACCTGGTGGCAGACCGAGACCGGCGCCATGATGATCTCTCCGCTGCCCGGTGTGACCGAGACCAAGCCGGGGTCCGCGCAGCGGGCGCTGCCCGGGATCTCGGCGACCGTCGTCGACGACGAGGCGCGCGAAGTGCCCAACGGGGGCGGCGGCTACCTCGTGCTGACCGAGCCGTGGCCGTCCATGCTGCGCACCATCTGGGGCGACGACCAGCGGTTCCTCGACACGTACTGGTCCCGGTTCGAGGGCAAGTACTTCGCGGGTGACGGCGCCAAGAAGGACGACGACGGCGACATCTGGCTGCTCGGGCGCGTGGACGACGTCATGCTCGTCTCCGGGCACAACATCTCCACCACCGAGGTCGAGTCCGCCCTTGTCTCGCACCCGTCCGTCGCCGAAGCGGCCGTGGTGGGTGCCGCCGACGAGACGACCGGGCAGGCCATCGTCGCCTTCGTCATTTTGCGCGGCACCGCCACCGAGACCGACGGCCTCGTCGGCGAACTGCGCAAGCACGTCGGTGACGTCCTCGGCCCGATCGCCAAGCCCAAGCGCATCCTGCCGGTCGCGGAGCTCCCCAAGACGCGCTCCGGAAAGATCATGCGCCGCCTGCTGCGCGACGTCGCCGAGAACCGGGAACTGGGTGACGTGACGACCCTGACCGACTCCACCGTCATGGACCTCATCCAGACGAAGCTGCCCTCGGCCGGCAGCGAGGACTAGAAGAGGACCGGAAGAGGACCAGAGACCGACAAGAGGTCGACGAGAGATCTGCGAGAGGGGTTCCTCTGGGCGGCGCATCCCGCGCACCTTGGGTAGGCTAAAGATCGCGTCAAAAACGCGACAGGATCCGCGAGGATCGCCAAGGTGCGCCGGGAAGTCTGGTCGGCATGCGTTCCGTGCTGCCCACCGACCGGAGGACTCCCCGTGGCCGCCCCCCGTACCGCCAGCCGCAAGCTCCTCGGACGGCTCTCGCTGCCCGAGCGGACGTACGTCGCGGACGCCCTGCGGACCGAGACCGTCGGCGGGGTGCTGCTGCTCGTCGCCGCGATCACCGCACTGATCTGGGCGAACACCCCGATCAAGGACAGCTACGAGGCAGTCCTCGGCTTCCACGTCGGGCCCGCCGCCCTCGGGCTCGACCTCTCCCTCCAGCACTGGGCCGCCGACGGACTGCTCGCGGTCTTCTTCTTCGTCGCCGGCATCGAACTCAAGCGCGAACTCGTCGCCGGTGATCTGCGTGACCCGAGGGCCGCCGTACTGCCCGTCGTCGCCGCCCTGTGCGGCATGGCCGTACCGGCGCTCGTCTACACCCTCACCAACGTCACCGGCGGCGGTTCGCTCGCCGGCTGGGCAGTGCCCACGGCCACCGACATCGCCTTCGCGCTCGCCGTGCTCGCCGTCATCGGTACGTCCCTGCCGAGCGCCCTGCGCGCGTTCCTGCTGACGCTCGCCGTCGTGGACGACCTCTTCGCCATCCTGATCATCGCGGTCTTCTTCACCGACGACCTGAACTTCGCCGCGCTCGGCGGTGCGATCGTCGGCCTCGTCGTCTTCTGGCTGCTGCTGCGCAAGGGCGTACGCGGGTGGTACGTGTACGTCCCGCTCGCGCTGGTCATCTGGGGGCTGATGTACAACAGCGGCATCCACGCCACCATCGCCGGTGTCTCGATGGGCCTGATGCTGCGGTGCACGACCCGGACCGAGAACGGGGAGAAGCACTCGCCCGGCGAGCACGTCGAGCATCTGGTGCGCCCCTTGTCCGCCGGGCTCGCCGTGCCGCTGTTCGCCCTGTTCAGTGCGGGTGTCTCGGTGTCCGGCGGGGTGCTGGGAGACGTGTTCACGCAGCCCGAGACGCTCGGGGTCGTGCTCGGGCTCGTCATCGGGAAGACACTCGGGATCTTCTGCGGGACCTGGCTGACGGCACGTTTCACCCGCGCCTCGCTCAGCGACGACCTCGCCTGGGCCGACGTCTTCGCCGTCGCCTCGCTCGCCGGGATCGGGTTCACCGTCTCGCTGCTGATCGGTGAACTCGCGTTCGACGGCGACCCCGCGCTCACCGACGGGGTCAAGGCCGCCGTCCTGTCCGGCTCGCTCATCGCCGCGACCGCCGCGACCGTACTGCTGAAGATGCGAAACGCCAGGTACCGCAAGCTCTGGGAGGCGGAGGAACGCGACGACGACCTCGACGGCATCCCCGACATCTACGAGGAGCACGATCCGGCGTACCACCTGCGCATGGCCGACATCCACGAGGGGAAGGCGGCGGAACACCGACGCATCGCCGGGCTCAAGGCCGCCGAACTGGAGGCCGCCGAGCGGGACCGGCTTGCCGAAGTGGTGGGCGGGGCGGGCGACGAGGGTGACGGTCCGGCATGATCTGACACGTAGACGTCAGACATGCGGCCGGACACCCGGTCAGGTGCGTACGCCCGGCGCGTACGTTCAGGCATCCGAGCAGGACGACCAACACAACAGGGAGATCTCGATGAGCGCACCCGACGGCAGCCCGGTCGGCGCCGAACGCAGCATCGGCCAGTTGTTCGCCTCGGCGACGACCGAGATGTCCGCGCTGGTGCACGACGAGATCGCGCTGGCGAAAGCCCAGCTCAAGCAGGACGTGAAGCGCGGCGTGACGAGCGGCGGCGCGTTCACGGTGGCCGCCGCCGTACTGGTGTTCTCCCTGCCGATGCTCAACTTCGCGCTGGCGTACGCCATTCGGACCTGGAGCGACTGGAACCTCGCGGTCTGCTTCCTGCTGTCGTTCGCCGCGAACGTCCTCCTCACCGTCCTCCTGGTGCTGGTCGGCGTCGTCTTCGCGAAGAAGGCCAAGAAGGGCAAGGGCCCGCAGAAGGTCGCCGCGTCCATGAAGGAGACGGCGGGCGTCCTCCAGAACGCCAAGCCGCACCCCCGGCCCGCCCCGGTAAGTGACGCGGTCGAGGTTGTGGCACGCTCGTCCTCATGACGGACCCCGCCACACCCTCGGCGCAACCCGCCTCGGCCGTACGGCTCGATCTTCCCGGTGGGCGCGAAGTGATCCACCGGGATGTCGCCGCGAACGGCGCCCGGTTCCACATCGCCGAGGTGGGCGACGGACCGCTGGTCATGCTCGTGCACGGGTTCCCGCAGTTCTGGTGGACGTGGCGGCATCAGCTGACCGCCCTCGCCGACGCCGGCTTCCGGGCCGTCGCCATGGACCTGCGGGGCGTGGGCGGCAGCGACCGTACGCCCCGGGGTTACGACACCGCGAACCTCGCCCTCGACATCACGGGCGTCGTCCGGTCCCTGGGTGAACCCGACGCCGCGCTGGTCGGCCACGACCTGGGCGGATACCTGGCGTGGACGGCCGCGGTGATGCGCCCCAAGCTGGTACGACGGCTCGTGGTCGCCTCGATGCCCCACCCCCGGCGCTGGCGCTCGGCGATGCTCTCCGACGTCAAGCAGACGGCCGCCAGCTCCTACATCTGGGGGTTCCAGCGGCCCTGGCTCCCCGAGCGGCAGCTCATCGCGGACGACGGGGCGCTCGTCGGGCGGCTGATCCGGGACTGGTCGGGCCCGCGGCTGCCCGACGACGAGGCGGTGGAGGCGTACCGCAGGGCCATGTGCATCCCGTCCACCGCGCACTGCGCGATCGAGCCGTACCGCTGGATGGTCCGCTCGATGGCCCGTCCGGACGGCATCCAGTTCAACCGGCGAATGAAGCGGCCGGTGCGGGTGCCGACGCTCCATCTGCACGGCTCACTCGATCCGGTACTGCGCACCCGCAGTGCGGCCGGCTCCGGGGAGTACGTCGAAGCGCCGTACCGCTGGCGCCTGTTCGACGGGCTGGGACACTTCCCGCACGAGGAGGATCCGGTCGCGTTCTCGACGGAACTGGTCAACTGGCTGAAGGACCCCGAACCGGACCGGTGACCGGGCAGGGGGGAGGGTGCCGGCACGCCCGGTATCCGAGAACTGGAACAGGTGTACTACGAACAGCCAGTTGCCCGGTGCATAGGCCGATTGGGGGCCCGTGGGGCGGTTATCGACCTTGGGGCAGGGGCAGACGTCGGGGTATGGGCTGGACGCACGACTACAGTGACGCCGCACGCAATCGCCGCTCGGGCCACGGTCCGAGCTCCCACCAGGGAGGTTCCCCGCATATCGCGGGGACCGATCTGAGGGTGGGAATCCCGCGCATCCTGCGCCGTCGGGCCCTCTGGGTCTCGATGCGCCTGCGCCACCCCCGCCCCTGAGCCCGTAAGGGCTTCAGAGCGCGCAACTGTCGCTGTCCACCTGCTGGTTGGCGGTGCGCCCCTGGGCGATGTCCTCCTGGATCTCGTCCGCCGTGAGCGCGTAACCGGTGTTCGGGTCGTCGAGGGACTTCGCGAAGACCACGCCGTACACCTTGCCGTCGGGCGTGAGCAGGGGGCCACCGGAGTTGCCCTGACGGACGGTCGCGAACAGTGAGTAGACATCGCGGCGGACCGTGCCGCGGTGGTAGATGTCCGGGCCGTTCGCCGTGATGCGACCACGCACGCGCGCGGGACGGACGTCGTACGAACCGTTCTCCGGGTAACCGGCGACGATCGCGCTCTTCCCGCTGTTCGCGTCCTCGGTCGCGAACTTCAGCACGGGCGCGCGCAGATCGGGTACGTCGAGTACGGCGATGTCGCGCTCCCAGTCGTAGAGGACGACCGTCGCGTCGTACTTCCTGCCCTCGCCGCCCACCTGGACGGTGGGCTCGTCCACACCGCCGACCACGTGTGCGTTGGTCATCACGCGCCGATCGCCGAAGACGAAGCCGGTGCCCTCCAGGACCTTGCCGCAGCTCTGGGCGGTGCCCATGACCTTGACGATCGAACGCTGGGCGTTGACGGCGACCGCGCTGTTGGCGAGCGCGGGGTCGGGCGGATCGACGTCCTTGATGGGCTCGTTGGAGAACGGGCTGAAGACCTGCGGGAAGCCGTTCTGCGCGAGGACCGAGGTGAAGTCCTTGAACCAGTTGTCGGCATCGGAGGGCAGCACCTCCGACACACCTGCCAGCACCTTGGAGCCGCGGACCTCCTTGCCCACCGTGGGCATCGTGGTCTGCGCGAGGGCGGCGCCGATCAGCCAGGCGACCAGGAGCATCGCGACGACGTTGACGAGGGCCCCGCCGGTCGCGTCGAGGGCGCGGGCGGGCGACCAGGTGATGAATCGGCGCAGCTTGTTGCCGAGGTGAGTGGTCAGGGCCTGGCCGACGGAGGCGCAGACGATCACGATGACGACCGCGACGATGGCGGCGGTCGTACTCACCTCGGCCTCGTCGGTCACGCCGTCCCAGACGACGGGCAGCAGATAGACGGCGACGAGACCGCCGCCCAGGAAGCCGGTCACCGACAGGATGCCGACGACGAACCCCTGGCGGTAGCCCACGATCGCGAACCACACGGCGGCGACCAGCAACAAGATGTCCAGCACGTTCACAAGGGCCACCCTGTCACGCGCGCCAGTCCAGCGGGACCTGCTTGTTTCTGTCCCAGGGGCGCTCCCAGCCCGAGTAGTGCATCAGCCGGTCGATGATCCCGGCCGTGAAGCCCCATACGAGGGCCGATTCGACCAGAAATGCCGGACCCTTGTGGCCGCTTGGGTGCACGGCGGTCGCACGGTTGGCCGGATCCGTGAGATCCGCCACGGGGACCGTGAACACCCGGGCCGTCTCGTTCGGGTCGACGACCCCGACCGGCGTCGGCTCTCGCCACCAGCCCAGCACCGGCGTGACGACGAAGCCGCTCACCGGGATGTAGAGCTTGGGCAGCACACCGAAGAGCTGGACGCCGGCCGGATCGAGCCCCGTCTCCTCCTCGGCCTCGCGCAGCGCGGCCCGCAGCGGACCGTCGCCCTGCGGATCGCCGTCCTCGGGATCGAGGGCCCCGCCGGGGAAGGAGGGCTGGCCGGCGTGGGAGCGCAGCGAAGTGGCCCGCTCCATGAGCAGCAGCTCGGGCCCGCCGCCGCCATCGCCGCCGTCGCCGCCCTCGTGGCCGGCCTTCCCCTCGCCCTCTCCGAAGAGGATCAGTACGGCCGACTGGCGGCCGGCGCCGTCCTCGGGCGGCAGGAAGCGGCTCAGCTGGAGCGGCTCGACCGTCTCGACGGCGTGCACCATCGGATCGAGCCAGCCGGGCAAGCCGTCCTTGCTGAGCGTTGCCTCGCCGCCCTGTGTGTTGCTCGCGCGCGTCACCGCCACCCCCGTTCTGCTGCTTCCAACGCCTGCGGCTGCCCTGTTGGTTCCGTCGATGCCGGATGGCTCCCGGGCATCGCCTCGCACCTCGCCCCGGGCCTCATCCGGCCGCCGGCGGCGACGCCGGGATGCCGCCCGCGTCGAGATAGGCCTGCGGCGGGTTCAGCCGCTGGCCGGGGAAGCCGCCCTTCTCGTACTTCAGGAGCTTGTGTGCCTTCTCCGGGTCCGTCTCGCCCTCCCCGTACGCCGGGCAGAGCGGGGCGAGCGGGCAGGCGCCGCAGGCGGGCTTGCGGGCGTGGCAGATACGGCGGCCGTGGAAGATCACGTGGTGCGAGAGCATCGTCCAGTCACTCTTGGGGAAGAGCGTGCCGACGGCGGCCTCGATCTTGTCCGGGTCCTTCTCCGCCGTCCACTGCCAGCGGTGCACCAGCCGCTGGAAGTGCGTGTCCACGGTGATGCCGGGGCGTCCGAAGGCGTTGCCGAGCACGACGAAGGCCGTCTTGCGGCCCACACCGGGGAGTTTGACGAGGTCTTCGAGGCGGCCGGGCACCTCGCCGCCGAACTCCTCCGACAGGGCCTTGGACAGCCCTATGACGGACCTGGTCTTGGCCCGGAAGAAGCCGGTCGGGCGCAGGATCTCCTCGACCTCCTCGGGGTTGGCGGCGGCCAGGTCCTCGGGGGTGGGGTACTTGGCGAAGAGGGCGGGGGTCGTCTGATTGACCCTCAGGTCGGTCGTCTGGGCCGACAGGACCGTGGCTACGAGCAGTTGGAAGGAGTTCTCGAAGTCCAGCTCGGGGTGGGCGTACGGATAGACCTCGGCGAGCTCCCGGTCGATCCGGCGAGCACGCCGGACGAGCGCGGTGTGCGACTCGTCGCGGGGCGGCTTCGGGGCGGCGACCTTGGAAGCGGGGTTCGGGGCGGCGACCTTGGAGACGCCCGTCTTGGGGGCGGCTGCTCTGGCGACGCCAGCCTTGGAGGCGCCAGCCTTGGAGGCGCCAGCCTTGGAGGCGCCAGCCTTGGAGGTGGCTGTCCTGGAGGTGGCCGTCCCGGAGGTGGCCGTCCCGGAGGTGGCCGTCCTGGAGGTGGCCGTCTTGGAAGCAGTGGCTTTGGAGACGGGCTTGGCGGCAGCCGACTTCGCGGGGGCGGCCTTCTTGGTCGCGACCGCCTTCGTCGCGACCTTCTTGGTCACGGCCGACTGCTTCGCGACCGCCTTCGTCACGGCCGGCTTCTTCGCCGCCGCGGAGGCAACCCCCTTCGCCGGTGCGGCCTTCTTCACCGTCCCGGCCGACCGTGCGGCCTGCTTCTCCGGGGGGCCCTTCACGTCCGTCCCACCCGCCTCGGTCGTCCCTGTCACCTTCTTGGCGGCTTTCTCCACCGACATCACCTCTGCCGCTTTCTCCGCATTCCGACCCCCACCCGCACCCTGTTCGCCCACAGCGGAATCAAGCCTGGGGGTCACCTGCTCAGCCCCCTTGGCCTGTGCTCTCACCGGCGATTTGGACACCCGGCCAGCCTAGAGCCCGGCACTGACATCCGCCCCGGACCCTGGAGATCGGCGCCCAATTGGCCCCCTGCCACACTGATCGGGAGACCCGTGCGGCATCCTTGTGACAGATCACACTGTTTGGACCGTCCGGCAAGATGGGGAACACGGTCCCCGTTAACCGGGGAGCAAGATCCCCTGAGCAGGTCGACAAGGAGAGAACTCGTGGACGACGTTCTGCGGCGCGCCCCGCTCTTCGCGGCGCTGGATGACGAGCAGGCCGCGGAGCTCCGCGCCTCCATGAGTGAGGTGACTCTCGCGCGCGGTGACGCCCTGTTCCACGAGGGCGACCCGGGTGACCGGCTCTACGTGGTCACCGAGGGCAAGGTCAAGCTCCACCGCACGTCCCCGGACGGGCGCGAGAACATGCTGGCCGTCCTCGGCCCCGGCGAGCTGATCGGCGAGCTGTCGCTGTTCGACCCGGGCCCGCGCACCGCCACGGCCACCGCACTGACCGAGGTCAAGCTGCTCGGCCTCGGCCACGGCGACCTCCAGCCCTGGCTGAACGCCCGCCCCGAGGTGGCCGCCGCGCTCCTGCGCGCTGTCGCCCGGCGCCTGCGCAAGACCAACGACCAGATGTCCGACCTGGTCTTCTCCGACGTGCCGGGCCGTGTCGCGCGTGCCCTGCTCGACCTCTCGCGCCGCTTCGGCGTGCAGTCGGAGGAGGGCATCCACGTCGTGCACGACCTGACCCAGGAGGAGCTGGCCCAGCTCGTCGGCGCCTCCCGCGAGACGGTCAACAAGGCGCTCGCCGACTTCGCGGGCCGCGGCTGGCTGCGCCTGGAGGCGCGGGCCGTGATCCTGCTGGACGTGGAGCGCCTCGCGAAGCGTTCGCGCTAGCCGGGAGCCGTCCGTACACGTGAGAGGGGCCCTGCCGCACGGCGGGGCCCCTCTCACATTTCAACGGGTTCACCGGGGCGGGGTCCGTGCGGTGACGAGAACACGTGCTGAACGGAAGCAAGGGGTGGGTCGGATGCACCAGGACAGAGCGCCCGAGTCGGTCTGGGCGGCGGCGCCGGAGCCCGCGAAGCGCCGGTTGCGCCTGTTCCGCCGGGACCCGGAGGCACAGACGCTGTGGCAGTCGGAGTTCGAGCAGCAGGACCTCGGCGAGCCGCTCGGTCTGTGGGCGACGGACGAGGCGGTGGCCCTGGCCCGCTTCGACCGCGTGACGGCGTACGCACCGGCGACCGGTGAGCCCCTCTGGACCTGGCAGCCGCCGGGCCGGGACGTGATCGTCAGGGTGTCCCAGGACACCCAGAACGGCCTGGGTGTCGTCCTGCACCACGACGACGGCGAGCCGGCCGCCACGCACGTCCGCCTCACCGCCCTCGCTCTCGGCTCCGGGGCCGTGGCCTGGTCGCGCGAGCAGGCGAAGGACCAGCTGGGACAGGTCGGCACCGACCACGCGCGCGAGGTGGCGATCGGCGGCGGCCGGACAGCGACCGTCTCCAGCCGGGAGG
Source organism: Streptomyces sp. SID12501 (assembly GCF_010550245.1). Lineage (GTDB taxonomy): Bacteria > Actinomycetota > Actinomycetes > Streptomycetales > Streptomycetaceae > Streptomyces. The sequence goes on from NZ_JAAGLU010000003.1 coordinate 79,799, forward strand.
CGGACGCGCCGCCGGTCGTCCGGTGTCTCGACACGCGCACCGGCGCCGTCCAGTGGGAGCGGTCGCTCCCGGACCAGTGGGGCGACGGGTTCTCCGTCCTGGCGACGGACCCGCCGGTCCTGTCCGTCCGCGACGACGGCAAGCGCTCCCGCCCCCGGCTGTACGTGGTCCGCGAGGACGGCCAGTGGCACGTCGAACTTCCCGGCGGATACAAGGACTTCGGGCCCGCGGTCGCCGTCGTCGGCGACACGCTCGCCGTCGGACTGGAACCGGACGAACCCGCCGACGACGAGAAGAGCGCCGACACGCTCCTGCGCGCCTACTCCGTCCAGACCGGCGACCAGCTCTGGGAGTGGCGTGTGGATCACGGCCGTACGCTCCATCCTCTGGCCCACCGCGGGTACTTCCTGGTGGGCAACGGCTACGGCAGCCGCGTGACCGTCCTCGACCCCGCCGACGGCCGGGTCGTCGCGGAGCGCAGGTTCCCCGGCTTCAGCTACCGGGCACGGTACGCGGCCTGGAGCGACCGCCTGGCCGTGGTCTGCCACGCGGTGAGCGAGACCCGCCGTCTGCGCGTGTTCCGCTGGAGGTGACGTGACGTACGGGGTGTCGGCGCGCCCGGGGCTGGACGAGCACGGGTTCATCGCGCGTGAGGGCTCCCTCGCGCGCGTGCCGCCCGCTTTCCGGCCCGTCGTCGGCGCGGCCCGCGACCGGGTCGTCGACGTCTTCGGGGCGCGGCTGCACAGCGCGTACGTCTACGGGTCGATCCCGCGCGGCACCGCGCGCGTGGGCCGCAGCGACCTGGACCTTCTCCTCGTCCTGCGTGAGGAGCCCACGGAGGCTGACCGGGCGGCGGCCCGCGCGCTGGACGCGGCTCTCGACGACGAGTTCGAGCAGATCGACGGCTCCGGCACGCTGCTGGCCTCGCGGGCACAGGCGCTGAGTGACCTGGAGAGGCACGACCTGGGCTGGTTCGTGGCCTGCCTCTGCACGCCCCTACTCGGCGAGGACCTGGCCGGGCACCTGCCCCGCTACCGTCCCGACTCCCTCCTCGCCCGCGAGACCAACGGCGATCTGGCCCTGTGCCTCCCGCGCTGGCGACGCCAGATCGCCGAGGCGACCGCCCCGGGGGCTCCTCCGGGGGCGGTACGCGCACGCGTGCGGGGCATCTCGCGCCGCCTGGTGCGTACGGGCTTCACTCTCGTCATGCCGCGCTGGGAAGGCTGGACCAGCGATCTGTACGAGATGGCCGAGGCATTCGCCGCGTACTACCCGGAGTGGGGCCAGCCCATGAGGGAGGTGGCGGCGCTGGGTCACGAGCCGACGGACGACCCGGCCGTCCTGCGGTCGTTCCTGCGCTCGCACGTCGAGGAGCTGGGCCCGTGGCTCGCCGGGGAGTACACGCGCGTGCACGGCGTCAAGGCGCCCAGGCCCGAACCCGAATAGGGGCCCGGGCCGGGGCTAGATGAGGCCGTGGTCGCGGAGGTACTCCAGCTGGGCGCGTACGGACAGTTCGGCGGCCGGCCACAGGGAGCGGTCCACGTCCGCGTACACGTGGGCGACGACCTCAGCGGGGCCGGTGTAGCCGTTCTCGACCGCCGTCTCGATCTGGGCGAGCCGGTGGGCGCGATGGGCGAGGTAGAACTCGACAGCGCCCTGGGCGTCGTCCAGGACGGGGCCGTGGCCCGGCAGGACGGTCCGGACGCCGTCGTCCACCGTCAGGGACCTGAGCCGCCGCAGGGAGTCCAGATAGTCCCCCAGGCGGCCGTCAGGATGGGCCACCAAGGTCGTTCCGCGCCCCAGGACGGTGTCTCCGGTCAGGACGGCCTGATCGGCCGGGAGATGGAAGCACAGCGAGTCCGCGGTGTGCCCCGGCGTCGGTACGACCCTCAGCTCCAGCCCGCCGACGGTCACGACGTCCCCGTGCCCGAGGCCCTCGTCCCCCAGTCGCAGCGCCGGATCGAGCGCCCGCACGTGCGTCCCCGTGAGTTCGGCGAACCTTCCGGCGCCCTCCGCGTGGTCCGGATGCCCGTGTGTGAGCAGCGTCAGCGCGACCCGCTTGCCGGCCTTCCCCACGGTGTCGACGACATGCTTGAGGTGTACGTCGTCCAGGGGTCCCGGGTCGACGACGACGGCCAGTTCGGAATCCGGCTCGGAGACGATCCAGGTGTTCGTTCCGTCGAGGGTCATCGCGGAGGCGTTGGGCGCGAGGACGTTGACCGCGCGCGCGGTGGCGGGTCCCGAGAGAACCCCGCCGCGCGGCTGGCCGGGGAGAGCGGCGGCTTCGGTCATGCGGGGGCTCCGCCGATCCGGATGTGCTTGGTGAACTCGTCGTGCCCGGGCCAGGCGAGCACGATCTCGCCGTCCTCCAGGCTGGCCCTGGCCAGGACAGGGGCGATGTCGCGCTCCAGAGCCCCGGCGAGGGCCCCGGCCGCGCTGTCGTACGGTGCCAGCGCGCGCAGGGTCGCGATCGTGGGCGGCATCATCAGCAGCTCGCCCCTGTCGTACCCGGCTGCCGCGTCGGCCGGTTCGATCCACACCGTGCGGTCCGCCTCCGTGGAGGCGTTCCGGGTGCGCTGGCCCTGCGGGAGCGCGGCGACGAAGAACCAGGTGTCGTAGCGGCGGGACTCGAACTCCGGGGTGATCCAGCGCGCCCACGCCCCGAGGAGGTCCGAGCGGAGCACCAGCCCGCGGCGGTCCAGGAACTCGGCGAAGGACAGTTCCCGGGCGACCAGGGCGGCGCGGTCCGCCTCCCAGTCGTCGCCCGTGGTGTCGCCGACCACGGAATCGGCGGCCGGGCCCGCGAGCAGCACGCCCGCCTCCTCGTACGTCTCCCGTACGGCGGCGCAGACGACCGCCTGTGCGGACGTCTCGTCGGTGCCCAGGCCCAGCCGGGACGCCCACCACGCGCGCGTGGGGCCCGCCCAGCGGATCAGGTGGTCGTCGTCGCGCGGGTCGACCCCGCCGCCCGGATACGCGTACGCGCCCCCGGCGAAGGCCATGGAGGCGCGTCTGCGCAGCATGTGGACGACGGGGCCGGCATCGGTGTCCTTCAGGAGCATGACGGTGGCCGCGCGCCTGGGAGTGACCGGGGTGAGGGTGCCTTCGGCGAGCCCGCGGATGAGGTCCGGCCACTCCGGTGGGTACCACTGCCCGTTTGCCATGGGCGGAGGCTATCCGGTGGTGGGCGCATGTTCGAGGCCCCGGGGACGTCCGACAGGCCGGGGGTGTCTCCTCACCCCCGTTTACGCCTCCGTCAGCTCCACCTGGACCTCGACCTCGACAGGCGCGTCGAGTGGCAGTACCGCCACGCCGACCGCGCTGCGGGCGTGGACGCCCTTGTCGCCCAGTACCTCGCCGAGGAGTTCGCTCGCGCCGTTGACGACCCCGGGCTGGCCCGTGAAGTCGGGTGCCGAGGCGACGAAGCCGACGACCTTCACGACGCGAGCGATCCGGTCGAGGTCACCGGCGACCGACTTGACCGCCGCGAGCGCGTTCAGCGCACACGTACGGGCCAGTTGTTTGGCCTCCTCGGGCGTGACCTCCGCGCCCACCTTGCCGGTGACCGGGAGTTTCCCGTCCACCATGGGCAGCTGGCCCGAGGTGTACACGTACACCCCGGACTGCACGGCGGGCTGGTACGCGGCCAGCGGCGGCACGACCGGGGGCAGCGTCAGCCCCAGTTCGGCGAGGCGCGCCTCGACCGCGCTCACGCCTTCTCCCGCTTCAGGTACGCCACGAGCTGCTCGGGGTTGTTCGGCCCGGGCACGACCTGGACGAGCTCCCAGCCGTCCTCGCCCCAGGTATCCAGAATCTGCTTCGTGGCGTGAACGAGCAGCGGCACAGTTGAATATTCCCACGAACGACGGTTACTTTCAGACATGGCAACATCCCAGGTGGTTAGCGGCATGAATCTTCACGTCGCAGGCTATACGCGCCAGTCCTACAGACGGGCCAACGGGAGTGAGGCGAGCTCTGCCGGCCAGCGGAACGCCAACCAGGCACGCTTCGAGTCATTCGCTGCCGAGTCGGCACGACAGGGCCGTGAGGCCACCTGGTGTGACCACTACGAGGACGTCGGTATCTCCGCATACAGCAGAACCCAGCGGCCCGACTTCGAGCGGCTGTTGCGTGACTGCCGCACAGGCCGGATCAACGTGGTCATCGTCTACGACATCAGCCGCCTGTCTCGGCTCGAACCGCTCGACGCCATGCCCATCGTGAACGAACTCCAGTCGCTGGGCGTGACCATCGTGTCCGTCACTGAAGGCACATTCCGGCCTGGCGACACCATGGACCTGATCCACCTGATTGTCCGGCTCGACGGAGCGCACCAGGAGTCGAAGAACAAGTCAGCGGCTGTTCGGGACGCCGCTGCGCTGGCTCGCTCACTGGGTGGCTACGTGGGAGGCAAGGCCCCCTACGGCAGACGACTGCGCCAGGAGACCCGAACTGCACCAGGCGGTAAGCCTGTTGCGATCCAGACCCTCGTAACCGAGCCTGCCGAAGCCGAGGCGATCCGGCGCATGGTCAAGGCCCTGCTCGTCGGCAGCAACTCTGTGCACTCGGTCTGCTCGACGCTGAATGCCGAAGGTGTGCCCACACTCGGCGCATCCCGGGGCAAGAAAACAGCAGACTCCGCCTGGCACCCCAAGACCCTGATCCGCTTGCTCCGCCACCCGCACATCGCCGGCTTCGACGCAGACACCGTGTACGGGCCAACGGGCAGGGCTACCGGGCACCGGCTACGGCGGGACACGGAGGGCAAGCCTGTACACGCGTGGGACCCGATCCTGCCGGAGGCCGAGTGGTTCGCCCTGCAGGAGTGGCTCGATGACCGGCCCGTCCGCGTGAACGAGCACCGGACCACGGCGCTGCTGACGTCCATGAGCGTGCTGGCCTGCTCGTGCGGCTGCTCCATGAGCGCGAACAACTCGGCCCGGCCGTCCTACTTCTGTAACCGGCCGGCAGGCAAGCCGCTCCGCACCGATGCCCCTGGGGACCACCAGGGTCGTAGCTACATCTCGCGTACCGCCCTTGATGACCACGTGGTCCGCAGCATCTTCGCGCTCATCGCTGCCACTGAGCGGGACAGCGAATCGCGCGACATCCTGGAGCGAGTGGCTGCCCACTACGCGGAGGTCAACGAGACGCCCGAGACAGCGCAGGAGCGAAGCGCGTTGCTCCATGACCGGGCCGACGCGCTGCGCGCCCTGAACCAGCTGTACGAGGACCGGAAACTGTATGAAGGCGACCCCATCGGCCGGTCACGCTGGCAGGCAGATGTGCGGACCCGACAGGAGCGCTTGCGCGCCGCCGACAGCAGGCTGGAAGCACTGGGGCAGGCCGGCTCGCTGGTGCTTCCACTGGGCGAGTGGACGGCCTGCGATGCCCCGGCGAACGAGGGGGATCCACTGGGATCCGGTAGCTGGTGGGAGTCAGCGACACTGGCCGACCGACGATCCTTCGTGTCGCTGTTCTGCAAGCGGATCACGGTGCGGAAAGCGCTGCCGACAGAGAAGAGCAGAGGGAGCAAGGCAAAGGCGGTGGTCGAGCCGCGCGTGTCTATCGAGTGGGTGTGAGCAGCCGCAGAACGCAGCCGAGTCCCGGAGAAACTCCTGTGCCCCGGTCGAAGTTGCCGGCCTCACCGTTGAGCCGAACAACGTGGCACCGGCATTCATGACATTGAACGTGTCATCAGAATGGCATGTTCCCACTTGGTCATGGGGCGGACTTCAGTCGCTGTCACAAGACGCCTGGTACACACGTTGTCCACAGCCACCTGCGTAGCTTCGGGCCGGACTGGTTAACCTCGGATACGTGAGCAGGTTCCAGGTCGTCAGCGGTAAGGGCGGGACCGGAAAGACCACGGTCGCCGCAGCGCTCTCGCTCGCCCTCGCCACCGAGGGGAAGCGCACGCTTCTCGTCGAGGTCGAGGGCAGGCAGGGCATCGCGCAGCTCTTCGAGACAGAAGTGCTGCCTTATGAGGAGCGGAAGATCGCCGTCGCTCCCGGGGGCGGGGAGGTGTTTGCCCTTGCCATCGACCCCGAGCAGGCGTTGCTGGACTACCTCCAGATGTTCTACAAGCTCGGGAGCGCCGGCCGTGCCCTGAAGAAACTCGGCGCGATCGACTTCGCCACCACCGTCGCCCCCGGGATCAGGGACGTCCTCCTGACCGGCAAGGCGTGCGAGGCGGTCCGCCGGAAGGACAAGAGCGGGCGGTTCGTCTACGACCACGTCGTGATGGACGCCCCGCCGACCGGCCGCATCACCCGTTTCCTGAACGTCAACGACGAGGTGGCCGGCCTCGCGAAGATCGGCCCGATACACAACCAGGCGCAGGCCGTGATGCGCGTGCTCAAGTCGGCGGAGACGGCGGTGCACCTGGTGACGCTGCTGGAGGAGATGCCCGTCCAGGAGACCGCGGACGGTATCGCCGAGCTGCGGGCGGCGAAGCTGCCGGTGGGGCGGATCATCGTCAACATGGTGCGGCCCGAGGTTTTGGACGAGGCCGAGCTGGAACTCGTACGAGCGGCTCCGCGCGGCGCGCTCGCGCGGTCGCTGTCGGCCGCCGGACTCGGCGGGGCGCGGCGCGGCGGGAACGCCGAGAAGCTGGTGGACCCCCTGCTGACCCAGGCCGAGGAGTACGCGGAGCGGTATGCACTGGAGCACGAACAGCGTTCCGTGCTGGGCGAGTTGCAGTTGCCGATGCACGAACTGCCGCTGTTCACCGAGGGTATGGACCTTGCAGGTCTCTACCAACTGGCCCACGAGCTGCGGAAGCAGAGGATGTCATGAGTCCGGACCAGCACGACACCGCTTCCCGCCATGGTCTGTTCCCCGCGCGCGTGCTCGAGGTGGATCCACTGATCGACGATCCGGACACGCGGATCGTGGTGTGCTGCGGGGCCGGCGGGGTCGGTAAGACGACCACCGCGGCGGCACTCGGGCTGCGCGCCGCCGAGCGGGGACGGAAGGTGGTCGTACTCACCATCGACCCGGCCCGCAGGCTCGCCCAGTCCATGGGCATCGACTCGCTCGACAACGTGCCGCGGCGGGTCAAGGGCGTCGAAGGCGGCGGCGAACTGCACGCCATGATGCTCGACATGAAGCGGACGTTCGACGAGATCGTCGAGGCGCACGCCGACGGTGAGCGGGCCGCCGCGATCCTCGCCAACCCCTTCTACCAGTCGCTCTCGGCGGGCTTCGCGGGCACGCAGGAGTACATGGCGATGGAGAAGCTGGGGCAGCTGCGGGCGCGCGACGAATGGGACCTCATCGTCGTCGACACACCTCCGTCCCGGTCCGCGCTGGACTTCCTGGACGCCCCGAAGCGGCTCGGTTCGTTCCTCGACGGCAGGCTGATCCGGCTGCTGACTGCGCCGGCGAAGCTCGGCGGGCGCGCGGGAATGAAGTTCCTGAACGTCGGGATGTCGATGATGACGGGCACCCTGGGCAAGCTCCTGGGCGGCCAACTCCTCAAGGACGTCCAGACGTTCGTGGCCGCGATGGACACCACCTTCGGTGGTTTCCGTACCCGCGCCGACGCCACGTACCAGTTGCTTCAGGCGCCCGGCACGGCGTTCCTCGTGGTGGCGGCCCCGGAGCGGGACGCGCTGCGCGAGGCCGCGTACTTCGTGGAACGGCTGGCCGCGGAGGACATGCCGCTCGCCGGACTGGTGCTCAACCGGGTCCACGGCAGCGGCGCCGCCCAGCTGTCGGCCGAGCGTGCGCTCGCCGCCGCGGAAAATCTTGAAGAGCCCCGCATTGTCGATCAGGAGGACGGGAAAGCTGGACTTCGTAACTCTCCCGACACGTACGGCAGTTCAGACCGGCCAGATCATCCGGATCGCTCAGACGTCGAAGAACACGTCGAAGGCCCCCCCACCGCCACCGACAGTGACCAGACCGCCGCCCCGAGTGAACCCAGCGTCCAACAACTCACCGCAGGCCTGCTCCGACTGCACGCCGACCGTATGCAGCTGCTCTCCCGCGAGCAGCGCACACGCGACCGCTTCACCGCGCGCCACCCGGAGGTGGCGGTGACCGAGGTCGCCGCACTGCCCGGCGACGTACATGACCTCGCGGGCCTGCGGAACATCGGAAACCGGCTCGCGACCGAACGGCCGGAGCTGCCGACGCTTCCGGAGCTGTCAAAGCATTCCGGAGACGAGTGACTGACGACGAGTGATGACCGGGACGGCGGTGACCGACCGAGACGGCTCAGCCCACCGCCAAGTAGTTCTCGTACACCTCTTCCTCATCGAGGGGCAGGATTCCCGCCCCTCGCTCGTACTCCGTACGCGCTGTTTCGAGCAGCCGACGCCACGAGGTGACGGTGGGACGCCTGCGCAGCAGTGCGCGGCGCTCCCGCTCCGTCATTCCTCCCCACACGCCGAACTCGACGCGGTTGTCGAGCGCATCAGCCAGGCATTCCGTGCGTACCGGACATCCGGTGCACACTGCCTTGGCCCTGTTCTGCGCTGCTCCTTGAACAAACAGTTCATCCGGATCGGTAGTGCGGCAGGCCGCCTGCGCACTCCAGTCGGTAACCCAGCCCATACCGGCGCCGTCCTCTCCCGAATCGAGGCTCCCCCACGGCGGCAGCGGCATATTCACCGCCGCCAGTTGAGGACGTTACGGAAGGAGGGCACAGCGCAACACCCCCTTCGGGCCCAATCTTGAATGGCCCGAACGGACTATGGGTAAGCGGCAGATCACCCGGGGGAGTGAGCGACCGACATGCGCGACTATCCAGATGAAGCGGGAGGTTTCGGTTGAGTCACAACGGACACCACGTGACACACGAGGCGGATCCGGGCACGTACTCCACAAAAAAATCCAAAAAAAGTTGGACTACATCCGAACCGTTTCGGGTCTCACGGACGTATTGATACGTGACCTCACTGCTGTGACAGTTGTGAAGAGCTTAGGCCAAGGCCTGTACGTGTGTCCGGCGAATGAGAACGTAGGCTGCCCTCATGCCAAACAAGCGCTCGGGCGGTGGCCTGTCGGTAATCCAGCAGGCCTCCAAGTTCCTCGGTGTCAGCGTGCTCGCGGGAGCCGTCATGGCGGGCATCGCCCTGCCCGCCGCAGGTGCGCTCGGCCTCGCGGCCAAGGGTTCGGTCGAGGGATTCGACGAGATCCCGGCCAACCTGAAGCGCCCGCCGCTCAGCCAGCGCACCACGATCCTGGACGCCAAGGGCGGCCAGCTCGCGACGGTCTACTCGCGTGACCGCACGGTCGTCGAGCTCAAGGACATCTCGCCGTACATGCAGAAGGCGATCGTCGCGATCGAGGACTCCCGGTTCTACGAGCACGGCGCGATCGACCTCAAGGGCGTCCTGCGGGCGCTCAACAAGAACGCGCAGAGCGGTGGCGTCGCGGAGGGCGCCTCCACGCTCACGCAGCAGTACGTGAAGAACGTCTTCGTGGAGGAGGCCGGCGACGACCCGACGAAGGTCGCGCAGGCCCAGCAGCAGACGATCGGCCGCAAGATCAAGGAACTGAAGTTCGCGATCCAGGTCGAGGAGGAGCTGGGCAAGAAGAAGATCCTCGAGAACTACCTGAACATCACGTTCTTCGGCCAGCAGGCCTACGGCGTCGAGGCCGGCGCCCGCCGCTACTTCTCCAAGTCCGCGAAGGACCTCACCCTCGCCCAGTCGGCCCTCCTGGCAGGCATCGTCCAGTCGCCGACCCGGTACGACCCGGTGAACGACCCGGCGGAGGCCACCAAGCGCCGCAACACCGTGCTCCAGCGCATGGCGGAGGTCGGCGACATCTCCGAGCAGGAGGCCGCCGCCGCCAAGGAGAAGCCGCTCGGCCTGAAGGTCAGCCAGCCCAAGAACGGCTGCATCGCGGCGGTCAAGGGCGCGGGCTTCTTCTGCAAGTACGTCGAGAAGGAGTTCCTCGCCAACCCGGTCTTCGGCAAGACGCGCGAGGCCCGGACGAAGATCTGGAACCAGGGCGGCCTGACCATCCGTACGACGCTGGACCCGCAGTCCCAGGCGTCCGTGCAGGCGTCGATCAAGGAGCACGTGTACAAGTCGGACAAGGTGGCGACGGCTGTCACGCTGGTCGAGCCGGGCACCGGCAAGATCCTCGGCATGGGCCAGTCGAAGCCGTACGGCTACGGCAAGAACGAGACCGAGATCAACTACTCGGTCGGCAGCGACCGGGGCGGCTCCAACTTCGGCTTCCCGACCGGTTCGACGTTCAAGCCGTTCGTGGCGGCGGCTGCCCTGGAGGAGGGCCGCCCGGCGATCCAGGAGTACTCGGCGCCGTACGAGATGGAGTACCCGAGCCCGGTCCAGACGTGCAGCGGCAGTCCGTGGACCAACCAGGAGAACGCGAAGGTCGAGAACGAGAGCGAGTCGGAGAAGGGCCCGTACCGCCTGCGCAAGGCGATGGAGCTGTCGGTCAACACCTACTTCGTGCAGATGATCTCCGACATCGGCCTGTGCCCGGTGGTCAAGATGACCGACGCGCTGCACGTGACCCAGGGCAACGGCGACAAGCTGCCCGAGGTGCCCGCCATCGCCCTGGGTTCCAAGGGCATCTCCCCGCTGACGATGGCGAGCGCGTACGCGGCCTTCGCCTCCCGTGGCACGTACTGCACGCCGATCGCCATCGAGTCGATCACGCAGAAGGCCAACGGTGGGCAGAAGTCGCTGGCGGTCCCGAAGTCGACGTGCACGCGCGCGATGTCGGAGACCACCGCGGACACGATCAACACCCTGCTCCAGGGCGTCGTCGACTCCGGCACCGGTCAGTCGGCCGGCCTCACCGACGGCCGCGACAACGCCGGTAAGACGGGTACGACGGACGAGCGCAAGAACGCCTGGTTCGTCGGCTACACCCCGACCCTGTCCGGCGCCGTCTGGGTCGGCAGCGCCATGCAGAACGTGAAGATGCGCAACATCACGATCGGCGGCGTCTGGAACGAACTCGTCTTCGGCGGCAAGGTCCCGGGGCCCATCTGGAAGGACGCCATGACCGGCGCCCTCGCGGGCAAGGACTCCGGGAACTTCAACTTCGTCCCCATCATCGAACCGCCCGTCCAGAAGCCGGACGACAACGACGGTGACACCGGGGACGACAACGGCAACAACAACGGCGGCACGACGGACGGCGACAACGACAACGGCGGCAACACGACGTTCCCGACGCCGACCTTCTCCATCCCGGAGAACCTCTTCCAGGGCACGAGCAACGGAAACGACAACGGGGGCGGCCGGGGCTGACGCCCGGACCCCTACGAACTCCAGGCGTAATCGCGCCGGTTGGACAACGTGGGCACTCTCTCGGCGGGGCACCGTGACCTGGTTACGGTGCCCCGCCGTCGCCGCTTCACCGTCGGCCCGCCCACGTCGGCGGCCACCAGCGAACGACCGAGCCGGCGCCACGAAGGTGGCGCCGGCTGACGTACTCCACAGCTGTGGACCGAAGAACACTCAGGGAACCGAGAGCGCTAAGGGGACTGAGGATACTGAGCGCACTCAGCCGGCGAGGAGCCTCTTCACGGCGGCGGCGACCCGGCCGCCCTCGGCGAGGCCCGCGACCTTCGGGTTCACGATCTTCATGACCTGGCCCATGGCACGCGGCCCCTCGGCACCGGCCGCCTTCGCCTCCTCGACGGCCTGGGCGACGATCCGGTTCAGCTCCTCGTCGTCGAGCTGCTTGGGCAGGTAGGCGGCGAGGAGCACGCCCTCCGCCTTCTCGCGCTCGGCCTGCTCGGGGCGGTTGCCCTGAGCGAAGGCGTCGGCGGCCTCGCGGCGCTTCTTCGCCTCACGGGTGATCACCTTGGTGACCTCCTCGTCGGAGAGTTCGCGCTTCTCCTTGCCGGAGACCTCTTCCTGGGTGATCGCGGTGAGGGTGAGCCGGAGCGTCGAGGAGCGGAGCTCGTCGCGCTCCTTGATGGCGGCGTTGAGGTCTTCCCTGAGCTTCGACTTGAGCGTGGTCATGGGATCGATTGTCGCAGGTACGGGAAGGGCACCGCCCGTGGATTTCCACCGTCGCTGCGCGCCTGACACGATGGGAGCATGCGCGCGCGATACGCAGTACCCCTGGGAATCACGGCGGTTGCCGCCGCCGGCCTCGTCTACTCGGCGGGTTTCGAGACCCGCTCCTTCCGCCTGCGACGGGTGACCGTGCCGGTGCTGCCCGCGGGCATGCGCCCCCTGCGCGTGCTCCAGGTCTCCGACATCCACATGGTCGGCGGGCAGTACAAGAAGCAGCGCTGGCTGCGCTCCCTGGCCGGCCTGCGCCCCGACTTCGTGATCAACACGGGCGACAACCTGTCCGACCCGGAGGGCGTGCCCGAGGTGCTGGACGCACTCGGCCCGCTGATGGAGTTCCCGGGCGCGTACGTCTTCGGCTCGAACGACTACTACGGCCCCAAACCCCGTAACCCCGCCCGCTACCTGCTCGAGAAGACCCAGGGCAAACACGGGCTCAACGGCAACCCGCCCGCGGTCGACGTGGTCCACAACCCGTGGGAGGACCTGCGCGACGGCTTCGACACGGCGGGCTGGCTGAACCTGACGAACACCCGCGGCACGCTGAAGATCGACGGCATGTCGGTGGAGCTGACCGGTCTGGACGACCCGCACATCAAGCGGGACCGGTACGCGCAGGTGGCCGGCGGCCCGTCCAGGACGGCTGACTTCTCGATGGCCGTCGTCCACGCCCCCTACCTCCGGGTCCTGGACGCGTTCACCGCGGACTCGTACCCGCTGACCCTGGCCGGCCACACGCACGGCGGCCAGCTGTGCATCCCCTTCTACGGCGCCCTGGTCACCAACTGCGACCTCGACACCGACCGCGTGAAGGGCCTGTCGACACACACGGCGGAGGGCCGGACGTCGTACCTCCACGTCTCCGCCGGCTGCGGCGCCAACCGCTACACGCCGGTACGGTTCGCCTGCCCGCCGGAGGCGACACTGCTGACGCTGGCCGCGCGAGGCTGACGCTGACGGCGCGGGCGTAACCCACACAGACCGCCCGGATCGCCCCATTTGCCCGGCCGTCCTAGCGTGAGGGCATGACCGCCCCGATACCCAGGGACATCCCGGACCTCCCCGCGCTCCCGGGCGGACCGGCCCTCCTCTCCTCCCCCGTCCCCGCCACGGCGGTGGTGACGCCGATACGCCGCCCCGTGACGGCGGCCTTCCGCCTCCTCACCGCCGCCACGGCGGCCACCGCCGTGACAGCCGAACTGCTCCTCGGCAGCCCACTCCACGTCCTGAGCCGGTTCACGATCCAGAGCAGCATCCTGCTGACCCTGGTCATGACCGTCTCGGCCCGCCGCGCCTGGACAGCCCGCCGCCCCCTGCCCGCCACCCTGACGGGCGCGGCGCTCCTGTACGTCGTGATCGGCGCCCTGGTCCATCACCTGCTGGTGACCAACCCGTCGAGCCCGTTCGCCACACCGTCTCCGCCGACAGGCTGGCACGTCATCACCGACCAGATCCTGCATACGGCGATCCCGATCGCGGCACTCGTGAACCTGCTGCTCATGACCGCCTCCGGCCACCTGCACCTGCGTCAGGCGGCACCGTGGCTCCTGTACCCCCTGGCGTACCTGGCCTTCTCCCTGGCCCGAGGCGAACTGCTCCTCCCGGGCACGCCGAACCGCTATCTGTACGGCTTCCTCGACGTGGAGGAACACGGCTACAAGAGCGTCCTGGGCAACGCCCTCCTCCTCGGCCTCGCCTTCTACGCCCTTGCCGTCCTCCTCGTAACCGTCGACCACATCCGCCCGAACCCCGTCCACCACCGCGTCAAAACCGGATTTCGCCTGGGGCCACCCGTGGGCTAAAGTAAACGACGTCGCCGCGACAAGCAGGACAAGCAGCGACATCGGGGTGTAGCGCAGCTTGGCAGCGCGCTTCGTTCGGGACGAAGAGGTCGTGGGTTCAAATCCCGCCACCCCGACACAGGTCAGAGGCCCATTCGCTTGATCGCGAATGGGCCTCTGTCGTGCTCGGGGGGCCAAACGAGAAGAACCCCACTGTGGGACTGCTAACCCTCTGCGCCCGTCCTCTGCACGTTGCCCGAGACCGGTGGACCGCTCCGCTCAGGCGCCCGCTCGCCACGATGGCGGCCAACTCGCGCGCTCAGCGATGACCCCACCCGGAACTTGCAGGCCTGTCCGTGCTTTGTCGTAAAAGGTTTCCCTGGCCCCCCGATACTCGCGATATGCCTGTTCCCACTTGGCCGCGTCCCCGGCAAGACGGCCCCGCGCCATCCACTCCAGATGCCACACCGTCTCGTTCAGCTTGCGGACCGCAGTGGCTGTGGCGGGATCAGCCAGTAGGCGGAGCGGTTCCGTCATGGCGGCACGCTTCGCCTCCGCTTTTGCTGCCTGCTCCAGCGCATCGTTCGTAGGCTCCACGGGAGTGGGATCTTCAGTCAACCCTTGATGTGCAGCCAGCCTCTGGTAAGCGACAACGCACTCCTTGATTGCCTGCCCGTAATCGCTGTACGCCTGCAAGAGCAACCCGTCCCACCGAGCCCCGTGCTCCCTTCGCCAGCGGGTCCGCTCGTTCAGCATCCCCACCAGGTACGACAGGACTGCACCCAGCACGACTCCGATCAAGGTCGAGAACTCGTTCCCCACCGATCTCCCTAAATGATGGCGTCACCTCTTCAGCGACACCTCACCATCAGGCTGTGGAGGAGCAGCGTCGCTCAAACCACCGGGCCTCCCCCACCATCAGCAAAGATCTCGTCCATCGCTTCCGCTCCCTGCGTGATCACCGGGCGGAGTTGCTTGCGGTACACCGCTTCCGTGGTCGCCTGACTGCTGTGACCGACCAAAAGCGCGATGCGTTCCAACGGGATGCCATGGTCCGAGAGCAGCGACACGAAGCTGTGCCGCAGCTCCCGCGGGGTCCACTCCGGTTTCAGTCCCGCTTTCTTGACGATGGCCTTGAAGTCGCGCCGAACGTTGGCCGCATCTAGCGGCTCGCCGGTCCGGGTCGTGAAGACACGGCCGGTCGGGTCCCACTCCTTCCCCTTCGACGTGCGTTCCTTCTTCTGCAATCTCAGGTGCTCTTCGAGCACGTCGACCACCTGATTCGGGAGAGCGATGGTCCGCCGGCTCTTCCTGGTCTTTGTCTCTCCGTGCTTGCGCACCGAGCGCCACACCGCGACGTGCGGCGGAACGTCGCCCTTCGTCTCCAGGAAGACGTGATCCCAGGTGAGAGGCCGCGCCTCTTCCGTACGAACGCCGCTGAGCAGCGAGAGCACGAGGTACGCGTACAGCCGTGACGGCCGTGCGGCAATGAGCACCGCTTTGGCCTCGTCCAAGTTCAGTGCCTTGCTCGGTCGACCGGGGCGCCCTTCCGGTGCGGTGACGAGAAGGGCCACGTTGCGCGCTGCCTTGTCCCGGCGCTGAGCGTGCGCGGTGGACCGGCGCAGGATGGCGAGCAGGTCGCGCAGGCTTCGCGTCGCGAGGAATTCGGCCCTGTCGTCCAACCAGTCATCGACGTCGTCCGCGCTGAGTTCCTTCAGCTTGGCCTTGCCGATGAACGGGATCAGGTGCTTGTTCGCCATCGAGCGGTTCTTGCCGATGGTGCCCTTCTCGTCGCGCCCCTTGAGTCCGCGCTCCAACCAGTCGTTCACCGCGTCCGCCACGGTGTAGTTGGCCGGCGCCTTAACGCCGGTCTGTACCTCCTTTTTCAAGTCCCGGATCTTGTTGCGGACTTCGGTCTTCGTCTTGCCGTACACCTTCGGTCGACGGCGCTTACCGTTCGGGGCGTGCCCCAAAGAAACGGCGCCCACAAAGCTCTTCTTCGCGGGGTCCCAATAGATCGTGTCCGCACCGTGTCCCGCCTTGGTGGCGCGTTTCGGGGTCTCAGTCATGCTGCGTTGTGCCTCCATAGGACAGGGCCGCGCCCCGGGAGGACGCGGCCCTGTTGTGGTGGGTGGTTGGGAGTTCAGGCGGTGGCTCTTGCCTCGCGCTTGAGAAGTTCGACGTACTCCGCGATGTAGTCAGGCGGCACGAGTCGACGTCGACCGATGCGAACGGTCTGGAGTCTTCCGAGCCGTATCTCCTCGTAGACCATCGAGCGGCCGATCCGGAGAACTATCGCGGCCTCTTCGGGCCGGTAGAGGAGTTGTTCAGCAGACGCAACGGCGGTGCTCATGCGGCGGTGCCTCCTCGGCAGGGAGTCAGGGGCGGTGGCCCCCTTCCTGTCAGGTCCGCTACTTCCGCTACCTCCGCTACCGCCCTGTTCAGGGGCATGATCGTGGTAGCGGATATGGGCAGCGGTAGCGGATGGAGCCGCTACCGGCCCCGGGATCGTGGCCGCGGGGCGGGTAGCGGACGGGCGGCGCGGTAGCGGATGCGGAGTGCCGATCCGCTACCGGTTTTAGTGCTCTGGCCTGCCCGGTAGCGGAGGTAGCGGAAGTAGCGCACTTTCCGCGGGGGGAGGGCAGTAGCGTTGCCACGCGTCGTGAAGATCGGACGCGTAATAGCCCTTCATGACGCTTCCGCCGGCCTTGATGTTGCGGGCCGCGATCGGCGAGTTGTCCGCGGTCATGTACTCGCGCAGCATCCGTGAGAGGCCGCGGGCATCAAGCGGCTTGCCGCTCATGTCCGCCCACGGCGCCTCTTCGAGGCTGTGCAGCCTGTCGAGGATGGCGACGGTGGGCAGACGGTCGATGCCGTTGAGCACGTAGTCGCGCAGGTCGATCAACAGACGGATTCCGACGCTGCCCTTGTCACTGGTCTTGGCCGCGTTCACCAGCTCGATGCACGCAGCACGGGCCCGCTCCGGCCACGTGCCGCCCGCCGCGTCGGCCACGGCGAGCAAGGGCTCCCATACGTCCGCGGGCCGGTCGCTGATGCCCTCCGGAAGCTCCGGGAACACTCCATCGACCAGGTGGCGGATGGACTGCGCCCAATTGGCGAGCCGGTCGCGCAGTTCGTGTCCTTCCTTCTCGTGGATGCGCTGACGGAACGGTTCGACCTGCTCGTTCGGTGCGCGGCGCCGCATCCGAACAATGACCGAGCGAGTCAGGATCGTGTCGGGCAGCGAGCCAAGCCCGGCGACCGCGACCCCGCAGAACGACGGGAACTCCTGTACCTGCTGATTGGAGCCGTCGCCCACACAGCGCCACATGACGCCAGAGCGTCGGTGGCCTGCGTTCAGGAAGCCCCGGAGCTGTTCGTTCTCTCCGGCCTTGGGCCCGAAGACCGTATCGATCTCGTCGAACAGGATCGTCGGCCGTCCCTCCATCCCGGACACCGCGCGGAACAGTGCGGACGCGGATGCGTTGACCGCGACCATCGGTTGCGGCACGAGGGTTTCCACGATCTCCAGAGCGCGAGACTTGCCCGACCCCGGCTCCGGCGACAGGAACGCGAGCCGCGGTGTGGAGTCGAAGCAGTCGAGCAGGTGCGCGTGCGCGTCCCACAGAGTCACGGCGACGTACGCGGCTTCGAGCGGGAAGATGTTGAAGCGTCGGTGGAAGGCTTCCACCTCATCGAGCAGTGCGGAGCCGTCCATGACGGGTGCCGGCGAGTTGGCGCTCATGCCGCCTGCCTCCCTTCCTGGTTGATGCGGAGCGGACATACGTCGCGGTGTGCGCTGTGGTCGTCAATCAGGGCAAGCACCTTCGTGTGACCGACGGCGCTGCGGTCCCTGCCGCACAGGCACTTCGAGGTGGCGGTCGGTACGGCGCGACCGGGTGCGGAGATGCGCAGCCATGCGACCGGGTACCGCCCATCTCCCTGCTGCGAGTCAGGGCCAACAGCAGTGCGGACGCCCTTGCGGGCGGCGCCTATCGGCTCGCCCACGGCCAGACCGAGCGCGGCTTGTGCGGCGGCGCGCGGGCCGGAGTGGGGAGCGGGAAGGCTCTTCAGGAGGGGGCGAGTAGGGGCGCTCATGCCGCCCTCCGGTGCTGGTTTCGAGCAATCGACCAATTCAGACCGCTGCGAATGGTCGCCTCACACGATCGCGGCGAGAGACCAGCCTGCTCCCCCGCCCACTGAAGAGCCTCTTCCACCTGCTCCCTGGGAAGGTCGCCCGACGCGATGAACCGCCCCAAGGCTCGCGCCGCCCGGAGCAACGTGGCGTTGCGCTCGCCCTCCGGTGCCGTGCGAACGCTCGCGGTTTCCGCATTCAGGCCCGCTGCCGCGTAGCGAGAGGCTCGTACAGCCGATGGTGCAGCCGTCAGTGCCCGCGATGACTGACGGACCGTCAAGCGGGCACACAGCCAGTCCGGCAGGGGCGCGGGCGGTGCGTCGTTGACGATCGCGTAGGCGCCACCGCTGGTGATGCTGCCGGGCGCAACGACGTAACCGCCCCACGCCCGGGTGTCGATGCGCTTACCGAGCCGTCCAGCCGTGTTGCCGAGCCGGACACCGGGCGGCGCCGCGAAGTACAGGTGGACCCCGCCGCCCGCGGTCCGCACCGTGCGCGTGGTGGGGACGGCATGCCCGGCGCGCTCGCAGAGCGCCGTGAAGGTCGTCACGCCGTTAGGCGTGTCCGTACTGCACTTGCGCTTGGGCATGTCGAGGTCGACTACAACCAGCCCGGATGGACCGGTCGCAATGCCGACGTTGAACGGGAGGTCGCCCCATGCCCGGCGGATGCGGTCCGGGTCGATCGTGGCGCGCTCTTCCCACTTGCGGTGACCGCCGGCGCAGTCTCCGATGCCGGGACATACGTCCTCCCCGTGGAGGGCAGGGCGCTTGTCACCGGGGCGCAGAGGGAGGACGGCCCATCCTCGCTCGGCAGCGTCCAGTGCGGCGTACAGAAGATGGCGGTTCATGCGGCCACCGCCAATCCGCTCGATGGGGTGGCAAGGGCCGGACGGCTCTCGCCGAATGCCGGTCGGTGGGTCATGCTGGAGGTCTCCTGTGTTCTGTTGGAGGGACAGGGAGAACCGAGGCGGCGCGGTCTTGTGGTGAGAGGCGCCGCCTCGGGCATTGCTACTGGTGCTTGGCCCAGTGGGCGTATTCCTGGCGGACGTAGCCGCGCGATTCGGCGGCGGCCCTCGGGTACGCGGCCCGAATCGGTCCGCTCGGGTGTCCGCCGCTGTTGTCGCGGTCGTGGTCGACGAACCGGCGGGCCGCTTGGGTGGCCGCCGTGTCGGCGTCGCTGGTGATGCCTGCCTGTTCGTCGTGCAGCGCGATGCGGTCCAGCAGTGCCGCTTTGCGCAGCCAGTATT
This sequence comes from Streptomyces sp. SID12501, assembly GCF_010550245.1. GTDB lineage: Bacteria > Actinomycetota > Actinomycetes > Streptomycetales > Streptomycetaceae > Streptomyces. The sequence continues at coordinate 98,981 of NZ_JAAGLU010000003.1, forward strand.
CGCGGCCGTCGTCGCCGTTGAACGGCAGGTCAATGACGGTCCTGGCGGTGCGGGCGGTCCATGCGATCTCGCGGACGATGCTCGGGGCGAACGCGTAGGCCGCTTCCGGGGTGGGCCACGGGCCCTGTTCGGCGCGGTGGTCGACATGGGCGTAGAGGCGGGTGCGCTTGCCGTCGCGGGCGGGTTCGACGGTGACGGTGCCGGTCGCGAAAGTGGTGTCCAGCGCGGCGACGATGCGGTTGGTGTCGGCCGGGTCACAGATGATGCGGATCTCGAACACGGTGGTCCTCTCAGTGATCAGAACGGGGGTTCGGTGCTGTAGCAGCCGCACGTGCGTGAGCGGGTGCCGCAAGCCGGGCAGGCCCGCCGGATGCGGAGCCAGCGCGGGCTGTGAGGCAGCCACACGAACCGCAGCGGCAGGAACGGGGCGCACACGCAGGCGTCGTAGTCCGGCTCGTCCTCCCCGTACACCGCACCGATCACGTCTCCCTCGCCGCCGCAGTACGGGCAGTTGGGGTCCGGGAGACGGTGCAGGGCGAGGATCGGGCGCGGGCCGCGCGGGCGCCCTCCGACGGGGTGGGAGACCCATCCCGCGTGGTGGCGGACGGCGAGGCGGTGGCGGGCGAGGAGCCGGGCGATCACGCGGACTCCCTCTGCACAGTGGGGAGTTGGGGCAGTCCTGCGCGTTCCAGGGCGGTGGGGTCGAAGCCGGGGAGGGTGGCGCGGGTGACGAGTGCCTGTGCGAGGGCTTCGGCGTAGGCGGCGCCGCTGCGGGCGACTTCGATCTGGGTGGTGGCGCGCAGGGTTTCGACGCGTTCGACGTGCGCGTATTCCTCGCGCCGGTCGCTCGTGTCGCGTTCGTGGGTGATCTGGTCGCGGCGGTCGGTGCGCCAGTAGCGGGCGGCGAGTCCGTAGGCGCCCGCGGTGGCCAACGACCACAGCAACAGCGGCAACGGCAGACCATCCGCGTATCCGGCGACCCCGGCGAAGGCGAGCGCACCGGACGCGGCGAACGCGGTCCCCACGAGCACCGAGTCTCCGGTGCTGTTGCCGGCGGCCACCCCCGCGGCGGCGGCACCGAGGGCCAGGGACGTCATCAGCACGGCGTTGCCGACGCTGTGTTCAGCGCCGTTGGCGTTCCAGATCCGGGCCAGTGCGAGCACGGTGGTGGTGGCGATGGCGGGCGCTGCCTTGGGTGCGGCGAGGGCGAGCCAGTGCCGGGCGATGATCGGTTCGTTCACGGCGGGACTCCTCACAGGTGCTGGACGGCGTCGAGGACGGCGGCGGCGAGTTCGTTGATGGGTCCGGAGGCGCCGGTGGAGGCGAGGAAGAACCCGAACCCGGCGGCGACGAATGCGGAGCCGTAGCCGAGGGTGTTGGAGCGCAGGAGGAAGAACAGGACCAGGCCGAACAGGGCGACCAGGGAGACGGTGACGGCCATCGGTTATCCCTTCGGGGCGGGCCGCGTGGCAGCGGCGGGGGTGTTGGTGCCGGTGCGGTAGATGCGGGCGGCGCGGTTGTAGAGCCAGCGGCCGATGCGGATGCGTTTGCCGTGGCCCTTGCAGCGGCGGCACGGCTTGCCGCGCTTGAGGCGTCCCTTGCGGTCGGTCTTGAGCGCGTGGCCCATGCCGGAGCACTTGCGGCAGTCGCCGAACGGCGAGGCCGCACACAGACCGCTGTAACCGAGCGTGACAGTGAGCAGGCAGGCGATAGCAAGGGCTATGGGGGTCATCGGGGACCCTCCAGGCGGGTTTTCGGGGTTTTCGCAGGTGGGGTGCTATCCGCTAGATCCCAGATGGGATGCGGTTTGGGGTGCTAGCGGGGGTGCTACCGATAGCGGGTCACCCCGCTACCGGTAGCGTCCATCCGGGGTCAGGCGGCGCCCCGGTTTTCGTCACGCTGCGCAATCGCGGTGGTGAGGTCGTCGCGGGCGATGCCGCGGCGGGTGGTGCGCTCACCGTCGTCGGTGGTCCCGGCCACACCGTTGGTCTTGATGCCGTGCGGCTTCAGCGCGCTGGTGACGTTCTCGCCCTTCCAGCCGCCGTAGACCTCCGGGCGCAATTCGGCGAGCCGGGCGGCGATCCGCTCGTTCCACACCCGGTTCTCGGAGACGGGCACGACCGCAGCGACGTCGGCAAGCAGGTCGTAGGACGGCCCGGCCGTCGTGTCGGCGTCCTCCCCAAGCGCGTGCCCGGACAGGGTGCCTTCTGCCTTGCGCAGGGCGAGGGCGCGCTGGGCGATGGCGTGGGTGGCGTTGTCGTCCAGGTAGGCGGTGCGCACCACGGTCGGCAGCGGGTTAGCGCCCCCGAGGTAACCGTTACCGGCATCGATCTCCGGGCGGAAAGCGGTGGCCCGCACCCCGCTCTTGTAGGCGGACGTGCCCAGGATCATGTCGTTCTCGACCTGACCCGCGACACGGAGGCAAAAGCGGATGGACACGTTGCCGCTGATCCCGGTCGGCAGCGAGTCCTTGTCGGGGCGCTGCGTGGCCAGCACCAGAATCACACCCAGCGCACGACCGAGCTTGATGATGAACTCGGCATCCTCACCCGCCTGTTTGCCGTACTTGGAGTGGGCGAACAGGTTCTGGCATTCGTCGAACACGGCGAGCAGCGGCCACAGCTTGAGCGAGCGCTTGTCGGCGATGGAGCGGGTGATGCGCTTGTCGGGGCACAGGTCCCGCGGCAGCTTCTTGATGACGCCCGCGCGGCGCATGACTTCCTCGCGCAGCAGTTTGAGGGAGTCGGCCGCGTACTTGATGGAGTCGTCGTCGATGCCGGAGACGAACCGGTGGCTGACGCATTCGAGGGAGTCCAGGTCACCGGTGCCCTTGTTCTCGTGCAGCCACAGTTCCACGCTCGGATCCAGTGCCGCACCGCACGCCAGCACGCGCACGGAGGCGGTCTTGCCCTGTCCGGGCTGCGAGCCGATCAGTACGTTGTGCTGGATCAGGGGCACCGACTGAGCACGCCCTCGCGGGTCCAGGCCGAACGGCACCCGCTTGAAGACGTCGTGCCGGCGGGCGCCGGCGAGCTGCCACTTGACGATGCCGGTCTTGGACAGGTCCCGGTCCCCCACCCACAGGATCAGGCGTCCCTCGTGCTCGTTGGGGTCGGCGTCCGGCCACACACAGCCCAGCGGGCGGCGCAGACCGGACGCGAGACGGGCGCGCCGGTCGGCGACGTCGGCGACGGTCACTCCGAGGGGGAGGTCGATGTCTGCGCGCCAGCCCGGGCCCTCGCGGGTGATCGGGGCGACGAACCGGATACCGTCCTGCCCCTTGGCGACGGCGGACGCGATTTGGCCGATGCCGATGGACGCCATGGCCTTGACCACGATGTCGCTGGTCAGCTTCTGCACCTCGGTCTTGATGACCGCCCGCGTGGCGAGCGGCGCATCCGCCGGCGCCCCCGCCCACCCGAAGCCGAGCACCGCCACCACAGCGGCGATGTACTGGGTGAGCGGCTGCGCCCCGAACACCAGGAACAGACCGGCGACCAGGGCCAGCACGCCCGCGAGGACAGTCACGACAACGCGCAGCCGTACCCGGCGGTCCCGCTGCCGCGACAGCTTCAGGTACTCGTCCACCCGCTCGTGCGTGGCGGTGTACTGGCGCAGTGCCTCACCCTCGCCGTCCACGGCCCAACGCCCCACCCCACCCAGGGTGTTGAGCGCGCCGCGCGGTGAGCGCCAGACCAGCTTGGGCAGGTAGACGAACGGCACGCGCACTGCGTGGAAGGCGACGGTGTGCCAGGCGTGCCCGGCCAGCCAGCCGAGCGCTTCCTTGAACTCCGCACGCGACTTCACCCACGCGGGGAAGACGTCCATCCGCTTGGAATGCTTGATGCGGTCGATGACACCGGGGCCGGACACCGTCGGCACCTTCTGGTCGACCAGAGCTGACGGCGAGTCGCCCGACTCGGTCGGCTCCGAGTCGGCCGACGCGGACGGGACGGAGTCGGGGGTCGGGTCGGCCGACGGGTCGGGGGTCGGGTCGGCCGACGGGTCGGGGGTCGGGTCGGCCGACTCGGTACGGGCCGACCGTGCCTTGCCGAGGTCGACCACGTCGCCCCCGGAGTCGGCCGACGGGTCGCCGGTCATCTCCGTTTCGAGTCGGTTGAACAGTTCATTGTCGTCGGGCTGGTTCACTGGGAGAGTCCTTCTCTCGGGAGGGAAGCGGGGTCCGGCCGTCGCTGTAGGAGGTGGGCGGACGGACCCCGCCAAGGGCGGTTACTGTGCGGGCATGGGTGGGGGATCACAGACCAGGACACGGCCGTGCCGGTGGTGCCGCGAGCCGGTCGTGCAGCCGCGAAATCGGTGGCGCAGACGGCGCTATTGCAGCAAGGCGCACCGCAGAAGAGGCCGGCCGTGACCTCACCACCAACCGGACGACTTCTTCGCCGCCTTGGCGGCGGCGGCCTCGTTCACGATCCGCTGCCGCTCCTTCTCGAACGCGGCTATCTCCGCGGCGAGCCGAGTTGCGGCCGAACTCCACGCGGTTTCCAGCTTTCGTTCGGCGCGCGTGGTGCTCCGACCGCGCACGACGCGGACGGACCCGCCGACCGTGGCACGGATGATCGCGCGCCGTTCCGAGCCGGTCAGCGGCCACATCTCGTACTCACGGACCGCTGTGAGCTTGCGGGTGGCCAACTGGATTTCACGGTCAACGCGGCGGGTGTTGGGCTTGCCCATGGTCAGGTACTCCTCGGGAACGTGTGGCCGGCGGGCGGGTAGACGGGCACGGACCGGTCGGTCAGCAGGCCTTCCATGACCACTGACTCAAAGTCGGCGGCCAGCTCGGTGCGGGGCTCGTGCTGGAAGGCGAGGTCGGCCGCGTCCAGGAGCCACGTGGTGCGGGCGTTGTCATCACTGGGGGACTCGGACCACTTCACTGGGAACCTCCCTGTTCAGAGACGTGAGCGGGGGTGTCGGGGAAGGCGCACAGGATGCACATGCCGAGCGAGGTCGGCAGGCAGTAGCTGTAGATCACGTGGCACTTCGGGCAGGTGCGGCGGGCGAGCATCGCCAGGGCGAGCGCACCCCACTTGCGCGAGGTCATCGGCCGCACCGGGCGGGCGAGGTCGACGCGGTAGAGGTAGGAGACCTGTACCCCCGCCTTGCGGCCCCGGTGGCGGCGCATCACCTGCGCCGCCACCGGCTGACCGCCCGGCCTCAGCCCGCGCTCACGCAACTGCCGACGGGTCGCGTAGCCGTCCGGGGCCAGCCGCCACGGAAACGTGGGCACCCCGTACTGACTACCGGTCGGGTCGTAGCACTTGGCGAACGTCACGGACGTCATGCCGCCACCGCCACCACGGGCGCATCTGTGCGGGCGCCGCGTCGGCCGGACCGGCGCCCGGCGACCGTGGCGAACAACCGTCCCAGCCCCGCCCGCCGCAATCCGGCACGGCCCTGCTTCGCCGCGTACATCGCCTCATCCGCCCTGCGCAGCAGACCGGACAGGTCATCAGCGGGGAAGTCACAGGCACGTACCCAGCCGAGTGAGACGGTGGTGTGCACGTCCGGGTTGTGGCCGTCGGCTGGCCGGGCGAGCACTCCGTGGAGCACCGTGAGCAGATCGGCAGCGGTGCCGTGGTCGTCGATGAGGACGGCGGCGAACTCATCGCCCCCGAGCCGTCCGGCGACCCCGGACCGGCCGACGTGGTGGGCGAGCCGGTCCGCAGTCGCCTTCAACAGCACGTCCCCGGCGGCATGCCCGAAGGTGTCGTTGATGTGCTTGAAGCGGTCGACGTCGGCGAGCACGACGACCGCACGCGGGTCCTTGAGCAGGGCCGTGGCGCGCTGGGTGAACCCGTCGCGGGTCCGTAACCTCGTGAGCGGATCACGCCGTGCGGTGCTCAGCCGGGCGTGCAGGCATCGCACGTGCAGTGCCCACCCCGCGGCAAGCGGCAGAACGGTCGGCAGGATGGTGGTCAGGGTGTTCATGCCGCCACCCCTTCGGTGCTGTCGGCGTTGCCGTCGACGGGGTGCAGGTGCGGGCCGTCGGCACGTTCGGCGAGCAACAGGTCCCGCAGCACACGGGAGTTGGCGGCTGAGCAGTGCAGCGTGGTGCGGATGGCTTCGGCGTTGACCGCGTCGTCTTTCCAGTCGGCCGTAGCCGTACGGGCTTCGGCGAGCAGCTCCGCAGGAGTCCGCGCCGCCCGGCCGGTCTTGCCCTTGGGTGCCTGGGGAGCGCGCTTGCGCGGCGCCTTGGGCGTCTCCTGCTTCGGCGGCTCCCGGGCCGGAGCCTTCGGCGGCACAGGTGCCATGTACTCAGCGGCCGGAGCCAGTTCACCCAGCTTCAACAGCACCCGCTCGGGGCGGGGTGTCTTGGAGCGCCACTTGCGGCCGTGCTGTTCGCGCAGGTGGGCGCGGGCCAACTGGCGTTCCCGCTCACGGCCCAGCGCCACCGAGTAGGAGGTGACCTCCCACAGCGTCATGCGCCGCCACAGACCGAACGTCGACAGCGGGGCGAGCAGCCACCGGGAGAACCGGATCTTCTCCATCCGACGGCCGGTGACGGCGCCGATGCGGGACGCGTAGACGTGCGCGGCGACCTCGGACAGGACCACCCACAGCAAGGGCATGGTGCCGTGGGCGAGCTTCGCGGACAGGGAGTGCCCGGCCGCGATGTTCAGCCAGCACGTCACCCCGGTCAGCACCCACGGCACGAACCGCACCCAGCCCAAGGGCATGTCCGTACGGATCAGCAGCAGGAACGCCGCGGTGAACACCGGAATCGCGGCGTCGATGCCGACAGGCAGCATCCAAGGGGAGTCGAACCCCCATCGGGCGCCGGCCGTCGACACGGCCTCGAACGACGACGCGAGACCAAGTCCGCCGACTCCGGCCGCGAGCACCGCGACCGTGCCCAACAGGATCTTCTCGGGTTTCGACAGTGGCGGCACCTCCGGACGTCCGGCGGTGGCTGTCGTCTCGGGGGTAGGGGTCTGGGAGGTCACTGCCCCTCACCACCCTGCGAGGCACGAAGCTGCGCGTTCATCAGTTCCGCCTGCACGTCCGCCACCTGACCGGCGACGATCCGCTCGTAGACGGCCTGACCTTCCAGGAACATGCGGTCGTCGAAGTTCAGCCCGTCGCTCATGCCGCGGCCCCCTTGCGGGAGTTGCCGCGGCGGCCGGCGAACCGGGCCAGGGGGATGACGTCGAACAGCTCGGGGTGCGCGTCGACGACCTCGGCCGCGATGCGGATCAGGTCGTCGGGAAGCTCCGGGTTCTCAGCGAGGATGTCGCGCGCCGCGTCCAGACGGGCCGCGCGCTCCATCTCGCTCTCGCCCTCCACCCCGAGCCACAGCTCAACCGGGGTACCCAGAGCCAGTTCGATGAAGTCGTTTGTCGAGACGGCCTGATGGCCGCCGATGTAGGTACGCAAGACAGCTCTCCTGATGTGGGAGGGACAGACAGATGCCGGGCGGTCGTGGCCTGGTGGTGAGAGGCGATCGCTCGGGGTGTGCGACCCAAAGCCGCAGATGCGGCGGGGTAGTGCCCCGGCCGGGAGTCGAACCCGGCCCGTAGACCGTCGGGGCTGTGTGGTCTCTCATTCGGGGACGCGGCTGCCGGTTCAAGGAACAGCTCGCTAGGGCCCCGTTGTAGGCAGAGACCTTCTGCCATCCGGACTGCCAAGGGATCGCCTGAAACAGACGACTGTCCGGTGCCCTCCCCCCGTCCAATGCGGGGCTCCTGGTCGTGCGGTCTTGCAGGTCAAGCGCTTACGGGTACAGCCGGCTGAGCCCTTCCGGGCTTGTCGTACTAACTTGTAACAGCATGTACTAGCACGAGCCACGGCGCAAGAGGTCGCCACAGATTCGTGCTAGGTCGTACTAGGGGTGGGTACGCTCGATGGCGTGATGAGCGCTGAAATCTCGAAAGACGACCCAAGGCCAGAGTCCGAGCAGGCGGCCGACATCCTGCGGCAAGAGATCCTGCGTGGTGACATCAAGCCCGGAGGGCATGTGGGCTCCGTGCGAGACTTGACCGAACGGTTCAAGATCTCGGGAATGACAGTGCAGCGGGCCCTTGCGATCCTCCGTGAGGATGGGCTCATCATGACGACGTCGCGGGGCAGCTATGCCCGCGACCCGGAGCAGGCCGGTGAAGGCAGCGGAACCGACGCGGTTGTCGACGTTCCCGAAGTGCTGCGCCGGCTCGAACATCTCACCTCCCAAGTCTCGGAACTTCGCGGCAGGGTCGAAGCTCTCGAAAGTCGCTCCGAACCGGGTGGTGCGTGATCTGCAACCAGCATGCGTGGAACGGGAGTTGTGAGGTAAGTGACAGCCCGGGGACGGCAGAGCAGGGGAGGGGACATGCCCGGTGACACCCCCCTGTCACCTTCCCTGTCCCCCCGGCTCGCGCGCGAGACTCGGAGCAGGTACTCGGAGGAGGGCGCATGACCGACGACAGGCCCGCATGGGCGCGACGGATCGCGGCTGAACGCGCGGCGCGCGACTGGTCGCAGCGTGACGCAGTCAGGGCTCTACGGGCGCACGCTCCGACGGAGCTGCCGGCGGAAGACAGCATGATCCGCCAGTGGAAGCGCTGGGAGTCCGGCCAGACACCGAACGACTTCTACCAACCGATCATCGCGGCGCTGTTCGGCACGGTGACACACGCGCTCTTCCCTGCGCCATCACGGCGCGATGGGGACAGGGAGATCTTGGCGGCGAGCGGAATGGAGACGCTGGAGATCGTGAGCCGCCTCAACCGGTCCGACGTCGACAACTCCACGCTCGATGCTCTGCGGATCACGGCCGACCGGCTCAGCTCGGAGTATCCGTTCATGCCGAGCGAGCAGCTCCTGATCGAGGGACGGCAGTGGCTCCGCCGCGTCGTCGACCGTCACAAGAAGAGCCTCACGCTCGCGCAGCACCGCGAGGTTCTCGCGCTGTCCGGTTGGCTCGCACTACTGGTCGGCTGTGTCGAGTACGACACGGGCGCCCGCCACGCTGCCGAGTCAACGCGACAGGCCGCGCTCTCGCTCGCGACCGAAGCTGAGCACGCAGAGGTCGCCGGGTGGGCTCATGAGATGCGGGCATGGTTCGCCCTCACAACCGGCGACTACCGCGGCGTCATCGCCGCATCGCGGGCCGGAGCGGAAGCGGCGCCGCATCACGGCGTGGCTGTGCAGCTCGCAGCTCAGGAAGCCAAGGCATGGGCACGGCTCGGGGACCGCCGGCAAGTTGAGGTCGCGCTGGACAAGGGGCGACGGATGCTCGAAGCGATGCCGTACCCGGAGAACCTGGATAACCACTTCGTGGTGGACCCTGCCAAGTTCGACTTCTATGCAATGGACTGCTACCGCCTGGTCGGCGAGGACCAACTAGCCCGCACGCTCGCCGAAGAGGTGCTAAGGGCAGGAACAGACTTCGACGGCATCGAGCGCTCGCCGATGCGCAACGCTGAGGCCCGCGTCACTCTGGGTGTCACCGCAGCACGTGAAGGCGACTTGGAGCAGGCACTCATCATGGGTGAGCGCGCCCTCGAAGGGGACCGGCAGTCGGTACCGTCGCTCATCATGACCAGCCGCGAACTTGCCGCAGAGATGCGGCGCCGGTATAGCTCCGAGCCAGCGGCACAGAACTACCTTGCTCGGCTTCATTCACTCGCCGAGCAAAGGCCTGGATTCATGCCTCGCTGAGACTCCAACAGGTGAAACCAAGGCGCCGTCGCGCAACTAAAGTGGCAGCCTTCATTTCGATGGCATCGCCTTCCCCAATGTATCGAGAATTCTAGCCGACGAATCACTCCGTGGCGCAACCAGAGCCAAGACTGCCGCCACAATCAACGTCAGCCGAATACTGTCAGCAATTTTGTCCTGCCCAGAAATTGGCGGCACCAAAGGAAGTATGATCGCAGCAGCAATCAGCAGCACCACCGGAAAAACATGCTTGATTGCAATCTTGATCCGCTCCTTACGGACGACATCAGGCGCACCTTCCAGCAATTTGCTGCGATCATTGACAAGCAGGGCTTGAGTGCCACTCGTGAGCGAAAGGGCTACCTTCTCAAAGTCGCTCGCACTTGAAGCACACACGATCACCTTCTTGTGCTGACGAACTACGTGGGCCACCTTCAACGCTTCAACCGAAGTCTGCGAGAACAAATCAGGGTGCCAGCGGCCAATACGATGAGTCAGCGATAGCTCAGACTGAACCGTCCGTGCAAGATATTCGAGTTCCATGACAACATCGCGCGAAACCTGAGGATAGTGCCATTTCGATTGACTCCTCGAAACCAATGCTGCAGCATCCAGCATGGCCAATGCGGCGGCGATGTGAGTGCAGTCAGGTCGAACGAGCCTCGGCCCCACAGCCTTGCGATAGATCGACAAAATTGCGAATCCACTAAGAAGGAATGCCAGCGGAAACGCTGCCGCTCCGGTTACGAAAGTTGGCCATGCGGCTCCCACTAGCGGGTAAACAACAACCGAAGAGATATAAGCTACGAGATTCAAGAACATGAATATTCGCGCAACGCTCGACCTTCGACGCTTTCCGCGAATCCTTCTTATCACCCGCGGCACCAGGATAGTGAAAATAAGTAGACCCGAGAGCCCACCTACAATCAATCCACTTGAATCAGTTCTCGAATTTGAATTCTCAAACCATACTTGAGCAAGAAAAGCAAGAAAACACGCCAGTGTAAGTGTACTGAAAAAGATCAAGCGCATCCGACGGTGCACAAAATATTGATACGGTGCACGCGCGAAACAAACATTGCGTCTCACCGATTTTCGGAAAGTGCGACGCTGTACCGAATCCAGGCCGGGCAGCTCATCGACTGCCGCGCATGCTTCATTGACTGCCCTGCGGTAAGCCGCAATCGCACTTGGTTTCACGGAATCAGACCTTCTTCCATTGATGCTCTAATCAGTAAGCGGCTGGCCGCCAGAGAAATTAAAGCAGGATTTAGCTCGATCCGCTGGGAAATTGACAGGTATCGTCGATACGGCGCCACGCCCTTCATCGGCCCCTGGGAGCATGCATGCCACAGTTCTCTCGGCATCAACAGGCAGCACGATCAGGCCTCCCTCTCCTCTGCGCGCCGTCGGCAAGCAGGGGGCCAAACAGGGGGCCAAACGGTGCAGCCGCACGAGGACCGTCCCGGACAGTGATGGACAGTCCCGGAGCCGAACGAGCAGCCCTGATAGCGTGGTTGCCACGTCACGAGGGCCCTTGACCGCGTTCGGGACGAAGAGGTCGTGGGTTCAAATCCCGCCACCCCGACAGTAAAACGCCAGATCAGGGGCTTGATCCGCATCGCGGGTCGGGCCCCTGAGTGGTTTCTGGAGATCGCTTGGGAGAAATCTGGGAGAAGATCTTGGTCGGCTTCTCCCAGGAGCAGTCTCCGGTGCCGCAGGAACAGCGGCGCTCGCGCGCCCGATGACCTGCGCATTCGCGAATCCGGGGCTCGTAGCTGACCAGTAACACCCGTGCGGGCCACCCCAACAGTCGTTAGGAACGCCGCATATGGCAGGTCACCGCTCAGCTCCTTCTCACAACCGGGCCCGTGCGCTCGCCCAGCGGGTACGTGCGTTAAGGGAAGACCGTGGGTGGACGCGGGAACGGCTGGCGAAGGAGGCAGGCATCGCCATCGGAACGCTGGGCCGTCTGGAGAGCGAGGGAGCGATCCAGCCAGGTTTCCTGACCGTTGGCGCGGTGGCCGAGGCTCTTGCGGTCTCTCTCGATGATCTGTTCCGGGCGACCCAGGTCCCGGCCGTCACGCCCGGCCTTTGGTCCGCCGGATACGAAGGCCGGGACATCGACTCGTTCGTCGCCTCGCTCGTCGACAGCCACATCGGTGTCGTGGCGGACGTACGGCTCACGCCGATCAGCCGTAAGAAGGGCTTCAGCAAGACCCGCCTCGGAGATGCCCTGGCGGAGGCCGGTATCGAGTACACGCACCTGCGTGGCCTGGGCAATCCGAAGGACAACAGAGAGCCCTTCTGGGACGGCCGCCTCGAAGTAGGGCGGGCACGCTTCCGTGGCCTGCTGCAGTCCGAGGAGGCGCAGTCCGACCTTGACCGCCTCGCGGAACACGCCCGGCAGTCGCGGGTGGCGGTGCTGTGCTTCGAGAAGGACGAGAGCCGCTGCCACCGGCAGGTCGTCCTGGAGACGGTTCGCAAGCGGGCCACCGTGCCGGTAGTTCCCCTGGCCTGACTTCACCCCTCGCTCCTGGACGCGCTCTTGCCCGTAGCGCATGCCTCTCCTCCAATCATCAGATCGGGAGATCTGTGGAGGGGGCAACCACGGGATCAGGGAGTCGACAACGCGCACGGATCATGATCACGGTCAAGACATACCCGGAGTTGTCCAACAAGTACCGGGAGACCAGCTGTGTGGCAGGCATACGTCTGGATGAGGGTGCGCCTCGGCATGTGCGCCTGTTTCCCGTCCCCTTCCGGCTCCTGCGGGAGGAAGACCAGTTCCGGAAGTACTCGATCATCGAGGTCGATGTCGAGTCCCACGGCAGGCGGGACTCACGGCCCGAGAGCCTGCGGCCGGACTTCAGCACCCTCAGGATCGTGGGTGCCGTACCGCCGGGCGGCGACTGGAAGCAGCGGTACAAGTACGTCGAGCCACTCGTCGCACCATCCCTCTGCGCGATCAAACGGGATCAAGCTCAACGCGGCACCTCGCTCGGCGTCTTCCGGCCCGCCGAGGCAAGCTTTCGGCTGATATCTGCCGAGCCCTGGCCTGCGTCCAAGGCTGCGCTGGCCGATCAACTGGATCTCCTGGAGCAGGACTTGGCCCCACTGGAGTGGCTGCCGCTGGAGTTCCGCTACCGGTTCCGCTGCGCGGACAACACCTGCCCGACGCATGACATGTCGTTGAAGGACTGGGAGGCCGGCGCGTCATACCGCAAGTTCCTCCGTAAGTACGGCGAGCGTGCCGTACAGGACAAGCTGCGAGAGCGCTGGTACGACTCGATCTTCACCCGTGATCGCGCAGTCCACTTCTTCGTCGGCAACATCGCGGCCCACCCCAGGACGTTCATGCTGCTGGGCGTGTTCTACCCGAAGGCGCATGTGGTCGAGTACGTGCAGGACAGCCTGTTCGGCGTTTGACGACGTGTCACCCCCTGGTCCCCGCGACTGGCGCTCCCGGAAGATCCTTCATCTCGTGCCGCGAAGCCCGGATCTTGGACGAGCCCGAGGCTAATGTTGTGCGCCTTGTGTCGGCGCGTGCGCAGCCCGGGAGTTGTGGTTGCCGACGGGCGCACGCGCCGCAGGGGGCGATCATCGACCAGGGGGGCAAGTGGAGCCCGGGCGACGGGCCTCTCGCTGTACGGCATGGGGCTCCGCCTGCCGCTCGCGGACCGGGAGCTGTCGCCAGCTGATGGGGCATCATGCGGCTCGCCCGGGTCAGAATCGACTCCCGCAGGGTCATCAGCCCGCTCAGGCCGATCCGGATGATGGCCATGCTCGAGATAGAAGTTCCCGGCGGGCGTGACCTGCACCTGGACGGCCCCGCCACCGCGCTTGACCGTCACCAACGCGCGGTCTCGCAACGCGTACACCGAACTCCACTCACTCGCGCCCCGCGCATCAAGCCCCTCACCGGCCGCGAGCCGGCCGAGAAGTGCCCGCTGCCGATCGTTCAAAGGAGACCACCGATGCATGGACCCAGCCCACACCGGGCATGGGCGGCCCGCAACAACTCGTACGAGTGACACCACACCTGGAAAGCCGTCCAGAGCAAGCAGAACGGTCTCCAGCGTGCCGAACTCTGCTGGTTGCCGCCCGGATGTCAGTGGCGTGGGCCACCATGGATACCGCGCAGTCATGACGAACCGTGGGGGGAACCGCATGACCACTGACGAGCCGCAATCCGGGCTCCCCATCAATGGGTACCGACCTGTGGCCCGGTCTGGCGGTCTGGACGGACCGCGACTGCGGCTGAGGCCGGGCGACGAGTTCAGCACGTGGTCGCGGCGAACGCGGCGCGGTCCCCGATGATGTCCACCGTCGGCATCGGGCCCACGAGGGAACGGAGTGCGCCGACGGGCACGGACGCCGAGCGCGCCAGGTTGGCAGCCCGGGACGTGGACCCTCCGGGCGAGAGTGCCCGCATGACCGTACGGAACAAGAAGCCCTTCCCATACGTCGTCCGCGCATGCGGCATCGCCGGAGACGAGACGGCGACAAGGTGATCGCCGCAGCCCAGAGGGGCCTTGCGGCGTCAGCACGGTCGCCACACCACAGGATCTCAACGGCATGTGCGGTCACAGGTCGGCGGTCGCGTCGCTGCCGGGGGGCCGTAGGAGTCGGAGGATCATCTCGACAGTGCGCTCGATGGGGCGGTTTCGCGCTGTGGCGGTGAACAGGAGGGTGCGGGTCAGTACGGCGCCGAGGAGCATGTCGAAGACATCGTCCGGGTCCACGGCGGGGTCCACGCTCCCGGGCGGCGCGGCTCGCAGGATGTCCTGGAACTGGGGCCGCGCCGACACGCGCAGCAGCATCTCCGGCGGGCGGGGGCGGCTCGATGTCTGGGTGTGCGCGAAGAGACCGGCCGCGGCCGCGCGTGCCGCGGGAGCGCTGAAGGCCGCCAGGTAGGCGCGGATGAACCGGCGGAGATCGCGGCGGAGATCGCCCGTCGGCCGGACGCTCAGCGGGCTGAGCCCGGGGAAAGTGGCTTCCTCGATCAGCTCGATCCGGGACGGCCAGCGGCGGTAGATGGCGGAGGCGTGCACGCCTGAGTGTTCCGCCACCGCTTGGATGGTCGTCGCGTCGAAGCCGCGCTGGACGAGGAGTTCGCGCGTTGCCGCGAGGGCCCGTTCGTTGATGCTCGTGTCGCGTGGACGGCCCGGGGCGCGGCGCGGTTCTGCCATGCCGGTGATTGTAGTGACGGGCCGGTCTTCGCTGAATTATAGGAGACGGTCTTCTGTAATTGTCCTCGTGTGGCTACAGTCCCAAGGAGGGGGGACGGACTGCGGAGGAGACGCTGATGCGTGCTGCTGTGCTGCGGGGCGGAACGGTCGAGGCACGGATCATCGACGATCCGGTTCCCGGACCGGGCCAGCTCCTCGTCCGCTCGCTCGCGTGCGGGATCTGCGCATCGGACCTGCACTTCATGGACCATCCGGAGGCGGGCGCCGACGACGACAGCGGGATGTCCACGTACGACCAGGACGTCGACATCGTGATGGGCCACGAGTACTGCGCCGAGGTCGTCGACCACGGCCCTGGCACCGAGCGACGCATCCCCGTCGGCACTCGTGTGAGTTCCCTGCCGGTGCTGTCCACACCGGCCGGGCGCCGGATCATCGGGCAGAACCCGGACTCGCCCGGCGGGTTCGGCGAGTACTTTCTGCTCACCGAGGCCACGACCCGGGTCGTGGCCTCCGACCTCCCCAGCGAGGTCGTCTGCGTCGCCGACGCGATCTCGGTGGGCTGGTCGACCGCCTCGCGCGCCCAGGTCACGGCCAAGGAAGTGCCGCTGGTCATCGGCTGCGGCGCGGTCGCCCTGTCGGTGATCGCGCGGCTGAGGCGCCTGGGCGTCGGCCCGATCCTGGCGGCCGACTTCGTGGCCTCGCGACGCAGGTCCGCGCTGGCCATGGGGGCCGACGTGGTCATCGATCCCGCCGAGGTCTCGCCGTACCTGGCCTGGCGTGACGTGGTGTACGGGCCCGCCGACTCGACGAAGGACATGATGACGGCGATGGCCGGCCGCCTGCCGGGCTGCGTCGTCTTCGAGTGCGTCGGTGTCCCCGGCGTCCTCGACTCGATCATCAAGGGGTGCGAACGCGGCACCCGGATCTTCTCCGCGGGCGGTCCGCCAGAGGGTGACCACCTGCACACCCTGACCGCCAAGCGGAAGGGCATCAACATCCAGTTCGGCGGCGGCCCGTTGCCGGCCCACTGGGACGAGGCGTTCGAGGCGGTCTGCTCGGGCGGCCTCGACGTCATGCCGATGCTCGGCCGGACCGTCGGCCTCGACGAGGTGCCCTCCGCGCTCCACGCCGCACGCGACGCCAACGGGCCGCCCCGCATCGTCGTCGTGCCCTGAGCCGAGTTCAGAACAGCGCAGTACGTCCCAACGACCGTACGTTCGGAAAGGGCCATGACGGATGAGGGAGACCGACGAACTCCGGACCGCGGTCGAGATGCTGGCGGCGAAGGTGCGCGTCCTTGAGGACCAGATCGAGATCATGCAGCTCGTCGCCCAGTACGGACCCGCCGTGGACAGTGGCTCGGGTGAGGCCACGGCGGCGCTCTGGACCGACGACGGTACGTTCGACGCTGCACCCCACCTGCGAATGCGGGGCCGGAACGACATCACCGGCATGGTCCACGGCGACGGCCACCAGAGTCTGATCCGCAACGGCTGCGGCCACGTCCTGACCGTGCCGCACATCGTGGTCGACGGCGACCGCGCGACCGGTCGCAGCCATGCGCTCAACATCCGCTGGGACGCGGACGCCGACCGGTTCTGGGTGGCCAGGGTCTCCGCGAACACCTGGCGCTGGGCGCGCACCCCGCAGGGCTGGCGCATCACCGAGCGGATCAACGCCAACCTCGACGGCACCGCCGAACACCGCGGCCTGCTGGCCCCGCCCGCCACTGACGGCCATCTGGAGGACAAGTGAAGATCGGATTCATCGGGCCGGGCCGCATGGGCCGACCGATGCTCGACCGCCTGGTGGCCGCAGGTCACGACGTCACGGTCCACGTACGGCGCCGGGAGGTCCCCGCGACTGCGCAGGTCCGCGGGCTGACCTGGGCCGACACGGTCGCCGCGACGGTGGGCGGCGCGGACGTGGTGTTTGTCGTCGTGCTGACGGACGAGCAGGTGCGGTCGGTGTGCCTCGGTCCGGACGGCGCGATCGCGGCCATGAAACCGGGGGCGACGCTCGTACAGCACACCACCTCCGATCCCGAGACCGCGCAGCTGCTTGTCGGGGTGGGTGCGGACCGTGGGATCAGGGTGCTGGACGCCGCGCTCTCGGGCGGCCCGCACGACATCGCGGCGGGCAGGCTCACGCTGTGGGTCGGCGGAGACGAATCCGTGTTGGAGGAGATGCGTCCCCTGCTGGAAACGTATGCGTCGCCGGTCATGTTCGTGGGCCCGGCCGGCAACGGTCAGCGGGTCAAGCTCGTCAACAACGCTCTGTTCGTGGCACAGGTGGGCCTCGCGATCGACGCGGTGCGTCTCGCGGGCTCGCTGGGGATCGAGGAGAGGACGATCCTGGCCGCCGTCCAGCACGGCAGCGGCACCAGCCGCGCCTTCGGCGTGGTCGCCGGGGGTGGGTCGGTCGACTCGCTCGCGGAACGTCTTGGGGACTTGATGCGCAAGGACATCGCCGTGGTGTGCGAGGTCGCGCGCAGCGCGGGGGCGGACCTCGGGATCATCGGAACGGTCCTGTCGTCGGACGCGGTCGAGAAGAAGGTGCTCCGTCCGGCCGGGCGCTCGACGGAACGTCATGACCGTGCGGGGCCGCCAGGCGCCGCGGATCCGGTTCCAGAGACGTAACCCGTTGTGAGGAGCGCGAGATGGCTGAAACTCTGACAGCCGAGTACGGGGCGTGGGGCATCGTTGCCGGCGGGTCCGACGGCGTCGGACCCGCGTTCGCCCACCGGATGGCCTCCCGGGGCATGAACATAGAGGGCCGCCGCCAGACCGTGCACGGTGGTGTGGTGGACGGGGCTTGCAGAAAACCTTGTTGAAAATCCAGGGCGTGGATCTTCGACAAGGAGCACGAGCCGGACCCTCTGACACAGCGCGGGTTGCGCCGTTCGGGGCGCGGCCAAACCTGCGGACGCCATTGAAGTGACGTTAATACGCGGCTACGCTCATCTCGCTCCACGACTCAGCATTAGACCAGTCGGTCGAAAAGTATCTGCACCTATTGGCGGGAGATTCCATGCACGGGCACGATGTCCGCTTAGGCGGGCCCACAGCTGTGCAGGCTGCATCATGAGCGCCGAGGGCACCGCGTTCGCCGACCGCTACGGCCCATGGGCGATCATCGCCGGGGCATCGGACGGGGTGGGCTCCGCCTTCGCCCACGCCATGGCCGAGCGCGGCCTCAACGTCGTCCTCCTCGCCCGTCGCCAGGCGCTGCTCGACGAGGTGGCCGAGGCCATCCGCCACAAGACGGGGGTAGAGACCCGGACGGCGGCAGTCGACCTGTCGCTCCCCGATGCCATGGCGAAGATCGCGTCGGCCACCGACGGCCTCGACGTGGGCATGGTGATCTACTGCGCGGGCGCCGACCCACTCTACGAGCCGTTCCTCGACCACCCCGTCGACATTCCCGTGGCCATGATCCAGCGCAACTGCGTCGTGCCGATGCGGATGTTCCACCACTTCGCGCAGCCGATGGTCGAGCGGGGCCGGGGCGGGCTCATGCTGCTCTCTTCCGGGGCCGGGTTGCGCGGCGGCGCCAACATGGTGGGCTACGCCGCCACCAAGGCGTTCGACATCGTGATGGCGGAGAGCCTCTGGGCGGAGCTCGAAAGCCGGGGCGTCGACGTGCTGTCACTCGTACTCGGTGGCACCGACACACCGTCGCTGCGCCGGGTACTGGCCCGTCACGGGCAGATCGCCGGTGAAGACGACCCCGTGCCGATCCCCGGTATCGCCACGCCTGAGCAGGTGGTGCAGGAGGGTCTGGCCAACCTGACCAACGGGCCGACGTGGCTCGTGAGTGAGGAACAGCGCGAACACGCCCGGCAGCTCGGCACGATGACTCGCAGCGAGGCTGTCAGGGCGATGCAGGAACGCGCTGCGGCGTTGATGGCCACCGCGCACAACCCTGAGGCGTCGTCGTGAACTCCTCACTGACCCAGGATGTGAGCGACGTGCTCGTCCGCTACGCCACCGGCATCGACCGACGCGACTGGGCCCTGTTCCGGACCTGTTTCACCGAGGACTGCGACGCCGACTACGGCGACATCGGCCGGTGGCACGGTGCCGACGCCATCACCGCGTGGATGGACGAGGCGCACCAGCGGTGGGGCGCCACCATGCACCGCATCACGAACCAGGCGGTCAGTGGCGAGGGCGATCGCGCCACCTCCCGCTCGTACGTCGACGCACTGTTGATAAGCCCGGACGGCCGCACGGGGACCCGGGCCGTCGGCTACTACGACGACAATCTGGTGCGCACCGACGAAAGCTGGAAGATAGCCTGGCGTCAATTCGTGTTGGTGTCCTTCCGTCGGGAGCCCGGCCTTACGGATGGCGCGCCGTGACCGCGGCCGAGAGGGCGGGCGCCAACGCTCCCTCGGCCGACGGGATGCTGCGGGCCGGCGTCGCGGGAATGCTCATCCCGCCGCTTCCCCCGCTGGCATTCACGCTGCCACCGGAGCTGTCGACGGCCTGGGCGTCCGAGGTAACCACCACGGGTTGAGGCGTCACTCCTGCATCGCCCTGCAGAAGGCCGCCGTCCAGGACCGCGGCATCCCTCTGCTCTCCCAGCGCTCGGCCTACGAGGACCTGGTGGTGGGCACCCTCCGGGTCCAGCTCCCCAAGTGACCGTCCCCGACCGCCCCTTGTACGCGATCTACGGCCCCGGTGCCGTGCCGCGAAGGATCGTCATCCTGCTCGAATTCACCACTCGGTGATTCAGGGAGAATCCGATCCCCGCGATCGGGACGTGAAAGGGCGCGGCCTGGCGGGCCCCCGGTGTGCTGAGGACAGGAAGCGGTGGTGATTCGTGCCCCACCCGGTCGGGGTGCGCGCGGTACCGGTCGCGGCAGTGACGGGCCACGGCTCGATGCCGTCGATGCCAGTGTGACCCGTGGAGTCCGGGCCCGGGCGCGCTAGCCGGCCTGCCGGGGAACGGGCAGGATCCAGGAGCCGTCGACTTCTGCCACGGTGAGGGGAACCAAACTGCTCGTACCGTTTCTCCGGTCCCCTTCTCCAGGGCGTGGGCGGCCATCGCGGCCAGGAAGGCGTGTGCCGGCACGGCGGTCCCTTGCCGCTTGGGCTCCTCATGTACCGCGCGGCTTCGCGCCCGGCGTTTCCGGCCCCCGGACCCGGGCCCTGTCCAGGGTGAACCCCACCTCCGCTCCCCCTCCCGGCCGGGTCCGCGCGAAGACGGTTCCCCCGTGGGCCTCGGCGACATCGCGGACGATGGCCAGGCCGAGCCCGGAACCGGGCAGAGATCGAGCGGTGTCGGCCCGGTAGAACCGGTCGAAGACGCGCTCGGCGTCGGCGGCGTCGATGCCCGGCCCGTGGTCGCGCACGGTGATCCGGCCCTGCCGGACGTGCACCTCGATGGGGTCATCGCCGTCGGGGTCGAACTTGACGGCGTTCTCCAACAGGTTGCCCACCGCCCGTTCGAGCCCTTGGCGGCGGCCCATGACGACGGAGTCGTCGACGTCGAGCAGGACGAAACACCCGGTGCGGCGATGTACGCGCTGTGCCGCGCGCCGGGCGAGCGCGGACAGCTCCACCGGCTCCTCGGGCTCCTCACGGTCCCGGGCCATGGCCAACTCGACGAGTTCGTCGACCAGTTGGCCGAGTTCGGCGGTCTCACCCTCGACGTCGTCCAGGAGCCGGTCACGGGCGTACGGGGAGAGCTCGGTGACCCGGCGCAGCACACTGGCGTTCGTGCGCAGGCTGGTCAGCGGGGTGCGCAGTTCGTGCGCGGCGTCCTGCACCAGCCGCTCCTGGGCCTCGCGTGCGGCTGCCAGCCGGTCGAGCATCCGACCGAACGACGCCGAGAGCCGCCCGACCTCGTCGCGTCCGTCGGCCAGGATCGCGCCGTCGGCCCGGCCGTCGACGCTGATCTTCTCGGCGACCCGGGCCAGGAGTTCCAGGCGCCGGGTGATGCGCCGGGCGAGCGCCCAGCCCACGCCCGCCGCCACGAGCATGACCGCGAGACTGGCACCGGCGATCTCCCGGGCCAAGCCGCCCAGCACACGATGGGTCTGGTCGATGTGTACAGCCGCCTGCAAGGCCCCGCGATCGCC
Source organism: Streptomyces sp. SID12501 (assembly GCF_010550245.1). Taxonomy (GTDB): domain Bacteria; phylum Actinomycetota; class Actinomycetes; order Streptomycetales; family Streptomycetaceae; genus Streptomyces. Next base: position 119,918 of record NZ_JAAGLU010000003.1, read on the forward strand.
CCCGAGCGCGGTGCTCAGCAGGCGGAACGTGCGAACGCCGACCTTCACCTCGGTGATGTCCGTCTGTCCGGTGGTGCCGGAGACGGCGAGGGTTCGCATGGTGTCGGACACGGGCAACCGCACGGTCGGGCCGCTCAGGTGGGTGGCCGTGCCGTCCTGGCCCACTGCACGCGTGATCACGGTCCGCACGCCCTCGTCACCAGGTCCTGGCTGGTCGGTGCCGGGGTACAGGTCCAGGGTCGGCGCAGGCGTCCCGGAGCCGGGCAGCGCCCGGTCCTGATCGCCGGCCGCGGCCACCGTGGCCGACCGGAGCGTATTGTCGATCTCCGCCATGATTCGGTCGGAGGCGGCGCAGTAGCTGAGTCGCCCGACAACCGTGGCGACCACGGCACCGACGACCGCGAAGGCGAGCGCGAACCGCAGACACAGACTCGGCTCGAAGCGCACCCGCAGACTCCTGAGCCTCATGGCCGCCGCACCGCGTAACCCACGCCACGCACGGTGTGGATGAGCTGAGGCGCACCGGCGTCTCCCAGCTTGCGCCGCAGATAACCGATGTACCCGGCCAGGTTCTTGGCGTCCACAGTGAGAGCGCTGCCCCATATCTCCCCGTAGACGGTGGCATGGTCGAGCACGATGCCCTCGTTGCGCACGAGCAGCTCCAGCAGGTCGAACTCGGTCTTGGACAGCCTCAGTTCGGCCTCGCCCCACAACGCCTGCCGCCCGGCGGGATCGATCCGCAGCGAGGCGATCCGCAGCTCGGCCCCGGGCTTTTCGGACGCCGCGGCGTCCATGGCGTCCGTGGCGTCCATGGCGTCCGGTGCCTGCCCGGCACGGCGCAGCAGGGCCCGCAGCCTCGCCAGCAGTTCGGGCACCGCGAACGGCTTGGGTAAATAGTCGTCGGCGCCCGCGTCCAGGCCGACGATCCGGTCCGGGGTCCCGGCCCGCGCGGTGAGCATCAGCACCGGAGTGCGGTCGCCGTCGGCGCGCAGCACCCGGCACACCCCGACGCCGTCGACGTGAGGCATCATCACGTCCACGACGAGCACGCTGAAGGAGTCCCGGCGCGCCCGAATCAGCGCCTCCACCCCGTCGACGGCGGTGACGACGTCGTACCCCTCCAACTCCAGGGCGCGTTCCAGGGATTCACGGATCGCACGGTCGTCGTCGGCTATGAGGACACGGTTACGCATGCGCTCATGATGACGCACGGACCGTCGACGAAATCGTTGTCGATTCTCATCCGACTCCCGAAAACCTCCCGCCAAGGTCTGAGGAAAGCCGTGCACGATGGGGAACTCCCGATCATCCGCCCCACAGGAGTCTCCATGCGCCGCACCATGACAGCTCTGGCCATATGCGTCAGCCTGGGCGTCACCGGTTGTTCCGCCACCGAAACCACGTCCTCGTCCTCCACCGCGGCCCTGACCACGGGCCGGAACGTGTCGAGCATCAAGGGCCCCGGAGGCGCGAACACCGCCCAGGTCGTGGCCGCCGCCAACGCGTTCCTCACGACGCTGTCCGACGAGCAGAAGGACACGGCTCTGTACGACTTCGGCGACGAGGTCAAGAAGAGCGGCTGGACCAACTTCCCGGACGGCGTCATCCAGCGCAACGGCCTCATGATGGGTGATCTCACCGACGAGCAGCAGACCGCGGCGATGAAGGTCATGGAGGCCGCACTCAGCAAGAAGGGCTACGAGGAGCTCGTCGAGATCCGCGAGGCGGACGACTACCTGGCCGCGGCCGAGGACTCCGGCGGCACCGCCTCCCCCAGGCCCACGCCCACCGGCATTCCCAGCGGCGGCCCCAGCGGCGGTCCCGGCGGCGGCACCGGGGGCGGTGCCGTCAACTTCGGCTCGCAGTACTACTACATCTCCTTCTTCGGACAGCCCAGCAAGAACGGGCAGTTCATGGTCCAGTTCGGCGGCCACCACGCCGCGTACAACATCACCTACGCCGGGAAGAACGTGAGCATCTCGCCCACCCTGACCGGTGTCGAGCCGATGCAGTTCAACTGGGAGGAGAAGTTCTACCAGCCACTGGAGGACAAGAGGACCTCGACCATGGCGGCCGTCCAGTCGCTGACCGCGAGCCAGCTGACCGCCGCCGAGATCGACGGCAGCTTCGACGACCTCCTGCTCGGCCCCGGCAACGACGGCCCCTTCCCCGCCGAGCCCGAGGGCGTCCTCGTCAGCAGCCTGAGCAAGAAGCAGCGGGCCAAGGTCACCGCGATGCTCGCTGCCTGGGTCGACGACCTGGACGAGAAGTCCGCCGCGCGGCTCCTCGCCAAGTACGTCTCCGAGTACAACAAGACGTACATCGGCTGGAGCGGCGGGACGACCATCAACGACGTCAACACGTATGTGCGCCTCGACGGCCCGTCCGCCTGGATCGAGTTCTCCAACCAGTCCGCGGACGAGGAGCCCGGCGTCCACCAGCACACGATCTTCCGCGACGAGACCGCCGACTACGGCTGGAACTGACGGAAGCAACGGGTGAGGAGGAACGCGAGAAGACCGGAAGGACCATGACCAAACCGACGTACCGTCTGCTGACCGCGTTCCTCCTCGCGGCCCTCCTGCTGGCCGGCGTTCTCGCGTCGCCGGCCGAGGCACACCCGATGGCCACCTCGGCGGTCCTGCTGGACATCGGCGACGAACGGGTGGACGGGGAGGTACAGCTGCCGCTGGACCGGCTGTCCATCGCGGTGAGCCGCGACCTGACCCGGGATGGCGTCCTGGGCGCCGACCGGGCGTTCCTGAAGAGCTACACGGCCCAGCACATCAGTGCCGTCGGCAAGGACGGCGAACCCTGGACGGTGGAACTCGGCACGGGAACGGTCAGGTCGATCGACGCGTCGCCCCACCTCGTCTACCCCCTGGAGATCCGTCCGCCCGACGGCGAGGTCACCGCCTTCGATCTGCGCTACGACGTCATCGTCGAGGAACTGCTCACGCACAAGGTCATCGTCACCGTCGGGTACGACTTCGACCGGGGCATCCTGAAGACGGACGACGCCGAGACCCTGGGCGTCTTCGACCACGCGACGAAGACCCTGTCGGTCCCCGCGGATGAGGGCTCCTGGCTGCGGGGCTTCGCCGCGACGGCCGGGGTCGGCATCGAGCACGTCGGCGAGGGCGCCGACCACCTCCTCTTCCTCCTCATGCTGCTGATCCCGGCCCCGCTGGTGGCGACAGGCGGCCGATGGCAGGTGGCGCCGTCACGCCGGCGGGCGATCACCCGGATCCTGCATGTGGTGACGGCGTTCGCGGTGGGTCACTCACTCACCCTGGCCCTGGCGGCGACGGGCATGATCGATCTCCCGACGCGGCCGGTGGAGACGCTGATCGCCCTGTCGATCGCGGTGTCGGCGATCCACGCGATCCGCCCCCTGGCAGCACGCGGCGAAGTCCTGATCGCCACCGGCTTCGGACTGATCCACGGCCTGGCCTTCGCCTCCCTGATCACGGACCTGGGCCTGGACCGAGGCTCCCTGCTGACGACACTGCTGGGCTTCAACCTGGGCATCGAACTGACCCAACTCCTGGTCGTGGCCCTGCTGATGCCGTCCCTGCTGGTTCTGGCCCGCACGCGCTTCTACCCTGCCTTCCGCGTCGCCCTGGCGGTCATCGGCCTGGTCTTCTCGGTGTCCTGGATGCTCGAACGCGCGGCTCTGACCTCCACCGACCCCTTCGAGAGCGTCCAGACCTGGCTGGTGGGGCACCCGCTGTGGGTGGCGGTGACGGTCGCGGGACTGGCTGCCGCCGCCCATGGAGTCGGGGCGCGGGCGCGTGAGGCGGCGGCCGAGCACTGACCGACCGACCGGGGTGCGGCCCACCGCACCCCGGTTCGGGAACGTGGTCCCTCGATTCATTTCGCAAGGAGGATCGTGCTCGGACGTCAGGGTTACCGGGATGGCTCGCCGGTCGGGATGCCGGCACCTTCCCCGCTGGAGGCGGGCGGCAGGCGGGAGGACACCCCCGTGAGGGTGCCGGCATCCCTGTCGGGTCAGCTCGTCACACGGAACGTGGCGTCGCTGCGCGCCGTCGCCGTGGAGATGGGGTCGAGCCTGAGTTCATACGCGTAGTGGCGGATGTACCGGTCGGGGTAGTTGTACGACTGGAACGACGACCATGTCGTGTCGGCGAGTCCGGCGACCTGGCGGAAGGTGGCGTCCTGGGCGAAGCCGGCGGTGCCGTCGTTGTAGGCCAGCTGGAAATCGAATGCGGAATGCCGCAGGAAGTACCCGGGGAAGTTCACCGACTCGAAGGAGACGGTGCCGGAGCCCACCAGGCCGGTTCTCATCCGGAACTGGGAGTCCTGGCTGGTACTGACGTTCTGGTCGATGCGCACGTCGAAGTTGGTGTGCCGCACGTACCGGTCCTGGAAGTTGTACGACTGGAGCCGGTTGGCGGTCGTGTTGGGCCAGCGTGCGAGCACGCGGCTCTCCTCGGCGGCCGTCATGTTCAGGATCCAGCCGTGGCGCTTCTTGTTGACGCCCATGTCGTAGCTTCCCGATGCCGGGACCTGGTAGGTGCTGGGATCGGACGGGTTCGTCGTCACGACCGGCATGTAACCGCCGTTCGAGGCGTACTGGTCGACGTAGACGGCCCACTTGTTGCTGCCGTTGAACTTCATCCACATCGGGCCCTCGACCATTGCGCCGGTGAGGCCGACGCCGGAGAGGTCGCCGAGGGTGGTCCACGTCCCCAGGATCGAGTTGCTGCCTTCGAGCGTGATCTGACCGTCGCCGGAGGCCCGCACGTAGCGGTAGTCGCCGACGCCGGACGGCACGTCGATGATCTGGGTGTCGATGATGCCCTGGGTACCGGGGCGGTCGATGTAGAGCTGGGGGGTGGTGATGGTCTGGAAGTCCGAGGTGCGGGCGTAGTAGATGCGGTGCTTCAGTACGCCGTTGAGCGTCGCGTTCGTCGCCCAGTACAGGACGTAGTCGTTGGTGGCCGGGTTCCAGATCGCCTCCGGCGCCCAGGCGTTGCGCCCGTCGGGAATCGCGCCGGCGACGTTGAGCAGCCGCGGCTGCGACCAGGTGGCGAGGTCCGTCGACTCCCACACCACGAGGTTGCGGCTGCCGTTGGAAATGGAGTCGCCCCACGACTGCCCGCAGCCGATGCACAGGTCGGTCGCGATGATCCAGTACTTACTGCCGTCGGGGGATCTCACCAGTGCGGGGTCGCGCACCCCCTTCGTGCCGACCGTGGAGCGCAGGACCATCCCTCCGCCGTTGAGGTCGTTCCAGTGCAGGCCGTCCGTGCTGTGCGAGAGGTACATCTGCTGATTGGTCGACCCCTCCCCGGTGAAGTGCACCATCAGGTAGCCCGGGTCGGCGGCAGCGGCCCGCTCGGGTGTGGTCAAGGCTTGGGACGTGAAGAGCAGGCAGGCGGCGACCAATATCGCCGCCAGCCGGGAGAGAAGCCTGGCCATGTACATCTCCTGTCTTACTGCGGGGTGCCGTGATCGGGTGAAGGCGGGGTCGAGGGTGAAGCCGGTCTCTGTGCCTGCGGGACAGGACCTGCTGTCGCGTGACGCGGAACGTCGCGTCGGGCCGGTCAACGGCCGAGGAGCCGGAGTTTTCGCCTGAGCGTGGCGGCGACCGGTGACGCCGCGGCGGCGGGCTGCGTGACGGGTGGAGAAGACAGGGCCGGCAGGGGAGCCACGAGAGTGAACCCGTAACGGGTGCGGTACACCGCTGTCTCCTTTGACGGCCATCAAGTTCGAAACTTCGAACATCGTGCGCACCTTCGACCGGAAGATAAGTTTCGGCCAGGAGCACGTCAATGGAACCGGCCAGTTTGCTGCCAAGTAAATTTGTGGGTGCCAAAGCACCGCGACCTGGAAAAGGCCCCGTCGGCCGGACTCAGAAAGTATGCGGACTACCCTCGGGCCCACCTCTGGGTGGCGTTGCCGGGCGTCGGCCTCGCCGCTGCCGCACGGCACTTGTGCCGTCGGACAGCTGATTCGCCAGGTACTCGTCCAGGCAGGTGTTCCCGCTCACCGTGATGGCGTGGTTCCCGCCGCCCTGCACTACCACCATGCTGGAGTGCTTGAGCAGGTGGTGGACGGTGCCGCCGCCCTCGTACAGGGTGACCGCGTCGTTCGTCGCCTGGAACAGCAGCACAGGCGGCAGCTTGGTGTTGGCGACGTTCACCGGCTTGTGGCGATGTCCTTCTGGGTGCCGTCGAGGACGGCGCCGGCGGGCGCCGGGCCCGGCGCCCTCGCCAGGTCCGGCACCCGCCGGCACTCGGTCACCCGACGGTTCGGTAGGCGTTCAGGTGGGTCTGGGTCACCGTGTTGCCCTGCCGGTCGACGAGGGTGGCCCTGAGGCTGACCTTGCCGGGCTTGGCCGGGTGGGTGAGCGTCACGTACCGCTTGCCGTTCGCGCCGGTGTGCACGGGGACGTTCTTCCAGGTGTGGCCGCCGTCGTACGACACCCTGACCGTCAGGGACTTCACGGCGCCCTTGGCGGCCGCCGGGCCCTGGATCCCGACCGGGACGGTGAGGCGGGTGCCCGCCTTCGCCGCGCCGCTGAGGCTGAGCCGGGGCGTGAAGCGGACCACGGACAGCGGCAGCCGGGCGAGCTGCGTGCCGGGCACGTAGTCGGTCGTGAAGGTCCACACCGCCGAGACGCTGTTGCCGTAGGTGAAGTCCTTGGCCGGGGTGCGGGTGGCGTCGATGCTGAGCCGGTAGGTGGCCCGGTGCTTGAGCAGCCCGTTCTGCGTGCTCAGGTAGCACGGGTCGTAGCGGAGGTCGGTGATCGTCGTGTGCCCGGAGGTCAGGCGCATGCGGACGTTCGCGTCGGAGACGTTGTCGTGGCCCGTGGCGTCGGCGAACATCGGGAGGCACAGCGTGTAGTACGTGCCCGAGTGTGCCGCGCCCGCCTCGCCGTAGCGGGTGCCGTTTCCGGTGATGGGGCCGAAGACGCCGGTGTTGAACGTCTCCCGGTAGCTGCGGCCGGGTTCGAAGCGGCGTGAGCGCGGCATGTCGAACATGTCCATGAGCGAGTGGGCGTCGGTGCCGACGTTCGCCACCAGTGACCAGCGCAGGCCGTTCTCGGTGGACATGTACTGCACGATCGAGGCGGACGGTACCGGGCGGTCGTCGGCGGTGCTGCCCCCGACCACCAGGTTCGGCCAGCCTGGCGTGATCGTGGTGGCCGTCGTCTGGACGAAGCTGCCCGGGGCGTTGGAGCCGACCGGGGTGACGAGCCTGGCGAGCCCCCGGGTGGTGTACGTGCGGGTCAGGCCGGTGAAGAAGGAGCCCTTCCGGGTGGCGACCAGGTTGTACACCGGCCCGGTGTCACCGTGCTGCCAGAGCCCACCGATCTGGGCGATGAAGTCCTTCGCCCCGGCCGCGGGCCCGATCTGGCCGAGGTAGACGTGGTCGTAGAGGTCGATGGCCTGCAGGCTGTTGTAGTAGTCGTGGGCGGTCTTGGCGCCGCGGGCCCCGAAGGAGAGTTGGCCGTCGGCCAGGTTGGCGCGCTTGTCGGGGGCGGTGATGTGGACGGGCTTCGCGGCACGGGCGTCGAGGGTCACCGTGGTGTCCTTGTCGACGACCAGGCCCGGCGCGACGAGCTGGGTCGCCTCTTCGGAGGTGTCCGTCTCCCGCTGGAACAAAGCGTCGACCAGGTAGCGGCCCCTGGGCACGCGGAGGGTGACCGTGGTCTTCGCGCCCTGGCTGTCGCCCCCGCCGGAGCTGTCGTAGGGGGCCCACTGCCGGTCGCTGTCCAGGGCGACGAGATTCGAGAGGTCGGGGACGGTCGGCTTCCCGTTCCGGCCGACGGCCTTGAGGGTCAGGTTGTACGACTCGGCCTCGCGGGTCACCCCGAAGGTGGTGCGGACACTCTGGCCGGTGGCCGTCGTCGCCACGACGGTGCCGCCGAACAGGCCGTCCGTGCTGCCGGCCCGGGTGTCGGTGGTGAGGATGTCCGTCGCGGTGCCGCCCGCGGGGACGGTCAGCCGGGTGGCGGAGAGGGTGAACATGCCGGCCGGGGCCGCCTTGCCGCCGGGGCCGGTCGCGGTCGCCGCCAGGTCGAGGGTGACGGGCTGGTCACCGGTGTTGCGGTAGGTGAGGGTCCGCTGCTCGGGCTTGTCGTCGGTGTGCGGCCAGCTCTGCGTCCCGAGGGAGAACGAGGGGGTGTCGACGACGACCGCCTGCTGGACGGCGCGGGCCACGTCGACGCGGCCCGTGCCCTGCTCGTACGGCGAGGACGTGCCGTTCAGCGGCACGGCGGAGGCCATCAGCGCGGCCTTGATCCGCTGCCCCGACCAGTCCGGGTGCTCCTCGGCGAGGATGGCCGCGGAACCGGAGACGTGCGGGGTCGCCATGGACGTACCCGACAGGCTGACGTAGCCGGCGGTGGCGACCGGGTCGCCCTCGACGCCGTGGGCGGCCTTGGCGGAGACGATGTCCACGCCGGGGGCGGAGATGTCCGGCTTGAGGTCGCCGTCCGCGTCCGGGCCACGGCTGGAGAAGTCGGCGAGGCGGTCCTTGGAGTCGACTGCCGCGACGCTGAGCGCGGCGGCGGCCGAGGCGGGCGAGTCGGTGGTCCCGGCGGCGGGGCCCTCGTTGCCCGCGGCGATGACGAACAGCGCTCCGGTGGAGGCCGACAGGTCGTTCACCGCCTTCTCCATAGGGTCGACGCCCTGTGTGTCGGTCGCGCCGAGGCTCATGTTGATCACCTTGGCGCCCTGCGCGGTGGCCCACTGCATCGCGGCGATGAGCGTCGAGTCCGACGTGGTGCCGTCCTCGGAGAACACCTGGCCGATCAGCAGTTTCGCCCCGGGTGCGACGCCCTTGTACCGGCCGCCGCTGTCGGCCCCCGAGCCGGCGATGGTGGCGGCGACATGGGTGCCGTGTCCGTCCGTGTCGTCGACGGAGCCCGACCCGGCGAAGTTCTTCGACCCCACGACGGCGCCCTCGAGGTCGGGGTGGGTGGCGTCGATGCCGGTGTCCAGCACGGCGACCTTGACGCCCTTGCCGTCGTACCCGGCCTTCCACGCCGTGGGCGCGCCGATCCGCGCCGTGCCCTGTGTCGGGTCCGGTGACTGGTCCTGTGCCTGCGGTGCCTGGACCTTGGCGTCGAGCCAGACCCGGTCGACACCGTGTTCGGCGGTGACGGCGTCTCCGGTCCCGGTGGGCCGGGTCAGCGCCTTCCACACCTCGGTGGCATCCGGTTTGCCGGTGGTGAGCGCCTGGCCGTGCACGGCGGGCAGCTGGCGCTCGACCTCGGCGTCCGCCGAGCGCAGCGCCGCCTTGGCGTCGTCCGTCGCGGTGCCCTTGTAGGAGACGATCAGCGGCAGGGTCGTGCGGTGGGTGTCGTCGTAGCCGTCCGCGATCAGCTGGGTGACGTCGAACAGCCGCCGGTCCAGGCGCCCGCTCGCCAGCAGGGACGCCGCGTCCAGGGGGACGACGTAGGTGTGACGGGCGTACCGCCGTACCGACATCGGGATGTCCGTACGGCCCTTGCCGTGGGCGACACCGACGACGTGGCCCGCTCGGTCGACGCCGACGGTGTCGCCGGTGATCAGCGTGACGCGGGTGGTGGCCCCGGCCAGGCGGCTCGGCGGCTGTTCGGCCGGGCTCGGCGTCGCGAGGGCGGTGAGGGCGGTGGCGGTGAGCCCGCCCACCGCCAGCAGCGCGGCCGCGCCGTAGGCCACCGGCCTGCCGCGCCGGTGCAGTCTGTGCTTGTTACGCAAAGGAAGATCCTCTTCCCCAGATCGATGGTGGGAGGTGGTCTGGGGGGAGTCTTCGGGGCGGAAGGGTTGTCCAGCAGGCCCCTTTCATCGGCTGTGGACAATTCCGAGACAGCAGATCGGTGCGGATTGCGACGTTTTGCGGGAAACGTGCCCACCTGCCGGTGGACGGCCCGGCGCACCCATCGCTCGTCGAGCGCGCCACCCCCACGCGGCGGCCGGAAAACGGCCGGGCCTCCCTGGCCGTCGAGCAGAGCGGTTCCGGATGCGAGAACACCTTCCAGCCGTCAGCCTCTGCAGCGCGTCGCACCTGCACCAGCCGGTCTTTCGGAGTGCCGCTTGCGATTGCCGTCCCGACTTGGCTGGGAAGCCTCCCGCCACCTACGAGAGTCCGGTCCTGGACGCTTTACCTGCCTTTAAACGGCTCGAAGGTATGCTCCAGGTCCTCGCCTTCCGACAAGTCGGCAGGAATCCGGCCTGATCCGCCGCGCACGCCCGCGTGACGCATCCCACCCCGACAGTCCGTCCTTCAATGGCACAGGACATCGCGGGTGGGGCCGACGAGCCGCCGCACCGACACCGTGACGCAGCAGCGGGTCGGCGTGGACCACAGCAGGTTTCGGCGGAAATGTAACGTGACCGCCCTCCCCTTGTGTTCGAACGTTGAAATGACTGTTGAAAGGTGCGCCCCGGTGGGACGACGCGAGAAGCCGGTGGACCCCGAGGCCGGTCCGGTCCAGCGGCTCGCGCACGATCTGCGTGTCCTGCGGGAGAAGGCGGGCAGTCCCACCTACCGGGAGATGGCCCGGCGGACCCACTACTCGTCGAGCGCGCTGTCCCACGCGGCGGGCGGGGAACAGCTGGCCTCGCTGGCCGTCGTAGTGGCGTACGCGACGGCGCTGGACGCCGACCCGGAGGAGTGGGAGGAGCGCTGGCGGGAGTCGAAGGGGGCCGTCGAGGCAGAGGCGGTGCGGGAGGTTGCCGCGGCGGACGAGGACACTTTGCCGCCCTACCGGGGGCTCGCCCGCTTCGAGCCCGGTGACAGCGACCTCTTCTTCGGCCGGGACCGGCTCCTCGGTGAGCTGCTGGAGCTGGTGCGGGAGCACCGCTTCGCGGCCGTGACCGGACCGTCCGGCAGCGGCAAGTCCTCTCTGCTGCGGGCCGGGCTGATCCCCGCGCTGCGAGGCGCCTCGGGCGACGGCCGTCCGGCGGTGATCCGGGTGCTGACGCCGGGCGAGCGGCCCGCGCACACCCATGCGGGGGCGCTGACCCCGCAGGACGGCGAGCAGGACACCTGGGTGATCGTCGACCAGTTCGAGGAGCTGTTCACCCTGTGCCAGGACCGCGCGGAGCGGGACCGCTTCCTCGGCCTGCTGCTCGCGGCCCGCAGGCCGGAGAGCCGGCTGCGGGTGGTCGTCGCCGTGCGCGGGGACTTCTACGGCCACTGCGCCGCCCACCGCGAGCTGGCCGAGGCGGTCGGCCGGGCGGGCCTGCTGGTCGGTCCGATGGGCCCGGACGAGCTGCGCGAGGTGATCACCAAACCGGCTGCGGCGGCCGGCCTGCTGGTGGAACGCGCGCTGACCGCTCGCATCATCGACGAGGTCGGCGACGAGCCGGGCGCACTACCGTTGCTGTCGCACGCCCTGCTGGAGACCTGGCGCCGGCGGCACGGCCGTACGCTGACCGCGGCCACGTACGAGGCGGCCGGCGGGGTGCACGGCGCGATCGCCGTCACCGCCGAGCATGCCTACGTCGGCCTGTCCGAGGACCGGGCCCGGGCGGTCCGCCGCGTCCTGCTGCGTCTGGTGGTGCCCGGCGAGGGCACCGCCGACACCCGCCGCCCGGCCGAGCGGAGCGAGCTGGACTCCGGCCCGGGCGCGGCCGGTGTGGTGGAACACCTCGCCGCGAACCGTCTCATCACCCTGGACGGCGCCACCGTGGAGCTCGCCCACGAGGCGCTCATCACGGGCTGGCCGCGGCTCGCCGCCTGGATCGAGGAGGACCGCGAACGGCTGCTCGCGCAGCGCCGGCTCGACGAGGGCGCCCGGCTCTGGGAGGAAGTGGACGGCGATCCGGGCGCCCTGTACCAGGGGACGAGGCTCGCCCGGGCCGAGGAGTTGTTCGGCGCCGACGAGCGGCCGGAGGACGATCTGACCGCGCGGGAGCGGGCCTTCCTCACCGCCTCCCGGTCCGCCCGCGACGCGGCGGCCAGAAAGGGGCGTGCCCTCGCCGCCGTGCTGTGCGCACTCCTCGTCCTCGCCCTGGCGGCCGGGCTGGTGGCCTGGCAACAGAACCGGACGAGCGATCAGGAGGCCGCCAAGGCCGCCGCCCGCCGGATCGCGGCGTCCGCGGCCGGTCTGCGCGCCGCCGACCCGCGTACATCCGGGCTGCTCGGCGTCGCCGCCTGGCGGGTCGCTCCCCTCACCGAGTCCCGGTCGGCACTGCTCGGAGCCCTGTTCCAGCCGGAGCGGGACGCCTTCACGGACACGCAGGACGGCCAGGACGTCCGGCGCTTCCTCACGGGCGGCGGCCGGACGCTGGTCAGCGTGGCCGGCCGCCGGGTGAGCCTGCGGGACGTGACCACGGGCCGCCGGACCGCCTCGTACACGCTGCCGGACGGCACGGACGTGATCGCCGTCAGCCAGGACGCGAGGACCTTCCATCTCAGCGGGCCGGACGGCGAGCGGCTGTGGCACCCGGCATCCGGCACGTCCTCGGCGGGTACATCCTCCGGCACGCTCGGCAGCGACGCGGCCGTGCTGGGCTTCACGGCCACCGCGGACGGCTACCTCGTCAGCCCGGACGACACGGGCTCCGTACAGCTGCGCCGCACGGCCGACGACAAGGTCCTCTTCACCACGAGCCTGCCGGACGCCCCCACGACGGCCGCCCTCGACGCCCACGGCCGCGTACTCGCCCTGTGCCCCGTCGGTGGAGCGCCCCAGCTGTGGGACACGGTCCGCCACACTCGGCTGTCCGGCGCCTGGGACAAGGACCAGACCATTTGCGGTACCGGGACCGGCGCCGACGGCGGCGACCGCGTCCTGAGCCTCAGCCGGGACGGCACGCGACTGGCCGCCGTCTCCGGCACAGCCCTGTACGCCTGGGACGTCCACAGCGGCCGCCGGCTCGTCGACACCGTCAGCCCCGGAGACGGCGGCTTCACCCAGGCCACCTTCACCCCCGACGGACGGTTCCTGGCCACGGCGGACAGCGAAGGCCTCGCGGTGTGGCGCCTGACCGACGGCGGCCTGCGGATCTTCCGGGCCGCGCTGACCGGCACACAGGCCCGGGAGCTGACCTGGGACCCGGGCAAGGACCGGGTGCTGCGCTTCCTCGACGGCACCACCGTCCGTTCGTACGACGTCACCTCCCGCCTCGCTCCCCGCTGGCAGAGCACACCGGCCGACGCGACCGTCCTCAGCCCGGACGGCGCCACCCTCGCCACCGCGTCCAGGTCCGGTGCTGCCTACCGCTTCGAACTGCGCTCCACCGGCACCGGCCGCGTCCTGGCCCACAGCACGCTCTCCGCCCTGCCCACGAACACCGGCAACGCACCGCTGCTCGTCTTCAGCCCGGACGGCCGGGCCCTCGTCACCAGTGACCTCGTGCGATCACACGGCTCCGAGCGGCAGCGGTTCACCGTGTGGGACGTGCCAGGGCACAAGGTCCGCACCTCCGCGGAGCTCGCGGTCACGGGCGGCGGCCCGCTGGCACCCGTCGTCCTCGGGCCCGACGGCCGGACACTGCTGCTCCCTGGCTTCGCCGGGAACGACGCCACCACGGAGGTCTGGGATCTAGGCACCGGCAACCCCCACCGGACGGCGACCCTGCCGGGGCTCACCGGGGACGTCGTGGCCGCGCGCCCCGACGGACACCTGCTCGTCGGATCCGACGGCCAGAGCGCGCGGCTGCCGTCCGGCCGGGTCACCGGCCGGGAACTCGCCGACGGCAGGACGGTCACCGCCTTGGCGTTCAGCCCCGACGGCAGCCGACTGGCGGTCGGTGACGAGTCCGGCCGGGTCACCCTGTGGGACGGCGACGCCGAGCACCGGACCGGCGTCCTGACTGCGTTCGCCGGTGCGGACGGCCAGGAGGCGGTGACCGCGCTCGCCTTCTCGTCCGACGGCCGCACCCTCGCGGTCGGCGGCGACGACAGCACCCTCCAGCTCTGGGACACCTCCTCCCAGCAGCTCCTGGGCACCGACCTGCCCACGTCCGGCGACGAGATCCGGTCGGTCGCGTTCGGCGGGGACGGCAACACGCTCTACGCCGCCTCCCCGCACACCCCGCTCCTGACCTACTCCCTCGCCCCGGGGCGGGCCGCCGAGGCCGTCTGCGCGCGCACGGGAGGCGGACTGACCAGGGCGCAGTGGCGAACCTACGTCCCCGACGCCCCGTACCGGGAGATCTGCGGCGGGACGTGATTGTCCAGAGGTGACGGCGGGGGTCGCTGGACAACCACCGGGCCCGTGAGGATCGGGGCGTGGCCGTCCGGCCCCTGGAAATCCCGTCGTTTAAGGCTCTCGTTCATGCGCACAGACACCTTCCTCCCCTCGCTCCTCCTGCTCGGCTCCCTCGCCCTGACGACGGCGTGCTCGTCCGGCGCGTCCGGCACCGAAACCGCGCCCGCCGGCCCCGGCGCGTCGTTCTCGGCGGCCGCCACCCGCGGTGTCGACCCGTCGAAGATCAAGGGCCTGGACATCGTCACCGACAGCAGCGAGCACAGCTCCTGCCCATACGCCGCCTCCTACCCGGCCGTCCCCGGCGCCGAGACGATGACGGCCGCGATGAAGAAGTACGTCGAGGCCCGCCTGACGGACTTCCGGTCGGGATCGTGCGCGGGCGACTCGGCGGCGGACAAGGCTCACGAGCTGAACATCAGCTACGAGTTCCTGGTCGCCTCCGGCGACGCCCTGGGCGTCCGCCTGACGACCCGCGACGCCACGTCGGCCGGCGACGGTCTGATGACGACGACGTACTGGTTCGACGGAAAGGACCGGGCGTACCGGACCGCCCTCGGGCTCGTCTCCGACGGCTCCCGGGACGCCTTCGTCGCCGCGCTGAAGAAGCAGCTCAGGGGACGGGAGGGCGTCGACCCCGCCTCGCTCGACGAGGCGTTCGCCGACCCGGCGAACCGCACCTCCGTCCTGGACGACATGGCCTTCACCGCCGACGGCGGACTGCGGGTGACCTTCGACCGGGGCGAGGTCGGCGTCCCCGCGGCCGGACGCAACACCGTGACCCTCTCCAAGGCGACGATCACCCCGTGGCTGTCCGGCTTCGGCAAGCGCGCCCAGCGGCAGACCGTGCACCCGGGCGGCGGACTGGACCTCGGCGCCACCCACACCCCGGCCCCCGCCGTCCCCACGCAGACGGCCTCGGGTACGGACACGACGGACTGCCGGAAGGTGAAGTGCGTCGCCCTCACCTTCGACGACGGGCCGGCCGTCCCCGAGACCGCGACGCTGTTGACGTACCTCGCGAAGTACCGGGCGCGCGTCACCTTCTTCACCGTCGGCCAGAACGTCGCCGCCCACCCCGAGCTCGTCCGCGCCGAGGCGCGTGCCGGGCACGAGATCGGCAACCACTCCTGGAACCACCCCGACCTCACCCGGCTCACCCCCGCGCAGATCAGCTCCCAGCTGACCCGTACCAGCGCGGCCATCAAGGCCGCCACCGGAAAGGCGCCCACCCTCTTCCGCCCGCCGTACGGCGCGGTCAACGCCACGGTGAAGGCGGCGACCACCCTCTCCCCCGTGCTGTGGGACGTGGACACCGAGGACTGGAAGTACCCCGACGCCGCCAAGGTGGCCCGGACCGTCATCACCAAGACCGGACGCAACGACGTCGTCCTGATGCACGACATCCACCCCACTTCGGTCGCCGCCGTCCCCGAGATCCTGCGGACGCTGACCGCCAGCGGCTACCACTTCGTGACGGTCAGCCACCTGCGGGCCACCATGTGACCGGCCTTCGCGTCCTGGGAACCCCCGGCCCGCGCCACCGGCCTGACGGCGTGGCCGATGGTCCGGCCGACGCGTGGACGACGCCCTCATCTGTCGGACGCCCGCAGTCGACGGCGTCCCGATCCTCGCTCCGAGCCCCAGCCCGCTCGCGCCACAACGACGGCACCCCGCGCAGGCGCCGAGGGCGTGCGCGGGGCCGGGCCGGCCGATGGCGGTCAGCTCACGCCTTGCCCTTGCTGACCACCCACTTGTCGTGGCCCCGGTTGCGGACCGTCTCGTAGCCGGAGCGGAAGGAGCCGAGCCAGTTCAGGGTCAGGTTCGCCTCCGCCGTGGATCGCACGGGGGTGTAGCTGCTCGCCTCGTCCGCCGGTCCTCCCGTGGTGTTCTCGGCGACGTACGGGAAGGGGTACGCGGGTCGGGTCGCGGTGGTCTTCCCGCTGCTGTCGACCGATGTGGTGAGCAGGCTGTCAGGTGCCTCGCCCTGGGCCCCGCCACCGACCGGGAACCGGGCGACTTCCCCCTCCAGTCGCCCAACCAGCCGGGCGAGGCATGGGCCCGTCGCGACGATGACCAAGAACGCCAGGACAGGTGTCTGGTTCTACACCGACTGCGCCTCCACCAGCGACCACCACTTTTCCGTCTACACCCCGCCCGGCTACGATCCGACGTGCTCGACGCCCTACCCGGTGTTCGTCCTCAGCCACGCGGCGGCGAGAACGAGATCGCCTGGTCCACCCGCGGCCGGCTGGAGCAGATCGTCGACAACCTGATCGCCGCCGGGCGGCTGCAGCCGGCCGTCGTCGTCATGCCCAACGGCTCCGGCCTCGCCACGGGCAGCTACACCACGGAGATCACCGACACCGTGCTGCCCTACGTCGAGCAGCACTACAACATCGGCACCGACACCGCCGACCGTGCCTTCGCCGGCACCAGCGCGTACGGAACCCAGGCGAACAACTTCCTCTTCAAGGACACCGACGCCTTCGGCTAGTACGGCGTCTGGTCCCCGGCCTCCGGTGCTCCCGCCGTCACGGTGACCGGCTCGGGCAACACGCCCGTCGATGACGCCTACAAGAACGCCGACCTCAAGAAGCTGCTCGGCATCCACCTCGCCATCGGCCAGGAGGATCTCGGTGGCAACGCGCCGATGATGACCGCCACCATCGAACGCGAGGGCCTCATCAACGCCGGCGTGCCCTTCACCTACTACTCCGTCGGCGGCGGCCACACCTGGGCCTTCTGGCAGCAGACCCTGTACGACTTCCTCACCCGGGTCGGCTTCCGCGCCACGTCCACCACGGTGACCACCAGCTCAGCGAAGCTGACGGCCACCGTCACCCCCGCGACCACCGAACCCGCCACACCCGCCGGCACCGTCCAGTTCAAGGCCGACGGCGTTGACCTCGGCAAGCCCGTCAGGGTCAGCGGCGGCAAGGCCGTCCTCACCGGGCGCTCCACCGCCTGGACCGGCAGGACCGTCACCGCCGTCTACAGCGGCGACCGCCTCTACAACAGCAGCACCGGCTGAGACCCGCAGGTGGGCCGGTCCGCACCTGCGGGCCGGCTCGCCTCGCTCACGGAATCGCCCGGCTCACTTCTTCTTCTGCTCGAAGAGCCAGTCCCGGATTCCCTCGATCGTGTAGGCGGCCCGCCAGGTGCAGACGTGGTTGTCGACGGAGTTCTCCGTCAGGCCGGGCCACACCACCGTGCCCTTCTTCAGCGCCACGAAGTTGACCGGGGTCTTCTTGGCCCGCATCTGGGCGGCGTGCGGAGCGAACTCACCCGGTGTCAGCTGCCCGTCCCAGACGGCGCGGCTGATCTTCGCGCCTTCCTTCTCGAGGGTGTCCATGATGCCGGTCATGCCGGGGTAGGCCTGCTCGTCGCCCTGCGACACCACGGCCCAGATCTTCTGCTTGGCCAGCGGCTTGACCTGGGAGAGGTCGTCCCACTGGCCGGCCACGAGGAAGGAGGCGGCGAAGAGGCCGGGATAGGTGAAGTCGAGCGCGATCGACGTGATCGTGCCACCGGACTGACCGGTGGTGTACAGGCGCTTCCTGTCGATGCTGTACTTGCCGGCCAGCGAGTCGATGAGCCCCTTGATGGTCTTCAGGGCCGGTGCGTTGCCGTCGCTGCCCTCGTCGTCTTCGCCGGTGAACTGCGGTGCGAGGACGAAGCACTCGTGCTTGGCCTGCTCCGACGGGCTGGCCCAGATGACGGCACCGAGCCCCTGGGTCAGCGTGATGAGCGGATTCGTACTCGCCGTGCCCCCGTCGTGCATGAACAGCACCAGGGGATACGACTTGGACTTGTCGTAGTTCTTCGGCACGAACAGGTTGTACTGCAGGGACCTGCCGGTGTCGGCGTCCGTGTACTTCAGCTGCTGGAAGTCATCGACGATCAGGTTGTCGACCTTGCTCGTCGTGATCGCCGTGCTGTTCGCGGCGTACGCGTCACCGCCGGTGGTGGTCACCGTGCCGACCTGGGTCACCTCGGCCGACGCCGTCTTCAGCGTGGGACTCTTCATGCCTCCGCCTCCGCCCGGGCCACCGGACGGAGAGCCCGACGGCGAGACGGTCGCGGACGACGACGGCGAAGCCGAGGCCGAGGCGGACGCGGAGGGCTGCTGCGAGGAGGACGACGAACCCGAGAAGCCGTCCTCGTACAGGCGGGCCGCCTCGTCCAGGGGCGAGAGCTCGATGATGACGTAGCGACCGTTGGTCCCGTGCCCCGCTGTCGCCGCGGCGGTGTTGGCGTAGACGTTGGTCACGGTCCTGTCGGTGACCTTGAACGTGGCCGGCGACAGCTTCGACGCGTCGATCTCCGTGTCGTACTCGAGGGCCACGGCGGTGAGCTTCTGCCCGTCCCCGAACACCTCGGTGATGGCCGTGCCCGCGACGATGTGACCAGAACTTGCGGCCAGTTGCACCCCGGCGACGCTGGTACGCGCCGCCCCGGAGGAACACCCGGCCACGGCGGGAACAGCGGTTGCGCCGACGATTCCGGCGAGCAGACTCCGGCGTTTCACTGATCTCTCTCCCTTGATAAACGACTCGATATGCCGACTCGCACAAGGAGTTCGGCTCGAAACCCCCACCTGCACACGCCACCGCGCCGATCGTCAGCCGTCGCCGACCGCACAGACCGGAACGTCCGCCCCGACGGTCACATCTCTTTCGCAGTGATTGAGACCCTAGGTCCGCTCCGGAAGAATCGTCAACAATATCGTCGACTACCTAGGAACGTCACAGCAGACACAGAGCGACCCACAGAAGCGCGGGCAAGTCGGCCGAACGCGCTACCGGGATTCAACGCGGCTCCGGTACGTCTTCAGGTTGCATCCGGAGGCCGGTCAGCGGATCGCGCCGGCGAAGGCGTTCGGGTGTGCTCGGTGTTCAACGACTGCGTGCGCGCCCGAGTCGACTTGATGCACATAGGTCCGAACAGGCCCTAACGCCGACCGTCGTCAACCAAGCGTGTCCTGGACGGCGCGCCAATGGCCGCCAGGGACTTGCGGAGACCGTGGAAGGTCCGGGGATGCCACCCGGTGAGTTTCCCCCACCGGTCGAGTCGGTAGCTCAGCGAGTTCGGGTGGAGATGCAGCTGCTCCGCGGCACGTGCGACCTGCATGTCGGCCCCGGCGAACGCGACCACGGCGTCGGCCAGGTGTCGGTGGTCGGTGGCCACCTGCCGTACGGGATCGAGGATCGCCGCCAGTCGGGCCGAGTCCTGGTGCATGCAGGCATCGGCCCAGACCTCTTCGAACCGGGCCATGGTGCGGTCCGCCCCGGGGAGACCGGCGCGAACGGCCGTCATGGCGAGGCGTGCGTCGCCGAGGGACGTGGCCGCACCGTGCAAGGCGTGGCGGACCAGTCCCACACCGCCGTGGCCGCGGTCCAGCGTCTGTGCCCCCAGGTGTTCCAGAGCCACGGGATCGACGCCCTGACACACCACCAGGCTCTCCTCGGCGAACTGACCGACGGCGAACAGGGCACCCATGGCCTCCAGTCGCCGGAGAAAACCGGCGGGCAGCACGGCGGTCGGGGCTCCCTCCCGCGTCCATGCCAGGGCAACGAAGTCACCCTCCGCGTCGAGGCCCAGTGTCCGCGCGTGTGCGCGGGCCTCGGTCTCCACGCTGCCGGCGAGCAGCAGCTCGATCAGCCTCTGGGATGCCGTGATCCGTCGTGTGTGCAGGGCCTGGCTCGCCTCTGCGTGGGCGGATGCCATCGTCGCGGCGAGCGCGGGGAGCGACGCGAACAGAAGGCTCGCCGCCTGCGGCAGCACGTCCTCGGTGTCCGCGTCGGCCGCCTGGGTGAGCGCTTCCCAGAGGGTCTCGTTGCCCAGGTGAAAGGCGCCGATGAGCACCTCGATGTCGATTCCCTGACGCGCTCGCCGGCCTGCCAGCACCGCGGCCGCGCCGAGTGCCTCTCCCGAGATCACCCGCCCCTCTGCGAGCGCGTCGAGCTGGTTGCGGTGCTGGAGCGCTACGGCCTGCGCGTGCTCGGCCGCGTCCACGAGGGCGTAGTCGGGCAGCTCGTGGCGGATCCGTGCCAGGGACCGGTCGGAGAGGGCTTCGGCGTCGACCTTCGTGCACAGGAGCGCGAGCCTGGCGTCCTTCATCTCCGCAACCCTTCCGTTCGTCTTCGTGGATTCCACGAAAAGGCTAGCGGCTATTGCCCGGTATCCCGGGATCACGTCAACTGATTTTCGTTGTGGCCACGGGGATACTCGATCCATGTCGACTCTCACCCATGGACATGCCTCCGACCCCGCATCTCCCCGGCAGGGGCCTCCCCGGCCCACCCGCCGGGAGGTGACGCTGACGGACCGGTACGAGAAGCGCGACGGTGTCGCGTATATGTCGGGTCTGCAGGCGCTGGTCCGGCTGCCCCTGGAGCAGCGCCGCGTCGATCGGGCGAACGGGCTCGACACCCGGACCCTGGTCTCGGGCTACGAGGGTTCTCCCCTGGCCGGGTACGACCTGGAGCTGCACCGCAGGGCCGCGCTGCTGGACGAACACGGTGTGGTGTTCCGCCCGGGTGTCAACGAGGAGTTGGGGGCGACCGCGGTGCTGGGCTCCCAGCTGGTCTCGGTGGTCGGCGAGGCGACCTGTGACGGTGTGGTCGGCATCTGGTACGGCAAGGCTCCCGGTCTCGACCGGGCGACCGACGCCTTCCGGCACGGCAATCTCGGCGGTGCCGCGCCGACGGGCGGGGTCCTGGCGCTGGTCGGTGACGATTCCGTCGCCAAGTCGTCCACGGTGCCGAGCAGTTCGGAGATGGCGATGGCCGAGATCGGCATGACCGTGCTGAGTCCCTGTGATGCCCAGGACATCCTCGAACTGGGCCTCCACGGCGTCGCGCTCTCCCGGTTCTGCGGACTGTGGACAGGACTGAAGCTCGCGACCAACGTGGTCGACGGCGGGATGACCGTCGATCTGCACGCGCTCCACGTCGAGCCGGTGGTTCCGGACAACATCGTGGGCGGGCGGCCCTACGTCCACGAAGTGTCCGCCGACTTCCTCCAGCCCACCCTCGCGGGTCTGGAGCGGTCCCTGATGGACACGAGGCCGGAGCTGGCCCGGAGGTATGCCCGTGCCAACGGCCTGAACCGGATCGTCGGCGACCCCGCCGCGGCCATCGGCTTCGTGGCGCACGGCGCGACGTACCTGGACACGCTCCGGGCCCTGCGCCGTCTCGGGATCGATGTGCACCGGCCCGGTTCGGGTGTCCGCGTCCTCAAGCTCGGCATGATCTCTCCGCTCGAACCCCACGTCGTCCAGGAGTTCGCGGACGGCCTCGACGAGATCGTCGTGGTGGAGGAGAAGCGGGCCTTCGTGGAGCTGGCACTCAAGGACCTGCTCTACGGGCGTCCTGGCGCACCGGCCGTGTTCGGCAAGCGCGGCCCGGACGGCGGGCACCTGCTGCGCGCTGACGCGGACCTGCCGCCGGAGGTCATCGCCGAGGCGGTCGCCGCCCGGCTGGAGACGCGTCTGAAGGGGTTTTTCGCGCCGAGGAGTTCTCAGCCGGACGCGCGTGCGCGGCGCATGTTGCCGTTGCTGGCTCGCCAGCCGTACTTCTGCTCCGGCTGCCCGCACAACCGCTCGACACGGGTCCCCGACGGGTCCCTCGTCGGTGGTGGTATCGGCTGCTCGGGCCTGATCGTCCGTATGGACGAGGACCGGACGGGCGACGTGATCGGCCTGTGCCAGATGGGCGGTGAGGGGGTCGCGTGGGTCGGCCTCGCTCCGTTCGTCCAGGAGGACCACATCTTCCAGAACCTCGGTGACGGCACCTACCACCACTCCGGAAGCCTCGCGGTGCGGGCCGCCGTCGCGGCCGGCGTGAACATCACGTACAAGCTGCTCTACAACAGCGCTGTCGCGATGACCGGAGGACAGCAGCCCGTCGGGGGCCTGTCCGTCCTGGACATGGTGCGAGAACTCCTCATCGAGGGGGTCGGGCGGGTCGTCATCACCACCGAAGCACCGGAGGGCTACCGCCGCGTACGGCTGCCCGCCGGTGTGGAGGTGCGGCATCGCGACCGGTTGATCGAGACGCAGGAGGAGTTGTCCCGCGTCGAGGGCGTGTCCGTGCTGATCCACGACCAGGAATGTGCCACCGAGCTGCGGCGCAAGCGGAAGCGACAGCAGGTGGCCGATCCGGCCACCCGCGTCTTCGTCAACGAGCGGGTGTGCGAAGGGTGCGGCGACTGCGGGGCCAAGTCCAACTGCCTCTCGGTCCAGCCGGTGGAGACGGAGTTCGGACGCAAGACGCAGATCCACCAGTCGTCGTGCAACAAGGACTACTCCTGCGTCGACGGCGACTGCCCCTCGTTCGTCGTGGTCCAGCCGGGCGAGGGCGGCGGACGCCGGAGCCCGGAGCCGCTGGCCGCCGACGTCTTTCCCGCGCCGCACGTCCAGGCACCCGTGGAGGGCTTCGGGCTGCGTATGACCGGTATCGGCGGCACCGGTGTCGTCACGACCGCACAGGTACTCGCCACGGCAGCGGTCATCGACGGCCACCACGTCCGTGGGCTCGACCAGTTGGGCATGGCGCAGAAGGGCGGCGCCGTGGTCTCCGACCTGCTCCTGTCGGAGAGCGGCGAACGGGGACCCAACAAGGTCGGGGCCGGTGAGTGCTCCCTGTACCTGGGCTGTGACCTGTTGGTCGCAGCGGCGGACAACAACCTCGCCATCACCTCCCCCGACCGCACGATCGCCGTCGTCTCCACCAGCGAGGTGCCGACGGGCGCCATGGTCACCCATGTGGAGGTGACGTTCCCGACCGCCGACCGGACCCTCGATGTCATCGCCCGCCGGACCCGCGACCTGGTGTGCGTCGACGCCCGGGAGATCTGTGGCCGGCTGTTCGGGGACGACCAGTACGCCAACACCTTCCTGGTGGGGGCGGCCACACAGGCCGGCGCCCTGCCGATCGCTCCGGAGAGCATCGAGAAAGCCCTGGCCCTGAACGGCACCGCGGTCGAGCGCAACATCCAGGCGTTCCGCCGCGGCCGCCAGGCGGTCGCCGACCCCGAGGCCCTGAACCGCGCCGTGGCAGCCCCCGAGGCGACATCATCCTCGCCGAGCGCGGCGGCCGCAGCGATCGCCGGCCGGATCGGCGCCGGAACGGACACGGCGTTGGGCGCCCTAGTGGCCCGCCGGGTGCACGAGCTCATCGGGTACCAGAACGAGTCCTACGCGCGGGACTACGCCCAGGTGGTCCGGAAGGTGCGCGCCCGTGAGGAACTGGTCCTCGGCGCGGCCGGGGAGATCACCGAGGGAGTGGCAACCTTCCTCTTCAAGCTGATGGCCTACAAGGACGAGTACGAGGTGGCCAGGCTGAGCCTCGCCCCGGAACTCGGTGAGGTGATCACGGACCGGTTCGGGGCCGGCGCCACCTGGGCGTACAAGTTCCATCCGCCGGTGCTCAAGGCGTGGGGGATGAAGAACAAGATGACCCTGGGCCGGTGGGCGAAACCCGCGCTCGTGACCTTGCGCCGCATGCGCGCCCTGCGCGGTACGAAGCTGGACCCCTTCGGTATGGCCAGGGTGCGGCGCGTCGAGCGTGCGCTGATCGCCGAATACGTGGCCGGTGTCGACCACGCGCTCGCGCGACTGACACCGGCGACCCGCGACGTGGTCCTGGAGCTGGTGAACCTCCCCGACCTGGTGCGCGGATACGAGGAGATCAAACTCGCCAACGTGGAGCTCTACCGCAGCCGCCTGACAACCCTCATGGCGTCCCTCGACGCCCAACCGTGAGCCATGTCCCGTACGAGAGAAAGAACCACCATGTCCACTGACATCGCACCGGGTGCCCTCAAAGGGCGAACCCTGCTCATCTCGGGCGGCAGCCGCGGCATCGGGCAGGCGATCGCGGTCGCCGCGGCCCGCCTGGGTGCCAACGTCACGGTTCTGGCCAAGACCGACCGCCCGCACCCGACCCTGCCGGGGACGGTCCACACCGCCGTCGAGGCGATAGAGGAGGCCGGCGGGCGCGGCCTCGCCGTCGTGGGTGACGTCCGGGACGAGGAATCGGTGGCCGAAGCGGTACGGCGAACGGTCGAGGTCTTCGGCGCGATCGACATCTGCGTGAACAACGCCAGTGCCCTGGCGCTCCAGAGCAGCGAGGATCTGCCGGTCAAGAAGTTCGACCTCATGCAGCAGATCCAGCTGCGCGGCACGTTCCTGCTCACCCGCGCCGCCCTTCCGTACCTGCGCCGGTCCGGCTCGGCCCACATCCTCAGCCTGGCACCGCCGCTCAACCTCTCCCCGAAGTGGCTCGGCGCGCACCCGGCCTACACGACCGCCAAATACGGCATGACCCTCCTGACGCTGGGCTGGGCGGCCGAATACGCGCAGGCCGGAGTCCGTGCCAACACCCTGTGGCCGGAGTCGACCATCGCGACCTCCGCGGTGCGCAACCTCCTGGGCGGTGAGGCGGCCATGCGCAAGGCGCGGGACCCGCAGATCATGGCCGACGCCGCGGTACGCGTCCTGACGGCCTCGCCCGCCCCGACCGGCAGGACGTTCCTCGACGTCGAGGTGCTGCGCGAGGCCGGTACGGCGGATCTCTCCGGGTACGGGGCCCCGGACGGGATCGAGTACGACATCTTCGTCGACGAGCCGACGAGCCGACGGGTTGACTGAACGACTACCTGGGTCCGACCGGAAGGGCGGTCGGCAGCCAGGCCGACCGCCGGGCCTCGTAGGCGTCGATGTCGGCGCGGTGGCGCTCGGTCAGACCGATGTCGTCGAGCCCGTTGAGGAGGCGCCAGCGGGTGTAGTCCTCCATCTGGAACGGCAGCGCCCTGTCCCCGTACCGGACCTCCCGCTCCGTGAGGTCGACGGTCACCGGCAGGGTGGGGTCGGCCTCGGTGGCTTCCCACAGCGCCTCGACCTCACGCTGGGGCAGGACGACGGCGAGCAGACCGGCCTTGGTGCAGTTGGTGCGGAAGATGTCCCCGAACCGGGCGCTGACGACCACGCGGAAGCCGCCGTCGAGCAGCGCCCACACGGCGTGCTCCCGGGAGGATCCGATGCCGAAGTCGGGCCCGGCGACGAGGATCGAGGCGGTGGCGTACCGCGGCTGGTTGAGTACGAAGTCCGGGTCGCTCCTGCGCCAGTCGACGAACAGCCCGTCCTCGAACCCGGTGCGGGTGATCCGCTTGAGGTACTCGGCCGGGATGATCTGGTCGGTGTCGACGTCGGAGTGGCGCAGCGGGGCCGCGGTGCCGGTGTGTGTGGTGAATGCTTCCATCGGGCTCACGCTCCGGGAGGGGTCGGGGTGCCGGCCAGGTCGGCCGGGGCGGCCGGGGCGGCCAGCCGTCCGGTCAGCGCCGTGGCGGCGGCGACCGCAGGGGACACCAGGTGGGTGCGTCCGCCCTTGCCCTGGCGGCCCCTGAAGTTGCGGTTGGTGGTGGAGGCCGCCCGCTCACCGGGCGCCAGCCGGTCGGCGTTCATGGCCAGGCACATGGAACATCCGGCACCCCGCCACTCGGCTCCCGCCTCGATGAACACCCGGTCGAGCCCCTCGGCCTCGGCCTGGAGCCCGACCTGCACGGATCCGGGAACGACCAGCATGCGCGTGTCCGGGTCGATCCTCCGTCCCCGCAACAGCTCGGCGGCCACCCGCAGATCCTCGATCCGCCCGTTGGTACACGACCCGAGGAAGACCGTGTCCACCTCGATGTCGCGCAGCGGGGTTCCGGCCGTCAGGCCCATGTACGCCAGCGCCGACTCGGCGGCCCGCCGCTCGCTCTCGTCGGCGAGGTCGGCCGGGTCCGGCACCGTTGCGGAGATCGGCAGGGCCTGACCGGGGTTGGTGCCCCAGGTGACGTACGGCGTCACGGACGAGGCGTCGATGTGCACCTCGCGGTCGAAGACGGCTCCCTCGTCGGTGCGCAGGGTCTTCCAGTACGCGAGGGCGGCGTCCCAGTCGGCGCCCCGCGGCGCGTGCGGTCGGCCCTTCACGTAGTCGAACGTGGTCCGGTCGGGGGCGATCATTCCGGCGCGGGCGCCGGCTTCGATCGACATGTTGCACACCGTCATCCGGGCTTCCATGGACAGTGCCTCGATCGCGGCGCCGCGGTATTCGATGATGTGCTCACGCCCTCCCGCGGTGCCGATCCGCGCGATGACGGCGAGGATCAGGTCCTTCGCCGAGGCGCCCGGCGGCAGTTCGCCGTCGACGGTCACCGCCATCTGCTTCGGCCGGTACTGCGGCAACGTCTGCGTGGCCAGCACGTGCTCGACCTCGCTGGTGCCGATGCCGAACGCGAGCGCCCCGAACGCGCCGTGCGTCGAGGTGTGGCTGTCGCCGCACACGATCGCCATGCCCGGCAGGGTGAGGCCCAGCTGTGGCCCGATGACATGCACGATGCCCTGGTCGCGGTCACCGAGCGGGGCCTCGCGGATGCCGAACGCGGCCGTGTTGCGCCGCAGCGCCTCCACCTGGGCCCGGCCCACGGGGTCGGCGATCGGTGCGAGGAGGTCCGTCGTCGGCACGTTGTGGTCCTCGGTCGCCATCGTCAGGTCCGGCCGGCGGACCGTGCGCCCCGCGGCGCGCAGACCGTCGAAGGCCTGCGCACTGGTCCCTTCGTGCACGAGGTGGAGATCGATGTAGAGCAGGTCGGGTTCACCGTCCGCGCTGCGCACGACATGGGCGTCGTAGACCTTCTCGGCGAGGGTCTTCGGCATGAGTCAGTCCCTTCTCCCGGCACGCACCGCCTGCTCCAGGCGGTGCGTGCGGTCCAGGGCACGTCCCGCGAGGGCCATCAGCGGTTCGGCGAGGTCGATACCGTTGTCGGAGGTTGCGGTCACGACCCACTCGACGGAGGTACGCCCGGCCGCCGACCCCGGCCGCAACCGGATCGTGCCGCTCAGGTTCTCGACCGGGACGGCGCTGCCACTCACGATGGTGTAAGCGATCACGTGGTCATGGTCGTCCAGAGCGTCGAGCCGCTCGCACACCACATGGCCGTCGGGGTAGGTGATGGTGCGGACGGCCCCGGAACCGTCGCCTTCGAGGGTGCAACCGATCTCGGGGATCCAACGGCCCAGGCCGCCGAAGTTTCCGACCAGGGACCATACGTCATCGATCTCGGCGCGGATCTCACGGGCCATTCGCAGAAGCTCCATTGGTTCTGCCTCCTTCGCTGTTCGTCGTCGTGCCCGGCGCACTGTCCGCGCGCAGGTTGGCCGCGATCGCCCGCACCATGTCGGCCGTGCCGAGGTCTCCCCCGATGTCGCGCGTGCGTGCTCCCGCGCCGAGTGCCGTCTCGACGGCCTTCTCCAGCTCGGACGCCAACGTGGGTGATGCCAGCGAGTACCGCAGTGCCAGCGCGAGGCTGAGCACCGTTCCGACGGGATTGGCGATGCCCTGGCCGGCGATGTCCGGGGCGGTGCCGGAGACCGACTCGTACAGGCCGGGCGCCGAGCCGTCGGCGGGCGGCCCGGCCAGCGTCGCGGATGCCAGCATGCCGATGGAGCCGACGACCATCGCGGCGCTGTCCGAGAGGATGTCACCGAAGGTGTTCTCCGTCAGGATCACGTCGAACTGGCCCGGGCGGCGGACCAGTTGCATCGCGCAGTTGTCCACGTACATGTGGGTGAGTTCCACGTCGGGGTACTGCCTGCCGAGGGAGGTCACCACGTCGCGCCACAGGCTGCCCGTCGCCAGGACGTTCGCCTTGTCGACGGAGCACAGGCGACTCCTGCGGCTCCGGGCTAGTTCGAACGCCACGAGGGCGATCCGTTCTATCTCGTCGCTGGTGTACACCAGGCTGTCGACCGCCCGCCGCCGGTCTCCGATGGTCTCGATGCCCTGCGGGCGACCGAAGTAGAGACCTCCGAGGAGTTCCCTGACGATGACCATGTCCACGTCGCGAACGACCTCCCGCTTGAGCGGCGAGAACTCCTCCAGTGCCGGATACGTGGCGACCGGTCTGAGGTTGGCGTAGCCGCCGAGGCCCTTGCGGAGCTTGAGCACACACGGCTCCGGCCGGTCCGCCCTGGGCAGTCGCGCGTACTCCTCGGTGCTCTCCGCGCCGAACAGGACCGCGCTGCTGGCAGCCGCGAGGGCCAGCGTCTCATCGCTGATCGTGGCTCCCTCGGCGGCGAAGGCCCGGTAGCCCGCGGGTCGTTCGCGGATCTCGATCCGCGGGTCCGTCCGCTCCGCCAGCCACGCGAAGATCGGCTCCATCGCGCCGAAGATCTCGGGCCCGATTCCGTCTCCGGGAAGCAGCAGCAGCGTTGGAGCGCTCATCCTCGTCCTCGTCCTCGTCCTCTGGTTTCCGTGTTCACACGCTCGGTACCGCGCCGTCCGGGTGTCCGGGCCGGTCAGGCACCACGCCACGAGCTGAGATAGGAGCCGTTCTCGCAGGCGAGCGCCGCCTCGCCCACCTCCAGGGGCTGGAAGGTGTCGATCATGACGGCCCACATGTCGCGCATCTCGATGACGCCCGGCTGGTAGGCCGCGACGGCCCTCTCCAGTTCCCCTGCGCGAGGGCCGTGCGTGAAGCCGCCGGGGTGCCAGGTGATCGCGCCGGCGTTGATGCCGTGACCGGATCGGGCTCCGCCCGCCGCTTCGGTCCAGAAGAGCAGTTCGTCGGAGTCCACGTTGGTGTGAGCACCCGGGACGGGCACGGCATCGGGGTGGTATTCGGTCGCGTGCGGCACCGCGGCGCACACGACGAAGCCCGGAGCCTCGAACGCCTGGAAGTTGGTCGGCGGCTGGTGGAGACGGTTGGTGTACGGCTGGAACTCCGCCATGTCGAAGGCGTAGGGGTAGAGACACCCGTCCCATCCGACGACGTCGAACGGGTGGTTGGCGTACGTGTATCGGGTGCCGCCGTGCCGGTGGCGGACGTACACGTCCACGTCGCCGCCCTCGTCCACGACGAAGGGCTCCGCGGGCGCCCGCAGGTCGCGTTCGTTGTAGGGCGAGTGCTCCAGGAACTGGCCCTGGTCCGAGAGATAGCGGCGCGGGGTACGAACGCTTCCCCGCGCCTCACTGATCAGCAGACGCAGGGGTTCCTCACCGACGGGCACCACCCGGTGGATGACAGCCCTGGGCATCACCACGAAGTCGAGTGCGCCGACCTCGAGAACGCCGAACACGGTCTCCACCCGCGCCTGCCCCGACTCCACGAAGTACAGCTCGTCACCCGAGACGTTGCGGTACAGCGGGCTGGGACGGTCGGCGACGACGTAGCTGACCCGCAGGTCGGAGTTGGCCGCCAGCAGGCGGCGGCTGAGGACCGCGTCGCCGCCCTGGTCGAGCTTGTGGGTGTACAGGAGCCGGGGCACGAGCGGGTTGTTCGGCCGGGACTCCTGGTCGGGCAGCTCCCACGTGTCGATGGACACCACGTCGGTCGGCGCGTTGTTGTGGTACAGGATCGCGAAGTCGGAGGAGAAACCCTCCTTGCCGATCTCTTCTTCGCGGTACAGGCGGCCTTCTGGGCTGCGGAACTGCACGTGGCGCTTGGGGGGAAGCGCTCCTACGGCACGGTAGAACGGCACTGTTTACCTCATTTCCGGGGCCTGGGCACAGGGACGACGCGGTCACAGGGACGACGCGGTCACAGAGCCACGGTCAGATGCGCTCGGCGAGCCATCGCGTGACGATCTGTCCGGCCTTTTCCCGCGGGTCGTAGTCGACGGGGGCGCCGGGCAGCAGGAACAGGTAGTGGTGTGCGTGGTCGAGCGTGGTGAGCGTCTTGTCGGTCACCGGAACGCGCGAGAAGATCTCCCGCTGGTCCTCCGGGTAGGCGTCGGAGTCACCCAGGGGCAGCACCACGAGGGTGGGAACCCGGATGTGCTCCGCCGCGTGGGCCCACTCGGCCCTGGCCGACAGTCCGCTCCAGGTCGACAGCCAGGCACGGGCGGTGACCAGCCGGCCCAGCGACTGCGGGCCGTAGCCGCCGCTGAGCGGGTGCCCCGCGGACGCGATGCTGCCGGGCAGCCGGTGGTTGGGGTGGATGCTCGGATCGGTGTGCGCCGGGTTGGCGACCGTCCCGTACACGGTCATGTACGGGGTCATCAGGGCGCGGCGCGCGGTCGGCGAGCCGAGCCGTTCGATGTCGGCGGCCTGCCTCGCCTCCTGGTAGTCGGTGAGCAGCGTCCGGGCCAGTACGTCGATGCGGTGCACCCGGGCGCGCTGTGCGGCGCGGTAGCCGGCCAGCCAGTCGGGGTCGTACTTGCTGGGCTCCGGGAAGGGCCGGTAGCCGTTGTCGGGGTTGAACATGTCGAGTTCGGGGTCGATCGCCACCGGATGGGACTCGTCGACGACCGCGGGGTCGATCATGTTGAGCAGGCTGACGCCTTCCCCGGAGTGCGGGGCGAGCGCCACGAAGAGGTCGGCCGGCGGCATGTCCTCGGTGGCGAACCGGGTCGGGGCGCCGTGCGGGCCGTGGGTGACCCGTTCCTCGGGCGGCAGGGATGCCTGCCATTGGTAGTAGGAGAGCAGGGACGTCCCCCCGCTGCTCCCTATCAGGATGATCCGTTCGAAACCGGCGTCCCTGAGCATCCGGATGCCCGCCGCGGTGTCCAGCAGCGCTTCCTCGTGCACCAGGTCGGTGTCGTTGTGCAGTCCGCGGCTGGTCTGCCCCCACACGGCGTGTCCGGCCTCAAGGAGGTAGGGGGTCAGGTACTGGCGGCTCTGGTTCTCCCTGGGGTGCATGAAGACGGCGACCGACCCGGGTCGCGGCCCGGGAGGCAGATGCAGCAGGCCGAACGACAGGGCGCCGTCCGTCGCCGTGACATCGCGGTACTCCCGGCGGGTCCCGGCCGGCAGTTGCTCGATCCGGTAGGCGTTGACGCTGCCGCGTACCCGGCGCTCCGAGGTGACGAACAACTCCGGCGGAAGCGGCGGCTGGGGCAGTAGGTGGCTCTTTCCGGCACTCACAGCGTCCTCCACAAGTGACGATCAGATTTCAGGTTCACATGTGAATATGGGTCTGTCAATGAACTGGACAGCTCACAACTCGGCAGGCACCGGTCACCGTGCTCGCACCTGCCACTACTCTGGTCTCGTATACACATGTCAATATGCGCAACACGTGCGTGGAAGGACGGGCTGTCGTGAGCAGTCGACCCGAGCAGGTTCCCGACGACGGCGACGTCCTCGATCCGGACGTGGCGATGCAGGTGCAGATCTACCGCCACCTGCGCTCCGAGATCCTGGACGGCCTCTGGGTCGGGCGCACCGACTTCCCCACGGAACGAGACCTCGCGACACGCTTCGGCGTCAGCGTGATCACCTCTCGGGCCGCTCTGGAACGCCTTGCCTCGGAAGGCATGCTGATCCGCAGGCGCGGTGTGCGGACCCGCGCCGTCCACACGGTCACCGAACCGGGCCCGCAGCCGCCGCCCCTGACCTCGGTGTCCACCGGGCGTGGGCGGGCCGGGCGGATGAAGATCAGGCTCCTCGAAGCCGGCGTCGGGATCGCTCCCGCCGCCGCGTGCCGCACCTTCGGGTTGTCGCCCGGGAGCCACCTCTGGCAGTGCGTGCGACTGCGGACACTCGACGGCCGCCCCGACATCGTCACCCAGAACGTGCAGCCGACCGAGGTCGGCCTGCGACACACCCGGCGGATGCTCGAGAACAAACCGATGGCCCAGATCTTCCAGGCCGAAGAGGTGGAGATCGCGACGATGCACCGCCGCTTCACCGTGGGACTTCCCCCTCCCCTGGTCGCCCGTCACCTGCGGATCTCGATCGACCAGACGGTCCTGGTCACCTTCCTGATCGCCTACGCCCGGTCGGGCGAGGTGGTGGAGTGGCTCCGGGCCTACTCGCACCCGGACCGGATCGAACCCGAGGAGGTCCTCGACCTGACGACCGACTCCTGGCAGATCTCCCTGGAGTGACTCGGCCGACGACGCGACCGATAACACATATTCGTATGTGTTCATTGACTCCGTGATTCCTCACGCCTAGCGTCTGACCGAGGCGAGCCGGCCATCGCTTCGCAACTCCCCGAGTGCCGTCGCAAGGTGAGGTAACCCCATGGACATGGACATCGACGCGGATGTGCTCTGGACCCCTCCGGTCCCCGGCAGCGGCGGGGGCGAACTCGACCGGTTCCTGGCGTGGCTCGATGGGTCCCGCCGACTGTCGTTCGACTCCTACGGCGCGTTGTGGAAGTGGTCGACCCAGGAGATCGAGCAGTTCTGGCGGGCGATCTGGGACTACTACGACGTCGGCTCGAACGCCGGTGAGGTCGTCCTCGAACAGCGGGTCATGCCGGGAGCCGTCTGGTTCCCGGGTGCGACGGTGAACTACGCACAGGAGATGCTCACCCGGGCGCCCCGCGAGCATCCGGCACTGGTGTCGGTCTCCGAGGACGGGGCCGTCGAAGAGACCTCCACCGCGGAGCTGACCGGGCAGGTCGGCGCACTCGCCCGCACCCTGCGGGAGATCGGCGTCGGTCCCGGTGACCGCGTCGCCGCCTACCTGCCGAACGTTGCCGAGGCGGTCGTGGCCCTGCTGGCCACCGCCTCGCTGGGCGCCATCTGGACGTCGTGCGCGCCCGACTTCGGCGCGGAGGGGGTGATCGGCCGGTTCCAGCAGGTCGAACCCAAGGTGCTGATCGCGGTGGAGGGTTACCACTTCGGCGGGCGCTACCACGATCGCGGTGCTGTGCTGCGCCGGATCGAAGCAGCGATCCCTTCCCTGCGCCGTACGATCGTCGTCCGGCCACGCGCGCAGGAGCACCCCCCGCAGCCGACACCGGAGCGGATGCCGTGGGCGGACGCGATCGCCCAACCGGCCGAGCCGCGGTTCGAAGAGGTCCCGTTCTCACATCCCCTGTGGATCCTCTTCTCGTCCGGCACGACCGGACGGCCGAAGGGGATCGTGCACAGCCACGGCGGCATCGTCCTGGAGCATCTCAAGACGCTCAATCTCGGCGCGGGAGTGGGGGCGGGCGATCGCTACTACTTCTACTCCTCCACCAACTGGATGGTGTGGAACCTGCTGGTCGGGGCGCTGCTCGCCGGGGCGACGGCGGTTCTGTACGACGGGAGCCCCGTACACCCCGATCCGGCGCAGAGCTGGCGCGTCGCCGCGGCGGCGCGGGCGACGGTGTTCGGTTCCGGGGCGGCGTACCTGACCGGCTGCGAACGCGCCGGCGTCAAACCCGTGGCCGCCGGCGATCTCAGCGCGCTCACCACGGTCGTCTCGACAGGTTCGCCGCTGCCGCCCAGCACCTGGTCGTGGATCCACGACGAACTCGGCCCGGCGGTCCGGCTCGACTCCTGTTCCGGTGGCACCGACGTGTGCAGCGCCTTCGTCGGCGGATCACCGTGGTTGCCCGTGATCCGTGGCGAGTTGTCCGCCCCGGCGCTCGGGGCGAAGATCGAGGCGTTCGACGAGGGCGGAGAGCCGGTGGTGGGCGCCCTCGGTGAACTCGTCATCACCGAACCGATGCCGTCGATGCCCGTCGGCTTCTGGAACGATCCGGACGGCGCCCGGTACCGGGACGCGTACTTCTCGGCCTATCCGGGCGTCTGGCGCCACGGGGACTGGATCGAGTTCACCGAGCGCGGTGGCATCGTCATGCAGGGGCGATCCGACGCCACGCTGAACCGCGGTGGGGTACGCATGGGTTCGGCCGACCTCTACAGCGTGGTCGACCTGATCCCGGGCGTCGCCGACAGCCTGGTGATCGGTCTCGAGCTGCCGGACGGCGGGTACTACATGCCGCTGTTCGTCGTCACCGCGGACCACGCCGACCAGGCCCACCGCTCCGGACTCGAAGCGGAGATACGTGACCGGATCTCCGCCGAGCTCTCCCGCAGGCATCTGCCCGACGAGATCGTCTTCGCCCCGGCAGTCCCCCGCACGCTCACCGGCAAGAGGCTCGAAGTACCCGTCAAACAGCTCCTGCTCGGCAGGATCGACGACCGGGGTGTCGCCCGGGAGTCCGTCGTCAACGCCGACTCGCTCGGCTGGTATGCCGAGTTCGGTAGGCGCCGTATCGGCAGCCGCGGTGGTTCCGGGTCGTCGGCATCGCCATCCGCTGCTGCCCGAGGCTGACGGCGGCGAACACCGCGGCACGAGGTGCGGGACCCGCAGGGCGCGGAGGTCTGCGCCGGCACACGGTCAGTTCACGGCGCAGACCTCCGCGCCCTGGGTGCAGAGGTCTGACAGATCGCCTCGTGTGAGGTACGCATCGACTCGTCATGGGGGAAGCCGACCGGGAGACGCCGGGCGATCCGCTCCGGGCTCCAGGAGGTTGTCCAGCGCCGGCCCTGTCTGCGTCCGCGCCTTCGTCCGATCCAGCGCGTCTGCGGGCCCGGGATCTCGCCGCCGTCCGGGGCGGTGACCGCGTCGGCAAGCCAGTCCTGCACGTACTGCTGGACGGCTCCAGGCTGATCGGCGACATGCCGCCACCCTCACGAACCACCGTGACCTCAACGGCTGCGACCCACCACACGCGACCGCGGCGTCTTCACCGGGCAGCCTTTCAGCGATCTTCCGCCAGAAACGCTGCCGTTCCTCCCGGCGGTTGACCGGGGGCCGCCCCGGTGACCGCAACAGCGGACGGATCGGCCGCCCGCCGCCGCACACTGCTTCGGTTTCGCCACCACTCACACCTCCACGTCGAAGGTGTTGCGGCCACCGCCGAGTGAATCGACTGGTACTGCCACCGCCCCGTCCACGGTGAGCAGGCCACTCACGTGAGGCGCATCACCTTGACCCAGAAATGTGCACTAGTGTAAAAATATAAATGGCCCCCTCACGGATGTCCGAGGGTCCATACGAGGAGATGCCATGGACGGCCACACCCGCCGCCGCCTGGAAGCACGGCGGCGCATCCTGGAAGCCGCCGACGAGTTGTTCGAGGAGAACGGCGGCGTCGACGGCGGGTACGAAGCCACGACGATCGACATGATCGTCGAGCGCGCTCGCGTGTCCCGCCGCACCTACTTCAACCACTTCGACACCAAGGCCGACGCACTGCTGCTCGACCTCAGGTCCGCCGTCGCCGACCACTGCGCGGCGTTGCGGGAGCGCCCACCCTACGAGCCCGTCTTCGACGCGATCTGCGGCTCGTTCCTGCAGATCGCGGAGCGTTTCGTCGAGGACCCCATGAACCGCCGGCGCTCGCTGCGCTACGCCCGGCTGACGGAGTACCGCGGCCACCTCGCCTCGGCCTTCGTGACCTGGGAGGCCGCCATCACCGAGGTGGCGGCCGAGCGGGTCACGTCAGAACGTGAGGACACGGCCTCCGTCCGGCAGCGGGCACGGCTCGATGCCGGCCTGGCGCTGTTCCTCCTCCGCCTGGCCTGGGAGGACTGGCTGGCCAGCGAACTCTCCCTCAAGCTCGATGAACACGTACCCGCTCTCGTCGCCGAGGCCCGGAACTCACTCGAAGCGGCCCGACGCCCGTCGCCGTACGCGGACACCGAGCAAGAAGGGCGATGAAGGCACGCCCGGTCCGCCTCCTCTCCGAGGTGGACCAGAGGGCACTTGACGACGTGCGCGACCAGCCCACACCGGCTCCCGCCCATGAGGCGCGGGGCGGCCGGCAGCCCACCTCTTACCACCCCGCAAGAGAACACTTGGAGAAGTCATGAGCGAATGGCATGTGGTGACCACGGCGGCAGAACTGCTGGAGGCACTGGCCAAGGAATCCGAAGCGATCGAGGTCCAGGGCACCCTGTCCGCTCTGCCGCCGATCACACTGCCGGCCGGCGTCCGGCTGCGCGGCGGGACGCTGGAGTTCGCGGCCAAGGGCGTGCGCCTGACCCGCGACAACACCCTGGAAGACGTCACGATCCGCTGCGCGGAGACGGAGGTCGCCGTCGGCAACAGCACCCTGGTGGCCGACTTCGGCACCCTCACCCTGCGCGGGGTGCGCACCACGGGGCAGGTTCTGCTGCTCGCCCGGGACCAGGTCAGGGCAGGGCATGTGCGGGTCGAGGGGCTGACCGTCGACGCCGCGGACACCCGTGCCCGCGCGGACCGGCCCGAGGGCGGGCCCGGCGGCAACTACGTCGAGGTGATCCAGGGCGCCTTCACCCTGTGGAACATGCACACCGACCCGACGGTCCACATCACCGCCGAACTCCTCGACATCGCCACCGGCACCGCGGAGCGGCCGGTCGCCGGCGTGGGGGTTTTCGTCTCCGGTCACGGCCGCTACGGCCTCGACGGCGGCAGTCTGGCCATCTCCACCCTGCGCACCGGGGAGATCCACGCCGACGGCGGGATCACTCCGGGCAACGCCTCCCTGCTCGGCGGCGGCGTCTTCGTCATCACCGGCGCCGAGGTCACCGAGGTCGTCAACGCCGGCCCGGTCACCACCCACGGCCCGAACGACATGGTGCTCGACAACTGGTCCCAGGTCACCACCTGGCGCACCACCGCCCCGATCACCTCCTACGGGCCCAGCGGGATCGGCTTCGTCAACTTCGGCACCATCGACCGGCTGGAGATCGGCGCCCCCATCGTCACCCACGGCGCGGGCGCACGCGGCTTCAACCTCTACGCCGGCTCCATCCGCCACGCCTCCTTCGCCGACATCACCACCCACGGCGACGGAGCGGTCGGCATCCAGGTCTCCATGCCGCTGCCCGTCCTGGACGTCCACGGCGACCTGACCACCTTCGGCGGCGAGGCCCTGAGCCTGGTCAAGGGCGTACAGGTCCCGCTCAAGGCGATCGCACTCAGCGTCAAGCCCGGCGGCGACATCGGACGGTTCGCCTGCACCGGGCGGATCGTCTCGCACGGCGACGACATGGCCACCGTCAGCATCGAGGGCACGGTCGGGCACTTCGAGGCCGCGGACGGCATCGCCGCCGAGGGCGCGAACTCCGACGCCGTCCACGTCCACGGTGACGTGCCCGGGCTGGAGGCCGTCACCCTGACCGTGACCGACGGCAGGGACCGGGTCGCCGTCTGACCCCGCCGCCTGCCGCGACCGCCTGGCAGAAGCACCAAGCGTCCCCTCACCGCGAGCAACAGGAGCCCTGCCATGCCTCATCACGGACACGAACTCGCCTTCGGCGCCGCGCACAGTGGTCAGCGACGGCCTGTAATCCCCTTCGCGGAGCCGGGGGAGTAATGGGCAACGGGCGGCCGCGGCACGCGCCGGGCGAGGGGGTGACCGTACCGAAGCATGCGTTCGACGTCGTTTCGTGCGAGCCGGAACACGGACGCGCGGGGCGGAGCATCTCGACGGACGGTCGCTGCCGTACGGCTACTTCAGCGCGGGGGCAGCGTCGTGGAGTCCGTACCCCGCAAGCCGGCCGGCTTCCTGTGCCGGTGCGCCTGGCACAGCCTGATGTCCTCCACCCGCCTGGTGAACGTCCACCCCGGCGACGGCATGAAGGCCGCACTCTACCGGTCGTCATGCTCCGTACGGAGGCCTCCGTCACAGCCGGCAGCCCCGCCATTTCCGGTCAGGAGCGGCCTGGCTGTCGATCCGGTCGGCCTGCCGCATCGCCCCCGGTGGCGAGCGCCTACACCCATCGCCACTGGGACATGCGTCCCGCAACTGGACGGTCTCCGCCTCGGCTTCGAGACCGAGTCCGCCCGGACAACCTCCTCCATCCCCCACTCTGAAGGGAACCCTCGGACATGCAGAGGCACACGGTCACGACGGCGGCCGAACTGAATGCCGCCGTCACCTCCGGCAGCAAGGACATCGAGATCACGGGTGAGATCAGGGGTCTTCCCATGCTCACTCTTCCCGAGGGCGTCAGCCTGCGCGGAGGCGTCCTCGGGTTCAACGCCAAGGGTGTCCGCCTCACCCGCGACAACCTGCTCGAGGACATCCGGATCGAGACCCAGGAACACGAGGCGGCCATCCTCAACGACACCTCCGTCGCCGGCCTCGGAGAGCTCCACCTGCGCAATGTCGTGACCGTCGGTCAGGTCCTGCTCCTGGCCCGCGACGCGGTGCGGGGCGGCCATGTGCGGGTCGACGGTCTCACGGTGGCGGCGGCCGACCTCCGCGGGAGGTTCGAGCGGCCGCACGGCTGGGCCCCCGGCTTCATCGAGGTGCAGCAGGGTGGATTCACTCTCTGGAACATGCACACAGATCCGGACGTCACGATCACCGCGGAGCTGCTCGACATCGCGGCCGGCTCCGCCGACCATCCGATCCGCGGAACCGGTGTCCTCGTCGGCGGCCACGGCGTGTACAACGGCAGCGGGGGAAAGCTGGCCGTCACCACCTTGCGGACCGGCGAGGTCCACGCCGACAGCGGCATCGTGCCCCAGACCTTCGACCTCATCTCCGGCGGTGTCTTCGTCGTCTCCGGTGCCGAGATCCGGCAGGTGACCAACGCGGGCACGGTGGTCACCTACGGCGCGAACCAGCCCGTGTTCGACAACTGGGGAGACGTCGGCACGTGGACCGTCGAGCAGCCCATCACCTCCCACGGACCCAGCGGCGTCGGATTCGTCCAGTTCGGCTCCCTCGACCTGCTCGACGTGCGCGCGCCGATCACGACGATGGGCCCCGGCGGCCGCGGCTTCAACCTCTACGACGGCACCCTCCAGCACGCCGTCTTCGACAGCATCACCACGCACGGAGACGGCGGTGTCGGCATCGTCGTCTCCAAGCCGCTTCCGCTGCTGGAGATCCGCGGCGATCTCACGACACTCGGCGGCGAGGGCTACAGCCTCTACTACGGGGTTCAAGTACCGCTCAAGGCCGCTGCCCTCGACGTGAAGCAGAGCGGGAGCATCGGAACGTTCCGCTCCGACGGCGGGATCGTCACGAAGGGAGACGACGTCATCACCGTAGTCATCGAGGGTGAGATCGGGGAGTTCTCGGCGAAGCACGGAATCGCCGCCGAAGGAGCACACTCCGACGCCGTACACGTGCGGGGCACCGTGCCCGGCCTCGACACCGCGGAGATCTCGGCACGGGACGGTCGGAAGCTGGTCCGCCTGGACACCTCTCATCCCATGGTCCACGGGTGAAGACGGACATACGGCCGAGCGACCGAGGAAGAGGATCAGCTCTGGCCGAATCCCGGAAGTTCCGTCATCGCAGGTTGGCCGCCGCCCGCTCGCTGTCCTCGCCGACGGCGGTCGGGCGGACACCGGGAGCGGCTTGCCCCAGAACGCGGCGATCTCCCGCCGGATCCGCTTCAGCTCGCTGCACTCAGAGATGGATTCCTGACCAGCAGGAACACCTGGCCATGCCTGCCGTGACCACCGCGCGTCACCGACATCATCGCTGGTACGCCCGACTGCTCGAAGAGCCGTGCGCCCCGAGGATTTCCGGACACCCGGAGCCCCCGTCCATGAACATCTCCGCCTGGCCGCCAGACCGAGCTGTCGCCGGGTCGGCCATGCGGAGGCCGAGCGCAGCGAACGCGACGACCGGCTGACGACCGCCGAACGGGATGAGTTGAAACAACTCCCCGTAGTAGATGTGGAGTTGAGGCTGGCACGGAAGATCCTCAAGACCGCATCGGAGACGAGGCTTGGCCCGCGTGAGCGCGACCATGTCACATCGGCTCGGCTGCCGACCAGTTCCCGGTGGTGAGATCCATGGTCTCTTCGGGGGTGTCGTAGTCCGGGTGGAGATAGATCCTGACCCACTCCAGGACCCTGTCGTCGGGGTCGTGCACGGTGATGGTGGCGACCAGCATCTGGTCGGCGATGGTCAGGCCGAGCGCCTCTGTCACCACGGCGGGTGCGTGGGCGATACCCATACGGCGCCGCATGCGGGCGACTGTGTGGCCCTGGCCGACGAGGAGCTTGGGCATGGGCTCGTGGTCGAGTTGCTCCCCGGTGTGGCGCTCACCGATGACCGGTTGCTGGACGTTGTGGGCGACGCTGTGCCGCGACCCGTCGTAGCTGCGCAGTCGCACGCACTGCCACAGGTCGCCGCCCGGCTGCAGGCCGAACACGGTCAGTGCCTCGGCCGGCGCGGTGCCCGTCTCGGCGAGCAGCACCTGGTAGGTGTACGGCCGGTACGGCCCGGTGGCCTCCAGCGTGCTGGGCCCGGGGCGGGCCTCGGCCCTCTCGGGCCGGTGCACCACCTGCGGACGGCGACCGCGCTGGCGTCGGATCCAGCCTTCGCCGGCCAGCCGGTCCAGGGCCGTCCGGCTGGTGATGACGCTGATCCCGAGGCGCTCGGCGAGCTCGCGTTCGCCGGGGAAGTCCGTGCGATCCAGCCACAGACCGTCCGCGATCTCGCGGCGCAGGTGCAGGTACACCTGGTGGTGCAGCGGGACGGCGGGGTCGAAGGTGATCGACTGGGTCGGCGGTGGTTGGCGATCAGTGCTCACGTTGCCTCACTCGACCCTGCCGGAACGATCCATAATCCTAGGAGATTATCAAGCTGGGCAGGTCTGCCTCAGATCCAGGTCCTCGCTGTGGCAGGCCGGCCCGGGTGCGCGCCACCTGGTCGCGCAGTGCGTCGAAGCTGACCTCGAAGGGGCCGCGCGTGTGGGACCGGGCGTGGATCGCGGTGGCCGGGCCGGTCGTGCGGAGCATGTGTTCGGCGTAGTTGAGCGTCGATCCCGTGAACCATCGGCAGTCGGGCATCGGGTCATCCGTGCGTACGGTCTCCCACCGCTGGGAGACCCGCACGTCGAAGTACTCGGCGATCGACTGCCAGAACAGCGACGGCTCCCGGACCGACCACGCGCGCAGGCTCTCGTAGTCGTGCGCCTCGACCCGGCCGTGTGTGGCGAGCCAGCCCGCGAACCTGCCGAGCGCCGACTTCTCCCATGCGTCCGCCGGCGGCTTCCACATCACGACCGGATCGTGTCGCCCCCTCAACGAGAGCTCCCCCGCCGCTCTTTGCGCACGGCTTCGACGAACTCGTGCAGCAGCTCGGCGTGTTGCGGGTGCGGTGTGAGGATCTGCTCCTCCGGTTCACCCGAGTCCACGCGGGCACACAGTTCCTCCGGGTCGATGAGCGCTCCGGCCGGGTTGGCGTCGAACGCCCCCGTCGCCAGCCACGCGTTGGTCTGTGCGGTGGACGCGAACGCCTCGACGGTCAGCTCGATCATGTTCCCGTCGGGATCGAGGTAGTACATCGAGGTGGCGACGCCGTGGTTCATGCAGCGCAACGGCAGGATGCCCTGCGCTTTCAGAGCCCTGTACTGGTCGGTCAGTTCCTTGAGTGAGGCGACCGTGAACGCGGTGTGGTCCAGGCCGGTCGCGTTCGGCGGCGGCGCCACCGCGTCCTGCACGGGGATGACGGCGAGGCGGTCCTGCGAGTCGTCCCAGGTGAGAAACTTGATCATGGGGTGGTCCAGGACCACCTGCAGGCCGAGCACCTTGCCGTACCAGTCGATCAGGGCCTTCGGCTGCGTGGTGCGGAGCACGGTGTGGGCGTACTCGCGGGGCCGGAATCCCTGCTGGGGTTCGGGCACGTGGGCTGTCGTCGTGGTCGTCATCGTCATGCCTTCGTGTCGGGGCTGTCGGGGCGGGTTCGCCGGCCCGTGCACACATCCAGGACGTCATCGGGTGACACGTCGGTGTCCTCGCCGCGCCATGCGACGTGCAGGTCGGGCCGGAGCAACAGCAGCGAGGCGCCGTAGAGTTGCCGGAGGTCACCGCGTCCGTCGAGACGGAGCACGTCGAGCGGGACGCCGCGCTGCCGGGCGGCGCCGAGGAACCGGTCCGTCGTGAGTGTCGGGGTGTCGAGGGCGAGCAGGGTCAGGCCGGTGCCGGCCTGGTCGTGCACGGAGGCGCCCGGTTTGATCCAGGCGTTCGGCAGGCGGCTGCCGGGCGCTGCCGAGGGCTGGTACACCGGGCTGTCGGGGTCCGGGAGCGGGCCGGTCTCGTGGCTGCAGACCGGTGAGAGCGCGTAGCGGTAGCCCAGTTCGGTCCCGTGCTGCTCGTGGCTGCGGCGCTGGTAGGTGTTGAAGGCGGCGGCGAGCAGTCGGCGCCGCTCGCGGCCGACCGGTGTGTCGTGTCCGACGACCGGGTCGTAGAGCCTGCGCCAGGTCTCCACGCCCGTGGCCGCGTACTCGGCGGCCCGGCAGTTGCGCACTCCGACCGGGTGCCGTTCGGCGTGGTAGCTGTCCAGCAGGGTGGGACCGCCCCAGCCACGCAGGACGGCGGTGAGCTTCCAGGCGAGGTTGTCGGCGTCGCCGATCCCGGTGTTCAGGCCGAACCCGCCGGTCGGGATGTACTGGTGCGCCGAGTCGCCGGCCAGGAGGACCCGGCCGTCGCGGTACTGGTCGGCGACCAGCAGGTGCGGGGTCCACGCGCCGGCGTGGAGTACCTCGGGGTCGAGGTCGAGGCCGAGCGCGGCGCGCACTTCCTCCGCCGGGTCGAGCCGCGACACATCGGCGTCCGCGGTGATGTGTACATGCAGTGACCAGCGCTTCAGGTCGTCCTGGGCGATCAGCACCCCCTGCCGGGCCCCGGCGAGGTAGTAGTGCCGGAACGGCTCCAGGCCGGCCTTGTCCAGCAGCTCCGGGCACCGGAAGAAGATCTGGTAGTTGCGGGCGACGCGGGCGCGCCCCGAGTACTCGATGCCCAGCGTCTTACGGACCAGGCTGCCGCCGCCGTCGCACCCGACGAGGTAGCGCGCGATGACGGTGCTCTTCT
Source organism: Streptomyces sp. SID12501 (assembly GCF_010550245.1). Lineage (GTDB taxonomy): Bacteria > Actinomycetota > Actinomycetes > Streptomycetales > Streptomycetaceae > Streptomyces. The sequence continues at coordinate 162,644 of NZ_JAAGLU010000003.1, forward strand.
CGCCGTTCGCGCTGCGGATCTCGGCGTGCACGCCGTCCGCGTCCTGGCTGAAGCCGGTCAGCTCGTGACCGAAGCACACCCGCACGGTGGGCAGCGCCCGGGCCTCCTGGCCCAGCAGTGCCTCCAGGGTGTACTGGGAGATGCGCTGGTACGACTCCCGGGCTTCGGTGCCGTCCGCGCACGTCGCGACGCGCTCCCGGGTCTCGGCGATGGACGGGTACGACAGCACCGCGTACGGCGGCTCGGCCAGCGACGGGCCCGTGTAGACGTCGGGCCGGGCGTCGAGCGGCCACCCAGCGGCGCGGATCTTCTCCGCCAGGCCGAGCCGTCCGAAGATCTCCATCGACCTCGGGTTGCACAGGTCCATCTTCGGCAGGGTGCCCACCGAGCGGCTGCGTTCGACCAGCAGGCAGCGGATCCCGCGCTGCCCGAGGGAGATCGCCAGCGTGAGGCCGACCGGTCCGGCCCCCACGATGAGGACCTCGGGGGAATCGGCTGCGCCGGTGCGCGTGTCCTGGCCGGTCATGGCCGCCTCTCGTTCGTCACGGGGTTGCTGAGGACGCCGACGTCGGGAATCTCGATCTCCACGCGGTCGCCGGCCCGCAGCCAGTTCTGGGAAAGCGCTCCGATGCCAGCCGGGGAACCGGTGAGGATCGTGTCGCCCGGCCGCAGCTCGAATACCTGTGAGACGTACGCGACCAGTTCGGCGAAACCGAAGATCAGATCAGCCATGTCGAGCTGCTGCCGCACCTGCCCGTTGACCCGGGTGCGGAGGGTCAGCCGTGACGGGTCGGGGATCTCGTCGGCCGTCACCAGCCATGGGCCGAACGCCCCCGAGGAGGGAAAGTTCTTCCCGGCCGTGGTCTGACTGGAGTGGGTCTGGAAGTCGCGGACGCTGCCGTCGTTGTAGCAGGCGTACCCGGCCACGTGGTCCATGGCCTTCTCGGCGGGGACGTAGCGGCACGGCCGCCCCATCACGAGGGCGATCTCGCCCTCGTAGTCGAGCTGGTCCGAGACCTCGGGAACCAGGAGCGCCTGCCCGTGGCCGACGTGACTGAGCGGACTGCGCGTGAACAGACGCGGATACGCCGGATAGTCGCCCGGCACCCGCCGCATCAGCTCGGCCGTCTCCTCGAAATGGCTCTTCGTGTTCAGGCCGATGCCGATGACGTGCGTGGGGTTGGTGACCGGCGGCAGCCAGGTCACGTCGTCGAACGACCAGTCGCTCGGCGCGTTCCGGAACGGCTCAAGGGCGGCTGCCCCGTGCCCGATCACCGTCTTCAGGTCGGAAGCGCTCACTCGCTCCGACACGTCGATCAGACCCGTCGGGGCCACGATCCCGAAACGGTCCTGTCCGCCCACTCGAAAGCTGGCGAGTCGCATAGCGCGGACTCCTCACTGGGAAGGCGTCGCGTCGCGGCTGCCGGGCCGCGCCGCGAACTGGCAAACTGAGCGAAACATATAGGTTTATGAGAAGTCAATGGGCACGGCACGCACCGCCCTGTCACCGGACTCTTGAGCCGGACGCCATGGCGACGAAGAGGCCAGGTCAGCAGTGGTCCTGGAGACTCCGGCCGCCGAAGGTGAGGGCCCCCGGCCGTACGCGCCTCACCTTGAATCGATCAAGGTCGGCCGCCCGGCGGAGCTCGCACGCGTCTTGACGACCGCGAAAACGCGCACCTGTGTTCACGCCTACCTCGGCACTCCGAAGCCGAGAGCCGCGGTCGCTCCCACCGCCGCCCCATCGGCTTCCGCCCGCTCCCGCCGCCCGTCGGCACTCTCCCCCGCCGACTCGTTTCGTCCTGTCTCCCGGCATGCCGCGTGCCACTCATCGAACAGGAGTTCCCATGCCCGCTGCGCCCTCGTCCCCCGGAAAACCGCTGGTGACCACCACGGACAGCGTTTCGACGACCTCACCCTCCCGCACCCGCGTCGTCGTCGGCGGGGGCGTGGGGAACGCCCTCGAGTGGTACGACTGGTCCGCCTACGCGGCGTTCGCTCCCCTTCTCGCCCAGCAGTTCTTCAACCCGGCCGACGCGACCTCGGCCATGCTCGCGACCCTCGCGGTGTTCGCCGTCGGATTCGTCATGCGCCCTGTGGGCGGGCTGTTCTTCGGGTGGCCGGCCGACCGGAGCGGCCGGCAGCGCAGCATGGTGCCGGCCATGTCCCTGACCGCGCTCGGCAGCCTCGTCATCGCCGTCGCACCGAAAGAGGAGGCCAGGCTCATCGCGGCCCTGGCAGACGGCGAACCGGCCCGGACCCGCATCACGTCGTTCCTGCAGGCACGCACCGCGGGGAGGGAGTGAATTCCTGACCTGGCCGCCAGGCCGCACTCCGGAAGTTCTCCTGTGTACCGGGCGGGACGTCGCTGTGAGCCGCCCATGAGGTCATATGGGTCGCCCATGAAACGAGCGGGATCGTTGGCATCATCGTCAACAGTTCTCTATGTTCGCAGGAGCGGATCACTCAGTCCGCGACCATCTGTGAGCACCGGTGGGACACTTCCGGAGAGGGCATCAAGTTGAAGCACAAGGCAATCAAGCGCAGGTCGGTCGTTCTGGGGATCGGTGCGACCGCCGGTGTCGCGGCGGTCGGCGGCATCGCCGTCAGCGCGCAGGCGTCCAGCGAGACCGCCTCCGACTCGTCGTCCTCCTCGGACGGCCTGGTCTTCGACCCGGACGGCTACACCGAGATCACGACGACCCTGACGGACACCGACGGCACCGCCCACGACGTGACCTACCACTTCTGGAAGGCCATCACGTACGTCTCCAAGCCGGTCAACGAGAAGTACCAGAGTCTGATCGTCAGCGTGCCCGTCGAGATCGACGGCAAGGCCGTGGACGCCTCGAACGCGCCCATCGTCCTGTCCAACGTCATCGCCGGTTACGTCGAGTCCTCCGTGGCGGAGGCCACCGGAATCGGCGGCGCCGCGGGGTCCGGAGGACCCCCTGGCGGCGGCAGCCCTTCCGCCTCGGCGTCTCCGTCGGCATCCGCCACCGCAACAGCCGCCCCCGCCCCGCCCGGCGGAGGCGGCGGCGGTGCCAAAGCCATGCCGCAGATGGCGCTGCTGGCCGGCTACGTCGTCGTCGAGCCCGGCGCCCGAGGCCGCACGACGACGAACTCCGCCGGCGAGTACTACGGCACCGCCCCGGCGGCGATCGTCGACCTCAAGGCGGCCGTGCGGTATCTGCGCGCCAACAAGGGCCGCATCCCCGGCAACACCGACCGGATCGTCTCCGCCGGAGTGAGCGCGGGCGGCGCCCTGTCCTCGCTGCTCGGCGCCTCCGGCGACAGCCCGCTCTACGACAGGCTCCTCAAGGAGATCGGCGCTGCCGACGCCTCCGACGCGATCTTCGCGACCGGCGCCTGGTGCCCGATCACCGACCTGGAGCACGCCGACGGCGCCTACGAGTGGAACTGGGGCACGAACGTCACCCAGTCCACCGGCAAGGTCGTCGACCAGAAGGTGTCCAAGGATCTCCAGTCGCAGTTCGCCGAGTACCAGGCGAAGTTGAGGCTGCGCGGCCTGAAGGGCTCGGGCTTCGGCACGCTCACCGCCCGCAACTACGACGAGTACCTGGTCAAGGAGTACCTGGAGCCCTCGGCCACCACGTACCTCACCGACCTGTCGGACTCCGAGCGCGAGACCTACCTGGCCAAGAACACCTTCATCACCTGGAAGAACGGCAAGGCGACCTTCACCTGGGACGACTTCCTCACCCACGTCGGCACCCGCAAGAAGACCACCCCGGCCTTCGACCCCTTCGACCTGTCGGCAGGCGAGAACAACGAGTTCGGCACGGGCACCACCAAGGCCCGCCACTACACCGCGTACGGCGCCAAGAACGACACAACGGGCCTGACCACCAAGCGCGTCGCGAGCGACATCCCCGCGAAGCTCGACCTGATGAACCCGATGCACCACCTCCTGGAGAAGGCCAACCCGAAGCGGACCAAGCACTGGTGGATCCGCCTCGGCACCAACGACACCGACACCTCGCACGTCATCTCCGCCAACCTGGCGGCGGCCGCGGCAGGCCTCGGCGACGACGTCAACCACCTCTACTACTGGGACCAGGGCCACGGCGCCAACACCGATCTGCCCGACTTCGTGGCCTGGATCGCCAAGGTCACCGGCTACAAGGGCGCGAAGAAGTAGCCCCGGCGCACATCGCCGCCCGCCCGGGCCGGTCAGGACTCGGGCGGGCGGCTCCGTGTGTTCGGCAGGCCGGGTCAGACCAGCGGCCACAGCGCCGCGGTGAGGGCGAAGCCGGCGCATCCCATGACGGTCGTCAGGACCGTCCAGGTGCGCAGACCCGCGGCCACGTCGAGACCGGCGAGCTTGGTGAACATCCAGAACCCGGCGTCGTTGATGTGGGACAGCGCCAGGGCTCCCGCGCCCATCGCCAGGGCGACCAGCGACAGCTGACCCGTCGACAGGTCGGCCCGGTGCAGCAGCGGGGTGAGGATGCCGGCGGTCGTGATGAGGGCCACGGTCGCCGAGCCCTGGGCCGCGCGCAGAGCGAGGGCGGTCAGGAAGCCCAGCACCAGTACGGGCAGCCCGGTGCGGTCCAGGACGTCGGCGATCGCGTCGCCGATGCCGCTGGCGACCAGGACCTTGCCGAAGACACCGCCCGCCCCCGCCACGAGGATGACCATCGCGACGGGCGGCAGCGCGGACCCCATCACCTCGGCGATACGCGCGCGGTCCCAGCCGCGCCGGGCACCCAGGAACCAGCCGCACAGGGCGACGTCGATGAGCAGGGCCACCATCGGGGCACCGAGGACGGTCAGTACGGCGCGCAGGGTGGAGCCCTCCGCGAGCGCGTTCTGGCCGATGGTGCCGAGGAGGATCAGCAGGATCGGGGTGACGATCAGCGCCAGGACCATGCCGAAGGACGGCGGGCGGACGTCGGTCTCCGAGGGCGCGGGCTTGGTGAGTACGGCGGTGCCGTGGCCGTCCGCCACGGAAGCCGGCGCGCTGCCACCTCCGTCTCCGGCCTCCGGCTCGCCGTACACCTCCGCGTACACCACCGGGTCCATCGGGTACTCGCGGCGGGTCAGGCGACGGGACACGAAGTAGCCGAGCAGGGCGACGACCGCCGTGACGGGGATGCCCAGCAGCAGCATCAGGCCCTGGCTGGCGCCGATCGTCGCGGCCACCGCGACCGCGCCGGGGTGCGGCGGCAGGAAGGCGTGCACGGTGAGCATCGCGGCGCCCATCGGCAGTGCGTAGATCAGCAGCGGCTTGCGGGAGGCGCGGGCGACGCCGTAGGCGATCGGCATCAGGATGATCAGGCCGACCTCGAAGAAGACCGGGATGCCCAGGACGAATCCGGCGACGGTCAGGGCGAGCGGGGTGCGCCGGGACCCGAACTTCTCGATCAGGGAGTGCGCGAACGCGTGGGCGCCGCCGGAGAGTTCGATGATCCGGCCGATCATCGCGCCCAGCGCGATGATGGTGGCGATGTGGCCGAGGGTGGCACCCATGCCGTCCTCGATGGTCTTCACCAGGTCGGCGGCGGGCACGCCCGCGGCGAGCGCGACGCCGACGCTGACGACGACGAGGGCGACGAAGGGCTGCACCTTGGCTCTGAGGATGAGCAGAAGCAGGGTCACCACACCGGCGACCGCGATGGTGAGCAGGGCGGTGTGGCTCATCGTCCCTCTCCTTCCGGGGTTGTTTCTGCGGATATTCCCGACGGCTTGGGAGACAGGACGGTGACGACGGAGGAGTCGTCACGGGCGGCGAGCCCGGCGCGTTCGCCGAGCAGGTAGAGCTGTGCGGCAGCGGCGGCCAGCGGCACCGGGACGTGGGCGTCCTTGGCGATGCCGGTGACGATGCCCATGTCCTTGACGAAGATGTCGAGCCGCGACTTCACCTCGACCTCGGCGCCGTCCTCGTACGCCTGGACCATGCGCGGCCCGCGGTCGGCGAACATGAACGACCCGGCGGCCCCGTGCTTGAGGCTCTCCACGACCGTGCCCGGGTCCAGTCCGAGCCCGCGGGCGAGCGCGATCGCCTCGGCGGCAGCCGCGATGTGCACGCCGGCCAGCAGCTGGTTGACCGCCTTCATCGCCTGGCCGTCGCCGGGACGCGGGCCGACGACGGTGAGCGTCGAGGCGAGCAGGTCGAGGACCGGCCGGGCCGCCTTCAGCGCCGCGTCCTCGGCGCCGACGACGATCAGCAGATCGCCGTTTCCGGCCCGCACCGGACCGCCGCTGACCGGCGCGTCCACGGTCAGCACACCGCGCTCGGCCAGCGTCACAGCGGTGGTGCGCGCCGCCTCGGGGCCGACCGTGCTGGTGAGGATCACGACCGCGCCGGGGCGCAGGGCTTCGGCGGCGCCGTTCTCGCCGAACAGCGCGCCCTCGACCTGCGCCTGGTCGCGTACGGCGAGCACGACGACGTCGGCGTCACGGGCGGCCTCGGCCGGGGACGCGGCGTCGCGGGCGCCCTGGGCAGCCAGGGCAGATCGCCGATCGGCCGCGATGTCGTAGACGGAGACGGGCAGTTCGCCCGCCAGGCGGCGCGCCATGGGAAGTCCCATGGCGCCCAGGCCGATGACGGCCGTGTGGGGACGGGGGTGGGGAGACATCTTTGTCCTCCTGCGAAGAGAAAGGGGAGAGGAGCAAGTCGGCTGCCGGCGGTGGGGAAGGCGCCGCCAGAAGTGAAGGGGTGCGCTCAGCTGCGGCGTCTGCGAGGGGGATGGCGCAGGGGCCGGCGGCTGTCGGGGCGGCTCGCGAGGGTGGTGCGATGCGGCGGGCGGTCGTACGGCGGTCTCGTGCCGTACGACGCGGTGGTGCGGTTCGTCGTCAGCGGGGCCGGGGTAAGGTCACGCGTCTCCCCCTTCGGCACGGGGACTCAGGCGGCCGATGACCTCCAGGGCGGTGTCCCGGACCGCGTCGCGGCCCGCCGCCCAGACGGAGACGACGTCGGAGCCGGGCAGCGCGGCCGGGAGGGTCGCGTTGACGGCTTCCAGGTAGGCGCGGCGCAGTTCGGCGTTGACGTTGACCTTGGCGACGCCGCGCGCGAGGGCGCCGTGCAGCTCTTCGACGGGCAGGCCGTTGGCGCCGTGCAGGACGAGCGGGACCGGTACGGCCGCGTGGATCGCGGCCAGCCGCTCCAGGTCGAGGCGGACCGGGTCCCTGGGAAAGCCGTGGACGTTGCCGACGGCCACGGCGAGGGCGTCCACACCGGTGGCGTCCACGAACTCTTCCGCCTGCGCGGGGTCTGTCATCGTCGCAGTCTTGGCGACGGCGCCCGTGGAAACGTCCTCGTCGCCCGGCAGGGCGCCGAGCTCGGCTTCCACCCAGGCGCCGTGGTGACGAGCCCGCCGGACCGCCTCCTTCGTCAGCGCGATGTTCTCGGCGAACGGCAGGTGGGAGCCGTCGACCATGACGGAGGTGTAGCCCGCCTCCAGGCAGGCGGTGATCTCGTCCAGGTCCCGGCTGTGGTCGAGGTGCACGCCGAGGCGGGCGGTCGAGTGTTCGGCGGTGTCCAGCGCCAGCCGCATCAGGGCCTTGCGCCCGGCGTGCTTGAAGGAGCCGGAGCCCGCCTGGATCAGGACGGGCGTTCCGGCGGTCTCGGCTGCGGCCGTGATGCCCTGGACCGTCTCCAGGTTGTAGGCGACGAACCCGGGCAGGGCGTGGCCGGTAGCGGCGGCCTGCTTGAGGGCGTCGGTTCCGTGCAGCAGCATCAGGCGCTCCGGAGCAGGGCGAGGGCGTCGGCGAGGGCGTCGGGGCCGCCGACGTTCCCGGCGAAGACGATGTAGGGGATGCCGGCGGCGGGTCCGTCGACGGGCTCCCAGAGGGAGACGATGCCGGGCAGCAGGGTGCCCCGGGCCCAGGCACGGCGGATCTCCAGTCCGTGGGTGGCGGTGTCGCTGGAGGTGATCCCTCCCTTGGCGACGACGAAGGCGGGCCGCCGGGTGGCGTTGACCTGCCGTACGGCCTCCACGAGCGCGGCGGAGACCCGGCGGGAGATCGCCAGGTTGTCGTCCGCGTCGGCGCCGGTCACCAGGGTGCGCGAGGTGCGGATCACGGCGTCGGCCGTCTCCAGCGCGGCGGCGGCCGCGGCCGCGACCTCGGCGATGTGGGCGTCACGCCGCTCCTCGTCGAGCAGAAGGGCCACATCGAGTTCGTACTCGGCGATCCCGCCGCGCTCCCGCAGCCGGTCCAACTGCCGCGTCGTCAGCGACACATGGGACCCCACGGCGATCAGCCCGTGCGGCGTGTCGCCGCGCAGCGGGCGCAACTGCGCCGGGGTGAGCGGTGGCCGCCCGGCCTGTCCGGCGCGGGCCCTGACGAAGGACGGCCCGACGCGGTAGAGCAGCCGTGTGCCGTTCTCCTCCGCTTGGGCGAGAGCCAGGGCGAGCACGCGCAGGTCGTCGTCGCAGACCGCGTCGACCACGGCCGTACGCCCGCCGCTCAGCGAGGACAGCAACCGCGCCGTATGCTCCGGGCCGCCACCACGCAGGTCGTCGAGGGTGATGCGCAGCACCTCGCCCGCGGGCACCCGCCCGCCCGTCTTCTCCTCGACCCACTCGGGCAGCGAGGAGCTGCGGTAGCCGAAGGTGGCGTCGCGGGCGAACTCGCTCTCACCGACCGGGAGGAGTCCGTCGACGGTGCGCATCCAGTGGTGGGAGTCGACGGTCAGCCGGCCGGCCTCGATGTAGGCGGGGACCAGCACGACACCGTCCGGGGCGCCGACACCCAGCTCGGTCAGTTCCTCGGCGAGGACGTCGGTCTCCAGGGGGAAGTGGCCGCGCAGGGTCGAGTCGCCACGGCTGGCCAGCACGTAAGCGGTGCCCTCGGCCGCCGACGCCGTGTGCAGGGCACGGACCACCTCGCGGTTGCGGGCGGCGGCATCCTGGGGCGACAGGCTGCGGGTGTTGGTGAGGACGAAGAAGGCGGCACTGTCCTGGCGCAGCGCCCAGCGCAGGTCGTCCACCGTCCAGGAGGTCAGGACCGGCACGTCCGCGACCGTCTGGGTGCCGGTCGGGTCGTCGTCGAGGACGACAAGACGGGCGCCGCCGGAGATCCGGGCGGCCACCTCGGCGGCGCTCACCTCGCGGATGGGCGGGAGCCCATCCAGCACCGCGGCCTCGCTGACGGGCCCCGTCTGGGCATGGAGAGGTAGGGACATGGCGAATTCCTGGTCTCTAACGGGAAGTTGGGGGGAGCTGGGCAACGTCAGTCGAGGTCGCGCTTGATCACATGGGTGCGCAGGTCGTCGGCGGTCTGGTTCATGTGACCGTCCATGGCGGTCCGGGCGGCCTCGGGGCTGCCGGACTCCAGCGCGGCGAGCACCGCCTCGTGGTGCGCGATGGCGTTCGTGCGGATCTCCGGGACGGCCGAGGTCTCCCGGCGCCCCCCGACGAGCAGCGGGCCGAACGGCTCGAAGAGCAGGGGGACGAAGAGGTTGCCCGTCGCCCGCATCACCGTGTCGTGGAAGTCGATGTCGGCCTGCACGAACTGCTCGGTGTCGCCTGCGTCGGCCGCCTCGCGCATGCTCGCCAGGTGCTGGCGCAGCACGTCCAGGTCCTCCTCGGTGCGGCGGGAGGCGGCCAGCTCGCACGCGCCGTTCTCGATGAGCCGGCGTGCCTCGATCAGCCGCTCCGACAGGGCGCCGCTCGCGGTGCGCGAGGCCGCCCGCACCACCGGCTCCAGGGCGGTCCAGCGGTCCGGTGCGTTGACGTAGGTGCCCCGGCCGCGGACCACCCGTACGACGTTCTGCGCACGCAGCTGCTTGACCGCCTCCCGCACGGTCAGCCTGCTCACCCCACCCTGCTCCGAGAGTTCTCCCTCGGGCGGGAGCGCGGAGTCCGGCGGGTACTGGCCGTCGATGATCGCGGTGAGCAGCTGCTCGGCAAGGTCATCGGGGAGCGACATGGCGGGAACCTCTTCGTCCGTGATCACATCTGACGTCAGACATCTGATGTCTATATGTCGGAAACGATGACACCGGAGGTAGGACTCGTCAATACCCTCCGGTCGGAAACAATTGGGGATCATGGAGGCGGGCGCCACCTCGTCGCCGCGGCATCCGCATCGCGTCTCTTCGACCACGCCGCCGAGCGGCCCGTCGACTCCCCTCGCCCGGCCAGGGATGGTGGCGGTGGTCGCTCTGACATGGAACGCTCCGGCCAGGGCGCCGGCGGCGCGGGCCAGGTTGTGCGCCAGGGCCGCCAGGGCGAGCCACGCGGCATTGGCGCGTCATTCCGCCCCAGAGGCAGCCTTGACCCAGATCACCACGGACCTCCGAAAGCGCCTGGGGGTGCGGCCCTCACTTGAGAGAGGCATGGACTCGCCGAGTCTTGGCGCTCCCGGACTGCACTACGGAACTCATCCGCGCTTTGCCCACCTGGACAGCCTTGACCATGGGCGGCCAACGGCATGGAACGGCCCACAAGGCTGTGGCATCGACCGTGTCGACCTCCCTCAGCGACAGCAACGAGGCATGGTCCCGCTTCGCCACCGACCCCGCCTCACACTCCGGCCCAACAGCGTGGCTACGACTCGGCGACATCCTCGATGCCGCCGCGCGAAATACGGACTGGCCGAAGCCCTCGAACTCCAAGTGACACTGCAGGCGCGCAAATTCCCGTGCGCAACGCGACAAGACTCGACAGTCGCAGTACCGCCGCTCGATCGGCTGGGAGAAATCTGGGAGAAGACCTTCTCCCAGAACCCTCGCAACACCTCGCCACACCAACCGAGACAGCTAGCCTGACCTGCATAATCATCCACCTCGGCCGGTATTGATCTTGTCCGGACCTCATTCGGGACGAAGAGGTCGTGGGTTCCAATCCCGCCACCCCGACAGTAAAACGCCAGGTCAGGGCCGCCCACTCAAGTAGTGGGCGGCCCTGATTTCGTGGTGCGTGACTAACTGCGTGACTACCGGTCCTGAAGCCGCCACCACAGATAGTCCTCCCAGGCGCGAGAGGAGAAGGTGATCTTCATTCGCGGCCCTTGTCAGTCGGTCGTCAGCTCGCGCACGGTACCGCCGCCGTTTTCCAGCTCGTCGATGGATGCGAGCAGGCGCCGGGCATTCGCAGGGCTGCGCAGCAGGTACGCCGTCTCCTTCAGGGACTCGTAGTCCTCAAGGGAGACGATGACGACCGGTTCATGTCCGGCCCGGGTGATGACGACCTCTTCACGGTCGTCGGTAACGGCATTGAGCACCTCGGCGTACCGCGCCCGAGACTCGGAATACGTCATGGTCTTCACGATCACCCCTCCTTCATCACTGACTGCGCACCAGGTGGACGCGACCTGCCTTCCCTGCCTGAATGCAGACTTGCCAGGCGGTCCTCAAGGGAGCATAGATTGGCTGCAGTTGATCGTCTGGGGGAGCGATGGCAGGGCAGGACCTTCGAACACTGTTCAGCTCGAACGACCGGAGCATCGCCGCCAATGAGGCGTTCACGAACCGGCAGGCACAGTGGCGAGCGGTCACGGCCGGCCTCGCAGGACACCTCCGGCACGTGACCGGTGCGGACTTCGACGTGGAGGACCTGGAAGCTCCCCGCCGCAACATCCTCGTCTTCCACGGCGTGGGTGGGATCGGCAAGTCCACGCTCTCCCGCAAGATCGAGGCATCGCTCGCCCGCAGCGAGCACCGCCCCGTGCAATGGGAATCGCCGTCCCACCCCGAGGATCGGACGCTGCCGGTCCGCATCGACTTCTCGCGCGCCGCGGGCATGGACTTCGAGCGCGTCATTCTCACCATCCGCCTTGCCGTCGCCGCGCTCGGTCGGCCGATGCCCGCCTTCGATCTCGCACTGCGCCGTTACTGGGAGCACAACCACCCGGGTGAACCGATCGAGGACCATCTGCGCCGGGGCGGGCTGCTGAGCCGCTTCAGCGCCGCTGCCGCCCTGCCCCAGCAGATGCAGTCCGCTCTCAGCGACGTCGCCCAGGCCCTGCTCCTGCCCGGCACTGTAGGGAGCGCGCTCGGTCTCGGGGCCGGAGCGCTCATCAAGGCGTTACGCGAGCGGCGCCAGTCCGTACGCGCTCTGGCCGGCTGCTCCCGTCTGGCCGACCTCCTGGAGGCCGAGCCCGACCTGGAAGCCCTCAGCTTCTACCCGCACCTCCTCTCCTGGGATCTGGCTCAACTCCCGTCGGACAAGGGCGCATTACCCGTGATCCTGCTCGACACCTTCGAGGACACCGGCGACCGTACACACCGCGATTTCGAGCGTCTGCTCCAGCGCGTCGTGTGGCTGATGCCCAACGCGTTCTTCGTCGTCACCGGACGCAACCGCCTCCAGTGGGCGGAGACCAGTGTGGAAGGACAACTCGACTGGACCGGGCCGGACGCCTGGCCCGGCCTCGTCCCCGACACCGCGCAGACCAGGTTAGGTGTATCGGGCCGCCAGATCCTGATCGGCGACTTCTCCCCCGAGGACTGCGAGGACTATCTGGCCCGCAGACTCAGCCGCGACGGGCAGCCGCTGATCGGCGACCCGATCCGCCGGATCATCGCCGAGCACTCCCATGGACTGCCTCTGTACCTGGACCTGTCGGTCATGCGCTACCTGGAACTCCGACGCGGCGGCAGACAGCCGCAGGTCACCGACTTCGACCACGACTTCCCCGCCCTGATCGCCCGTACCCTCAGCGATCTGACCGCCGATGAGCGCCACGTGCTCCGTGCGGTCAGCCTACTCAGCGCGTTCTCCGTGCCCCTGGCCACCCAGGTCGCCGGCATGGACCACGACGCGCCCGCCCTACGGCTGACCGAGCGCCCCTTCATCCGGGAGTCTTCCGCCGGTGTATGGCCCTTCCATGTCCACGACCTGATCCGTGCCGCCATTCGCAACGCGGACGACGACAGCGACGACCGCTGGTCCGAGCAGGACTGGCAGCGCGCGGTCCAGCGTGCCTTCCACGCCCTGGAGTCCCAGTGGCGCCGGGACCCACGACGCGACCGCGCCCTCCTGGTCGGCTGTCTTACCCAAGGGCTGCTCCTCGCACGGGACTTCCGACTCGATCTCGGCTGGCTCGCCGATGCCGCCTTCCAGTACGTCGGGGATTGCGTCTGGGAGCCGCTGGCACTCCCGGCCCCGGCCACCCATGACACGTCATCAAGCGGCCTACGGACTGCCGCGGACGCCCTGGTGGAAACGCTCAGCGCCGTCGCCCGGCGCCAGCACGAACACCGTGAACGCACGGCCGGTCGGCTCTCGGCCGTCCTCGCCTCGGGGCTGCTCCCTGATGATCTGGTCGAACTGGCCACGTATTACCTGGCGAAGGCCCAGCGAGACCTCGGCCTGACCGATGATTCGCGCCGCAACATGTGGCGTGTCGCCTCCGCCGACGGTCGGCTCGCTTCCGCCGCTCGACGCGGCCTGGCGCACCTGAGCAGGCTGTCCGGAGACTTCCCGACGGCGGTCGAAACCGCAGGAAGGCTGGGCTGGGAGGGTCGGCACCACCGGGTGCTGGGCGACGTGTGGTGGGTCCAAGGCGACATGGAGCGGGCGGCAGCCGCCTACCTGGCAGCCCGGAGCGAAGCCGAAGAACACGGCGTGGTCGGCGAGACCGCCATGGTCCAGGCGCATCTCGCCTTCGCCGTCTCCTTCTCTGACCCGCTTCGGGCCGATGACGAACTCGACTTGGCGGACCGGCTGCTGTCGCGCCTCAGCCTGCGCTCCACCGAGATGACCGCTCGCATCGCCGCAGTCGTACGCGACGTCGGGTTCGCCGCAGACGTGCCCGACCGGGCAGCCGTGCTGCTCGCCGAAATCGGCGTCTCCGGCATTTCCTACGCCGCGGCGAAACTGCAACTGGCCCTGTGCTTCCACCACGCCGTTTTCGATGCCCAGGACGACCTCGCCACCACGATCACACGCCTCCGCGACCTCACGCAGAGCGGTGACTACGCCTACTACGTCGACATCGCCCACTTCATGGCCGGCCTTCCGCTTCCCGAGCACACCGCGCGAGCACGGTGGATCGACGGAGAACAACAGACCCGCGAACGATGGCGCCACCTGGTTACGACACGTCGCAATCACCTCGCCACGACTCGTTAGCTTGACTCTGACACGAAAATAAAGGCTTCGTGCAGATCAGGTGATCTGGTCCGATTCGCCTCTGGTCTCAGACGATCGGGTTCAGCGGCAGAGCTCCATGATGGTGTCGTCGAAGTCGGGGAACTCTCGCGTGGCCTGCTCGATCACGACAACTGCCGCCGCGCGATGGAGTGGAGCGAATTGTTCCGCGATGGCAGCCAGTTCGCGGTTGGAATGTGGGACCCGGTCGGGCTCGGGCTCGTACGAGGTGGCCGCTTCCCATGGGCCGAAGCCGTCGGCCAGCAACCACAGGAAAGCGCCCAGGTCGCGGGCGACGACGCCTGTCTCTCCTTCGGAGCCGAGGAACACGACGGGCTGCTCGGCCAGTACTCGACCCGGGCGGATCAGCCAGAATGCGGCGTACCCACCGGTGCCGTCTTGGCCGAACACGCGGAAGGCGTCGCCGTTCAGCTCGCCGTTACCGGTCCACGCGCGGAACCAGTCGGTTGTCTCATCGGCAGTCAGGAAAGCCTTGAAGGGCTCGAAGTCGACGCCGTCCTCGCCGATGCGGTCGAGCCGGACCGCCATGGCAGCGGCAAGTGGGGCAGGGAACTGGCGGTCCTCGGTCGGTGTCACACGAACAGACTAGCGACGTGATCTTCCGCGACTACCGAGACTGGCTGGCCACCCAGTGCTGGTGGCAGTTCAGCACGCGAGCACCGGACCTGATCAACTGAGACGAAGTTGGCCATCCACCCCCGCCGAATCACGTCAGATGGGAAGCCGACTCACAGGGCGTCTCAAACGATCTGGTCGCCGCAGGTCACAGCTCGACTCCCGAACCAGATCCTTTGAGACGGGGCACGTACGACCGGGTACGGCGGGGGCGCTCGCGGAGTTGGTGCAGGGGTGGCCGACCAGGCGTGCCGGAGTTCGGTGTCGGACCGCCACGGCCTCCCTGCAGCGTGTCGGCGTTCAGCGCCGGGCTGCCACGGCTGTCGCGGCCGCGGCCAGGATGCGGTGCAGGACGGGGACCGGGATCGCCGGGTTGGTGACCGCCGCGCATGCCGTGTCGCGGTCGTGCAGCAGCCCGGCCAGGACGCGGGCCGGCAGCCGCGGATTGCGCACCGCGGTGCCGCGGACGTAACCCTCCGGGTCGTTCAGCAGCCGCACCGCGTCGGCCGGTGCCAGCCGGTAGTCCTCAGCCGCGCGGCGGCGCACCTCGGCTTCGGGATCCCGGGCCAGGCGTGCGACGTCGGCCGGTGTCGACTCCGGATCGTCCAGGGCCAGGCGGCGCATCCGCCCGCTGGGGTCGGCGGTGTAGCGCAGCAGGCCCGTACGGGGGAAGTTGGGGTGGCTGCGGGGCCGGTCGGGGTGGCTGAAGCTGCCGTCCCACCAGCGCCAGACCTCCAGCAGCATGTCGGCCGGCGCGTCGTCGCACGATTCGGCGAGGAACAGGCGGACCGTCCGGTCCTCGTCCCGTGCCAGGCGCGCCACGACATCCGGCGGGAGGTGCCGGGCTCGGGCCACACCGCGGCGGATGAGCGGATGGGACGACGTTGCCAGTCGGCGCATCGCGTCGGTGTCGCCGTGCAGGTCCTCGACCCAGGGCAGGGTGTGCGACATCGACGTCGGGTCGAAGTCGTGGCGTACCGCGGCACGTTGCTCCTCGGTGAGGTCGGGGCGCAGCGCCACCGTGGAGCGGATGTCGTCGTGCGGGTCCTGCGCCAGCACGGCGACGCCGTGCGCACCCAGGCCCGGGTTGGCGGCCAGCGCGCGACGTACCTCCGCGTCCCCGTCCCGGACCAGCTCCACCTCCAGCTCGGGCGCGAGGCGGCACCGTTCGAGCGCTCGTCGCGGGTCGCGCAGGGCGGCGAAAACCTCGCGGGGCATGGGGAGGCCGGTGTGGTGGGCGAGCAGCGCAGCCGTTCGCACCTCGTCGTCGGTGTCGGCCAGCAGCCGCTCCCGCAGCGGCGCGGCGAGGTCCTCCCACCGGGCGCAGGCTGCCGTCCGCACCCGTGGATCGGCGTCGGCCGCGAGGCTGGGAAGGTGGTGTGCGGGGAGCCCCGCGAGTTCGGCGGCCAGGGCGCGGGACGGGCCGGCGAGGAGGTCGTCGTACAGGTCCCCGGGAAGTTCGGCGCCCCAGACGCGGGCACGCTCCGCCCAGAACGCGCGTCCATCCGGCGACGGCTCGGCGCGGACCAGGCGTACCCACTGATCGGACGTGAGCTTGGGCCGGAAGGTGTCGGCGGGCCTTGACCGCACCCCCGGATCAGGGTGCGCCACGGCGGCGTCGAGGACGGCGGGCCGGCCGCATCCGTGCAGGAAGCCAACCTCCACATCCAGCAGCCGGATCAGCAGTTCGTCCGTCGCGGCCGGATTGGACCCGATCCCCTCCGCCCAGTGCAGAGGCCACGCACGTCGGCCGGGCACCGCCGCCCACACCTCGGCGCGCTCGACCTCCGTCTCGCGCCCGGCGGCCGCGGCGGCCTCCTCCAGCCGCTCCGGCAGCCGGTCGAGGGCCGTCACCCGAGGCCCGTCCGCGCCGGGCACCTCCGCCAGCAGCACCTGCCCGTCGAGGGAGAGCGCCATGAAACCGGGGTCTCCGGTCAGCCCCGGCACACCGCCGCCGACGTAGCGGACCCGGGTCCACAAGGAGTCGTTGCCGCCGATCCGATGTCCGAGGACGGCCACCAGGAACTCGCTGTCGACATCGCAAAGACGGCGCCACCACGCGGCATCGAGTGCTTCCCGGGCCACGCTGTCCGGCTCCGCGATCCCCCGCGCGATCCGCCAGCCGGCCTCAGGCGGGAACAGACTGCCTGGGCGCACGTCCTCGACGACCGTGAGTCCAGCGTGTACGAGCAGTTCGTGGAGTTTCTCTTGGCGCGCCACGCGGTCATGATCCCCGCCGGCTCACGGTGGAACAAGGCTTTCAGCCCCGGCCAGTGCTTCGGCGGGGCGACGGCCGGGTCCGTGATCCGGAGCCGGCGCTGCGACATCTGACGCGGGGATCCTGATGCCTTGGATGACCGGTTCGCCGCCTCGGACCGACTCGTCGACAGCGACGTGCTCACGGGCGCCGATCAGAACGCGAGGTCGTCCCAGGTGATGTGCAGGTTGAAGGGTTCGGGGAAGTCGATGCCCAGGCCCGTCGGCTCCCACTCGCCCACCGGGACGTATATGGCCGGGCGCAGTGGCTTGACGGTAAGACCGGCGGTGGGAACGGCGGCCAGTTCGTAGGCGCGTACGGCGCTGATGTCCCAGGTGCCGGCTGAGTCGAGTTCGACCTCCCAGTACCAGGGGATCCCGGCTTCGGCGTAGCGGGCCATCTTCCAGGCCACGCGCTTGGGGGTGTCCGAGCCGGAGAGGACCTCGCCGACCAGCGCGGTGTCGGTGGCGAAGGTGTCGGCGCCGCGGGGCAGGCAGTGGCGCACGAGGAAGTCGGGGGTGAGGAAACTGGACTTGTCGGGCTTGAAGAAGACGTTGGTCTCGACCCCGACCTGCCAGCAGGGCTGTTTGCCCTCGCCGGACGCGGTGCGCATGGCCTCGCGGGCGGAGGCTTCGAGCGCGTTGCGCATCCGGACGGAGAACTGCTGATGCTCGAGGGGTCCGCGCCGGTTCCAGATCACCCGCCGGTCCCAGAGCTCGATGTCGGCGGCGAGGCCGTCGGGGAGCTGCTGAAGTTCCTCCCAGCTCAGGAACTCGGGAAAATGTGCTTCCGGTGTGTTGAGCGCGCCTGCTGACATGTCGCCTCCCGAATGTGGTTCGCCCGACTCACGGTAGCGGAAACGGCGGGCCTGCCCGGGGTGACGGGGAGCGGTCGGGCGGCGCCACGCACGCCCTGCGTCCGGCCCCATCACCCCACGCAAGCACGGTGGGAGCCGTTTGGGAGCCGAATTGCTCCCCAAACCCCCGTCACACCACGCGAGACCGGTCGAGACCATGACTCTGACCAGGGGAAACGCCATCTCCGCACGCAAGATCAGCGCCCGAACCTCATTCGGGACGAAGAGGTCGTGGGTTCCAATCCCGCCACCCCGACAGCTGTAGCACCAGGTCAGGGGCCTGATCCGCATCGCGGGTCGGGTACCTGAGTCGTTGTGGGGGCCGGTTTGGGGGGGGCTAGTTGGGGGTGGCTGCGGAATTCGGCTTCCCCGTAGCCGTCCGTCGGGGCCGGGAGCGTCGGCGTCAGGGGCGGCCGTCGCCCTGTGGTGGCGACGGCCGCCGGCGCGCGGGCCTGTGCCCCCCTTGTCACGGGATCCGCGCGCGCGGATCGTCCTCGCGGTCACTGGGGCGACTCAGGAGTGTGCCCCAACTCGAACGGACCGGGAGGACACGGGCCGGAGGCCCGTCACGCCCGGTGCAAGGACGTGAGGTTCCGGCCACTTGACGGATGTGTCTCTCCCGACCCGGGGGCACGGGGTCGGAAACGGCCCACTGCACAGGCCACCAGTCCAGCAGTGCTGCAGTCCAGTGGTTCTGCAGTCCAGTGGTTCTTTAGTCCTGTAGTGCCGTAGTGCTGTAGTGCTGACTCGATGAGGGCGAAGCCTCTGCCCGCAGCCTAGGGCGAGTTGCGCGGAAGGCAACAGCCCGCGGACCGGACGTTCGGCAGGAGAACCCGGTCTCCGCGTGTGTCCGGCCTCAGCTCGCCGGCGTACGGACGCCGAGCGCCTCGTCCACGGTGGACGTGACAGCGAAGACCCGGTCGAGTTCCACGATCCGGAGCATCCTGCGGATGCGGGGATGGGGGCAGACGAGCGTCAGGCGTCCGCCGCGTTCCTCGGCTCGTCGGCGTGCACGGCAGAGCAGGCCCAGCCCGGAGCAGTCCAGGAACTCGACGGGGCCGAGATCGACCACTACGTCGGTATTCGGTCGGTTTATGGCCGCGTCCATCTCGGCGGTGACTCGGAGGACTACGGCTATGTCGATCTCGCCGTGCAGCTGGACGACGGTTCGTCCTGCCGTCTCGTAGACGTGAATCTGCTGGGCAGGGGAAACGGGCTCCCGGGGCATCGCGGCATCTCCATGGTTTCGCGAGATGCCCGCCTCGACGGCGAAGCGGGCGGCATTGGATATCCACAGCCACCGGGGGCACGGGTGACGACAGTGCCGACTTTAGGCCGACACTTCGAACAGAAACGCTTCGCCTTGGAGTGGGCTCCACCGTTCGGGTGTAATTTTGTAGATATTCTTGGTTAGGAGCCCCAAAGAGTGCACTCAGACCAGGAAGTCGCTCCGGAAGGCGTCGGCCGCGAACCTGGGCGCTCGTCAGCCGCTTCGGCTCCCCACCGGCCGGCCCCGTTCCGCTACGCTCGCGGCGTGACTCGTGACCAGCAACCCGCGGATCACTACAGCGTCGTCGCCGTCGCCTCGTCTGCGGGAGGCATCCAGGCACTGACCGCGCTGCTCGGGGCGCTCGGCCCCGAACTGCCGGTGCCGGTACTGCTGGTCCAGCACCTGTACCCGCGGCACCGGACGGTGCTCGCCGAGGTCCTCGGACGCCGGACCAGGCTTCAGGTCAAGCTCGCCGAGGCGGGGGAGCGCGTGCGGCCCGGCACCGTCTACGTCGCCCCTCCCGACCGGCACCTTCTCGTCGACTCCGACGGCGTCCTGAGCCTGTCCAGCAGCGAGCTCGTCCACTTCGTACGCCCCTCCGCCGACCGTCTCTTCGAATCGGTCGCCGGTGCCTACGGGCCGGAGGCGATCGCCTGCGTGCTCACCGGGACCGGCCAGGACGGAGCCACGGGAGTCGACGCCGTGAAGTCGCGCGGCGGTACGGTGATCGTCCAGGATCCGGAGACCGCGGATTTCCCAGGAATGCCGCAGTCGGCGGTGGACACGGGAGCGGTGGACTTCCTGCTACCCCTTGAGGAGATCGCCGCGGTCGTGCGGGGACTTGTCGGGGCCGAGAGGCAGTGATGGGCGAACCGCAGGACGACGAGGACAACGAGGCGTTGGAGGAACTGCTCGTATTCATCCGGGAATCCCGCGGTTTCGACTTCAGGGGCTACAAGCGTTCGACGCTGGCCCGGCGCATCCACAAGCGGATGACGGACGTCGGTATTCGCTCGTACCCGGACTACCAGGATCTCCTGGAGACCAACACCGAGGAATTCGGCGTCCTCTTCAACACGATCCTGATCAACGTCACCTCCTTCTTCCGCGACCCGGAAGCCTGGACCCTCCTCCAGCACGAGGTCGTACCCGAGCTGCTCACGACCCTCGATCCCGAGCAGGAGATCAGAGTGTGGAGCGCGGGCTGCTCCAGCGGCGAGGAGGCGTACTCGATGGCCATGATGTTCTCGGAGGCGCTCGGCGTCGAGGAGTGCCTGCGGCGCGTCAAGATCTACGCCACGGACGTCGACGAGGAAGCGCTGCGCGAAGCCCGTTCCGGGCTGTACACGTCGAGGTCGCTGGAACCGCTCCCCTCGGAGATAAGGGAGAAGTACTTCGAGCAGAACAGCGCGCAGTTCAGCTTCCACCCCGACCTGCGACGTCGGGTGATCTTCGGGCGGCACGACATCACCCGTGACGCCCCGATCTCCCGGCTCGACCTGCTCGTGTGCCGGAACACGCTGATGTACTTCAATGTCGAGGCCCAGACGCAGATCGTCGACCGTTTCCATTTCGCCCTGCGCCCCAGCGGCTTCCTCTTCCTCGGCAAGGCCGAGATGCTGCTGAACGACAGCGAGCGGTTCGAAGTGGTGAACATGCGTCAGCGTGTCTTCCGGCGCCGGGTCGGCAACAACGGACTGACCTACCATCCGGCCCCTTTGAAAATCAGGGGGGGCACAGGTGGCGAGGTGCACTCGGTGGCGCGCGCCCGCCAGTTGCGCGACCTGGTGCTCGACGCCGGACCCACCCCGTCGATCGCCCTCGACAGCGACGGAACCGTCGTGACGGTCAACAACCAGGCCAGGATCCAGCTCGGCCTGACCACCGGTGACATCGGCCGTCCCTTCCAGGACCTGGAAGTCTCCTACCGGCCGGTCGAACTCCGTTCCCTGATCGACCAGTCCATGCACGAGCGCCGGATCCTCCGGGTCAACCGGGTCGAGCGCCGGGCGAGCGAGGACGTCCAGTACTACGACATCATCATCCAGCCGCTCACCGGACCCAGCGGACTGCACGTCGCCACCGTGATCTCGTTCACCGACGTGACCGTCGCCACGCATCTGAAGGCCGAGGTCAAGCGGGCCCGGGAGGAGCTGGAGACCGCGTACGAGGAACTCCAGTCCACCAACGAAGAGTTGGAGACCACCAACGAAGAACTCCAGTCCAGCATCGAGGAACTGGAGACGACGAACGAAGAACTCCAGTCCACCAACGAAGAGTTGGAGACCACCAACGAAGAACTCCAGTCCGGCAACGAGGAACTGGAGACGATGAACGAGGAGATGCGCATCCGCACGGACGAACTGGACGAGGCCAGGGTATTCCTGGAGGCGGTTCTGACGAGCATCGCGGCGGGTGTGGTGGTCCTGGGCAAGGACCTGAAGGTCAAGAGCTGGAACCGGGGCGCCGTCGACCTGTGGGGGCTGCGCGTGGACGAGGTGATCGGCGAGCCCTTCTTCGAACTGGACTTCGGGCTGCCCACCAGACAGTTGCGGCCCGTCGTGGAGCAGTGCCTGGAGACCCGCAGTCGCTCCGGCCCGATCGGCGTCGAGGCCCTGAGCCGCATCGGCCGGCCCATCAGCTGCGACGTGTTCTTCTCCCCGTTCGGCGGGAACCACGGTGGCGTCGTCCTGATGATGGAGGAGAGCCGAGGCGATGTCCCCGACTGATCCTGCGGCGTAGCCTGGGCTCATGGACCCGAAGGGGCGCAGGGAAGACCTCGGTCTGGCAGCGATGGCACGGCAACGTGCCGCGCTGGCCCATGAGCGGGCGGACCGGGCCGAGGCCGCCGCCGAGCGGCACGAACTGCTGGCGGCGAAACCCGGACGGGAGTTGCACAGCCAGATCGCGAGTACGCATCGCAGAACCGCCGAGTGCCATCGCGCCTCGGCACGCCTCCAGGACAGCTTCGCCCTCCGCGCGGCGGCGTGGACCGGCGGGCGGGGCACCCGGCCGCGGTTCATGACGGTGGTCGCGGAGGCGTGCGGTACCGACAGCGCGGCGATGGCACTGATCGACACCGAGCAGAACCATCTCGCGGTCGCGGTCTCCGACCAGCTCTCCCGCGCGGCCCAGGACCTGGAGTACGTACTCGGTGAGGGTCCGGGCCAGGACGCGGCGGCGGAACACCGTCCGGTGCATGTGTCCGGGCCCGAGATCGAGAAGCGCTGGCCGGGGTACGGGCCTTCCCTGGTCTCGCTGGGCATCGCCTCGGTGGCCGCCGTACCGCTGCAGATACAGGGCAGCTGTATCGGGGCGCTGACGGTGTTCGACCCGCGGCCCGCGGACGCGAGGCCCGCCCGTCTCGCCGAGGTCGCCGAGGCCCTCACCCGCATCGTGCTGCTCGATCCCGACGCCGATCCGGACCTCTACGGCGGAACCGACGTGCGAGCCACCGTGCACCAGGCGGCCGGCATGGTTTCCGTACGGATCGGCTGCTCCGTCATGGACGCGCTGGCGCTCATCAAGGCCGTGGCGTTCGCCGAGGAGGTGTCCTCCGACGCCCTCGCCCGGCAGATCGTGCACGGGGACCGGAAACTCATCTGAGGGAGAGGTGCCATGACACCCGAACAGCGGCTGGCCGACGCGTTCGTAGCCCTGGCCGGCGGCACGGCGAACAGCTCATCGGACGGGCCCGGGCCGTTGTCCGTGCTGGCGCACCGCGCCCCGGCCCTGCTCGGCACCCATGCCGCGACCGTGGTGTTCGCCCCCGAGGGCTACGACGCGGCGCACGTGACGGGCTCCAATCCCCAGGTGTCGCTCCTGGAACACGAAGCCGTCGGGTGGCGGGAGGGGCCCGGTCACGACTGTCGTCAGGCCGGCACGGGGCCCCGGACCCCGGCGGCTCTCGACAGCGGTCCCGCCAGGCGGCGGTGGCCGCACTACACGCCACGGGCGCTGAAGCTGGGCTACACCCACGTCGTGGCCCTCCCTCTGCGCGGACACAGCGGAACGAGCGGCGCGCTCATCCTGCTGTCCTGCACACGGCACGCCTTCTCCCCGGCGACGCTGGAGCTCGGGCGGTCGCTCGCGGACTTCACCGCCGTCGTCCTGGAACACGCCCGCGAGGCCGACCGCAGTCGGACGCTCACCGCCCAGCTGGAACAGGCGTTGACCAGCCGCGTCGTCATCGAACAGGCGAAGGGCGTGCTCGCGACCCTCCGTGCGGTGTCTCTGGACGAAGCCTTCGATCTTCTGCGCAAACACGCCCGGTCACGTCAGCGACCGCTGAAGGACGTGGCCCGCGATGTGGTCGAAGGACGCGCGGCTTCCGATCTGACCCGTCCCACGCCCTGACCTCCGAGCGGGACCTCGGCGGCTTGGCTACGCTTGACCTCGAGTTCGCATATCGCCATACACATCCGCATACGTCCCGTTTGGATTGATCTTTCATTGCGCTCCGAAATCGCGCAAATGTTCTAAGGAACCGAACATGGGTCCCGGTGCCGGCCGTCCAGCCATGAAGCGCAGGTTCCTCGCGGTCTCGGTCGTCGCCGGTCTGGGCCTCCTCGGGGCCTGCGGCGCCGGGGACGGGGGTGGGGGCAGTGGCGCCGACGGTGACAGTCCCACCGTGGGTGTTCTCATGCCCGGAGGTGGCGATTCGCGGTTCGGGCAGTTCGACAAGCCCCTCATCGTGAAGAAGCTGAAGCAGTTGTGCCCGGACTGTCCTGCCGCGATCGTCGCCGCCACTGCCGACCCGGCGGTTCAGCAGCAGCAGTTCGAGGCGATGATCACCCGGGGCGTGGATGTGCTCATCCTCGCCGCCGTCGACCCCCAGCTGATGCGTCCCTCCGTCGAGGCCGCGCACCGGGCCGGTGTTCCCGTCGTCGCCTATGACCGGCTCGCGCAGGGGCCGATCTCCGGGTACGTCACCTTCGACGGGGAGGAGGTCGGGCGCCTACAGGGTGAGGGGCTGCTGAAGGCCATGGGCGACAAGGCCGACGGTGGGCGGATCGTCATGATGAACGGAGCCACCACCGATCCCAACGCCGGGTGGTACAAGGAGGGCGCGCTTGCCGTGCTCAAGGGCAGGGTGACGATCGGCAAGTCGTACGACACCGTCGGATGGCGGCCCGAGAACGCCTACGTCAACATGACCGGTGCCATCGCCGCCCTCGGCGCGGAGAACATCGACGGCGTTCTCTCCGCCAACGACAGCATGGCCGGTGCCGTCGTCTCCGCCTTCAACGCCGCCAAGGTCAGACCGCTGCCCCCGATCACCGGGCAGGACGCCGACCTCATGGCCGTACGGCGGATCGTCAAGGGCGAGCAGTACATGACCGTCTACAAGCCCTTCAGGCGCGCGACCGACGCGACCGTCGAGATGGCCGTCGCCCTCGGTCGCGGCGAGAAGGTCGAGGCCATCGCCACCGGGTCCGTCGACAGTCCCACCACCAAGAACGTGCCGGCGGTCCTGCTGCCGTCCGTCTCGGTGACTGTCGCCGATATCGGGGAGACGCTGGTGAAGGACGGTATGTACACCGTCGACGAGATCTGTACGCCCGCTCTCCGGTCCGCCTGTGACCGGGCCGGGCTCATGTGACGAGTCCGATGCGCTCGGTGAGTCCGGTGGGTTCGGTGGGTTCGATGAGTTCCAAGGAGGTGGCCCGTGCCCGGTCAGCCCCTGCTGGCGTTGCGCGGTGTCTCCAAGCGGTTCGCCGCCGTGCAGGCACTCGTCGACATCGAGCTGGAGGTCAGGGCCGGGGAAGTGGTCGCCCTGGTCGGTGACAACGCCGCCGGGAAGTCCACCCTGGTCAAGGTGATCTCGGGGGTCGGGCCCCCGGACAAGGGCGTTGTCGAGTGGGAGGGCAGCGCCGTCCAGATCCGGCGGCCACAGGACGCCAGCCTCCTCGGGATCGCGACCGTCTACCAGGACCTCGCGATGTGCGAGAACCTCGATGTCGTCGCCAACCTCTTCCTCGGCCGGGAGATCCACCGCTTCGGCATCCTCGACGAGGTCGAGATGGAGCGTCGTACCCGCGAGCTGCTGCACACGCTCTCCATCCGGATTCCCGACGTACGGGTGCCGCTCGCCAGTCTCTCCGGCGGCCAGCGGCAGGTCGTCGCGATCACCCGTTCGTTTCTGGCCTCGCCCCGGCTGCTGCTGCTCGACGAGCCCACCGCCTCCCTGGGCATCCAGCAGACCAACCAGCTCCTCGACCTGATCGAGGAGCTGCGCGACCAAGGGCTCGGGGTGCTTCTCATCAGCCACAACATGAGTGACATCAAGGCCGTCGCCGACCGGGTCGCCGTCCTGCGGCTGGGCCGCAACAACGGGCTCTTCGACGTCAACACCACCTCCCAGGAGCAGATCATCTCCTCCATCACCGGCGCGGCCGACCATGCCGTCGCCCATCGGCCGCAGGCGGACGAGGTGTGGCCGTGAACCTCGACCCGCGGCTCGTGGCGTGCGCCGGTGCCGTGCGCCGCAAGGTGCGCGAGGGCGGGCTCGGGCCTGCCCCGGTGCTGCTCGCGCTCGTCGTGACCTGGGTGGTCTTCCAGTGCCTCAACGAGAATTTCCTGTCGCCCCGCAACCTGTCCGTCCTCAGCGTGGACATCGTCGGGACCGGCATGGTCGCCGTCGGCATCGTCTTCGTTCTGCTGATCGGCGAGATCGATCTGTCCGTGGGCTCGCTCGCCGGTCTGGCGGGCGCGTTGTTCGCGGCGCTGAACGTGAACCTCGGTATGACGGAATGGCTCGCCGTGGTCATCGCGGTGATCTGCGGTACGGCCATCGGGGCGATCCACGGGTTCCTCTTCGCCCGGTTCCGCGTACCCGCCTTCGTCGTCACCCTCGCCGGGCTGCTGGCCTGGAGCGGTCTGATGCTCTACCTGCTCGGCCCGGACAGCTCCATCCACTTCAGCGAGGACGGGCTGGTCGCCACGCTGACCAGCCGTTACTTCAGCGCCCCCGTCCTCACCTACGGCCTGGCGACGCTCTGCACGGCCGCCTATCTGCTGGTCTCCCTGC
The DNA here is from genome assembly GCF_010550245.1 of Streptomyces sp. SID12501. GTDB lineage: Bacteria > Actinomycetota > Actinomycetes > Streptomycetales > Streptomycetaceae > Streptomyces. The sequence continues at coordinate 188,756 of NZ_JAAGLU010000003.1, forward strand.
GCGACCACGGCCGCCGCGCCGCCGCCGGGATGCCGTGCCGACCGGTGGCCGAGATCTGGGTGCGTACGGCCCTGCTCGCCGCCATCGCGTTCACCGCGGTCTCTGTCCTGGGCCGCTTCGAGGGGCTGCCGCTGGCGCTGCTGATCTTCCTCGGGGTCATCGTCGCCTCGGACCTGCTGCTGCGCCGCACGCCCTACGGACGGCAGGTGCTCGCCCTGGGCGGCGGGGTGGAGGCGGCACGGCGGGCCGGGGTCGACGTGACGCGCGTACGGATCTCGGTGTTCATGGTGTCGGGGACGCTGGCGGCGGTCGGCGGGCTGTTCGTCGCGTCGCGGTTCACCTCGGCGAGCCCCGTCTCGGGCTCCGGCATGCTGCTGATCAACGCCGTCGCCGCCGCCGTCATCGGCGGCACCAGCCTGTTCGGCGGACGTGGCTCGACCTGGTCCGCGCTGCTGGGGGTGCTCATCATCCAGTCGATCGCCTCCGGAATGGCGCTGCTGGGCGTCGAGACCGCCGTCCAGTTCATGATCACGGGCGGGGTGCTGATCACCGCCGTGATCTTCGACTCGCTGGCGCGGAGCGCCCCCGAGTCGCGTGGGCGGGCCTGAGAGAAGGCCCTGGGTCCTCCGGTCACTTCTCCGGTCACTCCTCCTGTACGTCGTCCCGCCACGCCGTCGAGTGCGGGCCGAACCTGTTCTCGTGCCCGTACGCCACCATCCGGGCGTTGCGGGCCTCGGCCTCCGGCCCGTCCGGCAGGTGGTAGGCGTCGCCCGCGCTCGCCGAACCGGCCTGCACGCGCGTCGCGGTGGCGAGCCGTCGGCGTACGTACCGGGTGAGCGCGTCCGGGATCTCCGCCGGTGCCGTGTCCGCGAGGGAGTCGCCCAGGACCGCCGCGTCCATGATCGCCTGGGCGGCGCCCTGGGCCTGGAACGGCACCATCGCGTGGGCGCTGTCGCCGAGCAGGGTCACTCTTCCGATGTTCCAACGCGCGAGCGGGGTACGGGTGTTGATGCCGTACCGGAACACCTGGCCGGCGCGTTCGAGGGCGGTGAGCACGCGGCGGTCCCAGCCGGCGAACTCGCGGAGTTGTTCTCCCGGTTCAGCCCGGGCGGTCCATGACTCGCGCGCCGCCTCCGCCCCCGCCTCCACCTCCATCTCCGTCGTGAACACGGCTACCAGGTTGAGGAGTTGACCGCCGCGCACCCAGTAGTGGACGACGTGCCGGCCCGGCCCCAGCCAGCCCGCGTACTCCGGCAGGTCCAGGTCGGCCACCTCGGCGGCCGGGAGCAGCGCCCGGTAGGCGGCGGTGCCGGAGAAGACGGCCTCGTCGGCGCCGAAGAGCCACTGGCGGGCCGCGGACCGCACCCCGTCGGCCGCGACGACGAGGTCCGCGCCGAGGCGTTCACCGTCGGCCGTCGTGACGTAGGCGGCCCTGTCGTCCTGGTCGATGCCCACGACCTGGGTGTTCAGCCGCACCGAGCCGGGCGGAATCCGGGCGGCCAGGGCCTGGTGCAGGTCGGCCCGGTGGACCTGTAGGTAGGGCGCCCCGAACTCGTCCTCGACCTCGGGGCCGAGCGCGTAGCCGCAGATCTCGGTGCCGTCCGACCAGGTGCGGAAGCTCAGCCGGGCGGGGTGGGCGGCCCGGGCGGCGACCGTGTCGAGCAGGTCCAGCCGGCGCAGTACACGGGTGGCGTTGGGCGCCAGCTGGATGCCGGCGCCGATCTCGGTGAAGCGCCGCGTCTGCTCGACGAGGGTGACCTCGTGACCGCCAGCGCGCAGGCTCAGTGTCGCGGCCAGGCCGCCGATGCCCGCTCCCACGACGATCGCCCTCATAATCCGCCTCCCCGATCGGCGTCGCACGGATCGGTCCGGGACCGATTCCGGACCGGTCCCGGACCGATCCTCGCCCTGCGCGTCACCGGCGTCGAGAGTCTTTTCCGCCGGTCGCACGACCGGATGACAGGTTCTTCAAAAGTTCTTCATCATGTCCGTTCTACCGTCGGGCTGCTCGCCGCGTTCGTGGCCGGGCACGACAGGAGGACGGGGAGAACCGATGAGGACGAATCGGGTACTGCTGGCCGTGGCGGCCTCGGTCATGGCGTTGGCCATGACCGGCTGCGGGGGCGACGACGGTGGCTCGAAGGTCCCCACGGCGGCGAGCGGGGGAGCGACCACAGCGTCCGGCTCGTCGGCCGGGGGCGGCTCCGGGGACGATGTGGCCGCGTATGTGGCGGCCCAGGGCAAGTACGTGAAGTGTCTGCGGGAGAACGGGATCGACGCGCCGGACCCGGACGCGCAGGGCAACATCGACTTCGGCGGCGGCGACAATCTGCGGGCCCTGAAGAAGGACCCAAAGTTCAAGACCGCCTCGGTGGCGTGCGCCGACTATCTGACGGCCGTTCCCGAGAGCATCGAGAAGGGCAACCAGCCCGCGCTCACCGCCGCGCAGATCAAGGTGAAGCAGGAGTACGCCACCTGTATGCAGAAGAACGGCGCCGCCGACTTCCCCGACCCGGGTGCCGACGGTCTGGGCCAGGGCGAGTGGGACCAGACGTCGGCCGGGGCCAAGCGGGCCATCCGTATCTGCGGGCCGATCGTCGGCGTTCCGGCGACCGCCGCCCCCGGCAAGGGCTGACCGTGGCGGAGACGGGCACCGTGACCCACTTCGACGCCGACACCGAACCGGCGGACACCGAGCCGCCCCGTGGGGTGCGCGGCCGACGTACCGCGCTCATCGCCTGTGGCGTGGTCGTCGTGGCTGCCGTTGCTGTGGTCGGGGCTCTCGGGCTCGGCGGCGGCGAGGACAAGAGCGTGAGCGCACCGCCCCGGGCCGGCTCGGTCGTTCCGGTCACCCGGGCGACACTCACCGAACGCACAGACGTGGACGGGCAGTTGGGCTTCGGTACGGAGATACCGCTGCCGGTGAAGGCGACGGGCACCGTGACCTGGCTGCCCCAGCAGGGCGCGACGGTGGAGCGCGGTGACACACTGCTGCGGGTCGACGACCGCCCCGTACTGCTGCTGTACGGGTCGATGCCCATGTACCGGGACCTCGGGCTCACCGCCACGCCCACCGTCTCCGATGCCGGGGCATCCGCGTCCGGGGAGTCCGACACCGGGACCGGAGCCGCTCCCTCCGCGTCACCCTCCCCCACCACGGGAACGGGAGCGGGAACCGGAACCACTGCGCCCGCGCCGATCACCGGTATGGACGTCCTGCAGTTCGAGACCAACCTCGCCGCGCTCGGCTACACCGGCTTCACGGTGGACGAGAAGTTCACGGACGCCACCGCGCGGGCCGTCAAGCGCTGGCAGAAGTCGCTCGGGCTGACCGAGACCGGGACAGTCGGTGTCGGGGACGTCATCTACTCCGCCGGCAAGGTACGGATCGGTCAGCCGGGCGCCCGGCTCGGCTCGGCCGTCGGCGAGAACACGCTGACGTACACCGGGACGGCACGCAAGGTCGTCGTCAACGCCTCGGCCTCGGACGCCGGTTGGGCCGTACGCGGCACAGCCGTCGGGATCACGCTGCCCGACGGGAAGTCCGTGCGGGGCGAGGTGGTCTCGGTCGGGCGGCAGGCCGACGCGCCCGAAGGGGGCAGCAGCGAGGGCGAGTCGGGAGCGGGCGCCGCCACCCTGCCGGTGACCATCACCATCGCGGACCAGAAGTCCGTGGGACGGCTGGAGAGCGGGCCCGTCACCGTCGAGTACGTGGGCCGCGAGGTCAAGGACGTGCTGAGCGTGCCGGTCGCCGCGCTGGTCGCCCTCGCCGAGGGCGGACACGGGCTGGAGACCGAGGACGGTCGGTTCGTCGCGGTGAAGACGGGGCTCTTCGCCGACGGGAACGTCCAGGTCAGCGGTTCCGGGGTCCGCGAGGGCATGAAGGTGAGGATTCCCGAGTGAGCGAGCCTTCGCCTCCGGCCGTGTCAACTCCCCCAGTATCGGCTCCCGTTGTCGAGTTCGACAGTGTCTCCAAGGCCTATCCCGGCGGGGTCGCCGCCGTCCGTGACGTGAGTCTGCGGATCGGGCGCGGCGAACTGGTCGGTGTGGTCGGGCCGTCGGGGTCCGGCAAGTCGACGATGCTGCATCTCATGGGGAGCCTGGACCGGCCCTCGGCGGGGCGGGTCCTGGTCGACGGGTACGACGTGGCGAAGCTGTCCGACCGTGAGGTCTCCGCGCTGCGGGCCACCCGGATCGGCTTCGTCTTCCAGCAGTTCCATCTGGCCGTCGGTGTCCCGGTGCTGGACTCGGTGGCGGACGGTCTGCTCTACACGGGCATGCCGATGCGCCGCCGCCGGGCCAGGGCCGCGTCCGCGCTGGCCCGGGTCGGGCTCAGTCATCGCGTCCGGCATCTGCCGCACCAGCTCTCCGGGGGCGAGCGGCAGCGGGTCGCGGTCGCCCGTGCGGTGGTCGGCGAGCCGTCGGTCCTGCTGGCGGACGAGCCGACCGGCAATCTCGACTCGGTGTCGGGAGCCGCCGTACTGGCACTGCTGCGCGAACTGCACGCGGCCGGTACGACGGTCGTGGTCATCACCCACGACCTGGAGATCGCCGCCCGGCTCCCCCGCCGTATCGAGATGCGCGACGGCCGCCTGATCAACAACACCCTGCAAAGCGCCGACACCAGTACGAGTACGAGTACGAGTACGACGATCGGGGCGCATCAGTGACCGACCCCTTGGACAGGCCCAGGCCGTTGCGCGCCGCGCGGCTGCGGCCCGCCGATGTCGTACGGCTGGGTGGGACGGGGCTGCGGACGAGGCCGTTGCGGGTGTTCCTGTCCGCGCTCGGGATCGCCATCGGGGTCGCCGCGATGGTCGCGGTGGTCGGTATCTCCGGGTCCGGACAGGCGGAGGTGGACCGGCGGCTCGACGCCCTCGGGACGAACCTGCTGCGGGTCGCCCCCGGCGAGTCCCTCACGGGCGAGCAGGCCAAGCTGCCGTACGAGGCTGTCGCGATGGTCCGGCGCATCCCGCCCGTGGAGCAGGTGACGGCCACCGGCGCGATCGGTGCCGGCGTGTACCGCAACGAGCGCATCGCCATCGGGCGGACCAACTCGCTGACCGTGCTCGCGTCGGGCACCGATCTGCTGCCGGCCGTCGGCGGAAAGGTCAACAGGGGCCGCTGGCTCGACTCGGCCACCGACAAGTACCCGGCGGTCGTGCTGGGTGCCACGGCCGCGCAGCGCCTGGACGTGTACACCCCGGGGACCCGGCTGTGGATCGGTGGCCGCTGGTTCTCGTTGATCGGCGTCCTCGAACCCGTACCGCTGGCGCCCGAGTTGGACAGTGCCGCGCTGGTCGGCTGGCAGGCGGCCCGGAGCTATCTGCGCTTCGACGGTCATCCGTCGACGGTGTACGTCCGTGCCGAGGACAGCCAGGTGACCGCCGTACGGGCGGTGCTGCCGGCCACGGCCAACCCGGAGAAGCCGGGCGAGGTGCGGATCTCGCGGCCCTCCGACGCACTCGCGGCCCGCGAGGCCACCGAGTCGGCGCTGACCGGGCTGCTGCTCGGGCTCGGCGGGGTCGCGCTGCTCGTCGGTGGGGTGGGCGTGGGCAACACCATGGTCATCTCGGTGCTGGAACGCCGGCCGGAGATCGGTCTGCGCCGCGCTCTCGGGGCCACCCGGGGCCAGATCCGGACGCAGTTCGTGACGGAGTCACTGCTGCTGTCCCTCATCGGCGGGCTGGGCGGGACGGTGCTCGGCACGGTCATCACGGCGGGCTACGCCGTCAGCCGCGACTGGCCGACGGTCGTCCCGGCCTGGGCCAGCTTCGCGGGCATCGGCTCGACCCTGCTCATCGGCATGATCGCCGGACTGTATCCGGCGGTCCGCGCGAGTCGGCTGGCCCCGACGGAGGCGCTGGCCGGCACATGACCACCACCGGGCGTTCTGGCCGACGCTCCGGTGGTACGGAGCGGGGGCGGCCCCGAGAACCGGGACCGCCCCCGCTGTCGCGCTACTTCGAGGTGCTGGACGTGATCGGCGTATCAGAAGCCGCAGTACACGCCGCTGCCGTTGTCACTCAGCAGGTTGTCCCGGACCCAGCCGGTGACACCCGTGGAGTCGTTCCTGAGGTACGTCCAGGTGTAGCCGTCGTTGCCCAGGGTCCAGCAGTGGTAGTCCAGGTTCTGCGTGTTGTAGGCGATGCCCTTGATGGTGCAGTTGGTGCTGCTGGAGGCAATGGTGCCGCTGCGCTCGTTGGCTCCGTTGGCCGTCTTGTTCCAGGAACTGCTGTCCTTGTCGGAGACCGTGGTGCCGCACGCGGCGTGTGCGGCGGCCGGTGTGGCGATGGACAGCGGAACGGCGATGGCGACGGCCGCGAGTGCCGGAACGAGAGCCGCGATTCGACGCTTCATTTCATACCCCCTGTATGTGATTCGTCGGCGCTGCGAAATGCGAAAGCAGCGGCCCCTGCAACCCCCTGCGACAACTGGGGGGCCAGTGGCTTAAGTACGATCGCCCCGCGTTAATACTGAAGAAATAATTCCGCCTACAAGTGTCCATATCTAATGCTTCGTAGGCTGAAAGTGACTGGGGAGATAATTCGCCACTCCTGAGGCTTTCTGGCCGACACCGTCCTCTTGCGATCCACGGAGATCCAGGAATCCGCACCGAAAGGGTCACGCCGATGAGTTTCCGGCTCCGGGTCCTCGGCCTGCTCATGCTGGTCGCCATGGCCGCCACCGCCGCCACCGGCTGGCTGACCCTGCGGCAGGCGAACCGCCAGGTCCAGGCGACCGTCACGGCCGGGCGGCAGGAGGTCGCCCGGATCACCGGTGAGCTGCGGACGTACGGATTCACCCACGGCACCTGGAACGGGCTCTCGCCCACGGTCGCCGAGCTCGCCCGGGACACCGGCCAGCGCATCCGGGTCGCCACCGAGTCCGACGTACTGCTCACCGACTCCGATGCCCTGGCCGGACGTACGCCCCGCGCGCTGAGCGGCCAGCCCGCGGTGCTGGTGGACGCGCGGCCCGTACTGAAGGTGCCGGCGGGCCAGGGGCACCGGGCCTCGCTGAAGCAGGTCTCCGTCGCGATCGCCGACTACCGCGCCGAAGTGGCGTACGCGGCCTGTCTCACGTTGGCCGGAGCCGAGGTGACCGTCCGGACGGACGGCCTCGGCATCCCCCGGTACAGCGCCGACCGGCGGCCTGCGCGGTGCCCGGCGCCGGGCACCGCCGGTCCGCTGGCCCCGGCGGATCTGAACGCCGTCGACGCCTGCCAGGCCCAACAGCAGTTCACCGCCTGTCTGCAACGGGTGTTCAACAACCGGGTCGGCTCGGCCGCCCCGCCCCGCCTGGAGGTCCACCTCGGCGTGCGGAACGAGTCGCCGCCGACCTTGGCCGCCGCGCCCACCATCGCCGTCGCGGCGGGCGTCGCCCTCGCCGTCATCGCCGTCGCACTGCTGCTGAGCAGGGCCGTTCTACGTCCCGTACGGGCCATGACGGTCGCCGCGAAGGCGCTCGGCGAAGGCGACCTCGGGCGTCGGGTGCCCGTTTCCGGGCGGGACGAGATCGCGCAGCTCGGCGGCGCCTTCAACCGTATGGCCGACTCCATCCAGGCGGGCGAGGAACGGCAGCGCCGGCTCACCGGGGACATCGCGCACGAGCTGCGCACCCCGCTGGCCAACCTGCGCGGGTATCTGGAGGCGCTGCGGGACGGGGTCGTCGACCCGACCCCCGAGCTGCTCGACTCCCTCCACCGGGAGGCCCTGCTCCAGCAGCGGATCGTGGACGACCTCCAGGATCTCGCCCTCGCGGAGGCGGGTGCGCTCACCTATCACCCCGCCGACGTCGACCTGCGCGACCTTCTGGAGGCCGGGCGCCGGGCGCATCACGCCCAGGCCGAGGCGGCGGGTGTCGCCCTGCGGGTGGAGGCGTCGGCGCCCGTCCATGTCACCGCGGACACGGACCGGCTGCGCCAGGTCGTCGGCAACCTGGTCGGCAACGCGCTGCGGGCCACTCCGGCGGGCGGCTCGGTCACCCTGGCCGTGATCCCCCGGGGTGAGCTGGCCGTCGTGGAGGTCCGGGACACCGGCAAGGGGATATCGGCGGCGGACCTGCCCCACCTGTTCGACCGCTTCTGGCGCGCGGACGCGTCCCGGGGGCGGGCGACCGGAGGCAGCGGTCTGGGGCTGTCGATCGCCCGTCAGATCGTGACGGACCATCGGGGCACGATCGACGTGCGCAGCACGGTCGGGGAAGGGACGACGTTCACGATCGTGCTGCCGAGGGCGCCCTGGCACTCCGCCGAGTAGGCAGTTCTTGCCCGCGCCCCTTCAGGGCGCTGCCGTACCGTCGGCCAGGCGGTAGCCCCGGCCGTACACCGTCTCCAGCAGACGGGGTCCGCCCCGGCTCCCCGCCTCCAGCTTCCTGCGTAAGTTCATGACGTGGGCGTCGATCGTGCGCTCCAGCACATCCCGATCGTAACCGAAAACGCGTTCGATTATCTGGGCCCGGGTGAAGACGCGGCCGGGTTCGCGGGCCAGGGTCTCCAGGATGTTGAACTCCTTCGAGGTCAGCGCCACCGGCCGGCCCGCCATCCGTACCTCGAAGCGTGCCGTGTCCAGCTCCACCTCGCCGACCCGCAGCACCGACGGCTGGGCCGCCGCGCTCGCCTTCCCGGACCGACGCAGCAACGCCCGTACCCGCGCGGTCAGTTCGCGGGGGCTGTATGGCTTGGTGAGGTAGTCGTCAGCGCCGAGGTCGAGGCCAAGGAGCATGTCCTCCTCGGTGGTGCGGGCGGTGAGCAACAGGATCGGTACGTCCGACTCGGTGCGCAGGATGCGGCACACGTCGAGTCCGTCGACCAGGGGCAGCATCACGTCCAGGACGATGAGGTCCGGCCGGGTCGAGCGGGCCCGCTCCAGGGCGGCGCGGCCGTCGGCCACCACCTGTACCGCGTTTCCCTCGCGTTCCAGATAGATCCGGATCAGGCGGGACTGCATCTCGTCGTCTTCGGCGACCAGAATCCGAGCGCTCAACGGTTCTCCCCCAACAACCACGACAAGGCCCTGCGCGTACCGGCACCGTACTGCGCCCACAACGACGTTCGGCACCGGTCCCTCCCCACGTGGGGACCGGTGCCGAACGATGGACGAGGACCCGGGCGGTGTCCGTACTGTGCCGGTTCCGCGGATCTGAGGCCCGCGCGGTGCCGCCGTCGCACCCGGCTGGCGAATCCGCGGAAGCTGGCCGAGAACGATCGGCGTCGAAGCTGCCCTGGGGATCGCTGCGCTGGTGGTCCGGGTGGACGCCACGCGGCTGGTTCCTTGTTGCGTCATGATCCTGCCATTCACGGCTCCAGGAGAGGAGGTTCCGGTGCAGGGCTGAGGGCTTAACCGCAGGTCAGCCATATAGAGTGGGTTTTCCGGTCCGGATGACACCGGATGACAGACGCGGGGGAAGTAAGGGGTGGAGACCTTGAGTTCCGACTCAGGGGCACGCACTGCCTTCGCGGAGCGGCTCTCGCTGTTGTACAAGGAGGCCGGTAATCCTCCCCTCAAACGGGTGGCCGAAGCCGTCGTCCAGTTGCAGCGGGTCGACGAACGAGGGCGTCCCGTGCGGGTCTCCGTCCAGCGGATCAGCGACTGGCGGCGGGCGAAGAACGTGCCCGCCCAGTTCGCCGCCCTCGCCGCCGTGCTGAGCGTTCTCGTCCCGCAGGCCCGGCGCACCCGGCCCGTGGCCGTCTCCCCCGGGCTGTACGACATGGTCCAGTGGCAGCACCTGTGGGAGCGTGCCGTCGCCGACCCCGTCGGTGACCGGGTCACGGGGTCCCTCGACGACGAGGAGTCCTCGGCCGCCGAGGTCGCGGCCGTGCCCGGCGGGGTGTGCCCCTACCTGGGCCTCGCCTCGTACCGTCTGGAGGACTCCCGGTGGTTCTTCGGCCGGGAGCGGAGCACCGACGCCCTCGTCGCCCAGCTCCGCGCGGCGGAATCAGCGGAGACCACGGCGACCACGGCCACCGGCACCGGCGGTCTGGTCATGCTCGTGGGCGCCTCCGGAGCGGGCAAGTCCTCCCTGCTGAGCGCCGGGCTGGTGCCCGCGTTGCGGGAGGGGGCGCTGGGCGGCCCGGGTCAGCGGGCCCGGGAGGTCCTTCAGCTCGTCCCGGGCAGTGATCCCCTCGCCGAGCTGACCCGCCGTATACCCGGGCTCTCGGAGATCCTTTCTCCCGCCGGAAAGCCGGCGATCGAGCCCGGTACGCCCGAATTCGCCCATGCCGTACGGGAGACGGTCACCGCCTGGGCCCGCCGCGACGCCCCCAACTCCACTGCCTCCGGCTCCACGGCCGCCGACTCCAGTGGCTCCGCGCCCGGCCGGCCCGTCGTCATCGTCGACCAGTTCGAGGAGACGTTCACCCTCTGCGCCGACGAGACGGTCCGTAACACCTTCATCCAGGTCCTGCACGCCGCCTCCTCGCCGCCCGGACGCGGTGAGCGGGACCGTTCCGGCGAGTGGGCGCCCGCGCTCGTCGTCCTCGGTATCCGCGCCGACTTCTACGACCAGTGCCTGCGCCATCCCGAACTCGCCGACGCGCTCCAGCACCGGCACATGGTCCTCGGGCCGCTGACCGGCGCCGAGCTGCGGGACGCGGTGACCGGACCGGCCAAGGCCGTCGGCCTGGAGCTCGAACCGGGGCTCGCGGAGCTGATCGTGCGGGAGGTGAGCACCGGCGGACCACGCGGTGGGGGTACCTCCCATGCCTTCCGGGCCATGGGGGAGCACGACGCGGGCGTGCTGCCGCTCCTCTCGCACGCCCTGCTCGCCACCTGGCAGCGCCGCAAGGCGGGCCGCCTGACGCTGTCCGGCTACCGCGCGGCCGGCGGTATCCAGGGAGCGGTGGCGGCGACCGCCGAGCGCGCCTGGACCGGCCTCGACCCGGCGGCCCGGACCGCCGCGAGGCTGCTGCTGCTGCGGCTGGTGCGCCTCGGCGAGGACACCCAGGCCACCCGCAGGCGCGGTACGCGACGGCAGCTGGCCGCCGAGTCGGCGGACCCGGACAAGACGGAGGAGTCCCTCGAAGCGCTGGTGCGCGCCCGGCTGGTGACGCTCGACGCGGAGAGCGTGGAGATCACCCACGAGGCGCTGCTGCACGCCTGGCCGCGTCTGCGGGACTGGATCGACGAGGACCGGGGCGGCAACCTGCTGCGTCAGCGCCTGGAGGAGGACAGCCGGTCCTGGGAGGAGTCGAAGCGCGACACGTCGCTCCTCTACCGGGGCTCCCGGCTGGACCAGGCGCACACCTGGGCGAAGTCCGCCGGTGACACCTTCCTGACCCGCGGCGCGGTGCAGTTCCTGACCGCTTCGGTGAGGCTGCGCCGTCGCACGGTCCTGATCAGCCGCGCCGCCGTCGCCGCGGTGGTCGTGCTGGCCCTGCTGGCCGGGGGTGCGGCGCTGATCGCCCGGCAGCAGCGCGACGACGCGGTGTTCGAGAACGTGCTCGCCGAGGCCGACCGCGTCCAGGCCACCGACCCGTCGCTGTCGGCGCAGCTCAGCCTGGTCGCCCACAGTCTCCGCCCGGACGACGCGAGCACCCGCAGCCGGCTGGTCTCGATCGTGAACACCCCGCTGGCCACACCGCTGATCGGCCACACCGGCGCCGTCTACCTGACCACGTTCAGCCCCGACGGACGGCTCCTGGCCACCGCCAGCTACGACCAGACCGTACGCCTGTGGAACGTGGCGGACCCGACGCATCCCAAGCCGCTCGGCAAACCCCTTGTCGCGAACGCGAGTTGGGTGAGCAGCGCGGTCTTCAGCCCCGACGGCCGGACCCTCGCGAGCGCGGGTGACGACGGCACGATCCACCGGTGGGACGTGTCAGACCCCGCCCACCCGCGCCCCCTCGGCGCGCCCCTGACCGGTCACAACGGCACGATCTATCTGATCGCCTTCAGCCCGGACGGCCGTACGCTCGCCTCGGCCGGCGAGGACCGCACGGTCCGCCTCTGGAACATGACCGACCCTGCCCGCCCCACCCCTCTCAGTACCCTCACCGGCGCGGGCGCCGCCGTGCGAGCGATCGCGTTCAGCCCCGACGGCCGGAAACTGGCGGCGGGCGGCGACGACAACACGATCCGGCTGTACGACGTGTCGAAGCCGCGCGACCCGAAGCCGTACGACGCGAGACTGACCGGGCACACGGACCTGGTGCACTCGGTGGCGTTCAGCCCCGACGGCCGCACCCTCGCCAGCGGCGCCGCCGACGACACGATCCGCCTGTGGAACGTGTCCGACCCCGAGCACGCCGCTCAGCTCGGCGCGCCGCTGACCGGCCACACCGACGCGATCTGGTCGGTGGCCTTCAGCCCGGACGGGACCACGCTGGCCGCCGCCAGCGCGGACAGCACCGCGAGCCTGTGGAACGTCAGCGACCCGGAGTACCCGTCGCAGGTCGGCGAACCCCTCGCGGGCAGCAGCGGCGAGATGTACGCGCTGGGCTTCAGCCCCGACGGCCGTACGCTCGCCACCGGGAGCGGCGACAGCAAGGTGCGGCTGTGGTCGCTGCCGACGTCGGACATGATCGGCCGCATCGGGGTGTTCCGCCCGGACGGCAAACTGCTGGCCACGGGCTCGCGCGACGGCCGGGTCCGCCTGTGGGACGTGTCCGACCCGGACCACCCGGTGGCGCAGGGCGAACCGTTCACGCCCGGGGGAGGCGAGGTACGGACGCCGGCGTTCTCCCCCGACGGCCGCACTCTCGCGATGGCGTCCGGAGACCGCACCATCCAGCTGTGGAACGTCGGCGACCCGAAGCGGCCCGTCGCCTGGGCGCCGCCCGTCGAGCTGAAGACCCGGTTCGCGGCGGCGGTGGCGTTCAGCCCGGACGGGCGCACGCTGGCCACGGCCTACGAGGACTTCACCGTCCAGCTGTGGGACGCGACCGACCCGGCTCATCTGCGCCCGCTCGGCCCCCAGCTCACCGGCCACACCGGCTACATCAACTCGCTCGCCTTCAGCCGGGACGGCCGTACGCTGGCCGGCGCGAGCGACGACGGCACGGTCCGCCTGTGGAACGTCACCATTCCGGCCAAGGCCCGCAGCCTCGGCAAGCCGCTCACGGGACACGACGGCCCCATCAACGAACTGGCCTACAGCCCGGACGGCCTCACGCTGGCCAGCGCGAGCGACGACGGCACGGTCCGGCTCTGGGACGTCACCGACCCGGCGAAGGCCCACAGCCTGGGCTCGCCCCTCGTCGGGCACACCGAGGCGGTCGAGTCGCTGACGTTCAGCCCGGGGGGAGACGTCCTGGCCAGCGGCGGCAACGACAACGCTGTCCGGCTGTGGGACGTCACGAACCCCGCGAGGGCGACACCCATCGGCCAGTCGATGAGCCCCAACGCCAAGACGGGCAACTTCCTGGCGTTCAGCCCGCACGGCGAGATCGTCGGGGTGTCGAGCGGCACGGACACCGTCCGGCTGTGGAACCTCGACGTCGAAAAGGCCGTCGAGCACATCTGCTCGACGACCCGGGGCGTCCTGACGGCTGAGAGGTGGCACGAGTATCTGCCGCGATTGTCCTACCAGCCCCCATGTGACGAGTAACGACCGGTAAGGGGACAAGTGGGGGACCCGTCCCCCGGCTCACGCGAGGTCGTACGCGCCCCGGTCGGCGATCTTGCCGTAGCCGATTCGCCGGTCGTTCGCGTTCACGTCGGGGTTACTCGCGAGTACTTGAAGAACGGTTGTACTGAAGTGGACACGAAAGAGAGTGATCCCGATCACAACTGGTCGTTGTAGCAGAGCAGTCGGCTCCCACTGAGCAGCCAGTGTTGTTACCCTTGGCCATAGCCCGATCGCTGGTGCATCCCCCGTCGCCAGCGGTCGGGTTTTTCTGTGCCCCGAGTCCGCTTGAGGAGTCGTACGCTGAGGTCATGCCCAAGGCGTACGAGGTGATCGCGGACGGTCTCCGCCGCTCGATCCACGCGGGGCCGTCCACGACCGCGTGGTGGACGTCTCCCGTATGACGCTCCCCGGCGACCGCACGGAACTGCTCCTCACCACTCCCCCGGAAAGGTGGTGAGTGTCGCCGTGCCCCGGCGCATCGTCATCGTCACCGCAGTCCACGCCCCCTCGGCCCGCTTCCTCCCGGAGGCCCACAAGTCCCTGTGCGAACAGGAGCTGCCGGACGGCTGGACCTGGCACTGGCTGATCCAGGAGGACGGCACGACGGACGAGGTCCGCCCGTACGTCCCCGAGGACGAGCGGATCACGTTCCGCCAGGGCCGGGCGGGCGGCCCGGGAGTCGCCCGCACGATCGCGCTGTCCGCGGCGGACGGCCCGTACGTGAAGATCCTGGACGCGGACGACCAGTTGGCGCCGGGCGCGTTGGCACGGGACCTGGACGCCCTGGAGTCGAACAGGGACTTGGGCTGGGCGACGTCACGCGTCCTCGACCTCCTCCCCGACGGCTCGACGGCCGGTTTCCCGGGCGACCCGGACGCCGGTCCGATCGAGCGCGGGGCGGTACTCGACTACTGGGCGGCCAACGATTTCCGGGCCCCGGTCCACCCGGCGACGCTGTGCGTACGCCGGGACCTCCTCCTGGCCCTGGGCGGCTGGATGGCCCTGCCGGCCTCGGAGGACACGGGACTGCTGCTGGCGCTGAACGCGGTGAGCCGGGGGTGGTTCTCACCGGAGGTGGGCCTGCTCTACCGGAAGTGGGAGGGCCAGGCGACAGGCCAGGCGGCGCACGTGGACTCGGGGGAACGGGACGCGCGGATGGGGGTGGTGGAGGCGCGGGCTCGGGCGTTGGGGGGGTTGGGGTGGAGTTATCGGGGTGGGGGGTGAGGGGGGCTTGCGGCGGTCGGTGGCCGGCGACCTGGGACGTGTGGGAGCCGTGGGAGGCGTGCCTTCCTATACTCGTGTCATGGACCAGGAGCTGGAGCGAGCCGCCCTCGTCGCACTCCTGCGGCGCGGTGATCGCTCATGGTCCGAGCTGACCGACCAGGTGGAAACCGTCGGGAGTGCGCGAGAGGTCCTGGAGAGCGTGCTCGACGCCTCGGGACAGGGGGCGCTCTTCGATACCGGGCCCGCAGTGGACCTGGAGGCTGTCGCCGCCGAGATCGCCGCCTGGGACCGCGAGGGCATGCGGCTGGTGACGATCCTGGACGAGGACTACCCCCTCTATCTGCGCCTGGTCCACCAGCGCCCACCGTTCCTGCTCATGCGCGGCGCGTCGACCGAGAGCGATCTGCAGGGCGATCTGCGAGTCGCCGTGGTCGGAACCCGGACGCCCACCCCGGAGGGTGTCGCGTACGCCTGTGCCATCGCCGGCGGGCTCGCCGAACGAGGAGTCACCGTGGTCAGCGGCCTGGCCGCCGGGATCGACACCGCCGCACACGGCACCGCGCTCGCGGTCGGTGGCCGTACCGTCGCCGTCATCGGCACCGGCCTGCGGCAGTCCTACCCCGCGCAGAACGCGGGTCTCCAGCGGGAGATCGCGGAGCGGGGCCTGTTGATCTCCCAGTTCTGGCCGGACTCGCCGCCCTCGAAGTCGTCGTTCCCCATGCGCAACGCTGTGATGAGCGGCTACAGCCTCGCCACGGTCGTGATCGAGGCGGCCTACCGCAGCGGTGCCCGTATGCAGGCCCGCCTGGCCCTGGAACACGGCCGCCGGGTCTTCCTCATGCGCTCCCTCATGGACCATGAATGGGCGAGGGAGTACGCGGGCAGACCCAACACCACCGTCATCGACGGCCCCGAGGACGTCTTCAGCCAACTCGACTCTCTCGTGCCCACCACGGGCGAACTGACCTGGGCCTGACGGGCAGACCCACGTGACAACAGTCGTCGGGCTGTCCGCCCGTTACGCCAACTTCCTCGTCCATCCCTTATTGCCCGGCCCCGGCGTGTGCCAGGTCTGCCGTGGCCCGGCGAGGACCGGCTGTCCCACCTGTCTGCCCTGCCACCAGACAAGCAGAATCCTTGGCGCTGACGCCGCCGACGCCGTGGTCCCGGTCAGCCTGGCGCTCAAGGGCGAGCAGTACGCGAACGAGCTGTGGCGCTACAAAAACACCGCAGGCCCGCAGCAGCAGTACTTCCGCACGGGCCTGGCAGCCGTCCTCTGGCGTTTTCTTGCCCTGCACGAGGACTGCGTGACGAACCACTGCGCCGTCCCCGGCTTCGAGATCGTCACCACGGTGCCCAGCACCAGTGGTCGTGCGGATCATCCCTTGCGCACCATGGCCGCAGACATGGTCGGCATCACCCGCGACCGCTACCGCGACCTGCTCACACCTACACCGGACGCGGTCGAACTCGGACGCACCGCGTCCGCCTCGCGCTACACGTCATCACCACTGTGGAACGCGAACGTCCTGCTCATCGACGACACCTGGACCACTGGCAACCACGCCCAGTCCGCAGCCGCCGCCCTGAAGGCCGCCGGAGCGGGCAGCGTGGCAGTCCTCGTCCTCGGACGCCACCTCAACAGCGGCTACGGCGACACGGCGACACATGTCGAGCAGGCACGGCTGCGCAGATTCTCCTGGGAGAGCTGCGCGCTCAAGAACTGGGACCACGTGCGCTGAGGACGACCGCGGATTCGCGGCGACGTCCAAGGGCCGGAGTCGCTCTGCGGTGACCGGGAGGCGGGTCAGTGTTCGCTCTCGTCGAGGCGCTCGCCGCCCGCTGGGGGTGGAGTCCGGGGCTCCGGCCTAGCAAAACGGTGTGGGCGGAAATCGATGTCGCACCGGAACCCGATTCCCCGTGCTCCGGTGCGACCAGCGGTCCTTTCAAAGGAACTTGGAGAGAAAGAACTCAACCAACCAAACCCCACCCCTCCCGTCCGCAGGAGACAGCGACCACAGCCGCTTCCGCTGCTGCCGCGCAAACTCACTCGCCCGAGTGAACATCAGCAACTCAGCTGGATTTGTGCCCGGTTGCCTGCCTTACGCTCAGCGCAGCAGCACGACCACAGGCAACCGCAGACAGCGGACATACGACGGCCCCCGCCGGGACTGGCATCCCAATGCGAGGGCCTGACCACCAAGGAAGTCGGAACCTTCCCGATGGATACGCAGAACCCTAGTGCGCCCCCGTGCGCCGAGTCCCGTCCGGCGGGCAAAAATCACCCCCACCGGCGCCCCAATTCCGGCATCTCCGGCGTCATTCATGACAACGCCCGCCACACCACCCGCTTCACGGTGATCGGCAACCACCTCGCCCAGCACCCCGCGCTGTCACTGCTCGCCATCGGGCTGAGCGTCCACATCCAGTCTCTGCAAGCTGGTTCCCCGGTCGACATCAAGACCCTCGCCAAGAGGTTCCCCGAGGGACCGGACCGTATCGCCGCCGCCCTGCGCGAACTCGAAACCCACGGCTACCTGCGCCGAACCCGCGAACGTACCACCGGCGGCAACATCGTCACCCGCACGGTCTCCTGCAACCGCCCCGGACACCACGCCGAGCGCCCTGCCAATACCGCTGCCCATACCGCTGGCGATACCGACTCCAGGGCCGACAGCTGGGCTGGCACCGGCGCAGACACCCGGACAGACGCCAGGGTCGGGGTCGACCGTCCGACCCGTCCCGCGCACCCCACCACCCCCGGCCCGCCCAAGAAGCGCGCCCCACGCAAGCCCCTCCCCGCCGTACCGCAGCCCGCGTACAAGGGGCCAGGTCTCCTCCAGGCCGCCACCGACCTCCTCGCCGGGCTCCGCCGCCTCGACCCCGACCTGCTCCTGTCGGCCTGCGACACGGCCCACCTCGCACCCGGCGTCGCCGCCTGGCTGGAACGCGACGCCAGCCCCACCGCCGTACGACACGCACTGACCAGCGACCTCCCACCCGAAGGCATGCGCCGCCCAGCCGCATTCCTCGCCCACCGCCTCACCGCGAAGCTGCCGCCTCCGGCACCTTTCGGGGGTCCTTCCTCACCGCCGGAGACCATCCGCGTCCAGCACCCGCTCCGGAACTGCGACGGCTGCGACCGGGGGTTCCGGGGGCCAGAGCCCGGCCGCTGCCGTGACTGCCGGATGGCGGTTCCCGTGGCCGCCTGACGCCCGCCCTCGTACGTCAGCAGCTCGCTCGCACGAAGAGCCGGGGTCCACCATGGTCAGCTCGTCACCACTGGACAGATTTCCGCCGACGCCTTTCCCGCCTCCTCCCGAGGCTCGCTCGGCCGCCGCCACGGCTCGATACCCTGGCGACGGCATCTCCAAGAGGACACGATGAACACCCGGTCCGACCACGGACACGAGCTGATCCCGCGTCCCGAGCACACCCCTGACGCCCTGCGCGCGGCCCTTGCCGTCGCCGATCCGGGCCGTCTGGAGGAGATGCAGGCCCAGAAGGACGAGGCCATGAAGGCAGTCCGCGAGTGAGCTGGAAGTGGGAGTACGCGTTCGGTGCGGAGGAAACTGCTCGAACCGCCCCGCTCAGGTTCAACCGGTGCCGGCCGAGCCCTGCTCAGGAAGCCGAGGGACGGACGATCTCCCACTCCTGGTCGTCGATGTTGGAGCAGGTGAAGAGTGTGAGGTCGGTTCCGTCGCCGCCGGTGCTGAAGCCGCCGACGTCCAGGCATTCGTTGTTGCTGGCGTAGTTGCGGATCCAGTAGTCGCCGCTCGGCTGTTTGGCGAGCCACCACAGCTGGTTGTCAGCGGTCGTGCCGTCGCAGGTGTACTCGAGGATCGGCGAATTGATGGGCTTGGAGCCGTAGTCCGACAGATCCACGCAGAGCTGGTCCTTGACGTTGCGGATCTGGAAGAGAGCCGAGCCGCCGGGACCCAGCTTCGGGTACCTCACCTCCAGGTTCCACCGCTGGGTTCCGGCGGCGTCATCGTCGCAGTTGGACTGCACGACCCGGCCCTTCAAGTCGGTGTCTTCGGGCGCCGGGAGGTCGGCGCACATCTTGGTGGTCGAGTTGCGCAGCATGATGCTGGACGCGGGCAGCACGCTCGGGGCCTTCGGCTTGGCCGACGGGGACTGCGCGCCCCCGCCTCCGGCGCCTCCATCGGCCTGCGCCGAGGCCGTCGGCTGAACTGCCGGTCGGGTCGGCTCGACGGGCGGGGCCGATTCGGCGGGGGCCGAAGGCTGCGCCGTAGGCGTCACGAGGGGAGGCGGCAGCGTGCTGACGGCGACCGCCTGCAGCTCCCGGGCGCTGCTGGTGACCCTGGGCTTGTAGGCGATCCACAGCATCGTGAAGGTGATCGCGAGCGCCAGGAAGATGCCGAGCGAGGTGGCGAGCCAGCCGGGCAGGAAGCTCCGCTGCACATAGGTGCCCTCGACCCCGAGCGGTGTCAGCCCCGACCGCTTCACCTCGAGGGTGTACGGCCGTTCCTGCTTGGAACCGAACCAGGTGATCTGCCGCGGTTTCAGCGTGGCGTTCACGAACGTGGCACGGCCGGGTTCGATCTGTACGTTGCTCGGATGGATGTCGTACGACAGGTGGTCGCCGTTGTCGCTTCCGCTGAGCGACGCGGTCACCTTCGTGTTGCCGAGGTTGTCGACAGCCAGTCTGGCGCGTCCCCGGAAACGGCCCTTCACCGTCGGAGGGACCAGCTCGGCCCGCACCTCCGTGAAGGGGGTGATCGTCAGGTTTCCCTCGGGGACGGTCGTCGACTCCGGATGCTCGGTCGGTGTGATCCGTACCGCGTACGGGTTCGGGCCCGCTGTCGCGTCCGGTGTGCGCGGCGGCGCGAACGTCAGCTCCACCGTCCCCGTCGTCCCTGGGAACAGCCGCAGCAAGGCGGGCTCCACCGTGGTCCAGGGCGCGGGAACACCTACCGGTTCGAAGCGGTACTCGTCGACCACGTCACCGGTGTTGCGCAGCCGCAGCCGCACGGTCGCGCTGCCACCGGGGTCCACCGTGACCGAAGCAGGTTCGAGAGAAGTCCAAAGGCTCACTGTTCGACGTTACGGTGGCGATCGGCTTCCGTCAGGAGTCAGCAGGGCAGGCCGGGCTGCCCCTACGGGCACCGATCACCTGACGGCAGCGGCAGGGCCTTGCGGTGCCCTCCGGCGAGTAGCTTCCGGTGAGGGCTACGCCGTCGCGCAGACCGGTACGTCGGGCAGCTTGTTGTCCGGTGAGCTGACGTAGATGTTGGACATGTAGCCGCCGTACTGGGGCAGGTACGCCCACCAGTTGTTGGTGTACGGCGGTACGGAGACGGTCTCGCCCTGCTTCTGGCAGCTGATCAGGACCTCCACACCGGCGGGCAGGCGTGTCAGGGAGCGCGCGGTGGTCGCCGCCTCACGGACGTTGACCCCCGATCCCCAGGTCCCGTACCACTTCCCCGCCGGCCTGGTCGCGCCGGGCACGTCGAGGCTGCGGGTCAGCCTGCCGAGGTCCGTGTACGCCTTGCCGTAGGAGGTGCCGACGGGATGCAGGGTGAGCACGGCGACGATGGCACGGTCGCCGGTACCGACCGTGCCGGTGGTGTGCAGGGCGGGCCGGGCCAGGTCCACCTGTGCGGCGGCACGGGTGACGGCCGGTGTCCGCGCCGCCGACTCCGAGCCGGCCTCCGGTGCGTTGTCCGCGGCCGGGTTCGGTGCCGAGGTCTTCGATACCGAGGTCTTCGATGCCGCCTCCGCGTTGCTCGCGCCGGAGGGACCGCAGGTGCCGTCCTCGTACTCGCCCGACCAGCCCTGCTTGACGGCCCAGGGGCGGTCGAAGGCGGCTGCGATGCCGAAGTGCTGGTCGAAGGCGTCCGAGGCACAGCGTGTCGACTGCCGCAGGTTGGTCATGATGAACTCCCGTACAGGCGCCGGAGCCTGCTCCAGGATGTAGCGGTAGATCTTCACCGTGTCGCGGGCCGAGATGGCGGTGTAGCCCCAGAAGCCCTCCATTCCGGCGGGGGGACCGACCGTGTCGCTCAGACCGAGCTGGGTCACCATACGGTCGATGATCGCCGGGCCGCCGCGCGCGACCCAGTAGTGATCTGCCGCCTCGTCGTAGCTGCTGCGGAGCATGGGTTCCAGCAGGGCTCGGTCGGCGGCCGGAATGGTGTAGTTCGGACCGCGGTCCCGGAAGAAGTCGAGGGTCAGCAGCAGTTTGACGACGGAGGCCGAGCGGAACTGCATGCTCGCGTTGACCTGTTCGGTGAAGGTCCCCGTCTGCCGGTCGTACACCACGACCCCGGCGGTGACACCGGCCGGGATCTGGGCCTGTGCGGCCGAGGTGGAGACCGTACGGTCGGATCCGGCCTCCGCGCCAACCGGCGGGACCGGAGCGGCTGTCGAGGTGGCCGCTGTAGTGAGGCCGAGCAGCAGGGCGGCCACCGGGAGCAGTGCCCGGCTCGCCGCCGTCGTCGTCGGCAGTCCACGGGCCGATGAGATGTGCCACATGATCGTCTTCCCCCTGTTGCATAAGGTGACAGAACGATCCTCAACGCTATTCAGGTCGGCTCGGGGCCGCTCCTGATGTATGTCAGGAGCGGCCCCGAGCCCGGTGCGTCAGAGTGTGTAGTCCTTGAGATAGGCGAGGACCTTGTCCACGTGGGGCTGTACCGCCGCCGGTACGCCACCGGCCTCGATGACGGTTCTGTCGCTGGTGCGGTAACCGGCGGTTATCAGCGCGGGGAGGTTCTCGCTCAGCCCGCTCTGCTTGAAGCGCTGGTCGAGCCAGCAGGTGAACACGGCCATGCTGGCGATGGCGTCGGGAGGAGACATGTAGTCCTTGTCGCCGTCGCGGTCGCCGTCCACGGCCCATGCCTTGAACACCGACGGCGTCCACATGGCGATGCCGTGCTCGCCGGTGGCGGTCCGGGACGCCTTCGGGTCGAAGCCGCTCTCGGCCTTGATCATCGCGGCCAGCAACGCCGGGGTGACCTCCTTGTCCGTGCACCGCTTCGCGGCGTCGGTGATGATCTGCCGCAGGGCGACGGGCACATCGGAGTCGGCGGGAAGGGCCCCGGGCAGGTCGGTGTCGGCGAGCGCGGTCCCGGGTGCGGAGGACGCCGACTTCGTGGGTGCGCCCTTGTCGTCGGAGGGTACGAAGGCCATGACGAGGCCGGCGACCGTCGCACACGCGGTGAGTGCGGCGGCGAGCAGGATCGCCGGACGCCGGCGAAAGGGGCGGGGGAGCCGCTCGGCGTGCAACTCCCGTACGCGCCGCGACAGTTCCTCCGCTTCCAGGGCTGCCCGGGTGGCGTGGTCCGGAGCCAGGCACTCGACGATGAGCTTCCGCCACCCCGGCTCCAGGCAGTCGTCGAGGCGAAGCGGAGTCGATCCGTTGGCATAGGCCTGGGCGGCCAGGGAGCGGGCCCGTGCCGTACTGCCGGGGAACGGATGGAGCCCACCCGTCAGCACCTGGTGCGCCAGCACGCCGAAAGCCCAGATGTCGGCCGTCTTCCGCACCGTCGTGCCACGGACGCCGGTGCGCTCCGACCACCACTCCGGGGGTACGTGGTCGAGAGAGCCCATGGGCGGAACGTACGCGTGAGTTCCTTCCAGTTCCACGGTGAGCCCGAAGTCCGCGAGCCACACGGCTCCCTCGGGGCCGAGGAGGATGTTCGCGGGCTTGAGGTCCGCGTGGATCCAGCCGTGGGCGTGCATGTGCGCCAGTCCGGCGGCCACTCCGCCGAGGATGCGTTCGACGTCCGCTAAGGGGTGCCCGGTCCGGCCCGCCGCGAGGAGATCCTGCAGACTGCGTTCCGCGCGGTCCATCACCAGCGCTGTCACGCCGTCCAGTTCGGGCCGCTCGGGATCCTTCAAGGTCACGACCGCATGGGTGCGTACCAGGTGGGGGTGGTCCGCCTCCGTGCTGAACCGTGCCTCCTTGCGCGCCAGTTCCTCCATCGACGCACGCTGTCCTGGGGTCAGCAGGTCAGTGCGCAGGAGCTTGATGGCCACGGCCGCGCCGCCCGCGGCACTGTCGACGGCTTTCTCCGCGGCATACACGCTGCCCCAGCTTCCGGAGCCGATCAGGCCGGTGATTCTCCACTCGCCGATCCGGTACCCCGGTGCCGGGTCGAGCGGCGGAGTGGTGTGGGGGTGATTCATCCCGGGCGAGCCTTTCGGTTCAGAGTCTGGCGGCAGGAGGGAGCAGAACCAAGTGATCTTCGCGGACCAGGTTGAAGCGCAGCGCGAGACTGACCAGCCGTTCACGCTTGCCTCCCGCCTCGCTGTACGAGCCGCCCGCTCCTTCCCTCAACCGCAGCTTGGTGTCGGCGAGATAGTCGATGTGATAGTTGAGCGCGGATCGCGTGAGGCCATGGCAACTCGGCAGCGGTAGCAGTCGTTCCAGGATCTCCCCCACGCCGGGAACGGCCGCGCTCGACGGGGAGCGCAGCCGCGGTTCGCACAGTGCCAGCAGCACCAGGAAATACTTGGACGACGGGTTCAGCGAGAAGGGGATCGTCGTGGGCTCCCCGGCGGGGGTGTCGCACCCGTGTTCCACATACGCGTGCTGAGGCGCGAACACCTTGAATTCCATGGGCGTTTCAGCGGGCAGAATCACGCGGGACAACTCGAAGGGTACAGGCGCACCGATACGGCCGGGCGCGACGCGGATATGTTCTCCCGCGCCTTCCAGGTTCTCCACGACGTAGGTTGCCGCGCCACTGTAATTGCAGAGGCGCCAGTAGTCCTCCACCGCGGTGATCTGTCCGGCACACCGCGACACCGCCGGATCACGCAGCGGGATGGGCAGGGGTGCTCCGGGCTCCCCACGTCCGAACTCGGCACTCTGGCCAGGGCTCAGGCGGAGCAGCCGTGGTTCGGGCGGAGGAGCGTCCGAGTGGCGGACGACGGCGTCGGGAAGCTGCACAATTACCGTGGTCACTCTGATCGGTCCCCAAATCTCAGTGGCTCACCGGGCATCCGTCGCATGGCCGAAAAGGGGTGAATGCGCGGTGCGTTCAGGTCTGGTCAGGACCTGGACGAGTAGCTCCCCAGAATGTCACCCGGTGAAGGACGAAGGGTAGGGGATCGCCACCGGAGAACCCGTTGCGGGTTCGGGTTCGGGTTCGGGTTCGGGTTCGCGTTCGGGTTCAGCTGGAAGGCCGCGGGGAGTCTCGCTCCGGCCGGACGATCCCGTCCCGACGGCCGGCGTGCCGCGCCCCGGAGACGGACACCTCCCGCAATCACACGCCC
Source organism: Streptomyces sp. SID12501 (assembly GCF_010550245.1). Lineage (GTDB taxonomy): Bacteria > Actinomycetota > Actinomycetes > Streptomycetales > Streptomycetaceae > Streptomyces. The sequence continues at coordinate 212,798 of NZ_JAAGLU010000003.1, forward strand.
TGGATCAGCGCAACGTCTCCGCGTCCACCCGCGAGAAGATCAGGTCGCTCTCCCCCACCACGGGCCCCCGCCACCGCACCGGTACGCCGATCTCGTCCGGCGCCGCGCTCAGTGCGTACGCGTAGCTCTCCGGGGCGTAGCTGTTGGGGAGGCGGTAGAGGTGGAAGCCGGCCTCCCTCATCGTCCCGAGCAACTCCTCGACCGAGTCGCCCAGTTGGGCCATGCGGTCCGGGGTCACCTCGACCGTGATCTCCGCGTCGGGGCGGAGTTCGGTCAGCATGGGCGCAAGGCCCCGTACGACGCTTCCCTCCGCGCCCTCCACGTCGATCTTGATGACGCGGGCGTTCCTGATCTCCTCGGGTTCGAGCAGCTCCGGCAGCGGGCGGGCCTCGATGTCGAAGGTGGACTCCGTCGGGCCGTCCCACGGGACGATGCTGTTGGCGCCCATGTTCCGCGAGCTGGCGAGGATGAAGGTCAGGGTGCGGTGGCTGTCCGACACCGCCGCGTTGAGCGCGCGGATGTTGCGGCAGTCGTTCAGGGCGCTCTGGCGGAGGAGGACGTCGTGGAAGGCCGGGGACGCCTCGATCGACACGACCCGGCCCTTGTCACCCACCAGACGCGACGCCAGGACGCTGAACACGCCCACGTTCGCGCCGACATCGACGAACGTGTCCCCGGCGCGCAGCCTGCGGCCGAGCCATGCCGTCATGTGCGGTTCCCAGACGCCGAACAGGTAGACGTACCGCTGGATCAGGTCCTGCGTGTCGACCGCGAAGCGGGTGCCCGCACGGGTCTCGACGACCCGGTGACGCGGGTGTTCCCGGAGGTGGGGGTTCAGGAAGCGGGCCGCCAGGAGTGCCTTGCCGACGGAGCCGGGGGCCTTGCGCACGTACTGTCGGCCCAGGGTCACCAAGGTCTCCGAGAGCCCTGACATGGGGCTGCTGCTCATGCGATCCGCCTTTCCGTCTCTCCGCCGCACCGTCTCAGCGTCTCTCCAACGATCCGGAGCCAACCTACTCCGGCCATGTGATGGTTTCCGCCGGGCGCCTCTCCTAAGATCATCCGACGCAGGCACACATACGGGGGCTGCATGGGAACCGGCGAGCAACTCATCACCGTAGGCGCCGTGTTGCTGGGGGCGCTCACCACTCACGCGACCAACTACCTGATGGAGCGCGGCAGGAACCGGTACCAGTCGCAGACCCGGTGGGACGACAGGAAGATCGACGCGTACGCCGAGTACGTGGACTCGGCCAAGCTGCGGATCGCCGGAGCCGTACGGCTGTACGAGGCCAGGGAAGGGCTGCGTGAGGAGCACCGGCCCGAACCGGAGCTTCGGGAGAACCTGTCGGAGGCCGGGCGGCGCTGGGGGTCCGCCTTCGAACTGGTCATGCTGCTCGGGGGCGATGACGCCATCGAGGCCGGGCACGAGCTCAACTCCCTGGTCGCCGAGATCGACTGGCAGGCCACCGGACGGATCTCCGGGAGTCTCGACGAGTGGCGGGAGCGGCATCGGGGTGCCTTCCGGCTCATCAACGCCTTTCACGAAGCCGCGCGCGCCGACCTCGGGATCCAGGGCAGCGTCACCGGCGCGAGGCATCCCGAGCGGGATCTTCTGCTGCCGTCCGCCCGGCGCGACCCGTCCGCCCGGCAGGGGTCGGGTGAGGGCTGACGGCAGCAGTCGTCAGTACGTCCCCTGTCTGCCCGGCATCGCCTGCCTGGTACCTGATACCTGGTTTCCAGGTTTCCCGGCCGTCTACCTGCCCGCCGCCGCTGCCGCCACCGCAGCCCGTGCCCGTGTCCTGAACGCCTCCAACTTGTCGACCGGCTCGGTCAGTTGGCGGCTCCGGGGGCGGATGCTGACGTCGTGGCCCTCGGCCGCCTTGCGGAGTGCGCCGACGGTGGCCTGGTCCTTCGGGACGTGCGAGAAGGGGTCGAAGGAGTACCAGCGCATGGCGTTCTCGTGGGTCATCCTGACGGTGTCCTCGTCCGGGACCGAGTGCTTCTCCAGGACGCCGTGGATCTGTTCCGGCGCGTCCGGCCACATGGAGTCGCTGTGCGGGTAGTCACCCTCCCAGGCGATGTTGTCGATGCCGATCTCGTGCCGGAGCTTCACGCCCAGGTCGTCACTGATGAAGCAGGTCAGGAAGTGGTCGCGGAACACCTCGGACGGCAGCTTGCCGCCGAAGTCCTGGAGCGTCCACGTCGCGTGCATCTCGAAGGTCCGGTCGACGCGCTCCAGGAAGTACGGGATCCAGCCCGTGCCGCCCTCCGACAGCGCGATCTTCAGGTCCGGGTACTCCTTGACGACCCTCGACCAGAGCAGGTCGGCCGCAGCTGACACCAGGTTGATCGGCTGGAGCGTGATCATCACGTCCGGCGGTGAGTCGACCGCCGGGATGGCGAGCCTGCCCGAGGAACCGATGTGCACCGACATGACCGTGTTCGTGTCGGACAGCGCCTGCCACAACGGGTTCCAGTACTCGTCGTGGAAGCTCGGGTAGCCGAGAGCGGCCGGGTTCTCCGGAAAGGTGAGGCTGTGGCAGCCCTTCTCCGCCACCCGGCGGACCTCGGTGGCGCACAGCTCCGCCGACCAGATCGCCGGGAGCGCCATCGGGATGAAACGGCCGGGGTAGGCGCCGCACCACTCGTCGATGTGCCAGTCGTTGTACGCCCGCACCAGCGCCAGCGAGAAGTCGGCGTCCTCCGTGGCGAACATCCGCGCCGCGAAGCCGGGGAACGACGGGAAGTTCATCTGGGCCAGGACACCGCCGGCGTTCATGTCCTTGATGCGCTCGTGCACGTCGTAACAGCCGGGCCTGATCTCGTCCATGCCCTGGGGGTCGAGGCCGTACTCCTCCTTGGGGCGCCCGGCCACCGCGTTCAACGCCGCGTTGCCGACGGTGTTGTCGCGGAACTGCCACACGTCACTGCCGTCCTCGCGGTGGATCAGCTTCGGAGCGTCGTCCAGATACCGCTTCGGCAGGTGGTTAACGAAGAGGTCCGGCGGCTCGATGATGTGGTCGTCCACGCTGATCAGGATCAGGTCGTCCCGTTCCATGACGTTCCTCCGCAGTGGTTCCGTGGTTCCGCAGTGATGGCGCAGCGACTCCGCAGTGATTTCGACCTTCTCTGTTAACGTAAATTAGCTTCTCACTATCAGAGAATCAACCGTCCGGACGCAGCGAGAAGGGGCCCGATCCGCAGTGCGGATCGGGCCCCTCCCTGTTCCGTTCAGACGCTCAGCGCCGCCCTCACCGTCTGCTCCGAGCCCGTTCCGCCCTCCCCGGACGACGTCACCCGGCCCGCTTCCAGGACGTAGTACCGCTCCGCCGCCCGCATCGCGAACCCCACGTGCTGCTCCACGAGGAGGACCGACAGGCCTCCGCGTGCCGCCAGCGCCAGGATCGTCCGCTCTATCTCCGCCACCACCGACGGCTGGATACCCTCCGTCGGCTCGTCGAGGAGGAGCAGGCTCGGGCGGGTCACCAGGGCGCGCGCCAGGGCGAGTTGCTGGCGCTGGCCGCCCGACAGCAGGCCTGCCCGGCGGCCCGACAGTTCGCGCAGGACCGGGAAGAGGTCCAGCGCCTCGGCGACCGCCTCCTTGCCGTCCGCCCGTCCGTCGGCGACGAGTTGGAGGTTCTCGGCCGTCGTCAGGTGCGGGAAGGACTGCTGGCCCTGCGGGACGTACGCCATTCCGCGCGCCACCCGCTGGTGCGGGGACAGGCGGGTGATGTCCTCGCCGTTCAGCAGGACCTTTCCGGCGGTCGGCTTCAGGAGGCCCATGGCCGCCCGCAGCAACGTGCTCTTCCCGGCACCGTTGTGACCGAGAACGGCGGCCACACCGTCCTTCGGCACTGCCACACTCACACCGTGCAGGACGGTCGTACGGTCGTAACCCGCCCGTACGTCGATGATCTCCAGCGTGGATCTGGGCTCGGACATCGGCGTCATGCCTCCTCTCCGACCGACAGCGAGGACAGCGAGGCGGGCTCCGACGCGCGGCCCAGGTAGACCTCCTGGACCCTCGGGTCCGCCTGGACCTCCGTCACCGTGCCCTCGCTGAGCACCCGGCCCGCGTGCAGGACGCTGACGCTGCGCGCGAACGAGCGCATGAAGTCCATGTCGTGCTCGATGACGACGACCGTGTGGTCCTCGCTCACGCGCTGGAGCAGTTCGCCGGTCGCCTCGCGCTCCTCGTGGCTCATGCCGGCCACCGGTTCGTCGAGCAGCAGCAGCCGTACGTCCTGGACCAGCAGCATGCCGATCTCCAGCCACTGTTTCTGGCCGTGGGCCAGCGCGCCCGCCGGTCGGTCGGCGAGTGCGGTCAGGCCTGTGGTCTCCAGGGCCCTGGTCACCGGCTCCGGAACTCCCTTGCGGCGGCGGAGCATTGTCCACATTCCGCGTCCGGCGCCCGCCGCTATGTCCAGGTTCTGGAGGACGGTCAGCTCCTCGAACACCGTCGCCGTCTGGAACGTACGGCCGATGCCCATGCGCGCGATCCGCTGCACCGGGCGGCCGAGAAGCTCCTCGTCGCCGAAACGGACCGAGCCGGTCGCCCGCACCAGGCCGGTGACCGCGTCGACCAGGGTGGTCTTGCCGGCGCCGTTCGGGCCGATCAGGAACCTCAAGTCTCCTGGCTGGACAGTCAGGTTGACGCCGTCGACCGCCGTGAAGCCGTCGAACGTGACCCTCAGGTCGCTGATCGTCAGCGCCTCGCCACCGCCACCGCCGCCGCCGCTCATATCGCTCCTCCTGAACTGGCAGCCTCTGAACCGGCAGTTACCGAACCGGCCGTAGCCGTACGGCGGTTGCGCGCCAGCGTCACCAGGGACGCCAGGCCGCCGGGCAGGAAGCCGACCGCGACCACGAACAACAGGCCCTGGAAGTAAGTCCATCCGGCCGGAAACGCGTCCGACAGCGTGCTCTGTGCCCAGGCGACCGCGACCGCGCCGAGCACCGCGCCCACCAGTGACGCCCGACCGCCGACCGCCGCGCCGATGACGAAACCGATCGACGGCACGATCCCGATCAGTGCCGGGGAGATGATCCCGACGGCCGGGACGAACAGCGCGCCGGCGAGGCCCGCCATACCGGCCGCGACGACGTACGCCACCAGCTTCACGTTGGCCGGGTTGTAGCCGAGGAAGCGCACCCGCTCCTCGGAATCCCTTACGGCGACGAGGAGTTCGCCGTATCTGCTGACGAACAGCTGGCGGGCCAGGGCCATCAGGGCGAGCAGGACGGCCGCGATGACGAAGTAGACGAGCCGCTGGTTGACCGGGTCGTCGAGCGAGTAGCCGAAGAAGCCCTGGATGTCGGTGAGGCCGTTCGTGCCGCCCGTCGTCGCCTGCTGGCCGATCAGCCAGATCGACAGCGCGGCGGCGAGCGCCTGGCTGAGGATCGCGAAGTACGCGCCCTTCACCCGGCGCCGGAACACCAGGAAGCCGAGCAGCGCGGCCACCGCCATGGGCAGGATCATCGTCATGGCCAGCGCGAACAGCGGGTTGGCGAACGGCTCCCACCACCAGGGGAGGGTGTCCCCGGTGCCGTACAGCTGCATGAAGTCGGGGAGTTTCTCGCCGGTGTCGGCGGCGTCGGCGAGCTTGAGGTGCATGGCCATGGCGTAGCCGCCGAGGCCGAAGAAGACGCCCTGCCCGAGGACGAGGAGTCCGCCGCGGCCCCAGGCCAGGCTGACGCCGACGGCCACGATGGCGTAGCAGAGGTACTTGGCGAGGAGCGCGAGACGGAAGTCGGAGAGCGCCAACGGGGCTACGGCGAGGAGGAGTACGGCTCCGAGGGCGAAGCCGCCGGGTACGCGCAGCCGTTCCAGGAGCGGTGTACGGGAAGGGGGTTGCGGGGGTGGCGGAGTAACCGCCTCTGCGGACTTGGTCGTTGTCGTCATGCCAGGCTCCGGGTGCGCAGTGTGTACAGGCCCTGCGGTCGCCACTGGAGGAAGGCGACGATCGCCACCAGGACGACGACCTTCGCAACGCTCACCGTCGTCGAGTACTCCAGGACCGACTGGAGGACGCCGAGCGCGAACGCGGTGATCACGCTCCCCTTCAACTGCCCGATGCCGCCGACCACTACGACCAGGAAGGCGTCGACGATGTAGTTGGTGCCCATCGTCGGGCCGATCGGGCCCACGAGGGTCAGCGCGACACCGGCGACTCCCGCGAGACCCGAGCCGATGAAGAACGTGATCCGGTCGACCCGGCCGGTGGCGATGCCCGACACCTCGGCGAGGTCCCGGTTCTGGACGACCGCCCGGATCCGGCGGCCCAGCGGGGTCGTACGGAGGATGAGGGTGAGGGCGAGGACGCAGAGCAGCGCCAGGCCGAGGATGAACAGGCGGCTGTTGGCGAGGGTGATCCCGCCGCCCACCGAGACGTTGTCGGTGAGCAGATCGGGCGCGTGCGTCTGGACGTTGGGGGCGCCGAAGACGTCCCGGGCCAGTTGCTGGAGCATCAGCGAGACACCCCAGGTGACCAGCAGCGTGTCCAGCGGGCGCGTGTACAGGCGCCGGATGAGCAGCCACTCCAGCAGCGCGCCCATCAGACCCGCGACGACGAACGCCACGGGCAGCGCGACCAGCAGCGAGATCCCGGCGCTGCTGATCGACTTCTGCAGGACGTACGTCGTGTAGGCGCCGGTCATGATGAACTCGCCGTGCGCCATGTTGATCACGCCCATCTGACCGAAGGTCAGGGTCAGGCCGAGCGCGATGAGCAGAAGGACCGCACCGATGCTGATGCCGGTGAAGGTCTGGTTGAGGATGACCGTCATGGAGCGGCTCCTGATGGAGGGGAGCGGGGATACCGCGCGAAAGTGCTGTAACCCGGGTCCAGGAGGGGTTCAGAAGGGGGTCAGGAAAGGCCGGCTGCCCAGTCGTAGCCCTTGAGGAAGGGGTCCGGCTTGATCGGCTTGCCCGAGTTCCACACCTCGGTGATGAGCCCGTCCGCGCCGACCTTGCCTATCCGGGCCGTCTTGTAGACGTGCTGGGTCGCTCCGTCGACGGTGACCTCGCCCTCGGGGGCGGCAAAGGTGATGCCGTCCGAGGCCGCCTTCACCTTGGCGACGTCGAAGGAGCCGGCCTTCTCGACCATCTCCTTCCAGAGGTACACCGAGATGTACGCGGCCTCCATCGGGTCGCTGGTCGGCTTCCCCTTGCCGTACGCGGCCTGGTAGGCGGCGACGAACTTGGTGTTCGCGGCGCCGGGGGTGGTCTGGTAGTAGTTCCAGGCCGTCAACTGGCCCTCCAGGTACTGCGTTCCGATGCTCTTCACCTCCTCCTCGGCGATGGAGACGGACAGCACCGGCATGCTCTTCGCGGTCATCCCGGAGGACTTGTACTCCTTGAAGAAGGCCACGTTGCTGTCACCGTTGAGGGTGTTGAACACGGCGTCCGCGCCGGAGTTCTTGACCTTGTTGACGATCGTGCTGAACTCGGTGGAGCCGAGCGGCGCGTAGTCCTCGCCGACCACCTTCATACCCTTGGCCTTCGCGTACGCCTGGATCTCCTTGTTGGCGGTGCGCGGGAAGACGTAGTCACTGCCGACCAGGTAGAGCTTGGTCAGGCCCTGCTTCTTCAGGTAGTCGAGGGCGGGGATGATCTGCTGGTTGGTGGTCGCGCCGGTGTAGAAGATGTACGGCGACTCCTCAAGTCCCTCGTACTGCACGGGGTAGAAGAGCAGCGACTTGTACCGCTCGAAGACCGGCTTGACCGCCTTGCGGCTGGACGAGGTCCAGCAGCCGAAGGTGGCCACGACCTTGTCGTCCTTGATCAGGGCCTCCGCCTTCTCCGCGAAGGTCGGCCAGTCGGAGGCGCCGTCCTGGCTGACGGGGTTCAGCTTCTTGCCCAGCACACCCCCGGCCGCGTTGATCTCCTTGACGGCGAGCAACAGCGAGTTGTGGACGGTGACTTCACTGATGGCCATCGTGCCCGACAGGGAGTTGAGCAGACCCACCTTGACCGTGCTGCCTGAGGTGTCGCCCTTCACACCGGCGCCGGAGGACGTGTCGGAACCGGTTTTGGCGCCACAGGCGCTGAGAGCGGCGGACGCACCCACCGCGGACACTCCGGCCAACAGACCACGCCTGCTGAAACTGAGCCCAGACATGCAGAACCGCCCTTGGGGAGAAGGGGACGAGATGGGGGAAGTGCGGTCCACAGCCTGCGAGTTGACTGTTTCCCCTGCGTTTCCGTGGAATTGAAGAGCAGTTTCCAGCGGAACTAAAATTCTCGAATTAATGCTTCCTGGTGGAAGGATCTGTTTTTGGGAGTTGGGTGACGACGGTGAAGTCCAGTCCGTCCGCCTCCGCGAGGTAGATGCGCTGGCGTACGTGCCGGTCGCGCAGCCGGAGGAGGCCGCGCGGCCCCTCGTACGACACCGCCTCGGCCGCCGCGCCGATCGCGGACACGTCGAGGGTGCGGGCGCGTTCGACGAGGGCCGCGAGCAGCAGCACGCCCTCGTAGCAGGACTCGCCGAGGCTGCCCGGGGCCGGGGCGTCGACGCCGTAGCGGGCCGCGTAACTGCCGTGGAAGTCCAGGGTGTCCTGGTTGGCGAGGGAGGCGAAGAAGCCGGCGGTGCTGAACAGGTCGCGGGTCGCCTCGGATCCGCTGGCCAGCAGCATGTTCTCGTCCATGAGGGTGCTCAGCCGAAGACAGCGCCGGTCGAGTCCGAAGGCGCCGAAGGCGCGATTGAAACGGACCGCGTCACTGCCCACCAGCAGCATCAACACCCCGTCGGCGTCCGCGTGTTCGATGCGACGCAGTACGTCGGTGAAGTCGTCGGTGCCCAGCGGGAGATACGCCTCCCCGCACACCCGGCCCCGGTTCTCACGTGCGTACCGGCGGGCGGCGCGTGCGGTCTGCCGGGGCCACACGTAGTTGTTGCCGACGACGAACCAGCGCCGTACGCCCCGCGCCTCGCCGATCAGCCGCATCGCGGGCCGCAGTTGCCCGGCGGGCGTCTCGCTGGTCAGGAACACACCCTCGGTGCGCTCGCCACCCTCGTACAGGGCCGTGTAGACGTAGGGCACCCGGTGCGCGACCCGGGGCGCCAGGGCCTGCCGTACGGAGGAGATGTGCCAGCCGGTGACGCCCTGCACCACGCCGGTCGCGACCAGCGCCTCGACCTCCCCGGCGACCCGCTGCGGATCGGCGCCCCCGTCGACCTCCAGGAGCCGCAGCTCCTTCCCCAGGACCCCGCCCGCCCGGTTGACCTCCTCGGCGGCCAGCCGCGCGCACGCCTCGCACGCGGGACCGAAGATCCCGGCGGGCCCCTGCATCGGGTACACCAGCGCGACGGTCAGGATCGAGTCGTCGGCCGTGAACCACTCGGGGGTGCGGAGCCGCTCCATGGAGGTCATGATTGCCTGCCCGGGGGTGGGGCCCAAGGAACGGCCGGAATCGAGACCGTTTCGTACAATCACCGGCGGCCAGCAACACGAACGCCGACGGATGAGTGAGAGCACAGTGTTCGAGTACGAGAAGGACGGCGCCGCGATCTACCGCCGGTCCTTCGCCACCATCCGCGCCGAGGCCGACCTCGCCGGGCTGCCCGCCGACGTCGCCCAGGTCGCCGTACGGATGATCCACGCCTGCGGGATGGTCGACCTCGCGGGCGACCTCGGCTACACACCCGATGTCGTCACCCGCGCCCGCGAGGCCCTGCGCGCGGGCGCCCCCGTCCTCTGCGACGTCTCGATGGTGGCCAGCGGCATCACCCGCAAGCGGCTCCCCGCCGGCAACGAGGTCATCTGCACGCTCACCGACCCGGCGGTACCGGACCTGGCGGCGAAGCTCGGGACCACGCGCAGCGCCGCCGCGCTGGAGCTGTGGCGCGACCGGCTGGAGGGTGCCGTGGTGGCCGTGGGCAACGCTCCCACCGCGCTCTTCCGGCTGCTGGAGATGATCGAGGAGGGCGCACCCCGCCCGGCCGCCGTGATCGGCGTTCCGGTGGGCTTCGTCGGCGCGGTCGAGTCGAAGGACGCGCTGGCCGGGCACCCGTCCAGGCTGGAGCATCTGGTCGTACGGGGTCGCCGGGGCGGGAGCGCCATCGCGGCGGCGGCGGTGAACGCGATCGCCAGCGAGGTGGAATGAACGGAGGCTGTACGTGACAGGGGCGGCAGGGGGGCTTACGCCTCCGCCTCCACAGGCTCCCGCTCCGGCCTCGCCAGTCCCGACGTCCATCGCTCCTCGATCCGGCCGACCTTCCACACCACCAGGGCCACGGCCCAGGTCCCGAAGAACAGCCCGACGATGACGTAGCCGACGATGTTGAGGTCGAGACCGGCGACCCGGTCCCAGAACGGGCCGTGCAGGTCCGCCTGTTCGGCGATCAGGCCCAGCAGCTCCACCGTGCCGATGACGAACGCGACGGCGACCGACAGTCCGGTGATCGTGAGGTTGTAGTAGACCTTGCGGACCGGCTTGGAGAAGGCCCAGCCGTACGCGAAGTTCATGAACGAGCCGTCGATCGTGTCCAGCAGTGACATCCCGGCCGCGAAGAGGACGGGCAGGCACAGGATCGCGTACCAGGGCAGCCCCGAGGCCGCGCCCGAACCGGCCAGCACCAGGAGCGCGACCTCGGTGGCCGTGTCGAAGCCGAGGCCGAAGAGCAGGCCCAGCGGATACATCTGCCACGACTTGGTGATCGACCTCGTGAAGCGGCCCAGCAGGCGGTTCATGAACCCCCGGCTGTTCAGCTGCTCTTCGAGGGCGTCCTCGTCGAAGTGGCCGGTCCGCATCCGCCGGAACACCTTCCAGATGCCGGCCAGGATGACGAGGTTGATGCCGGCGATGAGGTAGAGGAACGTCCCGGAGACGGTCGTACCGATGAGGCCGGTGACGTTGTGCAGGTGGGAGTCGTCGTCCTGGACCGGCCCGGCGAGGGCCTTGACGCCCAGCGACAGCAGAAGGGCGAGGGCGAAGACGACGCTGGAGTGGCCGAGCGAGAACCAGAACCCGACGGACAGCGGGCGCCGCCCCTCGCCCATCAGCTTCCGGGTCGTGTTGTCGATGGCGGCGATGTGGTCGGCGTCGAAGGCGTGCCGCATACCGAGCGTGTAGGCGGTCACGCCGATGCCGATACCGAAGGCCTTCCCACCTGCGCTGTAGTGCTCGGGCGCGACGATCGCCACCAGCGTGAACCAGCCGATGACATGCAGCGCCACGATGAAGGCGGCCATGCCACCGACCCTGATCCACTCCTCACGACTCATCGCCCCAGCTTTCTGCCATCAACCATTACCTGCAATCAATGTGCAGTAAAGGTCCCGACAGGTTTCGGTCAGGAGGTGAGGAGGTGAGGAGGTCAGGGACGCTGGGAAAGTCGGGACACCAGCCAGTGCAGGGCCTGCTCCGGGCTGTCGGCCACCCGCACGCCCTCCGGTACCGGCGGGCGCCGTACGACGATCACCGGCAGCCCCGCCTCCCTCGCCGCCGTCAGCTTCGGGGCGGTGGCCGGGCCGCCGCTGTCCTTCGTGACGAGGACGTCGATGCGGTGGCGGCGCAGCAGCTCGCGTTCGCCGTCCTCGCCGTCGAGGGTGAAGGGGCCACGGTCGAGCAGCACCTCCATACGGGCCGGGTGCGGTGCCTCGGGCGCCTCCACGGAACGGACGAGGAACCACAGCTCGTCGAGCGCGGCGACGGCGAAGGCGGCCAGGCCCAGGCGCCCGGTGGTGAGGAACACCCGTCGGCCCAGCCCGGGCAGCAGCGCGGCGGCCTCCGCCAGGGAACCGGCCCTGTGCCAGTCGTCGCCCTCGACCGGCACCCAGCCGGGGCGCCGGAGCGCGAGCAGGGGAACATGGGCTGCGGCGGCGGCCCGTGCCGCGTGGAAACCGATCGTCTCGGCGAAGGGGTGGGTGGCGTCGATGAGCACGTCAACCTGGTGTGCGCGCAGCCACTCGGCGAGCCCCTCGGCCCCGCCGAAGCCGCCGACGCGCACCTCGCCGGGCGGCAGCCGGGGCGTGGAGACCCGTCCCGCCAGTGAGTTCGTCACCCGGAAGGCGGGCAACCCCGTACCGGCCGCGACGAGCTCGGCGAGGCGGCGGGCCTCGGCGGTTCCGCCCAGGATCAGTACGTGCGGCACGAGAACCGGGTTCCCTTCATGAGCGGCAAGTGGCGATGAGCAGCGGTGAGGCCGAGGCGAAAGGCGGGCGCGGCGCCCAACTCAAGCACACCGGCCTGCGCCCCGGCTGGACCACCGGCGCCTGTGCGACCGCCGCCACGACAGCCGCGTACACCGCCCTGCTGACCGGGGACTTCCCCGACCCGGTGACGATCACGCTGCCCAGGGGCCAGACACCGGCGTTCGCGCTGGCCACCGAGGAGCTGACCGGCTCGTACGCCATGGCGGGCATCGTGAAGGACGCGGGCGACGACCCGGACGTCACCCACGGCGCGCTCGTCCGGGCGACCGTACGTCTGCTGCCCGCCGGGTCGGGCGTCGTCTTCCGCGCCGGTCCTGGCGTCGGCACGGTCACCCGCCCCGGGCTGCCGCTGCCGGTCGGCGAACCGGCGGTCAACCCGGTCCCCCGGCAGCTGATGCGCGACCACGTCGCCCGGGTGGCTGCCCTGCACGGGCGCGGGGGCGGGAACGGAGACGGGCACAGGGACAGAGACAGGGACAGGAACGGGGGTGATGTCGAGATCACCGTCTCCATCGACCACGGCGAGGAGATCGCCCGCTCCACCTGGAACCCGCGGCTCGGCATCCTCGGCGGGCTGTCCGTCCTAGGCACCACCGGGATCGTCGTCCCCTACTCCTGCTCGGCGTGGATCGACTCGATCCGGCGGGGCGTGGACGTGGCCCGGGCCGCCGGACACACCCATGTCGCCGGGTGCACCGGTTCGACCTCGGAGAAGACGGTCGTGGCCGCGTACGGGCTCCCCGAGGAAGCCCTGCTCGACATGGGCGACTTCGCGGGGGCGGTACTGAAGTACGTACGACGTCATCCCGTCGACCGGCTCACGATCTGCGGCGGGTTCGCGAAACTGTCGAAGCTGGCGGCCGGTCATCTGGACCTGCACTCCGCCCGTTCCCAGGTCGACAAGGGCCTCCTCGCCGAACTGGCCCGGCGGGGCGGCGCGAGCGAGACGCTGGCCGCCGAGGTCGCGGACGCCAACACCGGCCTCGCGGCACTCCAGTTGTGCGCGGCGGCCGGGATCCCGCTCGGCGACCTGGTGGCGGTGGCCGCTCGCGACGAGGCCCTCGCGGTACTGCGCGGGGCGCCCGTCGCCGTCGACGTGATCTGCATCGACCGGGCGGGGCTGGTGGTGGGGCGCAGCGGCGTGGCCTGAGGATCTGATCATCCGACAGGCCCCGGACTGCAACCGCCCGTCCCGGTGAGGCAGTCTTCTTCCTCGTGGCGATCCTGGGGAACCTTCCGAGTCAGAGCGGGCCGAACGGTCCTCGTACCGGTGATCCCGCCGCGCACATGATCGTGTGCGGCGACGACGGGCTCGCGCACCGGCTGGCCCACGAACTCCGCAACGTGTACGGCGAGCAGGTCACGCTCGTCGTCCCGCCCTCGGAGCGGAACGTACGGCCGCCGGTGGTCGTCCGGGCCGCCGGAACCGCGTCGGCGCTGCTCGACCGGATGTCCGCGGCCGTCAACCGGGCGGCGGGCAACGGCAATGGGGGTGGGGGCGGGGGCGGGACTGGCAGTGGGACGGGGAGTGGGAACGGTGAACCCGGGCCGCACGAAGGGGTGTTGGAGGCCGTCGAGCTGACCGAGGCCGTCCTCGCCGAGGCCGGTGCGGAGCGGGCCGCGGCCCTGGCGCTCGTGTACGACGACGACGAGACCAACATCCGCGCCGCCCTCACCGCCCGTCGCCTCAATCCACGACTGCAGCTCGTACTGCGGCTCTACAACCGGCGGTTGGGCCAGCACATCGGGGAACTCCTCGACCAGGCCTCGGCGTTGGCGGCAGCGGCCGACAACACCGGTGACGGCGACGGTGACAGCAGCGGCGGCTATCCGGACAACCGCTCCGACGCGTCCACCACCGTCCTGTCCGACGCCGACACGGCCGCCCCCGCTCTCGCCGCCACCGCGATCACCGGTACCAGCAAGGTAGTTCAGACCGCCGGACTGCTACTGCGCGCGGTGGAACGGCTGCCACCGGCGCCGGGTGAGGTCGCCGACCCTGGCCTGTACACCCTCGCCCTGCTCTCCGCCACGAGCAGCGACCCGGCCGGCGCGGACGGCTCGGAGGGCAGCGGCGACCAGGGGCCCCAACTGCTCCCCGACGAGGCGGCGGTGGCGGCGGCGACCGGGCGCGGGACGGTCGTGCTCCAGCAGGTGGCATACGCGTACTCCGGGACGTCGATGTCAGGCGGGCGGGGGTGGGGCGTGGTGCCGCCGTTCGCCTCGCTCTTCTCGCGGCGGCTGCGGTGGTCGCTGGCCGGGATGCTCGCGTGCGTGATCGCCCTCGCGGTCGCGCTGACGCTCGCGACGGGCGACGCTCCCCTCCGCGCGACGTACCTGACCCTGCTCGACCTCTTCGCGATCAACGATCCGGCGCGCGGGGACTCCGCGGCCCGCCAGATCCTTCAACTCCTCTCCGGGCTGGTCGGGTTGCTGCTCATGCCGGTGCTGCTGGCCGCCGTGCTGGAGGCGCTCGGTACGTTCCGCAGCGGGTCCGCGGTACGGAGGCCGCCGCGTGGGCTGAGCGGGCATGTGGTGCTGCTCGGCCTCGGCAAGATCGGCACCCGGGTGCTGACCCGCCTGCGCGAACTCAACATCCCGGTGGTGTGCGTCGAGGCGGATCCCGACGCGCGCGGGCTCGCCACGGCGCGGCGGCTGCGGGTGCCCGTGGTGCTGGGTGACGTGACCCAGGAGGGCGTCCTGGAGGCCGCGAAGATCAGCCGCGCGCAGGCGCTCCTCGCCCTCACCAGCGCCGACACGACGAACCTGGAGGCGGTGCTGTACGGGCGTTCCGTACGGCCCGACCTGCGCGTCGTCCTGCGCCTGTACGACGACGACTTCGCCACCGCCGTGTACCGCACCCTGAGGGCGGCGCACCCCGGTGCGACCACCCGCAGCCGGAGCGTGTCGCACCTCGCGGCGCCCGCGTTCGCCGGGGCGATGATGGGGCGCCAGACGCAGATCCTGGGCACGATCCCCGTCGAGCGGCGGGTGCTGCTGTTCGCGGCGATGCGGGTGGGCGGGCATGCGCAGTTGGAGGGGCGGACGGTCGGGGAGGCGTTTCGGGCGGGGGCGTGGCGGGTGCTGGCGCTGGACACGGGGGTGGGGGCCGTCGGGGCGGACGGACGGCCGTCGGGGCTGGTGTGGGATCTGCCGGCGACGTATGTGCTGCGGTCGGAGGACCGGGTGGTGCTGGCCGCCACCCGGCGAGGGCTGGCGGAGCTGCTGGGGAGGCGGCGAGGTGAGCGGGCGGGGGTGTAGTTACTCGCCCGCTCACCCCGCCGCCCCGCCGCCCTCCGGCCCGCCCCCACAGCCAAGGCGGACAGGCCGGATCTGAGTGGCGTCCCAACGCGGGCTTCAGGCGGTCGAGGTCATCAGCTGCCGTCTGTCGGCATTGGGCCCCTGCCACTGGAGGCAACGAGTCCTCTGGCGGCAGGGGCCTTTCGCATCAGCAGGTCATGCGGCGGGCTGGCCGCTGCCGGGGCACATCTCACGGCTGCCCGGCGCCTGGTGCGGCGCGCACGGCTCACCAGGATTGGCGCTTCCGTACGAACCACAGACAGGGCAGGAGGCCGTGCACTGACCAGGGTCGAACCGGTATCCGGGGCGGTGGTGCATGCATTCCATGTCGCGCTCCTCACATGATGTGGGTGGTGCTGGCTGCTGGTGCGGTGCTACTCCCCGCGCGGCCGTTCCGGTCACCAGGGAGGGTCTAGAGCTTGCGTACGTACGCCTTGGCTCCGTTGTGGAAGAACACCGTCAGGCCCTGGTGGTCGGGCCGCTCCCCCTCCCGAACGGACCAGCGCTCGATCCGGGCGATCTCCGGGGATTCGGCCTGGCCGACAGCCGCCGCCAGCCATGCCTCGGGGCCGTCACCGGGCTCCGCCGCCTGCCAGCCGGCCGGGGCGCCTTCGACGGGCGCGTCCGCGTTGTCGTGACGCTCGCCGTCGGCGAGCTGGCCGATGATCTGCCAGCGGGTCTCACCGTTCGCAGTGGTGACGGCGAGTCCATAGGGGTAATTGGTGTCTCCGGCATCGGCGAGGGTCTGCACCCTCACGGTGCCAGGGGCGTTCTTCAGAACGTCGAGGGCGAAGTTCTGGAACCGGTCTGGACGCATGCGGCTCATTCCTCTCGTGGCGGCTGCGCCAGTCTAGGAAGACCGCGCACACGACATGCCGTCGGCCTTCGGGCCGTTCTGCCGGATCCGACTGTCCAGGGCGGCCGGGCAGACTGAAGGTGTTCACCGGCCAACCTCCGGACGGGCACCGCACAGCTCCTCGTAGTGATCGCACAGCACGTTCAGAGAACGAGACAGTCGGCGCGCGTACGCGAGGTGTGAACTCAAGGCGGGGTGCGGCTCGATGCGCAGTTTCCTGCGGCTCTCGGAGATCGCCATCCGGGCGCACACGCGGGCGAGGCTGTCGTCACCGCGCCGTCTTGAGGCAGCCCGCCCCAGTTCGGGGATGATGAGCGCCAGGTGCCCCTTCAGCAGGAGCGTCAGCGTCTCCAGTTCCTGCGCGGACGGCACTACGGCGTCGGGCTCGAGCAGGCGGCGCGCGCTGGCGTGCATTGTCTCGATGTCGATGGGAAGAGAGGCGTCGCTGGTCACAGGTGCTCTCCCCTTGAGCGGGCGTTGGCCACCGCGACGGCCGAACGCAGCGCCTGGGCATCGGTGACCGGCCGGAGGTCGTCCGGCCGCGCATCCCATTCCCGGCCGCCACCGACCGGCCGCACCTGTACGTACGGCCCCTCGAAGCCCATGACCTTGCCGATCCTCCCGGCGTCGGCGTCCTCGACGGTGTCGCCGAGGTTCGGCTTGTACGCGGTCATGCTCACCCAGCCTCCTGCGCCGACAGGGCCAGCGCTCGCGCCTGCCCGTTCGGTGGAAAGGCGTAGGCGCGCACCGGAGTGGCTGCGCCCGGCTCGATGAACCGAGCAGGCGCCGACACCAGCCCTTGGCGCTGAGCCCTGCGACGTCGGGCGTGGATGAGGATGGCTCCCCACATCTCCGGCGACGGATCGCGCACGATCACGCCTGAGCCGTCTTCCCGGTCTGCATCAGGAATGGGGCTGCTGGATGCAGGCGGCCCGAGCAGGAGTGTTCTCACCCGCTCGAGCAATCGTGGTACAAGATGCACGTCGACTCCTTCATAGTCGGCCGCGCCCCGGGGTGTTCCCGCACCGCCGGGGTCTGACGTCAGGTCTGAACACGCCCCCGTACTCAAGTCCCCTCCGTCGTGGATGCAGAAGGAGTTCGAGATGGTCGGGCACGGGGTGAGCACCGGGAGCCGGGCATGCCCGCGGGTTGTCGGACACGCCGCCTGCACATGAGATCCCTCAAGGTGATCGCAAGCTCACTGTCGGTGAGCTATCCACGATGCACCGTGAAAAGAGGTACGCCCCCTAGGTTTTCTAGGGGGCGCTCACCGGGGAACTGGTTCCCGACCGTCAGTGGACAAGTTCCATGCTGCGGATCAAGGAAGACAACGCCCCCGCCTGTGAAGGCACTCCGACCCGGGCCAGGTCTTCCACCAGGGCCCGCGCCATCGGGTCCGCGTGCACGTAGTACGGAGCCGATGAGGCGGCCTCCTTTAGCGTCACTACGGCGGACGGCAGCCGGTTCATGCGCCGCAGAGCGCGCGCCTTGTCAATCTTGTAGTGGGTCTGCCGTTCCTTGCTCGGGACATCGTCGACCGACACGTTCTCGACCCTCGACAGTCCCGTGTCCGGCTCGCCGATCTCCACGCCGACCTCGGCGGCGTGGACGGCCACAGTGCCGCGCCCGAACACCGTCTGTGCGTCCAGATCGTAGAACTCCGGTCCGAGACGGTCGGCGTCCTCGAGAGCGGCGTCGATTCGGGCCCACGCGTCCTGTCCCTGAGAGCCCCGGGCATGGGCCACCGCGCACCGCAGATGCAGCGCACCGCGCAACGACAGCGCTTCCGGGCTCCCATCACGTGCTGTGGCCAGCGGCTCAACGTCCCGGAGCGCGGCTTCCGCGACGGCCACCGTCTCCAGGAGAGAGGCTTGGTGCAGCAGGGCACCGCAACGGTCCCAGGCAACCTGCGCCTTCACCAGAGGGTCGCCCAACTGCGTCGCCGCGCCGGCGGCGACTTCGGCGGCCGACCACGCCAGATCCGCGTAACCGAGCTGGTTGAGGCACATGCGCGCAGTACGAGCCGCGTCGACCATGTACCGCAGCGCCTCATCGCGAGCAGTGCCCTCACTGACGAGGATCGCCGTGTTCAGGTCCTCGACCATCGCGGGCAGCAGCGTGGCCACCTTCGGCAGATTCGCGGACTGCCGCGCCCGGTTGGCCTGCTGGGACTTCGCCCTCATCGTGCGGGCATCGACCGCCACACCCTGAGGTGCGAGCCCCGGATGACCGGACAGGATCAACCCCGCACGGCGCAGCCCCGTTCGCAGGGCCGGTACGTGGGCGTGGGCGAGGTTTCCGCCATCGCGCCGAAGGCGGTAGGGCTGGCCCAGCAGCCACACCACGTCGACGTCGCAGCGGTCGGCGACAGCGGTGATCAGGGAGTATCGGTCGAGGGGCATCCTGCCGTTCTCGACGTTGGCCATCCAGGACTCGGTGCGGTTGAGGAAATCAGCCAGTTCCTGTTGAGTCAGACCAGCCGCATTGCGTGCGATCCGTACGCGCGCCCCGATGTGGTTGTCACTACCTTCCGGCATGATGTGACTCCGTTCTGCGTCGACAACAGAACGGTACCCCGGAGCCATGTTCCGGGATCGCGCTCAGTGGCCCCGCTGGCTGGTGGGGCCGTTCGCTGTCAGCCGCCGACGATCTCCGTGAGCTGAGTGAGATTGTCGATCCGCCAGTCCGCCGTCGCGACAACATCCGGGTCGTTCGCCCACAGATGTCCCCACGGGCCGCGACGAATATGAGCGACACGCAGCCCGGCGGCCTTCGCCGGGAAGACGTCGTTGGCGGGATGGTCGCCCACGTACACGGTCTCGCTCGGTGCCGCCTGGGCCACGTCCAGAACACGCTCGAAGAATGCCGACTGCGGCTTCGCGACACCCCACTCCCCCGACGTCACGATCAGGTCCGCCGGGAGATCCAGGCCGCGCAGCAACTCACCTGCACGAGCCGTCTGGTTGCCTGCGATGATGACGCGCACACCCAGCCTTCGCAGCTCGGACAGAGCAGACCGTACGTCACCGTAGAGATCGCTCTCATCGAGCTGCTCACCACGGCCGGCAGCTTCGCGGGCCCGATACTCGGCGTCGATGTCGATGTCCGGCCGTACAAGACGAAGGGCGTCGGCGTTGTCGCGGCCCTGGGTCACGACAGCACCGACGAGCGCGGAGAGGGTGTGGCGGGGGACGGCCAGCCAATCAGCCCAGGAAGCCCAGTAGCGGTCGTCCCGGGTGATCGTCTCTCCGACGTCCAACACAACGGTCTCAGTCACCCTGCGAGCCTAAAACACATGACCGCAGAGGAGAGATCAGCCGTGACTGACACCCGCACACTGGCCGCCCGAAACCTCCGAGTCGCGTGGGTCAAATCCCCCGCTGATGCCGTCCGCCACGTTCGAATCCTTCGTCACCGGTGCGCGTGTGAGCCGCTTCGAGTCCTGACGCACCGAACCGGGGCCCGCCCCATCCGAGCCGGAGCGGGCCTCGACGTGTACGTGTGCGGCGCCCCGGCCAACGACGAGGGGGAGGGTGACCGGGGCAACCCGGTCGTTCGTCAGCCCCCTCCCCCTCACTCACGCCCCCAAATGCCGCTCCACGAACTCCAGTTCCAGCCGGACCTGCTTGATCCGTTCGTCCACCACCAGTGATCCATGGCCCGCGTCATAGCGGTACACCTCGTGTACCGCGCCCCTCGCCTCCAGGCGCTTCACGTAGTTGTCGATCTGGCGGATCGGACAGCGCGGGTCGTTCACCCCGGCCGAGATGTACACCGGCGCCCGCACCGCGTCGACGTACGTCAGGGGCGACGACGCCTCGAACCGTTCCGGAACCTCCTCCGGCGTACCGCCCAGCAGTGTGCGGTCCATCGCCTTCAGCGCTTCCATCTCGTCGTGGTACGCCGTGACGTAGTCCGCGACCGGCACCGCCGCGAGGCCCAGCGCCCACGCGTCGGGCTGCACGCCGAGGCCGAGAAGCGTCAGGTAGCCGCCCCAGGAACCGCCGGTCAGGATCAGCCGGTCGGGGTCCGCGAGGCCCGAGCTCACCGCCCATTCCCGGACCGCCGCGATGTCCTCCAGCTCGATCAGACCGACCCGGTGCTTGAGGGCGTCCGTCCACTCACGCCCGTACCCGGTGGATCCCCGGTAGTTGACCCGCACCACCGCGTACCCGTGGTCGACCCAGGCCGCCGGCCCCGCCGCGAACGAGTCGCTGTCGTGCCAGGTGGGCCCGCCGTGGATGTCGAAGACCGTCGGGAACGGGCCCTCCGCCCCCGCCGGCTTCTGCACCAGGGCGTGGATACGGCCCCCTGGCCCCTCCACCCACACGTCCTCCACCGGCACCGAGCCCGGCGACTTCAGCCCGGGCGGGTCCAGGACCACCGCTCCCGTCGTCGAGCGCACCGACGACGGCTGCGCCGACGACGACCACAGGTACTCCACGCTGCCGTCGGGCCGGGCCGTCGCCCCGGAGACCGAACCGGGGGGCGTGGGCACCTTCACCAGCTCGCGCGAGCCCAGGTCGTAGCGGAACAGCTCGCTGCGCGCCTCGAAGCCGTGGGCGATCAGGAGTCCGGAGCCGTCCGGATACCATTCCGCGCTGACATCACCCGGCAGGTCGAGGCCGAGGTCGGTCTCCTCACCGCTCACCACGTCCCACACCAGCGGCTCCCAGCGGCCCCGGCGCTGATGTCCGACGAGCAGCCGTGTGTCCCCCTCGACGGGCGCGAAGCCCAGCACCTCCAGGCCGAGTTCCTGCGCGCCGCCCTTGGTGTCGTCGAGTTCGGCGACCGTCGTACCGTCCGGGCGCAGGACGCGCAGCGCCGAGTGCATCGCGTCGCCGTGCTCCGTGTGCTCGATCGCGATCAGCGAACCGTCGTGCGAGAGGTCGCCGACGCCCGCCGACTCGCGGTGCCGGTAGATCACCACCGGGGGCTCGCCCGCCACCGCGAGGTGGATCGTCGTACCCTCCTCGTCCGTCGAGCGTCCCACGACCGCCGTACGACCGTCCCGGCCCAGCGCCAGCCCCGCCGGGTACGAGGCCTCCAGACCGGGAGTCGCGAACTCGTCCTCGCCGCCCGTGAACGGCTGCCGGCGCCACACGCCGAACTCGTCGCCGTCCTTGTCGTCGAACCACCAGATCCACTCGCCGTCGAGCGACAGCACGCCATCCGTCGTGCCGTTCGGCCGGTTCGTCACCTGGCGCTGTTCGCCCGTGGCGCGGTCCCAGGCGTACAGCTCGTACGTCCCCGTCGCGTTGGACACGAACAGGGACCGCTCCGGCGCGTCCTCCGCCCAGTCCGGCAGCGACACCCGCGGCGCCCTGAACCGCTTCTCCCAGTCCGGCGTGACCGTGTCCCGCGTGGCCGTGTCGGGCGTATTCGTGTTCGGTGTGGACCCGTTGCTGTCAGTCATGACCCCATACTGCCCGCCCATCACGACAATCCGCCGCCGAGGTCCCCAGCCTGTGGAAAACTTCGCGGAGGATCAGACATATCCACAGGTCAAAGCCGATTGTCAGTGGCCGGGTACAGACTCTGCCCCATGACCGACACCACCCGTACGACCGAACTGCGCGAGACCGTCGAGCGGTTCTGGGCCACCGCCGAGGCCAGAGACTGGGACGCGTTCGCCGACACCCTCGCCGACGACGTCGTCTACACGCTGCCCCAGACCCGGGAGCGGGTCAGCGGCAAGGAGCGCTTCGTCCGGTTCAACCGGGAGTACCCGAGCGACTGGCACCTGCGAACAGAGCGCGTGGTCGCCGAGCCGGGGCAGGTCGTCACCTGGCTCCGCTTCACCGTGGGCCCGGAGGAGATGCACGCCCTCTCCTTCTTCACCGGGGACGAGAACGGGAACATAGCCACCATCACCGACTTCTGGCCCGAGCCCTACGAGCCCCCGGCGAGCCGGGACCACCTGAAGGAGCTGACGGAGCGGTACTGACAGGGCCGGCCGACCCCGCGAACCGGGCATGGACGGCCGCACCGTACCTTTGAAGGCGTGTACCGGTTTCTGCTGACGCCCCGTTGGTGGGGGATCAACGTCTTCGTGCTGCTCGCCATCCCCTTCTGCGTGTTCATGGGGTCGTGGCAGCTGAGCCGGTTCGAGGACCGGGTGCAGGACCACAGGACCGCCACCGAGGAGGTCTCCGCCGAGAAGGGCGAGGCCGCCCGGCCGCTCGCCGAGCTGCTGCCCGTCGACAAGAAGACCTCCGGGGAACGCGTCACCGTCACCGGGCGGTACGGCAGGCAACTGCTCGTCCCGGACCGGCAGCTCGACGACCGGAACGGCTACTTCGTACTGACGCTGCTGCGGACGGACGGGGGCAAGGCGCTGCCCGTCGTACGCGGCTGGCTGCCCGGTACCGCCGACCCCGCGAAGGCCCCCGCCCCGCCCACCGGCGAGGTCACCGTCACCGGTGCGCTCCAGGCGTCCGAGACGCCGGGGTCCAACGGTGTGAGCGCGGCAGGCGGGCTACCGGCCGGGCAGACCGGCGCGATCAGCGCGGCCTCACTGGTGAACCTCGTGCCGTACGACGTGTACGACGCCTGGGTCACCCTCGACAAGGGCGACTCGGGGATGAAGGCCGTACCGGCGACCGCGCCCGCGAACACCGGGCTCGACCTGAAGGCGTTCCAGAACCTCGGCTACACCGGCGAGTGGTTCGTCTTCGCCGGCTTCGTCGTCTTCATGTGGTTCCGGCTGGTGCGCCGCGAGGCGGAGTTCGCGCGGGACGCGGAGCTGGGGCTCGCACCGCCCGACGAAACGCCGGCGGCGGAACCCGCGCGGGAAGGCGCCACCGCCTGACCTCCGTCCGAGCTCCGGCTGAGTGGCGCCGGTGGCGCGCCGGTACTACGTGCTCTCCGCCATGACACCGGTCCTGTACACCGTGCCCGCGCACGCGTTCGACACCGTCGCCGTCACCGTGGGCGAGCCGCCCTCCGCCGTGTAGGACACCGCCACACTGCCGTCGGCGGTGCCGTCCTCCGTGAACAGCTGGGCCGAGGTGCCGGTGTCGCCGCTGCTGGTGCCGGTCGTGGCCGAGTCGGTGCTCTCGCTCGGTGTGGGCGTCGGCGACGCCGAGGGATCGCTCGTGCTGCCGCCGTCGGTGGTACCGCCGGTCGTGGGGCACGTCTCCGAGGGCACCCAGGCGAACTGCACGGTGTAAGCCGCACCCGGCGCCAGCACCAGTCCGCTGACCGAGGCGGACGGGTCGGGCAGGCTACCGGCCGCGTCCCCCGCCGTATGGTCGGTGACACCCAGCTTCGACTGGTCCGCCGCGCCCTGCGCGAGCGGCGACACGGTGCCGTTGCCGCCGACCGTACAGGCGGCGGCGGAGACGTTGACGACCCGGAACGTGCCGTAGACCGCGCCACTGCCGTCGGGGCTGCCGACCGAACCGGTGGCCGATCCCAGCTGGGTCGCGTCGCAGGTGGGCGTCGTCGCGGAGCTGGTCGTCGGATCGGCGCCGCCGGTCGTGCTGCCGCTGCCGCCGCCCTTGTCCGGGTTGGTCGCGCCGCCGGAGGCGCTGCTCGTCGGCTTGTCCTTGACCGTGCCGGAGCCGCCCCCGGAGGTGCTCTCGCCACCGTCCGGGCCCTTGCCGGTGTCCTTGCCCCCCTCGGTCTGCGCGCCGTGGCCCGCGATGAGGGAGGGGTCGGACGCGGCACCGGTGACGTTCGAGACGTGCAGCAGGGCCGGGATGGCCGTGCCGATGAAGAGCGCGGCGGCGGCCATACCTATGGCGGCGTGCCGCTTGCGGGCCCGTCGGGCGGGTACCGCGCGCCGGAGATGGTCCAGCACCGCGTCGGTCGGCTGGATTCCGCCCACCGCCTGGTGCAGCATCGTGCGCAGTGCCAGCTCTTCCGAGCCGAGCCCGTCCAGGCTCTGGTCGTCGGGGCCGTGATTCACAATTCCGTTCCCTGCGTGCGATTGCTTGTGCTCTTGCTCATGGCGGCCTGGTCCGTGGACTCCGGCTCGCCAACTCCCATTGGATCGTGCCCCGTTCACCGGAACTCTACCGGCCCGGAACTCCTCGGTCCGGAAACCGCCGCTCCCCGAGGCGGCATCCCCGTGCCCTTCGCGCCCGGCAGTGACCGAGTCCGACTCCTCGTGTCCCGCCCCCTCGGCTCCCTGCTCGTCCGGTCCCTGGGGCTGGTCCCGCTCCCGGTCCTGGCCCTGCTCCCGGTCCTGGCCCTGCTCCCGGTCCTGATCGCCGCTCATACCGGTTCCTCCATGGCGATGCGCAGCGCGGCGATCCCCCGCGAGCCGTACGCCTTCACCGAGCCGAGCGATATGCCCAGCGTCTCGGCGACCTGCGCCTCCGTCATGTCCGAGAAGTAGCGCAGGACGAGGACCTCGCGCTGGCGGCGCTGCAGTCCCTTCATCGCCCTGATGAGGGAGTCGCGCTCCAGCAGGTCGTACGCCCCCTCCTCCGCGCTCGCCATGTCGGGCATCGGCTTGGAGAGGAGCTTCAGGCCGAGGATGCGGCGGCGCAGCGCGGAGCGGGAGAGGTTCACCACCGTCTGGCGCAGATAGGCGAGCGTCTTCTCCGGGTCACGGACGCGCTTGCGCGCCGAGTGCACCCGTATGAACGCCTCCTGGACGACGTCCTCGCAGGACGCGGTGTCGTCGAGAAGGAGCGCGGCCAGTCCGAGGAGTGAGCGGTAGTGCGCGCGGTACGTCTCGGTCAGGTGATCGACCGTCGTCCCCGCCGCCGCGCTCTCGTCGGCGCCGTCGCGCTGGTTGGGTATGCGGGCCGGCCGCGCTGCGGGCATCGGCGCGATCACCGGCATGCCGCCGTGCGCACCCGGCACGCGGGGTCGGCGGGGCGGACGCAGGGCTGTGCCGCGCGTCGCCGCTCTGAAATCCAGTACCTCTGCCACGCATGTTGGACACGCGTACCCCCGTCAGGGTTGTACGCATCCGGCATCACTTTTGCGTCATCCGACACAGCCACCCTCATGCGTCCCGCTCTTCCCCTAAATCCATGGTCACCGCGCGTCCCCCGCATGGTCACGACGTCCCACGCCCCGGAAGGGCGACCGCAAAGACGCTCCCCGCCGTCCGCGCGGTTGCGGGCGGCGGGGAGCAAATCTTCTTTTCTCGTCGTTCTCGCCAATCTCATCTGGATCCTACAAACGTTTTCTGCCGTAACCAGAGTGATTTCCGACAAGATCAACAGACCGCAACGAATCAGAA
The DNA here is from genome assembly GCF_010550245.1 of Streptomyces sp. SID12501. Taxonomy (GTDB): domain Bacteria; phylum Actinomycetota; class Actinomycetes; order Streptomycetales; family Streptomycetaceae; genus Streptomyces. The sequence goes on from NZ_JAAGLU010000003.1 coordinate 238,315, forward strand.
CAGAGGGTTACCCGCAGGTCAGGGCAGGTCGGGGCATGTCAGGGAATAGTCAGGTCGGCGTCAGGGGAACGTGAGGGTGCCGTCAGGCCCGCTCGGCCGCCACCAGCTCGGCGATCTGTGCGGTGTTGAGCGCGGCGCCCTTGCGCAGGTTGTCCCCGCACACGAACAGCTCCAGCGCGGTCGGGTCGTCCAGCGACCGCCTGATCCTGCCGACCCACGTCGGGTCCGTCCCGACCACGTCCACCGGGGTCGGGAACTCCCCGGCCTCCGGGTTGTCGAACAGCACGACCCCGGGCGCGGTGGCGATGATCTCCCGGGCCCCGGCGACGGTGACCTCGCCCTGGAAACGGGCGTGGACGGTCAGCGCGTGCGCGGTGACGACGGGCACGCGTACGCAGGTCACGGCCACGGGAAGCTTTGCCAGCCCGAGGATCTTGCGGGTCTCGTCCCGCAGCTGCATCTCGTCCGACGACCAGCCGTCCGCCCGGACCGAACCGGCCCACGGTACGACGTTCAGCGCGACCGGCTCCGGGAACGGCCCCGTCCCGTCGCCCACGGCCCGCCGTACGTCTCCGGGGCTGGTCCCCAGTTCCGTACCGGCGACCAGGGACAGCTGCCGGCGCAGGGTGTCCACGCCGGCCCGGCCCGCCCCGCTCACCGCCTGGTACGTGGAGACCACCAGCTCGCGCAGGCCGTACTCGGCGTGCAGCGCGCCCACGCCGACGATCATCGACAGGGTCGTGCAGTGCGGGTTGGCGATGATCCCGCGCGGACGCTGCCGTACGGCGTGCGGATTGACCTCGGGGACGACGAGGGGCACGTCCGGGTCCATCCGGAAGGCGCCCGAGTCGTCGATCACGACGACGCCCTTGGCGGCGGCGACCGGCGCCCACCGCTCGGCGATGTCGTCGGGCACGATGAACATGGCGACGTCGACGCCGTCGAAGGCCTCCTCCGACAGCGCCACCACCTCGACCTCCTCGCCGCGCACGGCCAGCTTGCGGCCGGCCGAGCGGGGGGAGGCGACGAGACGGATCTCGCCCCAGACGTCCGCGCGCTGGGACAGGATCCGGAGCATGACGGCGCCGACGGCACCGGTCGCTCCCACGACCGCGAGCGTGGGCCGCGCGGCGGACCGGGACGCGGCTGATCGCGACACGGCCACCCGAGGACCGCCGGACCCGCTCGCGGCGGCCCACCGGGGCACAGCAACCGATCCGGACCCGGTCGACCGGGGCACGGCCGATCCGGACACGACCGCCCGAGGACCGACCGATCCGCCCACGGCGGCCGACCGGGGCGCGGTAGTCGACCCGGACCCGGCCGACCGGGACGCGGCTGATCCGGACACGACCGGCCGAGGACCGACCGATCCGCCCACGGCGGCCGACCGGGGCGCGGTAGTCGACCCGGTCGCGGTCGATCGGGGCGGAGCCATCAGCGGCCGGTGCCTCCGTAGACGACGGCTTCGTCGCTGTCGGAGTCGAGGCCGAAGGCCGAGTGCACGGCGCGGACGGCCCCCGGGACGTCGTCCTCACGGGTGACCACCGAGATGCGGATCTCGGAGGTCGAGATGAGCTCGATGTTCACGCCCGCGTCGGCCAGCGCCTGGAAGAAGGACGCGGTGACGCCCGGGTTGGTCTTCATACCCGCGCCGACCAGCGAGATCTTGCCGATCTGGTCGTCGTAGCGCAGCGAGTCGAAGCCGATCCCGCCCTTCGCCTTCTCCAGGGCGTCGATGGCCTTGCGGCCCTCGGACTTGGGGAGGGTGAAGGAGATGTCCGTGAGACCGGTCGACGCGGCCGACACGTTCTGCACGATCATGTCGATGTTGATCTCCGCGTCCGCGATCGCGCGGAAGATCACCGCGGCCTCGCCCGGCTTGTCCGGGACGCCGACGACCGTGATCTTGGCCTCGGAGACGTCGTGGGCGACTCCGGAGATGATGGCGTGCTCCACCTGCTGGTCCCCTTGCGACTTGGGATTCTCGTTGCTGACCCAGGTGCCCGGCAGTCCGGAGAAGGACGAGCGAACGTGGATCGGGATGTCGTAACGACGGGCGTACTCCACACACCGGTGGAGCAGCACCTTGGAGCCGGACGCGGCCAGCTCCAACATGTCCTCGGAGGAGATCCAGTCGATCTTCCGGGCCTTCTTCACCACGCGCGGGTCGGCGGTGAACACACCGTCGACATCCGTGTAGATCTCGCACACCTCGGCGTGGAGGGCGGCGGCCAGCGCGACGGCCGTCGTGTCGCTGCCACCCCGCCCCAGCGTGGTGATGTCCTTCTTGTCCTGGCTGACGCCCTGGAACCCGGCGACGATGGCGATGTTGCCCTCGTCCAGCGCGGTCCGGATGCGCCCCGGCGTGACGTCGATGATCCGCGCTTTGTTGTGGACCGAGTCGGTGATGACACCTGCCTGGCTGCCGGTGAACGACTGGGCCTCGTGACCCAGGTTCTTGATCGCCATGGCCAGCAGCGCCATGGAGATCCGCTCTCCGGCGGTCAGCAGCATGTCGAACTCACGCCCGGCAGGCATCGGAGACACCTGTTCGGCGAGATCGATCAGCTCGTCCGTCGTGTCGCCCATCGCGGAAACGACGACGACCACTTGATGGCCGTTCTTCTTCGCTTCCACGATTCGCTTGGCGACACGCTTGATGCCCTCGGCATCGGCTACGGATGAGCCTCCGTACTTCTGCACGACAAGGCCCACGTGCGCTCCTCGCTCAGTCCGTCTGCGGTCGGCTCAGTCTAACGAGCGGCCGAATTCCCCCTTCGGGGTATCGCATGGTGAGATGTCCCGCTCATCGCAACGATCTTCGGCCACTCCGGACGGCACATGCCCACCTCGCCATCGAATACGCGTCATACGCGTCACGACTGTGAATTAAGTTTCAAGGACTGCGGGCTAAGGTTCGGCTGTGCGCGTACTCCTGGTGGAAGACGATGAACCGGTGGCCCAGTCACTCCGTCGCGGCCTGCTGCGCTACGGCTTCGAGGTCGCGTGGGTGTCCACGGGCGGCGCGGCGCTCAGCCACACCGACCCGTACGACGTCGTCCTGCTCGACCTCGGCCTGCCCGACACCGACGGCCTGGACGTCTGCAAGGCGCTGCGCGCACGCGGTGACGTCCCGATCATCGTCATCAGCGCGCGCAGCGACGAGACGGACCGGGTGGTCGGACTGGAACTCGGCGCGGACGACTACGTCTCCAAGCCCTTCGGCGTACGAGAGGTCATCGCGCGCATAAGAGCGGTGATGAGGCGCGTCCAGCCGCGCGACCGGGCCGCCGATGCCGGCCCCGACCGGTACGGCACCCGCCTGACGATCGACCGCAAGGCCGCCCGCGTCCGCCTGGACGGCGACGAGGTCGCCCTCGCCCCCAAGGAGTACGACCTGCTGGCCTTCCTCACCGAGGAGCCGGGCGCGCTGATGTCGCGCGAGCAGATCATGGAGGCGGTCTGGGACGCGAACTGGTTCGGGCCGACGAAGACCCTCGACGTCCATGTGGCGGCGCTGCGGCGGAAGTTGACGGGCGCGATCGCGATCGAGGCAGTACGGGGCGTCGGCTTCCGCCTGGAGATCGTCAAGAACGAGAAGGACGAAACGAACGAGATCGTCAAGGACGCTGAGCCCTCGTGAACCGTCAGCTCATCCGGAGTTACATCCTGCTCGTCGCGGTGGCCATCTTCCTGTTCACGGTGCCGGTCGCCTTCACGCTCACCAAGCAGCTGCGCGACGACACGAAGGTGTCCGTCCAGCGCGAGGCCCAGACCATGGCGCTACTCCTCGGCAACGGCGACAGGATCTCGTGCGAGGCCCTGGAGAAGGTGGCCAAGGCGTACGACCGCGAGACGCTCGGCAGGGTTCAGGTGGCCACCGACAGCTGCGCCGCGAAACTGCCGAGGCCCGAGGCGGACGCCGCCCTGGACCGGGCCGTACGGGACAACGAAGGCACTACCGACTGGGGTTCCGACTTCATCTGGGGCAAGCATCTGACGGTCACCGTCCCCGCGCAGGGGGAGTCGGCCGTCCGGATCGTGTACTCGACGTCGGACATGACCAAGCGGCTGTGGAGCATCTGGGGTTTCCGGGCGGGGCTCGCCGTACTGGTGCTGGCCGCCGCCGCCGCGATCGGCGCGTACGCCGCCCGCCGCATCACCGCTCCCCTGCGTGAACTCAACAGCATGGCAAGCAAGTTCAGCGACGGTGACCTGACCGCACGCTCACCGGTGACGGGCCCGCCGGAGACCCAGACGCTGGCCCGCACCCTCAATCAGGGTGCGGAACGCCTGGACACGCTGGTCGCCTCGCAGCGGATCTTCGTGGCGGACGCCTCGCACCAACTCCGTACCCCCCTCACGGCGTTGCGCCTGTCGCTGGACAACATCGCGGACGGCACCGACGACGAGTTCGTACGGGAGGACGTGGAGCAGGCGACCGCCGAGGTGGTCCGGATGAGCCGTCTGGTCAACGGGCTGCTGGTGCTGGCCCGGGCCGAGGCGAAGGTCACTGCGGCGGAGCCGCTGTCCCTCAGGGACATCGTGGCCGAACGCCTGTCGGTGTGGAGGCCGGCCGCCGACGAGCGCGGAGTCACCATCGCGCTCAGGGGGAGTGTCGACGACCGGCTGCTTGTGCTGGCCAGCCCCGGTCACCTGGACCAGGTACTGGACAACGTGCTGTCGAACGCCCTGGAGGTCTCACCGGACGGCGGGACGATCACCGTACGGGCACAACCCCGGGGCGACGAGATGGAGTTGACGGTGGCGGACGGGGGTCCCGGTATGTCGGACGCCGAGAAGTCCCGTGCCTTCGACCGCTTCTGGCGCGGCCAGGGCCTCACCGGGCGCTCCGGCTCGGGCCTCGGCCTCGCCGTCGTCAGACAACTGGTGACGGACGACGGCGGCACGGTTGCCCTGGCGGACGCGCCCGGGGGCGGGTTGTGCGTGGTGATCAGCCTGCGCTCGGCAACTCGGAAGAGCACCGGCTGACCTGTCCACTTGGCTGAACTGGCCTGACCGGGCTGATCAGCCCTCGGGCATCATCGAGGAGTGGTGGTTGACGATCAGCCACTGGCCGCCCCGCTTCTCGTACTCGTACGTGTAGCGGGCGTCGACCCTCCTCTTCTCGCCGGTCTTCGGGTCGGTGAGGATGAAGTAGTAGGAGCCGGCATCGATCGCCGAGTTGTCGTCCAGGATGTTGATGTACGACTTGATCTTCTTGCCGACCGGCTTGTTCAGCAGGAAGTGGTCGAAGTAGTCCTCGATCTCGGCGTGGTTGGTCCGGATCTTGTTGGAGACGGTCGGCAGCAGCACCGCGTCCTTCGCGTACCGGTCGGTGACCTTCTCCGCGTCGCCGGTCTGGAGGGTCTTGTTCCAGCCGTCGAAGAGGGCGGCGATCTGCTTCTTGGTGGGCTTCTTCGCCTGCTCGCCACCCGCCACGCTGACACCGGCCGTCACCGTCGCTGCGGTGACAAGGGCGGTGGCCGTGACGAGGGCGGCGCGTATGCGGGTCTTGCGGTTCATCGCAACTCCTGTACGGGTGAGGGGGGTTCACCTCCTCCGCAGCTCCTGCGGTGGAAGTGACTCCAGCTTCGCTTTCCGCTGGTTAGCACCCGTGCAAGGGACGTACAGGGGTCGGGAAGGAAGACTCCAACTCACGTACGGCGATGACTCGATCACGCTCCGAGACAAAGGCTGCTGCTGGACCTGGCGGGCAGCCCCGGAGCCCGAGGGTCTCTGGAGTCCTAAGGTTTCTCCATGGGTGATGTGCGGGTGGTGCTGATCGGGGGCACGTCGAACGCCGGGAAGTCGGCCGTCGCCCAAGTCGTCGCGGAACGGCTGGGGTTCGCCTGCCGGTCGACCGACGGGCTGGCGCGGCATCCGGGACGGCCGTGGCGTACGCCGGGTCGGGAAGTGCCGGAGCATGTCGCCGAGCACTATCGCTCGCTCACCGTCGAGGAGTTGGTCTCCTCGGTCCTGGACCACTACGAACGGCTGTGGCCCCGGATCGAGGAGCTGATCGCCCAACACGCGGCCGGGCCGGGCGGCCTGGTCCTTGAGGGGTCGGCCCTCTGGCCCGCCCGTGTCGCGGTGCTCACCGTCCCCCACACGGCCGCCGTATGGCTCGCGGCCGAGGACACCGTCGTACGAGCCCGGGTGCACCGGGCCGGGCGCTACGCGCAGGCGACGGCCGGGGAACGACACCTGATGGACAAGTTCCTTGCCCGCAGCGCCCGTTACCAGTCCCTCATGCGGGCCGAGCTGGCCGGGCTGGGCCTGGACCCGGCCCGCGTCGTGGACTCGGGTGACGGACGGCCGGTGGAGGCGGTGGCCGACGCGGTCCTGCGTGCCGTGGACGCGCCGGACGGGGGCCGGAGGGCTCAGCGAAGTTAGTGGGGGTCAGCCCGGCTTGACCGCCAGCGTCGCAAAATAGTGCGACATGTATTGAGCGGATGCGTTGGATTGGTGCGGCGCTTCCGCGAAGCCGGTGAGGACGAACCCCGCGGCGAGTTGCCCGCCGATCTGGTCGGCGAGGGTGTGGCTGTATTCAAGAGGGGCATCCGCGCCGAACTTCGTGGCGCGTTCCTCGGCGGAGTACTGCGTGACATCGCTGTAGGGCAGCTTGTGCACGACGATCAGCTCGCCGCGCTCGTCGAGCGCCTCGTGGTCGAACAAGTACACATCAGGGTTGAGGAAGCCCACGAGCAGAGTTCCGCCCGGTCGCAGGACGCGGAAGCACTCACGCCACACCGGTGCCAAGCCTGGTACGAACAGGTTGGAGACCGGATGGACCACGACGTCGAATGTCGCGTCGCCGAAGGCGCTGAGGTCGCGCATGTCGCCCAGGACGGTGCGCAGCTCGAGTCCGTCGCGCGCCGCCACCATCCGGTCCTGGCCGAGCTGGCGGGGTGAGTTGTCGAACACGGTGACCCGCGCCCCTGCGGCGGCGAGGATCGGACCCTGCTGGCCACCGCCGGAGGCCAGGCACAACACGTCCTTGCCGGTCAGGTCCGTCGGCAGCCAGGAACGGTCGACCGGCTCACGCCCGATGAGAACAATCGACCAGTCGCCCAGGCGGGCGCGCTCGACATCCTCAGCACTCACCGGCCTCGACCACTCGTTGCCCTCTTGGACACACTTGTCCCAGGCTGCCCGATTGTGGGCAACGGGGTCGACAACCATGTCCTGCACGTTCAACTCCCTGCTACAGCCAAGCGGACACGTGCGGTACCGACAGTTCGGTACGTAAGCACTGGTTGCCGGGGTTGCGGAAGCCGTAGGCGTCGCGGGCGACGGTCTTGATGACCCGGTTGCCGGTCCGGGCGGGTCCGGGCGGGTCCGGGCGGCGGAGCGGACGTGGACGCTACTTCGCCGTCCGCAGCCCCAGCGGCTCCGCGATCTCCTCCTCCATCACCTTGCCGGCCTCCTCGGCCAGGGTCTCGTCGCCGAGTTCCTGGTCCGTGTCCAGGCCGTCCAGTTCCGCCAGGGGCTGGTTCAGGCGGACATGGGCGACCAGCGACTGCAGCGCGCGCAGGGTCGCGGACGCCGTCGAACCCCAGTTGGAGAAGTAGGAGAACTGCCACCACCACATGGCCTCCGTGGTGCGGCCCGCGCGGTAGTGGGCCATGCCGTGGCGGAGGTCGGCGATGACGTCGGCCAGGTCGTCGGAGATACGGGCCGGGACCGGGGCCTTGCGGGGCTCGTAGGGGTCGAAGACCTCCGAGTAGACGTCCACCGGGTCCAGCATCAGCGCCAGGCGTTCGCGGATGTCGTCCACGTCCGGTTCCGGGCCCATGTCGGGCTCGTAGCGCTCGTCCGGGAGGATGTCCTCGTGCGCGCCGAGGCGACCGCCCGCCAGCAGGAGCTGGGAGACCTCCAGAAGGAGGAAGGGGACCGCCGAGTCCGGCTCGTCGCCCTTCGCCACCTCGGTGACGGCCACCAGGAAGCTCTCCACCTGGTCGGCGATCTGGACCGCGAAGTCGTCGGGGTCCTGCGCCGTGTCGTGCAGCGTGGCGTCAGACATCTAGAAGTCGTCTCCCCTCGAAGGCGCGGCCAAGGGTGACCTCGTCCGCGTATTCCAGGTCGCCACCCACAGGGAGGCCGCTGGCCAGGCGGGTGACCTTGAGGCCCATGGGCTTGATCATGCGGGCGAGGTACGTCGCTGTGGCCTCGCCCTCCAGGTTCGGGTCGGTGGCCAGGATCAGTTCCGTGATCGTGCCGTCCGCGAGGCGGGTCAGCAGTTCCCTGATACGGAGGTCGTCCGGGCCCACCCCTTCGATCGGGCTGATCGCGCCGCCCAGGACGTGGTACTTGCCCCGGAACTCACGCGTCCGCTCGACCGCCACGACGTCCTTGGACTCCTCGACGACACAGATGACCGTCGTGTCCCGGCGCGGGTCGCGGCAGATGTTGCACAGCTCCTCCTGCGCCACGTTCCCGCAGGTCACACAGAAGCGGACCTTCGCCTTCGCTTCGAGGAGGGCGTGCGCGAGGCGCCGTACGTCCGTCGGCTCCGCCTGGAGGATGTGGAAGGCGATCCGCTGCGCGCTCTTGGGACCGACGCCGGGGAGCCGCCCCAGTTCGTCGATGAGGTCCTGGACCACGCCTTCGTACAACGGACTGCCTTTCCTGGGTGCTTCGGTGCTTCGGTGCTTCCTTACACGGTTCCGTCTTTCCTGCTGTACGTACCGTAGTTGGCCGCCGCCCACCTGAGGAAGACGGGACGGGGGGCGCGTGGGGCGAACGTCAGAACGGCAGGCCCGGGATGCCGCTTCCGCCACCGCCCAGACCCTGGGCCAGCGGGCCCAGCTTCTGCTGCTGGAGCTGCTGCGCGTTCTCGTTCGCCGCCTGTACGGCCGCCACGACCAGGTCGGCGAGGGTCTCGGTGTCCTCCGGGTCGACCGCCTTCGGGTCGATCTTGAGGGCCCGCAGTTCGCCGGCGCCCGTCACGGTCGCCTTGACGAGACCACCGCCCGCCTGCCCGTCGACCTCGGTCCGCGCCAGCTCCTCCTGCGCGTTCGCCAGGTCCTGCTGCATCTTCTGGGCCTGCTGGAGCAGCTGCTGCATGTTGGGCTGGCCACCACCGGGGATCACGATCAGCTCCTCGTCGTCCGTAGTCATGCGCGCGAGTCATGCGCGCGAAATTCGGCGTTCGGCACGAGCCTACGTGGTCGGGTAGGCCATCGCTCCAGCACTCTTTCGAGTGAGCCGGTCCTTTGGCCTATACCTGATCAAGGGCCTCTTCCGAGCGGAAAAGAAACGAAAGCCCGGTCACCGCCACCCGTTGGGCGGTAGGAAGGGGGCGGCGCGACAGCTTTACACCGGCATCAGACGTCACACGGGCGTCTTACGGTGTCACGCACGGTGATGTGGTCAGTCTGCTCAGCTAAGGGAGTGCCGGGTGAGCCAGCCGGAGATGCAGCCCGAGGGGCCGCCGCAGAGACCGCCCCACGACGGGCGGAGCGAAGGTCCCCCCGAGCTGGGCTTCCCCGGGCTGCGGCCCGGGGACCTGACCGGCCGGCCCTTCCCCCTCGGCGACTGGGGCGAGCCCGCGCCACGCCTCGACGAGCTGTACCGGTGGGTGGAGCAGGGGGCCCTGGAGACGGCGGCCTGGTACCTCGCCGACCGCGTCTGGAAACGGCGGGGGGCCCGGGCACTGCGTACGGGCGCCGCGCTCGGGGCGGTCGCCGGGGCCGCGCTGCCGCTGCTCGATCTCACCGGGGTGATGGGCGGGGTCGCCCCCTGGGGATACCTGGCGATGCTGGTCGCGGTGGCATGCGTGGCCGCCGACCGGTTCTTCGGGGTCACCTCGGGGTGGATAAGGGACGTGGCCACCGCGCAGGCCGTGCAGCGGCGGCTTCAGGTGCTGCAGTTCGACTGGGCGTCGGAGAGCGTGCGAGAGGTCCTGGGGCCGACGGAGGGAACGGCGGGCGAGGCCGCCGACCGGTGCCTCGGGGTGCTGCGGAGGTTCTCGGAGGACGTGACGGAGCTGATCCGGGCGGAGACGGCGGACTGGATGGTGGAGTTCCGCACGGGGTCCGCGCCGCTGGGCATCCAGTCGGCGGGGATGGGAATGCCCCGGCAGGACGCGACGGTGCACCAGGGCCGGTTCGGGGTCGCCCCGGGAGCCCGCCCGAACATGCCTCGGCAGAGGCCGCCGGAGGCGCGGTGAGGTAGGTGGATGCGGCCGAAGAACCCGCCCCCGCGAACGGCGGCTTCACGATGCACACCACATGGCTGCCGACCGGGGGTTCGGCGGATACCGGGGTCGCCAGGCCGCGTCGGGAGGCCCCTTCGTGAAGGGGCCTCCCGACCAGTCTCAGCGCGTTCCCGGCAGAGGGCCGAACCACGATGGATCGTTCATCTCGCCCTCGTCCTCCTGCCACTGTGGAGGTGCCGAAACGACGAAGCTCCTCAGGCCACCACCCAGCAAGAACAGACTGCCGGGCTCGACTTCCACCCCGTGATCGAGGCCTACCTGCCGGCATTCCTCGTCGTCGGCCCGGCGGATGACCAAGCCGTCGTAACTGGGACGGAGAAGCATGAGATCGACGTTGGCGAAGTAGATTTCGATCCGGGTGTCCGGCGGCCTGTCCCGGCTACTGCGGAGGATCAGTCTTCGATGACCGACGGTGTATTGCCAGACCTTGAAATACCTGTCGGATCGGAATATCTCGGAACCGGCGAACTCCGGCGTCACATCACCCATTTAGTGCGTCCCATTTGGCGGCTGGAGGCTCACGCCGGTGCGGCATTAGGCGGTCCCGAGTGAGCCCGGGTCGTCGAACCGGACCCTGAACAGCTTGAGGTGCGTTGCTCAACCCACTGCGACGTCAGCAAGACAGTCAAACGCCAACTCGCGATCGCCGCCGGACGTTAGAGAACAACATTAGTCGGTGAGCCAGGGCGACAGGAGAGCGGAAAACTCTTGGTCAGAAATCTGGACGCCTCCCCCGCCAAACCGCCCCCACGCTTGCGCTCGCTGAAGAACAGGAAGCGGAACATCAAACGCAATACGGAATACGGCAATGAAAGAGATGGCACCGAACGCCGAACCCAACTTTTCCCTGGAAAGCAAAGCCAGTTCCACTGCACCCTTGCCTTCCGAATGAGCCACCCTCAGTTCGGCTGCAATATTTTCCAGGTCACCCATCTCGCACCTAGCTTTCCGCTCTACCCTGAGCACTATTGCGGCGTGAGGGCAGGTCTCACTTCGCGTGAAACCCACCCTCACACACGCTCACCATCTGGCAAATATTGCGGACGGCATCCTAAGAGAAGATCACACCAACCTCGGTGTACTCGCCCAGCATTCCTCGAAGTTCAATTATTTCCACGTTCGTGAACCCTGACTTCGAAGACATCTTACCCGTGAACGTTCCTCGAAGTGCGGCTTCCTCAAGTGATGCGTATTCGCCACTCCGCACGGCCTTATTGAAGGAGTTGAGGTTGTCGCTGAGTTCTCCACCGTTCTGCCAGTACGCCTTCACTCCCTTGACCTTGTTGCCAAAGTGCGCAAGGGCGGCGTTGAACATTTCGCCGCCACTCGGCGTACCCGGGCCTTTCTTAACGGCTATAGAGACAAGGCCGGCATCGTCGATGCCTGCAACGATTCCAAATCCGCTTGGCGCTACGTCGACGTAATCCGGGCACTTGGCACTGCGGGCCGCGCTGATCCGCCTCGCACCGCCGTCAGGCAGCATCGCGCGCGTCTTGGACGGGGCCAGAACCGTCAGACAAGTTGCTCTCAGCCGCAGAAACTGCGCCTTGCTGATGCCGGCGATGGCCTCTTTCGACAGACCGAGGGAACGCAGGGCCTTGTACGCGTCCACGAAGCCGATACCCGTCTTGGCTGCCGCGTCGAGAGCCTTGACGGCACGCGCGATCGGGGCGAGGAGGCCTTCGACCGGGACATACGTGGCGAGGCTCCAGGCGCAGGCGGTCTTGTCGCCGTGCCAGCAGTCCATCAGGTCTTCGGCGAAGACAGAGAACAGGATCGATCCGGCCACATCACCGAAGAGCTTCTGCCATCCGGCGCGGACGATGTCCTTACCGGAGAACTTGTGCGTCCAGCCGTCGATCTTGATGTTCTTCAGCGTCGACCGCTGGAGGAAATTCCACGCCCGCTTCGGACACCCGTCGGCCGTGGCCTCGGCTTGGTCGTCGGTGCACAGGTAGAAGTCGGCCTCGTAGGTGACGACCAGGTCGAACTTCGCGTCGCAGCCCAGGAAGGCCGCATCCGGCATCCCGGGGCAGATGCCGATCTGCTTCGAGCTGACGATCTCGACGGTGGACTCGTCCGGAACGGCGAACACCCCGGGAATGCCTGTACCGGACCCCTCGGAGCGTCCCTTGTTGGCCTCCGCCTTTTCCGCCCTGTCCGCGGCCTGCTGCGCCTCCTGCGCGTACTTCAGCGCGTCCTTCGCCGCCTGTTCCGCTTCCGTGGCGGCTGCGTCCGCGCGGTCGGCTGCGGCTCGGGCGTCCTTGGCGGACTGTTCCGCCGCGGCTGCGGCGTCGCGAGCGGCCTGGGCGTCGAGGGCGGCCTGGTCGGCGGCGGCTCGGGCGTCCTTGGCGTAGCCCTCGGCGCGCCCGGCTGCCTGGTCGGCGGCGGTCGCGTCGACGGTGGCCTGTCGGTCGTACTCGACGGTGCGGGCGAGGGACGCCGATGCCTGTGAGGCGGCCTTGGCGGCGTCGGCCGCGTAGCCGAGGGCCTCCTTGGAGTAGGTACGGGCGGTCGCCGCGTGGGCTGCGGCGTTGGCCGCGTACTGGTAGGCGATCTTCGTGTCGCCGGTCGCCTGTTCGGCGAGGTTCTTGGCCGCGGCTGCTTCCGCCTGCGCGTTCTTGGCGTGGGCGTCGGCGACGGCCTGCTGCTGGTCGGCGATCGACTTCGCCCCCTGACCGGCCAGCACGACCAGGCCGGCGGCCGAGTCGGTGGTGACGTAGGGGGAGCCGAGTTCGATCGCGTCGTTGGCCGGCTTGGCGACCTGGGATGCGGCGTTGCCCGCGTCGACCGCGGCCTGCGCGGTGACATGGGCGAAGCCCGCGGCCTTCGCCGAGGCGGCCAGGGCCTTGGCGGTCTCCTTGTTCGCCTCGTCGGCCTGGGACATGGCGGTCCTGGCCAGCGTCTCCGCCTCGTCCGCCAGCTCGACGGCCGTCCTGGCCTCGGAGGAGGCGTGCTGGGACGCCGTGATGGCGTCGGCCACGGCGCTGGTCGCGGTGGCGACGGCCGCGTCGGCCCTCAGCTTGGCGGCCTGGGCGGCGTCCGCGTTCGAGCGGGCACGCTTGGCGGCTGCCTCGGCGCGGGTGGCGGCGGCGTCCGCCTCGGCTGCCGCCTGGGTGGCGGCGTCCGCCGCGGCCCGGGAACGGCCGGCGGCTGCCTCGGCGTCGTCCGCGTGCGCGGAGGCCGCGTCCGCTGCCGCCCTGGACTCCCCCGCGTTGCTGTCGGACTCGTGGGCCTGGGCGAACGCCTCCTTCGCGTCCGCCTTCGCCCGGGAGGCGTCCGCCTTCTGCTCGGCGTCCCAGGCGTCGTCCCGCAAGTCGCGGGCCTCGTCGCGGGCCGTCACCGCGTCGTTCTTCCGCGCGACCGCGGTCGCGCCGGCGGCTTCGGCCTTCTGCTGGGCGTCTTTCGCGTTCGCGGCCTCGGTCTGCGCGGTCCGCTTGTGCTGGTTGGCCTCGATCTGCTTGGCGGTGGCGGTGTCCCTCTCCGCCCTGGCCGTCTTCTCCTCGGCTTCGGCCGCGAGCCGCTTGGCGCGCGCGTCGGCGGCAGCCGCCTTCGCGTCGGTTTCCGCCTTCAGCGCGGCGCCCAGCTTCGCCTCCGCCGTCTCCTTGTCCTTCTTCGCGTTGTCCCGGTGCACCTTGGCCGCGTCCGCCGCGGCCTTCGCCTGCAACTCGGCCGTGTGCGCGGCCTCCTTACGGAACTCCGCGTTGACCTGCGCGGCCTGGGCCTGAGCCCGCTGCGCGATCGTCGCGCTGTCACCCGCGGCAGCCCTGGTCGCGGCCTCGGCGGTCTCGCCGGCCTTCACCGTCGCCGTCAGCGCCGCCACCGTCCCCTTGGTCACCTGCGCCTTCTGCTGACCGACCAGAAGCCCACGGCCCCTCGGCGCACCGGCGGCGTCCGCGATGCCGTACGCGGCCTGCTCGGCGGCGTCGGACGCGGTGGCGGACTTCTTGGCGTTCTCCAACTGGGTCCTGATCGCGGCCAGTTGCTTCTTCGCCGCCACCTGGGCGTCGGTGACGATCTTCTTCGCCTTGTCGAACTCGGCCTTGTCCGGGTACAGGGGGCTGTCCGTGCCCTTGTGGCCGGACGGCTTGATCAGGAACTTCTGTGAGTCGGCGTTCTTGCACTCCAGCAGCCGCGCGTCAGTGCTCTTGGTGAACGCGCTCAGGTCGAGGCACTTGCCCGTGGTGACGCTCTTCAGGGGCGAGGTGGCACGGACGTCGCCCTTCCACGACTGCCCGGCGGACTTGTAGCAGTCCGATATCTGGATCTTCGTGCCGTTCGCAGAGGCGTTTCCGGCGACGTCCAGGCACTTCTGCGAGCCGACATTGCGGAGGTGGAGGTCGTCCTCCTTGCCCTCAAGCGTCCACTGCTGGGACGCCCCGCCGTTGCAGGTGAAGATCTGGACCGGAGTGCCGTTGGTCTTGCCACTGCCCTGGACGTCCAGGCAGTTGCCCTTCGCGCCCGGTACCTCGATCGTCACATGGCTGTCGCCGATCCAGCCCAGCCCGCCCGCGGACCAGTAGTCCTGCCAGCGGGTGGAGTAGTCCGCGAGCCATGACTGACCGAGGATCTGGCCCAGGGCGAACGTGCCGTCCCGCAAGGCGTTCGTGGCGTTGAGGCCGGAGCTGAGGATCTGTTGCCGCTGCGCGGCCTGTGCGGCGATCTCCTGCTGCCACTCGACGGAGGCCTGTGCAACCTCCTTGCCGAGAACCCGGTTCGGGTCGATCGGGGCGTGCCACGCGCACGACGCGAAGCGGGCCTTCAGGTCCTCGACCGCGATACGGAACTCCGGGGTGCCCGGGGCCGGCGCGGTGCGAGGGAAGCCGCCGGAGGCCAGGAAGATCCGGGCGTCATCGGCGAACACCCGGGGAACGAACAGCACATCGGGTTCGATCTTCCCCGAGTTCTTCTTCCACAGCTTCCACGCCTGCTGCTCCTCCGGTGTTCCTCCGGTGGTGTACAGCGGGTCGCCGATCGCGAGCGCGGCGGCCTTGGTCCTGTCGTCGGCGGTGGGCGACGGATCGTAGAACGGGGAGAACAGGTCGACCGAGCTGCTGTACGACTGCCACAGCCACGGAAGCAGCCCGGTCTGGTCGAGGATCTCGAACTTTCCGCGCGGTTCGCCAGGGTAGGAAGTCAAGCCGCTGACGGCGTTGACGAACGCCAACTCCTGGTCATCGACCTTCTTGACCCACTGGTCGGTGCCGGCGCTGTCCGCGCCGAAGGCCTGGTGCAGCGGGGAGTTGGCGTCCGAGAGATCCCGGCGGAGCTTCTGGTGGAGCTGATCGGCGGGCAGCCCTACGGCGTTCTGCGCGAGGGCGAACAGGTTGGGCCCGCCCTTGCGCAGACCGTAGGCGGCCACACACTGGTCGTCGCGCAGCTGCTCAGCCGCTTTGGAGTCGAAGCCGTCGTACGAGTCGCCCGTCGCGGCGACAGGCTGCGTGGCGTCCCGGCCGAGCAGGCCGGGCTGGACGACCATCCCACCAAGGACGGCCAGGGCGGCGACGGAGGTGACAGCGGAGGTCAGCGTCGCGGAGGTTCGTGATCTGAGGCCGAACAAGCCCGGTCTGAAGCGCAAAAGCAGATCCTTCACAGAAAGCGAGTGAGGGCAGGCAGGGGTGACCTCCCGAAGAGGCGGTGGGACGCGCGCGGGTCAGCCCGCCGTCCCCGTGCGGGAACAAGGACCGCAGACAGCAGCGGTCGGGCAGGCGTGCACAACGAGCCGGCATCGCGGCATGACGAACCAATCCCCCGTGGCGGCACAGTCCCCCCGGCCGCCGAATGACGTGCGCGCATCACACGGCAGGGTGGTCAAGTCCCTGACGTCGGCGCGGCGCTCACCATAGCCACAGGCCAACAGGGCGCGGCAAGAGCCGACCTCGGGGTCCGGAACGCGGAACGGCAAAACCACTTGCCCGACGATTCACCGCACGGCACGTGCAAATGACGTGCTCACGGCGGGAGTTACCTGTGTGGGACGTGTGAGGAAAGTGTTCACACAGGGCGCAGTCTCCGCCATTAATTGGCCAGAAGTCGCCCACATGCCGACGTCGGCGTTCAGCTCTCCTTCTCGTACGTCAGCTTCCCTCCGTTGCCCTCCGTCGCCCGCTCCAACGTGCCGTCCTTGCGGAGAGTGAGCGTGGAAGCGGCGCCCGGGGTGCAGGCGGAGGACTGTTCGCCGACGGTGACCTGGGACGGGGCGATCCTCAACAGGCCGCCCTTGGCGGGCTGTTCGGACAGGGCGGCGACGAACACGCAGTGGTAGGTGCCCGTGGAAGCCGTGGGACCGTCGGCGACCAGGGTCAGCACCCTGTCGCCCACCCCGCCCTGCCTGATGGTCAGTTGACGCGTGTTGTGGCCCGTGGAGGTGTCGATCGAGGCGGTCCAGGTGCCGAGGAAGCCGGACGGTACGGCACCGGCCGGCGGCGAGGTCGGTGTGGGGCTCGGGGGCGGCGTGGCCGGGGTGCCTTCGTCGCCGTTCAGCAGGGCGACGATGGACGCGCCGGCCCCGAGGGCGACGACCAGCGCGGCGACGCCGAGTGCCAACGACAGGCGTGATCTCCTGCTCCGCGCCTCTGTGTGCCCCACTCCGTACGACGGAGGCGGGCCGGAGGGTGTCGTGCTCCACGCGGCCGGCACAGCGGGCTCTTCGAGCGCCGGGTCCCCGGGCCAGACAGGGGGCCTCTGGCTGTCGCCGGGGGTGGCGGCGAAGGACTGCGGACGGTGCTGGGGGTGAGGGTGTCCCTGAGCGGGGCTGCCTGAACGGGCGGGCGGTTCGGCGGGCGGTGCGTGCTCGGGCGGTACATCGTCCGGCTCCGCCCCGCGGCCCGCCGCCTCCCCGACCTCGACCTCCACCTCGACCTCGACCTCGACCTCGACCTCGTCAGCCTCAGCCTCCATCTCCAGCAACCGCACCGCGTGCCGCCCCAGTTGGGCGACCAGCGCGCCCGGCAGCCAGGTGTCCCGCTCGTATCCGCCGGTCCCGGCCGCGACGGCGTCCGCCGACACCCCCGTACGCGCCAGGATCTGTTCCGGTGTAGGCCGCTGGGCCGGGTCCTTGTGGAGGCAGTCGCGGACGAGGCCGGCCAGGCTCTCCGGGATCCCTGTCAGGTCGGGTTCCTCCTGGGCGATGCGGAACATCATGGCGTGGGCCCCGCTGCCGACCGCGCCGAAGGGCAGGGCACCCGTGACCGCGTACGCGAGGACGGAGCCGAGGCAGAAGACGTCGGCCGCGGCGGTGACCCGGTCGCCCCTCACCTGCTCGGGCGCCATGAACCCGGGTGAGCCGACGAGCGCGCCCGCGCGCGTGAGGCCGCCCTCCGTGACGGTCTCCAGGGCGCGGGCGATACCGAAGTCGATGACCCGGGGCCCGTCGATGGTGACCAGGACGTTGGACGGCTTGAGGTCGCGGTGGACGATCCCGGCGGCGTGGATGTCGTGGAGTGCGTGCGCGAGCCCGGTGGCGAGGACGCGCACCGAGTGCTCGGGCAGCGGCCCGTGGTCGTGCCCGACGACCTGCTTCAGGCTGGGCCCGGCGACGTATCCGGTGGCGAGCCAGGGGACAGCGGCCTCGGTGTCGGCGTCGAGGACGGGCGCCGTCCAGTGGCCCCCGACGCGTCGCGCGGCGGCGACCTCCTGCCGGAACCGGTCCCGGAACTCGTCCTGCTCGGCCAGCTCCCGCCGGACCAGTTTGACGGCGACGGTACGCCCCCGCTCGGACCGCGCGGCGTACACATGCCCCATCCCGCCCGCACCGAGCCGCGCGACCAGCCGGTACGCCCCGATCCGCACCGGATCCCCGTCCCGGAGCTTCTCCATGCCCGCGCCGCCTCCCCTTTCCTTACTCCCCTCCCCCGCTCCCCTACTTTGCCACTAGGACACACGACAACCTGTCGTGTAAAGCGCCGGACCGCAGACAGGACGCCGATATCCCGCGGTCACCCGGGACATCTACGCTCCCCGCATGACCTCTCAGCCCATCCCCCAGTCGGCGACCCTGGCCCAGGCCGGTGCGGCCGTGAAGGCCGCCGATCGCGCGCACGTGTTCCACTCCTGGTCCGCGCAGGAGCTCATCGACCCGCTCGCCGTCGCCGGCGCGGAAGGGTCGTACTTCTGGGACTACGACGGCAGGCGGTACCTGGACTTCAGCAGTGGGCTGGTCTTCACGAACATCGGGTACCAGCACCCGAAGGTCGTCGCGGCCATCCAGGAGCAGGCCGGGCGGATGACGACCTTCGCGCCCGCGTTCGCCGTCGAGGCACGGTCGGAGGCGGCCCGGCTCATCGCACAGCGGACCCCGGGCGATCTCGACAAGATCTTCTTCACCAACGGTGGCGCCGACGCCGTCGAGCACGCCGTGCGCATGGCCCGGCTGCACACCGGGCGGGCCAAGGTGCTGTCCGCCTACCGCTCCTACCACGGCGGCACCCAGCAGGCCGTGAACATCACCGGCGACCCCCGCCGCTGGCCCTCCGACAACGGCACCGCCGGTGTCGTGCACTTCTGGGCTCCTTATCTCTACCGGTCCAGGTTCTATGCCGAGACCGAGGAGCAGGAGTGTGCCCGGGCACTTCAGCACCTTGAGGACACCATCGTCTTCGAGGGCCCTGCCACCATCGCCGCGATCATCCTGGAGACCATTCCCGGCACCGCCGGCATCATGATCCCGCCGCCCGGCTATCTCGCCGGGGTGCGCGCGCTGTGCGACCAGTACGGGATCGTCTTCGTCCTGGACGAGGTCATGGCCGGGTTCGGGCGCACCGGTGAGTGGTTCGCCGCCGACCTGTTCGACGTCGTGCCCGACCTGATGACCTTCGCCAAGGGCGTCAACTCCGGCTATGTGCCCCTGGGCGGCGTGGCGATCTCGGGCGCCATCGCCGAGACCTTCGCCACCCGCCCCTATCCCGGCGGCCTCACCTACTCCGGGCACCCCCTCGCCTGCGCCGCCGCCGTCGCCACGCTCACCGTGATGGCGGAGGAGGACATCGTCGGGCAGGCCGCCCGCACCGGCGAGAACATCATCGGACCGGCGCTCAGGGAGCTGGCCGTACGTCATCCGAGCGTCGGCGAAGTCCGCGGCACCGGTGTCTTCTGGGCCCTGGACCTCGTACGGAACAAGGAGACCCGGGAGCCGCTGGTCCCGTACAACGCCGCCGGGGAGGCCAACGCCCCGATGGCCGCGTTCGGCGCCGCCGCGAAGGCGAACGGGCTGTGGCCGTTCATCAACATGAACCGCACCCATGTCGTCCCGCCCTGCAACGTCACGGAGGCCGAGGCCAAGGAAGGGCTCGCAGCCCTGGACGCCGCACTGACGGTCGCCGACGAGTACACCGAGTAGGAGGACGAGTACACCGAGTAGGAGTGAGTGGGAGTCAGCAGGAGCCAGGAGGAGCCGGCAGGTGCTGACACACGGTGAATGTGGGTAAGCGCACGGGAAAGTTCGTCGGGAACCCGAACGCGTAAGGTGACGTGCTCGTAGTCATATGCGAGCAGAGTCATCCACACGCGCGAAGGGGGAGGGCCCCGACCATGCCCGCCAGCAGCGGCAACGGCGCCGTGACCCGCAGCACCCTGCGTCAGCAGATCGCGGCCGCGCTCCGCGACGAGGTGCTGGCCGGCCGTCTCCAGCCGGGTCAGGAGTTCACGGTCAAGGAGATCGCCGAGCAGTACGGCGTCTCCGCGACACCCGTCCGCGAGGCCCTGGTCGATCTGTCCGCCCAGGGCCTGCTGGAGGCGGACCAGCACCGCGGCTTCCGTGTGCACGAGTACTCGCTCGCCGACTTCCAAGGCATGATCGAGGCTCGTGGCCTGGTCATCGACGGCATGTTCCACGGCCTGGCGAAGGGCCTGCCGACCGGCGCGGCGAGTGATCCGGCAGACGGTCACGTGGTCGACAGCCCGGGTCCGCGCGGCTTCTTCGTCCGCGTCGGCGACCCCCGTGCCGCCGCCGCCCTCGCCGGTGTCCGCCGCCGGGGCGAGGAGGCACGGCGCGCCGCCACCGCCGGTGAACTGAACGTCCTCATCGGCTACGACCTGCGCTTCTGGCGCGAGCTGGGCGCGCTGTTCGGCAACCAGTACCTCACCGACTTCCTGCACCGGCTGCGCGTCCAGTCCTGGGTGTGCGTGGTGCAGCACCTGCGCCGGTTGAGCGACCTGCGCGGTCACCTGTGGTCCGGGTACACCGAGGTCATCGACGCGCTGACCCTGCGCCACCTCGCCGAGGCGCACCGGATGGTCGACGACTACGACCGGCACTCCCTCGCCCTCATAGAGGGCCTCGCCGACCTCGCTTCCGACGGGGGCGAGGACAAGGAGAAGGACGACGGGGTCACCGCACCAGCCGGCAACGGGGGCACCCTCGGATGAGCGCGCCCACCCGCACCACCGGCACCCTCGACCTGACCGTCGTCGTCCCCGCCTACAACGAGGAACAGCGGCTCGGCCCCACGCTCGCCGCGATCACCGGCCACCTCCGGGAGAACGAGAGCCGCTGGGGTGACTGGGAGGTGGTGGTCGTCGACGACGGTTCCACCGACGGCACCCGCGACATCGTCACCGGCCTCGCCGACCCCCGCGTCCAGCTCGTCACCAGCCCGCGCAACCGGGGCAAGGGCAACGCCCTGCGCCTCGGCGTCGCCGCCTCGCGCGGCGCCCGCGTCCTGGTGACGGATGCCGACCTGGCCGCGCCCATAGAGGAACTCGAAGTGCTGGACGAGGCGCTCGCCGAGGGGCACGCGGCGGCGATCGGCTCCCGTTCCGTGCCCGGCTCGACGATCGAGCACCACCAGCACCGGGTGCGCGAACTCCTCGGCCGGGCCGGCAACCTCCTGATACGCCGGGTCGCGGTCCCCGGCATACGGGACACCCAGTGCGGCTTCAAACTGTTCGACGGCGACCGTGCCCGTACGGCGTTCGCCGCGTCCCGGCTCAACGGCTGGGGCATCGACGTCGAGGTTCTCCAGCACTTCCGCCGCGCGGACTGGCCGGTCGCCGAGATACCGGTCCGCTGGGCCCACCAGTCCGGCTCGAAGGTACGCCCGCTGGACTACGCCCGCGTCCTCGCCGAACTGACGGCACTCAAGGCGCGCGCGGTCCGCCCGGCCGACCTCCTCGCGGTCACCCTCTTCCTCCTCATGGCGGTCGCCCTGTACGCGGGCCGCTGGCTCGACCCGGCGGGCCGCTACCTCCCCGACTCTCTCCAGGACCAGAACCAGTGGGAGTGGTTCTTCGCGGTGACGGCCGACAACATCAGCCACTTCCGCAACCCGCTCTTCACCGACTTCCAGGGCTTCCCCGACGGCGTCAACCTCATGGCCAACACGGTCATGCTCGGCCTCTCCGTCCCCTTCGCACCGATCACGCTCCTCGCCGGCCCGGCGGTCTCCCTCGCCCTGGTGATGACCCTGGGCCTCGCCGCGACCGCCACGGCCTGGTACTGGCTGATCGTGAAAAGGGTCGTACGGCAACGGGGTGCGGCCTTCTCCGGCGCGGCCCTGGCGACCTTCGCACCCCCGATGGTCAGCCACGCCAACGCGCACCCGAACTTCGTCATCCTCTTCATGATGCCGCTGATCATCGACCGCGCCCTGCGGCTGTGCGAGGGCGAGCGGGTCCGCCGCAACGGTGTGGTCCTCGGCCTGATGGCGGCGTACCAGATCTTCCTCGGCGAGGAGCCGCTGCTGCTGGCGGCGATGGGGATGGCACTGTTCGCCCTCGCCTACGCCGCCGTACGCCGGGACGCGGCGAAGGCCGCCTGGCGTCCGCTGCTGCGCGGCCTGCTGATCGGCGGCGCGGTCTGCCTCCCGATCGTCGCCTTCCCCCTCTACTGGCAGTTCGCCGGACCGCAGAGCTACAAGAGCGTCCTGCACGGCGACAACGCGGGCAACAGCCCGCTCGCGCTGCTCTCCTTCGCCGAGCGCTCCCTCCTCGCGGGCAACGCGGACAGGGCGAACGCCCTCTCTCTCAACCCCACCGAACAGAACGCCTTCTACGGCTGGCCGCTGGTCCTCCTGGCCTTCGCGATCGTCGTACGGATGTGGGAGCGCACGGCCGTGAAGGCGCTCGCCTTCACCGCGGTCGCCGCCGCCTTCCTGTCCCTGGGCCCCGAGTTCCGTGTCCCGCTGACCGACACCGTGCTGCCGGGGCCCTGGGCGCTGCTCGCCAAGAAGCCGCTGTTCGAGTCGGTGATCGAGGGCCGGGTCGCGATGATCTGCGCGCCCGCGCTGGGCATGCTCCTGGCCATCGCGCTGGAACGGCTGGCGGCCACCCGCCACCTGCCCACGCAGTACTTCGGCACGCTGGCCGTCCTCCTCGCCGTGCTCCCGATCGTCCCCGCCCCGCTGAAGACGGTGGAACGCACGGCCGTGCCCCCCTTCATCGCGGACGGCATGTGGAAGTCGTACGTCGGGAAGGGCGAGTCGCTCGTCCCGGTGCCGTTGCCCGATCCCGGCAACGCGGAGGCACTGCACTGGCAGACGGCGGCCGGTCTCGGCTTCAAGCTGCCGGGCGGTTACTTCAACGGGCCGTACGGCGACGAGCGCGTCGGCATCTACGGCGCCGCGCCCCGCTTCACCTCCAACATGCTGCGGGACATCCGCTACACGGGCGTCGCGCCGACCATCGGCGTCAACTGGCGGGCGCAGGCGAAGGTGGACTTCGCCTACTGGAAGGCGGGCGTTCTGGTGCTGGCCCCGCAGGGCAACGACGGGGTGCTGCGCAAGACGCTGGAGCAGTTGACGGGCGAGAAGGGTAAGTGGACGGGCGGGGTGTGGGTATGGGACCTGCACGACGGGTCGTGAACCCGTCCCCGATCCAGTCCCTGAACCAGTCCCTGAACCAGTCCCTGAGCTGTTCCTGACCTGTTCCTTTCGGTGTCTGGCCCGTCACACGGGGGTCCGACCCACCCGTCACCCATTACGCTTCCCTGACTGCTCTGCCCACGGTGCCTGACCACCGCCTGCGACCATGCGAGGAGTTCTCCTTTGGCCTGTGACCTGTGGCTGGTCCCACTCGTCGATGTGCTCTGCCACACCCCCGACAACCCCTTCGCCGACGAACTCGCGCTCTACGACAAGGTGCTGGGCGAGGCGGGACTGCCTCCGGTGCCGGTGTACGCGTACATGCCGGGACTGTCCGGCGACGTGGCCCCGATCGCGGGCTTCGACTACGACGCGCTGCACTTCCTGCGCCGCGCGTATCTGCTCCAGGTGTGCGGCCTGCCGGTGACGCCGGTGGACGAACTGGGCGGTGACTACGAGCAGTTGCTGGAGATGTTCGAGGCGACCGCCCAGCAGTCGCACCTGGTCTGGCACTACGACCACGCGGGCGCCTACGTCCCGGTGGACTTTCCACACCCTCTCTCGAGCGACGAACTCCTGGCGGGGGGCGGCCCGTTGTGCTCGTCCCAAACCCTTTTGAGGGAGCTGGAGTTCGTGGCCCCCTCGATCGGCATCGACCCGGCGAACCCGCCGGTGGCCCCGGCCCCGCCACTGACCCCCACCTCACTGGAGGAACCGGCGGCACCCGCACCACACGACTCGAGCCCGTTCGCCCGGGAACGGCACGTGTGGCTGGGGCTGAACGCGGCGGCGACGCGGAGTCTGGCCCAGGGGTCGATGATCGTCTTCAGCTGAGCGCGAGCAAGGGCACGCGCGGCGGCACGCGCACGCTCACCGGATCTGGGACAGACCCCTCTGCAGATCGTCGGCGTTCATGACGGGAGTGAACGAGACCTTGGCGTTGAACTGGGTGAAGAACGGCTCGGCGGTGGACGGGATCTGGGAGGAGTCCTCCATGTCGATGACCATCCAGCAGCACCGGCAGCCTTCGTCGGGTCCGAAGTACGCCGCCTCCGGCTTGAGGTGGTCCAGGGTCTCCTTCAACAGTTCCGGCAGCTTGCCGCTGCGTATGCCCTCGTTGCCCTTCTCGGTGTCGAACTGCGCCTTGAGCAGAACGCGCATGGCACTCACCTTCTCCTGATCGACGCGCGCCGAATACACACTCGCGCCAAACCAGGATATGCCCGGTATGTGCGCTTGGTGTACACACGTTCGGCCTATTCGAAAATGCGCGCACGGTGACCAGCTGAACACGATGCGTGCATGAACCAACGCATACGTACCCTGGTGCCTCTCACCGCTTTCGCGGCGTCGGCCATGGTGTCCCTGCTGCCGGGCACAGCCGCGGCACAGGCGGCCCCCGCCACCACCATGGTCAAGCTCCCGGCCGGCTACTGCTGCCAGGAACTCGCCCCCGCGAGCGACAGTCACCTCGCCCATGTCCTTACCGAGGCGGATCTGACCGTCCCGTCAGACGTCTCCGTCGGCATCAACTGCCACCCGAGCAACTTCACGCCCGAGGAGCACGTCGAGGAGTGCGAGCCCGGCGTCGCCGTGGAGTGCGTCGCCGACGCCCACGCGGGCCGGTACGGCCTGGTCGCGCTGGGCTGCGTCCCCGCGGGCTCCACCCACACCGTCGACCTGCACCGCGCGGGCGACGCACGTACGGGACGGACGGTGACGGCGTCATGAACATGAACCGGATGCGCACACTCCTCGGTGCCGGCCTCACCCTGGCGGTCGCCCTCACGCTCACCGCCGGGCCCTCCCCCGCCTCCGCCGCGAGCTGGCCGACCGCGAAGCGCACCCAGAAGGTGCCCGCGACCATCAAGGTCCCCGCCGGCACCAGGGACTTCGACTTCACCCGCCTCGTCGGCAGCGGCGCCCTCGCCGGCGGCGACCAGGCCGAGAACCAGCCGCCCATCCTCGAACTCGCGGACGGCGCCACGATCTCCAACGTGATCATCGGGTCACCGGCCGCCGACGGCATCCACTGCCGGGGCACCTGCACCATCAAGAACGTCTGGTGGGAGGACGTCGGCGAGGACGCGGCCACGTTCAAGGGCACGCGCGCCAACCAGACGATGACGATCGACGGCGGCGGTGCCCGCAAGGCGGCCGACAAGGTCTTCCAGCACAACGGCCCCGGCACGTTCGTCATCAAGAACTTCGAGGTCGAGAACTTCGGCAAGCTGTACCGCTCCTGCGGCAACTGCAAGACCCAGTACCAGCGTCACGTGGTCCTCGACAACGTGACGATCAAGGCCCCCGGCCTGGACGTCGTCGGCATCAACGCCACGCCGTACGGCGACACGGCCAAGCTGACCCGCGTCACCGTCGTCGGCGACGCGGCACGCAAGATCGTGATCTGCCAGAAGTTCCGCGGGGTGACCTCCGGTGAGCCCGCGAAGACGGGCTCGGGCCCGGACGGCAGGAACTGCATCTACCGCACGTCCGACGTCACGTACAAGTAAGCCGAGTTCGACAGGTAAGGAAGAGACATCGTGGTCACCATCAAACGCCTGTACCGCCTGCCGTTGCTCGTCGGCCTGGCGAGCGCGGCCGTCGCGGCACCCCTGCTGCTCGCCCCGGGCGCCTCCGCCGCTCCCGTCGCCGCTCCCGTCGCCAAGCGGGACTCGTGCACCGCCTTCAACACGGTGAAGATCCCGCCGTACTACCTCAACAACAACGTGTGGGGTGCGAAGGGCGCGACGGGCCAGGCGTGCACCTGGCTCAACTCGTACAAGAGCGGCAAGGCCAACTGGGAGACGTCCTTCGACTGGAAGGGCGGCGACCCGAACGGCGTCAAGTCGTACGCCAGCATCGTCCTGGGCTGGCACTGGGGCTGGAAGGACACCACCACCAAGCTCCCGGTCCGGCTCAACAGCGGCCGCAAGGTGACGTCGTCCTGGAACTTCAACATCACCCAGACGACGCCGACGGTCATGAACGTCTCGTACGACCTCTGGTTCCACCAGAAGTCCAACCCGGACTGGCAGGACCAGCCGCACGACGAAATGATGGTCTGGCTCAACCGCCAGAACGGCGCGGGCCCCCTCGGCACGAAGCGCGAGACGCTGACCGTGGGCGGTGTCGCCTGGGACCTCTACGTCGGCAAGATCGTGAACACGAACAGCAGTTGGAACGTCTTCTCGTTCGTCCGCAAGACCAACACCAACTCGCAGACGACCGACCTGACGGGCCTGGCGAACGCACTGGTCCAGCGCAAGCTCATGGCCAACACCAACTACCTGACGAGCGTCGAGGCGGGCACGGAAGTCTTCCGCGGCAAGGGCAAGTTGAGCACGTCGTCGTACTCGGTGAACGTGGGCTGACGATCCGACCGATCAGCGGCCGGGGCCCGCGTCCCTCAGGGGGCGCGGGCCCCTTCCCGTTGCCGGGTGCCGGGGGCTATCGCTGTCGCGGCAGCCTGAGGGTCCGCACGAGGGGCATGTCCGCGTACAGGTCGGGATCTACGGTCAGTACGCGCCGGCCGTCCGGCCAGTCCGCCGTCGGCCTGGACAGGTGGACCGCGTGGCCGAGCCGCCACTCCACCCCGTCGCGCAGCAGCGCGCCCACGGTGGACGCACCCGCGAAGTCCAGCTCGACGATCTCGACGGCGGGCAGAGCCCCGATGTGCTCGGCCAGCCCCTTGCGCATGCCGTCGGCGGCGGCGAGGCAGAGCGCCGGTACGTACACGTGCCGGGTGGGCCCGTGCTCGGTGTTGGACACGAACTGCGAGGCGAGCGAGTTGCCCGACCCGAGCGCAAGCAGCGCCGACTCGTCGAAGACGACCCCGGTCGATCCGCCGGGCCCAGGCCTTCCGCCTCCCCCGGCGCCTCCCTTTCCGCTTGCCTTTCCGCTTCCCTTCTCGGCGCTCACAGGCTCTCCACCTCCTGTCCGGCCTCCAGGTCCTGCCACACCTTCTCGACCCTGTCGTGGTCCTCGTCGGTGAGGGTGACACCGAAGTGCGTCTCGCAGTACGCCTTGGTCTCCTCGTACCGCTTCCGCAGCTCCTCCTGCGTGGGCGTGGCCCCCGCCAGCTCAGCGATCAGATCGCGCATGGTCATCCCGCGCTCGCGGGCGAGCACCATGAGGCGGTCGCGGACCAGGGGGTCGACCTTGACGGTGGTGTCAGCCATGACGACAGTATACTGCCGGTATACCGTCTCGGCCGCTCAAGCAATGCGGTCATCGGAGCCCTTTCGTGGAAACCCCCGCTTCAGCTGGGGGAGGAAACGGAAGCGCAGGAGGGCCGCCAGGGCCCGAGTGGTGCTCTGAGGTGTCAGGGCGCATCACTCGGCCCGCCTTCGGGTTGCGTGGTGTAGGCGTAGCCGTCGGCGCGCTGGAGCAGACGGAAGTACTTGTACCGGGCGGTGTAGAGGCCGCCGGCGGTGCGGACTGCGAAGCTGCCGGAGGATCGGACGGCGATGCGGCCGGTGTGGGTGCCCGCGTTCTTTCCCGACGGGACGACGGCCCGGACGAGGTCGCCGGTGGCGTAGCCGAAGAACTGTTTGGTGCGGGGCAGGCGCAGGCGGGGGAAACCGTGCTTGTCGGCGCGGGTTCGGGCGTAGGTGCCGCGCCCGGTGGCTTTGACGACCAGGACGGTGCGCGGCCATGCGGTGACGGTGTCGAGGTCACCGACGGCCAGGGCGTCGAGGGTGTGGGTCTTGGGCAGTGCGCACCGGACGCGGTTCCATTTCGTGCGCCCGCCACTGGCGGTCCGGGTGGGCAGTCGTGCGTCCAGGGCCCGCCACAGGGCCCACCGGGTGGCGTTGACGGCGGCGGCGTCCCGGAGGGGGGCCTTCGCGCGCTTGAGGATGTCGGCGGCCTGCTTGGGGGCGAACTCCTCGACGGGCCGGTGGCCCTTGGCCTGGTTGCAGGGGATGCACGCGAGGGTCAGGTTGGAGACCCGGTCGGACCCGCCACGGCTGCGGGGCCGGATGTGGTCGATGTTCAGCGGCACGCCCGTCGCGCCGCAGTAGGAGCAGGCGCGGCCGAACTTCGCGAGGAGGTACTCGCGGACCTCCGTGCCGTGCAGGGTGCCGTGCTGGTACTCGGCTCCTTCCAGCGGCTTCCCGGCACTGATGGCGTGGGTGTCGAATGCGACGCGCTCGACGTGGACCGTACGGACCGGTGCCCAGCGGGCGAGGCGGCCGGTCCACGACATGGTGGTGTCGACACGGTGCTGGAGCGACGGCGGCAGCCAGCCCTTCGGGCGGGTTCGGTTGAGGAAGCGGGGTGCGCGGTAGCGCAGGTTGCGGGTACGCCGGCCCCGCCGGTAGGCGGATCGCTGCTCCAGCTTCTTGCGGATCGCGGCGCCCCGGTGGTCGAGCTGGACCGCGAACCGGCCCCGGCGCTCACCGTCCCGGGCGGTGAACACAGCCAGGCCGGTGTGCTTGGAGCCGGGGTCGATGCCCAGCTCGACACCGTCGACCTCCGAGGCGTCGGCGGTGCGGTCCTTCAGACGGATCACGAACGGTGTGTGCCGGGCGACGACCGCGCGGCCGGATACCAGGAGCTTGCGGGCCCTGGCGGGGCTGGTGGGCTGTAATGGCGTGCCGTGCTTGTCCAGGACGAACACGGCGGGGTCGGCCTCACGGCCGGGCTCCCGGACCTGATGGTCCGGGGTGACGCCACCGGCAGTAGGTGCACTGCCGGTGATCTCCCCTCGCACATGTTCCACACCGGATGCCTTACGGCGTCCGAGCCCCGTTTCGTCCCTGATCCCGGGGTTGTCTGCTGACTCGAATTCCAGAGCCAACTGCTGAGGAAGCACAGATGGGTGGGTCTTCTGTCCTGCGTGGAACGTAGCCAACTTCGGTCACCTCCATATCAGTTGGCTGGTGCTGGTAACAGCGGACCATCAGCCGGTCGGGCTGAAAGCCCCCGCCGCCTTCAGGCGGGGGATCCCATTACCCTGTTTCCTTCCGGGTGGGTCGACCCGGCCGCACGGACGTACGGCCGGGAGTCTGTGTGTGCCTACGCGGGCGCGGGCCGCCCCTGCGGCAGGGCGCGGGCCAGGGCGCCGCCGCGTCGCACGGCCACGCGGTAGCCGGAGGCCCCGGATCGCGACTCACCGGAGGCCGGCTTCTGAACTTCTTCGGATTCACCCGTGGGCGGCTCGTCCTCGTACGGAGTGTCGAACACCTCGTACACGGTGGAGAATTGCCCGGACTCCTCGTCCTTGCGCACCACCCGCCGCAGATACCGGGATTCCTCCAGCTCATGCAGGGCGGCGGCGATCCGCGCCCGCCCTTCCTTGCGCTGCTCGGCGAGGGTACGGATGGTGGCGCGGGCGCCGTTCGGCAGACTGAGGAGGTACGTCAGTACGCCTACCGCGCACCAGGAGAGACTCCGGTCGCGGAGAAGGGCGTTGCTGAACACTGAAAAGGCGCGCGTGGGCGTCGTACGATGAATCCGCACTGGGAGCTCCAGCAATTCGTGTGTGGAGCTGGCGCTCCGGGTGTCGAGCCCCCGGGTGTTGGCGCACCGCGGGGGCGTTCTTTGTTGCCGTGACTCTAAGGGCACGCAGAGCGACGAATGCAAGCTGAACGGGCTTTTACGGGGTGGAAGTTCGCGTTCTTCACTCTTCGGGGTGAAGTGCCGCCTTCAAAAGCAACGCGTGTACGAGGTGATCTCTCCCCGTCGGCCGATAACGCCAAGTCAGCGGCCATGTCTGACCGTTGAGCGCCTGGACGGGGATGAAGGCGATGCGGCACGGACCGGACGAGAGACAGGTGACGCCCGGCGGCCAGACCCGGTGGGTCGTCGCGCCCACGGGCACGAGGAAATAGACGGCACGGCTCCCGTTCGCCTCCTCAACCACAGGCCCCGGCGCGCCGCCGGTGATCCGCGCCAGCCGGTCCGCCGCCGCTCTGCCTTCGTCGCCGTCCACCCGTACCGCGTCGAACTGGACGCCCGCCTTGCGGAGTTGGATGCCGGTGGGTGGGATCCAGTCAGGGATGTCGGGGATCTCAGGGGTGAGTGGGGGTTCGGCGAGGTTTGTCTCGTCACTTTCTGTATTCATGGGGACAGTTTCGGCAGGCGGGTCTAGCTTTTCCATAACTCTGTGTCGAGGGTATGTAGCTGTTGGAAATCGGCGCGGGTCGGTGGTGACCAGTTGAGTTCGGTTGAGTTCGGGAGTGACCGGATGGCGAGTTCGGACAACAAGGTGGAAGCGGGCGGCACGGCACACATGGTCGCCGCCCTCGCCAAGGCCCTGCGCGAGCAAATGGGGCTCACGCAGGAGGAGTTGGGCAAGCTGATCGGCTACACGGCGTCGGCGGTCAGCGCGATGGAGACGTGCGCGCAGCCCGCGAGCGACAAGATGCTCGTCAAGTTGGAGGAGGTGCTCGGGGGTGGGCTGGGCGTCTTCGAGAAGGCCCGGAAGTGGATGCTGCTGGAGAAGTATCCGGCTCGGTTCCGGGGAGTCGCGGGGCTGGAGCGGGGCGCGGTCACTATCTCCTCGTACGAGACCTTCGTCATCGACGGGATCTTCCAGACCGAGCCCTACGCCCAGGCACTCATCCGGGGCGGCTATCCGACGGTCTCCGACCAGAAGCGCGAAGAACTCGTCGAGGCGCGGCTTGCCCGCCGGGCGCTCTTCGACCGCGATCCTTCCCCGATGATCGAGCTGATCCTCGAAGAGACCGTGCTGCGGCGGCCGTTCGGCGACTGGGACATCATGCGCGGGCAACTGCGCTCGCTCGCCGAGGACGCGCAGCGGGACAATGTGTGCCTGCAAGTACTCCCGTTGGACCGCGGGCTGCGCGGATCCCACGCCGGTGACCGCGGCCCCATGAAACTCCTCGTCACCGAGGACCACGACCACGTCGTCTTCATGGAGATCGAGGACCAGGGCATCCTCATCAGCGATCCACCCGAGGTGGCCCAACTCGCGCACCGCTATGCGAAGATCCGATCACAGGCCCTGAGTCCGGACGACTCACTGAGCCTCATCGAACGGTTGGCAGGAGAGGAACCATGAGCGACGCCAGTGCACTGCGGTGGTTCAAGTCCAGCTACAGCGACAGCGGCGGCGGCAACTGCGTCGAAGTCGCCTACGCCTGGCGCAAGTCGACGTACAGCGACGGTGGCGGCGGGAACTGCGTGGAGATCGCCCCCTGCCCCCACACCCCCACCGCCGCCATCCACATCCGCGACTCCAAGAACCCGACCGGCCCCAACCTCACGGTCACCGGCGAGGCCTGGTCCGCGTTCCTCACCCGTACCGCCTGAACTACGGCAATTTTGCTGGGCGTTGGCCTCAGCAGTGACAAAGCACGTCGATGACAACGGCCTCGGCGTCGAGGCCCTCGAGATAGCGGTCGGCCTGTTCCCAGTGGCCGTCTGTTTCCCCGTCCGTCCACGAGCCGTCAAGGGTCACCAGGGCGAAGTTGGGCACGGCGCTCCGGGCCGACCACTGCCGGGCTTCCTCGTGGTCGTGCGCGAAGTATTCGATGGGGTCACGGGTCAGGAACGACATGCCAAAGTGCGGGTCTCCCGCAATGGCCCGCTTGGCCACGTCCTGGATCAGCGGCTGGAGGAGATGCTCCTCCTTGGCGTCTCCCCGGGAGTAGTTTTCGGGATCGGCCTCGTGGCGAGCGAGGAAGTCGGTGAACGGGCGGGCCGGCGGGTGTATCTCGGTCAGCTCGGTCCAAGCGGCGAGCCGGTCGTCGTACGCGCGCGCCGCCCGGTTCCGCATACCGTCGAAGTCGAGCAGACCGCGAGGCCCGCCGTAGCACTCCAGCGGCCCGAGGGCACCGAGGTTGGCCTTCCTGCGCGGCACGGTTGACGCCGTGACGAGCCTGCCGTCGCCGTCGTACGGAGGCAGCACGAGGTAGGCGTTGCCGGCACTGGAGTGGATGGCCCACCAGTCCCAGTGCCCGACCGGATTCTGTCCCTCGGCGAGGCCCATGTTGTAGGGCGCCAGGGCAGCGGCTACCGCCCGTGGAACCTTCCGGGGCGCGGTCGGCGGCAGGCACACGGTGGCGTGGAACTTGGTCATGCCCAGGAGCGTAAACCCTGGGATTCGACCGTCCGTACGACCGCCCAGTGGCGCATGCGCCGTCCCGTGCTGCCGCAAGGTCTTCTCCCGCTCGGGCCCGCGTGGTCACGACGTGGGGAACCGGATTCCCGCGAACGGCGAAGTACCGGTGAAGGCACAGGACTTCAGCACCATCGAACCGACGAAAGGAGCCCCGATGACCGTTGAACCAGGCGTCAGAGTGGGGCAGGACGATGACGCCTCGGTGGTCGAACGGTCGTGGGACGAGCCCGAGGCGTTCGCCGTGCTCTTCGACCGCCATGCCGACTCGGTGCACGGATACGCGGCACGCCGACTCGGTGCGGAGACGGCCGAGGACGTGATGGCGGAGACCTTCACCATCGCGTTCCAGCAGCGCTTCCGGTACGACACGGGGCAGGCCGGCGCCCGTCCGTGGCTGTTCGGCATCGCGACCAACCTCATAAGCCGCCACAGGCGTGCCGAGGCCCGGCGCCTGAGGGCGCTCGGACGGCTGCCTCCGGACGGCACCGGCGGCGGCCGGGCCGAGGAGACGGTCGCGGACCAGGTGGCGGCGCGGGTCAGCGCGCAGGCGGTGGGGCGTGAACTCGCCGGTGCGCTGGCCCGGTTGCCCGCCCGCCATCGGGACGTCCTGCTGCTGGTCGCCTGGGCCGACCTCGGCTACGAGGAGGTCGCGCGCGCCCTGAACGTGCCGGTGGGGACGGTCAGGTCGCGGCTGCACA
Source organism: Streptomyces sp. SID12501 (assembly GCF_010550245.1). GTDB lineage: Bacteria > Actinomycetota > Actinomycetes > Streptomycetales > Streptomycetaceae > Streptomyces. Next base: position 271,126 of record NZ_JAAGLU010000003.1, read on the forward strand.
GGGCTCGCAGAAAGGTTCGCGAGGCATTGGGCGGATCTGATCCAACCGCTCTCCGAGACGAATCCGAGGAATCAGACGATGGAGGTTTCCGGCGATGAATGAACTCAAGCTCCTCAGGGAGTGGGACGCGGACGCGCCTCCCCTCACGGACACCGCCCGTGCCCGTGCCCGTTTCCGCCTGCATCAGGCGATGCAGGCTCCCACCGCTCCCAAGGCCGTCGGCCGCCGACCACTGCTGCGGATCGCGGTGGCCGCCGTAGCCGCTGCGGCGGTCACCACGACTGTGGTGGTCGCCGAGAACACGGGGACCTCGCCTCGCACCCAGCCGGTGAGCGCGGCCACCGTGCTGCGAGGGGCGGCGGCCGAGGCGCGCAGTCTCGAAAAGCCGATCGCGCCGCGTGACGACCAGTTCATCTACACCAAGGAGATCATCAAGGAAACGCCGGTCGGAGGCGGCCGGAGCAAGACGTACGTCGACGAGAGCTGGGACTCGGTCGATGGCTCCAAGAAGTCCTACGTCAGCGAGTTGGGATACACCCAGTGGGTCCCGCCGGACCAGCCGGGGCAGAGCAGCTGGCCGCCGCGCAGGTGGTCGCAGCTGAAGCAGTTGCCCACCGAGCCGGGCAGGCTGTCGATCGCACTGCGCGACCTCGGCGGGGAGCCGGACTACGGCCAGCCGGTGGAGGCCGACGATTGGCCGATGGTCCAGGTCTTCCTCTCCGGCCTGCTCCGCAAGGCCGTTCTGCCGAAGGGACTGCGCCCTGCGGCGTTCGAGGCACTCGCCACCGTCCCCGGCATCAAGTTGTTGCCGGGCCGGACGGACGCGGAGGGCCGCACGGGCCTCGGCATCCAGTACGTCGGCAAGCCCGGCATGCCTTGGGCGGACGGCGGACCGGTGCTTGTCTTCGACGCGAAGACGTATCAATACCTCGGTATGCGCAACAAGCGCAGCGCAGGAGGGAAGACGTACGAGCAGTGGTCCTACATGGCCGTCAACGCCGTGGTGGACCGGGTGATGCAACGCCCCTGAGGGCGGCCCGCCCCGCCGAGGGGGCCGACCTGGTCTCTGGCGTCAGGACGGTCGGCGGGTTCCGTTGGCGGGTGACGTGCGGACGAACCAGGTCCGCGACTCGTCCGCGGTCAGGACGCGGGTCACCTCGGCCGTGCCCGGAAGGTGCGGGAAGAAGCGGTCGGTGTTCCAACTGCGTTGGTATGTCGGCTCGTCGGGCGAGGTTTGTCCGCTGTCATCGGACCAAGACCGTGCGAACCCCGTGCGGTTACGCTTCCACGGCGCGGCCGACACTGATCAGGACCGGGGGAGATCGTGAACCGACCACTGCTGTTCCTCGACGTGGACGGACCACTCAACCCCTATGCGGCCCAGCCGGAGAGACGCCCCGACGGGTACACCACGCTCAGGGTGCCCCGGGACAGCGGAACTCCGGACGAGCACAGGGGACTCTCGGCCCGGCGGCGACCCCTGCGGGTCTGGCTCAACCCGGAGCACGGGCACCAACTGCTCCAACTCGACTACGAGTTGTGCTGGGCCACCACCTGGATGGACAAAGCCAACCGGTGGATCGCCCCGGTGCTCGGCCTTCCCGAACTCCCCTTCGTCGACTTCGGCGACGCCTTGTTCCAGGAACGCCCCGACGGGGTCCACTGGAAGACCGCTCCCCTGGTGGACTACGCCGACGGCCGTCCCTTCGCCTGGGTCGACGACGAACAGAGCGATCCGGACCAGGCCTACGTGAGCGCCCACCACCGCGGTCCTGGGCTGCTGCACCACGTCAACCCGCGAATCGGACTGCGCGAGAACGACTTCCACGCACTCGCCGACTTCGCCCGGTCCGTGGACACTCCGCGAGCCACGGGCTGAGCACGTCGCCGACCTGTCGGACAGCGCCGCGCCTGGAACAACTGGATCCAGTGGATCCACGATCATCCCGGGACGGCCCTGAGGTGCGATCCTGCGGGCATGAACCGCCTCAACGACGAGCATCTGCGCACCTTGACGCTGCGATTCGCGTCACTCCTCGCAGCCGACATCCAGGATCAGCTTGCCTGGGTGGGCGAGCGTGAGCTGGAGACGGAGTCCGTCGGCGAAGACCTGGAGTTCTTCTGCAGCATCTCCGAAGGACTGGCAGAGCGCGGAGTCTTCGAACCCGGGGAACTGCCCGATCTTCAGGCCATCGGCCGTCGCCTCGGCGAAATCGACGCCACCGGTCGCGTCGGCTTCTGGGCCAACGCCCTCGCCACAGATCCGGCGTGGGACGAAATACGTCGTCTCGCCCGCCAGTTCCTCCTCACGACACTGGGCGACTGGCGTCAGCCACTGCCATGCCCCGGTCCCTCGCACACGAGCGGCCACTGAGCACGTCCAGGCTCATGGGACGGCCGGTGGTCAACTGCGGGCTCCCCCACACTCCGTAGCCACTGATCAGGCCTGTCGGTGCCTCGTGCTTCCATGCGCACAAGGCATCAGACGCCCTACGAGGATTCCGGGGATTCCGAGGACGGGTCCTAACCGCCCAAGTACAGAGGCCCGTTGATGTCCCGGGCCTGGACGACCGGGCCCTGGAAGGTACCCCCGGAGATCTCGTTGCGTACGTCGCCCGCACCGGTTCGGGTGCCGTCGAGCGCCTCGGCCTCCCTACGCCAGGTGTCGAGTGCCTGGGCGAAGGCCGGGTCCTGTTGGGCGCACAGTGCGAGTACGTCGGCCAGTTGTCTGGCCCGGGTCGTGCTGTCGGCGGCCTCGTCGAGGGACGTCAACTCGCCCTCGCCGCGCGGCTCTCCGGCAGTCGGGCGACGCCTGACCAGGTCCCGCAGCGACGCCCAGATCTGCTGCCCGGCGGCACCCGCCGTTCCTCCCGCGAGGGTCATGAGTAACTCAGGTGCGATGGGCTCCACGGACACCCTCCCCCGTACTCCCGTACTCCCGTACTCCCACTGGTGTACGTCGTGAATCGAGGGTAGGTCACCACCGGTCCGCCCGAATCGGCGAACGGGCGATCGGCCCTTTCCGCTGGTTCAGAGGCTCCGCGCGCTGATGTTGCCGTAGCCGGTGGTCGCGTGGATGGCGAGTTGGGCGGTGGCGCCGTCGGCGTTCTTGAGTGCGTTGTCGATGCGGCCGTAGGGGGTGGCGGCGTCCAGGGTCGCGGAGACTCCGCGGGTGGCGCCGACCGTGATGTCGCCGGACTCGGTGCGCAGGGTGACCGTGCCGCGTACGGCCTCGGTGACGCCGAGGTCGCCCTTCTGGGTGCGGAGTTCGCCGGATCCGCCCAGGCGGCCGACGGTGATGTCGCCGGCCTGGAGGGTGAGGCGGGCACTGTCGGTCTCGTCGAGCTTGACCGTGCCCTGCGCGCCCTCGTAGGTGACGTCGCCGAGCCGTCCCACGCCCCGCAGGTCGGCGCCGGCCGTCTTCGCCTCGATGCGGGAGCCGGCGGGCAGTTGGACGGTCACCTCGACGGATCCGGAGGCGCCGAGGATGCGGTTCTTCGCCGGTGCGGCCTCGATACGCAGGATGCCTTCGCCGTAGGCGACCGTGATCTGCTCGGCTGCCTTCACGTCGCGACTCTTCGACGCGTCCGCGGGCAGGACCTCGACAGTGGTGTCGGTGCGGTCGGCAGCGATGAACCGGATACGTCCCGCGGGGATGTCGAGGACGGTCAGGACCGGGGCGGGAGTGTCGAACTTCTGCATCGTGCTCTCCTTGGACTTATTTCGTTCCCTTGTTTCCGACAATAGAAAAGCTACGTTGCGTTCATAGATCTAGCAACAGACTCGTTGCACGCGATCAGTATTCTTGCAGGTGAACGCAGGTATTTCGTTGCAACGGTTTCCGATTTAACGCAACAATGAGCACTCGGGGCGTTGCAATGCAATGGAAGTGAACGCTATGGTTGAGGCGTTACGGAACCACAGGAACCGCGAAGGAGACCGCGATGCCGGGAGGCAGGCTCACTCAGCCCGAACGTCAGCAGATCGCGCTCGGGCTGGCCGACGGCCTCGCCTACGCGGAGATCGCCCGGCGCCTGGAGCGGCCGACCTCCACCGTCACGCGTGAGGTGATGCGCAACGGCGGTCCCACCTCCTACCGCGCCGAGGCAGCTCACCGCGCCACCGAACGCCGCGCCCACCGGCGCAGGACCACCACACCTCGGGGGCCGCAGACGCCGGCGCCCGCCTACGGACGTGACGCCGAGGCCGTACGCGAGTACGAGGAGGTGTTCACCACCGTCCTCACCGCCTCGGGTATGCCCACGATGATGTCCCGGGTGATGGCCTGCCTCACCCTCACCGACACCGGCAGCCTCACCGCGGCCGAACTCGTCCAGCGCCTCGATGTCAGCCCGGCGTCCGTGTCCAAGGCGATCGCGTTCCTGGAGAGCCAGGGCATGGTCCGCCGGGAACCGGGCGAACGCCGCCGCGAGCGCTATGTCGTCGACGACGACATCTGGTACGAGTCGATGATGGCCAGCGCCCGCTCCACCGCCCAACTCGTCGGCATCGCACGGCAGGGCGTCGGCGTCCTCGGCTCCGGCACCCCGGCCGCCGCCCGCCTGGAGAACATCGCCCGCTTCCTCGACTTCGTCTCCGAGAGCATCGCGCGCGCGGCGGAACAGGCCCGCGAGATCCTCCACACGAAGCCCGCGACGCCCACGAAGCCGACGCCCTCGGGTGACACCGGCGCCGAGCCACCGCGAGAAGGCGGGTGACGACTCCCCCTCAGGCGCTCAACCGGCCTGCTCTGCGCACCGGCTGACGAGTAGTCAGCCACCCGTTCACGCCCGGTCCGAGGTGGACCTCGTTCGGGCCGCGGAACCCGATGGACCTCAACTGGTCCCCATGGCGAGGGGACATCGTGATCGCGACGGCGGTCGCGTTCTCGTCGTCGACGGCGCGCAGGCCCGGCGCCAGCAGGTCGGCGGCCACGGTGTGGTCCCAGGCGCTCGTGTCGTGCAGCTCGCCGACGATGAACACCTTCCAGTGCGGCAGGTCGGGTCCTACGTCCTCCAGCCACATCGGCAGGGCCGGGCAGTCGTCCGGACCGGTGGCGAGCTCACGGGCGAGCAGGCTGCTGAAGCGGGTGTCGGGGGGCTCGGACCCGACGCCGGGCGGCAGCCAGACGGCAGCCGCGAGGAGCCCGCCGTCCGACCGCTCGGCCACCCATATCCGGCCCTCTTCGAGGGCGTAGTGGGCCAGCACCAGCCGCATCGCGCTCCGCGTCTGCTCCCAGTCCGGCCCGTCGACGTCGAGGCCGAGGCCGAGGCCGAAGTCGCCCGAGGGTGAGGACTGCGGCGACGCGATCATGCGTACCACCGCGGGCACGTCCACCAGTTCCGCCGCGCGTACGACCGTCGAAGGGCGCAGTTGAAGCATCGCCGTATTCGGCTTCATGCTCGGCGTCATCGTCGTCACCATCATCGTGTTCTCCATTTCAGGCCGCCCGGCTCGTGCCGGTGAGAATCCGGGCGGGTCGCAGCTCCGGTACGGATACGGATACGGAGTTCGGGCTTGTCCGGCGAGGTGCTTGTTGGAGCTGGGGCCGGGACAGGGGCTGGGGTCGGCTGAGCAGGACCACACCGTGGGCGGCCGTCGCCGCTCCGGCCAGGGCGAGGAGGGTGCCGGTCGCGCCGTACTGGAAGCCCTCGCCGAGCAGGGTGACGCCGATGGCGGACGCGGCGACCGGGTTGACGAGGGTGAGCAGCGCGAGGGGGCCGCCGAGGCCGCTCCCGTAGGCCTTCTGGGCGAGCAGCAGCCCGCCCGCGGCGAATCCGACGGTGAGGACCGCGACCAACGCCGCACCCCACGACATCCCCGTCCCGACGGCGAGCTTCTGGGCCAGCGTGGAGCCGACTCCGGAGGCGATGCCGGAGGCCGCCGCGAAGGCGAGGCCGCCCGTGGCCGAGCGGCCCGAGGCCAGCCGTACGAGCAGCGCGATGACGGTGACGGCGGCGAGCGCGACCAGCAGGATCTCGGTGGTGCTCAGGGTGCTGTCCGGTCCGCTGCCCGAGGCGGTGACGGTCAGCAGTGCCGTCAGCCCCAGGAGCGTGAGGGCCATACCGCGCCACTGTGTGCCCGAGGTGCGGCGGCGGGCGGCCAGCGAGCCCAGGGGCACCGCCACCACGAGGGTCAGTACACCGAGCGGTTGTACGAGGCTCAGCGGGCCGTAGCGCAGGGCGACCACGTGCAGCAGCGCGCCGCCGGCGTTGAGGAGGACCGCCCACCACCACGAGCTCCGGGTGAGCGCCCCGCGCAGGTTCGCCGTTCCGGCGGCGGTCCGCTCCTGGACGACGGCGGCCGTGGCGTAGCAGAGCGCGGAAACGAGGGAGAGCGCGACGGCCAGGAGTACTGGAGAGTTCGTCATCACACATTCCCATCGATACGAAACGGTTTCGTATCGACAAGCTACGGCGGCCCGGATCGAAACGCAAGCGTTTCTCTAGCGGGGATCGGGCGCGGGTTCCCGCCCCACTCGGCATCGACCCAGGTCACGGAGTGATTGAGTCCGGATAAAGCCCAAATTCTCCGGCAACCATCCGGCCTCAGCACCGTCTTACAGGCGCAGGGGGCTCACTCCAGACCATGACGTAGGGGTCAGGCACATCAGAGCCGACGCTGCGTATCTCGCACCGCACGCTTCTCGCACCGCATCTCGTACGGCACCGCAGCTCGCACGGCACCGCAGCTCGCACACCGCACCGCCTCTCACCACACCACACCACACCACACCATTAGCGAATCCGGGGGGATTCATGTTTCGCACCATCCGTATCGGTCGCCCACTCGCCATGGGAGCGGCCGGCGTGCTGATATCGCTGGGAGCGGTGGCCGTCAACGCGCCCGCCGTGTGGGCCGTGCCGGGGGCGCCGACTTCGTCGGCCGGACCCTCGCAGACCTGCTGCCACACCGAGCTGGCCGTGGACGGGCCCGGCACGTTGGGGCTGGCCGGGCAGCCGGTCGAGTTCACCGAGAAGATCACCAACACCTCCACGACCGAGTCGGAGAACGTCTTCCTCAACCTGGTCGCGGACGCCGGCGTCGGCATGCCGGAGAACGGCCTGGCCATCTGGTACCGCACGGACAGCGGGGCCTGGGAGAAGGCGACGCTGGAGTACCACGACGGTTCGTTCCAGGGGACGCTGCCGCCCACCATCACGCTCGGCCCCGGCGAGAGCCGTGTCCTGCACCTGCGCCTCGGGCTGCCCATGGGCGAGCCGCACAACGGCGACAGCAACGGCGGCGCCCAGTCCGTCAAGCTGACCTCCTCCGTCGGGGCCGCGGACGGTTCCTGGGTCCTCCAGGCCCGTGACGTGCGCACCATCCCCGTCAAGGGTCTGACCGCCGACTTCATCGGCGTACCCGCGACGGCCGTGCCCGGCGGTGCTCCCGTCGAGTTCAAGGCCACCGTGGCCAACACGACGGCGTCCGACTACATCAACGTCAGCAGCGTCCTGTTCACCGACCGCCACACCACCGTGCAGGTGTACCGGGAGGGCGAGTGGGTCACGCTGACCCCGGTGCTCGCGGCCGCCGAACCCGACACCGCGGGCTTCTACCTTCGTGGCCGCGACCACACAGTCCCGGCGGGCGACACCAGCACCGTCCGGGTACGCGTCTCCTGGAAGGCGAACGCACCGCTCGGCAAGACCCGCCTCGCCCAGAGTGTCATCGTCAACGAAGGCGGCTCGGTCCCGTTCAGAGGTACGACCGTGGGCGCCGCATCCGCCCAGATCACCCTGGCCGCCGCCCAGTCGGCATCCCCGAGCCCAAGCCCGACCCCGACCACGTCGGCATCACCCTCGGCATCACCCTCGGCATCACCCTCGGCATCACCCTCGGCATCGGCATCGACCGGCGCCACACCCACACCCACACCGACGTCCACACCCACATCCGCCACGCCCACCCCGACCAGCACCGACACCCAACTGGCCAGCACCGGCGGCAACGGCAGCGGCACGCTCGCCCTCTCCCTCGGCGGCACCGCACTCGTATTCGCCGGAGGCTCGCTGGCCGCCTACACACGGCTGCGGCGCCGCACGTAGGACCGCTCCCGTGAGGCCGCTTCCGTAGGACCGGTCCGAGGCCGCCGACGTACCCACGCCCACCGGGGCGGGTACGTCGGTGGCCTGGCCGGGGCGAGTACGTCAGGCGGGGAACACCGCCGTACCGCCCTGTGTCAGCTTCCAGTTGGTGACCGCGAAGTCGGCGGGGTCGAGGGTCCCCTTCGTCGTCACGTAGTCGATCATCAGCTGGCGGATCTCGTTGGTCGAGCTGTACGCGATGTCGGCGGCGGCGATGTGCGGGTACCCGGAGCCTCCGTTGGCGCGGTAGTTGTTCACCGCCACGACGAAGACCTGGTCGGCCGTGACCGAAGTGCCCTTGTAGGAAAGGTTCTTGATCCTCGAACCCTCCGCCTGCGCGATGTCGATCTCGTAGTCGACGCCCGCGGCCGTGTCGTACATGTAGTCCCAGAAGCTGTTGGCGTTCGTCAGTGTCGCGGTGTCGACGGCCGTGCCCGCGGGCACCTGGTGGTAGTACTTCGCCGCGAACTCCAGGTAGTCCTTGAGCTGGGCGCCGGTCAGCTTCTTGCCGTACAGGGTGTTGTCGTAGATGTAGAGCCCGGCGACATCGCGGATGGTGACGTCACCCTTGGGGATGTCCGCGGTGCGGCTGAAGGGCGCGGCGACGGAGATCAGCGGGAGGGCGGCGTCCGCGGTCGACAGGCCGGTGGCCACGGTGGCCATCTGGACCTGGTGGATGAAGTCCATGACGGGCACGTCCTTCCAGCACGCCTCCGCCGCCGACAGGTCCGCCGTACACGTGCCGACAGCCGTGTTGACGTACTTCACGACGAGATCGTGGTCGGCCTTGAGCAGCTTGGTGATCTGCTCGTCCTCCTCGACCGCGTTGCTGTTGAGGGTCTTGGCCTTCGTGCTGGTCACCTTCCACTGACCGCGCTCCAGTTCGAGCTCGAAGTCGAAGACGGTCAGGCGCATGCCGTAGCAGTACGGCTCGGAGAGGATCACGTCCTTGCCGGTCGTCTTGTTCGTCACCGCGTAGGACGACACCTCGGTGTGCGTGTGCCCGACGAGGATCGCGTCGATCCCGGGCACCTGCTCCGCCACCAGGTTCGACGCGTTCTCGACGTACGGCAGCTCGGTCCCGTACGACGAACTGCCGTCCAGGCCCGAGTGATCCGTGAGGAAGACGACGTCACAGCCGAGGGCGCGCATACGCGGGACGTACTTCTTCGCCTGCTCGACGAGCCCCGTGAACGTCATCTTCCCGGCGACGTTGTCCTTGTCCCACAGGGCGATTCCGGGGTTCGTGAGGCCGAGGATGCCGACCTTGATGTCCGGTGCGCCGGGGACCCGGATGCGCTTGACGGTGTACGGCTGGAAGGCGGGCCGGAGCGTCTTCGCGTCGAGGGCGTTCGCGCCGAGGAGCGGGAAACGGCACTGGCTCTCGAACTTGCGGAGGGTGTCGATGCCGTAGTTGAACTCGTGGTTGCCGAGGGCGGCGGCGTCGTAGCGCATGGCGTTCATGGCGACGGCCATCGGGTGCTCGGGGCCGCGCTTGCCCTTGCCCGCGTCGATGGGGTCCACGCGCGCGTAGTAGTACGCCAGTGACGTGCCCTGGATGATGTCGCCCGCGTCGACGAGCAGGACGCGGTCCTCGCCCTTCTCCGCACGCTGCTGCTTGATGAGGGTGGCCACGCGGGCGACGCCGACCGAGTTGCCGGCCTTGTCCTTGTAGGCGGCGTCCGTGTAGTAGTCCCAGTCGAAGACGTGACTGTGCAGGTCGGTGGTGCCCAGGATGGAGAAGGACCAGGTGCGGGGCGGCTTGCAGTGCGCGCCGTCGGGGCGGTCGGCGGCCTGTGCGGGGGCTGCCGCGACGGTTCCGGCGGCGGCCACGACGGCACCGGTGACGGCCGACTTGTGCATGAACTGACGGCGGTTCATGGGCGAGATGGGCATGAGGGGAACTCCTGGGCAGCGGGGACGGCTGGGGCGGCAGGGAGGTGGCTACACGCGTAGATCGTGACTCCATACCGGTCACCCAGGAACAAAGAACAGGCCATGACAGGCCATGTCCGGGTCAATTCCAGCGAAAGGCGGGGGTCCCACCCGGCCCGTTAGCCCCCCGTGACCCTTCTGTCAGTGGTGTGACCTACGCTGCTCTTCACGGGCTCTACACAGAGACCAAGTGGCCCCGCTTCGGGGCGCTTTCGTACCGGGGGGTTCGAAATCATCGTGCACAGACGCACTCTGTCGACCGCGCTCGCGGTCGCACTCACTTTCGGTTCCGTCGCGCTCACGACCGGCGTCGCGAGCACCGCCATGGCGGACGACCAGCGGGACCTGGGCATCGTCTCCTTCGGTGACATCGTCGTGGACGGCGTCCATCAGCGGGTCTTCGTCAGCGACCCGGTCAGCGACCGGGTCGTCGCCACGGACTACCGGGGCAACTTCGTCGCAGAGGTGTCCAACCTGCGCGGTGTCAAGGGCCTGGAGCTGTCCGCCGACTCCAAGACGCTGTACGCGGCGGTGCCCGACGTCCTGAGCGACAAGGCCGACGCGATCGTCGCCATCGACGCGGCCACGGTCACGGTGTCGGCGCAGTACCCGACGGGGGACGTGAACCCCCAGTCCGTGGCCCTCGCGGGCGGCAGACTGTGGTTCGGATACGGCGTCGCAGGTACCGGCAACATCGGCTCGGTCGACCTGACCGACCCGGAGCACAAGGTCACCCTGGACGCCGACGCGGCCAAGCCCTGGAGCGCCGCTCCCCTGCTGGACGCCGCGCCGGGCTCGAACAGCCTGGTCGCGGGCATGCCCGGCCTGGCCTGGAGCGAGTTGGGCGTGTACGACGTCTCGTCGGGCACCGCGACCGCCACCGCGCGCAAGACCGTCGCCGGCAGCGACCTGCGCGACCTCTCGGTCACGCCGGACGGCGGGCGGGTCGTCGTGGCCGCCCAGGACCCGTACAACCACGTGACGTACAAGACCTCCGACCTCACGTCGGACGGGAAGTACTCCAACACCCAGGGGTCCGCCAACGCGGTGGCCGTCGCCCCCGACGGCACAGTCGCCGCGGGCAACGACACGTACTTCGGCCAGGGCCTGAACGTCTACAAGCCGGGCGGCACCACCTCGGTCCGGGACTACGACCTCGTCAACGGGGGCAGCACCGGCCAACTCGCCGCGGCGGGCCTCGGCTGGGCACCGGACAGGTCCCGGCTGTTCGCGGTGACGGCCGCCGGGGACAACAAGTACGACCTGCGTGTCCTGAACAACCCGACCAAGGCCGTCACCAGCGTCTCCGTCACCGCCCCGGCCAAGTCCGACCGGGCGAAGAAGCTGACGGTCAAGGGCAAGCTCGCCAGCAAGGTGGCCTTCCCGGCCGGCACCAAGCTGACGATCACCCGCAAGGACCTGGACAGCCCGAGCGGCCGGAAGATCGGCACGGCGACGGTCGCGGCGAACGGCACGTTCTCCTTCACCAACAGCCCGCCGGCCGGCGGCAAGGTGACGTACGCGCTGTCGTACGCGGGTGACGCCAACCACCTGGCGTCCTCCGGCTCGGACACGGTCGACGTCTCGCGCGCGGCGACCTCGGTCCGCCTCTCCAACAACAAGAAGACGTACGACTACGCGAAGAGCGTCAAGTTCACGGCGCACCTCGGCAAGACGTACAAGAACCGCAAGGTCGAGATCTGGGCCGACCCGTACGGCTCCGACCGGCCCAACAAGCTGGTCAAGGCCGGCACGGTCAACGGCAACGGCGACTTCTCTGCCACGTACAAGCTCACCCGCGACACCCGCCTGACGGCACGCTTCACGGGCGACGCGCGCTACGCGCCCAAGACGGTGGCCAGCACGGTCTACACCAAGGTCAAGGTGTCGACGTCGATCAGCCGCCAGTACAAGAACAAGAGCGTGTACGGCCAGACGTACGCCTACTTCCACCAGGCCACGGTCCCGCTGTTCACCACGTCGATGACGGCGTACCCGAACCGCGAGCAGCGCCTCCAGATCGAGTACTTCTACGAGGGCTCGTGGTACGACGGCGGCTCCCAGTACTTCGGTCTGGACTCGTCCGGCGTCTCCCGCGTGGAACTGGGCGGCACGCACGACATCGGCTACCGCTTCCGCATCCGCTCGTCCTACTTCGACGGCGCCTCGGGCGACAACGTGAACACGACGACGCACGGCGCGTGGAAGTACTTCATCTTCACGAGCTGAGTACCCAAGGTCCGGTGGACCTGAGGGATTGAGGGAACCGGCTGCCTCTCAGCGCACGCTTGACTACGCTGAGTGGCAGCTGGCCTGTCTCAGGGGAAAGGCGCATCATGACGTTGATGACAGAGCGACCGATCACGATAAGCGGCACGGAGCCCCCCAGCTTCGAGGGCTTGCTGGACGCCCTCGACGAGCTTCACGTGCCGGACGGCTACAAGGCCGAGATCGTCAAGGGGAACATCGTCGTGTCACCGTGGTCGAAGGGGTACTACTCCCGCGTCATGAAGTCGGTGCGTCGACAGCTTGAGGAATTCCTCCCCGAGGGCCACCTCATCGATTCGTCGCCACTCCTGTTCGTCTTCCCAGGCGTCGAGCGTGCGTACGGACCGGACATCTACGCCGCGCACGAGCGGACGCTGGAGACCGACAGCAATCGTCTCGACGGAGAAGGCCTTTCCTTCGTCGCCGAGCTGACCTCGGTCTCCACCCGGCTCGACGACCTCACCGACAAGGTCGAGGCCTACGGCAAGGCAGGCGTCCCCGTCTACCTGGTCCTCGACATGCAGGACGAGCGGGCCATCGTGTTCTGCGACCCGTACGACAAGGGGTACCAGGCCACGCACACCAAGCCGTTCGGGGAGAAGCTCTACATCCCCGACCCCTTCGGCTGCGAACTCGACACCGCGGGGTTCCAGGCCCCTCCGGACGAGGACTGACTCCCGGACGGATGAGGGGCACCCCGTTGGCCGGGGTGCCCCTCATCCGTTCTTCCGCGCTGGATCCTGATGCCGGATCTAGATGAACGAGTTGACCTCGATCGTCTCCGTGCGCCCCGGGCCGACGCCGATCGCCGAGATCGGGGCGCCGGACATCTCCTCCAGGGCCCTCACGTACGCCTGGGCGTTCTTCGGGAGGTCGGCGAAGGTCTTGGCCTTCGTGATGTCCTCCGACCAGCCGGGGAGGGTCTCGTAGATCGGCTTCGCGTGGTGGAAGTCGGTCTGGGAGTACGGGAGTTCCTCGACGCGCTTGCCGTCGATCTCGTACGCCACGCAGACCGGGATCTCCTCCCAGCCGGTGAGGACGTCGAGCTTGGTGAGGAAGAAGTCGGTCAGGCCGTTGACGCGGGTCGCGTAGCGGGCGATGACCGCGTCGAACCAGCCGCAGCGCCGGTCACGGCCGGTGGTGACGCCCCGCTCGCGGCCGATGCGGCGCAGCGCGGCGCCGTCGTCGTCGAAGAGCTCGGTGGGGAAGGGGCCGGCGCCGACGCGGGTCGTGTACGCCTTGAGGATGCCGATGACCCGGCTGATCTTCGTCGGGCCGACGCCCGAGCCCGTGCAGGCACCGCCCGCGGTCGGGTTGGACGACGTGACGAAGGGGTACGTGCCGTGGTCGATGTCAAGGAGCGTGCCCTGGCCGCCCTCGAAGAGGACCACCTTGCCGTCGTCGAGCGCGTTGTTGAGGACCAGGACGGTGTCGGCGACGTACGGCTTGAGCCGGTCCGCGTAGGTGAGGAGTTCCTCGACGATCTGGTCGGCCTCGATCGCCCTGCGGTTGAAGACCTTGGTGAGGAGCTGGTTCTTGCCGTCCAGCGCCGCCTCGACCTTCTGCGTCAGGATCGACTCGTCGTACAGGTCCTGGACGCGGATGCCGACCCGGTTGATCTTGTCGGCGTACGTCGGGCCGATACCGCGCCCCGTCGTACCGATCTTCCGCTTGCCGAGGAAGCGTTCCGTCACCTTGTCGACGGTCACGTTGTACGGCGTGATGATGTGAGCGTTACCACTGATCAGGAGCTTGGACGTGTCGACGCCTCGCTCGTTCAGCCCGTTCAGCTCGGAGAACAGGACCGACGGGTCGACGACGACGCCGTTGCCGATGACGGGTGTGCATTCAGGTGTGAGGATTCCGGAAGGGAGGAGATGCAGGGCGTACTTCTGATCGCCCACGACTACCGTGTGGCCGGCGTTGTTGCCGCCCTGGTAGCGCACCACATAGTCCACAGACCCACCAAGCAGGTCCGTAGCCTTCCCCTTACCTTCGTCACCCCACTGAGCACCGAGCAGCACAAGTGCGGGCACGCGCGTACACCCCTTCCGGGCGGGGCATGTCCAAGGCCAGGGGCGTACGTGACAGAGCTGACAGCTCATGCCTCGTACACCGGCGACCATCTTCGGCCGCAACACGTCGGACCCGGATGCCCCGGAATAGACCAAGCCCCTGGCGCAATAGCGCAAGGGGCTCTTGCACAAAGATGCTACCCGAGGAAGCGAGGCATGACCGAGGTGGCGACTTCCGACCAGCTTTTCGTGGTCATCGACCCGGTCGCCCGGCGGACGGACGGCGAGTCTGTACGAATCGCGAAAGACGTGCTCAGCGCGGGTGCGAGAACAAAGGTGTGCCTCCCGGAAAGTCCCGAGGAATTCGCTCGGGCACTGGCCAGGAGGGGTTCCCGGAGGCCGGTGGTGATCGGCGACGACCGGGCCCTGCTGCGTACGGTGGCCCTGCTGCACCGGCAGCGGGAACTGGCCGGATGCGCACTGTCGATCGTCCCGGTGGGCGCGATCGAAGCGCTCTCCCTCGCCCGCGCCCTCGGCGTCCCCACGGGCGCGGTGGCCGCGGCCCGGGCCGTCCTGGAGGGCACCGAACGCCGGCTGGACCTCCTCGTCGACGACAGCGACGGGGTGGTGGTGGGCGCGGTGCGCATTCCGGCGCTACGGGGGCCGGCCGACGCCGACGGCTCCGGCGAGGCCGACATGGACACGGGGGGCGCGGCTCATCCCTGGCTGCGGAGCTGCCAGTCCCTGGTACGGACTCTGGCGGCACGGCCGGTCCGAGGAGCGCGGGGAGCCCGGTCGGCCCCGCTGCCGGGCGGCCCCAGGCCCTCACGGCTGCGCGTCGAGGTGGACGGGGTGACCCTCGTGGACCTCGACCAGCCGGTGGAGGCGGTGACACTGACACCCGGGGTGTCCGGGGGCGCCCGGGTGGAGATCCGTCCGGTGTCGGTGGGGGCGGAGGCGTCCCCACTGGGAGCGGTGGGGGCGCGGGTGACGGTGTCCGGGGCGGATTTCCGGTACCGGGCGGACGCGGGGCTGGTCAGCGGGCCTGTGCGGCGGCGGACGTGGGTGGTGCGGGAGGGGGCGTGGGGGCTTACCTTGCCGGGGTGAGTGCTCGTACTCGTCGACCAGGCCACGGAAGCCACGGGCGACACGGGCGACACGATCCGGTTCGTACCAGCCGGGACGGCCCGGTATGGCGTCCCGGGCCACCGCGTCGCGGCCACTGGCCGCTGCCTTCCGTCCGGGCCACGACGCCCTGAGGACCGCCGAACGGGCCGGAGCCGCGAAAACCGGCTGACTCCGACGGATCCCCCGGCCTACTCTGCACTCCGCGATCACGGCCAGGAGGGGCAGCCATGAGCCAGTACTTCGACATGGGCGACGAGACTCTGTGGAATCCGTCGAACGGGGCCGCCCAGCTCTTCGTCGGGCAAGTCGGGCTGTACGAGGACGTGTTGGGGGTCCCGTCGGGCATCGGGCCGATGGAGAGCGACGAGTGCCAGGTCGACCCGGTCGTCTACGAGGCGTTCGTCGGCGCCCTGCTGACGTGGCGCGACCGTACGCAGCACCGCGTCATCGACGCCCTCAGCGCCGGGTTCATCGCCACAGCGCTGGCCCTTGGGGAACGGGCCCGCATCCGCGTGGACTGGCCGGAACCACGCATGGGCCACGAGGGCCGGACGGACATCGAGGTGCCGGCATTCCCACAGCACGACTGGGCAGGCACCGCACGCGAACAAGCCCGCGAGCTGGACCGGTCCATGGCCCGCTGACCCCCGCTGCCCCTGCCCGTCCCGTCCCGGCCCGGTCTTTCCGCCCGTCCGGGGTCCCCCTGCGAGAGCGATTCGGGGACAGGGCCCGTTCAGGGCGAAGCGGGGTCCGGGGCGGCAGCCCCCAGGGACGGGACAGGTAGAGGCGGCGGGGGCGAATCCGACTCGTCCTTCAGCCCCACCCCTGTCGCCCCCAGCTCCCGCGCCCTCACCATCAGCGCCGCCAGCTTCCCCGCCGCCGTCTCGTACGTCAGGCCCAGCGGGGGCCGGATGTTGGACAGACAGTTGCGGTCCGCGTCCGTGGTCGTACCCGGGCGCGGGGCGTACGTCAGATACGCGCCCAGCGAGTCCGCCGCCGACATGCCTGGCCGTTCGCCGATCAGGACGACCACCATCGCGGCACCCATCGCGTGGGCCACGTCATCGCCGAGGGCGACCCGCGCCTGCTCGGCCAGGATCACCGGCGCCACCCGCAGCCCCGGGTCCAGCAGTGCCGTGGTCGCCCGCACCATCGGCGCCGCGTGCTCGTGCACCGCCCGGCTGGACAGCCCGTCGGCCACGACGAACACCAGATCCCAGTCACCGCCGGGGAGATGCGCACGGTCGATGTCGTCCAGACGGCGCCCCAGGTCGGGGCGCTGGAGGTACGTGAACCGGTCACCGGCGGCGCTGCGCACCCGTACCGTCGGTTCGCCTGTCAGGCCGGCCGCGACGATCTCCGGTTCGAAGGGCGAGTGCACCGCGTCCCGGGCGGCGGCATGCGCGGCCTGCAGCTCCAGGCGGTGGCGGGTGGGGAGGGCCGAGCCCGCGCGGCCCAGGCCGATCCTGGCCTGCGTGTGCCGCCGTAGCGCCGCCCACATCGTGAAGTCATCGGCCACAGCCGACAGTTGACGATCCGTCATGCCGCCAGTTCCTTTCCGATCGCCGTCAGCGGATGTGCCGTACCGGAGACGTCCCGGATCGCTCCCCGCTCGTCCAGCAGGCCGATGCCGTCCAGCCACGCCTCGAACTCCGGTGCCGGGCGCAGCCCGAGGACCTCGCGGAGGTACAACGCGTCGTGGTACGAGGCGGATTGGTAGTTGAGCATGATGTCGTCGCCGCCCGGCGTGCAGATCACGAAAGACGCCCCCGCGACCCCCAGCATCGTGAGCATCGTCGCCACGTCGTCGTCATCGGCGTCGGCGTGGTTGGTGTAGCAGATGTCCAGGCCCATGGGCAGGCCGAGCAGCTTGCCGCAGAAGTGGTCCTCCAGGGCGGCGCGGAGGATCTGGCGGCCGTCGTAGAGGTACTCGGGGCCGATGAAGCCGACCACCGTGTTCACCAGCAGGGGGTCGTAGCGCCTGGCCACCGCGTAGGCGCGCGCCTCCACCGTCTGCTGGTCGACCCCGTGATGCGCGTCGGCGGACAGCGCGCTGCCCTGCCCGGTCTCGAAGTACAGGGCGTTGTGCCCGACCGTCCCCCGGTTCAGCTCCCCCGCCGCCGCGTACGCCTCGTCCAGCAGCCCCAGGGTCACCCCGAACGAGGCGTTCGCGGCCTGCGTACCCGCGATGGACTGGAAGACGAGGTCGACCGGGGCCCCGCGCTCCATCAGGTCCACGCTCGTCGTGACATGGCACAGCACGCAGGACTGCGTGGGGATCGCGTACCGCTGGATGACCCCGTCCAGCAGTTCCAGCAGGTCGCGTACCGCCCTCGGGCTGTCGGTCGCCGGGTTGATGCCGATCACCGCGTCGCCAGAGCCGAGCAGCAGCCCGTCCAGCAGGGCTGCCGCGACACCCGCCGGGTCGTCGGTCGGATGGTTGGGCTGGAGGCGGGTGGCCAGCCGCCCGGGCAGCCCGATGGTCGACCGGAAGGCGGTCACGACCCGCACTTTCCGGGCCACCGCGACCAGATCGGCGTTCCCCATCAGCTTGGACACCGCCGCCACCATCTCGGGCGTCAGCCCGGGCGACACGGCGGCCAGTACCTCCGCGTCCGCCGCCTCCGACAGCAGCCACTCCCGGAACCCGCCCACGGTCAGCGCGGCCACCGGCGCGAAGGCGGCCAGGTCGTGCGTGTCCACGATCAGCCGGGTCACGTCGTCGTCCTCGTACGGAATGACGGGCTCGGCGAGGAATTGAGCCAGCGGCACCTCCGCCAGCGCCCAGCGCGCCGCGACCCGTTGCTGCGCGGAGTCCGCGGCGAGGCCGGCCAGCCGGTCGCCGGAGCGCTCGGGGCTCGCGGCGGCGAGCAGGCGCGCGAGGGAGTCGAAGCGGTAGCGGTGGCCGCCGAGTGTGGAGGTGTACGTGCTCATGGCGACGACCGTACGAGCCACGTGTTGCCGTCAGATTTCTAAAGGTCTGGTTGACAAACATTTAACGCGCCGACACCCTTGAACGACTCATTCGGACTACAGAGTTCCACTCCACCGGCAGCGCATACAGGAAGGGGCCACCCGATGGCAGTGGACGAGGGCGTAGCCCCGGCGGCAGACAGGGACACAGGGACGGGGACCGACGACGACGGTACGGTCCACCGGCTGAAGCCGAACGCGATCGGCCTGCTGGGCGTGGTCTTCATGGCCGTGGCCACGGCCGCGCCGATCACCGCGATGACGGGCAACGTGCCCTTCATGGTGTCGTCCGGCAACGGCATCGGCGCCCCGGCGAGCTACTTGGTCGCAATGGTCGTCCTGGCAATCTTTGCCGTCGGCTTCACGTCGATGGCGAAGCACATCACGTCCACCGGCGCCTTCTACGGCTTCATCTCCTACGGCCTCGGCCGCACGGTCGGTCTCGCCTCCGGGCTCCTCGCGACCTTCGCGTACGTCGTCTTCGAGCCCGCCCTGATCGGCATCTTCTCGACCTTCGCGACCGACACCATCAAGGACCAGACGGGCGTCCACGTCCCCTGGTGGGTGTTCGCGATCGTCATGCTCGCGATCAACGCCACGGGCACGTGGTTCGGGGTGTCGGTGGCCGAAAAGCTGCTGATCGTCCTGCTCGGCACCGAGGTGACGATCCTCGCCGCGATGGCGATCTCGGTCGCCCTGCACGGCGGCGGCCCGAACGGCTTCACCTTCGCCCCGGTCAACCCGGTCAACGCCTTCCAGGGCACCAGCGCCGGGCTCGGCCTCTTCTTCGCCTTCTGGTCGTGGGTCGGCTTCGAGTCGACGGCGATGTACGGCGAGGAGTCCCGCGACCCGAAGAAGATCATCCCCAAGGCGACGATGATCAGCGTCCTGGGCGTCGGCGTCTTCTACGTCTTCGTCTCCTGGATGGCGATCACGGGCAACGGCGAGGCGGCGGCGGTCAAGGCGGCCTCCTCCTCGAACCCCCTCGCCCTGTTCTTCAACCCCACCGAGCAGTACGTCGGCCACTGGGCGGTCGTCGTCATGCAGTGGCTGATGATCACCGGCTCGCTGGCCTGCGGCATGGCCTTCCACAACTGCGCCGCCCGCTACATGTACGCCCTGGGCCGCGAAGGCGTGATCCCCTCCCTCAAGAGGACGATCGGCCGCACCCACGCCGACCACGGCTCCCCGCACATCGCGGGCCTCGTCCAGACGATCATCAGCGCCCTCCTGCTGCTCGCCTTCTGGGCCGCGCACAAGGATCCGTACAACGGTACGTACGTCCTGCTGGCCATCCTCGGCACCATGGCGATCCTCGTCGTCCAGGCCGTCTGCTCCTTCGCGGTCCTGGCCTACTTCCGCAAGCACCACCCGGAGAGCCGCCACTGGTTCCGGACGTTCACGGCCCCGCTCGTCGGCGGCGTCGCGATGCTCGCGGTCGTGGTGCTCCTGGTGTCCAACATGGGCGCCGCGGCGGGCACGGAATCGGGCTCACTCGTCCTCAAGTCGACACCGTGGCTGGTCGCCCTGATCGCGGCGGGCGGCATCGGCTACGCCACCTACCTCAAGTACCGCGCCCCCGACCGGTACGCACTGCTGGGGCGGACGGTGCTGGAGGAGACCAAGGAGCGTTAGCAGCAAGGAAGTTGAGGACTTGGGCTGCCCCAACACCGGTCAGGGTTCCTGAGGCGCCGTACGGCGCCTCAGGAACCCTGACCGAAGGTGTCCTGGCGCGCTCCTCGTGTCCCCGGTCCATCAGCGGGGTCAGCTAGCTCGCCCTCCAGGTACTCGAAGAAGGCGAGCGTCTCAGCGATGCGCCGGGCACCCTCAGCGCCGAGGGTGCATTCAGACGGGTTCCAGCAGATCGACTACGGAGAGCCCGGTTTCACCATTGACGAGTTGGAGGGCCACCTCGGCACGGGCAGCGAGGTCCAGCGGGACAAGGTCTTCGGCATACGCAGCGTGCACGATGCGGTCCAGGCCCGCGCCTACCAGCGGGGCGGCGGTACGTAGCGAGGCTTCCAGTGCCACGCCTCGCGTGGCACCCCCGTGCAGGATGATGTTCCGAGTGCGGTACAGGCGTCGTAGCGCGATCCGGAAGGCGCCCGCCACTTCGTTCAGAACCGGTCGGGGGTCCTGGACGAGGTCGGCCATGCGCTGAGCGGCAGGATTGTCGGAGTATTTGGTGGATGCCCTGGTGAAGTCCAGCGTCTCGGCTCCTTTGACCCTTAGTGCCTCTGCCACCAGTCTGGCGCGTTCCTGATTCGTCGCGCAGGCGTCGATCGCGCGGCTGAGAACGTCTGCGTTCCGGGGCTTGTGACGGTGTGCGAGAGCAGTGAGTTCGGCGCGGGGCCAGGAACAGGCGATGATGGCCGCCATCCGGTCAGCTGCGACCGCTTTACCCGAGCGCTCGTTCTCCTTGGGGTCGTCCGGGTGTGACAGGAGCGATTCCACAGCGGCCCAGGCCCCCGCGACGGCCGGAGCCATCGGACCACGATTGACCGCAGCCGCGAGTTCCAGCGCGTCGTCGATCCGGCTCCGCCGGCTGGTGATCCGGTACAGGTGTCCCTCGTTGACCAGGGTCAGTACATCTGCACCCCGAGCCGGAGGTTCGAGCGGGACGGATCGCGGGTGGCCGGCGACCCAGATATACGGGAGAGGCTCTACACCGCCCCGATCCCTGCGCAGAAACTGGGCGCGTGCGGTCATACGCTCCACCAACTGCCGTGCCTGCTCGGCGGCACTGAACGGGTCGCGGGCCTGAACCTGGTAGAGGAACCCGCCTCCAGGACGGACACCCGATGTGTCGTGGCCGTGCTCGCGCAGCCAGTTCACGACCTGGCCCTTGCCCAGCCAATTCTCCAGCGGCTCGGCAAGCTCCCGCCGGGGCACCTTCTCCAGCACCACCAGCACCTCGAACAAGCCGGCCGGGGTCCTGGCGAGTCCTGCGGCGCTGTCCGCGATGTCGGCCGTGGTCGCACGGACCTGATAGAGATCGTTCGCCCATGCCTTCAAGTGGCTGGCGCTGTATCCCAAATCCAGGAGATGTGAGGCGACCATGCGGGAATAGCGCTCCGGCTTGACGCGCTTCTCGGCAGGAACGTTCACGGCGGCTGCCCAGCGTTGCAGGTAGCCGACCCGCACGTGCCCGATGATCTCCTTGAGCCGCCGACGGGCTGGGCTCGGATCCGGCAGCGGCTTTTTCAGCAGCTCCGTGAGCTCCTTGCGCAGCTCGCGGTCGCCGAGGCCGCGGTCGGGACCGATGAGGGCATTGAGTTCATTGCGCTGCCAATCACACGCGGTCTGTGACAGCACCCCGTGGGCCTGCCAGTGGCCGGCCTCCCACAGTTCCTCCAGCGCCAGCACGGACCCTATGTCCCACAGTCGACGAGCCCACGGCGTGCCCTCGTCGGTGAAGTAGTCCGCCATCCGAGCCAGCACGTGTCGGGCATAGGGATCCGAAGCAGAGAGCGATGACATCGGAACACCGTAGTCGATCACCGCACAGCGTCCTGCCCGTCCGAGAGAGTCCGTGCTATGTTGAGAGCAGACTTGAAGGGGCACTCGCCGTTCTGCGGCCACTGCCCCTTTCTTCTTGCCCTTCGATACCTGCTTCACAGATCGCAAGACCAAAGAGTGGGCCACCCGGACACCCGGCTGCCCTGCCCCCGTACAGCCACAGACCGGTACCGGCCAGCAGGCAGCGCCCCCTATGCCTCCTGGGCCAACCCGATCAAGACCCGCTTCGGACCGCTGCGGCAGTTCACCCTGGCCAAGTCCCACCACCGAAGCCATCCTGCGCAGACCCGGGCCTTGCACCGCAAGCTGCACGGGCGCAACGCCAACGCCTGCCACCCCGACGTGCTCGCCACACAACACTGAGAGCGTGCCCGCATCCGCAGCGAGAAAG
Organism: Streptomyces sp. SID12501; assembly: GCF_010550245.1. Lineage (GTDB taxonomy): Bacteria > Actinomycetota > Actinomycetes > Streptomycetales > Streptomycetaceae > Streptomyces. Next base: position 293,445 of record NZ_JAAGLU010000003.1, read on the forward strand.
GCATCCGCCGGGGTGGACGTGCCAGATGCCCGGCGGCGTGAAGGACAGACAACCGGCACAGCCCACTCCCATAGACGGACCGCGAGGAGCTCTGCATGGACCATCAGGACGTCGATGCCGCCGTGGCAGAGATGCTGCGTGTGCTTGGCCCCCATACCGCCGAGGACTGGACGGTGCCGGCGGGGCCGCTCGAATGGACCTGCTGGCAAACAGCAGCCCACATCGGCCACGACCTGTTGGCCTACGCAGGGCAGTTGGCAGCACAGCCCGCCGACGCCTACCTTCCCATCGACCTGAACGTTCGCCCCACTGCCTCGCCGGCCGAAGTACTCCAGGCCGTCACCGCCTGCGGCGGACTGCTCAGCAGCGCCCTGGCCACAGCCAATCCGACCCTGAGTGCCTGGCACTGGGGCCCGTGTGACCCCGAAGGTTTCGCGGCGATGGGCGTCGCCGAAGCCCTGCTGCACACCTACGACATCACGCAGGGACTGTCGGTCGACTGGCTGCCACCAGCACCGCTGAGCGCAGCAGTACTCAACCGGCTCTTCCCCGCCGCCCCGCCTGGAGACCCCACGCAGGTACTCCTCTGGTGCACCGGCCGCGGAGAACTCGACGGCCTCCCTCGCCAAACCTCATGGAGGTGGGAAGCAGCACGATCAGGCCGATCGAGCTGACCCCGGCGAACGTTCCCGGTCACAGCACCAGGCGAGTTTCAGCCTCGCGCGGAGTGGCCGAACACCCCGGGCTTGGCCCCGGCGATGAACGCCTGCCAGTCGCCGGGGGCGAAGGTGAGCATCGGGCCGGTCTGGTCCTTGCTGTCGCGTACGGCACGGCCGCCGGTGGCGGTGGGGGCCACCTCGACGCAGTTGCTCTGTGTCCCGGAGTACGACGACTTCAGGAAGGGGCCTACAACCTCGGTCACGATGTGTCTTCCTTGGGGGTCCGCAGTGCGCGCCGGATGAGCTTCGCGCTCGCGTCCGGCGCCAGTGCTGCCGAGCGTAGTAGGTCGTAGGCGTTGGCGTAAGCGGTTAGATCCTCGGGCCCTTCGAGGACTGATGTGCCTCGCAGATTCTCCAAGGTGACAGCCTCGACGATCGGCTCCGCGTCAAAGCTGAAGGTGGAAAAGGCAGAGGTCAGGGCCGCCAGCGCACCCGCGCCGAACGGCAGCACTTGCACGGTGACGTTCTTCCGCGTCCCGATCTCAAGGATCGCGGACAACTGGTCCCGGTGAACCTCGGTGCTCACCAAGGGATGCGTGACGACGCCTTCCCAGAGGATGGCGCTGTACGTTGCCCCGCCCTCCTCGATCTTGGCCTGCCGCACCTTTCGCACCTTCAGCAGGTCAGCGACCAGTTCTGGAGCAACATAGTTGGGGTCGGCCGCAATATTTCCCTCCGTGTAGGCCGGAATCTGCAGGAGCCCCGGCACCAGAACCGGCTGCCACTCGCGGATGTATGTCGCGTCGTCCTCCAGCGCGATGTGGTCGAGGTAGTCCGGACGCAGGTGCGCGGCATGTTCGAGCCACCAGCCGCGCCGGTTCGACTGCTTGGCCAACTCCTCCAACTTCACCCGCACTTCGGGTTCATCGGCGCCGTACGCCTTCAGCATCGCCCGAATCTCGATGGGGCGAGCGATGACATGTCCGGTTTCGATGCGGCTGACCCTGGTCTGATGTGCCGCGATCACCTCGGCGGCCTGCGGCTGGTCGAACCCGGCCGCCTGCCGGTACCTCCTTAGCGCAGCCCCAAGTCGCCTGCTGCGCACGGTCGGTCGTCCCCCTGCGGGCATTGCAAACCCCTCTCTGTCGCAACCTCACTGTAGGACAGGGCAGCAATCGAACAATTAGTAATACCGCATGCATGCGGGCTTTTAGATTGCGGACATCTCCTTTGTGGCTCTAGCCTCAGTGTGCACGCTCCATCACAGAGCGCGAACATGACCGAGCGTCAGGGGGTACCGCCATGCCCGAACCCACCTCACCCCAGGCCCAGTTCCAGCCCGAGCCCCGCCAAACAGCCACCTTCCGCATCCCCAAGCACCCCAGAAACGTCCCCGACGCCCGCGCCCAGGTCCGAAAAGTCCTCGCCGACTGGGGCCTGCCCACCGAACTCGCCGCCGACATCGCCCTCGTGGCCACCGAGTTCGTCACCAACTCCGTGCAGCACTGCGAAGTGACCTTCTCCCTCGTCGAGGTGACCCTCACCCTCCAGGACACCCAACTCCTGCTGGAGGTATCCGACCCCGACAAGGAGAAGACCCCGGCACCCCGCACCTCCGGGCAACACGACGAGAACGGGCGCGGGTTGGCCGTCATCTCGGCGCTCACCAAACAATGGGGATACGAACTGCGCCGCTTCACCAAATGCTCCTGGGCCACCTTCCCGCTCCCGGAAGCCGCCCCCGCATGCTCCGGCTGACCGCCCGACTGATCACCACGCTGACCGCCGCACTCCGCCCCCGCACGCCGAGCCCACCAGCCATCCCCGCCGTCACTCAGCCCCCACGCACCCCGGACCCGTACGTCTGGACCCTGCCCAACCCCCACCACGCCCGACGCCGACGCAGGGACCGGCACCGGCGCGCGAGCCCGACCGACCCGCTCCTCCCCGAAGAAGACTGCTGGCAGGCATCCGTGGTCAACCCGCCTCACCGCCCCGTGGCCTGGGCGCCGTACGACGACCCCGTACGCCTCTACGTACTCCGAGCCGAGAAGACCAACGCAGTCAAGAAGCCACACCACCACGGGAGTTGGTGAACGGAACCTCCGGCACCGTCGGCACGCCCCTCGCAGGCACAGGACAACGTGCGCAGGCCGCCGAAGGCTGTCTACGCGTCGCCCCTCGGAGCTGGCGGTGGGGCCGTCAGGCCCCCTGCCCGAAAGTCCTGGCCCGCTCCTCCCGCCACCGCTCCATCAGCTGGGTCAGCTCGCCCTCCAGGTACTCGAAGAAGGCGAGCGTCTCGGCGATGCGCTGACCTCCGGGCGTCTCGGCGCCGAGGCTGTCGACGCCCACGCGCAGGGTCTGCCCCCAGTGCTTGAGGATGGCGTCACGGCTGGTCAGCGCCTCGTACCACTGGTCGCTGTGCACCCGGTACCGCTCGCGCCGCGAGCCGGGTTCGCGCTCACGCGAGACCATGTGCACCTGGGACAGATAGCGCACGGCGCCGGACACGGCGGCCGGGCTGACCTGGAGCTGTTCGCCGAGTTCGGCCGAGGTCAGGGCGCCGGCGTCGGAGGCGAGCAGCGCGGCGAAGACCCGGGCGGCCATGCGCTGCATTCCGGCCTCGACCAGCTGGGCGGCGAAGCCCTCGACGAACTTGGACACCGCCTCGGGGTCCCGCCCGCTCTCTGCCGCACCCGGATTCGGTTCCGTCGTCATACGCGGAGTGTATCCACCATTCATATATTTCCTTAACTTCACAAACTTCTGAAATAAGTGTACGTTCGGAAACATGACGAAGGCCAGCCCCGCTGTCGAGGTGTCCGGACTCCACAAGTCGTTCGGCAGGACGCACGCCCTGGACGGTCTCGACCTGACCGTGGAGACCGGCGAGGTGCACGGCTTCCTCGGCCCCAACGGCTCCGGGAAGTCCACGACCGTCCGCGTCCTGCTCGGCCTGCTGCGCGCCGACTCGGGCACCGCGCGGATCCTGGGCCGGGACCCGTGGGCGGACGCGGTGGAGGTGCACCGCCGGATCGCGTACGTCCCCGGCGACGTCACCCTGTGGCGCAACCTCTCCGGCGGCGAGGTCATCGACCTGTACGGCCGACTGCGCGGCGGCCTCGACTCGGCGCGCCGCGCCACCCTGATCGAACGGTTCGAGCTGGACCCGACCAAGAAGGGCCGCACGTACTCGAAGGGCAACCGCCAGAAGGTGGCGCTGGTGGCGGCGTTCGCGTCGGACGTCGACCTGCTGATCCTCGACGAACCGACCTCGGGCCTCGACCCGTTGATGGAGGAGGTCTTCCAGGCCTGCGTGGAGGAGGAGCGCGACAGAGGCCGTACGGTCCTGCTCTCCTCCCACATCCTCAGCGAGGTCGAGGAGTTGTGCGACCGCGTCAGCATCATCCGCAAGGGCCGCACCGTCGAGAGCGGCTCCCTGGCCGACCTGCGCCACCTCACCCGGACGAGCATCACGGCGGAACTGGCGGGCGCACCGAACGGGTTGGCGCACCTGCCCGGCGTCCACGACCTGGATGTTCAGGGCACACGGGTCCAACTCCAGGTCGACACCGACAAGTTGGATGCGGTGCTGCGCTCCCTCACGGAGGCGGGCGTGCGGTCGCTGAGGTCGACACCACCGACGCTGGAGGAGTTGTTCCTGCGCCACTACCAGAACGACCCGGCCGACCCGGCCGAGGAGACGGTGACCCGATGACACCCGCGACAGCGACCACCCCCACGCCCTTCGCGGTACGTTCGGGAGGCGCACGCCAACTGGCGGGCACCGGAACGCTGTTGAGGTTCAACCTGCGGCGCGACCGGGTGATGATCCCGGTGTGGGTGGCGGTGACGGCCCTCATGGTCCTGTCCCTCCCGGGCTCCCTGGAGAGCGTGTACTCCACCCCCGCCGAACGAGCCGACATCGCCCGCCAGTTGTTCACCAACAGCTCGCTGCGGGCCACGTACGGCCCGGTGTTCAGCGACTCGATCGGCGGCCTGACCGCCTGGCGCATCGGCGGTTACGCGGCGGTCCTCGCCGGCATCATGAGCCTGCTCGTCGTCGTACGGCACACCCGCGACGAGGAGGAGAGCGGACGTCAGGAACTGATCTCGTCGGCGATGGTGGGCCGCCGGGCACCGCTGACTGCGGCCCTGCTCACCGCCCTGGTCGCCAACACCGCGCTGGCGCTGCTGATCGCGGGCGGACTGGCCGGCCGGGGCGCGTCCGGGGCTCTGGCGCTGGGCCTGGGCATCGGGGGCGTGGGAACGGCGTTCGCCACCCTGGCGGCGATCGTCGCGCAGTTCACGGAGAGCGCGCGGCTGGCGAAGGGCCTGACGGGCGGCCTGCTCGGCGCGGCGTTCGTGCTGCGCGCGGCGGGCGACTCCGCGACCAACGACGGTTCGTCACCGCTGACCTGGATGTCACCGATCGGCTGGCTGGAGAACGTCCGGCCGTTCGCGGACGAACGGTGGTGGGTACTGGGGCTGTTCGTGGCCGCGACGGCTCTACAGGGTTGGCTGGCCTACGAGTTGGCGGGCCGCCGGGACGTCGGCATGAGCTTCTTCCCGACCCGGCCGGGACCGGCGGCCGGCCGCCTGGCCGCGGCCGGCGCACTGGCCTGGCGACTGCAACGAGGGGCCGTCCTCGGCTGGAGCATCGGGTTCCTCGCCGCCGGGGTCGCCTTCGGCGGGCTGACGAAGGGCGCGGCGGACCTGGTCGGCGACAACGCGAAGACCCGGGAGATCATCGAGCGGATGGGCGGGCAGTCGGGCATCGAGGACGCGTTCCTGGCCACGATGGCCGGCATGTTCGGCATGGTGGCGGCGCTGTACGTCGTCTCGTCGGTACTGCGGCTGCACGCCGAGGAGACCTCACAGCGGGCCGAGCCGATCCTCGCCAACGCGGTGGGCCGGCTGCGCTGGGCCGACGGCCACCTGGTGATCGCCTTCGGCGGCGCGGTGTGGATCCTCCTGCTGAGCGGCCTGGGCCTGGCACTCGGGTACGGGGAGGAGCTGGGCCCGGTCCTGGCGGCGAGCCTGGTGCAGGTCCCGGCGGTGTGGGTGCTGGGCGGACTGGCGGTTCTGCTGTACGGGGTGTCACCCCGACTGGCGGTCGGCGCCTGGGGTGTTGCCGGGTTCGCGCTGCTGGTGGGGTGGATCGGACCGGCACTGGACGTACCGCAGGGGGTGCTGGATCTGTCGCCGTTCGGGCATCTGCCGAAGTTGCCGGGCGGGGAGATGACGTGGGGGCCTGTGGTGGTCCTGACCGGGGTCGCGGCGGGATTGGTGGCCGCGGGGCTGGCGGGGTTGCGGCGGCGGGACCTGAGCGCATGAGAGAAGGCGACCGCCGGACACGGCACCGTGCCGTTGCCGCTCCTCGCCGGAACCGCCGGTGGACCGGTCCTCCGGGCGGTCCTGCGGGGCGTCGGATCCCGCCTCAGCTCTCGACGCTCACGCGCAGTCCCTCCAACCCCCTGATCACAAAGTTCGGTTTCCGGGCGGGTTCCGCCGCCAGGGTCAGCCCCGGCGCCCCCTCCAGCAGCGCCCCCATCGACGCCGCCAGCTCGATCCGGGCCAGCGGAGCCCCGATGCAGTAGTGGATGCCCGCGCTGAACGAGATGTGCGGGTTCTCCGTCCGCGTCAGGTCCAGCGCCCCGGGGTCGGTGAAGACCGCCGGGTCGTGGTTGGCCGCGCCGAAGAGCAGGGCCACCTCACTCCCCCTCGGGATCACCGTGCCGTCGATCTCGATGTCGTCCAGTACCCAGCGTTCGAAGAGCTGGAGCGGGGTGTCGTAGCGCATCAGCTCCTCCACGGCGGAGGGGATCAGGGAGGGGTCCGCGCGCAGCACCGCCAGCTGGGCCGGGTTGCGGAACAGGGCCCACCAGCCGTTCACCGTCGCGTTCACCGTCGCCTCGTGGCCCGCGTTGAGCAGGAGCACGCACGTCGAGATCATTTCCTGTTCCGTCAGACGGTCGCCCTCGTCGTACGCGGCGATCAGGCCCGAGATCAGTTCCTCGCCGGGCTTCTCGCGGCGGGCCGCGATCAGCTCCCGCAGGTACTCCGTGAACTCCTCCGACGCGCGTACCGCCTTCGCCGCCGTGTCCTCGGACGGGCTCAGCTCGTACATCCCGCAGATGTCCGCCGACCAGGGGCGCAGCGGGGCACGGTCGCTCTCCGGGATGCCCAGCATCTCCGCGATCACCGCCACCGGCAGCGGCTCCGCCACGTCCGTGAGCAGGTCGCCGCCGCCCGCCTTCACCAGGTCGGCCACCAGCTTCGCCGCCAGCTGCTCCACGTACGGCTTGAGCCCCTCCACCGTGCGCGGCGTGAACGCCTTCGACACCAGGCGGCGGATCCGCGTGTGGTCCGGCGGCTCCAGGTCCAGCATGCCGTGGTCGTTGAGGGTGTGGAACGGCTCGTGTTCCGGCGGGGGTGCCGTGCGGCCGAAGTCCTCGTGGGTGAAGCGGTGCTGGTAGGTCCGGCCCAGGCGGCGGTCGCGCAGCAGCGCCGAGACGTCCGCGTGGTGCGGGACCAGCCACTGGTTCGTGGGTTCGTAGTACACGACCCGGCCCCGGGCGCGCAGTTCGGCATACGCGGGGTACGGATCCGCGACGAACGCCGGGTCCCAGGGGTCGAAAGCGAGGTCAAAAGCAGCTGCCATGCACGGACGCTAGCCCGAGCCACCCCCATCTGACCAGGGACGTCTCACCGTACGACGCCTCGGGCCACCGACCGGCGATGGGCTGAGTTCGGGTTCCCGTCAGCGGCCCTTCGCCTGTCCTTCGCCTGTCCCGCCCGTCCGGTACACCGGGCCCGACTGGGATACGGAGAACCAGTGAACCCTTGACCCGTCCGGTGATCCCCGGCTTAGGGTGGCCGCCCCGAACAGGAGTACCCCACCCATGACCAGCCTGTACGTGCGGGAGATCACGCGCGAGGAGCATCTGGCCCACCTGCGGCAGCATCCCGACGCGAGCCATCTCCAGATCCCCGAGTGGGGCGGCGTGAAGCCCGACTGGCTGCCGGAGAGCATCGGCTGGTTCGAGGGCGAGGCAGCGAATCAAGCGGTGGGCGACGCGATGGTCGCGGCGGCGCTCGTCCTGTACCGGCCGCTGCCCGGCACGCGGCGCTACCTCGCGTACCTTCCCGACGGGCCCGCGATCGACTGGCGGACCCCTCGGCTGGAGCGCTGGCTGGACCCGCTCGTCGCCCATCTGGAGCGGATCGGGGCGTTCTCGGTGCGGATAGGGCCACCCCTGGTCGTACGTCACTGGGACCCGGCCACCGTGACGGCGGGCCTCGCAGACCCCGGCGTACGGCATCTGCGCGAGCTGCCCGCCGGCGGCATCGACGGACACGCGCTCGACGCCGGCGAGCGGCTGCGGCGGCTCGGGTGGCGGCCGTGCGAGGAGGACGACGGCAGCGGTTTCGGCCTCGGCCAGCCGCGCTACGGCTGCCGGATCCCGTTGTCGGGCCGCTCGGAGGACGACCTTCGCGCCGCCCTCGCCCCGCACTGGGAACAGGCCCTGCACACCTCCGAGTTGGCGGACGTCCAGGTCTCGTGGGTGTCGGACGCCGACCTGCCCGAGTTCCACCGCCTGTACACCGCGACCGCCGCCCACGACGGCTTCAAGGCACGCCCGTTGGACTACTTCCGGCGCATGTGGCAGGCCCTGAACGCCGAGGACGACGACCGGCTCCGCCTCTACGTCGCCGAGTACGAGGGCGAGGTGCTCTCCGGGGCCCTCATGATCAACGTCGGCTCCCGGGCCTGGCACTCGTACCCCGCATCCGGCCGCCGGGGACGCCAACTCCGGCCCAGCAGCGCGCTGTTGTGGCGCATGCTGTGCGACGCGCTGTCGTCGGGCGTCGAGACGTACGACCTGCGTTCCATCACCCCCGCCCTCACCGAGGACCGCCTCCTCGGCCGGCTCCACTTCAAGACGGGGGCCGGCGGCCAGGCCGTGGAGTACCTCGGGGAGTGGGAACTACCGGTGGGCAGCCAGGGCAAGCTGCTGCAACGGGCGTTGCGGGTCTATCTCGGCCGCAGATGACCCACCGTCCCGCACTCCACCATCCCGCACTCCACCGTCCCTCACCCCGGAGTCACGCGCCGACCCTCACCCGGGCGTCACCAGCCGTGCCTCGTACGCGAACACCGCCGCCTGGGTGCGGTCCCGCAGGCCCAGTTTCACCAGGATGCGGCTGACGTGCGTCTTGATCGTCGACTCGGCGACCACCAGTCGCCCCGCGATCTCCACGTTCGACAGGCCCTCCGCGATGAGCACCAGCACCTCGGTCTCCCGGTCGGTCAGCTCGCCGTACGCCGACTGCGCGCCCGCCATGACACGCGGCGCCTCGGAGAGTTTCGAGAACTCCGTGATCAGGCGCCGGGTGACCGAGGGGGCGAGCAGCGCCTCCCCGGCCGCCACCACCCGTACCCCCTCGGCCAGTTGACGTGCCGACGCGTCCTTCAGCAGGAAGCCCGACGCGCCCGCCCGCAGCGCCTGGTACACGTACTCGTCGAGGTCGAACGTCGTCAGCACCAGCACCTTCGCCGAGTCGTCCGCCGCGACGATCTCCCGGGTCGCCTCGATACCGTTCAGTTCGGGCATCCGGATGTCCATCAGGACGACGTCCGGGGCGAGTTCACGCACCCGGTCCACCGCCTCTCGGCCGTTCACCGCCTCGCCGACGACCTCGATGTCCGGCATCGCGTTCATCAGCACGGAGAAGCCCTCGCGGACCATCATCTGGTCGTCCACGATCAGTACGCGGATCGCAGGGGCGCTCATGCCTCGCCCGCTCCGTCCTCGTCCGTGACGCGCGCGACCGGGAGGAAGACCGTGACCTCGTAGCCGCCGTCGGCCGCCGGGGCCGCCGTCATCTCGCCGCCGAGCATGGAGACCCGCTCGCGCATCCCCGTGAGACCGTGCCCCGCGCCCTCCGTCGGCGTCTGCTTCACGAACGACACCTCCCCAGCCGGGCCGTTGACGATCCGCAGGCCCAACCCGCCGAGCACGTAACCGATTTCGACCCGCGCGCTCGCACCCGGCGCGTGCCGGAGCGTATTGCTCAGCGCCTCCTGCACGATCCGGTACGCCGACAGCTCGACGCCCTGCGGGAGTTCACGTACCGCGCCCGTCACCACCTTCTCCACTCCCAGGCCCGCTTCCCTCACGTTGGCAAGTAGGGCGTCGAGGTCGGCCAGGGTCGGCTGCGGGGCGTCGGGAGCCTCGTAGTCCTTCGCGCGTACGACGCCCAGGACCCGGCGGAGTTCGGTGAGCGCGGCCACCGCGTTCTCGCGGATCGTCGCGAAGGCCTTCGTCAGCTCCTCGGGCGGGTCCTCCACCCGGTAGGGCGCCGCCTCCGCCTGGATGGCCACGACCATCATGTGGTGCGCGACGACGTCGTGCAGTTCACGTGCGATGGTCGTGCGTTCCTCCAGCAGGGTGCGCTTGGAACGCTCGTGCGCGGTCACCGTCTGCTGGGCGGTCACCTCCTGCTCGGCGGCCCGGCGCACCAGCAGCACGGTCACCACGAGCAGCGCCAGCGCCGAGACGAAGAGGAAGGGCAGGGCGTTGCTGCTGAAGTAACGGTCGCCGAAGAGGATCTCGGCGCCCATGGCGTACGCCGCCGTCAGCGCCCACATCCAGGCGGCCGTACGCTGCCGGGTCCGGGCGGCCACGACCGTCAGCACCACCAGGTGGGCGACGAAACTCGGGGGCGCCCAGGGCCAGTCGCCGGACCCGTAGTCGCGGGTCTCGTCCTGGCCGATCGCGGCGACGGCCGGGATCGAGGCCAGGGAGAACCAGAAGGCCCCGACCGGCCGGACCAGCGTCAGCAGGATCGGCCCCAGCGAGAAGAAGGTCATCGCCAGCGCCACCAGCACATCCCCGCGGCTGGTGGCGAAGGAGACGAGCGCGGCCAGCATCCCGGCCGCGCCCACCAGGGCGTGCGGCGTCCAGACCGCGTACGGGCGCAGCCGCCGGGGCAGCACACGGGCGATCCCGCCGGGCTTGTTCCTCGGGGGCAGCGGGCGGTAGGCGAGGGGGTCGTTCAGCAGGTCCGCGCGCAGCCCTGCCAGGGCGTCCATGGCCAGCCGGAGCTCGGGGCTGCGTGACAGCAGCCCGTCGCCCGCCGGGCTCGGCTCGGGTTTTGTCTGCGTGTGGGTCGTCTCAGTCACATACAGAACGGTAGGAGGCGGCCGGGCCGCGGTCGTCAGCAGTGAGGGGGGTTCTTCGCCGTCCGCCTCAGGTACTACGACGGCTGCTACGAGTACGACCTCACCACGCGAGCTGGGCGATCTCCTCCGCGACCACCGCGCACGCGTCCGCCACCGGGTCGATCAGCGGAAAGTGACCGACGTCCGCCAGCAGCGTCACACCGACCACCTCACCGGCCTTCGCCGCCGCGTCCGCGTACGACTCGGCGACCAACTCCGGTACGTCGGTGTCGGCGCGCCCCTGTACGAGGGTGGTCGCGATGCCGGTGGGGAGCAGCAGCGCCGGGTCGGCGTAGGGCTGACGCTCGGCGAAGTGCCCTTCCCCGCCCAGGAGTTGACGGACGGCGTTGGAGCAGACGTCCAGCTTCGCGGCGACGCCGAAGTCCGCGACCGGGGCGAGGGCGACCACACCGCGCAACGGGGCGGGGCGGGCCAGGAACCAGGGCGCGTCGGCGGGGAGGAGATGCCGGGCGGCGACCCACAGGGCCAGGTGCCCGCCCGCCGAGTGCCCGGTGACGACCGTGCGGCGCGGGTCGGCCTGCGGGAGGTGGGCCGCCGCGAGCGCGGGCAGGGCGTCCAGCGCCGCCGCGACGTCGTCGAAGGTGTCGGGCCAGCGGCCGGCGACAGTGGGGTCGTCCCCGCCCCGCCGGTACTCCACGTTGGCCACGGCGAACCCGCGCCGGGCCAGGAACGCGGCGAACGGCGTGATGTGCCGGCGGTCGTACGGCGCCCGCCAGGCACCCCCGTGCAGCACGACGACCAGCGGCGCGCTCTTGTCGTCCGGCAGCGACCGGGGGCCCTGCGGGGCATAGAAGTCGATCACCTGGTCGGGGTGGTCGCCGTACGCGGCGGTGGCGTCGGGGTCGACGGGCGGGTGCGAGAAGGCCGACGCCTCTTCCGCAGCGCGCGCGGCAGCCTCCGCAGCGCCGTGCTCCCTTGCTACGGCATCGTCCGGCATGGTCCAACCTCTCAGCGACGTACGGGATTTGGCGGACCTGGAGAGAATTCGGCCGTTGCCGGGACGCTATCAGGCCCCGTGACGTGCGCTGACACGCGGAAGTGACGCTCGGTGCACATATGTACATTCCCGGCGGCGGCCGTCGTACATGTCACGCCGACCGTCGCCGGATCAAGCCCGAGCCCGGGGCTGAGCCCGAGCCCGGACAGAGAACTCAGCCCGCCACGACCTCGCCCAGCACCCGGGCCGCCCGCTCCACGTCCGCGAACCCGACGTACAGCGGCGTGAACCCGAACCGAAGCACGTCCGGCCGCCGGAAGTCGCCGACGACGCCCCGCTCGATGAGCCGTGCCATCACGTCCCCCGCGTCCGAGCACCGCAGCGCGATCTGGCTCCCGCGCTCGGCATGCGCGACCGGCGTCACGCACTCGACGCGCCCCTCCGGGACGTACTCGTCGACGCACTCCAGGAAGAAGTCGGTCAGGGCGAGGGACTTGGCCCGGACGGCGTCGATGCCGACCCCGTCCCACACCTCCAGGGCCGCCTCCAGGGCGAGCATCGAGAGGATGTCCGGCGTACCGACCCGCCCACGCGTCGCACCCGGGGCGGGGGCGTACTCGGGCCGCATGCCGAAGGGGTCGGCGTGCGAGGTCCAGCCGGGCAGGGGCGAGTCGAACCGCTCCTGGTGCGCCTGGTTCACGTACAGGTAGGCGGGCGAACCGGGCCCGCCGTTCAGGTACTTGTAGGTGCAGCCGACGGCGAGATCGACCCCGTGCTCGTCCAGCCCGACCGGCAGGGCGCCCGCGCTGTGGCACAGGTCCCAGACGGCCAGGGCGCCGGACGCGTGGATCGCGGCCGTGAGGGCGGGCAGGTCGTGCAGCCGGCCGGTGCGGTAGTCGACGTGGTTGAGCAGCACGGCGGCGGTACGGTCGCTCAACTCCCCGGGTACGGCGCCAGGTTCGAGCGCACGCAGGGTGCAGCCGGTCATCCGGGCGGCGGACTCGGCGATGTAACCGTCGGTGGGGAAGGTGGCGGCGTCGACAAGAATCTCGTCACGACCGCCCGCCCCGCCACCCCCCGCCAGCCGCACCGCACCCACAACTGCCTTGAAAACATTGACACTTGTCGAGTCACCGACGACGACCTGACCGGGCGCCGCACCCACCAGCGGAGCGATACGGTCACCGATCCGCTCGGGCGCGGTCCACCATCCGCTCTCGTCCCAGGACCGGATGAGCAGCTCGCCCCACTCCCGGCGCACGACGTCGTCGAGCCGGCCGGGGACGGACGCGGGCAGCGCGCCGAGCGAGTTCCCGTCCAGGTAGGTGACACCGAAGTCGAGCACGAACCGCTCGCGCAGCTTGGCGAGTTCGTCGCGCGAGTCCAGTTCCCGGGCCAGATCGTCCTTGGCGGGCAGCAGTTTGGAGGAAAGGGGCTTGGTGGCAGGCAGCTCAGACATGGGACCTCGCCGTCCACAGTTCGGGGAACACGTTCTTCTGCGCCCGCTTCTCCAGCCAGGCGACCCCGGCGGAGCCGCCGGTACCGGCCTTGGCGCCCATGGCCCGCCGGGTGGCGACGAGATGGTCGTTGCGCCAACGCCACACCAGCTCGGCGACGTCCGTCAACGCCTCACCGAGGCGGGCGAGTTCGGCCTCGGGGTCACCGGAGTACAGCGCGGTCCAGGCGGCCTCGACCTCGGCCGACGGCTCGTACCGCCGGGACACGTCCCGGGACAGGACGGCGTCCGGGACGGCGTACCCGCGGCGCGCGAGCAGCGCCAACACCTCGTCGTACAGGCTCGGTTCGTGCAGCGCCTTCTCCAGCTCGGCGTACACACGGGATGCGGCGCGGTGCGGTACGAGCATCGACGCGGACTTCTCGCCGAGCAGGAACTCCATCCGCCGGTACATCGCGGACTGGAACCCGGAACCCTCACCGAGGGCGGCGCGGTACGAGTTGAACTGGGCCGGGGTGAGCTGGGCGAGGGGACGCCACGAGGCGTTGAGCGCGTCCAGCTCACGCACGGACCGCTTGAGCGCGGCGACGGCGGTGGGCACGTCGTCTCCGCGCAGCGCCTTCGCGGCGGTCTCCCACTCGTGCACGATGACCGTGAACCACAGCTCCATGACCTGGGTGGTCACCAGGAAGACCATCTCTCCGGGGTCGTCGGAGAGGGGGTGCTGGAGGTGGGTGAGGACGTCGGCCTGTACGTAGTCCTCGTACGGGGTGGTTCCGGCGAAGTCGAGATGCGGGGTCTCGGGCTCCGAAGCCTCGGAGTGCTGGGCCTGGAGGGACATCGCTGTCTCCTGTTGTACTCAGGGTAGCGGTCCGCCCCTGCCGAATTCCGACACGGGGGCCCCGGTCCCCGGGGCATTCAACACAATCGTGCCCCGAATCCGCAAGGCCCGCCTGTTCACAGGCGGGCCTTTTGTACGGACAAACGGTTGCCCAAGCCGCCCCGGAGGCGGAGGGGGTGTTCTCCGGGCATCCGGCGCGGGTGGTGGAGCGGTCGTCGGGACGTGCCGGCGAGGGCGGGGCCGAGGCACGCCGGCGCCGTCTGTCCCCCTTTTCACCGAACCGCCCACCCACTCCACACGTACTTTTGTACGATCACCGCACGCAAGGCGGGGGTACCAAGGGGGAGGGCGTGGATGTGCGACAACTCAGGTAGACGCGGGGCGACTTGGCGGCTGAGGACCGTGACATCGGTTGCCGCGGCGGCTGTGCTGGTCGGCGGCTGCGGTGCCGGGGACGAGAAGGCGGCCGGACCCAGCCCTTCGGCGTCCGGCCGGTCCGCGACTCCGACCGCGGCAGGCTCTCCGTCATCGACCTCGTCCTCGTCGTCACCCGCGTCTCCCTCAACCCCGTCGGCTTCGCCGTCCACGAGTGGTGACGCGTCGTCGCTGACACCGTTCCAGGCGGACCCCGCCCAGGTGCCCCGGACGAAGCAGCAGGCCGAGAAGCTGGCGATGGCTGTCGCGCTGCAACCGGCGGCGTGGGGCGCGGACTTCCGGGCTCAGCAGCCGGCCGCGAGTACCCCCGGCACCGTCGCCGTGCTCGGCGAACAGTGCCGGTGGGAACGCCGGGCTCTCCCCAAGGGTGTCCTGGCCTCGCGGTCCCTCTACAGCGAGATTCCCGGCAGCGGAGCCAAGGGCGAGGTCAGGGTGACCGCGGCGGTCACCGTGCACGCCACAGTGCTCGACGCCGACGACCAGTTGTCCACCACGCTGGAGGAGCCGTTGCGCTGCCAGGAACAGCAGGTCCGTACCGATGAACGGATATCCGGGCTCATCTCGGTCGGCAATCCGTACGGCCAGGGCGGCAACACCTACGCGGACGACGCGGTCGTCGAGATAGGCAAATACCTCACCGGGAACAGCGAGCAGACATATCGCTGGCAGGTCGCCCGGCTCGGCACGGTGGTCGTGACCGTGTCGGTGAAGGGCGCCAAGGGCCACTCGGACGACGAGTTGTCCCAGTACGCGTCGCAAGCCCTCGTCACGATGCTCGACCGCGTGAAGTCCGAGCTCGGGGGGAAGAACTGATGGAGCCGCTGCGTTCGTCCGATCCCGCGCGTATCGCGGACCATCGCCTGCTCGGGCGGCTCGGCGCCGGAGGCATGGGCGTGGTGTACCTGGCGCGCACGCCGGGTGGCTCCCTGGTGGCGCTGAAGGTGCTGCTCGCCGAGTACGCCGAGGAGCCGGGCTTCAAGGAACGGTTCCGCCGCGAGGTCGAGGTCGCCCGGCAGGTCGACAGCCCCTGGTCGGTGCCGCTGGTGGACGCCGACGCGGACGCGGAGGCACCGTGGCTGGCGACCACGTTCGTACCCGGTCCGTCCCTGGGCGAGGCGGTGGGCGCGTACGGGCCCCTGGCGGAGCACGGGCTGCGGCTGCTCGGCGGCCGGCTGGCCGAGGCGCTGAGCCAGGTGCACCGGGCCGGGCTGGTCCACCGGGATCTGAAGCCGGGCAACGTGCTGATCGCCCACGACGGGCCTCGGCTGATCGACTTCGGCATAGCCCGGGCACCGGAGGACACGACACTCACGGCGACCGGGATGGTGGTCGGCACGCCCGGCTATCTGTCGCCCGAGCAGGCCGAGGGACGCGGTGCGGACGGCGGTATCGGGCCGGCGAGCGACGTGTTCTCCCTCGGGTGTGTCCTGGTGTACGCGGCGACCGGCCGGGCGCCGTTCGGCAGCGGAGCGGTCGACGCCCTGCTGTACCGGGCGGTGCACGATCCGGCGGACCTCGACGGGGTGCCGGAGGGGCTGCTTGAGGTGCTGGGCCGCTGTCTGGAGAAGGATCCGGCCCGGCGGCCGGACGCCCAGGAACTGGTGCGGGAGCTGGCCTCCGACAGCGACGCGCAGGACGCGGAGGACGCGGAGGCGTCCGAGTGGCTTCCCGAACCGGTCACCCGGCTGATCGCGGAGCGATCGGCCGCCGCGCTCGCGCTGCCGGACATCGAGCACACGCTGGCGCCGTCCGACGCGCCGCCGGATTCCGGGCCCGCGGAGCCCGACACACGCGAGACGTCCGGGTCGCCGGAGCCACAGGACGCCGGCCCGGCCGGCCGGCGCCGTTTCCTCCTGCTCGCCGGTGGCGCCGTGGTGCTGGCGGCGGGCGCGGGCGGGACCTGGTGGGCGGTCGCCCGGGACAACGACTCGGGAGACGACAGCCCTGCCGCCGCCACGTCTCCTCGGCGCCCGGTGCACACCGTCGCGCTGCACGGTGACCTCACCGGCCCACAGCGGGAGACGGGCAAGGCCCAGGAGCGCGGACTGCGGCTGGCCGTCGCGGAGTTCAACGCGCGCGCCGACGCCCCGTTCACCGTGAAGGTCAAGGTCGTCGACGACGCGGGCGATCCGACGACCTCGGCCCGGCTCGCCACGGAACTCACCGACGATCCGGCGGTCCTCGCCGTGGTCGGCCCGACCACCGACGCCACGGCGCAGACGGCGCTCGCGAAGTACGACGCCGGGCTGCTGCCGGTCGTCGCCGTGTCCCCCGGCGGGATCAGCCTCGTCCTCCAGGGGTTCCGCTCGTTCCTGCTCGGACGGCTGCCCGACTCGGTGCTTCCCGTCTACGTCAGCAACTATCTGCGCGGGACGGCCCGTTCACGCAAGGTCGGCATCGTCCTCGACCGCCCGGCCGGCAACTACGGTTCGGCCCTGGCCAGTTCCCTCAGCACCGCGCTCAACAACGTGCAGCAGCCGTTGGTTCCGGAAGTGGTCAGCGCGATGCACCGCGACTTCGGCAGCACGGTGGACTCCATGCTCTCCGCCGGCGCCGACTCCGTGTTCTTCGCCGGTCTGGCCGACCGGGGGGCGTTGATCGCCGAGACGCTGCGCGAACGCGCCTTCAAGGGTGCACGCGTGTCCGGTCCCGCGCTGCTCGACGGGCGGTTCCTGACGGAGGCTCAGGAGGCGGCCGAGGGCTGGGCCCTGGTGGCTCCGGTCATCGACGCGACCCGGAAGCCCGAGGCACAGAAGTTCGCCGCGGCCTACCGCGAGCGCTGGAAGGAGGCGCCGCCCCGGTACGCGGCGGAGGCGTACGACGTGACCGGGATGCTGTTGAAGGCCCTGGCCGGCCTGCCGTCGAAGGACCGTACCCGGGAGAAGCTGCTCGCGGCCGTGCGGGCGGGGAAGTACGAGGGCATCACGAAGTCGTTCGCCTTCCAGGCCACCGGCATGATGGTCATCGACGGCACCGGCGGCTTCCTCTGGCGGGTCGAGCAGGGCGACTTCGTGTACGGCGGCCCCGCTCCGCTCACCGTCTGATGGAGCCGCTGCGCACCGGCGACCCGTCCCGGCTGGGCCGCTACCGTCTGCTGAGGCGACTGGGCGCCGGCGGCATGGGGGTGGTCTTCCTGGCCCGTGCGCCCAGTGGTGCGATCGCCGCGGTGAAGGTGGTGCGGTCCTCGTACGCCGATGAGGCGGGCTTCCGGGCCCGTTTCCGCCGTGAGATCGAGGCCGCCCGGCAGGTGGACAGCCGGTGGGTGGTCCCGTTGCTGGACGCGGACGCCGACGCGGAGACTCCGTGGCTGGCGACCTCGTACATACCGGGACCCTCGCTCGCCGAGACGGTGGACGCCTTCGGACCGCTGTCGCCGGCTTCCGTGCGGGTGCTGGGCCTGCGGCTCGCCGAGGCGCTGGAGTCGGTGCACGGGGCCGGTCTCGTGCACCGCGATGTGAAGCCGGGCAACGTCCTGCTGGCACCGGACGGGCCACGGCTCATCGACTTCGGGATCGCCCGCGCGCCGGAGGCCACCGCGCTCACCTCCAGCGGCGTGATCGTCGGCTCGCCCGGCTTCCTGTCGCCCGAGCAGGCGCAGGCGAGGGGTGGGGAGATCGGCCCGCCCAGCGATGTGTTCTCGCTGGGGTGTGTGCTGGCGTTCGCCGCGACCGGCGTACGGCCGTTCGGCGGCGGAGGGGCCGCCGGCATGCTGCTGCGCACCGTCTACGACGAACCGGATCCGACGGCGATCCCGGACGACCTGACGCCCCTGGTGAGGGCGTGCCTGCACAAGGATCCGCCCGCCCGGCCCTCCCTCGCCGCACTCCGTGAGGCACTCACGGAAGGAACGGAGCCCGACTCCGCCCAGCGGTCGGGCTGGCTGTCCGCGCCGGTCACCCGACTGATCAACGACCGGTCCGCCGCCGTGCTCACCATCGGCACGATCGAGCCGACCCAGGTGTCCGCGTCGTCAGCGTCGTCGTCAGCGTCGGCGAGCACGGTGTCACCGGAGGCCGCGACCCTGACGGCCGTCACCGCCACCCGGCCCACCCCTCCCGCCGTCGACCGCCGCGGCTTCCTGCGCCTCGGCTCGACGGCGGGCGTCCTGGCGGCGGGCGGCGGCGCCTGGTGGTGGAACACCCGCCCGGAGAAGGGGGCGGCCACGCCGTCCGGGACCGGGACCGGTCGCCCGCGCCCCGAGCTGGTCGTGGCGTTCCACGGCGACCTGACCGGGGCCCAGAAGGTGCGCGGGAACGCCCAGCTCAATGGGGCCCGGCTGGCCGTGGAGCAGATCAACGCCAAGGGCGGCCACCCCTTCCGGCTGAAGCTGCCGACGTACGACGACGGCGGCGACCCGAAACGGGCCGGTGAACTGGCCGGCCGACTGACGAAGGACACCGCCGTACGCGCCGTACTGGGACCCACCACGGACGCCTGCTTCCTCGCGACCGAGATGACCTACACCAAGGCGGTGATGCCCGTCGTGTCCGTCTCGGTGGGCGCCGACACACAGTCCAGGCCGGTCGGCGCCAAACTGTTCCCCACCCATGCGGCACTGCGCGTCACGGACCAGCTCCTCGCCGCCCCCTGCGTCCGCTACCTCAGCAACCACGTCGACTCCCGTCAGGCGTTCCTCGTGGACGACCGGGCGCAGGGCGACTTCGCCTGGACCCTGTGCGACCAGACCGGGCGGGCACTGCGGCAGGCCAACCGGGACTCCACGGTGACCACTGTCGCCGCCGGAAAGATCGACTACGCGTCGCTCGCCGCCCAGGTGGTGTCCGCCCGCGCCGACGCGGTCGTGTTCACCGGCGACGCGGCACGGGCCGCGGGACTCGCGTCGGCACTGAGCACCGCCGGGTTCACCGGCACCCGGATGGCGACGGAACGGGCCTTCGACCCACAGTTCCTCCGCTCCGCCAAAACCGCCGCGAGCGGCTGGGTCTTCGCCACGTCCTTCACCGACCCGACGGCCCGCCCCGCCGCCCGCGTCTTCACCGCGGCCTACCGCGCCCGCTTCGGCACCGGCCCCGGCTGGTACGCGGCGGAGGCCTACGACGCCGTGATGTTCCTGGCGGCAGCCTGCACCAAGGACGGTTCGGCGGTGACGGAGCGGGGTGCCATCGCCCGCCGGATGCCCGAGATCACGTACTCCGGCATCAGTCGGACCATCAGGTACGAGAAGGGATACGGCTACAACCACGACGCCATGTTCGAGTTCCAGGCCGCCGACGGCGCGTTCCGGTACCTGGGGCAGTACCAGGAGGCGGCGGTCTCCTGAGCGGGGAACACAGGCTTGGGGGTGCACGAACCGACAGAATCCACAGCGCCGACAGAGCCACGAGGCAAGCAGCAAGAGCCAAGGGCAAGGGGCATGAGCCAAGGGACAACTGACAGACTGCGGGCATGAACCTTCACGAGAACCTGCTCGGCGGACCGCCCCCCACCCACCTGCCGGAGAACACCGAGGCGTACCGGATGCTGGCAGAGGAATCCGCCTCACCCGCCGAGGTCGCGGCCGCCCACCCCACCTTCTCGCTCGCCTGGGCCATGCTCGCCGAGGACGCCTTCGAGGCCGGCCGGACCGTGGAGTCCTACGCGTACGCCCGCACCGGATACCACCGGGGGCTCGACGCGCTGCGCCGCTCGGGATGGAAGGGACATGGGCCCATCCCCTTCAGCCACCAGGCCAACCGCGGCTTCCTGCGCTGCCTGGCCGCCCTCGCCCGCGCGGCCGACTCCATCGGCGAAGTCGAAGAGGCAGCGCGCTGCTGGCAGTTCCTCAAGGACAGCAGTGCCGAGGCGTACACCGAGCTGAAGCGGTAGTTACCGCAGCTCAGACGTCTGTGCCCCGGGCGGGCGAGAAGGGCGGGTCCATCGCGGCGACGTCGGCGGGGCAAGGCGGACCGCCGAGCAGGTCTTCGCGAAGGGTCACGGCTCCAGTCCGGCGTTTTCAGCCCGTCTGGGGGTCCCCCCTCTGGGGGAGTTCGAGGGCGAGCGCGTTCAGCGCGAAGGGGGGTCCGGGGGCGCAGCACCCAGAGGACGGTCACCCTCCCCCGCACGCACCCCTTCCAGCGGCGGAGCCGTCACCCACCCGTGCGTACGGCACTCCGGATGCAGGCACCCCGCCTCCGGCCTCCGCACCCTCGCGAACGCCAGCACCGACCCCACCACCAGAACCCCCGCACACACCACCATCGCCCGCCGGAACGCCGCGTCGAACAGCGCGCCGGACCGGTACGCCTCCGCCCCCATCCCGGTCACCAGCGGCAACGCCGCGACCGCCACCAGCCCGGCCGCCCGCGCCGCCGCGTTGTTGACCCCGCTCGCCAGCCCCGCCCGCTCCGTCCCCACCGACGCCAGCACGCTCGCCGTGAGCGGCGCGACCAGCGTCACCATGCCCATCCCGAGCACCAGCACGGCGGGCAGCACATCGGCGACGTACGACGCCCCGGCGCCCACCCGCAGCATCAGCAGCATTCCCGCCGCACACAGCAGCGGCCCGACCGTCAGCGGCACGCGCGGCCCGATCCGCTCCGCGAGCTCGCCCGAGCGCGCCGACAGCACCAGCATCAGGGCGGTGGTCGGCAGCAGGGCCGTACCGGCGCCCAGGGCCGAGTAACCGGCCACCACCTGCAGCTGGAGCGCGGAGAGGAAGAAGAAGCCTCCGAAGGCCGCGTACACGCACAGGGTGACCAGGTTGACGGCCGTGAACTGGCGCGAGGCGAAGATGTCGAGCGGCATCATCGCGTCCTCGGCGCGCCGTCGCTCGACGTACACGAAGGCAACCCCCGCCGCGAGGCCGACGACCGCCGTGAGTACGACGACCGCGGAACCGGACCTGGCCTCGATCAGCGCGTACGTCACCATCGCGAGGGCGAAAGCCCCCAGAGCCGCGCCGAGCACGTCGAAGCGCCCGTGCCGCGTACGGCCGTCGCCGGACTCGGGGACGTGGCGTACGGCGATGGGGGCGCAGAACAGCGCCACCGGGACGTTCAGCAGGAACACCCACCGCCAGCCCGGACCGTCCACCAGCCAGCCGCCCAGGAAGGGCCCCACGGCCGCGCCGATGCCCCCGAAGCCGGACCACAGGCCGACCGCGCGGCCCCGGTCGTCGGGGTGGAAGGACGCCTGGATGATGGCGAGGGAACCGGGGGTGAGGAGCGCGCCGCCGATGCCCTGAAGGGCGCGGGCGGCGACGAGGACACCGGCGTTCGGGGCGAGGCCGCAGAGCAGCGAGGCGACGGCGAACCACACCACCCCGACCACGAAGACCTTGCGGCGGCCGTACCGGTCCCCGAGCGAACCGCCCAGCAGGATCAGCCCGGCCAGCGTCAGCATGTACGCGTTGACCGTCCACTGGAGGGCGGCCAGATCGGCGTCGAGGTCACGGCCGATGCGCGGCAGCGCGACGTTCACGACCGTCGAGTCCAGCAGGGCCATGCTGGAGCCGAGGACGGTGGTCAGCAGGATCCACCTGCCCTGGGGCGAGGCGAGGCGTACGTCCGACATGCCCCAGGTATACAGCGAGCCCGGCGCGGTAGACAGCCGCCGGGCTCGCGGAAAAACGTACGGACGTACGGACTACTTGATCTTCGTACCGGCCGAGCGCAGGTCCTGCGTGGCCACGACGACACGCGCGGCCATGCTCGCCTCGGCGAGCTTGCCCCACGTACGCGGGTCGTAGGTCGACTTGGAGCCGACCTCGCCGTCGACCTTCAGGACGCCGTCGTAGTTGCGGAACATGTGGTCGGCGACGGGACGCGTGAAGGCGTACTGCGTGTCCGTGTCGAGGTTCATCTTCACGACGCCGTTCTCCAGCGCGGTGGCGATCTCCTCCGCCGAGGAGCCGGAGCCGCCGTGGAAGACGAAGTCGAACGGCTGGGAGCCGGCCGGCTTGCCGTACTTCGCGGCGACGCCCTCGTTCAGCTCCTTGAGGAGGTCGGGGCGCAGGACGACGTTGCCCGGCTTGTACACGCCGTGGACGTTGCCGAAGGACGCGGCCAGCAGGTAGCGGCCCTTCTCGCCGAGGCCGAGAGCCTCGACCGTGCGCAGGGCGTCGTCGACGGTCGTGTAGAGGGAGTCGTTGATCTCGTGCGAGACACCGTCCTCCTCACCGCCGGTCGGCGTGATCTCGACCTCAAGGATGATCTTCGCGGCGGCTGCGCGGGCCAGCAGCTCCTGCGCGATGGAGAGGTTGTCGGCGAGGGTCTCGGCGGAACCGTCCCACATGTGGGACTGGAACAGCGGGTTGCGGCCGGCCTTCACGCGCTCCTCGGAGACCGCGATCAGCGGACGTACGTACCCGTCGAGCTTGTCCTTCGGGCAGTGGTCCGTGTGCAGGGCGACCGTGACCGGGTACTTCTCGGCGACGATGTGCGCGAACTCGGCCAGGGCGACGGAACCGGTGACCATTTCCCTGCTGTACTGGCCGCCGAGGAACTCCGCACCACCCGTCGAGATCTGGATGATGCCGTCGCTCTCCGCCTCCGCGAAGCCGCGCAGGGCGGCGTGGAGGGTCTGGGTCGAGGTCACGTTGATGGCCGGGTAGGCGAACTTGCCTGCCTTTGCCCGGTCAAGCATTTCGCTGTAGACCTCAGGGGTTGCGATGGGCATGTGTCCGCTCCTCGTGATGTGCGGGTTGGCGATCCGAAGATCTGGAGATCTGGCGTACTGCGTACCTGCGGCCCTGACCTAGACCCGGTTGCGAGACCTGGGAAGCGACGTCATCGTCGGCCCCATCTTTCCAGACGTTTCCGTCCAGATGCCCGGCCCGGTACTCGGAGCTGTACGCGGAGCTGCACTCGGAGCCGTACTCGGAGCGGTGGCCCGAGGTGGTCAGTCCAGGCCCAGGTCGCTCTTCGAGTACGCGAAGAGGTACGGCACCCCGGCGCCCTGCTCGATCTTCTCGGCGGCGCCCGTCGCCCGGTCGACGATGGTCGCCACGCCCACCACCTCGGCGCCGGCCTCGCGCACGGCGGCCACGGCGGTGAGAGGCGAGTCGCCGGTCGTGGAGGTGTCCTCGACGACCAGCACCCGCCGTCCCTCGATGCTCGGCCCCTCGACGCGCTTCTGCATCCCGTGCGCCTTGGCCGCCTTGCGCACGACGAACGCGTCCAGGCGCTGTCCGCGAGCCGCGGCGGCGTGCATCATCGCCGTGCCGACCGGGTCGGCCCCCATTGTCAGCCCGCCCACGGAGTCGAACTCGAGCCCCGCCTCGGCCGCCAGGTCGAGCAGCACCTGCCCGACCAGCGGCGCGGCCTGGCCGTCGAGGGTGACGAGGCGGAGGTCGATGTAGTAATCGGCCTCGAGACCCGACGACAGGGTCACCTTGCCGTGCACGACGGCCTTGTCCTTGATCTGCCGCAGCAGCGCGCCGCGTACGTCTGCGTCGTTGTCGCTATCAATGCCTGCACTCATGGCAGTCAGCCTAGACGGGGTCGTCAGAGGGCTCGCCAGCTCCACGTCATCGTGGCTTCGAGGGGCTCGATGGGCGTGACGAGACGCGGCAGGGTGTTGAGCCCGTTGGGCGGGCCGGTCTGCGGCTCCACGCACACGGCGGCGTCCTGCTCGTCGTAGACGACGACCCATTTCTCGGGGCTGGTCACCTTCAGTTCCAGGCGCTGCGGCCAGGTGAGGGTGACGTCGACACCGTCGGGCATGCCGAAGCAGTCGTCCCAGGGCCCGGGCTTCGGGTCGATCCGCTCGCCGGTGGGCAGGTGGTCGTCGCCGCGCTCCTCCTGCCAGGCGGGCGTGAAGGCGACCTGCACCTCCGCCGGTGCGTCCGCGCCGCCGAGGTTCCGGTTGAACCAGGGGTGCCAGCCGATCTGCGCCGGGAAGGAATCGGCGTACGTCTCCACGGACATGGTGAGCGTGAGGCTGTCCGGGGTCAGCGCGACGACCTGCGTGACGCGCCCGGAGTAGGGCCACGGCTCCACGAGGTCGTACGTGATCACGGCCTCGTCTGCGGTCGTGCGGGCGACGCGCCAGGCGCCGTCGCGGACGGTGCCATGGATGGCGTGCGGCGGGGAGTTGAGGGGGAGTTGGCGTACGGTGCCGCCGTCGAGGAACCGGCCGTCGCGGGTACGTCCGCACCAGGGAACCATCGGGAAGCACCCGAACCGCTCTCCCTGGCGCAGCAGTTCGACTCCGTCGACGCGCAGCCCTCCGACCCGGCCGCCGTTCCCCGGCTGCACGGTCACCTCCGCGTCACCCGCGGCCAGCGTGATCTCATCGTTACTCACAGGCCGACCCTACCGGGCCCCTCACCCGGCGTTCACAGCCGAGGCCGCTGCGGCGCGGGCCGTGGTTTCCCACCCGGCCACGGGTTCACCGCATCAGCGCCGCTTCCTCAGCACCCGCCCCACCACGATCACCGACGCCACCACCAACGCCGCAGCCGGCGCGGCCCATCGCAACGTCACGTTCCCCGCCACCTGCTCCGGAGGCGGCACCGGGGCGTACCGCCCCCGGGGCGGAGCGTGGTCCACTTCCTCCGCGCTGCGCCCGATCATCGTCCGACGCGCGTGCGCGGCCTCGGCAGGCGGCTCACCGGGATCCACGAACCCCTCGGAGACGTGCTCCCCCTCGTCGAGGTCGTCGTCAGCGAGCGCGCCAGGATCGTCGGGCACCTCGGGCACCTCAGGAACTTCGGCGTCGGAAACCTGGATCTCCACAACCGCCGACGACTCCTCGACCCCCCCGGACGGCTCAGCCTCCTCCGCCGCCTCAGCCTCCTCCGCCGCCTCTGGATCCTCCGAGGCCTCAGGCTCCCTCGCGACCTCGCCCAGTCCCTCCCCGAACCGCCGCAGCAACCGCACTCCCGCCGCAGCAACGGCATCCGCGGGAAACTCGGCCACTCGCCCGTCGGCCGT
Source organism: Streptomyces sp. SID12501 (assembly GCF_010550245.1). Lineage (GTDB taxonomy): Bacteria > Actinomycetota > Actinomycetes > Streptomycetales > Streptomycetaceae > Streptomyces. The sequence continues at coordinate 318,896 of NZ_JAAGLU010000003.1, forward strand.
GACCGTGCCCCCGAACACCAACAAGGACCCGCCTCCGCCCTGGACCCCCCGGACCCGCAGCGTCAGGGCGACCTTCACCGCGCCACCGCCGCGCACCTCGACGGCGTCGCCCTCCACGACGTACGCGTGCTCCCCGTCGCCCTGGCCGCTGCCCTGCCCGTCCGCGACAGCGACCCGCAAGGACCCCCGATACGTGATCGTGTGCCCCCCGACACGCACCTTCAGCCGCCCGGCGACCCCGGCGGCGGCAGGCTCGCTGCCCGCGTCCTGCTGGAGTCCGGGGACCGCGCGGGCGATGCGCGCGGGGTCGGCGAGCACGTCCCTCAGCCGCTCCGCCAAAACCGGAACGAACACCTCATGGTCCATGGAACCCGAGGGTACCCAGCACGACCCGCACCGCACCCGCGCATCCGGGGATTCCCACGGGATCCCCCAGGATCCGCACCCACGCGGCCCCACCCACCGCCCCCTCCCGGCACCCGGCCTCCCCGGCCCTCAGTAGCGCGGATGCACCAAGGTCGAAGCCCGCACCCCCACCGCCCCCGCCACCCGCATCCGTGCCGCAGTCCGCGCGTCCGCCGCCAGCCCCGCCTGGGTGAGCGTCCGCAGCCGGGGCGCGGTGGCACCGTCCACCCGCAGCCGGGGCGTGGGCCCCTCGGCCGTCGCCAGCACGAACCCCCAGTCCTGCGGGGCCCGCACCGCCCCCGACCCCGTACGGTCCGGGCCGGCCACGCGATACGGCACCGTCCGGAATCCCGCGGCCCGCATGGTCGTCTCGACGGTCCAGAACGCGCGCGGCCGGGCGGAGACCGGGCCTCCGTGCACGACCAGCCGGCCGCCGTCGGTCAGCACCTGCCGGGCCAGCCCGTAGAACTCCTGCGAGTACAGCTTCGTACTCGCCGTGATGCCCGGATCCGGCAGGTCCGAGATGACCACGTCGTACGCGGCCCGCGCACCGCGCAGCAGCCGGAAGGCGTCCGCCGTCGTGACATGGACGCGCGGGTCGTCGAACGCGTGCGCGTTCAGCGCGGCGAGGGCCTGGTCCCGGCGCGCCAGCCGCACCACGCCCGCGTCGAGCTCGACGACGTCCACCCGCCGCACGCCCGGATGGCGCAGCACCTCCCGTACGGCGAGCCCGTCGCCGCCGCCGAGGACGAGCACGCGCGCGTGCGGGCCGTCCATCGCGGGGTGGACGAGCGCCTCGTGGTAGCGCCGCTCGTCACGCCCGCCGACCCGCAGCCGGCCGTCCAGGAACAGGTTCAGCGGCCGGCCGTCCGAGCCGCCCGTGAGAACGACCTCCTGTACGCCGGTCCGCAGCGCCACGCGTACGTCGTCGCCGTACATCGCGTGCCGGGCGGCGCGTTCGAAGTCGTCGACGAGTACGGCCGCGGCGGCCAGGACCCCGATCACGGTCACGTTGGCCACCACCAGCAGCCAGCGTCCCCGCCGGGTGAGGTCCCGCCGGAACAGGCCGAGGACGAGGGCGCCGCCGACCAGCGCGTTGACCGTGCCGGTGAGCAGGGCGCCGGTGAGCTGGCCGAGCCAGGGCAGCAGGAGGAAGGGGAAGGCTAGGCCGCCGACCAGCGCGCCCACGTAGTCGGCGGCGAACAGGTCGGCGACCGCGCCGCCCGCGTCCTGGCGGCGGATGCGCTGGATCAGCTCCATGAGCAGCGGCACCTCGGTGCCGATCAGCAGACCGATGACGAGGGAGAAGGTGACGAGGAGGACGCGGGGGCCGTTGGTCCACGGGCCGCCCCAGTCGCCGGTCCACGCGAACACCGCGTACAGGGCCATCGCGCTGCATCCGCCGACCAGCGCGAGTGCCGCCTCGACCGCGGCGAAGCCGGCCGCGGCGCGGCAGCGCAGGCGTTTGGCGGCGAGCGAGCCGATACCCATCGCGAACACCATCACGGAGAGCACGACGGACGCCTGGGTGACCGAGTCGCCGATCAGGTACGAGGCGAGCGCGACGAGTTCCAGTTCGTACACCAGTCCGCAGGCCGCACAGACGAAGGCCCCGGCGAGGACCAGGAACCGACCGGCGCCGGGCCGGACGGGCAGCCGCGCGGGGCTGCCCCAGGACGGGGGACTGCCCGGCGGGGCCGACACGTGCGGTTCAATCACGCCGGGAACGCTACGTCACACCCCCGGTACTCTTCGTCACCCACACGTGTGGTCTTTGTTTACGTGGAGGCAGTCGGCGTGAGGGCTCGGATCCGCCCGGCGGCCGCCCCTCGGACGGCCGCAGCCACCCGTAGGCCGGCACCTACAGGCGCCACCTGGGCAGCCGCTGCCGCCCAGGTGGCGTAGCTCAGAGGGGCGCCGCCACCCGTACTCCCACCCGTGTCCTGGTCGCCACCAGCTGCCCGTCCTGCGGATAGGCGTGCCAGGTCCGCCAGTGCACCTGCCCCTCGTGGCGCTGGGCCAGCATCGCGGTGAAGGCGTGCGGGCTGCCGGGAAAGACGCCTGCCAGGCCGTTGGGATGGTCGGCGACCAGGGCCAGCAGCTCCTGGGCGCGCCCGGCGAACGAACCCGGCGACAGGATCTCGACTCTCGCCGCGAACTCGTACTCCCAGTCGTCGACGCGTTTGGCCACGCCGAGCGGGAGGGGGGTACTGGAACCCGGGATGCACGCGACCGTCTCCGAACAGATGCCCTGTCGCTCCTCCAGAAGGACCTGGTGGGAGGCGCCGAGGAGTCTCAACTGGAGTTTCGCGTCCGCCAGTTCGAGGTCGAGGGTGGCGAGAGCGGGCAACGGCTCCCGGCCCAGGGCCCAGGCGAGGTCGGCCGCGCGCGTGTCGGTGTAGGTGGTGTTCAGGGTCGTGAGCATGGATCGGCTCCGCTAGCACGCAAAGGGAGGTGAGGGTGGGTGAGCGACGTACAGGTGAGCAAGGTGTGAACGAGCGAGGTGGGGGGTCCGGCGCGCTCCGGTCGACACGGGTCGACACCGGGTGATCGGCCCGGTCAGCCCAGTCATGAGGAACGTCCAGGGGCAGGGGACGTCCGAGGGGCTGTGTTGGTGATTTAGAGGGAATCATGAACGGTGGCGCCGTCACAGCGTTTTTACCCAACTTCGTCGGGTTTCCATCCCTCAGAGGGCTTCACAGCTCAACTGTTCAAGCGCGGCGTACGCCCGAGCGTGCGAAGGACGCCCGCGAGCGGTCGTACGAACGCCCGCCGGGACGACGTGTCAGCACGTCGTCCCGGCGGGCGCTCACCCCGCGGTCCGGATACGGTTCCCCCTGCCGGAGCTCAGCTGCCCCGTGTCAGCTGCCTCCACCGCATCCGCCCCCGCCTCCCCCGCAGGACGATCCGCCGCCACAGGACGAGCTGCCTCCGCAGGAGGAACTCGAACCGCACGACGAGCTGCTCCCGGCGTCACCGGAACTGCTGGAGCCCGCCGCTCCCCCGGCCCACCAGCTGTCCCTTCCCCCGCTCCGCCGCCCGCGCCGGTAGTGCGCGGCCTGGGCTCGCCGCCCGTTCCCCCGTGCGGCCCGGACCGCCGTGCTCACAACGGTCACCACGATGAACAGGCCCGTCAGGATGACAATGGCGATGATGGCTACGGCCATGACGTCACCCTCCTTTCGTTCCCCCGAGGCGGCCCCCCGTGGGCGCCTCGCCGTCTTGCGTGACGGGGGGATGCCCGCTTGTCTCACCTGCCAAAGCAGAGTTGAGGAAGTTCAGAGGGTTCTCTTGGGGCAATGACCCCTGACCTGCACGGAAGGCCAGTTCAGGGGCCGTCCGCACCTCACTGGGCCGTCTGTGGGCCGTGATCTTCCTGGGAGACGCGCTGAAACACCATGTCGATGGCGCGGCGGGCACGCTGGAGACTGTCAGGCATCAGGTGGGCGTACACCCGCAGCGTCAGCCCCGGGTCGGCGTGTCCCATGTACTCGCTGACGGCCTTGATGTTCTCTCCCGCGTCCAGCAACGCGGACGCGTAGAAGTGCCGTAGGGCGTGCATCCCGTGCTCGCGCGCCGACTCGTACTTGCCGTTCTCATCCGCTTCCGGCGGGATAAGGCCCGCGACCGCGAGAGCGGGCTTCCACTCCTTGCCGTTGAAGTTGCTCCGCCACACCATGCCCCCTTGCTCAGCCGTAAAGATCAGCCGGGCAGACACCTTCTTCCCCTCCGGCACGTCCCACGGAAGCGTGATCTCCACGGGCTTGAAGGCGTCCATGTGCGCCCGGAGGGCTTCCGCCACGCAGCCGGGCAGCGGCACATCCCGCTTCTTGCCGCCCTTGGGGAGGGCGAACACCGGGTGCCCTTCCACGTGCTTGATCTGCCGGACCACATGGAGCGTGCGCCCGTCGGCGTCTATGGCGTCCTCCGTCAGTCCGAACACCTCGCCCTGACGCAGACCGCACCCGGCGCCGACGTCGACCATCGCTCGGTACCGCTCCAAGAGAGCCGCTCGAACGGCGAACACCTGAGCGGGCGTCCACGGGACCACCGGATGCGCGTCAGGCTTGGGCCGCCGTACGGTCTGCGCGCCGCACGGGTTGCGCGACAGCAGCGTGTCATCGACAGCGGCGGACAGGACCGCCTGAACGTCCGCGAAGATGTTCCGCGCGTAGGAAGGGCCCACGCCCGGCTTCGCTTCCAGCGCGGCGAGAAGCTCCCTGATGTGCTCCGGCCGGAAGGTCCCGATCGGCCGGGAGCCGAGCACCGGATAGACGTGCAGCCGTAGGCGCCGGCCGAGTTCCTTCCGGCTCATCGGGCTGGAAGTCCTGGTGTCCAACCACTTCTCTGCGTACTGCCGGAACGTGATCTGCATCGACTTGGGGTCGGTGTACTGCCCGCGCGTCATGTCCGTCTCGACAGCACTGAGCCACTTCTCGGCGAGACGCTTCTTGCCGTCGGGGAAGCTCTTGGACTTCTCGGTGCCGTCGGGCCCGACGTACCGAGCGCGGTAGCGCAGTCCGGTCCCGTAGCGGTCGCTCTTGACGCGGGTGGTCTTGCCGTTGGTGTCGGTTTCGGTCTTGTACCAGCGGTCTTGGATATGGCCAGCCATGGGGGCTGTGTCCCTTCTCGGTAGCAGAGCGGGGCGGGGTCCGATGGACGCCGTCCGGCCGGTTTCGGGGTGTGCGGTGCCGTGCCCGCTACTCGCTACGGGCCTGATCACTGGGGGTTTGGGTTGCTAGCGGGGGTGCTACCGGTAGCGGGTCGGGTCGCTACCGGTAGCACCCTCCGGGCGGTGTCTCAGGGAGGCTGAGACAGGGGCTGTCGGTGGCTTCCTGAAGGGGTTTTTCGGGGGTGTCGGGGGTGTGCCTCCCTGCCTCCCTGAGGGGGTGTCCGTGCTGGTCAGGCAGAGGGAGGCGGGCCAGGGAGGCGGTCAGGGAGTCCTCCCTGCCTCCCTGTGTCGGCGGGCGGTTCCTCCCTGCCGTTCGTGGTGTTCGCCGGGGTCCGGTCGGGTGACGAAACCCGGCGCAGCTGGCACGGGTTTCGTCACCCGGCGGGGAGGCTGAGACAGGGGCCCCGGGATGGCTTCCAGGGGCTGTTTTCGGGGCTTCCGGGTGGCGCCTCCCCGCCTCCCCAAAGGGCTGTTTGCGCTGATCAGCGCGGGGGATGCGGGGTGGGGAGGCGGTGGGGGAGTCCTCCCCGCCTCCCCGTCCGGCGGGTGGCGCCTCCCCCGCCGGAACGGGCCCGGTTTCGGGAGCGCCGGCGGACGGGTCGCTTGCTGCTTCGCCGCTGATCAGCGCGGGTTTTGGTCGCTAGCGGGGTCGCTTGCGCAAGCGGCGGTCCTCGCTTGCGCAAGCGGCGGTCCTCGCTTGCGCAAGCGAGGCTCAGGCAGCGTCTTCGAGGGCGGTCCGTTCCGCCTCCCACGCCTGTACGGCGGCCGGGTTGAAGCGGAGGTAGCGGCCGACGCGGAAGCCGGTCGGACCGATGCGCTTACGGCGCCACTGGTAGACGGTTTCGACGCTCGGGAGGCTGAACATGGTGACCAGGTCTTCGGGGGTGAGGTAGCGGTCCGGGAGGCCACCGCGCAGGGTGGCGCGCGGGTCGGTCGGCTCTTCGGTGGTGGCCATGACGGTAGTTACTCCTCGTGTCCGGGGTGCGGTGCGTGGGAGTGGTGCCGGTCGCCGTCCTAGAGAGTTGTGGTATCGCAGCGTCCGCAGCACCCCAGCGTCCACACAGCCGCATTACGGCAGCTCAGAGGCGGTGCGAGGTGCGGACGCTAGTGCGGACGCTGCGGACGCTGGACGGCTGTAGCGTCCGCAGGTTCGACGTGTCCGGGCCGCTGGTGTGCGGCCCGGCCCGGCGGTGTCTCCGGTGACGTCAGGGCTGTTCAGATGGGGTATCGCGCTCCCCCGGCGGTCCTCCCTCAGGCCAGAGAGAGCCTTGGTCGGGTGCGGACGCTGACTCGTCCTCGGGTGCCGCACGGGCCAGCGTGAGGAGCTTGTTTCGGTGTCGGTCACGGCTACGCTGCGTGTCGTCCACCGTGATCCCGGTCGACCGCAGCAGCGGCGCGAGCCGTTTGACCCTGCCGCTCGCGCGGGTGGCGTCCTTGGGCCAGTTCGGCGGCCGGATGCCGCCGGGCAGCGGGAGGGCTTCGAGGAGCTGCGCGGCGGTGCCCTGCCAGGTTCCGGCCTGGTCGACCAGGCGGCCGATGGCCACCGCGAACGGGTCGCCCTCCAACGCGTCGGTGGCGACGTTCGCGGACGTGGCCAGGTAGTCGCCCAGGGTGTTCCAGCCCTGCGTCTGGTCGACGGCCGCCAGCACCCGGGCGAAGTCGGCCATGCGCGGCATGGACTCCAGCCGCACCGACGGCAGCACCGCGAGCACGCACGCCAGCACGTCGAACAGGGCCCCGAGCACGGACGGGCGCACGGCCGCGAACGTGGCGTCCAACTCCTCTTCCGAGCGGCGCCGTTCGGCGTCGATGAGCTGCAAGTCCAGCATGAGCAGCCGTTCGGCGAGGTCCCCCGCGAGAGCTCCCGCGTCGATCGTCGTCATGGCCAGCACCCGCCGGAAGGTGAGGACCACCACGTCGTCATCGGTGTACAGGGCGCGGCTGACGACCCCGTCACCGGTCACCGCCTTGCACAGAGTGTCGGACAGCCACGGTGTGATCGTTGAGACGTTGTCCAGACACAGCGCCCACGAGGAGAACGCCTGTGTGTTCCATTCCTGGGGGTCGCGGGGCTGGCTGCGCTTGGCGGCCGGGGACGGGTCGATGAGGTTGATGAACATCTGCGCTGCCTTGGACTTGCCCGTACCCTGCTCTCCCTTGCAGGTGAGGATCGGGTGCGGGATGTCGGGAATCCAGGCCGCGACCAGCCACGCAACGAGCTGATGGAACGCGGATTCGTCCATGTTCAACAGGGCGTACAGCTTGGCCAGCCCGTCACCGTCCAGCACGGGCGGGGGCATCGGGGCCATGGCGCCGGATCGGCGGAAGAGCACCGGGGACCGGTCGACGACGTTCCAGCCGGTCGGGGCGACCTCGACCGCGCGGCCGTCGGCGGTACCGAGGTCGACCACGATTGCGCCGGCGGGAGCGCGCCCCACCCGCAGGTGCACGGCCACCGGGTCGCCGTCCTCCGCGATGCCCTCCATGACCGTCATGGCATCGGCCAGCGCGGACTGTGAGGCGACCTCTCCGGGGTAGGAGTCCGCGAACCGGCGGGCGAGACGCTGCCTGAGTCCGGCCCGGCCGCGTAGCGGGAGTGCGAGGTTCGGGCCGTCCAGGGCGACCGCGTAGGGGCGGCCGTCGGAGGACATGACGAACGTGTATTCCTCGCGTGCCATGGCCACGATCCGCGCGGCGGCCGGTGGCGGCTTGCCCGCATCGTCGGAGCCATGGTCGGGTCGGCGGCCGGTCGATCGAGTCGGGTCCACCACCGCCCGACTCTTGCCGGGGTGAGCGTGCCCGTTGATGGGCCGGTCGGATCGGGTCGCTGTCACGCGAACACCGCCTCTCCAGTCGGGCCCGCGCACACCCGCACCGGGCGGGGCGCACGCAGGCAGTCGGGTCGGATCGAGGGCCGACGATCGGCCGTGCGGCAGGCCGGTCGGGCCCCTCGTACGGCGCTGTGACGTCGGGTGTGACGCGGCTCGTCACGCAGGTCAGGGGTAGACCGACGGTCGATCGGGTCGGGCGACCAGACGGCCGCGTAGGTCGGCTGGTTGGCGGCGGCGAGTCGGGCCAGCACCGGCCACAGGTCGGGGCCGACGACCGGCGCGGTCGGGTCGGCCCACCGCAGCAGAAACAGGGCGAGCGAGAGCGGCAGCCGGTCGGCCTTGGCCTGGTTGCAGTCGCCGCACGCGAGCATGAGCGCGGTGACCGACCACGTACGCCACAGCGACTGCGGCGCGATGTGGTCGAGGGTCGCCTCACGCAGGGTGGCGAACGGGCGACGGCAGTACGCGCAGCGCCGCCCGTGACGGCGCGCGAGCTGTTCCTTGCGCACGCGCCGCCGTGTCGAGTTGAGGGGACGTCCGTGGCTCATGCCTGCTCGTTCTCCTGTGAGGCACGGAGCTGAGCGGCCATCAGTTCAGCCTGGGCGTCGGCAACCTGTGCGTCGAGAATGCGCTGATAGATGGCCTCGCTCTCCAGGAACATCCGGTCCTGGAAGTTCGGGTCGGCGCTCATGCCGCCACCGCCAGGTCATCGGCGGTCAGGCTGCGCAGGTGCGGCAGGCAGCGCGACACCGCCTTGACCCGGTCAATGGGCACGCTGAGCCGCTTGGAAGCATCGACGCACGTCACACCCTGCTCCAAGAGCAGCAGGACCGACCGCACCTCGTCATCCAGGCGCAGCAGGACCGTGCGCCGTACCAGGTCCATCCCGCCAAGTGCCTCACGCTGCCAGAGCGGCAGTGACATCGGGTCCACAGGACCACCGGTCAGCACAGGGTTCGACACCTTGAGCATGAGGACGGCCGCCTTGAGCAACCGCAAGGCGGTCTTCTTGTTGCACCCGACGTGTTCGCCGATCGGCTCAGCGGACGTGCCATCCAGCGCCAGCATCAGAGCCTCGCGCTCCTTGTCCGGCAGCTTCGCAACCATCCGGCGCAGGTGCGTGGGGAGTTCCGCCATCGCGCACTGGTCCGTCATGAACAGGCACAGCGTCTGGCAGTCCGCCGCGTCCTCCCCGGCCATCGGCTCCTCAGCCGCCATCGGCACGGCGAAGTACTCGGTGATGCGTTGCTGCACAGTCCGGAACAGCATGGCGTGAAGCTGATCCCGCGTCAGACCCGGCTGGAGGACATCCTTGGTGCGGGCAACCCGCACCCACGCCTCTTGCGCGATGTCCTCAGCGAGCGCCCCGGCCCGCGCAATGGACAAGCCCCGCCACGTCATCAGCTTGCGCCGGGCGTAGGGCACCATCAGGTGGTTGAACTGCGCGAACAGCTCCCCCAGCCGCTCCGACTCCTCAGGCGCCAGCGGGATCATCTCGCCCCACTTCAGACGGCGCCCACCGGGGCCCTTGCCCCGGGCCCCGACCTGGTCGGCACTACCTTCTGCGATGGTTCCAGGCATCATGGAGGTACCCCTTCGAGGGTCTGGGAGCGGCGGCTTTACTTGGCGGTTTGGGCGCCGCTCCCTGCTTTTTCCTGGCGTTCACCAGGACTTTTCTTGCAGTTCCGATCGATGGGGTCGACCGTGAACACACCCCTAGGGTTCCCTAGGGAACCCTAGGGTGTCAAGCGGTATGCTAGGGAAGTGACCCACTGAGACAAGGGAGCTGACGAGATGTCGGATCAGGCCGTCAATCGAGCGCCATACGCGCAGATTGCCGCCCACTACGCGGAACTGATCACGTCCGGAGAACTGAGGCCGGGCTCACTCTTGCCGAGCATCAAGAACGTCTCGGAGGAGTGGAAGGTCAGTACTGCGACCGCCGAAAAGGCGTTGCGGAAGCTGCGCAACGATGGGCTTGTCCGGGGGATTCACGGAATCGGGACAGAGGTGCTGGACCATCCCGCACCGATGTCCTCAGGATCTCAGCGCCAGGACCGAGGGCGCCGTACCGGCTCTAGTTGGGGGTCTGGCGAACGGTCCGACTCACACCATGCATCCGTAGCGTCGGCACCCGCTGACGTGGCCCAAGCACTGGACATCAAGCCGGGCTCGGATGTGATCAGGCGAAGTCGCGTATATCGCGACCGGCACGGCATCGTGGCGCACTCGACATCGTGGATTCCCACCCGGTACGGGAAGTTGATCCCAGAGTTGGCGAAGAGCGAGCGCCTCGCCGCTGGAGCAACCTCGCTACAGCTCATCGCTCAGGCCACCGGTCGACCGATCAGCCACCGGATCGACACCGCGTCGGCACGCCTGCTGACCCCGGAGGATGCGGAGCTTTTGGAGCTGGACACCGCGAGGCTACCGATGGAGCCGGTGGTCGTGATGACGGCGAAGTTCGTCGACAGCGAGGGCAACGTCGTTGAGTACGGCGTCGACCTTGGGGGCCCCGGCCGTGCGTGGCGAACGGAATCGGAAGTCTCTCAGTGACGGCCGCCAACACCCGCCGGCCGTTCTGCGTTCTGATGGCAGGACTGCCCGGCTCGGGTAAAACGACACTGTCCCGCGCGCTTACAGCTCATGGCTTCGTCAGATTGTGCCCTGACGAAGAGATGTATCGGCGGCATGGTGTGTACGGGGTCGACTTCCCCCGGGGCACGTTTCCGACCCTTGAACGTCCGGTCCTCGAAGAGATCTCCGCCGAACTCCGAGAGCAACTCCGTGCCGGGCGCGATGTGGTGGTCGACCACGGATTCTGGACGCCGGAAGAGCGCGAGCGATGGCGGTCGATCGCAACCGATGCCGGGGCAACCTCCATGTTGGTCTACCTAGAGGCGAGCCACGAAGAGCTCTGGACGCGTGTGAATACGCGGAACGCGCGGCATGAGGCCGACCCGAACTCGATCTACTTCTCCGAAAGCGACCTGATCCGGTATCAGACCCGGTTCCTGCCTCCCGAGCCGGATGAGCCCCACCTTGTCTACAACGGTGACCCTGATTCGGTACTGAAGGCACTGAAGGAAGATGCAACGCGCCGTCCCTGACCCTGCCGCAGTAACACTAGGTAGCTAATTGGGGCGCTCGTCTAGCGACGGTTCGCCCCGTCCGGGGCCTCGGTTCCAGGGTGGAACCGGGGCCCTTCGTACGTGGGCTGCTAGATGCTAGGAGGCTGATCAGAACCAGTGTTGGCCGCTAGTGGCGGTGCTAGGCCTAGCAGGGCGACCTGCTAGGCCTAGCACCGGCCCGGCCGCCTGTTGCCGCTACGGAGGGTGATAGAAGGTGCGCCCTACGGCCGCGCGATCCTTGGCAGCTCGCTGCGCTCGCGCGCGACGGCCGCCGTATCGAGCTGGGCGCCGTCGCGCTGTGTGGCCGTGCCCGTGGACAGGCGGTGACCCCCACAAGCAAGAGGAGCACCACGCGCCCGGGGTGCTCCTCTTGCTTGTGGGCTACGGACGAAGAGACCACTCGCGCGGGGGTGGTCTCTTCGTCATTCCGGGGGCCAGCGTCCGCAGCGTCCGCAACTCGCCTCCTTCTAAGAGGCGCTCTGACCTGCTGAAACGCGCTCTTAGTAGCAGAACGTGTGCGGACGCTGCGGACGCTAGCGGACGCTAAACAATTTGTTTAGCGTCCACACGAACAGTGCAGGTCAGACAGGGTGAGCGATGCCCGGCGGACGCTGCGGACGCTGTCTTTCCTAAACTCTCTAGTAAGAGAAGGAAGAGCGCTCTTCAGCGGGGCGGGATCTCGGTGCGCACGGCCGTCTGCCCCCTCCTGAAGAGCCTTGGGGAACGGCACAGAGCGGGAGGGGCCCGGCGGCGCCTGCCCGCGTCTGCCGTCTGCCCCTTGGAAGGCACCCAGGACGGCTTTTACCTGCGGGGCGGGCCGTCTGTCCCTCCGAGGGTAAAAGCCGCCCGCAGACGCCTTCCAAGGGAGAGACGCCTGCGGGGCCCGGCATCAGGCGACGGCTGGCGCGCGAGCATGGCGAGCCCAGAGACGTGCGGCCGTAGGCCGCTCCTTCTCGCTCTCCCCCACGACGGACCGACGGCCGGACACGGCCCGGCCCGATAGCGATCCGCCGGCGCCCCTGCCGAGCGGCGTCTAACGGCCCGATTCCGGGGTCTGCCTAGATAGCTCGCTATCCGCTAACGTGCTGGTCACCTGCGGTTTTGGTCGCTAGCGGGGTCGCTAACGTTAGCGACCCCTGCCGCTAGCGCTAGCGGCTCTTCGGGGCCCTGCGCCGGGCCGTCTGTGGGCCGTCCGGCAACGGCCGACGTTGACAGGCGACGACAGTTGTCGACCGTTCTCCCCCTGGTCAGAGGCAGTGCGTTGGGTGTCGCCGCAGGCGCCAACCCCCGGACGTGAGTTGAGGAAGTCCAGAGCTTCGGCGCAGGATGACGACCATGACCAGCAGCGCACGCCCCTTCCTCAATCGCCGGCTCGCCGAGTTCGGGACGACGATCTTCGCCGAGATGTCGGCGCTCGCCGTCGCCACCGGCTCGATCAACCTCGGCCAGGGTTTCCCGGACACCGACGGCCCCGAGGAGATCCGCGAGGCGGCCGTGCGGGCGCTGCGCGACGGCCGCGGCAACCAGTACCCGCCGGGTCCGGGCGTCCCCGAGCTGCGTACGGCCATCGCGGCGCACCAGGAGCGCCGGTACGGACTGTCGTACGACCCCGACCGCGAGGTCCTGGTGACGGCGGGCGCGACGGAGGCCATCGCGGCGACCCTGCTGGCCCTGGTGGAGCCCGGCGACGAGGTGATCGCCCTGGAGCCCTACTACGACTCCTACGCGGCGTGCATCGCGATGGCGGGCGGCACCCGCGTGCCGGTCACACTGCGCCCCCACGACGGCTCGTTCCGCCTGGACCTGGACGAACTTCGGGCGGCGGTGACCCCCCGCACCCGTCTGCTCCTGATCAACACTCCGCACAACCCGACAGGCACCGTCCTGACCCGTGACGAACTGACCGCGATCGCACAGCTCGCCGTGGAACGCGACCTGCTGGTGGTCACCGACGAGGTGTACGAGCACCTGGTCTTCGACGACGCCGGCCATCTGCCGCTGGCCTCCTTCCCCGGGATGCGCGAACGAACGGTCTCTATCGGGAGCGCCGGGAAGACGTTTTCGTTCACCGGATGGAAAGTGGGCTGGGTCACATCGACCCCGGACCTGGTCACGGCCGTACGTTCGGCGAAACAGTTCCTGACGTACGTGGCGTCGGGGCCCTTCCAATACGCCGTGGCCGAGGCCCTGCGCCTGCCCGACTCGTACTTCGCGGACTTCCGCGCGGACATGCTGGCCAAACGGGACCTGCTCGCGGGCGGCCTGGAGCGGGCGGGCTTCAAGGTCTTCCGCCCGGCCGGCACGTACTTCATCACCACCGACATCCGGCCCCTTGGTGAGAGCGACGGTTTCACCTTCTGCCGTGCGCTGCCGGAGCGCTGCGGGGTGGTCGCGATCCCCAACGCGGTCTTCTACGACCACCGTGAGCAGGGCGCACCCTTTGTCCGCTTCGCGTTCTGCAAGCGGACAGGCGTGCTGGAGGAGGCGGCCTCCCGACTCAAGACGCTGGCCGCCTGACAGCCACAGACGTACCAGCATGTGTACCGGCCACACGGCCTGGTTGCTCCGAGCCGCCGCGACCCGCACTCGACTGCTGCCTGGTCGACCGGGACACCGGTGATCGGCAGGCGTATCGCGCGGCCCGGCTGTGGGCGGAACCGCTTCCACCAGCGATCAACCGGCGCCGCCAGGCCCGGTGACAGCGCCCCCGGATCATGCAGGACAGGGGCAGCAAAGAGTCATACCGGCCCCGAAGGATACGAACCCGAGCTGGGCTCTCCGAAGAAGGTGATGTGCGGGCAGTAGCCCTCCTCTGCCAGCCAGGCGCGGGCCCGGCCGCGCTGTCGCTCATCGCAGAACCGGTGGTACCGGCTCCAGGAGCGCTCGTCACCAGCGAGCATGTCCTTGAAGCGCCGGAAGGCGCCCCGCCCACCGAGGTCGATCCGCAGTCTGTCGGCAAGGGCGGCGTCCTCGACCTCTTCGATGAACAGCTCCATGTCCCGGTAACCGGCCCGGGACCCCAGAGCCGGCGCGTACAGCCATCGCTCGGGATCGTCGTCCTCCTCGACCCCGGGCCCAGGCCCCAGCTCATCGGTGAACGCAGGCCAGCACTCCCCGGTGGACAGATCGATCCGGCCACCGGACTCGGTCGGGTCGCCCTCCAGCAGCATGGCGAGCATCTCCAGATCGACCGCGAGCGGGCGCAGGAGGGGGATCGCCGCGTCTCCCGTGGCCGCGCGCAACCGGTCCGCCAGCTCCTCATCGCCCCGGAAGCCGCGCTCCTGGAGCGCGCCGAGAAACAGGGCCGCCATCTCCGCAGCCCCCGGCAGGCCCTGCGCCGCGGCCACCGCCACACCATCGCCGACCAGTTGCAGCACCTCGCGCGCGGGGCCACGGTGCAACGCGGCAAGCAGCGCCACGCCGTCCTGCGCGTGGAGCACGCCACGCAGGGCCCGCAGCCCGTCCTTGTCCCATCCGTCAGCCACGACCCCGACGGTAACGCGCCCCCGAGGACGTACGACGCCGGGACCCATCGGTTTCCCTCCGCCCGGCTCCGTGTCAGTGCCGGCGCACCCGGCGCCTGGGGGCCAGGCGGTGTTGCCCGGTCATCGGCGCCGCTTGCGGCCGCTCTTGCCTGAGGAGCGCCGAGCCTTCCGGACGCGGCCGAGGCGGGCGCCGTGGGTACCCAGTGCCCGGGCCGCCAGCTGCCTGAGCTCGTCCCCGCGACGCCCAGCAGCTCCGCGAGCTCCGGCGGCATGTCCGTGAGCAGCTCGGGACCGGCATCTGAGAGGTCTATGCCGAGGAACACCGGATCGGCCATCCCACGGTCACGCTCGATCGCGCCCAGGTCGTACGACCACGTCCGGCGACGGCGGTGCCGACGGCACGGGCCTGGCCGACGGGTAGTCCCTCGTCAGCGGGCGTCCGCCTCGGGATCCGGGCGCGGGAGTTCGTCGAGGTCGAGGGTGAAGGTGCGGCCGTCGGCCAGGGGGATGGGGAGCTTGCCCGTGCCGTACTTGTGGGTGTGTGCGGCGATGTAACCGGTGGCGGTCGGCTGGGTGTGAAGGACGACTTCCTGGGTGTAAGGGTCTACGACCAGGTAGACGGGGATGCCGTAGCGGCCGTACTTCGCGGTGCAGTCGTCGTAGTCCTTGCGCGCGGAGGAGGTCGAGACGACCTCGGAGATCAGCAGGACGTCCTCGAAGCTGTAGCGCTTGCCTTCCTTGCGTGCGTCCTCGCGCAGGATGGCCAGGTCAGGGGCGGAGTTCTCGTCGGCGGGGAAGTCGATATAGACGTCGGAGGTGACCTTCGCGTGACGGCCGAGAGCGTGAGCGGTGTCGATCTGCATCGACTTGATGGTGCTGGAGTGCTCTTCGCTCTGCGGGGTCATGATCACCTTTCCGTCGGCCCCGAACAGGACCGTGTACCCCTTCGGGAACTCAATGTGCACGATCGCGTCGACGCTCATGGACGGCTCCTTCCCGTGTGCGATCAGGATACGACGGACAATGCCGCGTCACCGAGCCCGTCGGTACGGCCGGCAGACCGGTCCGGACAGGTTGTGCGGCCCGCTCACCGCCGGTGGCGGAGATCCGCAGCGGGGCCTGTCGCACGACATGGGAATAGGTAGGCCAACAAGGCGTCGCCTGGGTCACATCCGCCCCGGACCTGGTCACGGCCGTACGTTCGGCGAAGCAGTTCCTGACGTACGTGGCGTCCGGCCCGTCCCAGTACGCGGTGGCGGAGGCACTGGCGCTCCCGGACACGTACTTCGAGGCGTTCCGCGAGGACATGCGGGTCAAGCCGGACCTGTTGTCCGCAGGGCTCACGGAGGCAGGCTTCAAAGTGTTCCGGCCCTCGGGCACGTACTTCATCACCACCGACATCCGCCCCCTCGGCGAGACGGACGGCTTCGCCTTCTGCCGTGCCCTGCCGGAACGGGCGGGCGTGGTCGCGATCCCTAACGCGGTCTTCTACGACCACCGGGAAGAGGGCGCCCCCTTCGTACGGTTCGCGTTCTGCAAGCGGACATCTGTGCTGGAGGAGGCGGTGACCCGGCTCAAGATGCTCGGGGGTTAGCGGACAGCGGCGTACGGGGGAGGCTGGAGCGATGTCGCGCGGTACGGGTACGTACCCGTACCGCGCCTGGTGAGTGAAGAGGAGCATGCGTCATGCCCGACGCCAACGTCCGTATCCCCGCCGAGCACGAGCAGGCCGAACTGGACGCCGAACTGGACCGAGGTATGAGCGAAGCGGGTGCCGCGTGACCCGTGACGTGCATGTGTTCCTCGACGAGAGCGCGATGGTGGCGCTGGGCGAGGTGACGCCCTGGCCTCCCGACTGATCCATCGCGCTCACGCCGAGCCGGGCTGGTTCCTGTTCCGTACCGGCTCCACCTGGTGGACCAGTGGTGCTCCGGCGGCCCTGCCCTTCAGCCACGACGTGAGAGTCGACTGCGGGATCTCAAGGTGGGAGGCCGTCTCCGTGGGCGTCAGCAGCCCGTCCTGGAACCTGTCGACCATGCCCACCTCCTCTTGACGCTGAGTCTCGCATCGCCGCACATCAAGGCTTCGACCTACGGGCGGACCACATGCCCGGCCACCGGCTCAGCCGGCCGCACGGAGACGGTTCCCGGACCGGCAGTCCCGGCAACGTCCGGGTTCCGCCGCGCGGAACGCCCGGTCGCAACCGTCGCAGTTCTGCATGAGCGCGATCGCCGGACGCACTGAGGCATCTGTGCTTCTGGCCAGTGCGGGCACGGCAAGCGGAGTCTCCTTGAGCCGGTAGGCGAGGATGCCCGCCGGGCGGGTCAGGAAGGTGTCCGGGAGCCGTGCGGTGAGGTGGTCCGTGATGTGTGTGGGCAGGATGCCTGCCGCGAGCCACCGGGTGACCGCAGGGGCAAGGCGGGCGGCTTCCTGGGCGGTCAGGGCAAGGCGGGGGTCGATGCGGCGCAGGGCGGCGAGTACGGCGATGGCCTGCGGGTCGGCCTCGGTGTCGATGTAGGTGTCGGTGTCGGTGTCGGTGTTGGCGAGCGGGATCGGTGTCTCCGGCTCGGCCACGGCTTGTACGGGCACGGCCACCGTTTCCTCCGCAGGCGCAGGCTCGGGCGCAGGTGAGACAGCGGCGGCGGCGGCCTGCCTTCGGGGCCGAGGCGGCTCGGGTGGCTCGGGTGGCTCGGGAGGCCCGTCCGGATCCGGATCCACGCCCGGATCGCTGCCCGGGACGTCGTAGAAGTACGTCCGGGTACGGATCTGGCCGGTGGACAGTCGCTCGCGGCGGCGCTCCAGGTATCCGGCCGCTTCGAGTTCCCTGAGTGCCCGTGAGATGAGGATCTCGCCCTCGCTGAAGTGCGCGCACAGGGTGGTGATGGTCACGGAGGAGCGGTCGGGCAGGGAGGCGATGTACGCCGCGACACCGACCGTGACCGCGCTGCCGCGTCGCTGGGCGAGGGCGTTGGAGATCACCGTGAAGTCGGCCGTGAGGCGGGTACGGACATGGATCACGCCGGAGGTCGGTGCTCCGGCGTCGGCGCGCAGGCGCGCGTTAGACTGCGAGTTAGCCATTGGGAAGGTGTTCGCTTCCTGGTTGGTCAGGCCCTCGTTCGGGACGGGAATCCCGGCGGGGGCCGTTTCTGTTTTCGGTTGTCGCGGCGAACGTAACCGCCCGCATCCCGCCCCCGCAAGCCGGTCACTCGTACGGGTGACGCGGGCCTCGCGGCCGGGGAGGGAGGGTGGGTGGGTAGTTCTTTCCCCAGTATTTTTCCCCGGTTCTTTGGGGAGGCCAGTGGCCCACCGGACCCTCGCGGACAAGGGCCCGGTGAGCCCGTACGACGGACGGCGACCGGGGCCCGGCGGCCTCAGAGGCGGTGGCGGCCGGCCTTCAACTCACCTATGAACGTTGCCCAGGAGGCGTCCAGGCGATCGTCTCCCGCCTGATTGCTGTGGGCGCCTCGGCGGCCCGTGGGCAAGACGGTTTGGGCGGAGTGCGCTATTGAGGCACATGGCATCGGTTGATCGGTCAGCCCGGAAACGGCGAGAGCCCGGCCTCCCCGGCCGGGCTCCTCCATGCACAGGCGTCAAGGCGTAGAGACAGGACTACTCCGCGTCGTCCTCGGGCTTCTCGTCGGCGTCCTCGGCGTCCGGCTCCAGGCCGAGCTGCTCGACGAGCCACTTGTCGAACTCGATCGCGGCCCGCACCCAGCTCACCGTCGAGGACACGAAGTGCTCCAGGCTGACGCCCGTCCCGATCAGCATCTGCGCCTCGCCGATCAGGCGAACGGTGCCGTCGTCGTGCGTGTGGCTGTACACCTTGGGCCACAGGGTCCGCCGGTTCCAGTCGTCGATCGACTCGAGCAGCGCGGGCTTCCCCTCGATCGGGTGGGGCCGGTCGTAGAACGTCCGCACCGAGAAGACCTGCTGGTCGCCCTCACCACGGAACATGAAGTACGTACGGAACTGCTCCCACGGCGCGGCGAGGTCACCCTCGTCGTCGATGACGTACTTCAGCTCCATCTGTTCCAGGAGCTGCTTCACAAGGTCCTGATCCGGGACTACGGGGCCTGCCGGGCCTTGCTGCGGCTCGGACTGGCCCCCGAAGTTAGGGATCGAGGACGGGTCGATGGTCATACGTGAACACTCCTGCAGTCGTCTGGCTCGTCCGGCCATCGCTGAGACCAGACGTACGCTCCCCACCCTCTCTTGCTTCGCCCCCGACCGGCAACAGTCGCCCTCCCGCACCGGCCGGGAGCGTCCGAAAACAGCGTGCCGCAGCCAGCGACTACAGCGTCTTGCCCGTGGCCGACCCCGTCGTCGGACCCGCCGTCGGTCCCTTCGCCGGTCCAGCCGCCGGTCCAGCCGCCGGTCCAGCCGCCGGACCCACGATCAGGCCCTCCCCGAACGCGTCCACCCGTACCGTGTCGCCGTCCTTCACCTCGCCCGCCAGGATCTCCTTGGCGAGGCGGTCGCCGATCGCCGTCTGGATGAGGCGGCGGAGGGGGCGGGCGCCGTACGCCGGGTCGTTGCCCTCCTCTGCGAGCCAGGCCAGGGCGGCCGGGGTGACGTCCAGCGTCAGGCGGCGCTCGGCCAGTCGCTTGGCGAGGCGGCCGATCTGGAGGCCCGCGATGCGCTCCAGTTCCTGCCCGTTCAGGGCGGAGAAGACGACCATGTCGTCCAGGCGGTTGAGGAACTCCGGCTTGAAGGAGGCCCGGACCACCTCCAGCACCTGCTGCTTCCTCACCTCCGCCGACGTCGGCGGCTCGGCCAGGCTGTGCCCACTCAGGAACTGGCTGCCGAGGTTCGACGTCAGGATCAGGATCGCGTTGCGGAAGTCGACGGTGCGGCCCTGGCCGTCCGTGAGGCGGCCGTCGTCCAGAACCTGGAGGAGGACGTCGAAGACCTCCGGGTGGGCCTTCTCCACCTCGTCCAGGAGCACCACGCTGTACGGGCGGCGCCGCACCGCTTCCGTCAGCTGGCCGCCCTCCTCGTAGCCGATGTAGCCGGGCGGGGCGCCGACGAGGCGGGCGACGCTGTGCTTCTCGCCGTACTCCGACATGTCGATGCGGACCATCGCCCGCTCGTCGTCGAAGAGGAAGTCGGCCAGCGCCTTCGCGAGTTCCGTCTTGCCGACGCCCGTCGGGCCGAGGAAGAGGAAGGAGCCGGTCGGACGGTCCGGGTCCGCGATGCCCGCGCGTGTACGTCGTACCGCGTCCGACACCGCCTGGACCGCCTCGGACTGGCCGATCAGGCGACGGCCCAACTCCTCTTCCATACGCAGGAGTTTCTGGGTCTCGCCCTCCAGGAGACGGCCGGCCGGGATACCGGTCCAGGCGCCGACCACGTCCGCGATGTCGTCGGGGCCGACCTCCTCCTTGACCATTTTGTCCCTGGAGGCCTCCACCTCGGCCTCGGAGGCCTCCTCCAAGTCCCTTTCCAGGGTGGGGATCTCGCCGTAGAGGAGTTTGGAGGCGGAGTCGAAGTCGCCGTCGCGCTGGGCCCGTTCGGCCTGGCCGCGGAGCTCGTCGAGCTTCTCCTTCAGCTCGCCGACCCGGTTGAGGGACTGCTTCTCCTTCTCCCAACGGGCCGTCAGGCCGCGCAACTCCTCCTCCTTGTCGGCGAGATCGCGGCGCAGCCGCTCCAGACGCTCGCGCGAGGCCGGGTCGGTCTCCTTCTCCAGCGCGAGTTCCTCCATCTTCAACCGGTCGACCACGCGCTGGAGTTCGTCGATCTCGACGGGGGAACTGTCGATTTCCATCCGCAGCCTCGACGCCGCCTCGTCGACCAGGTCGATCGCCTTGTCGGGGAGGAAGCGGGAGGTGATGTAGCGGTCGGAGAGGGTCGCCGCCGCGACCAGCGCGCTGTCGGCGATGACGACCTTGTGGTGGGCCTCGTACCGCCCCTTGAGGCCGCGCAGGATCGCGATCGTGTCCTCGACCGAGGGTTCCGCGACCAGGACCTGCTGGAAGCGGCGCTCCAGGGCGGGGTCCTTCTCGATCCGCTCGCGGTACTCGTCGAGCGTCGTCGCGCCGACCATGCGCAGTTCACCACGCGCCAGCATCGGCTTCAGCATGTTGCCGGCGTCCATCGAGGAGTCGCCGCCGGCGCCCGCGCCGACGACCGTGTGCAGTTCGTCGATGAAGGTGATGATCTGGCCGTCGGAGCCCTTGATCTCCGCCAGGACCGTCTTCAGGCGCTCCTCGAACTCACCCCGGTACTTCGCCCCGGCGACCATCGCGCCGAGGTCCAGGGAGACGAGGCGCTTGTTCTTGAGCGACTCCGGTACGTCGCCCTTGACGATGCGCTGGGCGAGGCCCTCGACGACGGCCGTCTTGCCCACGCCCGGTTCGCCGATGAGGACCGGGTTGTTCTTCGTACGGCGGGACAAAACCTGGACGACCCGGCGGATCTCCTGGTCACGGCCGATGACCGGGTCGAGCTTGCCCTCCCGGGCCGCGGCCGTGAAATCCGTACCGAACTTCTCCAGGGCCTTGTACTGACCCTCGGGGTCGGCTGTGGTCACGCGACGCCCTCCCCTGCTCTTCTGGAACGCGTCCAGCAGCTTCTTCGCACCGGCGCCCTGCTGGGAGAGTACGTCCCCGGCGGGGCCGCCCTTCGCGGCGATGCCGATGAGGAGATGCTCGGTGGAGAGGTACTCGTCGCCGAGCTCCTTCGCCCGTTCGGCCGCATCGGCGATGACCGAAAGAAGTTCCCGGCTGGGCTGCGGGGGCGCGACGGTCGAGCCGGTCACGCTGGGCAGGTTCGCGAGGACGCGCTCGGCGCCCGAGCGTACGGCCGCCTGGTCGGCCTCGACCGCGACCAGCAGGTCGACGAGGTTCTCGTTGTCCTCCCCCGCGAGCAGCGCCAGCAGCAGGTGCGCGGGAGTCAGGTCCGGGTGCCCCCCGGACACGGCCCTGCCGGTGGCCGCGTTGATCGCGTCCCGGCTCCTGTTGGTCAGTTCGGCGTCCACAGTCGCTGTCTCCCTTTCCTGTCCCGGTCGTTACTGACACGGCCAGCGTACACAAAGTTGAGTCTATTCCACTCAAGGTGGGAGTGGGGCGGCTGGGCAGACCAAAAACCGCCCATCCTCAATGACGGATGGGCGGTGCGAGCGCAGGCGGCGGACGGCTACTTTCAGCCAAGCGAGCAAGTGCGGTACTCATGACGGAGGGCATGCGGGATGCACCCGAACTCTGACATTTCACCGGAAACAGCAGCGGCGTCACCGTGTTCAGGTCACGGTGACGCCGCTACTGGGGGGAAGCACCTGAGCGATCTACTGCGACGGGGGAATCGCGTCAGGCACTGCGGGGGGTGGCTGAGATGGTCTGCACGTCCTGGAAATCGGCGATGTCCGGGATGTCAGGGTGGTCCAGGCGGTGGTCGCGCTGGTCCAGGTTCACAAAGATCATTCCGTACCGAATCGCACACCGTACTGGCTGCGGCGCCCCCCGAGGCCGCCGCAGACACCGGTATGCCTTCACATCCTCTTCGTCGTCCCGCGTCACGACGACCGGCTCTCCGAACACGGTCACCATCAACGAGTCACCGCTGTGGGGGACGGCGGTGACCAGATCGATGAAGTGCCAGCCGGAGCGGTAGGCGGTGGCCATTTCGCGACGGAAGGAACGGTCGTCGGGGGGAGTGGTCATGTCAGCTCCACGCACTGTCATCCGTGGTGGCGACGGCGCTAGTGTCGTCACCGGACGCGACGGTGGCGGTTGACCGTGACCAGGCACTGTCCGCTCGAATGTCACCCTTCTCGACAGAGAGGCCACTCAGTGCCCCAAAGGCCACAACGGCGGAGAAGGCGGCGACAAGCACCGAGCGAAGCATTCTCTTACCCATAGTCGGCTTCGTCCTCACTTGAAGGTCCCTCTTCCCCCGTCGGATACGACGATGGCTCATTCGGGCACATCATGGCCACACAATCGATGCATCATGTTCCTGCATGTTCAGGACCCTGGGGGGTGGAGATTTCGGAATGAATCGGACTAAAGCGACACATCCCCATTCGGTGACGGAGCTGTGCGCCGATGGTAGTCGTCTCTATGCGAATGCGCTTCGCATGGGACGCGTCTCCCGCGCGGACGTGGAGTCAGCCCCGTGTCTGATGGAGTTCACTCTGCTTCACCCCGACCCGGACGACGCGACCTGGCTGCGTCCCGTGCCTCCATCGGTCGCTCTGGCCCAGCGTCTCAATCCCCTTGAGCACGAGATCACCGAGCGCAGGCGTCTGTCGATCGAGCTGGCCGACTCCTTCGAACCGTTCATGGCTCTCAGCGCCCAGGTGACGGCGTCCACGCACTCGATCACGGTGTTGGAAGGGCTCGACCGCATCAACACCGCACTCGACCTGGCCACCGCCCAGTGCCAGAACGAGATGGTCACGGTGCAGCCGAGCCACCGCCACCCCGAGGGCAGACTCATCGCCGCCCTGGACCGCGACCGGCCGCTGATCGAGCGAGGGGTACGGATCCGGACGCTCTACCAGCACACGGCCCGCTACAGCCCCGAGCGGCTGGCCTGGGTGGACCAGTTCACGGACGGCAAGGCCGAGTACCGCACCATCGACGAACTCGTCGAGCGTCTCATCATCTGCGACGAGACCGTGGCTTTCATCCCCATCAGCGACGACCGTCAGGTGGCCCTGGAGCTTCGCCACCCCGGCCTCGTCCGCTACCTGGTCAAGGTCTTCGAGTTCATGTGGGGCCGCGCCGTCCCGCTGAGCGCGGGCGCCCCCTACGAAACCGCGCCCGACGGCCTCACCGACATCCAGCACTCCATCGCCAAGCTCCTCGTCGAAGGCCACGTCGACGAGGCCATCGCCCGCCGCCTCGGAATGAACGTACGCACCTGCCGCACCCACATCGCCAAGCTGGCCACCGCCCTGGGCAGCGGCAGCCGTGCGCAGCTCGGATTCCTGATCGCGCAGTCGGGAATCCTGGACCAGGAACACTGAGGGCAAGTGAAGGCAGAAAAGTCACCGGTGAACGTGGGGCACCCGCACGGGGCCGAGGAACTGTGCGAGGCAGGCATGAGCCTGTACGTCCGCGCGCTGCGCGAGGGCCGCGTGCCGGACGACGAGGCCGGCGATGCTCCCTGCCTGATCGACTTCGGGCTGCTTCGGCCCGACCTCGAAGACCCGCGCCAACTGCGTCCGCTGGCCCCCGCAGTGGCCCTCTCCCGGCTGCTGCACGAGAGTGCGGAGGACACGGCAAGGAAGCGGCAGCAAGAGTCGCTACTGGCCGAAGCGTTCGAGCCGCTCATGCACATCGATGTCCCGGACATCGCGGCCGATACACCCATGATCAGCGTCCTCAGCGGCTTTGACCGGATCAACCTGGCCATCTCCCGAGCCTTGGCTGACGCCTCGAGCGAAATTCTCACGATCCAGCCCTACGCGGGCCGCCCCACCACGACCCTGGCCATCCTGGCACGCGACCAGGCCGTCCTCGACCGGGGCGCCCGCATCCGCGCCCTCTACCAGCACACGGTCCGCCACTCTCCCGCCGTCCGCGCCCGCTACGAACAGCTGAGGGGCGATGTCGAGGCCCGCTCTCTGGACGAGGTCACCGACCGCCTCATCGTCATCGACCGGACCGTCGCCTTCATTCCCGCCAGCAAGGACCGTTCTCTCGCTCTGGAGATCTGCCACCCGGTCCTCGTGCACTACTTCGTCACGACCTTCGAGCGCCTGTGGCACCTGGCCACCCCGATGTACCCCCAGGCCCTTCAGCCCCCGTCCCTCAACGGCGTCACCCCCCGCCAACGAGCCATCGCCGCCCTCCTCGTCGAAGGCCACACCGACGCCGTCATCGCCACCCGCCTCGGCATGAACGTCCGTACCGCCCGCGTCCACATCGCCAAACTCGCCACCACCCTCGGCAGCGACAGCCGCGCCCAACTCGGCTACCTCATCGCGGAGTCAGGACTCCTCAAACAGGCTCCCACGCAGAGTCTCAGCCAGAATGGTGCTGCCGAGTGACCCCGAACTCTCCGCCACCCCACCCGAAGCACAGCGAGGACGAGCTGTGCTCAGCAGGAGCGGAACTGTACGAACGTGCTCTGCGATCGGGCCACGTACGGGGTACGGACGCCGCCGCGACACCCTGTCTGGTCGATTTCGGTCTGCTGCAACCGACCGTCGACGACCTGGACAGGCTCGAGCCCACCTCCCCGGTCGTCGCACTGCATCAACTCCTGCGCGGTGTAGCGGACCGCATCGCCGACGAGCGGCGTCGCGAGGCG
Source organism: Streptomyces sp. SID12501 (assembly GCF_010550245.1). Lineage (GTDB taxonomy): Bacteria > Actinomycetota > Actinomycetes > Streptomycetales > Streptomycetaceae > Streptomyces. Next base: position 343,677 of record NZ_JAAGLU010000003.1, read on the forward strand.
CAGTTGACCTCGGTGTTCGAGCCCTTCATGCGCATCGGCGATGCCAGTACGTCGACGGACATACCAACGATTCGCGTCCTCCACGGGGTGGAGCGGATCAACTCAGCCATCACCCTGGCTCTGGCGGACGCCTCCAGTGAACTCCTCACTATCCAGCCGCGCACCGCTCATACCGGTCACCACCCCGAACGCCATGCCGCCGCACTGGGCCGCGACCAGGCCCTACTTGACCGAGGCGGTCGCATTCGCACCCTCTACCAGCACACGCTCCGCCACGCACCCACCGTCATCGCCCGCTACGAACAGCTGGACGGCGATGCCGAAGCCCGCACACTCGACGAGATCACCGACCGACTGATCATCGTCGACAGAGCGGTCGCCTTCATCCCCGACCGGACCAACCAAGACGTCAATGCCGCCCTTGAGGTCCGTAACCCGGCCCTGGTCGCTTACTTGGTCACCGTCTTCCAGCGCCTCTGGCAACTGGCCGTCCCCATGTACCCACAAGCCCTCCAACTCCCGTCCCTCAACGGCGTCACCCCCCGCATGCGGGCCATCGCCGCCCTCCTCGTCGAGGGCCACACCGACGCCGTCATCGCCACCCGCCTCGGCATGAACATCCGAACCGCCCGCGTCCACATCGCCAAACTCGCCACCACCCTCGGCAGCGACAGCCGCGCCCAACTCGGCTACCTCATAGGGCAGTCGGGGATTCTTGAGCAGGAGCAGCAGCCTCAGGGCGGGCAGGCGGAGCCGTTGGCGCCGGAAGGCTGATCGCCGCGCCGCCGCCCGGTGCGGTGACGGCCGGGAGGCCGTCCAGGCCCGCCTGGGCGATCCGTACCCCCAGCTGTGTCCGGCTCGCCGCCCCCAGCGTCTCCGAGAGGCGGGCGATGTGTGCCCGGCAGGTGCGGACGCTGATGCCCAGGCGTTCCGCGACCACCGCGTCCTGGTGGCCCTCCGCGAGCAGGGTGGCGATGGACCGCTCCCGGTGCGAGATGCCCTCGATGCCCGTGTCGGGGAGCGAGGCCGTCAGCGGGACGGCCAGACGCCACAGGCGGTCGAAGACCGTGCCGAGGTAGCTCACCAGCGCCGGGTGGCGGATCTCCAGCGCTACCGTCCGCTCCGCGTTCGCCGGGATGAAGGCCACCGTGCGGTCGAAAAGGATCAGCCGCTCGACCACCTCGTCGAGGGTGCGCGCCTCGGCGGCTCCGCCCACCAGGTCGAGGTAGTTGAGCAGTCCCTGACCGTGCCGGGCCACATGGTTGTACAGGCCGCGCATCCGCACCCCGCGCCCGCGCAGTTCGAGCGCCCGGTGCAGGCCCTCGGAGAGTTCGTACTCGCGGCGGATACCGCCGGGCTGGACGGTGAGCACCTCGGTCGTGCACGCCTGGGTGGCCTCGTCCATCGCGGTCTGGATACGGGCGAGACCGTCCAGGACACGCAGGGCCGTGCCCTCGCCGAAGCCGAACCCGAAACCGGGGCCGCCGCCGGAACCCGCACCAGTACCGGAACCGGAACTGGCGTACTGCCGCTCCTCGCCGAGGGCGTTGTACCGCTCGAAGGCCGCGACCGCCGAGCCCACCCGGCCCTGGCTCGCGCTGACCTCCTCGTAGACGCCGCGCAGCAGCCGGGTCATGACCTCCTGCGGGGAGGTCGGCACCAGCCAGGCCATGTCGTCGGGGTCGGGGTGCAGCAGGGCGAGTTCGAGCAGGCACGGCGCCGTCTCGGCGTCCCGGCGCGGCACACGGCCCCGCCGTACGGCCCGGGAATACACACGATCCCCGGCCTCGCACAGTCGGTCAGCACCGTGTGGATGCTCGTCCGTCCCGTGCCCGGCCATCGCCCCATCCCACTACTGGTTCCAGCACTTTGCAGCGCAACTATGCGCGGCCCGGACGTGGTCCGCAACACTGCCAGGTCCGCCACGCGCCCCCAATCCCCTTACTATGTCCGACTTTCGCCCCTCCTCCGCCCGTGTCCCTGCAACAAGCTGACGGTGGTGGGACGTTGCTCGTGAGGGCATTGTGGAAATCGCTTCCCAAGGGCGTAACGGGGCCGCCGCGAGGCGGGAACGGGGGAACGCCCGAAGCGGCCCCGGCAGGATGTCCCCCATCCGGCCGGGGCCTCATGTTTCCTGACCAGAAACGTCAAAAACGAGGAAAGAATTGCCATGCCCATGACATTCGACCTCATACCGACGACCGGATGATCACAACCTCCTGCAGGCAATAGGGGGTCAAAGTTCAGAAAATGACCACTAGATCATAAAATGATCTTCGCGTGATGATCGCCGCGTGATCCGGTACTCACAACATTTTCCGCCTACACCAGTGCTCTTCGTACGCAAGAGAGCTGACATGCGCACTACACCTAAGGGGATTCCATACACCGCAGAGCCAACGCCACTCTCGTCGCCCTTGCCATCGCAGCAGGATCTGTCATGTTCAGTGCGCCGATCGCCTCGGCCGTCACCTACTGTGACAGCTCTGGCTACACCAACACCAGCCAGCCCATGGAGCGGTGCACCTCGCTGTCCAACGGCATTCTGGCCATCCACCAGGCTTCGAACGGCGTCGTCGGCGTCGAGTACACGAAGTCGGGTGGATCTACCATCTCCGCCAAGCTTGGTTACTCGCGCTCGGGGACCAACCACTACGCCAGCGCCGTCTCCATCGCTGTGGGCCAGACGAAGAGGTCGACGTGGTCGCTGGGGGAGAGCGCCTACTGCTCAAGCATAATCGGCCTGCTCAGCTACAGCGGCGGCACGTACCAGACGCCGGCCTCGCACTGCTGAACCAGAACCCCACAGGCCCCGTCTACCAAGGCGGGGCCGTCCCTTTCCCGGTCCCGCTCTCCTCGACATGACCACGCAAGGAACCGAGCCGTGTTCTCCGCCATCTTTCAACACCATGTCGGCTATCTGGCCGTGTGCACACTGATCGGCCTCGTTCTCGGCGGCGCCGCATGGACACTCGCCCGCAAGCGGGGGAACCCTCACGGGGCATGGTGGTCCGGGCTCGCCTTCACTCTCACCGGCGTTCTCGGCGTCACTTTCATGGGCGGCGGCTCGGCCAGCGGCGTATGCGTCCTCAACCATCAGTTCGCCGAGCCCTTCCACACCACTCAAGGGTTGTGGAACCTCGCCATGATGGTGCCCGTCGGCGCCTGCGCACTCCTGGCTATCCGCCGCCCGCTGCCTGTCCTGGTCGGTGTCATCGCACTGCCCCCGGCCATCGAATTCACTCAGGCCACCGTCAACGGCCTGGGGCGCGTGTGTGACAGCGCGGACGCCGAGATGAACATCATCGGCGGGTTGATCGGGCTCACCGTTGTCGCGGTTGTGCTCGCAATCCGCCACTCGCTCGCCTGGCAGGCGGGTGTCAAGGGCGCTCTGATCACTTTCGCGGCACTGGTCCTCCTGGGCTCGGGAGTGGCGCGTCCGATGCTCGCCTTCACGAACGTGGACGGCAGCAGCCTCACCGACGCAAGTTCCGGCCAGAAGAAGGCCGTTGAGGCCGCCGTCAAGGAAGCGTTCGGCGATCGATACAAAATCGGCAAGCAGTACGAGCAGCCGTGCGGTGACTCCCCATGCACCAACATCATCTTCAACCTGCTCAGCCAGGAAGAGGGACACTCCGCAGACTTCGGTACCGGCAGCCTCTCCTGGCCGGACACGAAGCACCTGAACGTACAGCTGGAGAACAGCGACCGGCCCACTGTCATGGGATACCCGGTGGGAGACGCGAAAGCCCCGTCTACCGATATAGCAGCCTCTCGAATCGCGAGGTCGTACGCCCAGCGACAGTATCCGTGGGCGATGGGTGCGACCATGAGCGAAACGTCCCCTGTGGGCGCAAAGGCCGAACTTGGCTGGATCACGAACTGGAGATGGACTCACAACGACGTTCTGATGCCCAGGATGCTGGACGTCCAGATAGACAGGGCCGGGCGTGTATCTCAGATTGACGTCACCCTTGGTCCGACCCGGGCCAAGCTTCCCGAAGCCAAGCTTGACGCCGGGCAGGCCGAAAAGGCAGTAAACAAGGCGGTAGCGGCACAACTCCAAGCCAATGGAAACGCTGGCGCAGAATTCCATACCAAAGCAGTTACTGTAAAAGCGGTCGAGCAAGACGGTAGCTGGCAGCCGAACTGGCTTGTGAACGTGACTTGGCCCAGCAACGGAGAGAGCGATGATTCGCAGGAGCAAGCGGCGGTTGAGATGTACCGCGTGAACGCCGTGACTGGGCAGGTATACGACGCAGCCGGGCAGCCCCTCAAAGCCAACTGACGCCCACCATCAGTTCAGGATCACCGCCGCAGGACCGGCACCGGGAGTCCCCGGCGCCGTCTTCTTCGCCGCCTCGCAGGGACCGCCGGACGAAGGATGGCAGTATCTGGGGCTCGGCGTGGGGATGCTGACGGCTCCGGCTCCGTCAGCCGCATACACCTCCGCGCTTCTCCTCCTGCTGCGCTCCTCGCGGGGAGAGCGGACCGAGAGACTACTCACCCTGCGAGGTCCCCACCGGCGGAGATGAAGCGAGCGGGTACGGCATCTCGGCGTCCGTCACTGTGGGCAGCGTCGCGCGCACGCTGTAGGGCTGCGCGTAGAACGACGGCTTCCGGACAGTCACGTCCCAGAGTGCGGCATTCCTTCGCGCACTTCCGTACGTGTTTGGCCCACGCGAGCCATTCCGTCGCGTCCGGCAAGTGGATCGGAGTCACTTCGTCCCGGGGGTCCTTGGTCATGCTCGGTGCCTTCCAGGTAGCCGGTCGACGTACGGCCGTGCCGGGTCGCATGGGTCCCCAAAGGGCGCCATCCGTTCGACGGCCCGTTGTACGGGGTGTGGCACCTGCCATCCGTCCCCGTCGCCCCAGCGCTCCCACTCCTCCGCGAGGAGCGGTAGTGGGTCCGGCCCGAACATGCAGGCTTGCGCTCTGTCCGACCATCGGCGCCAGCGAGCGTCACGGGGGTTGGGCAGGCGCATCACATACGGGTCGGGGCGCCTGGGCGCCTGGGTGACGTCGAGCGTCCGGCGCGCGTGTCTGTCTCCCTCGCGCGAGGGGCGCGGGAGTAGCAGTAGGAATCGCAGCAAGGCGACCAGCCGAACGGTAAGGTTTTTCATCGTCAATGGCCCCTGTCTAATCAGCTGTTGACGCTTGCCCCGCAATGGCGCTGCATGCCGTGTTGGGGCGCTGTTGAACGCAGGCGCCCAGATGTGTAGGTGCACCTGGGCGCCTGCGGAGGCTCGACCAGCCATGTGCACGGGGGATGCGGCGAGCCTCGGACCTGTCACGGACCGCCCCGGCCAGTACTCGTATCGCTTACGCGTGCGAGGTGCACTCCTCGACCTTGCTGTTATGCGTCAACCGGTACGCGGGTCCCTTCGGGGACAGAGAACCCGGCCCACACACATTTGGCGAACGGCCGCAGCTCGTGCCCCCAGCGCTCAGCCAGGCCGGCGACCAGGACCAACCCCCGTCCGCCCTCTCCTTGGTCGTCTCCCATGCAGAGCGCCGGAATCCTGCCCCTGTCGGGGTCCGACACCTCGACCAGCAAGCCGTCACCCCGCATGCAGAGAGTGACCTCGATCCGGGCGTACGTCACCCGGCAGTGCTGAACGGCGTTGGCGACCAGCTCAGTTGAGACAGCGGCAACATCGCAGGCAAGTTCGCCGTTGATGCCCCAGTCGCTGAGAATCTTCCGCACCTGTGACCGTGCGTCCGGCACGCTCTGCTTGCGTTTTGGGACGTGAAACGTGTCTCTGCGCTGGTGTGTTGTAACAGCGGTGGACATGACGGCTGTACCCCCTGACGCATAGTCAAGATCGCACCGTGTGGCGGTGCGTGCACTCTGAGGTTAGAGCCCTAGCTTGCCAATCCGCAACTGAATCAAAGTAGCAAGGCTTGCTATTTTTCCTCCGTTGCGCCCACGGGCCCTACAGTGGAGCCCGCAGAAAAACCGCTGTCACAGGAGAGGGGAAGCACGATGCCCACAGGGGGACCGACCGTACGCAGCAGGCGACTCGGCGCCACGCTCAGGAGGTATCGGCAGGCCGCCAAGCTCGATCAGCCGCAGGCCGCGGATGTGCTCGGAGTGCACCCAACTCGCGTCAGCCGCATCGAGAGCGGGCATGTGACAGCGCGCGTTATTGAGATTCGGGCGCTGTTGAGCGCATACGGCGTAGCCGATCCGCAAGTCCGCAACAGGCTTGAGGACTTGGCGAAGCGTTCCAAGCATCGCGGGTGGTGGCTCGAACACTCGGCGCACCTGCGAGAGGAATATCTCGATCACATTTCGCTGGAGGATGACGCCACTTACATTCAGGAATGGGGCCCAGCTCTCTTTCCCGGGCTACTGCAAACGCCTGCGTACGCAGAATCCATCTTTACCTCCGGGCTAAATTACATCGCCCCGGAACGAGTACCCCAACTGGTAAAGGTTCGCATGGCGCGACAGGCGAAGATCGAAGAGGGCGGGGCAACGTACACGGCCATCATCTGGGAGCCTGTGATTACTCACCCCTTGGTGAGCACCGGCATTCACGACGAGCAGCTTTCTCACGTTCTCGAAGTCGGCAGAAGGCAGAACGTAACCATTCAGGTTCTCCCTCAGAGCGCGGGCACCCAGGCGGGGGCAATCTCCGTGTTCTCATCCTTTGGCTTCGGCACGGAACCGATCGTGGAAGCCGTGACACTCGACAACCTCCGAGGGGCATCAGTCCTGGAGGGCCAAGAGGATCTGGCGGCTTACGCAAACGCTTTTGACCAACTACGATCGTCGGCGCTGGCACCGGGCCAGAGCGAAAAGCTCATCCGGGACAATCTGCGCAAAAATGAGGAAACTTCATCGTGACCCCAAAAGTTGTTGCCCCCTTCCGGAAGTCGTCTTACTCACAGGCGGAGGGCGCCTGTATTGAGGTTGCCGTGACGACCAGGGACGGCCGCGCGATACGGGACAGCAAGAACACGACAGGGCCAATCCTGTTCGTCGACCGCACGGAGTGGAGCGCCTTCCTGGTGGCGGCGAAGGACGGAGAGTTTGATCACTGAGGCTCGCTCCACAGCCGTAGAGACGCCCCCTGTCCGGAACCGTCTGAGCCAAAGCGCCCCGCTGTGCCACAAGGTCTTCATGGCCTGACACGGGCTTACCCAAGGGGCGCCACGGCGCACGGGGGAACGCCCGAAGCGGCCCTGGCAGGATGGCCCCACCCGGCCGGGGCCATCAGCATGCCCCGCGCCGCCCCGCACCATGCGACCGGCATGCGACCAGTGAGAAAGCGCGTGCCACGACTGCCGCGCAAGCTCCCAGAAACCACCTTGAGATCGTCCCGTTACGTCCCGCCCCTACCGTCAGGCCATGGCGGACATATTTGACGCGTACGCGCTGGCCGACGCGTGGGACGAGATGTTTGTGCGGCCGGGTGAGGTCAGGACCGCCTATGAGCCGGTACTGGCGGCACTCCAGCCCATCGAACCGACCGAGCTGCGCTTCCGGGCCGACCAGATGGCCCGGGCGTTCACCGACCGCGGGGTGACCTACGCCTTCGCGGGTGAGGAACGGCCCTGGCCGCTGGACCTCGTACCGAGGATCCTCGACGCGCTGGAGTGGGATCTCATCCAGCGCGGGGTCGCCCAGCGGGTGCGGGCCCTGGAGGCCTATCTCGCGGACGCCTACGGGCCCTGCCAGGCCTTCGAGGACGGCGTCGTGCCGTGGCGGCTGCTGCTCAGCTCGCCGCACTTCCACCGGGCCGCCCAGGGCATCGAGCCACCGGGCGGCGTACGCATCCATGTCGCCGGCATCGACCTCGTCCGGGACGAGGCGGGGGACTTCCGGGTGCTGGAGGACAACGTCCGGGTGCCGTCCGGGGTGTCCTACGTCATCGAGAACCGGCGGGCGATGACCCGCGTCTTCCCGTCCCTCTTCGCCGAGCAGCACGTCGTCCCCGTCGACGGCTACGCGCAGCGTCTGCTGGCCGCGCTGCGCGCCGCCGCGCCCGCCGGGGTCACCGATCCGCGGGTCGTGGTCCTGACCCCGGGTCCGAGCAACGCCGCCTACTTCGAACACGCCCTGCTGGCCCGGCTGATGGGCGTGCAGCTGGTCGAGGGGCACGATCTGGTGTGCCGTAGGAACCGGGTGTGGATGCGGACCACGCGCGGTGAGGTGCCCGTCCATGTCGTATACCGACGAATGGACGACGACTTCCTCGACCCGCTCCATTTCCGGCCCGACTCGCTGATCGGCTGCCCGGGCATCCTGAACGCCGCCCAGTCGGGCACCGTCACCCTCGCGAACGCGGTCGGCAACGGCATCGCGGACGACAAGCTGCTCTACACGTACGTACCCGATCTGATCCAGTACTACCTCTCCGAAGAACCGATTCTTCCGAATGTGGAGTCGTTCCGTCCGGACGAGCCGGGGCAGCTGGAGGCCGTGCTCGACCAGATCGACCAGCTGGTCATCAAGCCGGTCGACGGCGCCGGCGGCCAGGGCATCGTCATCGGCCCGAAGGCCGACCGGGAGACCCTGGAGCAGTGCCGGGCGGCGGTCGCCGCAGATCCCCGGGGCTGGATCGCGCAGCGCCCCGTCGCACTCTCGACCTCCCCGACCCTGTCCGGCGAGCGGATGGCGCCGCGCCACATCGACCTGCGGCCGTTCGCCGTGAACGACGGCAACGAGGTCTGGGTCCTGCCCGGCGGGCTGACCCGCGTCGCCCTCCAGGAAGGCAACCTCATCGTCAACTCCAGCCAGGGCGGCGGCTCCAAGGACACCTGGGTGCTCGCCGAGGGGCCCGCCGAGACCCCGAGCCCCGTACCACCGGCCGGCGCACCACCCGAGGTCGCCCCGCGCCAGCACGGACCCGACGGCAACCTCACCCTCGTACAGGAAGGGGCGCAGCAGCAGTGAACGACGTGATCCTCTCCCGGATAGCCGAGGCCCTGACATGGACGGGCCGTTACGTGGAGCGGGCGGACGCCACGAGCCGCATCCTGGACGCCTATCTGCACCGCCTGCTGGAGGACCCCTGGCGCGACGAGGACGCGGCCTGCCGCTCCCTCTACGCGATCCTGGGCGTCGACGCGGGCGGCCAACCCGTCGACATGCAGCAGGTGTTGGACCAGCTCGCCTTCGACGCCCGCTCGACGTGCGCGATCGAGGGCGCGCTCGGTGCGGCCCGGCTCAACGCCAGAAGCGCCCGGGAAGCCGTCTCCTCGGAGATGTGGGAGTGCCTCAACTCCACCTGGCACGCCCTCGCCGACCAGCGGCTCGCGGCCAGGCGCACGGGCCCGTACGCCTACTTGGAGCTGGTACGACGCCGATCCGCCCTCTTCTTCGGCCTCGCGGACTCCACCATGAGCCGGGACGACAGCTGGCGTTTCGTGATCCTGGGGCGCAGCCTGGAGCGGGTGGACATGACCGTACGGCTGCTGTCGGTACGGGTGTTGGACGCCGCCCACGCCCCGGACTGGCCGACGCTGCTGAGCGCGAGCGGCGCGGACGAGGCCTACGCGCGGGTGTACAGCGGGTTCGGCGACACCCCGAGAGTGGCCGAATTCCTGCTCCTGGACCGGGACTTCCCGCGCTCGGCGCTGCACGCGCTGACCACGGCGGAGGAGTGCCTCGCGGCCCTGGGCCGCCCGCGCCAGGATCCGGCCCGGCGCCCGATCGGGCGGCTGCGCACCCGCCTGGAGTATCTGGACTCGCAGGCCATGGAAGACCAACTCCCGGTGCTGCTACAGGACTTGCAGACCGCCTGCATGGCCTCGGCGGAGGCGGTCGCGGAGAAGTTCTTCCCGTACCAGGGGCCCGTGGAGTGGGCTCAGGAAGGAGCGCGAGCAGTATGAACAGCGACGGAACGGGCAGCATGACGAGCGGCGGGACGAGCGACGGAACCGGTGGCATGTCGAACGGCGGAACGGGTGGCATGTCGGGCGGCGGGACGAGCATCATGTCGACGAACGCGCCGATGACCCGCCGGCTCCGTATCCGGCACGTCACCCATGTCGCGTACGCGCAGGCCGTGATCTCCTCGCACAACGAGGTCCGGATGACCCCGCTGACGCTCCCCGGCCAGACGACGCTGGACGCCCGGGTCACCGTGAACCCGGCGACGCCGACCTGGTCGTACTGGGACTACTGGGGCACGCAGGTCACGGGTTTCGACCTGATGGATCCGCACGCCGACCTCACGATCACCGCCCAGAGCCTGGTGGAGACGGCCCCGCCGGGACCTCTGGACCCCGCGCCGAGCTGGGCCGAGGTGGCCGACCGGACGGCCAACTCCCGGTTGCTGGAGTACGCGACGGTGACGGGACGGACGACGGTACCGCCCGAACTGGTGGCGCGGGCGCGGGAGGTGGCCGTAGGTCTCGACCCGCACGAGACGGCGACGGCGGTGTCGGCGCTGGTCGCGGACCGGGTGTCGTACCTGCCAGGTACGACGGGCGTGAACACGTCGGCGGCGGAGGCCTGGGAGCAGGGCGCGGGCGTCTGCCAGGACATCGCCCATGTGACGATCGCGCTGCTGCGGGGCCTCGGCCTGCCCACCCGCTATGTCTCCGGCTACCTCCACCCCGAGCGGGAGGCGGAACTGCACCGCCCGGTGGAGGGCCAGTCCCACGCCTGGGTCGAGTACTGGGCGGGCGACTGGTGCGGCTACGACCCGACGAACCGGACGCGCGCCGACGAGTCCCATGTGGTGGTCGGCCGGGGGCGCGACTACGACGACGTGACACCGCACAAGGGCGTGTACCGGGGAGTAGCCGGAGGGCCGCCGGAGGTGACGGTGGAGTTCACGCGGGTGGCCTGAAATGACCCGTCCGCGGGCAGGGCGCGTACCCCGGGGTACGCGCCCTGCCCGCGGACGGTGTGTGCGACTACTTCAGCCCGAGGGCCTCGCAATCGTCCTCGATCTTCGCGGTGCAGATTTCGGCCAGCTTGTAGATGCCGTCCTCGAGGACCGTGCTTTTGATGTTGGCCGTCGTCAGGGCGACGACGCTCACCAGCTGGGAGGGGACGTCCTTGGTCGTGGGGCTGTCGACCTTGTCCCGGGTGAGGGCGTCGAACTGGATGTCGCGGCCCTGGATGCGGGCGACGGCCATCTCGGCCGCCGTCTCGGCCTCCTGCGGGTACGACTTGTAGACGCTCATGTACTGCTCGCCGGAGATGATCCGCTGCACGGCGGCCAGTTCGGCGTCCTGCCCGGTGATCGGCGGCAGCTTGGTGACGCCCGCGGCCTCCAGGGCGTCGATGATGCCGCCCGCCATGCCGTCGTTGGCGGAGTAGACGCCGGCGATGTTGTCCTTGCCGATGGCCTCGATGGCCTTCGTCATGTTCGCCTCGGCGTTCTCCGGCTTCCAGTCCTTGGTGTCGAAGGACTGCGCGATCGTCACCTTGCCGTTCAGTTCGGAGAGGGCGCCCTCCTTGAACTGCGCGGCGTTCGGGTCGGTCACCGACCCGTTCATCATCACGATCTTCTTCGACTCGTTGGCCCCACCGCCGAGGGCCTCCAGGAGGGAACGTCCCTGCACCTCGCCGACGAGTTCGTTGTCGAAGGAGATGTACGCGTCGATGGGGCCCTCGGCCAGCCTGTCGTACGCGATGACCGGAATCCCGGCCTCCTTGGCCTTCTTGACCTCGCCCGCGATGGCGTGCGCGTCCACGGCGTCGAGGAGCAGGACGTCGACCTTGTCGTCGATCATCTGCTGCAACTGCCTGGCCTGCTTGTCGGCGTCCGCCCCGGCGTTGGCGTAGTCGACCTTGCCCTGGCCGCTGGTGAGCGACTCGACCTTGCTCTTGATGATCGGGTAGTCGAACTTCTCGTACCGGGTGTTCGCCGTCTCCGGAAGCAGCAGCCCCACCGTGATGTCGTTGCCCTTGGCGGGGGTCGCCTCAGCGGCTTGGCCACTGGCGTCGAGTGCGCCGCAGCCCGCGGCAAGGGAGACCGTGACCACGGAGGCGGCCACGGCCGTGGCGGAACGACGCAAACGAGCCACGCGACTCATGTGAATCGGACGAGCCGGACGAGTCAGACGAAACATTCGGGTGCTCACTTCAGGTGCTTTTAGGACGTGGACGCAGCAGTGCGGCCCATGTGTCTGAAAAGACAACGCGGGTGAGCCCACACGCGTCAAGCGGAACTACTCATCCGGAGGGCAACATCACACTCCGTCGCCTACGTGAAGAAGTGGCGGAAGTCCGGGCGAACCGCCTCCGCATGTCCTACACCAGGTGCGCGAACCGGGTGCACGAACCGAGTGCGAGGAGACCTGTCCAGGACCCGTCCGGGCCCGCCCAAGATCCGTACAACCAAGCGCGTTCCTCACGAGCCTGATCATCGACGGCCGGATCCCGCCGGTTCCCGAACCGGACACGAAGGATGCGAAGGATGCGAAGGATGCGAAGGATGCGAAGGATGCGAAGGATGCGAAGGATGCGAAGGACCGAATGATCTCAGCCACACGTACGACGGTCACGGGGGCCGTGACCAGCACCGCCGCGACCGCTGTCGTGCTCGCCACCGCCGGCGGCCTTCTCACCGCGGTCGCCGCCGCAGCGCCCGCCTCGGCGGCCACGGTGACGTGCGCCTCCCCCGCCTACAAGCGGCAGTTCTTCGCGAACACCACCTTCTCCGGCACCCTGAAGAAGACCGACTGCGACACCACCATCGCCGAGAACTGGGGCGCCAAAGCCCCCGCCACCGGCCTCCCCAAGGACAACTTCGGCGTGCGGTGGACGGTGACCCGTGACTTCGGCTCGGGCGGCCCCTTCGCCCTCAGCGCCGCCACGCAGGACGGCATCCGCGTCTACCTCGACGGCAAGCTCAAGATCGACCTGTGGAAGAACGTCTCCGCGACGCGCACCAAGACGGTCAACCCCACGGTCCCCTCCGGCACGCACACCCTCCGCATCGACTACGCCAACTTCACCGGCAACGCGAACGTCAACTTCGCTTACACGCCCAGGACTTCGGTGACCGTCGACAAGGTCAAGCCCCTCGCCACGACCACCTCGACCGCCGCCACCACATACACGGACTCGACGGTCCCGAAGACCGGCGAGACGTACGCCTACGAGGTCCGCGCCCGCGACAAGGCCGGCAACCAGTCCACTGGCAGGCGTCCTCGGCCGACATGGAGCGCTACCAGGTGTGGGCGGCGCCGGCCGGCGGGTCCGACTCCGACGGCCCGGCCATCGCCCTCGGCACCTCCTTCAACGACGAACTGGCAGAGGCCGGCGTCCCGGTCACCTACACGATCCAGGCGATCGACGCGTACGGGAACATCTCCCCGGTGTCGGACACGGTGACGGCGACCCGCCCCGCGCCCGGCGAATCGCCGACGCCCACGGGCCTGACGGGCACACTCCGCGACAGCGCCACCGCACTCACCTGGAACTTCTCGACGGATGCCCACTACGGCTACCGCGTCTACCGCCGCACGGGTACGAACGACGCCTGGACGCGGATCAGCGCGGACAAGGTGACGGCGACCCTCTACGACGACACGACGGCCCCGGTCGGGCGCGCGTCCTACTACGTGGTCGTCCTCGACCAGTACGGCAACGAGTCGGCCCCCGAGGGAGTGGTCACCGTGACCCGGGAGACCCCGGTCACGTCCACCGCGCCACTGCCGCCGACCATCACCCTGGCCGCCCCGTACACGGAGTGCACGGCGAACGACTGCGTGGCGCACGGCGGTTCGAGCACTCCGCTCACCGTGACCCTGCCCCCGGCCTCGGACCGCCTGATCTGGGGCTACGAGTACAAGTTCACCGGCGACGCGGGCTACACACGGACCACGGACTCGACGGTGATGTGGACGCCGCCCGCCTCCGGCAGCTACACGTTCACGGTGCGGACGGTGGACTACTACGGAGGCCGGAGGGGCGCGGCGACCACGATCCAGTTCAAGGTGGGCTGAGTCGGCAGGTCCCACACGCCCTACACACCCCACCTGCCCCTCTCTTACCTTTCGAACAAAATCACACCAGCAGTACAACCAATTCGCACCTTCGCTGGTCCTGATCGTCAACGGCCCACTTCTCGTCGTTTGACGATCAGGACTCGAAGGACCGCTTTGAACCCAGCCAGACGCACGACGCAGGCAGCCACCACCGCCCTCGTGCTCGCCACCGCCGGCGCCCTCCTCAGCACCACAGCCCCGGCCGCCTCCGCCGCTACGACGTGTACTTCTCCCGTCTACAAACGGCAGTTCTTCGCGAACACCACCTTCTCCGGCACCCCGAAGAAGACGGACTGCGACACCGCGATCGCCGAGAACTGGGGCGCGAAGGCCCCCGCTGCCGGCCTCCCGAAGGACAACTTCGGCGTGCGCTGGACCGTGACACGGGACTTCGGATCGGGCGGGCCGTTCGCCTTCACGGCCGCCACGCAGGACGGCATCCGCGTCTACCTCGACGGCACGATCAAGGTCAACCTCTGGAAGAACGTCACGACGACCCAGAAGAAGACCGTCAACCTCACCATCCCGTCCGGCAAGCACACCCTGCGCGTCGACTACGCCAACCTCACCGGCAACGCCAACGTCAACTTCGCCTATGCGCCCAGGACTTCGGCGAGCGTCGACAAGGTCAAGCCGCTCGCGCCGACCGGTGCGGCCCTCTCGTACGAGAAGGAGACCGGCACGGCGACGCTGGTCTGGGAGAAGAACAAGGAGATGGACCTCACGGGCTACCGCGTCCACCGGCGCGCCGAGGGCGGTTCCTTCGGCGCCAAGCCCATCGCGACGACCACGACGACCTCGTACATGGACACCACGCTCCCGTTGACCGGGGAGAAGTACGTTTACGAGATCCGCGCCTACGACAAGGCGGGCAACGAGTCGGCCGGTACGGCGGGCCTGGCTGTCACCACCGTCGATCGCGTCGCACCGGGCGTTCCCAAGGACCTGGTCGGTATCAGCTCCTCGGAGTCGGAGGGGATGCGGTTCGGCTGGAGTGCGGTCGAGGGAGCGGTGTCGTACGTGATGTACCGGGCGCCCGAGGTGTACAAGGGCGGCAAGTACGTGCCCGACACCTACACGAGGCTTGGCAGCACGACCGAGCTTTCGTACCGGGACGCCTCGGCTGTGGAACGCGCGAGGTACTTCTACGCGGTCACGGCCATGGACGCGGCGGGCAACGAGTCGGCGCTCTCCGAGGCCGTGACGGGCCGCCTCTTGGACGACGTCCCGCCGCCCGCCGTCACCGGGCTCGCCGCCACCCCGACCGAGTACGGCTTCGAGCTGAGCTGGGACGCGAATCCGGCCGAAGACCTCACGTGGTACAGGCTCTACCGGGGCGCGATGGCCGACTACGACGAGGACGGTGTGGAGCAGTGCTACCTGAGCCTGGTCGAGGAGTATCTGCCGGGCGACAGCACCTCGTTCACGTACACCACCACCTCGAACTCGTACTGGTACACCGCCCTCCTGGACGGCGAGCGGGGCTGCTTCCTCGTCGACCCCATCGACGACTTCGGCAACTCCCCCTTCAAGTGGACGGGTGACGGCGAGGCCGCACTGTTCACCGAGCTCGACATGAGGCCGGGCGTGACCACGCCCGAGGACTCCCCGCTGGAGCTGACGGTGACCGGCGCGGAGGGCGACGAGGGCAACTACCTGGACTGGTCCTGGAGTTCCGCCGCCCAGGAGACGACCGGCTACCGCGTCCACCGCTGGAACCCCACCACCGGGGCGTACGAGAAGATCGCCGACCTCGGCAGCGATGTCACCGACTACCGCGACACCGGCGCCCCGCGCGGCACCACGTCCTTCTACTGGGTGACCACCCTGGCCGCGGACGGCACCGAGTCCGTACCGGCGGGCGCCTGGACGGTCACCGCCCCCGCGAACTGACAGCGCAGACAGCACAGCAGAGGAAGAGCAGACGCAGAACCGTATGAACATCACACGACGTACGACCGCCACGACCGTAACCGCCGTAGCGCTCGCCACCGCCGGCAGCCTCCTCACCGTCGTCATCGCCCCGGCCGCCTCGGCGGCGCCCACCTGCAACTCCCCCGTCTTCAAGCGCCAGTTCTTCGCGAACACCGCCTTCTCCGGCACCCCGAAGAAGACCGACTGCGACGCCGCCATCGCCGAGAACTGGGGCGCAAAGGCCCCCGCTGCCGGCCTCCCGAAGGACAACTTCGGCGTCCGCTGGACCGTCACCCGCGACTTCGGCTCGGGCGGCCCCTTCGCCCTCACGGCCTCCGGGACGGACGGCATCCGCGTCTACCTGGACAACAGCCTGAAGATCAACCTCTGGTCCAACACGACCGGTTCGCACTCCAAGACCGTCAACGTGACGATCCCCAAGGGCAAACACACCCTGCGCGTCGACTACGTGAACTGGACCGGCGCGGCCAAGGTCGATGTCGGCTACGCGCCCCGTACTTCGGCCACCGTCGACAAGATCAAGCCTCTCGCTCCGACCAGCGTCCGAGCCGTCTACGTCCCCGACGGGAGGGCTGCGTACACCGATCTCGCCTGGTCCGCCAACAAGGAGATGGACCTCACCGGTTACCGCGTCTACCGCCAACTACAGGGGACCGGTACGTGGACCAAGGTGGCCACGACCACGGCCACCGAGCGCACGGCCGGGGATCAGCCGCCGCTCACGGGACAGTCGTACGCCTACGAGGTCCGCGCCTACGACAAGGCGGGCAACGAGTCGGCCGGCTCCATCGACCAGGTGATCATCACGGACGACCGGATCGCCCCCGCCGCGGCGGTCCTCACCGCCACCGCCGTGGAGGCCTCCAACAACCTCACCTGGACGGCCCCCGCCGACGCCGTGCGCTACCGGGTCTACCGCAAGGCGGAGTCCGAGACCTCGTACACCCGGATCGCCGAGACCACCGCCAAGCGCTACGCGGACACCGAGGCGGAGTACGGCGCTGCCTACGACTACAAGGTCGACGCGCTCGACGCGGCCAAGAACGCGCGGTCCTCCAACGTCGTACGCAGCACCCGGTCCATCCTCCCGCCGCAGAACGTGACGGCGACCGTGCCGGACTACGGCGCGGTGTTCACCTGGACCGAGGCACCGGGCGGCGACACCGCCGACTACGACGTCTACCGCTCGACGTCCTCCCCTGTGGAGACGACCTACGAGGACCCCATCAACTGCAGCAGCCGCAAGACCCGTACGGACACGGCCGGCAACAAGGTCCGCACGTGCGTCGACTACGACGGCGACCGGGGCACCGCGTACCACTACGTGATGACCCGGAAGAACACCGCAGGCCGCTGGTCCACCGGCTCCGCCGAGATGACCATCACCCGGCCCGGGGACGAGATCCCACCGCCGCCGGTGACCAATCTGACCTCCGACCCCCTGGAGTACGGCTTCAAGCTGGACTGGGACGACAGTACGGCGGCGGATCTGAAGGAGTACCAGGTCTGGGAGTACTTCTCCTGCTGCACACCGGACCACCTGGGCACGGTGCCCGCCGGCACCTCCGAGTTCGTCGTGGGCCCGGAAGCGGCGAACGGCGGGTCGCACACGTACGTCGTCATCCCGACGGACATCTACGACAACAGCGCCGACTGGACGGGCGCCTACTGGGACAGTCCCGTCTCCACGGTCACCGGCGCCGAACTCGACCTCAGGCCGACGACCGTCCCCGAGGACACCGCCCCCTGCTCCCTGACCACCTTCACCACTCTCGGCGACGAGGGCGGCATGTACATCGACTGCGCCGACTCGGTGGCCACGGAGGCCGTAGGCATCAACGTGCACCGCTGGGACCGCGCGACGAGCACCTACGTCCGTGTGACGGACGTCCCGCTGGCACCCACCGCCACCAGCTACATCGACCACACCGTGCCCCACGGCACGACCGTCTACTACCTGCTCTCGGTCGTCGCGGCCGACGGCTCGGAGACCTTCAGCAACGTGGGCTCCAGCGTGTCCCTGCCGAACGGAGCGTGACCTCCCTATGAAGACCACCCTGCAGGCAGTGACCGTGGGGCTGGCCACCACGGCCGGTGTCCTCACCACCATCGCCGCTCCCGCTGCCTCGGCCGCGACCAGTTGCAACTCCCCTGTCTACAAGCGACAGTTCTTCCCCAACACCACCTTCTCCGGCACACCGAAGAAGACGGACTGCGACACCGCCATCGCCGAGAACTGGGGCGCGAATGCCCCGGCCACCGGCCTGCCGAAGGACAACTTCTCCGTCCGCTGGACCGTGACACGGGACTTCGGCTCGGGCGGCCCCTTCGCTCTGCCTGTCGCCGCGCAGGACGGGGTACGCGTGTACCTCGACGGCAAACTCAAGGTCGACGTATGGAAGAACGTGTCGTCGACAGTGCGGAAGACCGTCAACGTCACCATCCCCTCCGGCAAGCACATCCTGCGCATCGACTACGTCAACTGGACGGGCTCCGCCAACGTCAGCTTCGCCTACGCGCCTCGGACCGCCGCGAGCATCGACAAGGTCAAGCCCCTCGCCCCGACCGGCGCCTCTGTCGCATACGACACGACCACCGGCAAGGCCAAGCTCACCTGGTCCAAGAACACGGAGATGGACCTCGCGGAGTATCGGGTCTACCGCCGTTACGCGAACAGCAACTACTGGGTGAAGGCGGGCAGTACGAAGTCCGCCGCGTACACAGACGTTCCGCCGGCCACCGGAGGGGGCCACGCCTACGAGGTCCGCGCCGTCGACAAGGCCGGCAATGTCTCGGCGGGCAGCGCGGACCAGGCCGTCACCAGTGTCCAGCTGACCACGCCCACCGGTCTCACAGCCACGGGCACCGACAAGGGAATCCAGCTGACCTGGAAATCCGTCCCTGGCGCGGTGAGCTATACCGTGCGGCGCTCGGACGAGTCTGCGTACACGGTCACCGGACCGTCCTTCACCGACAACACCGTGAAGCGATCGGTCTACTGGAGTTACCGGGTGACGGCCATAAGCTCCGACGGCTCCTTGTCGAGGGAAGCCGAGACAGCCGAGGTACGCCGCCTCGTGGCCGCGCCTACCGACCTGAAGACACCACCGGGCAAGACAATCCTCACCTGGATCGTGCCCAAGGACCCCGGCGACTACTGGGACTACCACGTCTACCGCTCGACGACGCTCCCCGTGGACACCACCGTCGAGCCGATCAGCTGTGACACCCGTTGGAAAATCCTCGCTGACGGCCGCGGGCAGTACACCTGCACCGACTGGTCCACAGCCCCAGGCGCGACGTATCACTATGTCGTGAAGGCGTTCGACGGCACATACGACGAGTCCGTCGCCAGCGCGACCGTCACCGTCACCAAGGAGACCGAGGATCTGACGCCGCCCGCACCCATCACGGGCCTGACCGCCAAGGCGACGAAATACGGCACCATCCTGGACTGGAACGACAGCGACGCGCCGGACCTGATGCGGTACACCCTCTACCGGGGCAAGGCCACCAGCGACGGGCAAGGCAGCCAGGTCTGCTCGGCCGTCGCATACGCGCGTCTCGACACCAACACCTCCGAGTACAGAGACGTGCCCATGCCGAACGGCGACCGGTTCTGCTACTTCGTGGACGCCGTCGACACCTCGGACAACTCCAGTTACCTACAGACCGGCAAGGCGAACACGGTCGTCGTGGCCACGCTGGATCTGATGCCGTCCGTCGCTACTCCCGAGGACTCGCCCGTAACGCTGAACGCAATACCCTCGATATTCGATGAGGAAGTCGACCTGCGGTGGGACGAAGTGCCCGGCGCAACCGGGTACCGGGTGTACCGCTGGAACCCGGGTGCGGGCGCGTACGAACAGCTGGGCACCGCCACGGATTTCCCCTCATACGGAGACTTCCCGGTCAAGAGGGGCACAACCTACTTTTACTGGGTAACCGCCACATATGCCGACGGAACCGAATCCGCGCCCGGCGGCGACTTTGTAGCCATGGCACCGGAAGAGGAAGAGGACTGACAGGCACGAACCTGGAACGAACGGGCGGGACCGGAGGCTTTCCGCTTCCGGGCCCGCCCGTCGCTGGGGAGTTATTCCGACGACCCCACAGGCCGTCGAATCATCGGGCGCTGGCCTGCTGAATTTGGCCAGCCGGGACGGTCCTCAACTTCGCTTCGGCCCCGTGATCGCCTCACCGATGACGAATCCTTTGGCGGGCCCCTCCGGGACGAGCGCCTCGGTGCCGTACGGCACACGGTGCTCGTCCTCGTAGCGGGCGTGCTCGGGCACAGGAACCGTCAAAATGCTCACGGTGCCGCGGTTGTCGTAGTCGTCGATGATCACGTACACGGGGATTCCGGCACGGGCGTACTCACGACGCTTGCGAACTCGGTCGCGATCCTGGTTGCGCTTCCCGGGGGAGACGACTTCGATCACCACGTGAACCGCTGACGCGTTGATGCCAAGGTCGTCCTCCGTCTCGATCGATTCACCGTCCCGAGGGGCCACGAACCCGTCCGGTACCCACGTTCTGAGCGGATGGATGACATTCATGTCGTTCCAGGCGCCGTACTCACCGTCCTGCAAAAAGATCGCGAGCGCATCGCGCAGGCGGTTGACAACCTGGGCGTGCGAAAAACGTCCAGTGGGCGACACCTCGATGGCTCCCTCGATGATCTCAGCGCGGTAGCCCTCGGGGAGTTCAATGGCCTTCCATGCCTGCCACACGACCTCGTCCAGGTTGGGTTCGTTCACAAATTCAGCCTGAGACTCGGACATGATCTTGGGCCTCTCGTTTCGTGCGCAAGAGCGGTCGTGACTCCTCCCACGCGTGAACGCGCGGGCTTCTCCTGTCGGTGGCTAGGCCACGTCGGGAAGGACCAGCCCGGCCCTGACAGCGACGTTGAGTGCGCCGACCTGGTCCGCGTTCGCGGTGTGGCCG
>NZ_JAAGLU010000400.1 GCF_010550245.1 Streptomyces sp. SID12501
AGCGCGTCGGTGCGCGGGGCGCCGGTGGACGGGTCCGTCCACTCGATCGTGCCCGTGGCCAGCCCGACGAAGTTCTCGACGGTGCGCGGCGCGTGGTTCTCGTACAGCTCGACCCGGATGTCACCGGCGGACGTGTGGATGGTCGCGAACATGGGGCCAGTCTGGCACCCGCCGCCGACGCCGCGCCCGGGCGTGCGCCGCACTTCGCCCCCGGCGAACCACCCCGCTGCACCGGGCGCACGCGCGCGGACGGTGGCAGAGTGGGAGGTCACAGCGTCGGGACCAGCCGAGACCAGTCCGGGAGTGGCAGATGACCCATCGTCCGAAGATCGACGTCGACACTGAACGACTCAAGGGGCACGCGGCCGACCTCGGCGCGACGCTCGCCGACGGAGCGAAGGACGCGGCCCACCGGGCGTCCGACGCCGCCGGTCAGGCGAAGGAGTGGACGACCCCGCGCATCGAGGCGTTCGTGGACTGGCTGACGCCGCGCGTCGAGCACCTCTACAAGGAGAGCGTGAAGACCGCCG
>NZ_JAAGLU010000401.1 GCF_010550245.1 Streptomyces sp. SID12501
AGTGGACGGCCGCGAGTCCGATGCCGAGGAGCGCGAACGCGAGCCCGAGCCCGAGCGCGAGGTTGGAGACGCGCATCGAGGCGATGGTCTCGCCCGGGGGCAGCGCGAAGTACGCGGCGACGAAGCCGATCGTGCCGAGGATCGAGATCGTGAAGAGCGCGACGACCTGGCGCTCGGCACGCTTGTTCGCCTCGGGCTCGACGTCCGAGCGGCGCGGGCGGTGCGGGCCGAAGCCCGGGTTCTCGAACTTGTCGACCGCGTCGTCGCCCTGGCGCAGCGCGAGGTCGGAGCCCGCGGTGTCGCGGGGCTCGAGCTCGTCGTGGCCGTGGTCGTGGGTGGTGCTCACGAGGACCTCGCTCCGATCCAGACTGCTGCTCCGATGAGCAGACCCATGCCGACGACCCAGGCCCACAGGCCCTCGCTGACGGGGCCGAGGCTCCCGAGGCCGATGCCGCCGGGTGCCTCGTCGCCCTGCAGGTCGAGGTACGCGATGATGTCGCGCTTCTCGTCCGGCGTGAGCGTCGCGTCG
>NZ_JAAGLU010000402.1 GCF_010550245.1 Streptomyces sp. SID12501
GCCCAGCCCCTCGCCCTGCCGGTCCGGCGCGACGGCGATCATCAGCAGGTACTCGTGCTCCTCGGCGGTCGGATGGACCTCCCCGGTGAGCCGGCCGACCAGTTCGCAGCGCTCGTTGTCCGGATCGGCCACCGTGCGCATCCGCGCCGGGACCTCGTCCTCGCCCTCCGGCTCGCCCGCCGGCACCCGCAGCCACAGCGCGGCCGCGGCGCCGTCGGCCGTACGGTCGATCCGGCCCTCCTCCAGGGCGACGTCGACGAAGACGCCGAGGAACTTCCCGTGGACGGCGGCCCGGTGTCGCGGATCGGGGAAGACCCAGCTGCTGACCGGGTCGTCCCGGAAGGCCTCGTCGAGCAGCCGCGCCACGGCGTCCCGGTCCGATCGACCGGCTTGACGTATCTCCAGCCCCATGGGTCACACCCTTCACTTCACTCACGCGTCAACAACCGTGAGTGATCCTAGAGTTGACCCACCGACGCAGAAAGGCCCGTTCCGGCACCGTGCGGTGCCGGAACAGGCCTCCCGGGG
>NZ_JAAGLU010000403.1 GCF_010550245.1 Streptomyces sp. SID12501
AGCGTAACTACGCGCACGTCGACGCCCCCGGTCACGCCGACTACATCAAGAACATGATCACGGGTGCGGCGCAGATGGACGGCGCCATCCTCGTGGTCGCGGCGACCGACGGCCCGATGGCCCAGACGCGTGAGCACGTCCTGCTCGCCCGTCAGGTCGGCGTCCCGTACCTGCTCGTCGCGCTCAACAAGTCCGACATGGTCGACGACGAGGAGATCCTCGAGCTCGTCGAGATGGAGGTCCGCGAGCTGCTGTCGTCGCAGGAGTTCGACGGCGACAACGCCCCGGTCATCCGCGTCTCGGGCCTCAAGGCGCTCGAGGGCGACCCGCAGTGGGTCAAGTCGGTCGAGGACCTGCTCGACGCCGTCGACGAGAACGTGCCGGACCCGGTGCGCGACATCGACAAGCCGTTCCTCATGCCGATCGAGGACGTCTTCACGATCACCGGTCGTGGCACCGTCGTCACCGGTCGTGTCGAGCGCGGTCAGCTCAAGGTGAACGAGGAGGTGGAGATCGTCGGCATCAAG
>NZ_JAAGLU010000404.1 GCF_010550245.1 Streptomyces sp. SID12501
ACCCGCTGCGCGCCCCGCACGCCATGCCACGTCCCGCCGCCGTCCCACGAGACCTCCACCGACACCACGGCCGGACCACCCAGGCCCGAAACCGTGATCCCGACCTGCGGCGGACCCGCGTCCGGCAGCACCTCCACGCTGATCCCGCTCACCAGCGCCCCCTCACCACGACGTGCCCCGCGTGCGCCGCGTCCCCGCCTGCGACCGCTTCTCCCCCGCCAGCACGCCGCCCGCGCGCTCGTCGACCTGCGCGAGCAGGTACTCACCCGTGAACGGGTTCTGCACGTAGACCGCGGCGGCGCTTCCTGCTGCGCCGGGCGCCGAAGCGATCGCGCCCGCGACGTTCGCGTCGATCGAAGCCCCGCTGATCCGCGCCTGTGCGCCCGCGAGGACCGAGGCGGTGGCACGCTCGAGCGTCGCTCGCTCATCGAGCACACCTTCTGCGAGCGCACCGACGATGGACCGACCGCTGTAGAGCGCCCAGCCCTTCCCCGAGAACGGGCCGCGCTTCGCCGGTGAGAAGGGCA
>NZ_JAAGLU010000405.1 GCF_010550245.1 Streptomyces sp. SID12501
ATACCGGCGGCGAACAACTCGCGGACCTGGTGGGCCGTCCAGGAGCCGGCGGCACCCGGACAGGCGGCAAGGTACCGCGCGATGCCCTGTTCCTCCCACGGCCCGGACTCCAGGAGGCCGCCGGTACATCTCCTGGGCGGCGGTGCCCGAGATCTGGCCGACCGTCACCAGGTGCGGGCGTCCCCACATCCGCCCGGCGGCCGTGGGGTCGTAGAACCACGTGCACGTCGGACCCGTAGGAGGCGTATCAGACCTGCTCGGGCGCGAGGATCGCCCGGGCGAGCGGGATCGCGGTGTGCACGACCATGCCCGGTTCCTCGGAGTCGGGGGCGGGGCCGCGTCCGGAAGAGGTATTCGCCCTGCACGTCAGGGATGTCCGCCTCCCCGCGGCGCTGCCGGTGAGTCGATGACATGCCTCCGACCCGTACGAAAGCCCTCCCCGGAGGGAGGGCTTGAGGTGGGACGGGAAGAGTGCCCCCGGCAGGACTCGAACCTGCGGCCAAGTGCTTAGAAGGCACC
The DNA here is from genome assembly GCF_010550245.1 of Streptomyces sp. SID12501. GTDB lineage: Bacteria > Actinomycetota > Actinomycetes > Streptomycetales > Streptomycetaceae > Streptomyces. The sequence continues at coordinate 520 of NZ_JAAGLU010000405.1, forward strand.
TGCTCT
>NZ_JAAGLU010000406.1 GCF_010550245.1 Streptomyces sp. SID12501
ACCTGGATGACCGCGGGAGCGGCCGGCTGGTACACGTTCTCCGGCTACACGCGCGGCACCGTGATCATCGCGTTCACCGACGGGATCCTCGCGTTCACGCTGCTCACGATCATGGGCGTGCCGCTCGCGGCGCCGCTCGCGGTGCTCGTGTTCATCGGCGCGTTCATCCCGCTCATCGGCGCACCGGCCGCCATGGTCGTCGCGATGATCGTCGCGCTCGCCGCGAACGGTCTGTGGTCGGCGGTCTTCGTGGGCGTCGGGATCGCGCTGATCGGGCAGCTCGAGGGGCACGTGCTGCAGCCGCTCATCATGGGCAAGCAGGTCTCCCTGCACCCCGTGGTCGTCGCGCTCGCGGTGACCGCCGGCACGCTCACCGCGGGCATCCTCGGCGCCGTGATCTCGGTGCCGCTGGTCGCCGTGGCGTGGGCGGTCTACTCGCACCTGCGCACGCTCGACCCGCCCATGGACGACGGGGAGGACGACGCCGAGGACCCGCGGGACGCGCCCGGAGAGGACGCCCGCGGC
>NZ_JAAGLU010000407.1 GCF_010550245.1 Streptomyces sp. SID12501
CATGTACGCCCTGAGCCGTTCGCAGGACCCAGGGACGAGGGGCCCAAAGCGCGCGCTCGTCGCTCTCGCGGCCGGCCTCGGGCTGGACGTCGACCTCGTCGAGGTGAACGCGGTCCTCGGCGAGCGGATCGCCGACGAGCTCGGTGTCCGCTGGCGGGAGGGACGGGAGTACGTCGGGCTCCAGGTCACCCTCACCGGCATGAACAACCTGCTCTGGGGCGCGACACGCAACCTGGACCGGCTGTCGCGGGAGCGGCGGCTCGACGACCAGCCTGCCGCGGAGGTCCTTCTGGCGTTTCCGGGGTTCAGGCCGGCGCGCAGCAAGCAGGACACCGTCAACCGCATGTGCGACCTGGCAGGGGTTCCGCACGACACCCTGGGGCCCGGGGGGAAGGAGCACACCTGGACCCTGAAGGACCTCGCGAGGCGCTTCGCGCCGCGCGTCCTCGAGACGCGTCTGACCAAGCCCGAGATGGCCGCTGCCCTCTGTGACGAGTTCGGTGTTCCGTGGCTTGCCAGCGCCGG
>NZ_JAAGLU010000408.1 GCF_010550245.1 Streptomyces sp. SID12501
CGCAGCCCTCGCCGAGGCCGACGAGGTGCTGTGGCTCACGGGTGGGCGGGTCGCGGCGCGCGGCACGCACGCGCACCTCGCGGCGCACGTCCCGGGCTACGGTGAGGCGGTGCGAGCCGAGCAGCGGGACCAGACGTGAACGAGCACCGGGGCGAGATGCGCGAGGTCACGGCGTCACCGCCCGTCGCGGGGGCGCCGTTCCAGCGCGGCGTGCTCGTCGACTCCCTCCCCACGCAGACGCCCCTGACGGGTGACGCGCTGACGGACCTGCTGAGCGCGATCCTCGCGGTCGCCGGGCAGCTCGACCTCACGACGGTCCTCGACCGGTTCGTGCAGGTCAGCGCCGAGCTCACGGGTGCCCGGTACGGCGCGATCAACGTGCTCGACGACCAGGGCGCGTCCACCACCTTCGTGTACACCGGCATCCCGACGGCCGTCGCGCGCATGCTGCGGCGTCCGCCGCCCGCCGAGGGCGTGCTCGGGCAGATCCCCGTGGACGGTGCGCTGCGTCTCGACTACCTCAC
>NZ_JAAGLU010000409.1 GCF_010550245.1 Streptomyces sp. SID12501
TGCCCCAGGACGACGCCGTCGCCGATCTCCACTGCGTCCCGCGGTGGTCGAAGTTCGGCACGCGCTGGCGCGGCGGGAGCCTCGACGTGCTTCTCGCCGACGTCCCGTCCGCCGCGCAGTACGCGCTGGTCGGCTGCTACGGCGGCTACACCACGAACCTGCCCGTGGCGGACCTGCTCGGCGGTCGCGCGTGGATCGCCCACACGTACGACGGGCGCCCGCTCGACCCGCTGCACGGCGGGCCCGCGCGGCTGCTGGTGCCGCACCTGTACCTGTGGAAGTCCGCCAAGTGGGTGCGGTCGATCACGCTGCTGCGCGACGACCAGCGCGGGTTCTGGGAGCGGTACGGCTACCACGACTACGGCGACCCGTGGCGCGAGCAGCGCTACCAGGGCGACTGAGCGCGCGATGACGACGCCCGACGTCCCCCGCCTCGGCGAGCGCTCCGCGGTCGCGCACGGCTGGCGCACCGCGACCCTGGTCGACGCGTGGCACGAGACCGCCACGGCACGCACGCTCGTGCT
>NZ_JAAGLU010000040.1 GCF_010550245.1 Streptomyces sp. SID12501
TCCACGCCGCCCTCCGCGCCGGCGCCAGCGGCTTCCTCCTCAAGGACGCGCGCCCCGAGGAACTCCTCGCCGGCATCCGGGCCGTCGCGGTGGGCGACGCCGTCATCGCGCCCGCTCTCACCCGCCGGCTCCTGGACGAGTTCGCCCGCTACGTTCCCGCCCACCGAGCGGACTCCGTCGAGGACCCGGGGCTGTGCTCCCTCACCGAACGCGAACGCGAGATCCTCGTCGCCGTGGGCAAGGGCTGGACCAACGGGGAGATCGCCACCCGGTTCGTCCTGTCCGAGTCCACCGTCAAGACCCACGTCGGCCGCGTCCTGACCAAGATCGGCGCCCGCGACCGCATCCAGGCCGTGATCTTCGCCTACGACCACGGCCTCGCCCGGCCCAGCGTGGACTGAACCGACGAGCCGCGGCCGGGAAAGGCCGGGCAGTCTGCCCGCCCCGGCCGGGACACCGGGCCAGAGGGCTTCGGCTGAGGCCCGCTCAGGGGCCTGCCGGGGGAGTGGGACTGGGAGCAGGATCGCGCCGGAGGCGGGTGACGATCCGGCTCGCGGCGGTCTTCTGCAGCAACCCGTAGGCGAGGACCGGCAGCAGCAGGTGCGGTTTGTCGGGCAGGGACGCGGTGATCAGGACCGCACTCGCGCTGCTGTTGTTCATGCCGCAGGCGAGCGTCAGTGACGAGGCGGTACCCGCCTCCAGCCGCAGGACGTGGGCAGCGACCCGGCCGAGAGCGAAGGACAGCAGGCAGACCATGGCGGCCACGGCCAGGGCGGCGGCGAACAGCAGCGGGCGGGGCCGGGCCAGGACGGATCCGAGGGCACCACTGGCGTTGACGTAGGTCAGGAACAGCGACCCGGTCAAGGCCAGCGGCAGCACCGTCCTGTGCAGACGGCGCAGCCACCGCGCGGGCAGGACGAGAGCGCCCAGGAGGCCCGCCGCGCAGGGCAGGACCACGGTGGCCAGGCCGAACCCGCCCTGGGCCAGCCTGCCGGTGTCGACGAGTACCTGCCCGTAGCCACCGCTCAGCAGCGGCGCCAGCGTCTCCAGCAGCAAGGGGGTGGTGAGCGGGCTGAGGAGGGTGGAGGCCAGGACGAGGCCCACCATCGTCGGCTGGTCGCCGTCGCCCTTGTCGGTCCACACGGTGGCTCCCGCGGCGACGGGCATCGCCACGACGAGGATCATCGCGGTGAGCAGTCCGCTGCCGCCGTCGGAGTCGGGGGTGCGCCGCAGCAGCAACGCGACGAACGGCACGACCGCCAGCGGGATCGCCAGGTGCAGCACGAGCCCGGCGAGCAGCGCCTTCGGGTGCCGCAGCAGGCGGCCCAGCTCGCGGACGGGCACCTGGAGCCCGGCCGAGAACAGCACCAGGGACAGCAGGAGCGGTGCGGTGTGCAGCGTCAGGTGGGCCGGCGGTAAGAGATGGGGTCGGCGCAGCCACAGTCCAGGTCCGGGCAGGAACAGGGCGAGGAAATAGGCGAGAACCACGGCACGGCCGAGCCGATGCCGCAGCCAGGACGCGGCGCGGATGTGCATCGGCCCATCGTGATCAGGCCGGACGCGGCGGCCCGGGAAAGCCGCGCGGCAGTCAGGATGCGTTCAGGTAACCGCTGGCAGCGTCCCGCCCCATGACCTACGAACTCTCCGAGACACCTGAGGCCGAACCGGGCACGAGTGCCTCCGCCCGCCCCTCCCACCGCCTGCGCTGGAACAAGGTCCCCGAAGTCACCGCCTACTTCTGGATCATCAAGGTGCTGTGCACGACCGTCGGCGAGACCGCGGCGGACCTGCTCAACGAGAAGACCGGTCTGGGCCTGACCGGTGTGTCGGTCCTGATGAGCGCGCTGCTCGCGGTCGTCCTTGTCGTGCAGTTCCGTACGACCGCCTACCGCGCGGGCGTCTACTGGCTCGCCGTCGCCCTGATCAGCGTCGTCGGCACGCTGGTCAGCGACAACCTCACCGACAACATGGGCGTACCGCTGGAGACGACCACCACGGTCTTCGCGCTCCTCCTCGCGCTCGTCTTCGCCGTCTGGTACCGGCGTGAGCGGACCCTGTCCATCCACAGCATCGACACCACCAGCCGTGAGGCGTTCTACTGGCTGGCCGTGCTGTTCACGTTCGCCCTCGGGACCGCGGCCGGTGACCTGGTCTCCGAGCGTATGAACCTCGGGTACTGGCTCGCGGCCGTCCTGTTCGCCCTGGCCATCGGCGCCGTCGCGCTCGCGCACTTCACGCTGGGCCTGGACGCGGTGTGGAGCTTCTGGATCGCCTACGTCCTCACCCGCCCGCTCGGGGCCTCGATCGGCGACTACCTCTCCCAGCCGACCGGCGACGGCGGTCTCGGTTTCGGCACCGTCGTCACCAGCGCGCTGTTCCTCGCGGTCATCCTCGGCCTGGTCGTCTACCTGGCGGTGACGCGCAAGGACGTCACGCAGCCGCAGAGCGCGGCGCGGCAGGGGAGCTGAGCTGTTCTCGACGTGGCGGGCAGGTGGTCAGCGAAACGGTTCCGCGCCCCGAACTGGAGCCCATCTTCACCGCGCTTGCCGGGCAGTGGGAGACGGACGGCCGCCTGGTACCGGGCCGGGCGGATGAGGAGTGGACGATCCTCGCCCGCCGCTACCCCTGGCCCGGACGCTGACCGTGCGGTGCGGGCACTGCCCCCGCACCGCACCTCCAGGGAGTACGCAGGCGCCACCGCAGGAGAACGCAGGCCAGCAGGAACCACGGGATTTCCCTGTCAAGTTCAGCGTGTTGAAGTCAGGGCGGGTCCCGGCCTGGGCGGTCGGTAGTACTTGAAGGCTTGGCCGGAGCTGACAGCGGTTGTGGTCAGAGGCCGATGTCGGCCAGCCACTGGCTTGTGGTCCGGGGGGTGACTCCCAGCAGCTTCTCGGCGGAAATCTCCGGCGCGATCGAGCGTCCGGGCATGGCGCTCATCGCCTGGTAGGCCCCTGCGATGTCAGCGGCGGCGCTCTCTCCGATCAGGGGCGCCAGTGAGGTACGGAACTCCTCGGCGGTGGTCTGGTCGAAGACCACGTCCCGTCCGAGCCGGGCGCCGAACGCCTCGGCCAGATCCGGCCCCGTGATCGCCGGGTACTGGCCGACGGAGACCACGCCGGTGACGTCCGTGCGGTCGAGCAGGGCGACGACGGCGTCGGCGATGTCCAGGTGGGAGGCCCAGGAGACGGGGAAGTCGGCCCGAATCGGGTAGGGCAGAACGCCGCGCTCGCGGACCGAGCCGATGACGTGCGGTATGAGCAGGTTCTCGAGATACAGCTCGGGCGCGATGACCGCGTGGGACACGCCGCAGTCGGCCAGGCCGGCGGCCAGTGTCGCGGCGGCACCGCCGATGGCCGGATCGATCGGGAAGCCGCTGGTGGAGAACACCACGCGGGCCGGCGGGGCCTCGCGGACGGCGGTGAGGATGTTGTGCGCGTAGGTCTGACGGTCCTCCTCGGAGGCCACCGGCAGGTGGACGAAGACCCCCTCGGCACCTCGGTAGGCGTCGGTCAGGTCGGCGGCGGAGGAGTATCCGGCGGCCACGACATGCTGCGCGCCGTGCACGACGGCGTCGGGATTGCGGGTCAGAGCGGTCACGGACTTGCCCGTGGCGGCGAGAGCGGCGACGACGGGGGCACCCTGGGCGCCGGTGGAGCCATGAATCACGTAGGTCATGGCGCCATTAGTGCATGCGGTGCACCAGTTACATCAACTGCACTAATGGGGTACGGTCAAAACTGTGACCGATCCCTGTCTGCCCGAGTGCGGTGTCGCCCGCTTCCTTACGCTGCTCAACGGACCGTGGGCCACCCTGATCGTGCGCGAACTGCTCCACGGCCCCCACCGGTTCACCCAGCTGCGCGAGGCCCTGCCCGGCATCAGCCCGCACACCCTGACCAGCCGGCTGCGCCAGTTCGAGCGGCACGGCATCGTCACCCGCACGAGCTATGCGGAGATCCCGCCGCGCGTCGAGTACGCGCTGACCCCGCTCGGCGAGGGACTGCGCGAGGTCCTGGAGGCCATGGGGACGTGGGCCATGGCGGTGCCGGATCCCGAGGGCGGCGTCACCGCCTGACGTACACCTGGCCCGGCGGCCCGGACGCGGTCACGGCGAGGACGCGAGCCGCTGCCGCAGGGCGTCGTTGTCGTCGTGGTGGACGACCTCCTCGAAGCGCAGCCGCAGCCCGTGCTTGCCCAGCAGTTCCGCCACGCCATACGGAGACTCATCTCGCGGAAGCCGTGGTCGTGGTGCGCGGCCCAGGCGGTACACCGCAGGGCGTTGCCGCACATCGTTGCGATCGAGCCGTCGGCGTTGAAGCAGCAGACTTCGAGGACGACCGGGCTGATGCTGATCAGGCTGCTGATGACAAGGCCGTCCGCGCCTACGCCGGTTCGCCTGGCACAGAGGCGTTCCGCCTCCTTCGACCAGTCCTTCTCGCTGTCCGGCATGGGGTCGGCTAACAGGACGAAGTCGTTCGCCGCTCCGTGGATCTTGCGGAAGCGCATGGCAAAGCTCCTCGCTGGGCTGAGGTGACAGTTCTCGTGATGGCCCAAAAGGGCCCGGGGTCACAGGAGTTCGATGGGCCGATAGGTGGTCGTCGGCTTGTTCATGACCCACGGGGCGTGCCCGTCGAAGATCAGCACCCGGTGCCCCGAGGTGCCGGCGGACCTCATGTCGCGGACCGGCAGGTACTGCCCGTCGAGGCACACGAAGTCGCCTATGCGGACATCACTGGGCTGCCTCTGACCGGCGATGGTGCCGAGGGGAGGAGGGGGTGCAGGAGTCGGGTCGGTGGTGCGGCGCTCGTACATTCAGCCTCTCCAGATGGCCAGGGGGATCGAGCCGCCGAGTGCCAAGAGGCTTGCCACGTAGGCGAGTTGCTGGTTCCGGGGGCTCATGGGGCACCGACCAGGTGGCCGTGAAGGCGGTTGCGGACTGACGGGATACCGATCTCCCCGAGGGGCATCCAGGCCGCTGCGCCCGTTTCGATCACCAAGGGGGCGACGGCCCCAGAGTGGGCCCGGAAGAGGTATCGGAAGCCGATCCGGAGGCGGGGGCCATACCCGTGTTGCCCGGCTCGGGTCACGTCGATCAGGAAGGGGCCCTCGCTGTCGGGTTCCGTCCACACCTCGCGAATGCCGACCGCCTCGGCCAACAGACGCAGGGCAGCCCCGCTGAGTGAGTCGTCCTGTGCTTCCGGCTCCGCTTCGGCAAGGGCGAAGGCTCCTTCGTACCGTAGGGACAGGACGCGATTGCGTTCGTCGACGACGACCGCGCCCGTCGTCACGAGGGGGCAGCGCCGGCTGTGGGCGCAGGTCCCGCGCTGTGCGTGGTCGCGGGCGGCGTCGTACACCGGCATCAGCGCCATCTTCTCGTCAGGGTGCTCGTGGATGTAGTGGGACAGCTCCCGGATGATCTGGTCCTCCCTGACACTCACGGGGCACCGAGCCCGTGGCGCTGGGTATAGATCCACAGGAGCCTTCGCGTGATGTCGGCGGCATCCCGGAGGTAGATGAAGGCGCCGAACGACGGAGTCTCAGAGGTCGGACGGTTCTGCAGGTCGAGGAGCCGGTACCCCGTGCGGAACAGTTCCCGCACGTCCTCGTCCTCGTCTGCCCCCAGATCCTCACCGAGGAGAAGGTTGAGGTGCCCGATGATCTCCGGCAGTGACACGTCCATGTCCTTGCGGGTCGAGGTGGCCATCTGCATGGCGAGGACCGCGTCGGTGCTCTCGGAGATCGTCTCGACGTCGACCGGGGGAGCTTCGGTCCCAGCGCTGTCGGTTGCTCTCGATGCCTTGCCACTACTTGCCACAGTGATCACCGCTTCGCCCCTTCAGCGCACGTGTTCCAGCCGTGCCAGTAACGCTAGGAAGAGCGACAGGAGGGGCTCTACGAGTGTGTCGGAACTTGCCCGGCGTTCACCCCAGGGATTCGATGGCTGCCGTGATGATTTCGCGTGCGGCCGGGCCGTAGACGGCAAGTTCGGCCAGATCCGTGAACGTCTGGGCATACATGGCAAGTTCGTGCTTCTGCGTGACGGCGAGGTGGGCCGAGACGAGTTCGACGTGGACCGTGTGGTCGTCGTACAGGAAGAAGCCCTCGACGGGCCAGAGGCTGGAGCGGTCGGCGTCGTCAGGAATGATGCCGATGCTCACCGAGGGAAGCGCCATGACGCTGAGCAGGTAGCCGAGTTGACCGGCCATCACCTCCGTTCCGCCTATGCGTTTTCGGAGCGCTCCTTCTTCCAGAAGGATGGCGAACGTGTGGTTGCCGTACACGATCTGCTGCTTCTCCACACGCACTCTGACGGCCGCCGGCACGTCATCGATGAGGCCGCGACGGTCGCGAATGGAGGTGAGCAGCGCGGTGATGTACGAGCCCGTCTGCACCGGGCCGGGAATCAGCCACGGCGAGTAGATGCGGAAGCGCTGAGTGCGTTCCCACAGGGGGAGGACGGACTCCTGGGCCTGTTTCAGGCCGGTGCGCTCCATCCGGCGCCATTCGACGTACATGCCCTCGATGCCACGGGCCGTCGAGACGAGATCCTCGACCGCGCTCTGTGCGCCGCAAGCGGCAGCCCACGCACGAAGGTCGCGCTCCGAGGGCGGGCGAGTGCCGCTCTCGAAGCGCGAACACTTCGATTCGTGCCAGCCGAGGCTGGTGGCCGACGCTCGCTTGGTGAGCCCGGCTTCGAGCCGGATTTCGCTCAGGCGTTTCCCCAGGGCCCTGCGGGCTTCCTGAACGCTCGAAGATGGCGATGTCATGTCGCTGCGAAGGTGCCGTTCGATCTGTCAGGCCGGCTGGAACTCTGCGTGAGGTGTTGCCCGCGCCCACACGGCCTCGAAGGCCGACTCGCAGAGCTTCGCGACCTCAGGGGCGTCGGTGAGTTCCACCTCCATGTTCTCGCCGTCGCCGTCGAAGTGGTTGACGAGGACGAGGCTGGAGTCGAAAAGCCAGAAGTCGTTGCCCGGAAGCGCGAGGCCCGTTGCGTTGCGCCGGGAGAGCCAGCGCACGTCCTCGCCGGCGGCGATGTTCAGGCCGTCCGTCACGTCGTACTCGAAGCGGATGTACTCGCTGACGGGCGTCGACACGACACGGGCCCGGCGGACCTCGACGCCTCGCGAGGTCGCCTCCGTGACGAGGCTGAGCCAGTCGGACCAGCGCTCAGCCGGGTCGAAGCTCGTACCGGCCTTCCAGTCGACGAAGGCCGGGTCCGACTTCATGTAGCTGTCGCGCATCTCCAGATGGACAGCCGTCCGCTGGCAGTCGCGGAACAGCTCCTCAAACGTCGGGGTCCTCATCAGCCTTCTTCACCTCCAGGAAGAACTGCACCATGCGCCGGGGGATCTCCACCACCGACTCATGGCCGGGGATGTCCATCTGCCCGAGGCGCTCGATGTCCTCCACCTTCAGCCCCTGCACGAGGTAGCTGTCCTTCTCCTCGTCGAGGTAGATGGTGGGGGAGCCGCCACTGGGACTCTCCGGGTCCTTACCGAGCTTACGCAGGGCCATGATGTCCTCCTCGGACGCCGGTAACGATCTCTGTGCCAGAGCTTGCCCGCGACGGTGCCGTGAAACGAGGAACTTGCCGAAACTTGCCAGGAGTACGGAAGTTGACCTTACGCGGCCAGGGCAGAGCGACGAGCGGCAGGCCAGCCGGAGGGATCCCTGAGATGGCCGGATTCGATTGCTGTCCGCCCCTCCTCGCCGGGAAACCTTGGTCGATGCAAGTGGGCGCGGATCACTTCGCCGATTCACCAGTTCGCCGGAGGCAGACAGGGACGATCCCGAAACCACTGGTGCTCTGCGGACGGGCATGTCAACGTGGACGACCTTACGAAAACGCAGGTCAAAGACGGTCAGTATCCCATCCCGAGCGTATGGAGGCGCCCCTGCAACCGCACCACTCCAGCGATCCTTCCCGTCCCAACTTGCCGGACCCCGTGTACTGGGTCACCCCGCACCACCTCGCCGGTGACGACGGCGCTCTCGCCGAGCGGATCGGCGACACCCTGATCGGCCTCGGCTGGAGCATGTGGCCCACCTCGCGCCACACCCTGCTGTATGTGAGCCCGGACGGGCTGTGCGGCGCCGAGTGGATCCTCGCGGCCTGCCCGTTCGAGCTGGGCGGACTGCCCGTTGCCTGGCAACTGAGTGCCCGCCCGCATGCCACGTCCGTGATGACGGAGTGGAACGCGTACTTCACCACCGGCGTTCCGTACGAGGCGCTGGCCGATCTCCTCCTGGCGATCGACGCCCGTGAGGCACCCGACGCGGGCTTCGACGGGCCTGAGACGGTCCTCGACGCGCTCAGCGCCCGGGGCTGGATCCGCGATGTGGACCGTCCCCGAACCACCGCCACGGACCCCGGGTTGTCCTCCAGTGTCTCCTTGGAGATGGTGCCGCCGCTCATCGAGGACGCCGATCCGCGCCCTGACCTGGTGGGTTGGCAGGCGTGGGCGGAACCCGTGCTCGGCGCCGCATATCTGTGGTGTGCCAGCTTCAGCGCCAGCGTCCCCCACGACTTGGTGGCCGTGTTCGCGTCATCGCTTGCCTCACCGGTCCCGGTGCTCCGCCGCACAGTGCCCAAGAGCGCCAAGGGGCGGCTCACCGTCGTCCGCTGCTGACGGCGGTCGTGCCAAGCTGGTCGGGTGGCCTGGGGGTGCGATTGACGCTGTTGGTCAATTCGAGTCCGGTTGCTTCGTCCCGTCGAGCTGTTGCTCGGCGGGACGGACCGCCCGACCCCCACCACCAACTACATGTCGGCACATGGAGTGGCTGGTGCGGCATCTACCGCTGTGCGTCGGTTCACGCGGGCCGGCGGGCCATCGCCCGCCCGTGTCGAGTGCGGCAGTGCGGACCCGTCGGGGCCGTCCGATCACCACCGTGTAAACATCGCGATGCGCCGCTGCCGAGCCAACCGTGGGAGCAGCCTCAGGACTATGCTGCGTACGGACGTCCCAGACCCCGGCGGGCCACCGCTGCTTGGCGCACACGCCTGCGGAGAGCGGATCACTCGTCCGGTCGCCCAGCGCATCCCCGAGGGAACCGGCTGGGTCCAACGCCCCGGAACATCGGCTGCTGGATCGGTCATTCACCTGCCCGCACGCCAGTACGGCCGTACCGGGAGCCCGGCACGGCCTCGTGAACCGAGGCACCCCGCCCATGAACAGCCCACCCCTCCTGAACGTCTACCGGCACGACACCGACAATCGGGCGCTGGTCATCCTGACCGGTGAGATCGACCTGCATTCGGCGCCCCTGGTGCACGCGTCACTGCAGCGGTGCCTGCGCGACGGCATCCGCGCCATCGACGTCGACGTCACCGCCGTGACCTTCTGCGACTGCAGCGGTCTCAACGCCTTCCTCTACGCCTTGATGCACACCGTCGCGGCCGGAGGATCCCTGCAACTGCACCACCCCAGCCCGGCGTTGGAACGGCTCGTCGCCCTCACCGGATCCGGTTCCCTCTTCCTCGCCCTCCCGGACGCCTTCGCCGGGAGCCGGCCGCCCCCGTGGCCCTCTCATCTGCACCCGGCCGCGCACTGGCTCGCTCCTGTGCTGCCTGTGCTGCCTGTGCTGCCTGCGCTTCCGGGCGGTGTGCTGTGACGGCCTCACCCGGGTCGATCCGGTCGCGGAGGCGCGCGGACCGTCAGCCGCTCACCGCAGGCACGAGGCCCCTGAGTCTGCGTCGGCTCAATCGCTGGCAGGCCGAGTGTCTGCGGGAGGACCTGGCGGACCTGTATACGGAGTCCTGTGACACGCCACCCGGCGGGGAGTACCGGGGCCGGAAGGACTTCCTGCGCCGTCTCACGCGTGACACCTGGCGACCGGGATTCGCCCTGCTGACCGCACAGGCACCGGACTTGGCGGGGTACGCGTTCGGATTCCCCGTGCCGCGTGACGGCACCTGGTGGAGTGGTTTCCGCGGACCGCTCCCCCCAGAGGTCGCGCAACTCACCGCGTCCGGACAGGTCTTCGCCATCAGCGGGATGGTGGTCCGTCCCTCCGGGCGGTACCACGGCCTGGCCGACCGTCTGCAGGAGCGGCTGCTCGCCGACCACCGGGCTCTGCTCGGCGCGACCCTCGTGGACCGGACCCACCGTGCCGCCTGTGCCGGGTTCCGGTCACGCGGATGGCGCGACATCGGCCTGGTCTACAGGCCACCGGGTCCTACGGTGCTGCGGGTCCTGGTCCTTCCCCTCGGAGAGGGGAAGGCGGCGGAGCCGGGAGCCTCGCGCACCATGCGGGATCCAGCGGCCGCAGGAGCTTCAGGAGCATCAGGGGCGAGGCACGCACGTCGGAATCACCGGATGAGCAGCGAGGTAACAGGCGTGTCCAGTGAGGGCTGACGGCCGGTCGACCCGGGCCCAGGCTTTCTCTGCACTGCGCGCCTACGCCCGCGCCCACAACCGCCGCTTGTCCGCCCTCGCCCGCACATTCGTCGACGGCACCGAACCCCTCAACGGCCTGATCGTCCGACGGTGACGACCGACCTCCAACGCATCGCAGGCCGCCGTCACCAGCGTGTCGTGGTGCGGACGGCCGGTGGCATCGTCGCTTGGTCATCGCTGGACGGCAATAGCAGCGGGGATCGGTCAACTCCCGCTTCCGCCGGTGGGTTTCATATGGTCTGAGACGACACGGTCAGGCGATCCCGGTGCTGCGTACCAGCAGCAATGTCACGTCCACCACGGCCACGGCGACCGCCGCCGCGAACGCGGCCCGCTCCCAGCGGCGTCCCAGCACCGTCCCCGCCACCGCGACCAGAGCGGTCACGACGAGCGCCGCCACTCCCCACCTGCCGGGTGGTCCGGCGGGTCCCAGCACCAGTACCGCGGACGCGGCCACCAGCGGTACCGGCAGCAGCAGCCGTGCGCGGTGCGGGCCCAGCCGGTGCGGCCATCCCCGTACGCCCATCGCCAGATCCCCGGCGATGTCCGGCAGCGCGTCACCCAGATGGGCGCCGACCCCCAACAGAGCCCCGGCGGTGACAACCCACCAGGCGGGCCAGGGCTGCCCCGGCAAGCCCAGCGCGACGAACGCCGGGAGCGCGGCGAAGCCCACCGCGTACGGCGCCCAGGACCATGCTGTCGCCTTGAGCCGCAGGTCGTACGCCCACGCCGCCGCCACTCCGACCAGGTGGACGGCGCCCGCCCACAGGCCGCAGGCGAGCGAGAGCGGAACGCACAGCGCCAGCGCTGCATACGCGGCCACCCACACCTGCGTCACGCCGACCGTGCCGTCGACGACGGGTTTGCCCCGGCGGCCGGCGGCGATGTCCCGGCGCGCGTCGAACGCGTCGTTGCACCAGCCGACGGACAACTGCCCGGTCAGCACGGCGGCGGCGGTCAGGACACAACGCGCGGCGCCCTGGCCCGCGGTGACGGCGAGCGCAGCCATCAGAGCGGTGACCGCCACGACGGGCCCGGGGTGGCACGCCCCGGCCAGACCAGCCACCCGGGCGGCCCAACTCGCCTCAGGGGTGCCGGTCGTCGAGTGCTCGGGAGTGCCCACCCAGCCGATGGTAGGCGCCCGATTCCCACCCGGCCGGCATACGCGCTCCGAGGCGAACGGCAGGACGGGCGATTCGTGGTGTCGAAGTCCTGTTCCGGGGAACACGTGGGGAGCAGCTCACCCGAGTTGGTAACCGGACGGGAACCCTATGACGCGGATCGCCGCCGTTCACGGTGTCCTGGCACCGCACCGTCGCACCCAGTCCGAGATCACCGACATGGTGGCCCGCACCTGCCTGCCCGAGGGAACCGACCGCAGGGTCCTGGACCGGTTGCACCGCAGCGCGAAGGTCGGCTCACGTCACATGACGCTGCCGCTCGAACGGTACGGAGAGCTGGACGGATTCGGCGCCTCCAACGACGTCTTCATCGCCGCCGCCATCGACCTGGGCGCCCAGGCCGTCCGGGGCGCTCTGCACACGGCCGGCCTGACCGCCGCCGACGTGGACCTGCTGATCTTCACCTCCGTCACCGGCATCGCCACCCCCTCGATCGACGCGCGGCTGGTCGGCCGTCTCGGGCTGCGGCCGGACGTCAAACGGCTGCCTCTGTTCGGCCTGGGCTGTGCCGGTGGCGCCGCCGGCCTGGCCCGTATGCACGACTACCTGCTGGGCCGGCCCGACCAGGTGGCGGTGCTGCTGTCGGTCGAACTGTGCTCGCTCACCTTCCAGCACGACGACGCCTCCATGGCCAACCTGGTCGCCACCGGGCTGTTCGGCGACGGCGCCGCCGCGGTCGTCGCCTGCGGCACGAACCGTCCGGGCCGCCCGGACGAGACCGCCGCCCCGACGATCGTGGACACCCGCAGCCACCTGTATCCGGACACCGGGCAGGTCATGGGCTGGGACATCAAGGACACCGGCTTCCAGGTCGTCCTCGACCCGAAGGTCCCCGATGTGGTGCGCCGTTACCTCGCCGATGACGTCGAGGGATTCCTCGGCGACCACGGGATCAAACCGAAGGACGTGACCGCCTGGGTGTGCCACCCCGGCGGCCCCAAGGTCCTGGAAGCCGTCACCGAGGCCCTCGACCTCCCCGACGACGCACTCGATGTGACCTGGCGTCATCTGGCCGACGTCGGCAACCTGTCCTCGGCATCGGTGCTCCACGTACTGCGCGACACCCTGGCCCAACGCCGCCCGCCGCCCGGCACCCCGGGTGTACTGCTGGCCATGGGACCCGGCTTCGCCAGCGAACTCGTCCTGCTGCGCTGGTAGTTCGGACCGCCAAAAGACACGAAGGACATTAGGAACGCGAAGGACATAGGGACACATGATCTGGTACGGACTGCTGGTGGCCGCCGTCGCCGCCGAGCGCGTCGCCGAACTCGTCGTCGCCCGCCGCAACGAACGGTGGAGCACCGCCCGCGGCGCGACCGAGACCGGGCAGGGCCACTACCCGGCCATGGTCGCCCTCCACACCGGCCTGCTGATCGCCTGCCCGGCCGAGGTATGGCTGGCAGACCGGCCCTTCCTACCCGCCCTGGCCTGGCCCATGCTGGCCGTGCTCGCGGGCGCCCAGGCACTGCGGTGGTGGTGCATCCAGACCCTGGGACCCCGTTGGAACACCCGGGTGATCGTCGTACCCGGCCTGCCGCTGGTGACCGGCGGCCCCTACCGGTGGCGGTGGCTGCGGCACCCGAACTACGTGGCCGTCGTCGCCGAGGGCGTGGCCCTGCCACTCGTCCACACCGCCTGGGTCACCGCGGCCGTGTTCACGGTGCTCAACGCCGCCCTGCTCACCGTCCGCATCCGCTGCGAGAACCAGGCCCTCGCCGCCGCGACCACACCGGCGTCGGCATGATCGACGTACTGGTGGCCGGCGGCGGACCCGCCGGGCTGGCCGCCGCCATCCACGGCGCGCTCGCCGGCCTGGAGGTCGTCGTCGTCGAACCCCGGACCACGCCCGTGGACAAAGCCTGCGGAGAAGGAGTCATGCCCGGCGGCGTCGCCGCGCTGCGAGCACTGGGCGTCGAGGTCACCGGCCGCGAACTGCGCGGCATCCGCTATGTCGACGGCGCCACCCGTGCCGAAGCGTCCTTCCGCGACCACACCGGGCTGGGGATCCGCCGTACGACGCTGCACTCCGCACTGCACCGGCGCGCTCTCGACCTCGGCGTACGCATGCTGCCGGGCAAGATCGGCGAGGTGCGCCAGAACGCGGACACGGTCACCGCCGCCGGAACCACGGCCCGCTGGCTGATCGCCGCCGACGGCCTGCACTCCCCCCTGCGCCGCAGCCTGGGACTGGAACTGCCGAACCACCCCCACGGCCGCTACGGACTACGTCGGCATTACCGCGTCGAACCGTGGACGGACTTCGTGGAGGTCCACTGGTCCCGGCACGGCGAGGCCTATGTGACACCGGTCGACGACGACCTGGTGGGCGTCGCGATCCTCAGCCGCCGCCGTCGAGGGTACGACGAACACCTGGCTGCCTTCCCGGCCCTCACCGCGTCGCTGCGCGGCCCGGCCGCGACGGAGGTACGCGGCGCCGGACCGCTGCGGCAGCGGGTGCGCCGCAGAACCGCCGGCCGTGTCCTGCTCGTCGGCGACGCCGCCGGCTACCTGGACGCCCTCACCGGCGAGGGCATCGCCCTCGCGCTGGCGACGGCCGGGGCCGCCATCCGCAGCCTGGCCGCGGACCGCCCGGAGGAGTACGAGCGCGCCTGGACGCGGCTGACCTGCCGCCACCGGCTGCTGACCGGGGCCCTGCTGGCCGCGAGCCGCCGTCCCGGCACCGCCCGCCTCATCGTCCCCGCAGCATTCCGGATGCCCCCGCTGTTCTCAGCCGCCGTCCACGCGCTGCAGTAGCGGACCGGCCCTTTCCCCTGCCGAAAGCCGTGGGCGCCGTGCCTATGCCGAGCGGGTCAGGGCGACTCGAACCTTTCGATACGCCCTCGTCATCGAGTGGTCTCGCGTCCCGTCGGAGTGCTCGCGAAGGAGAGCCGTGGGATCGGAGCGCCGGGTGAGCTGCCGTAGCCTGGCGCGGCTGTTGTGCTCGACGAGGATCGGCACGTAGGTGGGGATACGGGCGTTGCTGAGCGGCTGGTAGCAGTCCTGCACCACATCCCGCACGACTGCGGCCGTCAGCAGGTTGTCGTAGGAGGCCGTCAGCCGGTCCGCCAGCTCCTGTATACGGTCAGGCACCGCAGCTTCGGCCGTGTTCGCGCCCATGGGGCGCTCCTCACTGTCGCAGATGGCCGGCCGCGGCATCCGATCAGTATCCGGGTGCTCGATGGCGGCCTGTCCACTTCCCAGGGTTGCACGGATAGCGTCCGTGCAACGGCCCACCAGATCTGTTCATGAGCTCGACAGGTCGGACGGGCCGACCTGCGGGCCGGGCGGCTGAAAGAGGTCGCCGCCGACCCCGGCACGGGATCTGCGCGACTGATCGACGCAGTCCGGGGAACCCGGCAGGCAGCGTCGCAGCCACCGGGATCACGTGTGGCTCGTCGTCCATCGGCAGGGGTAGACAGATGCTTGCATTCGTGGCCGCCGCGCTCTTCGTCATCGCCTTCGTCATCCGTGTCAGCGAGACGTCGACCCAGGTGGCCTTCAGCCCGACGAATCTCATGCTCGCCGGGCTTGTTTTCCTCGCCCTGCACTTGGCAGGCGTGGGGTCCGGCTGGTCCGCCCGGCGAAGCTCCACCAGGGGAAGCTCCACCAGGGGAAGCTCCGCCCGGCGGACCAGCCGGAGAAGCGGAAGCCGACGCTGAGCAAAGTGATGCGTTCCATCCTCGCGCCGACGGATCCGAGACGCGGAGCCGCCGCGGATTACCCACCAGCCGGGCCGAGTTGCGCAGGAGCGATGGGGCGGAGTACCTGCCCCTGCCCGCCTCGCGACTGGGGACCGCGGTCCTGGCTGGTCTGCGGGGTCTGAAGAGTCGTGCCCATGCCAGTGCGGGGCTCATCGGGATCGGGTTTCCGCAGGATTGAACCGTTCGGCTCCGTCATGCGAAGCCACCTCCTCGGGCAGTCGACGGACTGCCGTACCTGAGCGGCCGCTCGCCGCAGGCTTCGTGTTGGGGCCCAAGTACCGTGCAGGGCACCGGATGTGAGCGCGCCGCTGCGCTGTGACACCGGCCACATCCTGAGATGGGGCAGCTTCGGACCGTCTGTCGCACCGCGCGAGGACTACGCTGCTGTATAAGCGTCCCAGACCCCGGCGGCTTGTCGTTTCGCGACACAGATGTCTGCGGGGAGCGGACCTCTCGTCCGTCACCCGGCGCATCCCTGGAGAGAACCGGACGGGTCCTCTGTCCTGTTGTACAGGCCCTTGGACCGGCCGTCGCTCCGCCTCCGCCGAACGTACGCCCCTGTCGGCAGCGCGCCAAGAGGAGCCGGGACTCCCGGCGCTCCCATCTCGCTGCCGGATGTTCTTCTGAACCGAGGCGTCATGCCCCTCTCACCGTTCACCATCCACCGTCATGACCGACGCGAACGGGCACTGATCACTCTGGCCGGCGAGATCGACCTGGGATCGGCACCGCTGGTGCGCACAGCACTGGCGCGATGCCTGAGCGACGGCATCCGCATCGTCGATGTCGACCTCACCTCCGTGACCTTCTGCGACTGCAGCGGCCTCAACGTCTTCCTCTACGCCGCGCAGCGCACCACTGACGCCGGCGGAGTCCTCCGGCTGTACAACCCGCCACCGTCACTGGGGCGGATCCTCGACCTCACCGGCTGCGGGTTCCTGCTTCTGGGCCTGCCGCTCGGGCATCTGCCACCGCCTCTCGGGGACGACCCCGCTCCGGCTGTTCCAGCCCAGCCGCACGGGACTGTTCCGCTGGTGCCTGTCCTCTCGGGCGATGCGCGGTGAAGGCCCAGCCGGAGCAGCGGCAGCCGCACAAGCCCCAGGCAGGCGAGTCGTCGACCATGGACGCCGTCCGGTTGCGCCGCGTGAACCGCTGGCTGGCGCAGGGACTGGGCGGGGAGCTGGCGGATCTGTACGTCGACTCCCGCCAGAGGTCCGCCGCTGCGGCGTACCGCAGCCGTAGCCGCCTGGACTTCCTGGCCCGTCTTGCCGGTGACATCCGGCGGCCGGGGTTCGCCATGGTGATCGCGGAGACGGACCACCTGGTGGGGTACGCCTTCGGATTCCCGGTGGCCAGTGACGGTTTCTGGTGGCTCGGGTTCGACGGAGCACTGCCACAGAGCATCGAGCAGCTCACCGCGTCCGGCTGCGTCTTCGCGATCACCAGCATCCTGGTACAGCCGCACCCACAGGACCAGGGCGTGGCCCGCCGTCTGCAGGAGCGGCTGCTGAGCGCCCACCAGGCATCCCTCGGTGCCACCCTGGTGGACCCGGACGATCACCCGGCTCTCGCGTCGCTCCGCTCCTCGGGATGGCTGGACGTCGGAGAGGTGTGGCGGCCGGGCCCGACCATGTTCCGTGCATTGGTGTTCCCCCTCGGGGAACGAACCACGGCGCGGCTGGAGGGCCTGGATCACGATGCCTGGACGCGGTGGCCCGGGTGAGGGCCGACAGCCGCTCGGCCCGCATCCAGGTGCTGGTCGCCGAACAGGCGGCCCGACGCGGCGCCCGGGTCGGCGTGATGGACGTGTGCACCGCGGCCGTGGCCGCACTGCCGGTCGGCGGCGCCGGGATATCAGCGATGTCCAGGACCGCCACGAGCCACCCGCTGTGCAGCACCGACGACATCAGCGAACAGTTGGAGGAGCTCCAGCTCACCCTGGGCGAAGGGCCGTGCGTGGATGCCTTCACGCACGGCTCGGCCGTCCTGACGCCCGATCTGCTGACCGGCGGGCTGCAGGACCGCTGGACCGTGTTCGCGGACGCGGCCCTGGAGACCGGGGCGCGCGCGGTCTTCGCGTTCCCCCTGCAGATGGGGGCGATCAGCCCGGGAGTCCTGGACCTGTATGCCGACGTTCCGACGGTGCTGGACGCGGAGGAGCTGGCCGACGCGCTGGCGTTCGCCGATCTCGCGACGCTGCTCCTGCTCGACGCGCGGATCGAGGAGACGGGCGCGCCGGTCGACGGAGCACTGGCAGACCGTGGCTTCGAGGACCTGGGCGGATACCGGGCGGAGATCGACCAGGCCACCGGCATCCTCACCGTCCAGCTCGGCGTCGGCATCGACGAAGCTTTCGTCCGGCTCCGCGCCCATGCTTATGCGCAAGGGCACCGGCTCGCCGACGTGGCCGCCGACGTGGTGGCCCACCGGCTCCGCTTCTTCCCGGACAGCGAACCGAAACGGACCGACGACGGCGACTGACCCAGCGGCTCCGGCCGACGAACGTGCTGCGCTTCCCGCCCCCTCCCGGCGGGACTGGTCTCAATCGAGGGTGTGCGTGATGAATCAGCAGCTACTGGCCAAGACCTTCGTCGAGCTGGCGGACAGCCTGGTCGCCGACTTCGACCTGATCGACTTCCTGCGCCTGCTCACCGACCGCTGCGTGAGCATGCTCGACGCGAGTGCCGCCGGGGTGCTGCTCGCCGACCGCGACGGCAAACTCCGCGTCATGGCCGCCTCCGACGAACAGGTACGCCTGCTGGAACTGTTCCAGCTCCAGAACGACGAGGGCCCCTGCCTGGAGTGCTTCAGCACCGGCACGCCGGTGATCGTCCCCGACCTGGCCCAGGAGGCCGCCCGCTGGCCGCGCTTCGTCACGGCCACCCACCGCAGCGGGTTCGGCGCCGTCCAGGCCCTGCCCATGCGCCTGCGGGACGACACCGTCGGCGCTCTCAACCTCTTCCACACCACCCCCAACTCTTTCGACCCGGCCGACACCCTCGTCGCCCAGGCCCTGGCCGACGTCGCCACCATCAGCCTGCTACAGCAACGGTCCGCCCACCGCAGCACCGTCCTCAACGAACAGCTGCAGACCGCGCTGAACAGCCGCGTACTGATCGAACAGGCCAAGGGCAAACTCGCCGAACGCCAGAACATCGACATGGAACGGGCCTTCACCGCCCTGCGCGGCTACGCCCGCTCCCACAACCGACGCCTCTCCGACGTGGCCCGCGCCTTCATCGACGAATCCGAACCCCTCCCCGGACTGGCGGCCTGACACCGTCGCCGAGGGGATGACCGCACGCAGCTGCCCGAGCACGAAGAACCACGCTCGGGATCATGAGCCGCTCCCTGCGTACCCACAGCTGAGAAGAGCGGCATCCAGCGGCAACCCGCACCGGGGGCGCGCGGCAGACAGTCAGGCGGCCGACCCGGATCGTCAGTGAGCGGCCCGGTGGCGGAACCAGTGGTCCTTGTGGCGGGGGCGTTCGACCGGTCCGGCGGGGTCTGCGCCATCCTCCTCCGCCTGAGCCGTCTGCGCGCGGTCGGTGTCGCGTTCGTTGATCGGGCCACCGCGTTCCTGTTCGGCTGTGGCCGACCCGCGCGCAGACGGTTCGAGCCGGCGATGTGCAGGGCGTCTGCGGCGAGGGGTACGGCGTGCACCGGTCAGAGTCAGGCTCAGCCCGAGCAGAGCCGCCGCCCCGACTACGATGCCGCAGAGGAAGAGGGTGCCGGTGGAGCCGGTGACATCGACTCCGAAGACCGAGAATCCACCGGTGAAGTCATGGGCGCTGCCGCTGTTGGAAAGAACGCCGGCGACGCCGATGACCACTGCGGCGACGAGAATGACGAGTCCGAGGATGATCATGGCGTGCTCCCGGGATCTACTTCCTCCCCCTCTCCCCACGGTAGAACCGTTCTGCCCGGCACGCCACCGCCAGAGGTTGCGACTACCCTGAAACTGAGGTAGAGGCGAGACCGGAGGACACCGGCACCACTGGGCGGACGACCTCTGATCCGCCCATCCGCCACAACCCCGGGAGGCGTAGCACCATGGCCTTCTTCCTGGTTCTTCTCGGCTGCGCCGTCGCGCTGGTCGTCATCGGCGCTGTTGTCGACGGCATGCTGTATCTGCTCTCCACCGGCGTGCTGGTCGTCATCGCCGCCGTGCTGTACCTGGTCGTGCGCTCGGTATCGCGTTCGCGGCGACGCCCGGCCCACTGACGCGTGGTGGTAGATGGCGGACCGCCGCTCACATGCGGTTGGTGGCAGCAGCGGGACGGTTCGGAGCTGTCGCGCTGACCGGTGCGTGGTGACGGCCCGGTCCAAGGGCGAGCCTGCGGGAGGAGGAGTCGGCAGATCCGGCCTGGGTCACCGTTTCTACAGTCGGCGCCAGCGGGCCGAGGCGAAGGAGAAGACGCCGAAGAGGATCAGTCCGATCGCGACGGCGACCAGGAGCCATGGCCCCGCCGGTGTCTGCGTGAAGCTCCGGAGTGTCGCGTCCACGCCCTTGGCCTCGTCCGGGTCGAAGTGGACGGCTGCTACCAGGACGAAGACCCCCGCTGCGGCGAACACCACGCCACGCGCCACGCCGCCGCCCACGCCGAGAGCGGTGACGACCTGCTTCGTACGGTGGCTCATGGAGCCGGTGTCCAGCTGCTTCAGGAAGCTCCGCAGGGCCGCCCGGACGGCGAGTACCCCGCCTATGCCGATCAGGAGGCAGCCCCCGGCCCCCACCAGCACCTGGCCGTACGACAGTTTGAGCGCCTCTGCCGTCCAGTCCTGCGACTGGGCGTTGCCGCTGGACCCCTGGCCACCCCCGGCGGCATACGTGGCTGTTGCCCAGCAGACGGAGGCGTAGAAAACGGCCCGTCCGCCGTCGAGGATCCGCGAACCCGCCTTCCGTCGAGGCCCCCTTGTGAGCACGGCGCGGGAACCACGCCACAAGGCCATGGCGGCGAAGCCGACCACCATCGCCCACAGCATCACTTTCCCGAACGGCTGCTCCGCGACCTGGGCCAGCGCGCCCTGCCGGTCAGCCGACTCGCCGCCACTGCTGCCGAGGGCGATCTGCATGGCAAGGGCGCCGATCAGGACGTACACCACGCCCCGTGCGACGAAGCCCGCCCGCCCCGCGGCGGTCAGCGTCTCGTTCTGGGTGGTACGGGCCGCGGACTTCACGGCCTGGCCGCGCCCTTGCGTGTTGGACGACGTCACGTTGTCCTCCCCATGGAGTGGGCGCGCGATACGCGTCCACCGCTCCCGAGTGCCCTGGACCGGGGGTTTGATGCGCGGGTTCGGCGAGCGACGGCCGGAGCGCTACCGGCCAGGTCACCGGTCGTCGTCCGGGGCGTCACCGGCGCGGTTGTCCCGGCCCCGGGGCCGTCGTCGCCGGGCCCGCTGTTTCAGGGCCTGTGCCACGCGGGGGAGTTCCTCGTGCAGCAGGCGGCCCGTGAGCGCGCCGCCGAATACGACGACGCCCACACCGACCAGCCAGGACTGGACGACCAGGACGGTTCCGAAGGGACCGTAGGTGACGGCGCTGGAGGCGATCAGCGGTGAGAAGACGAGACGGGAGAAGACCCGAAGACCGAGCAGCCCGAGCGCCGTCACCAACGCGCCCGGCAGCAGGGCGCTCCAGGCGATCCGCCCGCCGAGCAGCATCCGTTGCGACCACCAGAAGAACAGGACGGCGCTCAGCGTCGCGGCCAGTGTGCCGGCCGGCGAATGACGCCACAGCGTGGTGGTGGCGGTCAGGTAGAGGGACCCGACGAGCACGGCGAGCCACAGCACGTGCCGCCATCTGGCATACCAGCGGGCCGGGGGCAGCTCCCAGACCTTCTCGTAGCCGGTCTGCACCGCCGCCCCGAACGTCAGCCCGAAGACGGCGAGTGCGGCCAGGCCGAAGGCGGTCGTGGTCTGCAGCACCTGGCCGGGCCGCGCGAACAGCTGCCCGATCTCGTCCCTGGCCGCCCTCGACACACCGAGCCCGTCCCCCAGCCACTGCGCGAACCCCCGCCCGTGCTCCGGATCGGCCGCGGAGACAACGATCAACAGGGGCACCAGCGTGAGGAATCCGAGCGCTGCGAAGCCCAGCGACCTCGGCCCCAGTTCGATCTCCTTGCTGCGCCGCCATCCCCGCCCGGCCGCCGAATCACGGAACACACCGCACAGCCGTGAACGTGTGAGCCGTCACCGCCGCTCCAGCGCGTGAAGACGCCGCAGCGCGCGACGCCACTCGCGCTGAATCGCCTCGGGAAGTTCCTGATCCTTCGTGGTGGCGACCAGAGCCGCGGCCACGTCCCGGAGCTTGACGTTGCAGTGCTGCGACACGTCCACCAGCAGGCTCCATGCACGCTCACTGGAACACGGTGCCAGAACCATCACCATGCCGCATGCCTGATCGACGACCGCGCGGCCGGCGAGCGCCCGCCGCAGCCGGTCGACCCGGGCGCGCAGCGCCACGACGTCCTGACCCGCCGGGTCCTCTGTCAGGGCCTCGGCCGTCAGATCCCACCAGTCCTCCGGAAGCATGGCTGTGCGATGCATGGCATCTGCCTCTCCACGATCTCGGCGCGTCCGGCGTGGCCGAAGCCGTCCCGGAACCTCTGGATGTCAGGCAACTTCATCGGTCACCCATGGTGTTCGCGGTCCCGCCGGTCCTCGCGCCTCCAGCGCCCTCGGTGCTGACTGCTGTAGCGACGGTCCCAGCGGTCCTGCCGATCCCCTCCCGGCGGTCCTCCGAAATCGGACCCGTCCACCACGGCTACGATCGCGGCCGTAGCGCGTGGAGTCGAAGAGCAACACGGACGCGGCCATCCACCAGATGGGGTTGAGGAAGCCGAAACCGAACAGGATCACGGCGACAACGAGAAGCAGGGCGAACACGGCGGGCCTCCCCGGAGCAGAGCAGGGCATCACGCCGGGGGCCGGAGCCTGTTCGAACAGCGTAGCCCTGCCCATGGGTTGCGGAAAGCTGCTCACGTCAGTAGCCGCGGCGTCCTCCGCCAGGCCCGGATGGCCACTTGCCGTCTGTTCAGGGCGTGCGGCGAGGGCTAGCGTGCACGGTACGGCCCGAGCCCCCGGCAGCGTCGCTCACCTCTCGCGCTCCCTTGAGGGCGCACCTCGCGCATCAGTGCCGGAACCCACCCCGCCCCCAACGGGCCGCTCCCCGCACCCGCCCGCCGTCGCCACGCCGTCCCGGCGCGGCCTCGATGCGCCCCAGACGGGCACGATCCGCCGCCCGCCGCTTCGCACGGCATTCACCGCAGGTGGCACACATGTACGTACTCATCGTCCCGGCAGTACTCCCCTTCGTCCTCCTCGCCACCGTCATGGGCCTGTCCTGGTGGGAGGACCGCATCCTTCCGGTGCCGCCTGCCGAGCCGGCCGAAGCTCCCGCCGAGGCTCCGTTCGCCCCAGCGGCCCCTGCCCACCTCGCCGAGCTCGCCCGTGTCGGCACGCGTTGACAAGGGAAGTCGCCGGGCGTTGGCTGGAAGCACGGCGTAGGGCTATGCCACTCCGGATCACTCGGTCGGCGCATTCCACCTTCCCGCTTCGCCCGGACCCCGCGGAACTCGGAACTTTCCGCGATCTGGAGGCCCGGCAATGATCCTGTGGATTCTTCTCCTTCTGCTGATCCTGATGGTGTTCGGGTTCGGCTTCACCATGCAGGCCCTCTGGTGGGTCGCCGCCGTACTGTTGGTCGTCTGGATCGTCGGCTTCGCCAAGCGCGGGCGCGGCGGCGGCAGGCGGAGCGGTGGCAGCCGCCGATACGGCCGCAGCCGCGGGTAATCGACACCAGGCACTCTCCCAAGGTGCCCTCCCACCCGCGGGAACGGCGGCCTGTACGGCAGCAATCGCGCGGGAGCCCATCCAGCGAACGAGCAGAGGACAACCTCATGAGCGTCGGACAGACGATCAAGCACAAGACCCAGGCGTTCAAGGGCCGGGTCACCGAACGCGTCGGCCGGGCCACCCGCAACAGGCGACTGCAGCGCGAAGGCAGGACCGACCGGGTATCCGGAAACCTGAAGCAGTCGGGCGACAAGGCCAAGGACGCCTTCAAGCCCTGACCACCAACGCCCCGGATGGTGCCCACGCCGCGTGGACGCCATCCGGCAGGCCAACCCGGAATCAGCCCACAGGAATTGACCGGAACGGCAACGAAGCCGAACAGCCTACGAGCCGAGAGCCGGAGAAGGCCGCTGTGCTCACCATCGTGATCATCGCCGTGATCGTCATCGCGGCGGTCATCTTCTTCGTCGTTGGACGTGGACGCTTCCGGGCCGGTGGAGGGCGCGGGCTGAAGCGCCGCTTCGGACCCGAGTACGACCGTGCCGTCGCCGACCACGACGGTGACACCAAGGCGGCCGAGCGGGATCTCGACGAGCGTGTGCAGCGGCACGGCTCCCTCACACTCGGCTGCTCCACATGTCAGCGCTCGCCGGCCAGTGACACCGTCCTCCCCGCAGGAAGCACAGCCGCCGCAGGAACCCGGTAGGCGAACCACACCGGCCGACCGCGGCGGCTGTGTGCTGACCGAAGCACTCAGTCCGATCCGGCCGGCGGCTCCGAGACAGCCCGGGCCTCGGACCGTGCGGCGTGCCGCATGACGAACTGCGGCAACGCCCCCCACAGGCCACCGCACACCAGCAGCGTCGCACTCCCCGCGATCACGCCCTCGACCCGGCCGAGCACCACGTCGACGACGAGCAGCACGGAACCGGTGAGGGTCAGCATCAGGACGCTCATACCCGCTCCCGCCAGCCGTGAGGAGATCATGACGATCTCGGGCTTGGCCCCGCGCTGGAACAACGTGCGGTGCAACGCGGCGGGCGTGGTGAACAGGGCCGCCGCGAGCACCGCGAGCAGCAGCGTCGTGATGTACATGGTGCGCTGCGCCGTGTCGAGCGTGGAGAAGCGGGCGGTGAAGGCCAGCGTCAGCAGGAACGCGAACAGGATCTGGACCCCGGTCTGGATGATCCTCAGCTCCTGGAGCAGCTCGCCGAAGTTGCGATCGGCCCGCTCCAGCGTCGTCTCCTCGCGCGGCGTCCGGGAATTCTCCTCAGCCATGTCCTGCCAACCTACTCGAAAGCCCCGCAACGGTCCCCCGGCCGGACAGAGCATTCCACATGACGGTCGCGACGACGATGCTGCAGCGGACACGGACGTCCCGGTACCAGCGGACCTGGTCGGCCGCGCCGTTGGCTTTGCGGAGCTGGTTGCTGAGCTGTCTTGCGGTGGCTGCAGCCTCGGCTCGGCTACCTCAGTCCCACTGGCTACGAGGCCGCTCTCGTGGCGTGAACTCCACACCGATGGTGGCTGTCGAAGCGGAACAAGCTCAGTCTGATCACCGTACCTTTCCGGGCCGTTCGTCTCGGCTCGGCGAGGGCCGGACAGCACGGCCGCCCGTCGCCGCAGCGATGGTGTGGTCAGGCATTGCGGAGGCGTCGGCGGGCAGGTCGGCCATGCGCCGCAACCGCCACACCAGCACGTCACTGACAGAACCGGCGGTGCCCAGCTCCCGCCGTCCGGCGGCCTCGGCCAGCAAGGTGGCCGGGTCGTGTCCGGTGCTCTCAACGTCGGCGAGAGTGGCTGCTAGGGCATGCCGGCCCGGCTCGGCCAGGATCTGCTCGGCCAGCTCGGGTACCGCCGCGCGTAGACGAGCGGCCTGCTGGTGCCGCAGCGGTTGTGACAGGCGCCGGCCGCGCTGGTAGAGCGCGCCCATGGGGATACTGGCTGCGGTTTGGTAGGCGGTGCGCAGGTGCTCGGCGGCCTCGCGGGCGGCGGCGGCCTGCTGGGCGTGCTCCTTCTTCGCATGCCAGTGGGCGGCAGCGGTGACCAGGAAGAACAGCATGTCGATCGCCATCGCGGTGGTGGCGCCGTCTTCCCCCCGGCCGAGCGCCGGACCGCTGTAGACGA
Organism: Streptomyces sp. SID12501; assembly: GCF_010550245.1. Classification (GTDB taxonomy): domain Bacteria; phylum Actinomycetota; class Actinomycetes; order Streptomycetales; family Streptomycetaceae; genus Streptomyces. The sequence goes on from NZ_JAAGLU010000040.1 coordinate 25,204, forward strand.
GGTCGCGGGCAGCTTGGCGCAAGGCGCGGTCGTGCCCGTGTTCGGCCCTGATGCGGGAGCGGGTGGCCCGCTCGAATACGGCGGCGGCCTGACGCAGTTCGGTGCGGGTGTGGGCGGCGGAGGTCTTGGCGAGCGCGTCCAGGACCTCCCCGGCAGCCGCGACGTACGCGGCCACCTGGCCGTCCTCACCGTTGTCCATGACCAGCACCGCCTGCCATGCCGCAGCGGCTGTCCTGCGGCGCGCGGTGGCCGGATCGCTCGGCGCCGGGCCCGTGGCCTGGTCCGAGGGCGTGTCGGCACCCTGCATCGAGGCGTCACCGGACCAGCGCTTGCGGATACGGGGCAGGGACAGGTCGGGGGAGAGGGTGGAGCCCGCGTAGTAGACCGGCTCCCTCTGCCCGTTGCGGTTGTCCGGGAGGGCGACCTTGTAGCCGAGCAGGTCGCCGGAGGGTGCAACGCGCTTGCGGATCAGAAGGCCGGCGGCGGCCAGGCGATCGAAGAACTCCTCCTCGCTCGTGGCTCCTGCCACTGCCCGTCGTACGGTTTCCCGCAGTTCCTCGGACGCCGGCCGCTCCCTGCCCTCGCGTTCGGCCTTGTGGCGTTCGGCGCTGGTGGGGCGTTTGGCGGCGGTGCCGTCCCCGGGTGCGACCTGGTGCAGGCCGAGTTCCTTCTCGATGAGGCGGCATTCGGCCTGGGCGCGTTTGCCGGAACGGTGATGGTCGGGGTGGCGACCGTCTTCGCGTACGAGGGTGGCGATGATGTGGATGTGGTCGTCTGCGTGGCGGACGGCGGCCCAGCGGCAGCCGGCGCCGTCGCCGGGGTCGATGCCGGTGGCGGCGACGATGCGGCGGGCGATGTCGCCCCACTGCTCGTCACTGAGGATCGGGTCGTCGGGCGCGGCCCGCACCGAGCAGTGCCAGACGTGCTCGTCGGGACGCTGGTCCGCGTCGAGAAGGGACAGAGGCTGGTCGAGCAGGTGCCGGAGATCCTTCTCCGTCACTGAGGGATCGCGGCCGGGATCGGGCGCCATACCGTCGAAGGAGGCGACCAGGTGTGGGTCGATGTGCTCCTCGTGGGTGCCCTTGCCGTACAGGTAGATCAGGAGTCCGAGGGTCCTGCTGCCCTGCTTGTGGATCCGGGGGATCAAGCCGCCTGCTCCTCCTGCCGGTTGGTGATCCTGTCGGCCGCCCGTTGGACTGCCTGCGCGGCGCGTTGCAGATCGGCTAGGGCGGCGGCGAAGTGGGGTGCGTCGCCACCGGAGTTGAGGGCCCTGACGGCTTGGTTGACGTTGCTGCCGGCCCAGTCGAGCTGACGGCGCACGCCGAACAGCGCGGTCAGGATGTCCCGTTCCGTGGCGATGGCTGCTGCGGTGCGGGACTGGTCGCGAGCGGCGGCAAGGGCGGAGTGGGCCAGGAACCCGGCCACGCTCATGTCGACGTGCTCGGCGCCGGACTGGATGATGGCGAGCTCCTGTTGGTTGAGGCGGACGCTGTGGGCAGGGCGCTGCTTCTTGTCGCGCGGACGCGACTTCCCCTTCTTGGCCTTGCCCTTGCGACTGGCCTTGCCTGGCTGCGATCCGCCCTCGGTCGCAGCTTTCCCGTCCGGCGCCCCCTGGTGCCGGACGGGCTCCGCCACCCCCGGGGCGGGGTCGGGTTCGAGCGCTCCCCCTGCGGATGCCAAGACCTGGCTCGCCCAGGCCCAGACCGACGCCCGCCGAGGCGAGTTCGTCGATCCACGCGACGGAGCCATCTCCCTCAAGGACTACATCGCGACCCACTGGTGGCCCACCCAGAGCGGCGACCCGTCCACTCTCGAACGCATCGAGCAGCGGGTCCGTCGGCACATCGTCCCGCACCTCGGTGTGCTGCCGCTGAACAGCGTCGGAACGGAGGCGTTGCGGGGATGGAAGAAGCGGCTGGAGAAGGACCTCGGCCCTACGTCGATCCGCCTCGTCTGGGCGACGCTGTCGGGCGTGCTCCAGGCCGCAGTCGAAGACCGCCGTCTCGCACGCAACCCGTGCCGCGCGAGTACGGTCCGCCCTCCGGCAGCCGCGCCCGGCAGGGTCGAGGCGTGGCCGCCCGACCGTGTCCTGGCGGTCCGGGCAACTCTGTCCGAGCGCTATCGCGTCCTCGTCGAGATCGGAGCCGGTCTCGGACTCCGGCAGGGAGAGGCGTTCGGCCTGTCCATGGAGGACATCGACTTCGACGCGGAAGTCGTCCACGTCCGCCGTCAGATCAAGATGGTGCGGACAAAGCTGTGCTTCGCGCTCCCCAAGGGCCGCAAGGTCCGCGACGTGCCCCTGCCCTCAAGCGTCGCCAAGGCCATACGACAGCACATGGAGGTCTACGAACCCGTGCCGGTCACCATGGCGTGGGACGACCCGCGCCCGGCTGAGACGCCGGTGGAGGCCAAGCACCGGCGGCCGAGGACGTACAACCTCCTGGTGACGGGGCGCGAGCGCAAGGCGGTCAACCGGAACTTCTTCAACTCCTACGTCTGGAAGCCGGCCCTGGCAGGGGCCGGCGTGATCGCCACGCTGGAGGAGAGCGCCCTGGACGGGGCCCGAGTCTGGGAGCCGTCCCGAGAACACGGCTACCACGCCCTGCGCCACTTCTACGCCTCCGAGCAACTGGAGGCCGGCGAGTCGGTCGTGTCCCTGGCCCGGTGGCTCGGCCACTCCGACCCCGGGTTCACCCTGCGGAAGTACGCGCACTTCCTGCCCCGCGCCGGTGCGCGCGGCAGCACCGCCATCGACGCGGTCTTCGCGTAGCCCGGCCGACCGGCAGAAGCCCGGTCCCGACCCAAAGTCCAAAGTCCCAGAGAAATCCCACAGGTGCCGCCGTGCCCTTTCTGACCCGCATTCATGCGGGTCAGAAAGGGTGCGGCGGCATCCGTCGTTCAGATATCCCGGAAGATCTCGATCTGCGCCCCCACCGAGTTCAGCCGCTCCGCCAGATCCTCGTAACCCCGGTTGATGACGTACACGTTGCGCAGCACGGACGTGCCCTCCGCCGACATCATCGCCAGCAGGACCACCACCGCCGGCCGGAGCGCGGGCGGGCACATCATCTCGGCGGCTCGCCAGCGGGTCGGGCCCTCGACCAGGACCCGGTGCGGGTCGAGGAGTTGGAGGCGTCCGCCGAGGCGGTTCAGGTCGGTCAGATAGATCGCGCGGTTGTCGTAGACCCAGTCGTGGATGAGGGTCTTGCCCTGGGCGGCGGCCGCGATGGCCGCGAAGAACGGCACGTTGTCGATGTTCAGACCCGGGAACGGCATCGGGTGGATCTTGTCGATCGGCGCCTCCAGCTTGGAGGGCCGGACCGTCAGGTCGACCAGCCGCGTACGGCCGTTGTCCGCGAAGTACTCTGGCGTACGGTCGTGGTCGAGCCCCATCTCCTCCAGGACCGCCAGCTCGATCTCCAGGAACTCGATCGGCACCCGGCGCACGGTCAGTTCGGACTCCGTGACGACCGCCGCCGTCAGCAGGCTCATCGCCTCGACCGGGTCCTCGGAGGGCGAGTAGTCCACGTCGACGTCGATGGTCGGTACGCCGTGCACGGTGAGCGTCGTCGTGCCGACGCCCTCGACCCGTACGCCCAAGGCCTCCAGGAAGAAGCACAGGTCCTGGACCATGTAGTTGGAGGACGCGTTGCGGATGACGGTCACCCCGTCGTGCCGGGCGGCGGCGAGCAGCGCGTTCTCGGTGACGGTGTCCCCGCGCTCGGTCAGCACGATCGGGCGGCCGGGGGAGACGGAACGGTCGACCCGGGCGTGGTAGAGCCCCTCCGTCGCCGCGATGTCCAGCCCGAACCGGCGCAGCGCGATCATGTGCGGCTCGATGGTCCGGGTGCCGAGGTCGCAGCCACCCGCGTACGGCAGCCTGAAGCTGTCCAGGCGGTGCAGCAGCGGGCCGAGGAACATGATGATCGAGCGGGTCCGGCGGGCGGCCTCGGCGTCGATGGCCGCCATGTTCAGCTCGGCCGGGGGCACGATCTCCAGGTCGACGCCGTCGTTGATCCATCGCGCCCGTACGCCGATCGAGTTGAGCACCTCCAGCAGGCGGTACACCTCTTCGATGCGGGCGACGCGGCGCAGTACTGTGCGCCCCTTGTTGAGGAGCGAGGCGCACAGCAGCGCGACACACGCGTTCTTGCTGGTCTTGACGTCGATCGAGCCGGAGAGGCGGCGACCGCCGACCACCCGCAGATGCATCGGACCCGCGTACCCCAGGGAGACGATCTCACTGTCGAGCGCTTCACCGATTCGAGCGATCATCTCAAGGCTGATGTTTTGATTGCCGCGCTCGATGCGGTTGACCGCGCTCTGACTGGTGCCGAGCGCTTCGGCAAGTTGTGTCTGTGTCCAGCCCCGATGCTGTCTGGCGTCACGGATGAGCTTGCCGATACGTACGAGGTAGTCGTCTGCCATGGGGTCGAGGTTATCTCAGATATGAGATGACGCCTCTTGTGGGATCTGTTCGGGTGACTGGTGACGGCTGGTCAGTCGTCCTTCTTCGTGCGGGTCTTCCGCCACCCGAAAGGTCCGGGCAGATTCATCGATGTCGTACGACGTCCTGTGGTGCTGCGCGTGTGTCGCGGACCGTGCTCGCCGCCTGTGGTGAACGACATGGATCGCCTGTTGATGTTCAGTCGGAGCCAAGGGAGTATCCGGAAGCTCTTGCGGAATGTGAGTGCCATGGAGGTCGCTTACCCCGGATCGGCGCGGTGATGGCTACATCACACGGCAACCGGGCATGCCCATTCGCCACCCATGCACTAGAGTTATCTCGACATCGAGATACCTCTGCCACTAAGGCTTGCCTAACTTAGCCTTACCTTAGCGGATCGGCCAAGTAGTCGTGGCGGCAGGATGCGGTGGAACGCGCACATCAATGAAGGAGACTGTCGTGTCGGCGAACAGCTTCGACGCCCGTAGCACGCTCAGCGTGGGCGACGAGTCGTACGAGATCTTCCGGCTGGACAAGGTGGAAGGCTCGGCTCGCCTTCCGTACAGCCTGAAGGTGCTGCTGGAGAACCTGCTCCGTACCGAGGACGGCGCGAACATCACCGCCGACCACATCCGGGCCATCGGTGGCTGGGACTCGCAGGCGCAGCCCAGCCAGGAGATCCAGTTCACGCCGGCCCGCGTGATCATGCAGGACTTCACCGGCGTGCCCTGTGTCGTGGACCTCGCCACCATGCGTGAGGCCGTCAAGGCCCTCGGTGGCGACCCGGCGAAGGTCAACCCGCTCTCCCCGGCCGAGATGGTCATCGACCACTCCGTGATCGCCGACAAGTTCGGCACGCCGGAGGCCTTCGGCCAGAACGTCGAGCTGGAGTACGGCCGCAACAAGGAGCGCTACCAGTTCCTGCGCTGGGGCCAGACCGCCTTCGACGACTTCAAGGTCGTCCCGCCGGGCACCGGCATCGTCCACCAGGTCAACATCGAGCACCTCGCCCGTACGATCATGGTCCGGGGCGGCCAGGCGTACCCCGACACCCTGGTCGGCACCGACTCCCACACCACCATGGTCAACGGCCTCGGTGTGCTCGGCTGGGGCGTCGGCGGTATCGAGGCCGAGGCCGCGATGCTGGGCCAGCCCGTCTCGATGCTCATCCCACGCGTCGTCGGCTTCAAGCTCACCGGTGAGCTGACGCCCGGCACCACCGCCACCGACCTCGTGCTGACCATCACGGAGATGCTCCGCAAGCACGGCGTCGTCGGCAAGTTCGTCGAGTTCTACGGCGAGGGCGTGGCCGCCACCTCCCTCGCGAACCGCGCGACCATCGGCAACATGTCGCCGGAGTTCGGTTCCACGGCCGCGATCTTCCCGATCGACGGCGAGACCATCAAGTACCTGAAGCTGACGGGCCGCGACGCCCAGCAGCTCGCGCTCGTCGAGGCGTACGCCAAGGAGCAGGGCCTCTGGCTGGACCCGGCCGCCGAGCCCGACTTCTCCGAGAGGCTGGAGCTCGACCTCTCGACGGTCGTCCCCTCCATCGCCGGCCCGAAGCGCCCGCAGGACCGTATCGTCCTCGCGAACGCCGCCGAGCAGTTCAAGGTCGACGTCCGCAACTACGTCGACGCCGTGGACGAGGCGGGCAAGGAGTCCTTCCCGGCCTCCGACTCCCCGGCCGTCGCTCCGAACGGCGCCCCGTCCAACCCGGTCACCGTGACCGCCCCCGACGGCTCGACCTACGAGATCGACCACGGCGCGGTGACGGTCGCGGCCATCACGTCCTGCACCAACACCTCGAACCCGTACGTCATGGTCGCCGCCGCGCTGGTGGCCAAGAAGGCGGTCGAGAAGGGCCTCACCCGCAAGCCGTGGGTCAAGACCACCCTCGCCCCGGGCTCCAAGGTCGTCACCGACTACTTCGACAAGGCGGGGCTCACCCCCTACCTCGACAAGGTCGGCTTCAACCTCGTCGGCTACGGCTGCACCACCTGCATCGGCAACTCCGGCCCGCTGCCGGACGAGGTCTCCAAGGCCGTCAACGACCATGACCTGGCCGTCACTTCGGTGCTCTCCGGCAACCGCAACTTCGAGGGCCGGATCAACCCCGACGTCAAGATGAACTACCTGGCGTCCCCGCCGCTGGTCGTCGCGTACGCCCTCGCGGGTTCCATGAAGGTGGACATCACGCGCGACGCCCTCGGCGTGGACCAGGAGGGCAAGCCGGTCTTCCTGGCCGACATCTGGCCCTCCGAGGCCGAGGTCAACGACGTCGTGGCGAACGCCATCGGCGAGGACATGTTCAGCAAGTCCTACAAGGACGTCTTCGCGGGTGACGCGCAGTGGCAGGCGCTGTCGATCCCGAGCGGCAACACCTTCGAGTGGGACCCGCAGTCGACCTACGTGCGCAAGCCCCCGTACTTCGAGGGCATGACGATGGAGACCACCCCGGTCTCGGACATCGCCGGCGCCCGCGTCCTCGCCAAGCTCGGCGACTCGGTCACCACCGACCACATCTCCCCGGCCGGCGCGATCAAGGCCGACACCCCCGGTGGCAAGTACCTCACGGAGCACGGTGTCGAGCGCCGTGACTTCAACTCGTACGGCTCCCGCCGTGGCAACCACGAGGTGATGATCCGCGGTACGTTCGCCAACATCCGCCTGCGCAACCAGATCGCGCCGGGCACCGAGGGCGGCTACACCCGCGACTTCACCCAGCCGGACGCGCCCGTCGCGTTCATCTACGACGCCTCGCGCAACTACATCGAGCAGGGCATCCCGCTGGTCATCCTGTCCGGCAAGGAGTACGGCTCGGGCTCGTCCCGCGACTGGGCCGCCAAGGGCACCGCGCTCCTCGGCGTCAAGGCCGTCATCGCCGAGTCGTACGAGCGCATCCACCGCTCGAACCTCATCGGCATGGGCGTGCTCCCGCTCCAGTACCCGGAGGGCGCCACCGCCGAGTCCCTCGGCCTCACCGGCGAGGAGACCTTCTCCTTCACCGGCGTCGAGGAGCTGAACAACGGCACCACCCCGCGCACGGTCAAGGTGACCACCGACACGGGCGTCGACTTCGACGCGGTCGTCCGTATCGACACCCCCGGTGAGGCCGACTACTACCGCAACGGCGGCATCATGCAGTACGTACTGCGCAACCTGATCCGCAACTAGCCGATCCGGTAGGGCAGTCGGGCCGCACTCCCCGCTCGGGCGGGGAGTGCGGCCCTTCGCGTGCCCGGGGAGCGGAAGCCGGTGACCAGCGTGGTCGCCGTACAGATTTCCGCTCAAGGGATTCCGGTGGCCGAGGAGCGTCAATGCCGCCTTCGGCCAAGGGAGTTGACCGCATCCGGCAGCGCATCCGAGAGCGCGTCCGTTGTCTCCGGGAGGGTCTCCCACGGCTGAGGCTCAGGTTGAACACAGGATTCCGCCAGGAAACAGGGACACGATCAGGACATGTCTGGCACTTCTGGGGTTCGCGGCGGTCACGTCCGTGTGCTGATCGTCGACGACGAACCGGCGCTCACGGAACTGTTGTGCGTGGCCGTCACCGAGGCGGGCTGGCGCCCCTACCCCGCCCTCGACGGCGAGAGCGCGCTGCGCATCGCCCGCTCCTCGGCCCCGCACGCCGTCGTCCTCGACGGCATGCTTCCCGACCTCGACGGACTCCAGGTGCTCCGCAGGCTGCGGTACGAGCGCCCGCGGCTGCCCGTCCTCATGCTCACCGCCCGAGATGCCCTCGAACACCGTCTCGACGGACTGGAGGCGGGCGCCGACGACTACGTCACCAAGCCGTTCTCCCTGGAGGAGGTCGTGCTGCGGCTGCGCGGACTGCTGCGCCGGTGCGGCGCCGAACAGACGCGCACCGACAACTCCGTACGCGTCCTCGGCGACCTCGTGATCACCGGGGAGAGCCGCGAGGTGCACCGCGACGGCACGCCCGTCCAGCTCACCGCCAAGGAGTTCGACCTGCTCAGCCTGCTGATGGGCCACCCGCGCCAGGTGCTCAGCAAGGGGCAGATCCTCGACCATGTGTGGACGAGGTGCTTCGACAGCGGCGACAACCTCGTCGAGGTGTACATCTCCAGCCTGCGCCGCAAGATCGACAAGGGGCGGGCCCCGATGATCCACACCGTGCGCGGACTCGGGTACGCGATCAGGGCCGGGGAGGACGGGAGATGACCGTACGTCTGCGCGGGCGCTCACTGCGGACCCGGCTGCTGTTCTTCATCGGGGTCACCCTGGCCGTGGTGTGCGCCGCCATGGCGGTCACCACCATCTTCGCCCAGCACCAGTACCTGCTGGGCAGCCTCGACGACCGCGTCGCCAACGCCGTCGCGCGCAGCCAGGGCGGCGCCGCGCTCCACCCCGAACTGGACACCGGCCTCGGCTTCCTCAACGAGAGCGGCCAGCCCGCCGGAACCCTGGCCGCCCGTCTCGCCCCCGACGGCACCCTGCTCACCGCCCAGGTCGTCTCCCAGGACGCGGCGCCGCGGGACCTGACCTCCGAGCAGCGGTCGGCACTCGCCGGCATCAGGGCCGACGGCACGATGCACACCCGTACCGTGCCGGGCCTCGGCACCTACCGGATCACGGCGATCGGCGGCACCGCGGACAACGGCGTCCGCGTGCTGACCGGGCTGCCGATGGACGACGTCCAGGACATGATCCAGGGCCTGGTCGTCATCGAGGCCGCGGTCGCCGTGGTCGGACTGACGATCGCCGGCTGCGTCTGCGCGGTCGTCATACGACGCCAACTGCGGCCCCTGGGCCGGGTCGCCGCCACCGCGGTCGAGGTCTCGCGCGCGCCGCTGGGCCGGGGCGCGGTCGTCGGCCTCACCCGCGTTCCGGAACGCGACACCGACCCGCAGAGCGAGGCCGGCCAGGTCGGCGCCGCCCTCAACCGGATGATCGACCACGTCGAGTCGTCCCTCGCCGAACGCCAGGCCGACGAGGAACGCATGCGGCGCTTCCTGTCCGACGCCAGCCATGAACTCCGTACCCCGCTCGCCTCGATCGCCGGATACGCGGAACTCATGAACCGGGGTACGCAGCGGATCGAGCCGGCGCTGGCCTGGCGGCGCGTGTCGGCGGAGTCGGCGCGGATGACGGGGCTCGTGGAGGACCTGCTGCTGCTCGCCCGACTCGACGAGGGGCGGCCGTTGCAGTCGGCCGAGGTGGACCTCGCGGCGGTGGTCGCCGAGTCGGTGTGGGACGCGCGGGCGGCGGGCGAGAATCACCACTGGCAACTGGCGCTCCTCCTCGACTCCCCGGCGCTGGTCCTCGGCGACGAGGCCCGGCTGCACCAGGTGGTGGCCAACCTGCTGGCCAACGCACGCGTCCACACACCCGCCGGTACGACGGTGCTGGCCTCGGCGGAGGTCGTGGGTGAGCGGTGCGTCATCCGCGTACGCGACGACGGTCCCGGCATCCCGCCGCACCTGCTCCCGTCCGTCTTCGAACGCTTCACCCGGGCCGACGTCTCCCGCGCCCGCAGCGGCCCACGGGACGGGGGCTCGGGCCTCGGCCTCGCCATCGTGTCGGCCATCGTGGCCGCGCACGGAGGGACCATCGACGTCGAAAGCGCCCCGGGACACACCGAGTTCACGATCGGACTGCCCACCGCGAGAGTGGTGCCGCCGACGACGTCGCGACCTGAACTCCGTACGCCCCTCCGGCGGTGACCGTGGTGACCGGGGCGTACCCCGGCTCCCGCCCCCCCGGCTCCCGCTCCCAACTCCTGCCCTCAACTGCCCTCTTCGGCTTGAGGTTTCGCGAGAGCCGCAGCCATCCGGGTGCGGTCCTCGTGTGTCAGGCGTTTACAACGGCACCGCGCGGCGCTAGCTTCAAAGGAGGGTGAGGTGGGAGCGCTCCCACACCGAGCGGACCGGAACCCGTAAGCGGGAGTCGCTCCCACCTCACCACCCCCCACGCATCACACCGTGCGCATCGCGCATCACGCGCGTCCCCAGTCGGGCGCGCCCCTTCACCCGCACGTTCCGTACGTACCGCACGACGTACGGCGCATCGCGTACGACTGAAGGAGAACGTGACATGGCCCTGACATCACTGTCCCCATCCTCCCCCCGCACCCCACGCCGATTACCGCTACCCACCCGAGGCAGAGCCTTCTTCCTCATCCTCCTGGCACTCCTCACCGCGATCCCGGCCCTCGGCCTGGTCGTCACGGCGGGCGGTGACGCGGAGGCCCACGGCACCCCGATGAAACCCGGCAGCCGTACCTTCCTCTGCTGGGAGGACGCCCTCACGGACACCGGTGAGATCAAGGCGATCAACCCGGCCTGCAAGACGGCACAACAGGTCAGCGGAACCACGCCGTTCTACAATTGGTTCTCGGTGCTGCGCTCGGACGGCGCGGGACGTACCCGGGGCTTCGTCCCGGACGGCCAGCTGTGCAGCGGCGGCAACACCAACTTCACCGGGTTCAACACCCCCAGCGCCGACTGGCCGGTGACCCACCTCACCTCGGGCGCCAACGTCGACTTCTCGTACAACGCGTGGGCGGCGCACCCGGGTTGGTTCTACGTCTACATCACCAAGGACGGCTTCGACCCGACCAAGACCCTCACCTGGGACGCGATCGAGTCCCAGCCGTTCCTGAGCGTCGACCACCCGCCGCTCAACGGCACCCCGGGCAACGTCGAGGCCAACTACTCCTGGAACGGCACGCTTCCGGCGAACAAGTCCGGGCGCCACCTCATCTACATGGTGTGGCAGCGTTCCGACAGCGCGGAGACCTTCTACTCCTGCTCCGACGTCGTCTTCGACGGCGGCAACGGCGAGGTGACGGGCATCAAGGACCCCGGCAACCCGCCCACCGAGCCCCCGCCCGGCGCATGCACCGCAAGTCGCCGTACGACGGGCAGCTGGAACGGCGGCTACCAGTCCGAGGTGACCGTCACCAACTCCGGGACCGTGCCGATGCTCGGCTGGATGGTCGACTGGACACTCCCGGCGGGCCAGACGGTGGACAGCCTCTGGAACGGCAACGCGACCTACAACGGCCAGGCGGTGATGGTCCACAACGCCGGCTGGAACGGCTCGCTCGATCCGGGCAGGACCGCGACGTTCGGATACGTCGTCCGGGGTTCGGGCGGTGATACGGCGACTACCCTGCCCTGCCGGGTCGGTTAGCCGCGCGGGGCCGCACATTCGAGATCAACCAGGTGCAAGGACGCTCAGGGCGGACCCGGTGGTCGATACCCACCGGGTCCGCGAGCCGGGCCGGCACGGGGGATGAGGCCCGGGTGGAGTGCGTCTGGGACGTGACCAGTTGGAGACAACGTTGTCCAGTGGTCTGGACAACACTCTATCGCCCCAGTGGACACCATCGTCAAACCGGTTGCCTCCCCTCCACGGTCCCCCAGAGGAGTGGACCCGGCACCCCGCACGCGTGACCGGTGTGCGCGTCCCCTCGGAGGTGCTCGACCTCCCGTGGTACCGCTGGCGACCGTCACTGTCCCCGCGGCTTGTGCGACCTGTGCGCGACCCGTCCGAAGGAGGAGGGGCCGCGTCATGCGTGTCCGCCCTACGTCCCTGCTGCTGACCGCCGTCCTGGCGCTCGGCACGCCCACCCCGACGCTCGCGGCGACGGCGGCACCCGCGAACCCCCTGGTCCAGGACCCCACTCCATACGTCGATCCGCTCATCGGTACCAGGAACGGTGGCGATGTCTTCCCGGGCGCGGTCGTCCCGTTCGGCATGCTCTCCTGGAGCCCCGAGAACACCCGGGGCGACGCCACCCGCACGGCGGCCCCCGGCGGCTACCACTACGACACCACCCGCATCAGGGGCTTCAGCCTCACCCACATGTCGGGCACGGGCTGCGCGGGCGGCAGCGGCGACATCCCGTTCTTCCCGTACGCCGGTCAGGTCACGTCCTCCCCGGCGAGCGACACCGAGGACGCGGTGTACGCGGCCGACTTCAGCCACGCCGACGAGACGGCGGAGCCCGGCCACTACAAGGTGGGCATGGCCTCCGGTGTCACCGCCGACCTCACGGCGACCACCCGCACAGGCTCCGCACGCTTCGCCTACCCGCCCGGCAGACCGGCGTCGATGCTGATCCGGACCGCCAACTCCGAGGTGGGCTCGACGGATTCGACGGTCACGATCGACCCCGTCGCCCGTACGGTCTCCGGTTCGGTCACCTCCGGCAACTTCTGCGGCCACCTCGACCCCGAAGGCCGACGCCCTTACTACACCCTCCACTTCACGGCCCGCTTCGACCGTGCCTTCAAGGCGACGGGCACCTGGCAGGACGACCGGCTGAGCCCGGGAACCACCTCCGCGTCCGGCGGAACGGGCGGCTTCACCGCCAACCGCGGCCGTCCCGTGGCGGGCAAGGGGGCAGGCGGATATGTGGAGTTCGAGCCCGGCACGGGCCCGGTGGGCGTCAAGGTCGGTGTCTCGTACGTCAGTCGCGCGGGCGCCGAGGCCAACCTCGCGGCCGAGAACCCGCCCGCCCGCTCCTTCACGTCGGTCCGGTACGCGGCCCGACACGCCTGGCGGGACAGGCTCGCCGCCATCAAGGTCGGCGGCGGCACGGAAGCCGAACGCACCACCTTCTACACCGCCCTCTACCACTCTCTCCTCCACCCGAACGTCATCAGCGACACCGACCGCCGCTACCGGGGCGGCGACGGCGGGATCCATCCGGTCCGGGCGGGCCACGACAACCAGTACGGCACCTTCTCCGGCTGGGACGTCTACCGCTCCCAGGTCCAGCTGCTCACCCTTCTCGACCCCGGCGCCGGCTCGGACATCGCCCAGTCCCTCTACGAACTCGCCCGGCAGAACGGCGGGTTGTGGGACCGCTGGCTGCACGGCGCGAGCGGCACCCACGTCATGAACGGTGACCCCTCACCCGCCTCCCTCGCAGGCATCCGCGCCTTCGGCGGCAGACACTTCGACCTGCGCGGCGCGCTGGACTCCCTGCTCCGGGCGGCGACGGTACCGACGCGGCAGGACCTCTCCCCGGCGGGCAGGCCCGTCCTCTCGGTCGGCCAACGCCCCTCTCTGGACCAGTACTTGGCGCACCACTACATGCCGTCGGTGTCCAACGCGTGGGGTGGCGCCGCGGAGACGCTGGAGATGTCGGGCGCGGACTTCGCCCTCGCCGAACTGGCTCGCGCGGCGGGAAGGACGAGGACGGCGGACGGCTTCATGAAGCGCGCCCAGTGGTGGCAGAACAACTTCGACATCGCGGCTCATCGAAGCGGCGGCTACATCACCAACCGTAAGGCGGACGGCAGTTGGGCCCCCGGTTTCACCCCGGCCACCGGCAACGGCTTCGTCGAGGGTACGGCGGCCCAGTACACCTGGATGGTCCCGCACAACCCGGCGGGCCTCTTCGCGGCGATGGGCGGCACGGCCACGGCAGTCGGCCGCCTGGACGCCTTCTTCAACCACGCCGACGGCAGCTGGGCGCTCACCGGCAGCGGCGGCGAGAAGTCCGAGCTGGACAACGAACCCTCGGTCAACGTCCCCTACCTGTACGCCTACGCGGGCGCACCGCACAAAACCCAGGAGACGGTGCGTGCGGCGATGACGAGGCTCTGGTCGACACGCCCGGACGGCATCCCCGGCAACGACGACCTGGGTGCGATGTCCTCCTGGTACGTCTTCGCCGCACTCGGGATGTACCCACAGGTGCCGTCCCGAGCCGAACTGATCCTGGCCGCACCTCTGTTCCCGAGGATCGAGATCAACCGCCCGTACGGCAACGACATCTCGATCCGCGCACGGGGAGCGGCGGCGGACGCCCCGTACGTCCAGTCCCTCACGGTCAACGGCCGTACGAGCGAACGTCCCTGGCTCCCGGCGTCCTTCGTCCGGCGCGGCGGCACCCTGGACTACACCCTGGCCGCCACCCCGAACCCCACCTGGGGCACCGCTCCGTCCGACGCCCCGCCGTCCTTCCGGGCGGGCGAGCAGCCGTACCAGATCGGCGTCGGCCCCACCACGGCGACGCTCGCGCCGGGCGGCAGCGCGCAGGTGGACGTCCGGGCACTGCTCCTGACGGGCGCCGCCACCCCGGGCCCGGAGGTGCGCTTCGAGGTGGACACCCCGACCGGCGTAACGGCAACGCCCGCCTCCGGACAGGTGATTGACGGCACCCAACGGATCACGCTCGCCGCGCAGCCCGGAGTCGAGCAGGGCTTCCACGAGGCGAGGATCAAGGTGACATCGACGGACACGGCGTTCGAGCAGCCGATCTCCCTCACGGTGGCGGCCCCCGGCTCCCTCCTCGCCGCTTACAACAACACAGGCGCCTCCGACGACACCGGCGACCACACCGAGGCCGACTACGACGGCGGCGGCTGGAGCTACTCACGCCAGGCCCTGACAGCGGCGGACCTGGCCCCGGGCGCGCGGGGCAGGCTGGCGACGGGCCTGGCCTTCACATGGCCGGCCTCACCGCCGGGCCGCCCCGACAACGCGTCGGCGAACGCCCGGACGATCCAACTCCCCACCCCGGCATCCCAGTTGTCGTTCATCGGCAGCGCGGTCTTCGGCAGCCGCCGGTCCCAGGCGACTGTCACCTACACCGACGGCACCACCGACACGGTCGACCTGTCCCTCACCGACTGGACGCTGGGCGGCGGCACGGGCACCGTCCGGTACGGCAACGAGGTCGTCGCGAGGACGGCGTACCGGAACGTCTCGGGAGCGGGCCGGGACCCGGTCCCGACGTATGTCTTCGCCACCAGCCCGTTCCAGGCACCGGCGGGCCGGAACATCGTGAGCGTCCGCCTCCCGGCCGACGCCGACCTGCACGTCTTCACCCTCGCGACCGGCTGACGACCGGCTGACCGTCCCCGACATCCCGGCACGGTCCACAACCGGCGCTCCATGCTCAAGTACGCCCACCAACACGCAGACGCACTACGTCGGTTACTGCCCGCCTCCCCGCCCGCTTCCCCGACCCCTGACCGGCGAAGCGGGCGTGGAAAATGGTGGTCAGCCCAGCAACTCCACCTCCGCCAGCGTCGACTCACCGTCGAGGACCAGCCGGTAGCGCGTGTACGAGTCCACGGACGCCACCGAGAACGCCCGGGTCTGCCTGTCCCACCTGAACGACTCACCCGAACGCCGGTCCAGCGTCCGCCAGTTCTTGCCGTCCGAGGAGCCCTGCAAGACCCAGCCCGTCGGAGCCTCGGTACGGTCCGAGGACGTCAGCGTGTACTGGACGGCCTTCGTGCCGCCGGTGACCGGTAGCTGCACGGACGTCACCGTCGCGTCCGTCGACGACGTGTTGTCGAACAACGGGCCCCCGCCGGTCACCACATCCGCCCGCGGAGTCGGCACCTCGTCGTCCTGGGTGATCGACACCGGGGCCGCGTTCTTCGACGCTCCCCAGGCCGAGGGCTCGGGGCCCATGTCGAACTCCAGGGTTCCGCCCTGGGAGACGAACGAGTGGGGGAGTGAAGTCGACGTCCAGGGCAGGCCGTTGACCTTCAGGCCCTGTACGTACACGTTCCGCGCGCTGTTGTCCGGGGCCTTGATCACCAGGTCCCGGCCGTTCTCCAGATGCACCGTTGCCTTGGTGAACAGCGGGGAGCCGACGGCGTATTCGCCGCTGCCCATGACCAGTGGATAGAAGCCGAGCGCCGAGAACAGGTACCAGGCCGACTGCTCGCCGTTGTCCTCGTCGCCGTGGTAGCCCTGACCGATCTCGCTGCCCGTGTAGAGACGGGACAGGACCTCGCGGACGTTCTTCTGTGTCTTCCAGGGCCGGCCGGCCGCGTCGTACATGTAGTTCACGTGATGGGCCACCTGGTTGGAGTGGCCGTACATGCCCATCCGGACGTCCCGGGCCTCCGTCATCTCGTGGATGACCCCCTTGTACGAGCCCACGAACTCCGGTGACGCCGTCTCCGGGGTCTCGAAGTATTCGTCGAGCTTGTCCGCGAGGCCCGCCCGGCCGCCGTACAGGTTAGCCAGGCCCCTGCTGTCCTGCGGAGCCGTGAAGGCGTAACCCCAGCCGTTCGTCTCCGTGTAGTCGTAGCCCCAGACACGCGGATCGTACGCCGACGACTCCACCCGCCAGTCGCCGCGCGCGTTCCGGCCCTGGAAGAAACCGGCCCCGGTGTCGAACAACCGCACATAGTCCTGGGCACGGTTGAGGAAGTACTCGGACTCCTCCTTGTACCGTTGCTTCCCCGTCTCCCGGTAGAGCTCCTGGCCCATCCGGGCGATGCCGTAGTCGTTGAGGTAGCCCTCCAGTGCCCACGACAGGCCCTCACGCGTCTCGGTGCTCGTGTAGCCGAGGAAGGGCGAGGTCGCCATGCCCTTGCGGCCCACGCCCGACGTCGGGGGTACGACGGTCGCGTTCTTCACGGCCGCGTCGTACGCCGACTTCGCGTCGAAACCGACGCCCTTCACATAGGCGTCGGCGAACGCCACGTCCGACGAGGTACCCGTCATCAGATCGGCGTACCCGGGGGAGGACCAGCGCGAGGTCCAGCCGCCGTCCTTGTACTGCTGCACGAACCCGTCGACCATCTCACCCGCTTGACGAGGCGTCAGGAGTGAGTACGCGGGCCAGGTCGTCCGATAGGTGTCCCAGAAGCCGTTGTTGACGTACACCTTGCCGTCCACGATCTTCGCCCCGGTGTGTGTCGGGGTGTCGGGACCCGGCATCGGGGAGAACGGAGACGCGTACCGGTACTTCGAACCGACCTTCTCGAAACCGGAGTTGGGGTACAGATACAGCCGGTACAGGCTGGAGTACAGCGTCGTCAGCTGGTCCGGCGTCGCCCCCTCCACCTCGACCTTCCCGAGCAGACCGTCCCACTGCCGCTGCGCACCGGCCCGTACCGTCTCGAAGGACGTACCGTCCGGAATCTCCTGTCGCAGATTGGCCTTGGCCTGCTCGACGCTGATGAGCGAGGTGGCCAACCGAAGCGTCACCACCCCGGTCGGCGCCCTGAACCGGAGATAGCCCTTGACCCCGCTCGACGCCCCCTCCGTGACCACCGCGTCGTCGCCGAACACCCCGTACACGAACAGCCGGGTCGCTCCCGTCGACAGTCCCGATTTCACGTCCGAGTAGCCGGTGAAGGTGCCGTTGTCCCGGTCGAGGGTCAGGCCCGCCTGGTCGGTGACGTTGTCGAACAGGACGCTCGCGTCGGCGCCGGGGTAGGTGAAGCGCAGGACCGCCGCGTGGTCGGTCGGCGTCATCTCGGCCTTGACGCCGTTCTCGAACCGCACCCCGTAGTAGTACGGCCGGGCGGTCTCGTTCTCGTGCCGGAAGGCCAGCGCCCGTGCCGTACGGCCGGTGTCCGGGGTGCCGGCGGCGGCCGACGGCATCACCTGGAAGGTCTGCCGGTCGCCCATCCAGGGGCTCGGCTCATGACTCGCGCTGAACGCCTGGATCGTCGGCAGGTTGTCGGCGTTGTTGGCCCGCGCGTAGTCGTACAGCCAGCTCAGCGAGCCCGGGTTGGTGACCGGCGTCCAGAAGTTGAAGCCGTGCGGTACTGCCGTCGCCGGGAAGTCGTTGCCCCGGGAGAAGCCGCCGCTGGAGTTGGTGCCCCGGGTCGTCAGCGCGTAGTCGGACAGGTGTTCCCGAGGCGGCTCGGGGGCGACGGACCGGAGCGTCACGTCGTCGATCCAGCCCCGGAACCTCGCGGGACCGGCCGGCGAGTCGTACGCCACCAGCACCCGGTCGACGGTCCTCCCCTGCGCCACCGCCCCGATCCGCGAGGTCACATGGTTCCACTGGTTGACGTACAACCCCTTGGCCGCGCCCTGCCCCTGCGGCGTCAGCGCGAAGCCGTGCTGGTCGACCGCCCGAAGTTCACTCAGAAGGGTTCCGTCCGTGAAGGCCAGGTCCACCGAGACGTTCGTGGCGGCGTAGTCGAGATCGCCGTCCGCCATGGACGGGAAGATCCGGTACGTCAGTTCGGTGTCCCGGTCGACGGCCACGTTCACGTCGAACACCTTGTTGGCCGAGTACGCCCGTCCGGCCGCCCGGTGTGTTCCGGCGTACCGCAGCGCCCTTTTGCCCGTGAAACCGGCGCGGGCCTTCGCGGTCGGTGAGCCGCTCGGGCCGCGGTCGACCAGCGACAGCATGTCCCGGGGCACGGGCGCGTCGACGTTGCCCGTCGAGAACTGGACATCGGCGAGCTGCGTGATGGCGCCCCCGTTGTTCCGTCCGATGTCGAGCCGGAAGTGCCGGTACTCGGCAGGTTCTGACAGGTCGTACGACCTGGTCCGGAACCGCTCGGCGAACGACTCGCCCGTGCGGCTGTCGAGGGTCCTCCAGCCCGTCGTCCCGTCCGCCGAGCCCTGGAGCGTCCAGTCCGCCGGGTCGCGCTCGGCGTGGTCGTTCGCCGAGGTCAGCGCGTAGGTGACCACCCTGACCGGCTCGTCGAGGTCGAACTCCGCCCAACCGGTCGAGGCGAACGTCAGCCATTTGGTCCCCGGCACACCATCGACGAGGTTCTCCTTCACCTCGCCCCCGCCGGTGTTCTCGCCGCTCGCCCGTACGTCCGTCACATGGTCGGTCGCATTGCCCGGAATGCCGCTGCTGTAGCCGCCGTCGACACCCGAGGCCCGCTTCGTGCCGTCCGGCCCCGTGTCGACGGTGTTCAGCCAGTCCGGCGCCGGCTCACCCGCCTCGAACGAGGAGACGAACTCCCGGTCGGCGGCCTGTGCGGTGACCGGCAGGGCGGTCGCCGCACCTTGCCCACCGATCACCAGTGCGAACATCGCCGCGATGGCCGGAATTGATCCGAACTGCCATCCGTACCGAGCCCTGTATCGAACTCCCTGCCGCATGCGAGAGCACCCTCCCTGCCGTCGGACAACGTTGTCACCTTGGCTGCGCAGGAACCAGTAGGGAGCGAAGTGGTCAGTGGTGTCAAGGGCGTTGGGTGTGGCATTCGGGCCCAATATCGCGAATTTTTCGCGCAAAGGGATGCGTGCGGTCCACATATTTCCGCGAGGTCTCAACTCGGAAAAGACCCGCGACCAACCATGCATTCGATCTTGCCCCTTTGACGGGAAGTGGACTATACCTGTCGGCATCTGCCACTGTTCGACCGGCCGACGTCAGGTGTGAGGGGAGCCGGAAGGGTGGTTTGACGTGCCGAACGCGCGGCCCGCCGGGTATTCCCTCTGATCAGGGCGCATCACGCACTAAGTACTTCCTGCACGACCCAGTTCGACCCGATCGCGGTGCCGGAAGGATCCGGTTCACCGCCTGAGTCCTGGAGAAGGCGAGGACTTGAGCATGGGATCCACTTCCGACGAGAGCCGCACCACCGACCGCACCACCGGCACCATCAGCGCCACCACCGGCAGCACGGCCACCGGCCTCGGCCGCCGCGACCTGATCAAACGATCAGCGGCGCTCGGTCTGATCTCCGTCCCCACGATGAGCTTCCTGGCCTCCTGTGCGAGCAGCGGCGGAGGAGACGAGGACAAGGCCAAGGCGGGTACGAAGACCGCGAAGAACCCTCTGGCGGTCAACGACACCGCCCAGCTGGAGTTCGTGCTCTTCGACGGCGGCTTCGGCAAGGAGTACGCCGAGGACGCGGTCAAGATCTACGAGCAGAACTTCCCGAAGGCGAAGGTCAAGTTCTCCGCCACCCAGAAGATCCAGTCCACGCTCCAGCCCCGCTTCAACCAGGGCACCCCGCCGGACCTCATCGACAACTCCGGCGCCGAGCAGATGGACATGGGTGTGCTGGCAGCCAAGAGCCAGCTCGCCGACCTCACCCCGCTGCTGGACGCCCCGTCCTACGACGACCCGGACAAGAAGGTCCGCGACACGCTGCGGCCGGGCATCGTCGAGATGGGCCAGCTCGACGGCGACCCGGTGTGGATCATGTACTACGCCTACACGGTGTACGGCGTCTGGTACTCCCAGAAGGCCCTGGACTCGCTCGACGCCACCTACCCGGAGACGTGGGACGAGATGCTCGCCGTGTGCGAGAAGGCCAAGAAAAAGGGCATCGCCGGCTGGACCTACGCGGGCAAGTACCCGTACTACCTGCCCTTCTCGCTCTACGCGATGATCGGCAAGGTCGGCGGCGTCGAGGTCCTCGACGCGATCGACAACCTGGAGCCGAACGCCTGGAAGGCCCCGGCTGTCAAGGCCTGTTTCGAGGCGTACTACGAGCTCTACAGGAAGGGGTACGTCCTCAAGGGCACCCCCGGTCTCGACCACATCCAGTCGCAGACCGCGTGGGCCAAGGGCAAGGCGCTGTTCATCCCGAACGGCTCCTGGGTGGAGAACGAGTCGGCCAACGTCATCCCCGCCGACTTCGACCTCGCCGTCTCCGCGCCGACCGGCATCGACAGCTCCGACAAGCTGCCGTTCGGCACGATCTGGGCCTCCGGCGGCGAGCCGTTCATCGTCCCGGCCAAGGCGAAGAACACCGCGGGTGGCATGGAACAGCTGCGCATCATGCTCAGCGAGGCTTCCTCGAAGAACTTCACCACCAAGGTCAAGTCACTGACCGCGTACAACGGCGGCACCGACGGCATCACCCTCACCCCGGGCCTCAAGTCCGGCGTGGCGGCGCTCGAGAAGGCCGGCGACAACGTCGTCAACCCGCGCCTGCAGGACTGGTACGTGCAGCTCCAGAAGGAGAAGATCGGCGTGTCCGGGCTCGGCGAGATGATGGCCGGACGGCTCACCCCGGCCGAGGCCATGAAGAAGATCCAGGACTACGCCGACGAGACCGCGAAGGACACGTCGATCAAGCACTACAAGCACCATTGAGTCCTCCCCCAGCTGAAGCAGGGGGATTCCTGGCTCACGCCGCCTGCGGGTCAGCGACCCGACAGGTCTTCCACGATCAACACCAGCCGGGTTGAAACCAGCCCGGTTTGTGCCGCAAAGTCTGGAGGTGCATGTGCTGTCTTGGTTCTCGATCAGCACGATGTACGCGCTTGGTTCTCGCAACGTACGGCGACGAGCCTACCCGATTAGAAGCCGATGATCTGTCACCAGCGGCGGCACCCGCGCACGGAACGGGGTCTGTGGTAATGCAGCACGGCAAGTACCGCTTCATCGTGGGATTTTTGGCGGTCCCTCTCGGGCTGTACGCACTTTTCGTCATCTGGCCGTTCATCCAGTCCATCTATTACTCGTTCACCGACTGGACCGGACTGAGCCCGGAATTCAAGATGGTGGGCTTCGACAACTACAAGAGGATGCTCGACGACGACATCTTCTGGAAGTCGTTGCAGCACAGCCTTCTGTTCGCGTTGGTGCTGCCGCTGGTGACGATCAGTCTGGCGCTGTTCTTCGCCTTCATGATCAATGTGGGCGGGAAGCGGCGCCGTGGTGGACCGGTGATTTCCGGGGTCAGCGGTTCCTCCTTCTACAAAATCGTCTACTTCTTTCCGCAGGTGCTGTCGATCGCGATCGTCGCCCTGCTGTTCGCCTTCGCGTACAACCCGGACAGCGGCTCGATCAACTCGCTGCTGCGTGGTATCGGGCTCGACAGCGTCCAGCCGCTCTGGCTGGGCGACCCGAGCCTCGCCCTGTGGTGTGTGATGGCGGTGCTGGTCTGGTCGACGGTCGGCTTCTTCGTGGTGCTGTTCTCCGCGGGCATGGCGTCGATCCCGGCTGACCTGTACGAGGCCGCGCTGCTGGACGGCGCTGGCCGGGCCGCCACGTTCTTCCGGATCACCCTGCCGCTGCTGTGGGACACCGTGCAGTCCGGCTGGGTCTACATGGGCATCCTCGCGCTGGGCGCCGAGTCGTTCGCGGTCGTCCAGATCATGACGACCGGGCCCGGCGGCCCGGACTACTCGACGACCGTCATGGTCCTGTACGTGTACCAGAAGGCCTTCCGCGACGGTCAGGCCGCCTACGCAACCACCATCGGGGTCGCCCTGCTCGTCGTCACGCTGGCCTTCGCGGCCCTCGTGATGCGGCTGGGCCGGCGCGAGCGGCTGGAGTACTGACACACATGAAGACGACCGACAGCACACCGCCGGACACGGTTCCCCAGCAGCCCGGAGGGCCCGTGCGCAAGGAGAACGCTCCGGGGAAGGAGAAGCGCGAGAAGAAGGAGGGCACCGTCCTCAACGTCTTCTCGCACGGCATGCTCGTCCTGTGGGCGTTCATGGTCGTGATGCCGCTCCTGTGGGCGGTGATGACGTCCTTCAAGGACGACAACGCGATCTTCAGCTCACCCTGGTCCCTGCCGGACAAGCTGCACTTCGACAACTGGGCGCGGGCCTGGACCGACGCCAACATGAGCGACTACTTCCTCAACACCATCCTGGTGGTGGGCGGTTCGCTCATCGGCACCCTGGTGCTCGGCTCGATGGCGGCGTACGTCCTGGCCCGCTTCGACTTCCCGGGCAACGGGTTCATCTACTACCTGTTCATCGGCGGCATGAGCTTCCCGATCATGCTGGCCCTGGTCCCGTTGTTCTACGTCGTGAACAACATGGGCCTGCTGAACACGATCCACGGGCTGATCCTGGTCTACATCGCCTACTCACTGCCGTTCACGGTCTTCTTCCTGACCGCGTTCTTCCGGACCCTTCCGACCTCGGTGGCGGAGGCGGCCTTCGTCGACGGGGCCTCGCACTCCCGGACCTTCTTCCAGATCATGCTGCCCATGGCCAAGCCCGGCCTGATCAGCGTGGGCATCTTCAACTTCCTCGGCCAGTGGAACCAGTACATGCTGCCGACGGTGCTGAACACGGACCCCGACAAACGGGTCCTCACCCAGGGCCTCGTGCAGCTGGCCGCCAGCCAGGGCTACAAGGGTGACTGGTCGGGTCTCTTCGCCGGCCTGGTGATGGCGATGATCCCGGTACTCGCCGCGTACATCGTCTTCCAGCGCCAGGTGGTGACGGGACTCACGGCGGGCGCGTTGAAGTAACCGGAACCTTCCGTTCAGCCGCTGCACGCGCGCGTGCATACCGCAAACCGTGCACGCGCGCAGCTATGTGTACAAGACCTCGGATGCAGTTCAACCTCTTGACGGGAGGTGACCCGAACGGCTCAGCTTAGAGTTCACTAGTTGGACATAGACGGGGCCTCATCGAAGCGGTCCCGCGCGCAGGAGGTCGTCGTGGAGACTCCGGGGTCGCAGTCGTCACTGCACCGAGCCAACCTGGAACGGGTCGTACGGGCCGTGCGCCTCGCCGGGTCGCTCACACAGGCCGAGATCGCCAGGACCACCGGTCTGTCGGCGGCCACGGTGTCCAACATCGTCCGCGAGCTGAAGGACGGCGGAACCGTCGAGGTCACGCCCACCTCGGCGGGCGGGCGAAGGGCCCGGGCCGTCTCGCTGAGCGGGGACGCGGGCATCGTGATCGGCGTCGACTTCGGGCACACGCACCTACGGGTCGCGGTCGGCAACCTCGCCCACCAGGTGCTGGCCGAGGAATCCGAGCCGCTGGACGTGGACGCCTCCGCCGCGCAGGGCTTCGACCGGGCGGAAGAGCTGGTCAATCGCCTGATCGCAGCAACGGGCGTCGACCGTTCCAAGGTCGCCGGCGTAGGCCTGGGCGTACCGGGTCCGATCGACGTGGAGTCGGGCACCCTGGGCTCCAGCGCCATACTGCCGGGCTGGAGCGGTACCAGGCCGGGTGAGGAGCTGCGCGGGCGCCTCGACGTGCCGGTGTACGTGGACAACGACGCCAACCTCGGCGCCCTCGGTGAGCTGGTCTGGGGCAGTGGCCGTGGGGTGCGGGACCTGGCGTACATCAAGGTCGCGAGCGGTGTCGGGGCCGGACTGGTGATCGAGGGGAAGATCTACCGGGGTCCGGGTGGCACAGCGGGAGAAATCGGGCATATTACTCTTGATGAATCCGGCCCTGTCTGCCGCTGCGGAAACCGGGGCTGCCTGGAGACCTTCGCGGCGGCGCGCTATGTGCTGCCGCTCCTCCAGTCCAGCCACGGAACCGACCTGACCATGGAAGGTGTCGTGCGGCTGGCGAGGGACGGCGACCCGGGCTGCCGTCGCGTGATCGCCGACGTCGGCCGTCATATCGGCAGTGGAGTCGCCAATCTCTGCAATCTGCTGAACCCGAGCAGGGTGGTCCTCGGTGGTGATCTCGCCGAGGCCGGTGAGCTGGTGCTCGGTCCCATAAGAGAGTCTGTCGGCCGCTATGCGATCCCCAGTGCGGCACGTCAACTGTCCGTTCTTCCAGGGGCACTTGGAGGTCGTGCGGAGGTGCTCGGAGCGCTCGCTCTCGCGTTGAGCGAAATGGGCGATTCGACGCTTTTGGACGGCACGCTGAACGCAGCCACTCCTGCCTTCACCTAGAGAACGAACAAAGCCGTTGCCAACCCGTTAAGGATTTACTTCTTGACGTCGCACGTGTGGCCGAGTTGACTTCCAGCCACCTCGGCCGCAGCGTTGCGGCCCTGTCAGGGAGGCACCACCAAATGAACGCGATGATGCGTAGAGTCGTGATCGGCACCACTGCTGTTTCCATGGCTCTCGCCGTGGCCGCTTGTGGCAAGGCCGGCGACGACGACAATGACAGCGGTTCGGGCGACAAGACCATCGGTCTGCTGCTCCCCGACAGCGTGACCGCGCGCTACGAGAAGTTCGACAAGCCCTTCTTCGTGGCCAAGGTCAAGGAGCTGTGTTCCGACTGCAAGGTCGAGTACGCGAACGCCGCCGGTGACGCGGCCAAGCAGGCCCAGCAGGTCAGCAGCATGATCACCAAGGGCGTCAAGGTGATCGTGGTCAGCGCACAGGACTCCGCCGCCATCAAGTCGTCCATCCAGACGGCGGTCGACAAGGGCATCAAGGTCGTCGCGTACGACCGTCTGGCCCAGGGCCCGGTCTCCGCGTACGTCTCCTTCGACAACGTCAAGGTCGGTCAGCTTCAGGGCGAGGCCCTGCTCGCCTCCCTCGGTGCCAAGGCGACCCCGAAGGCCAAGGTCGTCATGATCAACGGTGACGACGCCGACCCGAACGCCGGTCAGTTCAAGAAGGGCGCGCACGAAGCCCTCGACGGCAAGGTCGACATCGCCTACGAGCAGTCCGGCCTGTGGAAGGACACCGTCGCCGCCCAGAAGATGTCGGCCGCCATCACGCAGCTCGGCGCCAAGAACATCGCGGGCGTCTACGCCGCCAACGACGGCATGGCCGGTGGCATCGCCAACACCCTCAAGGGTGCGGGCATCAGCGGTATCCCGCTGACCGGCCAGGACGCGGAGCTCGCGGGTATCCAGCGCATCGTCGCCGGTACCCAGTCCAGCACCGTCTACAAGGCCTTCAAGCCGGAGGCCGACGCCGCCGCCCAGATCGCGGTCAACCTGCTCGACGGCAAGAGCATCGACTCGCTCGCCACCGAGAGCCTGACCAGCGGCTCCGGCGACAAGGTGCCCTCGCAGCTGCTGACCCCGGTGTCGGTCACCAAGGCCAACATCACGGACACAGTGGTCAAGGACAAGCTCTACACCGTCGCCGAGATCTGCGCCGGCGAGTTCGCCGCCGCATGCAAGACCGCCGGTCTTCAGTAGTCGGCAGCCACACCAGGACCGCCGGCACCGGGCGAGCCCTCACAGGCGCTCACCCGGACATGACCGCCCGGCGGTCCCGCGAGACCTGTCCGACGCCCGACCCGGCCTTCATACCCCGCTGCCGGGCCGGGCGTCGGACGGAACCGTTGCCATCGGCACCGGATTCGCGCATGTTCGTTCTGTAATCCAGTGCCATCGCGCACACCCCTCCGCGCCTACCCCAAGCGCGGCATCCCCGCCGGTCAGGCGGCGAAGGAGATGGTTCACGTGTCCGCTACGCCCGTGTTGGCGTTGCGCGGAGTCTCCAAGCGGTTCGGTGCGGTCCAGGCCCTCACCGACGTAGAGCTGGAGGTCCAGTCCGGAGAAGTGGTCGCCCTGGTGGGCGACAACGGCGCAGGAAAGTCGACCCTGGTCAAGACGATCGCGGGCGTTCACCCCATCGATGAGGGCGTCATCGAGTGGGAGGGCAACCCGGTCAGCATCAACAAGCCGCACGACGCCCAGGGACTCGGCGTCGCGACCGTCTATCAGGACCTCGCTCTGTGCGACAACCTCGATGTGGTCGGCAACCTCTACCTCGGACGTGAGCTGCTGCGCCGCGGCGTCATCGACGAGGTGTCGATGGAGAAGAACGCCCGGGAACTGCTGAGCACGCTCTCCATCCGCATCCCGAGCGTGCGCATCCCGATCGCCAGCCTCTCAGGCGGTCAGCGCCAGGTCGTCGCCATCGCGCGCGCCCTGATCGGCGACCCCAAGGTCGTCATCCTCGACGAGCCCACCGCAGCCCTCGGCGTCGAGCAGACCGCCCAGGTCCTCGACCTCGTCGAGCGGCTGCGCGAGCGCAACCTCGGTGTCATCCTCATCAGCCACAACATGGCCGACGTGAAGGCGGTCGCGGACACCGTCCACGTCCTGCGCCTCGGCAGGAACAACGGCTCCTTCCCCGTGAAGACCACGAGCCACGAAGAGATCATCGCCGCGATCACCGGAGCCACGGACAACGCCGTGACCCGTCGTGCGGGGCGTCGCGACGCGGAGGCGGCAAAGTGAGTGACACGTCCAAGACCGTGAAGCCCGACCCAGGAGCGGAGCACCAGAACACGGTGGCACCCGCCGACGACCCGACCGCGGCGCCGGTGTCCGTCGTCGACCCGCGTCTGCTGGTCCGCGACGAGGGCCTCAAGGGCTACGTCACCGAGTTCAAGCGCAAGGTGAAGGGCGGTGAGCTGGGCTCGCTGCCGGTCGTCATCGGTCTGATCGTCATCTGGACGATCTTCCAGCTCCAGAACGACCGTTTCCTCAGCGCCGACAACCTCTCCAACATCAGCTACTACCTCTCGGCCACCGGCATGCTCGCCATCGGCCTGGTGTTCGTGCTGCTGCTCGGTGAGATCGACCTCTCCGTCGGCTCGGTCAGCGGTTTCGCGTCCACGCTCTTCGCCGTCTTCGTGGTCACCCATGGGATGAACGGCTGGCTTGCGCTGGTCCTGACCATCGCGACCGGTGTCGGCATCGGCGCGCTGCACGGCTGGTTCTTCGCCAAGATCGGCGTACCCGCGTTCGTCGTGACGCTGGCCGGTTTCCTCGGCTGGAACGGCCTGATGCTGTGGCTGCTGGGCTCCAGCGGCACCATCAACATCCCGGCCGACCACGGCCCGGTCAAGCTGTTCGGCCAGAGTTCCTTCTTCATGGACCAGGCCGTCATCGGCGCCTATCTGCTCGCCGGTCTCGGTGTCCTGTCGATGCTCGTCGGCTCCTTCGGTGAACAGCGTCGGCGCAAGGCCGCCGGGGTGCCCTTCCGGCCCACCAGCGAGATCGCTCTGCGGGTCGGCGCGCTCGCCGTGGCGTCCTTCGCCGCCGCGGCCGTGCTGAACAACTCGGCCGGTGTGTCCAACGCCCTGGTGATCTTCCTCGCGGCGCTGGTGATCGTGGACTTCGTGCTCCGCCGTACGACGTACGGCCGCAAGGTCTTCGCGGTCGGCGGCGGCATCGAGGCGGCCCGCAGGGCCGGTATCAACGTGCCGATGATCCGTATCACCGTGTTCGCCATCTCCGGTGGGTTCGCGGCGATCGGCGGCATGTTCTTCGCCGGTCAGACGGCGAGCGCGACGCTGAACGCGGGTGGCGGCAACACGCTGATGCTCGCCATCGCGGCGGCGGTCATCGGCGGCACCAGCCTGTTCGGTGGGCGCGGCACGGTATGGTCCGCGCTGCTGGGCATGCTGGTGATCCAGTCGATCCAGACGGGTCTGGACCTGCTGAACATGAACACGTCGATCCAGTACATGATCACCGGTGCGGTGCTGTTGGGCGCGGTCGTCATCGACTCCGTGTCCCGGCGGAGCCAGAAGGCCGCCGGCCGGGCGTGAGAGCGCCGTAGGGGTGCGGGTTGGTCTTCTGCTGCCGGCCCGCTGTGGCTTGTCGCGCCCGCGCGGCGGAGCCGCAAATTGAACACAGCCCCGCGCCCCTGAAAGGCGCCTGCGGCGGCCTTTCAGACAAATGTGCCCGGTGCCGCAAGCGCGGTGCCGGGCACAGCTGTGTCATAGGCGACACATTTCTTGGGTACGGCCGATCGCGTGACGTATCACGCAGAGGCCGGGCGTCGGTCGCGAAGGCGGAACACTAGACTCGACACGCCCGGCGAAAGCTCGATCAGCTCTACTGCAAGGAGGCACGGGTGCCGCTGCTGACCCGCATCAAGGGACCGCGCGATCTTGACCGGCTCAGCCTGGAACAGCTCGACCAGCTGGCCGAGGAGATCCGGACCTTCCTCGTCGACGCGGTCTCCAAGACCGGCGGCCACCTCGGCCCCAACCTCGGGGTCGTCGAGCTCACCATCGCGCTGCACCGGGTCTTCGAGTCGCCGAAGGACAAGGTGCTGTGGGACACGGGCCACCAGTCCTACGTCCACAAGCTGCTCACCGGCCGCCAGGACTTCTCGAGGCTGAAGATGAAGGGCGGCCTGTCGGGCTACCCCTCGCAGGCCGAGTCCGAGCACGACGTCATCGAGAACTCGCACGCCTCGACGGTCCTCGGCTGGGCCGACGGTCTCGCCAAGTCCAACCAGGTACTGAAACGCGACGACCATCACGTGGTCGCCGTCATCGGTGACGGCGCGCTCACCGGCGGTATGGCCTGGGAGGCGCTGAACAACATCGCCGACGCCAAGGACCGCCCGCTGGTCATCGTCGTCAACGACAACGAACGTTCGTACGCGCCGACCATCGGCGGCCTCGCCAACCACCTGGCCACCCTGCGCACGACGGACGGCTACGAGCGGTTCCTCGCCAAGGGCAAGGACCTGCTGGAGCGGACCCCGGTAGTCGGCAGACCGCTGTACGAGACCCTGCACGGCGCCAAGAAGGGCCTCAAGGACTTCATCGCCCCGCAGGGCATGTTCGAGGACCTGGGGCTCAAGTACGTCGGCCCGATCGACGGCCACGACATCGAGGCCCTGGAGTCCGCGCTGGCCCGCGCCAAGCGGTTCGGCGGCCCGGTCATCGTGCACTGCCTCACGGAGAAGGGCCGCGGCTACCAGCCCGCCCTCCAGGACGAGGCCGACCGCTTCCACGGCATCGGCCCCATCCACCCCGACACCGGCCTGCCGGTCAAGGCCTCGGGCGCCGACTGGACCTCCGTCTTCGGCGACGAGATGGTCGAGCTGGGCCGGGAGCGCGAGGACATCGTCGCCATCACGGCCGCGATGCTCCAGCCCGTCGGCCTGAAGAAGTTCGCGGACGCCTTCCCGGACCGCATCTACGACGTCGGTATCGCGGAGCAGCACGGCGCCGTCTCGGCGGCCGGGCTCGCCACCGGGGGAGTGCACCCCGTCTTCGCGGTGTACGCCACCTTCCTGAACCGGGCCTTCGACCAGGTCCTCATGGACGTGGCGCTGCACAAGTGCGGAGTGACGTTCGTCCTCGACCGGGCCGGCGTCACCGGCACCGACGGGGCCTCGCACAACGGTATGTGGGACATGTCGATCCTCCAGGTCGTCCCGGGCCTCAGGCTCGCCGCCCCGCGCGACGCCGACCAGGTCCGCGCCCAGCTCCGCGAGGCCGTCGAGGTCGACGACGCGCCGACCGTCGTCCGCTTCTCGAAGGGCGCCGTCGGCCCCGCCGTACCCGCCGTGGGACGCGTCGGCGGCATGGACGTGCTGCGCGAGCCCGGCACCGACACGCCGGACGTGCTCCTCGTCTCCGTGGGTGCGCTGGCGCCGATGTGTCTGGAGATCGCCGGGCTGCTGGACCAGCAGGGCATCTCGACCACCGTCGTCGACCCGCGCTGGGTCAAGCCGGTCGACGAGGCCATGGCGCCGCTTGCCGAGCGGCACCGCGTGGTCGTCACCGTCGAGGACAACTCCCGGGTGGGCGGCGTCGGTTCGGCCGTCGCGCAGGCCCTGCGGGACGCGGGGGTCGACGTACCGCTGCGCGACTTCGGCATCCCGCCGCGCTTCCTCGACCACGCCTCCCGGGCCGAGGTCATGGCGGAGATCGGCCTGACGGCACCGGACATCGCCCGCCAGGTCACCGGGCTGGTCTCCAGGATCGACGGACGGTTCGAGCAGTCCGAGGTCGACTCGTCGGTGGAGTCCGCCCGCGACTGACCCACGGCTGACCCACCACTGATCCCCAATGGGCCGGTTCCCCCACTCTTTACGGTGGTGGAACCGGCCCATTAGCGTGAAATCCCTCGCGCCGGGGCAGGCGCTCCCCCAGTCTCGGCTTCACTCGACCGGGGGGACCCCCATCGCCCGCTCTTGATCATGTCCGGGACGACACAGCGTGGGAGGTACGCCCGTGAGCAGCACCCTCTTCAGGACGAAGAAGGTCGAACAGTCCATCCGCGACACCGAGGAACCAGAACACGCGCTCAAGAAATCCCTGTCCGCGCTGGATCTGACGGTATTCGGCGTCGGTGTCATCATCGGCACCGGCATCTTCGTCCTCACCGGCACGGTCGCCAAGAACAACGCCGGCCCCGCCGTCGCCCTGGCCTTCGCGGTCGCCGGGGTCGTCTGCGCCCTCGCGGCGCTCTGCTACGCCGAGTTCGCCTCCACGGTCCCGGTGGCCGGGTCCGCGTACACGTTCTCGTACGCCTCGCTCGGCGAGCTGCCCGCCTGGATCATCGGCTGGGACCTGGTACTGGAGTTCGCGCTCGGAACGGCGGTGGTGGCCGTCGGCTGGTCCGGCTACATCACCTCGCTCCTCGACAACGCCGGCTGGCACCTGCCGGAGGCGCTCAGCGGCCGGGACGGGGCCGACGGCTTCGGCTTCGACATCCTCGCCGCCGGGCTGGTCCTGGCGCTGACCGGCATCCTCGTACTCGGCACGAAGCTCTCCGCGCGCGTCACCACGATCGTCGTCGCCGTCAAGGTGACCGTCGTTCTCGTCGTGATCATCGCGGGCGCCTTCTTCGTCAAGAGCGACAACTACCGCCCGTTCATCCCGAAGGCGCAGGAGGTGCCGGCCGGCGACGGCCTCCAATCGCCGCTCATCCAGCTGATGTTCGGCTGGGCGCCCTCGAACTTCGGCGTGATGGGCGTCTTCACGGCCGCCTCCGTGGTCTTCTTCGCCTTCATCGGCTTCGACGTGGTGGCCACGGCCGCCGAGGAGACCAGGAACCCGCAACGGGACATGCCCCGGGGCATCCTCGGCTCCCTCGTCATCTGCACCACCCTGTACGTCGCGGTGTCGATCGTGGTGACCGGTATGCAGCACTACACCGAGCTGTCGGTGACCGCACCGCTCGCCGACGCCTTCAAGGCGACCGGGCACCCGTGGTTCGCGGGCTTCATCAGCTTCGGCGCCGCCGTCGGCCTGACGACGGTCTGCATGATCCTTCTCCTCGGCCAGACCCGGGTCTTCTTCGCGATGAGCCGCGACGGCCTGCTGCCCCGCTTCTTCTCCCACGTCCACCCGCGCTTCAGGACCCCGCACCGGCCGACGATCCTGCTGGGCGTGATCATCGCGATCGTCGCCGGCTTCACCCCGCTGAGCGAACTCGCCGAACTGGTCAACATCGGGACGCTGTTCGCCTTCGTGGTCGTCGCGATCGGCGTGGTCATCCTCCGCAGGTCCCGCCCCGACCTGCCCCGGGCCTTCCGGACCCCGTGGGTGCCGTTCATCCCGATCCTGTCGGTGCTCGCCTCGTTCTGGCTGATGCTGAACCTGCCCGCCGAGACCTGGCTCAGGTTCGGCGTCTGGATGGCGATCGGCTTCCTCGTGTACTTCCTGTACGGCCGCTCCCACAGCCGCCTCGGACAGGAGCAGAAGGAGCAGAAGGCGACGGCCGACACCAACTGACCTGAAAAGTCGGCGAAGTTGACCATCGGGCCCCGTGCGGCGGGCTAACTGCCTCGTACCGTACGGGGCCCGGTGACCTCGGCACCCAACTCGGCTACCCTGCGCCGCAGTTCACGGTCGGCGGTGACGACAAGACAGTCCCGGTCCGCGAACTCGGCGACCAGCTCGACCATCCGGTCGTCCCCGCTGCCGGGCGCCGACTCCACCCGTACGCCCGGCACCGACTCGACCCCACGGGCCGCGCCCTCGACCACCAGGACGATCTCCACGGGCCCCGCCCGCCCCGGCAAACCGCTCTCCGCGTACGCCACCAGCCGGTCCCGCAGCCGTTCCGCCGCCCCGCGCCGGTCCCGCCACCAGCCGTCGGGTACCGAGCCGACGACGTTCGCCGCGTCGACGATCACGAGCAGAGGGACATCCATGCGGATCAGGGTCGCACGCGGGACCGGAATCAGGGGTACCGGATGAGGGGGCCGGGGGGCGCGGCAAAGGTAAGAGCACACTAAAGTAGTCCAGTGCCCATTGTTCCTCCTTCCCCTACCACGGCCGCGGGGCGTCCCGAGTCGGTCAACGGCGACTGGCTCATACGGGGTCGCGACGGTCGGCTGAGCGCGTACGACGCCGTGGGAGACGGGATCGTCTGCCGCGCGGAGTCCCGGCCCGGCGGGCCCTGGCTCCCGCCCCGGCGCATCGGCGGCGACCAGCGCGTGCATCCCACGCTCGGCGTCGGCCAAGGCGCCGACGAGTACGCCCACCTGGCGACCTGGCGGCCCACGGTGAAGGGCGAGGCCGGACTCGTCCACACGACGCACTTCCGTCCTTCCCTCGCCGCCCTCGACTGGACACCCCTCGGCCACCCGAACCAGAAGGGCGACCGGACCGGCGTACCGGCGGTCGCCGTCGACGCGGAGGGCCGCGCCCATGTCTTCGTACGGAACGCCGTGGGCGGGGTCAGCATGCGCGGCCAGAAGGAGCGCGGCGGCTGGGGACCCTGGCGCGACCTCAAGGGCGAGGACGTGGAGGAGCAGTTGACGGCCGTCACGCGTGCCTCCGGACGCGTCGAGCTGTACGGCAACTCGCCCCACGGCATCCTGCGCTGGACGCAGGGCGGCCCCGGCTGGATCCCGGAACTCGACGAGAGCCCGCTGAAGGCGACGGCCCGTCAGGGCAGCCTGCGGGCGTTGGTCACGTCCGACGACCACGTGACGTTGTTCTACACGGACGAGGCGGACACGGTGTGCGCGTGGCGGCCGGGCAGCGAGCCGGTCGAACTGCTCCCGGGCGCCGGTCCCGGCCCGGTGTCGGTGATCCGCTGCACGCTGGACGAGGTCGACTGCACGTTGCTCGCGCAGCGCTCGGCGAGCGGGCGGGTGGCGTTCGCCGCGTATCCGACGGAGCAGGAGTCGGCGGGGGCGTGGTGGACCGAGTCGGGCCCCCAACTCCCCCTGGACGCGAGGGTGTCGCTGACGGAGGACGCGAACGGCAGGGTGGTCGCGGCGACGGTGGTGCCCGGCGGCGGAGAACTGAGGGCCGCTCGGCGAAAGCGGGAGGCGGGGCTGGCGCTGGAGGCGTGGGAAACGGTGTGACGGTGCTTCTTCGCCCCCGCCGCCCCTACCCGTCCCATCCCGTTGGGAATGCGGGCCGGCGCTGGTGAAACCGAATGCCCCGCACGCCACCACCACGGCGTACAGGGCACTCGGCGATCACAGCTACAGCTACAGCTACACCGGTACGGAAGCCACCCCAGCCTCCAGGAACCGCTTCCCGTTCACCCGCTCGGAGACACCCTCACGGTCCAGGTACGGCGTGACCCCGCCCAGGTGGAAGGGCCACCCCGCGCCGGTGATCAGGCACAGGTCGATGTCCTGGGCCTCGGCCACGACACCCTCGTCGAGCATGAGCCCGATCTCCTGGGCGACCGCGTCGAGAACCCGGTCCCGCACCTGCTCCTCGCTCAGCGCGACGTCACCCTGCTTCAGCAGCGCGGCGACCTCGGGGTCCAACTCGGGCTTGCCGCTGTCGTACACGTAGAAGCCACGCTTGCCCGCCTTGACGACGGCGGCGAGGTTCGGCGAGACGGTGAAGCGGTCCGGGAACGCCCGGTTCAACGTCTCCGAGACGTGCAGACCGATCGCCGGCCCGACCAGCTCCAGCAGCACCAGCGGCGACATCGGCAGACCCAGCGGCTCCACCGCCTTCTCCGCGACCTCGACCGACGTACCCTCGTCGATCACGTTCTGGATCTCGCCCATGAAGCGGGTAAGGATCCGGTTCACGACGAACGCCGGAGCGTCCTTCACGAGTACCGCGGTCTTCTTCAGCTTCTTGGCGACACCGAAGGCCGTCGCCAGCGAGACGTCGTCGGTCTGCTCGCCGCGCACGATCTCCAGGAGCGGCAGGATCGCGACCGGGTTGAAGAAGTGGAAGCCCACGACCCGCTCGGGGTTCTTCAGCTTCGACGCCATCTCCGTCACCGACAGGGACGACGTGTTCGTCGCGAGGATCGCGTGTGCCGGGGCGACCGCCTCGACCTCCGCGAACACCTGCTGCTTGACGCCGATCTCCTCGAAGACGGCCTCGATGATGAAGTCGGCGTCGGAGAAGCCCTCCGCCTTGTCCAGGACGCCGGTGACCAGGGCCTTGAGGCGGTTGGCCTTGTCCTGGTTGACGCGGCCCTTGAGCAGCAGCTTGTCGATCTCGCCGTGGACGTAGCCCACACCCTTGTCGACGCGCTCCTGGTCGATGTCGGTCAGCACGACCGGCACTTCGAGGCGGCGCAGGAAGAGCAGCGCGAGCTGCGAGGCCATC
This sequence comes from Streptomyces sp. SID12501, assembly GCF_010550245.1. Classification (GTDB taxonomy): domain Bacteria; phylum Actinomycetota; class Actinomycetes; order Streptomycetales; family Streptomycetaceae; genus Streptomyces. The sequence continues at coordinate 60,251 of NZ_JAAGLU010000040.1, forward strand.
AGGCCCGCGCCCACGACGCCGACCTTGGTGACCGGACGCGCGAGCGACTTGTCCGGCGCACCGGCCGGACGCTTGCCGCGCTTCTGGACCAGGTTGAAGGCGTAGATGCCGGAGCGCAGTTCGCCACCCATGATCAGGTCGGCGAGCGCCACGTCCTCGGCGTCGTACCCCTTCTGCAGGTCGCCGTCCTTGGCCCCCGCGATGATGTCCAGCGCGCGGTAGGCGGCCGGGGCTGCCCCGTGCACCTTGCTGTCGGCGACGGACCGGCCGCGCGCGACGGCCTGGTCCCAGGCCTCGCCACGGTCGATCGCCGGGCGCTCGACGGCGATCTCGCCCTTGAGGACGGCGGCCGTCCACAGCAGCGACTGCTCCAGGAAGTCCGCGCCCTCGAAGAGCGCGTCGGCGATCCCCAGGTCGTAGACCTGACCGCCCTTGAGCTGCTTGTTCTGGTTGAGCGAGTTCTCGATGATCACCGTGACGGCCTTGTCCGCACCGATCAGGTTCGGCAGCAGCGTGCAACCGCCCCAGCCGGGAACCAGACCGAGGAAGACCTCGGGCAGCGAGAAGGCCGGCAGGGACGCGGAGACGGTCCGGTACGAGCAGTGCAGACCGACCTCGACGCCACCGCCCATGGCGGCACCGTTGTAGTAGCCGAAGGTCGGGACGCCGATCTGGGCCAGCCGCTTGAAGACCTCGTGGCCGCCCTTGCCGATGGCGAGCGCGTCGGAGTGGTTCTTCAGGAGCTCTACGCCCTTGAGGTCCGCGCCGACCGCGAAGATGAACGGCTTGCCGGTGATGCCGACACCGACGATCTCGCCGGCCGACGCCTCCTTCTCGACCTGGTCGATGGCGATGCTCAGGTTCGCCAGCGAGGCCGGGCCGAAGGTGGTCGGCTTGGTGTGGTCGAAGCCGTTGTCGAGGGTGATCAGCGCGAATCGGCCCGAGTTGAACGGCAGGTCGAGGTGGCGTACGTGCGCCGACGTGACGACCTCGTCGGGGAACAGCTCGGCCGCGCCCTTGAGGAGTTCGGTGGTGCTCACTTGTCGCCTCCGGCGTCCTTGTGGTGCGGGTTCTCCCAGATGACGGTGGCGCCCATGCCGAAGCCGACGCACATGGTGGTGAGGCCGTAACGGACCTCGGGCTGCTCCTCGAACTGGCGAGCGAGCTGTGTCATCAGCCGTACACCCGACGAGGCGAGCGGGTGACCGAAGGCGATGGCACCGCCGTACTGGTTCACGCGCGCGTCGTCGTCCGCGATGCCGTAGTGGTCGAGGAAGGCCAGGACCTGGACGGCGAAGGCCTCGTTGACCTCGAACAGACCGATGTCACCGATGCCGAGGCCGGCCTTGGCGAGGGCCTTCTCGGTCGCCGGGATCGGCCCGTAGCCCATGACCTCGGGCTCGACGCCGACGAAGGCGTACGAGACGAGGCGCATCTTGACGGGCAGGTCGTTCTCGCGCGCGAAGTCCTCGGACGCGATGATCGACGCGGTGGCGCCGTCGTTCAGACCGGCCGCGTTACCCGCGGTGACCCGCCCGTGCACACGGAACGGCGTCTTCAGCCCGCTCAGGTTCTCCAGGGTGGTCCCCGGCCGCATCGGCTCGTCGGTGGTGACCAGGCCGAAGCCCGTCTCGCCGACCTCCGCGTTGGTGTTCCGTACGGAGATGGGCACCAGGTCCTGCTGGATCTTGCCGTTGGCGTACGCCTTGGCGGCCTTCTCCTGCGAGCGCACGGCGTACTCGTCGGCGCGCAGCTTGGTGATGTGCGGGTAGCGGTCGTGCAGGTTCTCGGCGGTCATGCCCATGAACAGGGCCGACTCGTCGACGAGCTTCTCGCTCACGAACCGCGGGTTCGGGTCGACGCCCTCGCCCATGGGGTGACGGCCCATGTGCTCGACGCCACCGGCGATGACGACGTCGTACGCGCCGAAGGCGATCGAGCCGGCGGTGGCGGTGACGGCGGTCAGCGCGCCCGCGCACATCCGGTCGATGGAGTAACCCGGGACGGACTGCGGCAGCCCGGCGAGGATGCCCGCCGTGCGGCCCAGGGTCAGACCCTGGTCGCCGATCTGGGTGGTCGCGGCGATGGCGACCTCGTCGATCTTCTTCGGGTCGAGACCCGGGTTGCGGCGCAGCAGCTCCCGGATCGCCTTCACGACGAGGTCGTCGGCGCGGGTCTCGTGGTAGATGCCCTTCGGGCCCGCCTTGCCGAACGGGGTGCGGACGCCGTCGACGAAGACGACATCCCTGACGGTACGAGGCACGATGGCTCTCCTCCAAAGGTGCGGGACGGCACTGCTGCGAAACGCAACCGCTGAGCGGGCGCTCAGGCCCCATGCTACTTGTGAGTAACTGTGCTGCCCACCCCTGAGGGGCGGAGCGGCGAACGTCACACGGCTCACATGTTACCGCCGGTTACATCAGGAGTGCGGGAACCCCCTGGGCGGCGCGGTGGAACCCCGCGGAGTGAGCACGGGCGTAGCCACCGGATGCGACCCGCCGCCCCCTCCGGCGATCACCTCGAACAGTGTCCGGGCGACGTCCGCCCCGAACCCGTGCACATCGTGGCTCATCGCCGACAACGTGGGCCGGGTCAACCGGCACAGCTGCGAGTCGTCCCAGGCCAGCAGCGACACGTCGGCCGGCACGCTCAGCCCCATCTCGGCGGCCACGGACAGGCCCGCCACCGCCATGATGTCGTTGTCGTACAGGATCGCCGTGGGCCGGTCCGCCGGCGCGGCGGACAGCAGCGACCGGGTGGCCCGGGCCCCCGCGTCGCCGGAGTAGTCGGTCGAGACCTGCCACGCCCCGGCCAGGTCGAGCCCCCGCGCGGCCTCGTCGAAAGCCGCCGTACGGATGTTCGTGTGCCCGAGAGCCGCCGCACCCCCCACCCGGGCGATCCGCCGATGCCCGAGCGCCGCGAGATACCGAACCGCCTCCGTCACGGCCGTGGCGTCGTCGGTCCACACCGAGGTGAGGCCGCCGGTGAACGACGGATGCCCGACCGCGACCGCCGGCATCCCGAGCCGTTCGACGGCCGGTACCCGGGGATCGTCCGCCCGGAGGTCCACCAGGATCGCCCCGCCGATGAGCCGCCCCCTCCACCAGGACTCCTGGAGCCCGACCTCCTCCTCCAGGTTCCGTACGAGCCTGAGCAGCAGCGAGCACGCATGCTCGGTCAGGACGCTCTCCACGCCCGAGATGAAGTCCATGTAGAACGGTTCGAGCCCGAGCAGCCGGGCCGGCCGGCAGATCGCCAGCCCCACCACGTCCACCCGGGCCCCGGCCAGCGACCGCGCGGTGAGGTTCGGCTCCCAGCCCAGCTCACGGGCGGCGGTGAAGATCCGGTCCCGGGTCGCCTCGGCGAGCCCCGGCTTGTGGTTGAAGGCGAGGGACACGGCCCCCTTGGACACGCCGGCGCGTGCGGCGACGTCCTTGATGGTGACGCGGGGGGTCGGCAATGCCGTCATCTGGCGGGCTCCACGCAGTACAGGGCCGATCGGGCGGTCTCGGCATCCGGAGTCTCCCAGCCACGCACCCCGATGGTCACCCGTTCCCCGGGCAACAGGGTCACCAGCCCGCGATCGGCCCGCGCTCCCGGGTCCAGCCGGTCCGCCTGCAACAGCAGATCCCGTACGAGGGTACGAGCCGTCACCGTGACCGCCCCCGGAGTGACACTCACGTCGAACTCAGGCCGGGGGTAAGGGACTTCACGGTCCGGCACGGGAAAATAGAGCGCCCGCAGCCTCTCCCCGCTGGACCCGTCGGACCCGCCGCCCCCCTCCGCACCGGCGTCGACATCCGCGACCAGGAACTCCTTGGCCCCCACCGGCACGAGTTCCCCCGGCACCCGCACCTCGGCGACCGCCCGCCGCTCCGCCACGAACCCGACCCGCACCGACTCACCGACCATGCTTCCGTCCACGGACACCCGCCGCAGTTCAACCGTCCCCGCCCACTTCTCCGCCGCCTGGTTGACGACGGCCAACACCACTTCCTCCCCCCGGACTTGAAGGCTGAGCAGCCGGTCCGCGTACAGCCGTCGCAGCTCGTGGTAGAGCGGCTTCTCGCGCCCGTCCCCGTCGACCGCCGCCCAGGACGTCACCGGCCAGCAGTCGTTGAGCTGCCAGACGATCGTCCCCGCGCACACCGGCCAGTGCGCACGCCAGTGCTCGATCCCGGCGGCGACGGCACGGGCCTGGTTGACCTGGGTGAGGTAGTGCCACCGGTCGAAGTCCCCCTCCGGCAAGGGGAAATGCCGGGCGAGCCCGCGCTCCAGCTTGCCGTTCCCGTCGTCGGCCTTCTGGTGATGCAGCATGCCGGGAGAGTCCGAGGCGAGTGTCTCGTCGGGCAGCGCGCGCCGCATCGTGGCGTACGCCGCCGGTGCCTGCCACCCGAACTCGGCCACGAAACGCGGGACTTCGAGCCGGTAGTCGGCGTAGTCCTCCCGGTTCCACACCTCCCACGAGTGGTGCGTACCGTGCGCCGGATCATTCGGATGCCGCTGCCAGGACCCGGACCAGGGACTGCCCGCCGTGTAGGGCCGCGTGGGGTCCAACTCGGCCACGATGCGCGGCAGTACACCCAGGTAGTACCCCTCGCCCCACGACTCCCCGGCGAGCCGCCGCTCCCACTCCCAGTCCCTGAAGCCCCACAGGTTCTCGTTGTTCCCGTTCCACAGCACGAGCGAGGGATGCGGCATCAGCCGTACGACGTTCTCCCGGGCCTCCGCCTCGACCTCGCCGCGCAGCGGCTGCTCCTCGGGATAGGCGGCGCACGCGAAGGGGAAGTCCTGCCAGACCAGCAGCCCCAACTCGTCGCAGACGTCGTAGAAGTCCTCGCTCTCGTAGATCCCGCCGCCCCACACACGGACCAGGTCCACACCGGCGCCTGCCGCCTGTGCGAGCCGTTCCCGGTACCGCTCCGGGGTGATCCGGGACGGGAACACGTCGTCCGGGATCCAGTTGACGCCCCGCGCGAACAGCCGCTCCCCGTTGACGACCAGGGTGAACCCGGTCCCGTGCGCGTCGGAGGACGTGTCGAGCCGGACGGTCCGGAACCCGACCCGCCGCTGCCAGCCGTCCAGCGGGACATCGCCATGGAGGAGCGTCAACTCAACTTCGTAGAGCGCTTGTTGCCCGTAACCCCGAGGCCACCACAGCTCCACGTCGGGCACTTCCAGCCGTACGACTCCGCTGGTCCCGTCGACCTCGCCGCGCGCCAGTACCTCACCGCCACCGGAAAGTCCGCCACCGCTCACCCGGGCCTCCAGCGTCAGCCCGGCCCCGACTCTGGTGCGCTCTACGTCGACCGCCAACTTCACGTGCCCCAGGCCGTGTTCGTCGACCGTCACCTCGGGGCGCACCCGGGCGATCCGGGCCGTCGACCAGTACTCCAGGCGTACCGGCCGCCAGATCCCGGCGGTGACGAGGGTCGGCCCCCAGTCCCAGCCGAAGGAGCAGGCCATCTTCCGGATGTACTGGTAGGGCTCGGCATAGGCACCGGGCCGCTCACCCAGCCGCTCCCGCACGGCCTCGGCCTCGGCGTAGGCAGACGCGAACAGCACGGACAGCCGCCCGCTCGTACCAGTCACGTCGAAGCGGTAGGAGCGGTGCATGTTCCTTACCCGGCCCAGGAGTTGACCGTCGAGCCGGATCTCGGCTGCGGTGTCGAGCCCGTCGAAGACGAGATCGGTCCGCTCATGCGCAGAGGGGGCCGCGAGCTGTGTCTCGTACATCCACTCGCGGCGCCCCACCCACGCGACCTCCGCCTCGTTCCGGCCGATGAAGGGGTCCGGGATCACTCCGGCCGCCAGCAGGTCGGTGTGCACACACCCGGGGACGCCGGCCGGCAGTTCGCCCGCCTCGTACCGCACGGTCCAGCCCTCGGTGAGTGGTGTGGCCTCCAGCATGCGCACTCCTAAACCGTTCCATTCCCGCGGGGGTCAGGCGCGGAAAATATGGTGGCACCCTTGGCGGAATAGGGACTGTACCGGTTCAGTAAGTGGTGTCAGAGTGCCGAATCAGCCATCCCAGTAGTGCTCGTCCGTCCCGAACGGAGCTGACGCACATGAACCGCCGCATGATTCCCGCACTCCTCACCGCCGGCCTGTTGCTCTCCGCGTGCACCGGAACCGGAGGAACGTCAAAGGGCGCCGACGCCAAAGCGCCTGACGATCCGTCAAGAGTGACCGGCACCATCAAGGTCCTGACCGTGCGGACCGATCTCCTGCAGGACGGAACGTTGAAGAAGTACGCCGACGACTTCCGGAAGACGTACCCGAAGGTGAAGGTCGAGTTCGAGGGCCTCACCAACTACGAGGCCGAAGTCAAGATCCGGATGAACACGGAGAACTACGGCGATGTCCTGCTGATCCCCGCCGTGATCAAGAAGAGCGACTACCCGAAGTTCTTCGCCTCGCTCGGCACCCGGGCGGAGCGCGCCAAGAAGTACCGCTTCACCGACTTCACCACCGTCGGCGGCAAGGTCTACGGCCAGAGTCCGGTAGGAGTGGCTCCCGGGTTCCTCTACAACAAGAGGATCTGGCAGGAGGCCGGGATCACCGACTGGCCCACCACCCCCGCCGAGTTCATCACCGCCCTGAAGGCGATCAAGTCGAAGACGGACGCGGACCCGTACTACACCAACTTCGCCGCCCAGTGGCCGCTCACGTCATGGACGTCCGTCAACGGCTCGGTCGGCTGCGACACCGGGGCGACGACGAAGCTGGTCGAGAGCGACCCATGGGCCAAGGGTGCGGACCTGCGCGTCGGCGACACCCTGCTGTACGACATCGTGCACGACGGGCTCGCCGAGAAGGACCCGACGACCACCAACTGGGAGGCGTCCAAGCCCCGGATGGCGAAGGGCGAGATCGCCACGCAGTGGCTCGGCACCTGGGCGATCGTCCAGTTCCAGGACGCCGCGAAGAAGGCCGGCGTCGACCCCGCCGACATCGGCTTCATGCCCTTCCCGGCCCAGGTCGGCGGAGAGTTCTGCGCCGTTGTCGGCCCCGACTACAACCAGGCCGTCAACGTCCACAGCAAGCACAAGGAGGCGGCCCGGGCCTGGATCGACTGGTTCACCGACAAGTCCGGTTACGCGGACGACAACCTGGCCATCTCCCCGCTGAAGGACGCTCCGCTGCCCGAGGTGCTTCAGCCGTACGAAGAGGCGGGGGTGAAGTTCATCGAGGTCGACGACACCGCGGGCGCGCAGCTCAAGCTCATCGACACCGAGTCGGAGGTCGGTCTCTACGCCCCGGACTACCGCCAGGATCTCGTCGACCTGGCCCGCGGCGCCCGCAAGGGCAGCCTCGACGACTTCCTCGGGGACCTCGGCAAGCGCTGGACCGACGCCCAGCAGTCCGTGGGGACGCAGTGACGGACACGACCGAGGCCGGCCTGACGGGGCGAAGGGCGGCGCGACGGAAGGAACCGCCGCCCCCGCCCGCCACCGGCACCCCGGGCCCGCCGTCACCCCCGCGCAGGGCACGCCTGTGGCGGGGGGTGACCCCCTGGCTGTTCCTGATCGCCCCGCTCGCGCTGCTCCTGACCTTCACCTACGCGCCGATCGTCAACATGGTCGCGTACAGCTTCACCGACTGGGACGGCGTCAGCCCCGAACTGCACTACACGGGCGCCGAGAACTACACCGAACTCCTCACCCGCCCCGAGCTGTTCGAGGTCTTCTTCGTCAGCGGCTACTACCTCGCCGCCTCCGCGCTCCAGATCGTCGCCGCGCTCTACTTCGCGACGATCCTCAGCTTCAACGTCCGTTTCCGGAACTTCTTCAAGGGCGTGCTGTTCTTCCCGTACCTGATCAACGGGGTAGCGATCGGCTTCGTGTTCCTCTACTTCTTCCAGGACGGCGGCACCCTCGACTCGGTGCTGGGCGTGTTCGGCGTCCACACCGGCCACGCCTGGCTGGGCACGCCGGCCTCGGCGAACATCTCGCTCGCCGGCGTCTCGGTCTGGCGCTACACGGGCCTGAACTTCGTGCTGTTCCTGGGCGCGATCCAGTCCATCCCGGGGGAGTTGTACGAGGCGGCGGAACTCGACGGGGCGAACCGCTGGCACCAGTTCCGGTACATCATCGCGCCGGGCATCAAACCGGTGCTGAGCCTGACCGTGATCCTTTCGATCTCGGGCTCGCTGTCGGTCTTCGAGATCCCGTACATCATGACCGGCGGGGCGACCGGCACCGAGACCTTCGTGATCCAGACGGTGAAGCTGGCGTTCCAGTTCAACAAGACGGGGCTCGCCTCGGCGGCGGCCGTCGTACTGCTGCTGATCGTGCTCGCCGCGACCTGGGTACAGCGGTGGCTCGTTCCGGACGACAGGGTGGATCTCGTATGACGCGCCGAGCGGTTGCCCGTACGTTCGTGTACCTGTCCCTGGTCCTCGCGGTCGTCGTCGTCCTGCTGCCGCTGGCCGTGATCGTGCTGACCTCGCTCAAGTCCGAGCAGGAGATGGCGGACGACAGCGGGGCGCTCTCGCTGCCGGGCGACCTCCTGAACTTCACCAACTACGTGACGGCGTTCCAGGACGGCGAGATGCTGGCCGCGTTCGCCAACACGGCCTTCATCCTGTTGTTCGCCGTCACGGGAACCGTCCTCATCGGCTCGATGACGGCGTACGCGATCGACCGCTTCACGTTCCGCTTCCGGAAACTGGTGATCGCCCTGTTCCTGGTGGCGACCCTGGTCCCCGGCGTCACCACGCAGGTGGCGACGTTCCAGATCGTCAACAGCTTCGGCATGTTCGACACCCTCTGGGCGCCCATCGTGCTCTACATGGGCACGGACATCGTGTCGATCTACATCTTCCTGCAGTTCGTCCGGTCGATCCCGATCTCCCTGGACGAGTCGGCACGCCTCGACGGAGCCAACGCCTTCACGATCTACCGGAAGATCATCTTCCCGCTGCTCAGGCCGGCGATCGCCACGGTGGTGATCGTGAAGGGGATCACCGTCTACAACGACTTCTACATCCCCTTCCTCTACATGCCGTCCGAAGATCTTGGCGTGATTTCGACGTCCCTTTTCCGCTTCAAGGGACCCTTCGCGGCCCACTGGGAGACCATCTCGGCCGGTGCGGTCCTGGTCATCCTGCCGACACTGATCGCTTTTCTGTCGTTGCAGAGGTTCATCTACAACGGCTTCATGAAGGGAGCGACCAGGTGATCCCGCACTGTGTCTATGGTGCCTCGGCGGAGAGTGCCTCGACCAGAACCGGTGTCACCTGCTCCACCTGCCAGGTCCTGGCCCCGTACCCCGCGAGGGCGATCGCCACGGCCCCTGCGTCCACAGGAGTGGGCGGCTCCCAGCAGACCCTTCTCACCGTGTCCGGGGTGATCAGATTCTCCTGAGGCATGTTCAGCTGCTCGGCCAGGGCGGAAACCCCGGCCCGCGCGGCGGACAACCGGGCCGCGGCCACCGGATCCTTGTCGGCCCAGGCGCGCGGCGGCGGAGGCCCGATCACGGGCTGCCCCGGCTGGGGCAGCTGCGCGTCGGTGAGTTCCTTCACGCTGTCCACCGCCGCCTGCCACTGCTCCAGCTGCCGCCGCCCCATCCGATGCCCGAAGCCGGTCAGCCCGGCCAGTGCGTGGACGTTGACCGGCAGGGCGAGCGCGGCCTCGACGATGGCCGCGTCCGACAGCACCTTGCCCGGAGACACGTCACGGCGCTGCGCGATCCCGTCCCGGGTCTCCCACAGCTCCCGTACGACGGCCAGCTGCCGGCGCCGACGCACCTTGTGCATTCCGGACGTACGCCGCCAGGGGTCCTTGCGGGGCTCAGGCGGCGGCGCCGAAGCGATGGCGTCGAACTCCTCGCGGGCCCACTCCAGCTTGCCCTGCCGGTCCAGCTCCTTCTCCAGCGCGTCCCGCAGGTCGACCAGGAGTTCGACGTCAAGTGCCGCGTACCGCAGCCAGGGCTCGGGCAGCGGCCGGGTCGACCAGTCGACCGCGGAGTGGCCCTTCTCGAGTACGAAGCCCAGGACACCCTCGACCATCGCGCCCAGGCCGACCCGGGGGAACCCGGCCAGCCGTCCGGCCAGTTCGGTGTCGAACAGGCGAGTGGGGACCATACCTATCTCGCGGAGACAGGGCAGGTCCTGGGTGGCGGCGTGCAGCACCCATTCCACGCCGCTGAGCGCCTCACCGAGGCCCGACAGGTCGGGGCAGGCGACGGGGTCGATGAGTGCGGTGCCGGCGCCCTCACGACGCAACTGCACCAGATAGGCGCGCTGTCCGTAGCGGTAACCGGACGCGCGTTCGGCGTCGACGGCGACCGGGCCGGTGCCCGCGGCGAACGCGGCGATGACCTCGGCGAGCGAGTTCTCGTCGGCGACGACGGGCGGAATCCCGTCACGGGGTTCGAGGAGCGGGATCGGCGCCTGAGCCTCAGAAGATCCGTTGTCGTCCGGAGGAGCGCCTCCGGTGGTTCGCAGTGAGCTGTCTGCTGCGGTCTCTTGGGCTTCGGTCACCTGTCAAGGGTATCTGTGTATGGACGGCGCCCGCCGACGGAACGTTCCGTCGGCGGGCGCCTTGGGGTCGTAAACCGGTCACGTGTCACACGTGTCAGTGAATTCTGTCGGTCATCTCGGTCAGGAGTGGGGGCGAAGCGGTCGTCAGTGGCCGGTCGCCGATGGTCGTTCGTCAGTGATCAGGATCAGTGATCAAGGCCGGTGATCAGGTCGGGATCAGGATCGGTGTCAGTGGATGATTCCGGTCCGCAGGGCCACCGCCACCATCCCGGCACGGTCACCCGTGCCCAGCTTGCGGGCGATACGGGCGAGGTGGCTCTTGACGGTCAGCGCGGACAGGCCCATGGAGACGCCGATCGCCTTGTTCGACTGGCCCTCGGCGACCAGTCGCAGGACCTCGACCTCGCGGCCGGACAGCTCGCGGTAGCCGCCCGGGTGGCTCGGGGCGCCCGGGGGACGGCGGTGCATACGGGCGCCGGCGCCGATGGGGGCGCCGCCCGGTCGGTTGGGAAGCCCGATGTTGTTGCGGGTGCCGGTGACGACGTAGCCCTTCACGCCGCCCGCGAGGGCGTTGCGCACGGCTCCGATGTCGTCGGCGGCGGACAGGGCCAGGCCGTTGGGCCAGCCCGCGGCACGGGTCTCGGACAGCAGGGTGAGCCCGCTGCCGTCGGGCAGGTGGACGTCGGCGACGCAGATGTCGCGGGGGTTGCCGATGCGGGGACGAGCCTCCGCGATGGACGAGGCCTCGATCACATCGCGCACACCGAGCGCCCACAGATGGCGGGTGACGGTGGAGCGGACGCGGGGGTCGGCCACGACCACCATGGCGGTCGGCTTGTTCGGGCGGTAGGCGACCAGGCTTGCGGGCTGCTCAAGAAGAACGGACACCAGGCCTCCTGGAGTGCGGAACGGATCCGGTCCTGGGGGTGAAACCGGATCGACCGTGCTTTCAAGGTCACAGAGGTCTTCGGCATCAAACCTGTGCTCCTTTAGAGAAAGATCACGATCTGGTGAGTAACAATCCGTGCAATTCGGACACGCGATCGATCATCCGAAGACCGAACGGTTTCGCTCTGCGTCGATACGCGGCCGAAAGTGGCCGTATCGACAAAGAGCTACTAAAGACGGCGTGCCGATACCGGGAGGGAGAGGGTGCATGGAGGGGGCGCAGAGGAACGGCCTTGCGGTCCCCGTACGGGGACCGCAAGGCCGTTCAGTGGGTCAGCGGGTGCTCAGGGTGGGTCAGCGGGACTGGGGCCCCCGACGCTGGGGCAGCGTCACCACCGACGCGTCCCCGGGGCCGGCCGGTGGCAGGCCCGCGATCTGGGCGAGCAGGTCGCACCAGGAGGCGAGGTGGGACGCGGTGTCCGGGGCACCGCCGAGGCCCTCACGGGGCGTCCAGGAGGCACGGATCTCGATCTGGGAGGCGGGCGGCCGCTCCGACATCCCGCCGAAGTAGTGCGAACTCGCGCGCGTGACCGTGCCGCTGGCCTCGCCGTACGACAGCCCGCGCGCCTGCAGCGCCCCGGTGAGCCATGACCAGCACACGTCGGGCAGCAGCGGGTCGGCGGCCATCTCCGGCTCCAGCTCGGCGCGCACCAGCGTCACCAGCCGGAAGGAGCCCTGCCAGGCGTCGTGCCCGGCCGGGTCGTGCAGCAGGACGAGCCGGCCGTCGGCCAGATCCTCCTCGCCGTCGACCACCGCCGCCTCCAGTGCGTACGCGTACGGAGCCAGGCGCTGGGGCGCCCGCGTCGGTTCGATCTCGATCTGCGGCCTCAGCCGCGCGGTCCGCAACGCGTCGACAGCGGCCCGGAAGGGCAACGGAGCCGTCTCCACCGCATCCCGGTCTCCCCCCTTCGCGTCGTCCATTCCACCAGCGCCGTCCGACAGTCGTCCTTGAGCCGCAGCCATGCGGGGAAGATTAAGGGGAACGGAGCCTCTGTGCGGGGAGGGACACCCGTGGGACGGGCCACAGTCCGGTGAGAGCCGTCGGCAGGGCTGTTCGCGGGACTGTCGGTGGGGCGTGCGAGACTTCTGGTCGTGAGCGCGAACCAGAGCCCCGCGGGCCAGCAGCCGACAGCGACGTCTGCCGCCGTCAAGAACGACGCCGTGCAGGATTCCGCCTTCCTGAAGGCGTGCAGACGCGAGCCGGTGCCGCACACGCCCGTGTGGTTCATGCGCCAGGCCGGGCGCTCCCTGCCCGAGTACCACAAGGTCCGCGCGGGCATCCCCATGCTGGAGTCCTGCACCCGGCCCGAGCTGGTCGCCGAGATCACCCTCCAGCCGGTGCGCCGGCACGAAGTGGACGCGGCGATCTACTTCAGCGACATCGTCGTCCCCCTCAAGGCCATCGGCATCGACCTCGACATCAAGCCCGGCGTCGGCCCGGTCGTCGAGAAGCCGATCCGTACCCGCGCGGACCTCGCCCAGCTCCGCGACCTCACCCCCGAGGACGTCCCGTACGTCACCGAGGCCATCGGCCTGCTCACCCGTGAGCTCGGCTCCACCCCGCTCATCGGCTTCGCCGGCGCGCCCTTCACCCTCGCGAGCTATCTCGTCGAGGGCGGCCCGTCGCGGACGTACGAGAACGCCAAGGCGATCATGTACGGCGACCCGCAGCTCTGGGCCGACCTCCTCGACCGCCTCGCCGCGATCACGGCGGCCTTCCTCAAGGTCCAGATCGAGGCGGGCGCCAGCGCCGTCCAGCTGTTCGACTCTTGGGCCGGCGCCCTCGCCCCGGCCGACTACCGCCGCTCGGTCCTCCCGGCCTCCCGGAAGGTCTTCAAGGCCGTCGAGGGGTACGGCGTGCCGCGAATCCACTTCGGCGTCGGCACCGGCGAGCTGCTCGCCCCCATGAGCGAGGCCGGTGTGGACGTCATGGGCGTCGACTATCGCGTCCCGCTCGACGAGGCCGCCCGTCGCATCGGCCCCGGAAAGGCGCTCCAGGGCAACCTCGACCCGACGGTCCTGTTCGCCTCCACGGAGGCCGTCGAGGCCAAGACCCGCGAGGTCCTCGACTCCGCGAAGGGCCTGGAGGGACACATCTTCAACCTCGGCCACGGCGTCATGCCGAACACGCCCCCGGACGCCCTGACCCGCCTCGTGGAGTACGTCCACACGAACACCGCCCGCTGATTCGCCGAGTCGGGGGTGGCGCCCGTCACCACGTATGCCGTGCCTGCCTGCCCCACAGCAGGCGGCCCGGCTCGGGCGGCGGCGGGGTGCCTGCCCTGAGCGGCCAGGCGAGCAGCATGCCCGCGAGGAAGCCGACGACATGGGCGGCGTACGCCACGGTGCCGGCCCCGGTGACGCCCTCGCCCGACGAGTACACCGCCTGCAGCACGAACCAGAAGCCCAGCACCATCCAGGCGGGCAGCCGCAGCGGCAGGAAGACCAGGAAGGGCACCAGGACCCAGACCCTGACCTTCGGGAACAGCACCAGATAGGCGCCCAGGACACCGGCGATCGCCCCTGAGGCGCCGATCAGGGGGTCGCCCGAGTCGGCGTTGACGAGCGCGAAGCCGTACGACGCCGCGTAGCCGCATGCGACGTAGAAGAGCGCGTACCGCACATGTCCGAGGCGGTCCTCGATGTTGTTTCCGAAGATCAGCAGGAACAGCATGTTGCCCAGCAGATGCAGCCAGCCGCCGTGCAGGAACATCGCCGTGAACACGGAGAGCGCGGGGGACTTGTCGTAGCCCGGAGGGCCGACCACACAGCCGGGGCCTCCGGCGCCGATCCCGACGTCGCCCGTCGGCACCAGGCGCGGCAGCTGATGGTGGATCAACTCCTGTGGTACGGCGGCATATTGGTCCAGGAAGGCCTGGAGATGGCACAACTGTGCCAGGCCGCTCTCGCCCGTCACCGAGCCCACTGTGCCGGGCATGGAGAGGAACACGAGGACGTTGGCGGCGATCAGCGCGTACGTGACCCAGGGGGTGCGGCTTGCGGGGTTCACGTCATGGACGGGGATGACCACAAGGAATTACTGCCCGCGATGCGTCTCGCGAATCGGTGAACGCGACTGTCCGTGTGTCCGTATCTGTCCTCAACGTCCGCGGCACGACGAAGGCGGTCGCGGGGACGACGTGAGGAACAGGCGATGAACGACCGAGTTACTCCTCCGATGCAGTCGGTGCAGGCTCTGCCGAACGGCGAGGCCGAAATCGCGCTGGTGGTCCACCTGCCATGGGAGGACGTGGCCCGGCTCGGCCAGGAGGCGGGACGGCTGGCCACGCAGATGCAGCGGCCGGTGTCGCTCGACGAGGCGGTGAGCCATCGGCTGCGGTCCAGTGGGCTCGGCGCCCACGCGAAGCCGGCACAGGCTCAGCAGCAGGCGCCGTCTGTTTCGGCGTCGGCGTCCGTGTCCGCGTTGCCGTCCCGGCCGCCGGCGGAGCAGGCTCGGCAGGCTATCGACCGGATCAACGGGACGGCGTAGCGCCGCAGGGGGTGCGGTTTGACACCGGGTGCGGGTCCGTTGTGGCTTGTCGCGCAGTTCCCCGCGCCCCTGGGTGGGTTCCTCGTGCGCCTGTTCGGAAGGCACCCTCTGCGTAGCTAGAAGGCACCCTTGCGGATCGCCGTGCTTGCCTTCCTGGCTGCTACCAATATCGGGTCCCAGACCGGGGAGAACGGTGGGGCGTAGCCCAGGTCCAGGGCTGTCATCTGTTCGACCGTCATGGATGCCGTGAGGGCCACCGCGGCGATGTCCACCCGCTTCGCCGCGCCCTCGCGGCCGACGATCTGGACGCCGAGGAGACGGCCCGTGCGGTGTTCGGCGAGCATTTTCACCGTCATCAGGGCTGCGCCTGGGAAGTAGCCCGCGCTGTTCGTCGACTCGATGGTGACCGATACGAACCGGAAGCCCGCCCGGCGCGCGTCCTTTTCCAGCAGGCCGGTGCGGGCGATCTCCAGGTCGCACACCTTGCTCACGGCGGTGCCGACCACGCCGGGGAAGGTGGCGTAGCCGCCGCCCGCGTTCGCGCCGATGACCTGGCCGTGCTTGTTGGCGTGCGTGCCGAGGGCGATGTGCCGTTCCTGGCCGGAGACGAGGTCCAGGACCTCGACACAGTCGCCGCCGGCCCAGATGTTCCCTTGCCCGCGCACCCGCATCGCCAGGTCGGTGAGAAGGCCGCCGTGGTCGCCCACGGGCAGTCCCGCCGCCTGTGCGAGCGTCGTCTCGGGGCGGACGCCGATGCCGAGCACGACCACGTCCGCCGGGTACTCGGCGTCCTCGGTGGCCACAGCGCGGACCCGGCCGTCGTCGCCGGTGAGCAGCTTGGTGACCTCGGCGTCGTTCACCATGGTGATGCCCAGGCCCTCCATCGCCTCGTGCACCAGGCTGCCCATGTCCGGGTCGAGCGTGGACATCGGTTCCCTGCTTCGGTTGACGACCGTCACCTCGTAGCCGCGCTTGATGAGCGCCTCGGCCATCTCCACGCCGATGTAGCCCGCGCCGACCACGACCGCGCGGCGGCCCCTGGTGGTGGCCAGGGAGTCCAGGAGTGCCTGGCCGTCGTCCAGGGTCTGTACGCCGTGTACCCCGGGGGCGTCGACACCCGGCAGTGAGGGGCGGATCGGACGGGCGCCCGTGGCGATCACCAGTTTGTCGTACGACGTCCATGACTCGGCGCCCGTTTCCAGGTCACGGGCGCGTACCCGGCCGCCCGGAACGTCGATCTCCACGACCTCGGTACGCATGCGCAGGTCGATGTCGCGGGCCCGGTGCTCCTCGGCCGAGCGGGCGATCAGCATGTCCCGGTCCGGGACGTCGCCGCTCACCCAGTAGGGGATGCCGCACGCCGAGTAGGAGGTGAAGTTGCCGCGTTCGAACGCCACGATCTCCAGTTCGCCGGGTTTCCTGAGCCGGCGTGCCTGCGACGCGGCGGACATGCCCGCCGCGTCGCCGCCGATCACCACCAGACGCTCGGTCCCACGCTTCGTGTCGCTCGTACGGCCATCGGCATCGCCATCACTCATGCTCATGCGAACACGCTACGGGGACCCTTCGTTTCAGTCCTGGTCCGGGCCGTTCGGCTGTGCCGGGGGAGCCGTCGGCAGGGAGGCCGCCGGTGCGGGGCCCGTGGCTGTCGCCGGTGCGGGGCGCAGTCGGCGGTTGCGGGTGAGGCGCAGCCACGCGAACACCAGCAGGGCCGCCACAGCCGCGAACGGCAGTACCGCGGCGAGGGCCACCACGATCCAGCGCAGCATCGACACGAACGCGCTCCAGCCGCCGGAGAGGGCGTCCAGGACGCCCGGGTCGTCGTTCTCGTCGGACTCCTTGGGCGGGGTCTCGGACAGGGAGAGGTTGATCGTGGCCAGGGAGGTGCGGTCCTTGAGGGAGGCCTGGCGGGCGAGCAGTGACTCCAGGTCGGCCTGACGGCGACTCAACTCGCCCTCCAGCGTGACCACGTCGGAGAGCTTGGTGGCCTTGTCCATCAGCTCGCGGATGCGGTTCACACTGGCGCGCTGCGTGGTGATGCGGCTCTCCACGTCGACGACCTGCTCGGTGACGTCCTTCGCCTCCGCCTCCCGGTGCAGGAGCTTGCCGGTGCCCTCCAGGGCCTTGAGGACCTGTTCGTACTCGGCGACGGGCACCCGCAGGACGACGTCGGTGTTCTCGCCGCCCTCCTCCTCGTCCAGGGTCGTCGTCTCGCTGCCGACGAAACCGCCCGCGTTCGCCGTGGCGGTGCGGACCTTGGCCAAGGCCTTCGACACGTCCTTGACCTGCACGGAGACGGACACGGTGCGGATGATGTGCGGGCCGACCGCCGTCTGGGGCGCCGCACTGGCCTGGGCGCCCGGCTTGCTGTAGGACCCGGCCTGGTCCTCCAGGGCGCCCGAGTCGGCCTTCTTCGCGGAGCCTCCCGAGTCGCTGGTCGTGCCGATGTCGTTGGCGCCGGCGCCGCAGCCGGTGAGCGCGAGGGCCGCGGCGAGGAGGATGCCCGCCAGGGCCTGAACAGGACGTACATGGTGTCGTGCATGGGTTGTGCGCAGGGTGTTCATCTTGCGGATCCCCCCGAGGGCTGTCGTCGGAACGTTTTGGAATTTTTGTACTGTTTGGAATGTCTTGCGATGTCGTGGTGCACGACTGACGCTCCTTCGACGCCTGAAGGGGCCGGGACGTTGGCCGGTTACGGTCCCGATGAGGTCACGGTCGGGACTCGTGCAGGACACCGGGGGCGAGGCGTGCGCCGACGGGAGTGTCAGTGGGGTCTGAGAGGCTGGTGGCATGAGCGCAGTGGAGGCCCGTGCGGGTGCCGGGCATGTCGTCGTCATCGGGGGCGGGATCGCGGGTCTGGCCGCCGCCCACCGGCTGCTGGACCGGGGTGTGAGAGTCACGGTCCTGGAGGCGTCGGAACGCGTCGGCGGCAAGCTGTTGCCCGGCGAGATCGCGGGCGCGCGGGTCGATCTCGGCGCCGAGTCGATGCTTGCGCGGAGGCCCGAAGCCGTCGCGCTGGCACGTGAGGTGGGCCTCGGCGACCTGCTCCGGCCGCCCGCCACCTCGACGGCCTCGATCTGGACCCGGGGCGCCCTGCGCCCCTTTCCCAAGGGGCACGTCATGGGCGTTCCCGGCAGCGCCTCGGTCCTGGCCGGTGTCCTGTCGGACGAGGGACTGGCCCGTATCGGGCGCGACGCCGACCTGCCGCGCACGGAGGTCGGGGACGACGTGGCGGTGGGGGAGTTCGTCGCCGCGCGCCTCGGCCGCGAGGTCGTCGACCGGCTGGTCGAGCCGCTGCTGGGCGGGGTGTACGCGGGCGACGCGTACCGCATCTCGATGCGCTCGGCCGTACCCCAGCTCTTCGAGGTGGCGAAGAAGCACGCGTCCCTGACGGAGGGCGTGCGCGGCATCCAGGCCCGGATGGCCGCTGCTCCCCAGCAGGGCGGTCCGGTCTTCATGGGCATCCAGGGAGGCGTGGGCCAACTGCCGCTCGCCGTCGCGGAGTCGGTGCGCGCGAGGGGCGGCGAGATCGTCACAGGGGCACCCGTGACCGAGCTTCGCCGGACGGCCAGGACGCCGGCGGCGTGGCGGGTCGTCGCCGGGGAGCGGGTGCTCGACGCCGACGGGGTCGTCGTCGCCGTACCGACCCCGGTGGCTGCCGGTCTGCTCCGCGCCGAGGCACCGGCCGCCGCCGCCGAACTCGCGGGCGTGGAGTACGCCTCGATGGCCCTGATCACCCTGGCCTACCGCTGCGCCGACGGCAGCCTCCCCGAGGGCAGCGGCTTCCTGGTGCCGCCCGTCGACGGACGCACCATCAAGGCGTCGACGTTCGCCTCCCAGAAGTGGGGCTGGATCGCCGACGAGAACCCGGACCTGCTCGTCCTGCGGACCTCCGTGGGGCGGTACGCGGAGACGGAGATCCTCCAGCGCCCCGACGCCGACCTGGTCGAGGTCTCACGCCACGACCTCAAGGAGGCGACCGGACTCACGGCGGCCCCCGTCGAGACCCGCGTCACCCGCTGGGACGACGGCCTGCCCCAGTACCCCGTCGGCCACCACGCGCGCGTGGACCGCATCCGCGAACACATCGCCAAGCTCCCGGGTCTCGCCGTGTGCGGCGCGGCGTACGACGGGGTCGGCATCCCGGCCTGCATCGCGAGCGCGTACGCGGCCGTCGACGCGCTCGGACCGCTTCGGCCCGTTCAGCCGCCGGAGCCGCTCGATGCCGACCCGGTGCGAAGCGCGCCCGGCGGAGCGGGAGAATAGGCGCATGAGTGACGACGCCCCCACCACCGACGCGGCCCGCATCCCGAACAAGGGCAAGCTGGCCAAGGACCTCAACGAGGCCATCCGCTACACCCTGTGGTCCGTCTTCAAGCTGAAGGACGTCCTGCCCGAGGACCGCACGGGCTACGCCGACGAGGTCCAGGAGCTCTTCGACCAGCTCGCCGCGAAGGACGTGACCGTCCGCGGCACGTACGACGTCTCGGGGCTGCGCGCCGACGCCGACCTGATGATCTGGTGGCACGCCGAGACCGCCGACCAGCTCCAGGAGGCGTACAACCTCTTCCGCCGCACCAGGCTGGGCCGCGCCCTGGAACCGGTGTGGTCGAACATGGCGCTGCACCGTCCCGCCGAGTTCAACCGCTCGCACATCCCCGCCTTCCTGGCCGACGAGACGCCCCGGAACTACATCAGCGTCTACCCGTTCGTGCGCTCGTACGACTGGTACCTGCTGCCCGACGAGGACCGTCGCCGGATGCTCGCCGACCACGGCAAGATGGCCCGCGGCTACCCGGACGTGCGCGCCAACACGGTCGCCTCGTTCTCCCTCGGCGACTACGAGTGGCTGCTGGCCTTCGAGGCCGACGAGCTGTACCGCATCGTCGACCTCATGCGCCACCTCCGCGCCTCCGAGGCCCGTATGCACGTCCGCGAAGAGGTCCCGTTCTACACCGGGCGCCGCAAGGCGGTTGCCGAACTGATCGAAGGGCTCGCCTGACCGGAGGCGGTGCTCTCCGGGCGGCCGGGGTGCCGGGGTTCGTCCCCCGGGAGATGCGGCACGGGCTGCCGTGAGGAGACCGGCGAGCTGATCGGCGGTCTCCTCACGGCGGCTCCCGGATGCTTCAGGCTGCCTTTCCCTTGCCGGAACGGCCGCCCGGGGCCGCGGGTCGCGGTTCGGCGTGCGGGGCGCAGTCCGCGCTCCGCCCCGGCAGGCGGCCCGTCAGCAGATACGCGTCCAGGTGGGCGTTGACGCACCGGTTCGGGCCGCCCGCGATGCCGTGCGTGCCCGCGCCCCGCTCGGTCACCAGGGCCGAGCCGGGCAGTCGGCGCCGCAGTTCGAGCGCGCCCGCGTACGGTGTCGCCGCGTCCCGCTCGGCCGCCAGGATCAGCACCGGTGGCAGCTCGCCCGGCCCGGTCCGCACGTCGAGGGGCGTCTGCCGGGGCGCCGGCCAGTAGGCGCACGGCAGGTTCATCCACGCGTTGTCCCAGGTCTCGAAGGGCGCCGTGCGCGCGAGCCGAGTGTTGTCCCGGTCCCAGACCCGCCAACTCGTCGGCCAGGGCGCGTCGTTGCACTCGACGGCCGTGTAGACCGCGTTGCCGTTCTCCGCCTCGACGGCCGCCTCCGTCACCGGCGCCGCCTGGTCGATCAGCGGCTGCGGATCACCCTTGAGGTAGGCGGCCAGGGCGTGGGCGCGGTGCGGCCAGTAGTCGTCGTAGTACCCGGCCTGCAGGAACGCGCCCTGCAACTGTCCCGGTCCCACCTTCCCGTCGGCCGGCTCGGCGGCGAGCCGGGCCGCCGCCCTGTCGTAACTCCGCCGCACCGCCTCCGGCGTGGCGCCGAGCCCGTACACGTCGTCGTGCCGGGCCACCCACGCCCGGAAGTCCGCCCAGCGGTTCTCGAACGCGGCCGACTGGTCGAGGTTGCTGCGGTACCAGATCCCGGCCGGGTCCGGGTTCACCACCGAGTCGAACACCATCCGCCGTACGTGCGAGGGGAACAGCGTCGCGTACAGCGCCCCGAAGTACGTGCCGTACGAGGCGCCCATGAACGTCAGCCGGTCCTCGCCGAGCGCGGCGCGCAGAACGTCCAGGTCACGGGCGTTGTTGAGGGAGTGGTAGTGGCGCAGCGCGTCGCCCGAGCGTTCGGCGCACCCGCGCGCGTACGCCTTCGCCTCGGCGATCCGCTCCCTCTTGTACGACTCCGAGGGATGCAGCGGTGCCGGTGTGGGTCCCTTGAAGAAGTGCTTCGGGTCCTTGCAGGACAGCGGCGCCGACCGGGCCACCCCGCGCGGGGCGTATCCGACCAGGTCGTACGCCCCTGCGATGCGCTTCCACTCCGGGATGACGCCGATCATCGGGAAGAACATGCCGGACGCGCCGGGGCCGCCCGGGTTGTAGACGAGGGCGCCCTGGCGCTCCACCTTGTGCTCGGGGTCGCGCGGGTCCTTGCCGGTCGCCTCCGTGCGGCTGACGGTGAGCTTGATCTGCTTGCCGTCGGGGTGCGCGTAGTCGAGCGGCACGGTGACGGTGCCGCAGCGCACACTGTCCGGCAGTTCCTCCGCCTCCGCGCACTTCCCGAAGCGGATACCGGCCGCCCCGGCGCGCGCGGCGGCCAGCACGGAACCCCGGAACTCGGCCGAGCCGGGACCTCCCGGTAGGCCGGACCGGCCCGGGGCGCTGTCCGCCGGGGCGGCGGCCAGAGTGGTCAGCAGCAAGGACCCGGCAGCAGAGTAGAGGGCGGCAGCTCGCATCGCGTATCCCTTCGGTGGCAACAGAAGGGATGTTTCGGGCGCCGGTCGGCGAAGGCAAGCACCGCCCGCCCGGTGTCGCCGCGAGCACTCCTATGCGCCCCCGCACACCCCCGGGGCGCCGGGGTGTCCGCCATGATCCGCCGGACCGGCCCTACGGCTCCCGGTGCGCGAAGGCGGCGCGCAGATCGGGCTCGTCGACCGCGCGGACCCCGAGTACGGCGACGGAGGTGAGGTACGTGCGTTCGTCGCCGGAGCTGTGGATGTCGGCGGTCCTGGTCCGGCGGGTCAGGGTGGTGAGCAGCCGTTGTCCGGCCGGTGACGCCCAGCGCGAGTACGGGTGGACCTCGATCCGCGCGATGGCGAGGCAGCTCAGGGTGAGGACGAGGGGGAGCGCGAACCAGAGGGCGACCAGGTCGCGCGGCACGGCACCCCGCCCCGGCATCAGCAGGGCCACCGCGCCCAGCACGACGACGGCCAGCGCGGCTGCCCGCGCCTGACGGACCGCGAACGCGATCCCGCGCCTGGTGCCCTCGGGCACGGCCAGGCCCGCCGCGACGAGCCGGTCCGCGAGCCTCCGTACGGCCTCCGTGCCGGCCGCGGCCGTCCGTACCGGAGCGATGCGCGACTGACCCTCCGGCCCGATGGCGCCTATCACCGACCGTTCCATCTCGTCGCGCCCGCTCGGGTCCACGACGGTCGCCCAGCCGGTGTGGGCGAGCAGCAGCCGCCGTTGGCGGGCCATCGACACCAGCGTGAGATCGGCGACCCGCGCCGGTCCGCCGGACAGGAACGCGGCCTCGTACAGCGTCAGGTCATGCCCGCGTCCGCCGGGGCCCGCGTCCGGATCGACGGCAGCCGCGTGCACGGCGGCCAGACACAGCCGGAGGCACGCCGTACCGGCGGCGATCCAGGCCAGCAGCAGGAGGAAGGACCAGAACATGCCGTTGTTCTATGCGAAGGGTGCCCGGAACGCCATGGGCTTTCAGGATATGGACGAGGTATGGCCGGTACGCGACGTATGCGCGGTGGCGGAATCCGGGCCTGTTCAGGGTGTCCGGGTGGGCTCCGCCGGCCTCGGCGGCGGGCTGGTCGCCGGAGGCGGCAGCGGATAGGTCGCGGCCGGCGAGGGTGTCACCGGCACGGCGGACACGGGGGCGGTCGTCGGGCCGGGCGGGGCCGGGGAGTTGGTGAGTGGCGGGGTGCTCGCGGCGGCCATGCCCTGGGCGAGGGCGTCGAAGTCGACGTACCCCGTGGCCTCCAGGACCTGGATGTGGTCGAGGACGGTCCTGTTCGCGTCGTCGGCGAGGGCACGGACCAGGGAGTTTCGGGTGCTCGCGCGGACCTGCGCGACGACGGAGAACACCTTGCCGTGCGCCATCCGCAGCAGGTTGGCGAACTCACGGTCGAAGTCCTCGCCGTGGGCCGCGTCCATGGTGCTGAGCCACCCGCGCTGCTGCTCGCTCGGCTGGTTGGGCAGTTCGAACCCGAGCCGCGAGGCCACGTCCCGGACCCGCCCGTCGAGGAACGTGTGCCCCTCGATCAGATGCCGGCCGGCGATCCGTACGGCCTCGGTGGTGCCGCGTTCCTGGGCCTGCTGGCCGGCGGGCAGTTCCCACAGCCCCGCCAGCCGGACCTTGGTGAGGAACTCGCGGTCGAGCGCCGACAGCGGGCCGAACCGTGTCGACACGGTCTGCGCGTTGAGCACGTCCACACCGGTCCCGGAACGGTCGGTGTACGACCAGACCGGGAAGACCAGTGCCACGAGGGTCGTCGCCAGACCGGCGACGATGAGCCCGGTGCCGCCGAGACCGGGACGGTGGATGAATCGCATGGTGCCTCCTGCTTGCGGCACCGCACGCTAATGCGCTTCGGGCACGGAGTTCGCATCGTACTGCGGGCCCTACGCCGGCTGCGGTACGAGAGGAGACGGCCCTGGTGGAGGGCGCGGACGCCGGATGAGGGAGCGCGAGTCCGGTGTATACCATGTGAAGTGCCAACAAACCGGACGGCGAAGTGTCGTGTAATGGGCGGCACTGTTAACCCCCGCACAGTTTGCGCGGGTTGAGGTGGAGGTGCCCGCCCGGCGGCGGCAGGTGGGACGGCGTACGCGGGGGGAGTGACGTTCGTCGCTCGGAGCCCCCGTGCGTCAGCGGCGCAGGAGTACCCGTCGGGTGGCGCGGGCCAGCCGGGCCGTGGGGCGCTGGGAGCGCGGGGCCGGACCCGAGCGGTCCAGCCACCATTCGCGCAGCCGCCGCCGGCTCTCCGCCTCCCCGGGCTGCCCGCCGAGCAGCAGGTGCGCGGCGAAGTCCAGCGCGTCGTGCCGGTAACCGTCGGACATCGGGTGCCCGTGCGCGTACGCGAGGAAGGCGGGCCGGTATGCGGTGCCGAGGATCTCCGGCAGCTCCGGCGCGACCTTCGCCACGACATCGGCCCGCTTCGCCCCGAGAGCCCGCGACTGCACCCCGAGCCGTACCCGGTCGAACCCCTCCGGCGCGGGCGTCCCCGCGACGAGCGCGGAGAGCAGCGCGGCCTGTGCGAGGGCGAGGCGCTGGCGGGCGGGGGCGGAGTCGGGTGGTGCCTGGTCGGCCTCGGTCATGGGTGCGGCTGTCGTCGCCTTCGCGGTGGCCGACTCCGAGGGCACAGCCGCCTTCAGTGCCCCGCGGATCGCGTCCAGCTCCCGCTCCAGCTCGCCCGCCTCGGGGAAGTTGTCGTCCCGCTCCAGCAGGACGCCGGGCGGGGTGACCCGGGAGGCGAGGTCCGTGAGGATGCCGAGGACCTGGGGCGGGACCGGGTGGGCGTGACTGTCGTGCCAGACGCCGTCCCGTTCGAAGCCGCCCGCGACATGGACGTACGCGATGGCCTCGACGGGCAGCTCGGCCAGGGCCTTCGCCGGGTCCTCGCCCCGGTTGACGTGGTTCGTGTACAGGTTGGCGACATCGATGAGGAGGCGTACGCCGGTCCGGTCGGCCAGTTCGTACAGGAACTGGCCCTCCGTGAGCTCCTCGCCGGGCCAGGCGAGGAGCGCGGCGATGTTCTCGACGGCGAGCGGCACCGGCAGTGCCGCCTGCGCGATGCGGACGTTCTCGCACAGCACGTCGAGCGCGTCCCGGGTGCGGGGCACGGGCAGCAGGTGCCCGGCCTCCAGCAGCGGGGACGCGGTCAGCGGACCGCCGGCCCGGACGAACGCGATGTGCTCGGTGACCAGGGGTGAGCCCAGCGCCTCGGCCCGCTCGGCGAGCGCGGTGAGCCGGTCCTCGGCGGGCCGGTCCGCGCCGCCGAGGCCCAGGGAGACACCATGCGGAACGACGGTCACGCCGCGCTCGCGCAGCCGCAGCAGCGACTCGGGAAGATGCCCCGGGCAGAGGTTTTCGGCCACGGCCTCGACCCAGTCGATTCCCGGCATGGCCTCCACGGCGTCCGCGATCTCCGGCCGCCACCCGATGCCCGTACCCAGCCGCTCCACTCGCTCCGGTCGCTTCATGGTCCGTCCCCTTCTCCGACCTTCTCGGTCCACGGAGTGATGGCCCGGGTTCCCGGGGTCGAACCTCTCCCGGGCGACTTTCAGAGCAACATTTGAGCTTGCGCCCGCCCGTTCCCGTCCGACTACTGGCCCTGGGCGATCTTGTTGGGGTCCGGGGCCTCCGGCCGGTTGGTGTTGATCGTGCCGGGTGCCCCCGGCGACGGCTTCGAGGACACCTGGGAGTTGCTCGGCTCCACCGCGGGCGCGATGGGCGGCACCACTCCGGGGGACGGCGGCGGCGGACCGGTCGGACTGGCGCTGGGCCCGGCGGCCTTCTCGGCGATCTTCTGGAAGTCGATCTGGCCGGTCTTCTCCAGGATCGTGATGTGGTCGAGCACCGTCTGGTTGGTGTCCGAGGCCAGCTGACGCACGAGCGTGTTGCGGCTGAGGTTCCGCACCGTCGCGACGACCGGGAGGATGTTGCCGTGTGCCTGTCGCAGGAGGTTCGCCCAGACCTTGTCGTAGTCCGCGGGCGAGGCCGCCGTCATCTGGTCCAGGAAGCCCTGCTGCTGTGCGTTCGGCTGGTTGGGGATCGGGACACCGAGCTGCTGGGAGATGCTCCGTGCCCGCTTGTCGAGGTCGGCGTGGCCCGTGATCAGGTGCTGGGCCGCCTCCCTGACGGCGGGATTGCTGGACTTCGTCATCGCCTGCTGTCCCGCGGGCATTTCCCACAGTCCGGCCAGCCGGACGCGCACGATGAGTTCGCGGTCCAAGGGGGTCAGCGGCCCCCACTGGGTGTTCACCGTGTCTCCGGTGATCGCGGCGGCCGTCGTGGCGTCGTTGCGATGCGGGTACGAGTAGAACACGGGGTACGCGACCGCGCCGATGGTGCCTGCGATGGCGAGGCCGACGAGGAACGAGCCGTTCATGCGGGGCAAGGGAGCCTCCCGGGGGAACCCAACTGGTCGTTGGGGACTGATACGTGGCTGGTGAGGGACGTACGTGAGAGGCGGTCAGGACACCGAGCGGGCCCGGGCCGCCGTCACGTGTACACGAGTCAGATCGTGCCGTTGGCGATGGCGTCGAAGTCGACCGCGCCGGTCTTCTCCAGCATCGTGATGTGGTCGAGCACGGTCTGGTTGGTGTCCGTCGCCAGTTGACGCACCAGCGAGTTCTGGGTCTGGTTACGGATCGTCGCGACGTCCGGGAAGATCGTCCCGTGTGCCTTCCGCAGGAGGCTCGACCAGACCCGGTCGAACTCCTTGCCCTGGGCGGCGTCCATCTGGGCCAGGAAGCCCTGCTGAGCCTCGTTCGGCTGGTTGGGCAGCTCGACGTTGAGCTGGGCGGCGACCTTCCGCACCCGCTCGTCCAGGTCGCTGTGGCCCACCAGCAGGTGGTCCGCCGCCGCCTTGACGGTGGCGCTGCTGGACTTCGCCATCGCCTTCTCCCCGGCGGGCGCTTCCCACAGCCCGGCCAGCCGGACGCGCACGATCAGGCTGCGGTCGGAGGCGGTCAGCGGCCCCCACTGGGTGTTCACCGTGCCGGCGGCCGTGTTCGACACGCCGGTGCCTGAGCGGTCGGCGTAGGACCACACCGGAAACGAGAGCGCGGCGATGGTCGTCGTCAGGGCCGCGATGACGAGGGCCGAGTGGTTGAAGCGCGGCAAAGGAGCCTCCGGGGGGAACCAACTGGTCGTTGGACAGGTGTTGCTTGGCCAGCGACAGAAAGTACGGGCGGCATCCCGGGGATGTTCAACGAAGATGTTTGAATCCTGTGCGACCCAGGGGGCGATGGTCCGCGACCACCGTCGCCGAACCGGGCGCGATCTCCGTGAAACCGGCATCCCGGACCAATGGGAGTCCGCCGGAGGTCAGTTCGCGCCAGTTGTCCGGCTCCGCCGTGCGGACGGTGAGCGGGAAGCCCGCGTCCCGCCAGAGCGCGCGAGCCTCGTCCGACAGCTCCCACCACGCCAGCTGGGCACCGTGTCCCGTCTGGGCCATCGCCTTGCCCGCCGACATGTCCAGCTCGGGGTTGAGCCAGAGGACGGGCACCGCCGGGTCGGGGCCGAGCGGCGGCTCCGGGTCCTCCAGGTCGGTGCCGGACACCTGGAGCCGGGCCAGGTCCTTGGGCCAGCCGTCCAGCGGAACGGGCGGGAAGACCCGTACCTCGGCCGACTTGCCGGTGACCGTGATGCCGGGCAGCGCCTCGGCCCGGCGCCACTCGGCACCCCGGGCCCGCCGCACGACCTTGCGGATCCGGGCGTCCTGCCAGTCCCGCATGACCTCGGCCCATTCCCCGTCCCCGGCCGACCGCTCGTCCCCGAGGATCACAAGAACGGCGCGGGCGGCGGTCTCCAACGCGTCCGTACGAGCGGGCGGCTCGGCCTTCTCGATCCGGGCGACGAGGGGGAGGACGAACTGGGGGGCCTCGTCACGAGGTGATCGTTCGGAGCGGAAAGGGCTGTCGCCGGGAACGGCCGGGTCATTGGTCACGTCCTTCAGTCTGCCAGGCGGAAGATCGGTTCTTCCGGGGGAGAGGGCGGGGGCGGCGTGCGACGTGAGCTTCGACTGGACGGTGTGGGCCGCCGCTACGGACTGCGCGGCCCCTGGGTCCTGCGGGGCGTGGACCTGGCCTTGGCGCCCGGCACCCTCACCCGCATCGAGGGCGCCAACGGCACCGGCAAGTCCACCCTCCTGCGCGTGCTCGCCGGCATCGACGCCCCCACGGAGGGCACCCTCACCGGCCGCCCGCGCACCGCGTACGTGCCCGAGCGCTTCCCGGCGGCGCTCCCCTTCACCGCGCACGGCTACCTCACGCATCTCGGCGCCGTGCACGGACTGTCCCGTACGGCCGCCGCCCGCGCCGCCGACGAGTGGCTGGAGCGGCTCGGCGCCGCCGCGTACGCCCGGACGCCCATGGCGGAGCTGTCGAAGGGCAGCAGCCAGAAGGTCGCGGTCGCGCAGGCACTGCTCGCCGACCCGGAGCTGCTCGTCCTCGACGAGGCGTGGACGGGCCTCGACACCGAGGCCCGGGGCGAGTTGGAGCGGGTCGGCGCCGAACTCACCGCGTCCGGCGCCTCGGTGGTGTTCGTCGATCATGACCCGGGCCGCCTGGCGGGGGCGTCCGACGCGACGTACACCGTGATCGACGGCGCCCTCAACCTCCTTACGGTACAAGCCGGTTCGCCGGAATCCGTCGGCCCGCACCTGGTCGTCGAGGCCCAGGGTCCGCCGGGCGCGCGGCCCCCGGCCGAGGCGCTGAGGTGGACGACGTCGAGCGCGGAGACCGCGACGCCGGGCGGCCACCGGCTCACCGTCCCCGGGACCCACTCGGACGTCGTCCTGCGCGCCCTGCTCACGGCCCGCCCGCCCTGGCACGTGGTGAGCGTGGAACCGGAAACGGCCGGAAACCCCGTCACGACCGGAACGCCCGGCGGCACCGCCGTACCCGCACCGCTCGCCACCGACGAGAGCCGCCGATGAACGCCCTCCTGCGCTACCAGGCAGCCCTGCTCATGCGTTCGCAGCGCTGGCTGCCGCCGTTCATCCTGTACGCGGTGTTCCTGGGCGTCGGGGTGCAGGGCGGGCAGCCGGTGCTCGACTCGCTCGGGTATGCCGCGGCGGCCGTCCTGCCGGTGGCCGCCTGGCTGGTGCGGATCTGCGCGGGCAACGAGCCGCCCGCCGCCCGCGCCGCCGTGGCCGCGGCCGTCGGCCCCGGACGGGCACACCTCGCCTGTCTGCTGGTGGCACTGGCCGCCGCGGCGGCGCTCGGTACGGCCGCGACCGTCGTGGTGACCCTGATCAGCGACCCGGCGAGCGCCGACCACCAGGTCCGGGTGGAGCCGCTCCCGGCCGGTGCCGCCGGGCTGCTCGCCGCCCTGGTGTGTGCCCTGCTCGGCACGGCCGTCGGTGCGCTCACGACCTGGCCGCTGCTGCGCTCGCCCGGCCGGGCGGTGCCCGCGATGATGCTCGGCGCGCTGCTGGCGATGGTGGTGACCGGCTCCCCGGCCAAGTCGGCGATCACGTCCCTGGTGACCGGCTCGCGATCGGGCATGATCCCGGTGCCGCTGCTGCCACTGGCCGCGGCAGCCCTGCTCACGGCGGCGGCGACCGCCGCGGCCTGCGCGCTCACCTCACGCCGCTCACCCTGAGCAGGCGTTGCGCTGAGCCTCCTGCCATTCGCAGACGGGGCAGAGCGTGATGCCCTTCTGCGACGCCGGGTACTCGGTCGGCTCCCGGCACAGCACGCACTCCGCGTACGGCGGTCCACCGGCTGCACTCTCGTGCGTGTGCGTGTGCGTGTGCGTGTTCTTGTGCTCGTCGCTCATGGCGTCAGCGTAAGCCGGTCACCGTCGTCCACCCGTGGCCCCGATCAGCTCGGACACCTTCACGAACCGGAAGCCGCGCCCGCGCAGCGCGGGCACGATCGCGCGGAGGGCCCGCTCGGTCGCCGGGGCGGCGCTGCGCGTGCAGTGCATGACGACGACCGACCCGGGCCGGACGCCGTCCAGCACCTCCCGCGCCACGGCATCGGCGTCCGTCGCGAAGGCGTCCCCGCTGACCACGTCCCACTGCACGGCGGTGACTCCGGCCGTGCTCAGGGCGCGCAGCGCCCGCCGGTCGTAACACCCGCCGGGGAAGCGGAAGTAGGGCATGGCGCGGGGCACCCCGGCGGCCCGGAAGGCGGTGAAGGCCCGCTCGACGTCGGCGCGCATCCGTTCCCCGGCAGCGGAGCCGGAGGCCGAGCCGGCGATGGTCGGCAGCCCGTAGCAGTCCTCGGTGAAGGCGTAGTGGCTGTACGAGTGGTTGGCGACCTCGAAGAGGGGGTCCCGTCCGATGGAGCGGGCCTGGGACGGGTACTCCTCGGCCCACCGGCCCGTCATGAACACGGTCGCCGGCACCTTCAGCGTCCGCAGCGAGGCGATCAGCCGGGGATTGTCGAACCGTTCACCTCGCGCCGCCCGGTCGCCCTGCCCGGCGGTCATGTCGGCGTCGAAGGTGAGGGCGACGGCCTTGTCCGGGGTGCGCGGGCCGTTCCGGAAGACGGGGGTCAGGCCGGCGGGCCCGGGGGCGAGGGTGGGCGGCCGGGAGGGGGCGGCGGACGGGAGCGCGGGAGGCTGCCGCTCGGTCCGTTGCGGGACCGGGGCGCTGCCGCAGGCGGCGAGGGTGGTGAGCGCGGCGCCCAGGACACAGCCGGTGGCGACTCGTCGTACGAAACTGATCATCGTGCGAAGGTAGAAATGCCCGGGTCGCTCGGTGGGTCGCCGCGAGGGCGAGCCGCGTGGATGTCACCCACCTGGCCGTGACCCCGCCGGACAGGCCCTAGCTTCGTGTGCAGCGCCCGGTGGGGTTGGCGGCGGGTGGGCGGCACTGGTCCGCGAAGTCGGCGGCGTCGTCGCTCAGGTAGCGGCCCAGGCAGGTGTCCGGTGTCGTCAGGCCGCGTTCGCCGCAGAAGGCCAGCGCGGCATGGCCGTCCGCGAACGGGCCGGGGGCGTAGATCACCCAGTAACCCGGGCGCAGGGACGCGTACTTGTCGCTGCGCACGAACACCGCCTCCGGCACCGAGTCCCTGATCCTGGCGAGCCGTGCGTCCCGGGCGGCGGTCCCGGAACCGACCGGCTCGGAGTGGAGCTGGGCGATCCAGCGGCCGGCCGCGGTGGGCGAGGCGGCCGATGGGCCGGGCGAGGTTCTCGTACCGGCCGACGGGCCCGAGTCGCCGTCCGAGTCGTTCCCGTCGAGGAGGCGCAGCGTGAGGAAGACGGCCGCGACCGCGACGCAGACCGCGAGTACGGCGGACACGGCGACCCGCTTACGGCGGTACGGCGAGGGCAGGGCCCCCTGTCCCGGCTTGCGCCGCTCCGCGTGCGCCGCCATGGGTGCGGAGTTCGGTGGTGTCCCCCCGGACTCCGCACCGTGACCCATGGGTTGGAGGGCCGTCAGCGTCCGCTGAACGGACCTCGCTGTCCCGCCCGCCACCACCTGCTCCAGCATCGCCGCCAGCCGGCCCGTGTCGGGACGTGCCGCCGGGTCCCGTTCGAGCAGAGCGTCGAGTACGGGGGTCAGCGGGCCGGAGCGGGACGGCGGCGGGACCTCCGACTCCAGGACCGCGGCCAGCGTCGCGAGCGAGGTCTCGCGGCGCAGGGGGCTCACGCCCTCCACGCACACGTACAGCACGACCCCCAGGGACCACAGGTCGGAGGCGGGGTCGTCGGAGGGGCCGCGGATGCGTTCCGGGGCGATGTACTCGGGGGATCCGACGAGTTCGCCGGTCATCGTCAGAGCCGTCGCGCCCTGGAGCGCCGCGATCCCGAAGTCGGTGAGGACCGCGCTCCCGTCCGGCCGCAGGAGGATGTTCGCCGGTTTCACGTCCCGGTGCTGGACGCCCGCCGCGTGCGCCGCGCGCAGCGCGTCCAGCACCTGGCTGCCGATCCGCGCCGCCTCCACCGGCGTCAGCGGGCCCGATTCCAGGCGCTTGTCGAGCGAGACGCCGGGCACCAGCTCCATGACGATCCAGGGATGCGGGTCGGCGTCGATGATCTGATGGACGGTGACCACATGCGGGTGGCTGAGCCGGGCGAGCGCCCGCGCCTCGCGCATCACCCGCTCCCGTACGGCATCGGTCGCCGCCGCGTCGGGCCGTACCGCCTTCAGCGCGACCTCACGGTGCAGCACGGAGTCGCGGGCCCGCCACACTGTGCCCATTCCGCCACTGCCGAGCCGCTCCAGCAGCTCGAACCGCCCGTCGACCAGGTCCCCCGATGCGTTCATGGCGGACAGGTTAGAGCCTGCCCGCCATGTCCTGGTTCAGGGGGCGCCCGTTACCGCTTCCACGGGCCCCGTACCGCGAATGTCGTCCCGGGTGTGTAGCAGTTGACGTACATCGTCCGGCCGTCCGGAGAGAAGGTGACGCCCGCGAACTCGCCCCACTCGGGGGTTTCCGGGGTGCCGATGTCCTGTGCGTTTCGGGCCATCGCGTACACCTCGCCCCGGCGCGTCACGCCGTACACGTGCTGGGCGCCGTTCCCGTCCTCGCACACCATCAGGCCGCCGCTCGGGGCGAGACAGATGTTGTCCGGTGACTCGCCGGGCAGCTGGACGTCCGTGTCCGGGCCGAACACGATGACCAGGGTGAGGCGGCGCGCGGTGGGGTCGTAGCGCCAGATCTGGCCGAAGTGGGTCGCCGCCGAGCCGTCGCTCGCGTGGGCGAACGACGACACGAAGTACACGCTCCGCCCACCCCAGTAGCAGCCCTCCAGCTTCTGCGCGTGCGTGATGCCCTTCGGCCCGAAGTCCTGGAGCCGGACGGGGGTTTGAGCGGCCAGCGGGTCCGGTACGTCCACCCACTCGACGCCGTCGAAGGTGGCACCCGGTTCCTGGATCGAGGAGAGGTCGGGTACGCCCGGCACGCGCATCGCCTGGAGCCGCCCGCCCGCGCGCAGTGAACCCACTCCGCCCAGCGGCCTCTTGGGCAGGAAGCGGTAGAAGAGGCCGAAGGGTTTGAGGAAGGCGTCCTCGGTCTCGTAGACGATGCCGTTCTTCGGGTCGACGGCGATCGCCTCGTGCTGGAAGCGGCCCATCGCGGTGAGCGGGACGGCGCCGGTGCGGTGCGGGTCGGCCCCGTCGACCTCGAAGATGAAGCCGTGGTCCTTGGTGTAGCCGTTGGTGCCGGCCTTGTCCTCGGTCTCCTCGCAGGTCAGCCAGGTGCCCCAAGGCGTGGGCCCGCCCGCGCAGTTGACGGCAGTACCGGCGATGGTGACCCGTTCCGTGAGGACGTCGCCGTCCCGGTCGAGGGTGAGCGACGTACAGCCGCCCTTGCCCATCGGGTCATAGGTGAGGCCCCTGACCGTCGGGACCGGGATTTTGGCGGTGACCCGGTTCTCGTGGTTGCGGACCAGGTGGACGCGGCCGTGTCGGCCCGCGAAGGCCGCCATACCGTCGTGGTTGGAGGGGACAGGGCCCTCGCCGGAGGGGAGGGGGTCGCCCTCACGGGACAGGACCCGGTAGCGGAAACCTTTCGGCAGGTCGAGCAGGCCCTTCGGGTCGGGGATCAGAGGGCCGTAGCCGGAGTGACCCGGCTCCTGGGCGGCGGCGGTACCGGCGAAGAGTTCGGAGAGGGCTCCGGTGAAGGCGATACCGGCCCCCAGGGCGCCGGTGCGCGCGAGGACCTGGCGTCGGGATGCGGAGGTGTCGTCAACTGCCCTGGGGTGAGCGTCTGCTGAGGGGCCGTCGAGTTCGGGCGTGCCGAATGCGGACATGGGGGCAACCTTCCTGTTGGCGGACAGGACTGTGACCTTGCCGTGTGTATCACGCCGTACGGGCCTCGGGAACCATGCGCGGAGCGCGCCTCATCCGGGTGACCCGCCTGGCGGCGGCTGCTGAACCTGCGCCCGTTCCAGGAAGCGGAGCAGCTCCACCGGGAAGGGCAGGACGAGCGTGGAGTTCTTCTCCGCCGCGACCGCCACCACCGTCTGGAGCAGGCGGAGTTGGAGTGCGGCGGGCTGCTCGGACATCACCGCGGCGGCCTCCGCGAGCTTCTTCGAGGCCTGCAGTTCGGCGTCCGCGTTGATGATGCGGGCCCGGCGTTCACGGTCGGCCTCGGCCTGGCGGGCCATCGAGCGCTTCATCGTGTCCGGCAGGGAGACGTCCTTGATCTCGACCCGGTCGATCTGCACACCCCAGCCGATCGCCGGGCTGTCGATCATCAGCTCCAGCCCCTGGTTGAGCTGCTCCCGGTTGGACAGGAGGTCGTCCAGGTCGCTCTTGCCGATGATCGAGCGCAGCGAGGTCTGCGCCATCTGCGAGACCGCGAACCGGTAGTCCTCGACCTGGATGATCGCGTTCGCCGCGTCGACCACCTTGAAGTAGACGACCGCGTCCACGCGCACGGTCACGTTGTCCCGGGTGATGCCCTCCTGGGCCGGGATCGGCAGCGTGACGATCTGCATGTTGACCTTGCACAGCCGGTCCACGAACGGGACGATCAGCGTGAAACCCGGCAGCCGTGCGTCTCCGGCGAGGCGGCCGAGCCGGAAGACGACCCCGCGTTCGTACTGCTTGACGACCCGTGCCGCCGCCCCGACGTAGACGAGCCCGGCGGCCCCGGTGGCGATGCCCGCGGTCAGTAGTTCCTGAAGCATGACGACGACCTCTCGCAGCCGTCCCGTACGTGCCGATCGGCACCCTTAACAAACGATATGCCCGGTCCGGGGCTCGGGTCGAGCCCCGGACCGGGCGGCCTCGCAAGGCGAGAGCCGCGGAGGTTACGGCGCGGTCGTCATCATCTTCACGGGTTCCGTCCCGTCCGCGCTGTGCCGCTCCGCCCAGCTCTCCAGGGCCGTGCGGCAGGCGTGGTCCAGATGGTGCAGGCCCGACAGGTCCAGCTCTATCGGCCGGTCCTGGGGCAGCGCCTCCAAACTGTCGAGGATCTTCGGCAGCCGCAGGAAGGTCGCGTTGCCCGACAGATACGCCTGGACGGGCCCGGCGCCCTTGTCGACGACCTCCAGCTTGATGTGCGAGGCCTCCCAGGCGGTCTTGCCCACCGACAGGGCGAGACCGATCAGCACTCCCTCGAACATGTTCACGGACACGATCGCCAGGGCCGTGACCACCAGGATCAGCGCCTCGCCCCGGTGCTCGCGCCAGAGCGAGACGACCCCGCGCACCGGAATGAGCTTCCAGCCGGCGTGGACGAGGATGCCCGCCAGCGCGGGCAGC
Organism: Streptomyces sp. SID12501; assembly: GCF_010550245.1. Lineage (GTDB taxonomy): Bacteria > Actinomycetota > Actinomycetes > Streptomycetales > Streptomycetaceae > Streptomyces. The sequence goes on from NZ_JAAGLU010000040.1 coordinate 95,103, forward strand.
GGGATGAGCGCCAGCGCGCCGGGCAACAGCGCCGCGAACAGCAGCAGCCATACGCCGTGCAGCACCCGGGACGCCTTCGTCCGCGCCCCCGCCTGGACGTTCGCCGAGCTGCGCACGATCACCGCGGTCATCGGCAGCGCGCCCAGCAGCCCGCACACGGTGTTACCGGCGCCCTGCGCCATCAGCTCCTTGTCGTACCGGGTTCGCGGCCCGTCGTGCAGCCGGTCCACGGCGGCGGCGCTGAACAGGCTCTCGGCGGACGCGATCAGCGTGAACGCCACGACCGTACCGATCACGCTCAGGCTCGCCAGTTCGCCGAAGGAGCCGAGCCCGGGCAGCTGGACGGCGTCCAGCAGGCCCTTCACCTCGACGGTCGCCACCGGCAGACTGAAAACGAGGGTGACGACGGTCGCCAGGACCACCGCGGCGAGCGCGCCCGGCACCGCCCGCACCTTCCTGGGCAGCCGCTGCCACAGCACGATCACGGCGACCGTGCCCGCGCCGACCGCCAGCGAGGCCATCGCGTCGGTGCTCCCCACGGCCTTCGCGGCGGCCTCGGGCAGCCCGGTGATCTTGTCGAGCCCGGCGGCCGGCGCCTTCAGCCCGGCCGCCGCGTACAGCTGACCGGCGATGATCACGAGCCCGATTCCGGCCAGCATGCCCTCGACGACGGACACCGATATGGCCCGGAACCAGCGCCCCAGCTTCAGGGCGCCCATGGCGAGTTGGAGCAGACCGGCGGCGAGCACGATCACCCCGAGCGCGGGCAGCCCGTGTTCCCGTACGGCTTCGAAGACCAGGACGGTGAGGCCGGCGGCGGGCCCCGACACCTGGAGGCTGCTGCCCGGCAGAAATCCGGTGACGATGCCGCCCACGATGCCCGTGATCAGGCCGAGTTCGGCAGGCACACCGGAGGCGACCGCGACGCCCACGCACAGCGGCAGGGCGACCAGGAAGACGACGAGCGAGGCGGCGAAGTCCTGCCGCAGATGGGGGACCTTGGTACGTATGGACATGGCGGCCCTCACAGCGCTTCGAACGCGTCGGTGGCGGCGCGGTGTTCGCGTACGGACCCGGTGTGCACCTCGTAGTACCAGCCGCGCAACCGCAGTCGGCCCTCCGCCAGGCGTTGCTCCACGCACGGATAGGAGCGCAGCCGCAGCAGCTGTGCCAGGACGTGGTTCTGGACGGCGGAGGCGACCGTCGGGTCACCGGTGTCGGACGGGTTCGTGGCTGTGGCCGAGGGGGCGTCGGCGGCGTGCGCGAGCCAGTCGCGTACGGCGGGTACGGCGGTGAGGTCGTCGCCGCGCACCAGGGCGCCGACGGCACCGCAGTGCGAGTGGCCGCAGACGACGATGTCGCCGACGCCGAGGACCTCCACGGCGTACTCGATGGTGGCGGCCTCACCGGTGGGGCGGGCGGAGGCGTACGGGGGGACGATGTTGCCCGCGGTGCGCAGCTCGAAGAGCTCACCCGGCCTGGCACCCGTGATCAGGGCCGGGACGACCCTGGAATCGGAGCAGGTGATGAACAGGACCTGGGGGGACTGGCCTTCGGCGAGCTTGGCGAACTCCTCCGGGCGCGAGCCGAAGGTGCGGGCGTTCTCGATGAGGGGCTGCATGTGGTGACTCCTCCTGGCGCGCCTCGACGGCGCGTCGGACGTACATGACAGTCGGACGTGATGACAGAACGTGGGGGGACGTCCCTGCTGTCAGCAGCGGAACACCTGGAGCGCGGCTGGGGTGTGCGCGGTCAGTGATCTGGGCGCCTGACGGCGGGCCGTGACGCGTGTTTCCGGTTCGTGCGGAGCCGTGGGGTCCACCGTGAGGAGCGGTCGCTCGGGCACCTGGGGACCCGAATCGGCGAGGCGATGCCGGTCCCGGGTGCGCAGAGGCAGGCTCGGGTCGTGATGACGGCCGCCGTCACCACAGGTGACGTACTCGTCGCGCTGGTCCGCCGCCCTGGGTTTGTTTCTGGGCTCGGTCTTGGCCTCGGCATGACGGGCTGTGTGCGCGGATGCGAAGGACGCGGTGGGAGCGAAGAGTTGGAGGGCCAGTAGAGCGGCGGCGAGGAGAGAAAACACGGTCCGGGACGTTGCACCTCGGAACATGCGCCCCCTCCAGGCAGTTCGCGATCTCTTGTACGCGTCAATGATTGGTCAACGGCGGGTCAAGAGGCACGTTAACCCTGCGAAGTTGTTTGCTGGGTTAACTTAGCGTTTCAGGCTGAAGAGAGCCTGAAAAGCGCGGGTGGGATGACGCGAACTGATCGTTGACCCGCGGTGGTTCACATGGTCCGCGGGGCAGGACCTCAGGAGGGTTCCACGAGGCCCCTGGCGTCGCGGGCCAGCGCGGTCAGGCGGGAGATCGCGCGGAAGTACTTCTTGCGGTAGCCGCCGTTCAGCATCTCCTCGCTGAACAACTGGTCGAAGGGCAGGCCGGAGGCGAGCACCGGCACCTCGCGGTCGTACAGCCGGTCGGCGAGCACGACGAGCCGCAGCGCCGTCGACTGGTCCGGAACCGGCCGCACATCGGTGAGGCACACGGCCTTCAGGCCGTCGGTGAGGGCGCCGTACCGGCTGGGGTGCACACGGGCGAGGTGGTCGAGGAGCTGCGGGAAGCCGTCGAGCGACGTGCCCTCGGTGGCGTACGCCGCCTTGGTCACCTGCTCCTCGGAGTACGGCGCCGGGGCCTGGGGAAGCCCCCGGTGGCGGTAGTCCTCGCCGTCGATGCGCAGCGCGCGGAAGTGGGCGGACAGACCCTGGATCTCGCGCAGGAAGTCGGCCGACGCGAACCGGCCCTCACCGAGCTTGCCCGGCAGGGTGTTCGAGGTGGCGGCGAGCGCGACGCCCGCGTCGACGAGCTTGCCGAGCAGGGTCGAGACGAGGACGGTGTCGCCCGGGTCGTCCAGCTCGAACTCGTCGATGCAGAGCAGCCGGTGGCCGGACAGGGTCTGGACGGTCTTCTGGAAGCCGAGGGCGCCGACCAGGTTCGTCAGCTCCACGAAGGTGCCGAACGCCTTGAGCGCGGGCTCGGCCGGGGTGGCGTGCCAGAGGGAGGCGAGGAGGTGGGTCTTGCCGACGCCGTAACCGCCGTCGAGGTAGACGCCACGGGGACCGGCCGGCACCTTGGACGCCCTGACCTTCCCGAACCCGAAGAAGCCCCGTCGGCCGCCTCCCACGGCGTGCGCCCCGCCGAGCCCGCCCGCGAAGCCGTCGAGGACGCGCACGGCCTCGGTCTGGCTGGGCTGGTTCGGGTCCGGGATGTACGTGTCGAAGCGCACCGAGTCGAACCGGGGCGGCGGCACCATCTCGGCGACCAGCCGGTCCGCGGGGACGTGCGGCTCACGGACGCACAGGGACAGCGGGGCCGTGTCGGCTATCGGACCGAATCCGGGCGAGGCGGGGATGGTAGGCACGGTTCACCATGCTAAGGGCCGTGCCAGACTGCCAGGCATGCGACGCCTGTTCCCTGTGACCGAAGAGACAGTGGCCGAGGCTCCGGGAGGGGCCGTGGATGCCGGTGGTCCGCCCGGTGCCGGGGCGGGCGACCGTGAGTGGAGCCTGGAGGAGCTGGCCGCCGCCTACGCCTACCCCGAGCGGGCGAACGGGCGCCGGGAAACCTGGCTGCGCGCCAACATGGTGTCCACGCTCGACGGCGCCGCCCAGCACGACGGACGTTCCCAGCCCATCTCGTCCGCCTCCGACATGCGCATCTTCGGCACCCTGAGGCAACTGGCGGACGTGGTCCTCGTCGGTGCGGAAACGGTACGCCAGGAGGGGTACCGCCCGGTACGCGCGCGTGCGGAGTTCGCCGCGGCCCGGCAGGCGGCCGGACAGACGAAGGCGGCGGCGGTCGCGATCGTCAGCGCGAGCCTGGAGCTGGACTACTCGCTCCCGCTGTTCACCTCGCCCCTGGTCCCCACCTTGATCCTCACGGGCGCCGCCGCGGCCCCCGACCGGGTCGCGGCAGCGGAGAAGGCGGGCGCCCAGGTCGTCGTCGCCGGTGACGGCATGGGCGTGGACCCGGCACGCGCCGTACAGGCCCTCGCCGGCCTCGGGCACACCCGGCTGCTGGCCGAGGGCGGGCCGCGGCTGCTGGGGCAACTGGTGGCGGCCGACGTTCTCGACGAGCTGTGTCTGACGATCTCCCCGATGCTCGCTGTGGGGGACGCCCAGCGGATCTCGGGCGGGCCCTCGGTGCCGGTTCCCCGTCACTTCGAACTGGTGTCCTTGCTGGAGGAGGCCGGCTTCCTGTTCAGCCGCTATCACCGCTCCTGACACTCGGGGTCCCGCTCGTCCCGACACGATCCGGAACCTGTCGTTCCGTTTGTCTTTCGCTGGGCACACTAAATTTCGCAGTCCCCGTGCGATCACGGGGCAGGATGGTTTCAGCAGGGGCCTACGAACGGCCCACGGAGGAGAAGGGCGCCTGTCGTGTTCACAAGCGTACTGATGATCGAGAAGGCCCTGACGTCCGCCGACGTGGAGTTCGTCACCACCTTGCACGGCGACGAGGACGTGGCCTTCCACGTGCTGCTCCAGCCCCGGGGCGACCAGGCCGACCGGCTGTTGCGGGCCATCGACGACATCGCCCTGGGCGAGCTCGACGAGGCGGCGCACGAGCGGGACACCCCGGAGGGGGAGGACGCGGCGGCGCTGGGGGAGCGGGCGCTCGAGGTGTCGCTGGCGGCGCTGCAGGTGGCTGGGCATGAGGCGGAGGGGCGGATCGTCGAGGACCATCCGCTCGATGCGTTGCGGGGGCTGGTGGACGAGATCGAGGCGGACGAGGTCATCGTGCTGACCGATCCCCACTACGTGGAGGAGTTCTTCCACCGGGACTGGGCTTCTCGGGCCCGGCACAAGGTGGGGGTGCCGGTTCTGAAGCTGTTCTCGCACAGCAAGGCGTGACGCCGTAGGGGCTGGGCTGGCGGCTGCGGGTCCGCTGTGGCTGGTCGCGCAGTTCCCCGCGCCCCTAGGCCGATGAGCTGAGCGTCGGCCATAAGGTGCCCCCTTCGCAGGGAATAGGCTGGGGGCTCGTCTTCTGTACCGGATCTTGGGGAGAACAGCACATGGCACCCGGCCTTCCTAGCGCCATGGACCGACCGCACTTCATCGGCATTGGCGGCGCCGGGATGTCGGGGATCGCGAAGATCCTGGCGCAGCGCGGGGCGGTGGTGGCCGGCAGCGATGCCAAGGAGTCCGAGACCGCCGCGGCACTGCGGGCGTTGGGCGCGACCGTGCACATCGGGCACGCGGCCGGACATCTCGCCGACGACGCCACCTGCGTCGTGGTCTCCTCCGCGATCCGCGCGGACAACCCGGAGCTGGCCCGGGCGGCGGAGCTGGGGATTCCGGTGGTCCACCGTTCGGACGCGCTCGCCCGGCTGATGGACGGCCTGCGGCCGATCGCGGTCGCGGGCACGCACGGCAAGACGACCACGACGTCGATGCTGGCGGTGTCGCTGAGCGAGCTCGGGCTGAACCCCTCGTACGCGATCGGCGGCGACCTGGACGCGCCCGGCTCGAACGCCCTGCACGGCGGCGGCGAGATCTTCGTGGCCGAGGCGGACGAATCGGACCGCAGCTTCCACAAGTACGCGCCCGAGGTCGCGATCGTCCTCAACGTCGAACTCGACCACCACGCCAACTACGCCTCCATGGACGAGATCTACGAGTCCTTCGAGACGTTCGTCGGCCGGATCGTGCCCGGCGGGACGCTGGTGGTCTCCGCCGACCAGGAAGGCGCCCGCGAGCTGACGCGGCGCCTGCCGGACTCCGTGCGAGTGGTGACGTACGGGGAGTCGGCGGACGCGGACGTGCGGGTGCTGTCCGTCGTACCGCAGGGGCTGAAGAGCGAGGTCACCGTCCTGCTGGGCGGCGAGGAGCTCACCTTCACGGTGTCGGTTCCCGGCCGGCACTACGCGCACAACGCGGTGGCCGCGCTGGCCGCGGGCGTCGCGCTGGGCGTGCCCGCCGACGAGCTGGCCCCCGCCCTGGCGGCGTACACGGGGGTGAAGCGGCGGCTCCAGCTGAAGGGCGAGGCGGCGGGCGTCCAGGTCATCGACTCGTACGCGCACCACCCGACCGAGATGACGGCGGACCTGGAGGCGATGCGGGCGGCGGTCGGCGATGCGCGCATCCTGGTGGTCTTCCAGCCGCACCTCTTCTCCCGTACCCAGGAGCTGGGCAGGGAGATGGGCGAGTCGCTGGCGCTCGCGGACGCGTCGGTCGTCCTCGACATCTACCCGGCCCGCGAGGACCCGGTCCCCGGCGTCACCAGCGCGCTGATCATCGACGCCGCGCGGGCCGCGGGCGCCGATGTGACGGCCGTGTCCGACAAGGAAGAGGTGCCCGGGACCGTCGCGGGAATGGCGAAGCCCGGTGATCTCGTTCTCACCATGGGCGCGGGTGATGTCACGGACCTGGGCCCGCGGATCCTGGACCGTCTGGCACGGTGACGTTCGCGGTTCCGCAGTGCCTTCACGGTGACTTTCGCGGTGACTTTTCGCAGTAAGGGGCTGAGCTTCATGTCGTACGACGTCGAAAAGCCGGACGAGCAGTGGCGCGCGGAGCTGACGCCGGCCGAGTACACGGTCCTGCGTCAGGCCGGCACGGAACCCGCCTTCGTGGGTGAGTACACGGGCACCAGGACGAAGGGCGTCTACTCCTGCCGGGCCTGTGACGCCGAACTCTTCACCTCGGACACGAAGTTCGAGTCGCACTGCGGCTGGCCGTCCTTCTTCGACCCGAAGGACACCGACGCGGTGGAGCTGATCTCGGACCGCACGCTCGGCATGGTGCGGACCGAGGTGCGGTGCGCCCGGTGCGGATCGCACCTCGGGCACGTGTTCGAGGGGGAGGGCTATGCGACCCCGACCGACCAGCGGTACTGCATCAACAGCATCTCGTTGCGGCTGACGCCCGGCGAGGGCTGAGGATCGGTAAGCGTTACTGAGTGAACGGGGCCCTGCCGGTGTACGGCAGGGCCCCGTTCGTGTTTCCTCACGGCCGTGGCACCGTGACGGCCGTCACGACGTGCAGACGTCCTTCAGACGGTCGGCGGCTGCGTCGATCTTGCTGGAGTCCGGGCTCGTGTCGCCGTTCAGGATCGACTTGTTGTAGTCGTCTATCGCCTTGTCCAGATCGTCGACCGCCTTGTCGACCTTCTTGTCGTCCGTCTCTTTGTTGATCTTGTCGAGGTTCTTGTCGATGGTGTCGATGGAGTCGTCGGTCTTCGACGGGTCCTTCACCGCGTCCCAGCCGGCCTCGTGGATCGCCTTGATGCTGTCCGAGATCGAGTCGGCGTTGCTCAGGCAGCCGAGGGAGTTGTCGAGGTCCTCGCAGCCGGTCAGGAGTCCGGCGGTCAGGGTGACGGCGGCGACGGCGGTGGCGATGGTGGCGGTACGACGGCCACGACGGCGGATCGAGGGCATGGAAAGGGTCCCTTCACTTCATGGGTTGATGAGGATTTCGGTGCTCGGGCGGTCAGGCCCAGGGCTGCTGCTCCACGAGTGCGGGAGCCGTCCGCTCCTTGCGGCTCGAGACGAGGCCGCCCGCCGCGCCCAGGGAGACCAGGCCCATACCGACGGCGGTCGCGATCCCCTTCACGCCGTCCATCGTGAAGTAGCAGAACGCGGCCACACCGCCGTTGAACAGGAACAGGAACCAGAGCGTGGAGGGCTTCGACAGGAAGGCCTTGATCTTCGGCTTCCTGGCGATGCGTGAGCCCGCCAGCAGTGAGACGGCGATGCCGGCGTAGGTGGCCACGTCCTTCTCCGTGCCGTCGAGGAAGGCGCCGGACGCGGTGCTCGCGGTGAGGCCGCCCAGGAAGAACGACCACAGCAGCAGATTGGTGATGAACGACTTCACGGCGGCGAGCAGCGTCTTCACGGACATTCCTTCGGCGGGGGCGGATGGGTCGTGATCTCTGCCGACCACGATCCCGTCGCTCGAGCGCCGCCACGAGGGACCCTTCTCCCGAATGCCTGGTGTAGCCCGCTACACCATCCGCCGCGCCGCACGTTCGTACCGTCGCGCTTCTCCGTGGTGGGCCGGCCGAGCGCGCCCGAAGATTTCATTGACCGGTCGGTACAGAATACGTAGCATGCAGGTGGCAGGCCGTCGACGAGGACTGGCGCCAGGAAGCGGAGTGACCATGACGACGAAGCGTTGGAAGCAGCGTCCGCCGGGCTCGACCTGGGGCGACTGGGGCGAGGACGACGAGCTGGGCCGGATCAACCTGCTCACCCGGGAGAAGGTCCTCCAAGGTGTGCGCGAGGTCGAGCAC
>NZ_JAAGLU010000410.1 GCF_010550245.1 Streptomyces sp. SID12501
GCCTGCGCCGTCACCTGCGTTGGTGAGCACGCACTCCACCCCCTGACCACTGGTCACCTTGTCGTCGGCCCGGTCGACCACTGGTCACCTCGGAGGAGGTTCCGATGCTGCGGTGCCCTCGAAGTGACCAGTGGTCACCGGAGGCGGTCGATCGTCGACCACTGGTCAGATCGGTGATGGGAGAGGCGTGACCGTGTCCCCGAAGTGACCAGTGGGCGTCGGTGCGGGGGTGATATGTGTGCGAGCGAGCGTTGCCGTGGGTGGGTGTTCGTCCGTGGGTGGGTGTCCGAAGGGGGTGCTCGTCCGTGGGTGGGTGCCTGGAGGGAGTGCGCGCCCGTCGGGCGACGTGCGTCTGTCGGTGGGTGCGCGTCCGTCAGACGGCGTCGTCGGGGGTCGGGCGGGCCGCGAGGGACCTGACCCGCGCCGGCTGGGGCGGGGCCAGGCGGCGTAGGAGCCGAGCGCGCCCGCGTGCGGTGAAGGTCGACTCGTCCAGCAGGGTCGCCCCCCTCCGGAGCCGTTCGGG
>NZ_JAAGLU010000411.1 GCF_010550245.1 Streptomyces sp. SID12501
GTCGGGGACCCCGGCAGCAGGCTCGGGCTCCCCGCGTCGGGCAGCGGCTCCTTGGCGCGGCCCGGGCGGCGCCTGGTGGCGCTCGCGATCGACTGGGTCGCGTGCCTCGCCGTCTCCGCGGTGCTGCTGCCGGTGCGGGACGACGGGCTCTTCCTGTTCCGCGGGCACGAGCTCGCGACGCTCGCGGTGTTCGCCGTCGAGAACCTCGTGCTCGTCGCGACGCTCGGGCACACGCTCGGCCACCGGCTGCTCGGTCTGCAGGTGCGCCGGCTCGCGCAGACCTCGCTGCGCACGCCGCCGGCGCCCGTCGACGGGCCGCCCGGGATCGTCGCCGCGGCCGTGCGGACGCTGCTCGTGTGCCTGGTGATCCCCGCGGTCGTCTGGGACGGCGACGGGCGCGGCCTGCACGACCGTGCCGCCGGCACGGTGCTCGTCCGTCGCTGACGGCGGACGCCTCGCACGTCAGCGGCCGCGCATGCCCTTGCGGTCGGGGCGCGCGCGCATCGGGTCGATGCCCTTCG
>NZ_JAAGLU010000412.1 GCF_010550245.1 Streptomyces sp. SID12501
GTGCCGTGTCGGCGTACAGCAGCACCGCCTTGACCCGCCGCTCGTTGGCCACCACCGCGGCCGAATGCTGGCGCAGCACCGGATCCGCGTCCGCGAGCACCGGCCCCCGCCACCACCGCAGCGCCTGCGTCAGCGACTCGTACGCCGCCCCCGGGTCCGGTGCGCGGTGCAGCCGTTCCGCCTGGGCCAGCAGCTCGTCGAAGTGGCCGAGGTCGATCTGGTTCCGGGACGCCTGGAGCAGATATCCGGTGGGCGTCCGGACGATGGTGGGCGCCGGAACGGTCCGCGGACCGCCCGGCTCCAGCAGCCGCCGCACCTGGCTGACATAGGTGTGGATCAGACTCTGGTGCGAACTGGGCGGCCCGGACGGCCAGAGCGTGTCGGTGATCTCCCGCTGGGTGGAGGGCTCGGGGTGCTTGAGCGCCAGCAGTCCGAGCAGCCGCCGCAGCATCGGACTGGTCACCGGCACGGGGTCCCGGCCGCGCTGGAGGGCGAGCGGCCCGAGGATCAGCAGCCGGGGC
>NZ_JAAGLU010000413.1 GCF_010550245.1 Streptomyces sp. SID12501
CTGGGGCAAAGAGCACCGCGTTCGGTCATCACTTCAGCCACATTGGCGAAATGACGATCCGTCAGCACACTCGCGCAGTGCACCCCTCTCGCCACGGACGGTCACGGACGGACGGGCGTTCGGCCGCTACGCCTCCTCCCGCGGCACCACCGGTACGGTCCGCCTCCGCTCCGGCTGCCCCTCCCCGGGCCGGCCCACCGCAAGCAGCGCCATGTCGTCGCTCGCGCCGCCTCCCGTGTACCGGCGCACGTCGCTGCTGAGCGCGTCGAGCAGTTCGTCCGGCCCGGGGAAGACCCGCCCCCGCAGCCGGTCCGCCGGATCGTAGAAGACGCCCGCCGCGTCCCGGGCCTCCGAGAGCCCGTCCGTGTACAGGAGCAGGGTGCTACCGGCCGGGAAGGCCCACTGCCCGACCCGGTCCGCCGGCCCCAGGACGGCCAGCTCGCCGAGCCCCAGCGGCAAGGCCGGTTCGTCCGGGGCGAGCCCCGCCAGTCCCCCGTCCGCGTGCAGCAGCAACGGTTCGG
>NZ_JAAGLU010000414.1 GCF_010550245.1 Streptomyces sp. SID12501
CGCATCGACGCGAAGAACGGGTCGATCTCGGCGTGGCCGATGCCGGTGCGGCGCGCGGTGCGCGCGAACGCGTGCACGACGACGTTCGTCGAGTAGCCGGTGCGCAGCGCGCGGGCGACCTGCTCCTCGAGCTCGTCGAGCTCGGCGCCGGCGTCGGGGCCGCGGTAGGTGTCGACGACCTCGTCCGCGAGGCGCACGAGCGCGTAGACCGCCTCGATGTCGCGCCGCGCGCGGCCGCCGAGCAGCCGCGTGCCCAGCCCGAAGGAGGTGGAGTAGGCGCGCAGCACCACGGCGCTCGCCCGTGTCGCGGTCGTGTCGTACAGGACCTGGCCGGTGGGGGCCGTGCGCATGTCGTGCGTCCTCGTCTCGGGGCGGGTCGTGCGGGTGGTGCGGTCCTGCTGCGGCGGGCCGGTCGGGCTCGGGGTCGGTCTCAGCGCTCGCGCCCGGCCAGGTCGTCGACCACGCCGTGCAGGTACGTGGCCAGCGGTTCCGGCAGGGTCGTGGCGAGCGTACGCGCGATG
>NZ_JAAGLU010000415.1 GCF_010550245.1 Streptomyces sp. SID12501
TCACCGTGGCCCAGGCACCCAGCCCCAAGAAGGCGAACAGCACCAACAGGGCAAAGATGATCAAAGCGCCCGCCTCCATGAGGTTCCCTTCCTCCGCCGAATCCGTCCCCTCCACCGTAAACGCCAAGGGCAGGTCGGGGGTTCCCGTCGAACCCCCAACCTGCCCTTACGGGATGTCCCTCACCCGGAACCGCCCCTCACTCAGGGCGCCCCGCACAAGGCTCTCCTCAGATGACGATGTTCACCAGCTTCGGCGCCCGCACGATCACCTTGCGGACCTCCGCGCCGCCCAGCGCGGCGACCACGCCCGCGTCGGTGAGGGCCAGCTGCTCCAGGTCCGCGTCGGAGATCGTGGGCGGCACCTCCAGCCGCGCCTTGACCTTGCCCTTGACCTGGACGACGCAGGTGACGGTGTCGTCCACGACGTACGCCGGGTCCGCGACCGGGAAGTCCTGGTGGACCACCGAGTCGCCGTGGCCCAGCCGGTGCCACAGCTCCTCGGCGATGCGCAGGGCCAGCG
>NZ_JAAGLU010000416.1 GCF_010550245.1 Streptomyces sp. SID12501
GCGAGGATCTGCTTGGGCAGCGGCTTGTCCGTCGTGTCGCGGATCATCCCGAAGGCGGCCAGCGCCAGCCCCTCGATGAGCACCTGCATGCCCAGGTAGGGCATGTCCCAGCGGGAGTCGCGCAGGGTGTCGCCGAGCAGCCCCTGGAGGCTGTCGTTGATCGGGTAGAGCATCCCGACCTTCTCGTGGAGGAACCGCCCGAAGACCTCCGCGTGCCGCGCCTCGTCCATGGTCTGGGTGGCGGAGTAGAACTTCGCGTCCAGGTCCGGCACCGATTCCACGATCCGGGCCGCGCACACCATCGCGCCCTGCTCGCCGTGCAGGAACTGGCTGAAGTTCCAGGCGCTGTAGTGCCGGCGCAGTTCGCCCTTGTCCCGGTCGGTCATCTTCGCCCAGTGCCGGGTGCCGTACAGGGTCAACGCCTCGTCGGGGGTGCCGAGCGGGTCGTACGGGTCCACTTCCAGGTCCCACGCGATGCGCTTGGCGCCGTCCCACTGCTTGTCCTTGCCCTTCTGGTAGA
>NZ_JAAGLU010000417.1 GCF_010550245.1 Streptomyces sp. SID12501
CAGAAGACGGCCGACCTCGACCCGACGACCACGCTGTTCATCGTCGCGTCCAAGACGTTCACGACGCTCGAGACCCTCACCAACGCGCGTCTGGCGCGCGCCTGGCTGTGGGAGCGGCTCGTCGGCGAGGGCCGCATCGAGGACACCGACGAGGCGCGGCGCGGCGCGGTCGCGCAGCACTTCGTCGCGGTCTCGACGGCGCTCGACAAGGTCGCCGAGTTCGGCATCGACCCGGCCAACGCGTTCGGGTTCTGGGACTGGGTCGGCGGGCGCTACTCGGTCGACTCCGCGATCGGCACGTCCCTCGCGATCGCGATCGGCCCCGACGCGTTCCGCGAGCTGCTCGCGGGCTTCCACGCGGTCGACGAGCACGCCCGTACGACCCCGTTCGAGCGCAACGTGCCGTTCCTCATGGGCCTGCTCAACGTCTGGTACGTCAACTTCCTCGGCGCGCACACGCACGCCGTGCTCCCGTACGCGCAGCAGCTGCACAGCTTCCCGGCGTACCTGCAGCAGCT
>NZ_JAAGLU010000418.1 GCF_010550245.1 Streptomyces sp. SID12501
GTCATCGGCATCTGCGACTCCCCGGTCGGGCTCGGCCGCCGGATCGCCCGACTGCTCGGCGCCCGTCCCGAGGAGGCCTGGATCGACTACGTCGGCCTCAACCACCTCGGCTGGGTGCGCGGCCTGCGGATCGCCGGCCGCGACGAACTGCCCCGACTGCTGGCCGACACCGCGGCGCTGGAGTCCTTCGAGGAGGGCCGGTTGTTCGGCGCCGAGTGGCTGCGCTCGCTGGGGGCGATCCCGAACGAGTACCTGCACTACTACTACTTCAACCGTGACACCGTACGGGCCTACCAGGAGGCCAAGCAGACGCGCGGCGCCTTCCTGCGCGACCAGCAGCGCGGCTTCTACGCCGAGGCCGGGGGCCCCGGGGCGTCCGCCGGATCCGCGCTCTCGGCCTGGGACCGGACGCGGGCCGAGCGGGAGGCCACGTACATGGCCGAGAACCGGGAGGTGGCCGGCGTCGGCGAGCGAGAGGAGAGCGACCTGGAGTCCGGCGGCTACGAGAAGGTCGCCCT
>NZ_JAAGLU010000419.1 GCF_010550245.1 Streptomyces sp. SID12501
TTGGAGACCGCGGTGCCGTCGGTGAGCTCCACGTGCAGCGGTGCGTCGGAGCGGATCAGGAGCGGCAGGGCGAGCGCCGCGGTGATCACGTGCGAGCGCACGCCGAGTTCGAGGATCCGCAGCCCGTCGGCGAGCGGCGTCTCCCAGCTCTTCTTGCCGAAGACCGAGCCGGACAGGAGGTGTTCGCCGCCCCAGAGGTCGTTGACGAGGATGTCGAGCCGGCCCTGTTCGCGGTCGATCCGCTCGACGAGGGCGCGCACCCGGTCCTCGTCCAGGTGGTCGGTGGGGACGGCGATGCCGACGCCGCCGGCCGCCGTGACCAGTTCCGCCGTCTCCTCGATGGTCTCGGTGCTCCGGCCGACCTCGCTGACGCTCGCGCGGGTGGTGCGGCCGGTGACGTAGACGGTGGCGCCGGCTCGGCCGAGTTCGACGGCGAGCGCACGTCCCGCTCCGCGGGTGGCGCCGGCGACGAGCGCGATCCGGCCGGTGAGCGGGCAGTGGCCGTCGGCGTGCTGGA
>NZ_JAAGLU010000041.1 GCF_010550245.1 Streptomyces sp. SID12501
CCCGCTGCCGCCGGCCGAACCTACGGCAGCCGCCGCCCGCGACGCCGCCGCCGCAGCCCGGCCGGCCGACTCCTTGGACTCCAGTGCCTCCTGTGCCGCGACCTGCGCCGCCGCCTTCGCCGCCTGCGTGGCCTTCTCCGCCTTCGCCGCCTCCTCCTTGGCGGTCTCGGTCAGCTCCTTGGCCCGCTTCTGCGCCGTGTCTGCGAGTACGGCCAGCTGCGCGACAGTCAGCGTCTCCTGGTCACGCGCGGCCGCGACCGCCCACCCGTCGTCCAGGAAGTCCTGTACGTCCTCGTCCGTACCGTCAAGTGCCTGACCCGCGAGCAGCTTCACGTTCGTGCCGCCGGTGTACATCAGCTGGGCGACCCGGACCCGGTTGTCGTCGGCCCGCGCCTTGTACTGCCCCGTCTCGAGGAACGCACTCACGTCGTCGGCTGTGCCGCTGAGAGCCGTGTTGCCGGCCTTCTTCACGCCCGAACCACCGAAGGCCATGACCTGCGCTGCTTGGACGCGCTGGTCCTCCTCGTAGGCCGCGGTGAAGTCACCGTCGAGGAAGGCCTGGAGCTCAGTCTCAGCGCCGTCCAGCGCGGCGTTGGCCGCATCGCGCACACCAGGACCTCCGATGGCCATGATCTGTGCCACCTCGACCCGCAGATCCTCCAGCTGGGCGGCCGGCAGGTCCACGTCCATGAACGTCTGGACGTCGTCGATCGAACCCAGTAGGGCCGCCTCGGCCGCGCGCCGGACGCCCTGACCGCCGTACTCCCACTCCATGAGGACGTCGGCGCGTCCGTGCTCCGGTGCCTCGTCGGCTGCCGAGGCAGGGCGCAGATCGATGCCCAGGACCATTACCAGGGCTATCAGCGCCGCCATGATGCCGCGCCATGCCGACGCAGCCTGCAATCTGACACTCAACGTGTTACTCCCTCGTTCCGTTGATATTCAGCTCGTTGGGTATTCAGTAGATTTACGTAGGTCATCATCGCTCGCTTACCGAGCCTGTTCCTTTAACCGCACCTTACAGTTTTTATGTGCGATTCATAGAAAAATTTCACCGCTCTTTTACCTGAAAGTCCATCCTTGTCCACTATTTCCGACATACCCCCCTACTCTTCCGTGACCCGTTCTTTATGGAAATCAATACAACCCTTTTCGAGTGTGGCTGATCTCACGTCGCACCCCTCTGGTTTGCCTGAATTGTTCGGTTCCGTGAAGTGGACGTGGTCTGGGGTGCGGGATTACATACGTGGCACAGGCGGTTTCCGGTAAGTGGGCAGGGGTATATTTCATTGCCGGGAGTGAGGGCTGCGCGTATCGCGTTCACATTCCCTTAGTCCGCGCGCGAAATTCGTTCCGGCTTATTATTCCTCCCGGAGCAACGAAGTCAGGATTGTGATGAAGGGGCGTTTTCTCGTGCCGTTGAAGTCATACCGCAGGAGACTCATAGGGACGGCCCTGGCGGCTCTGGCTGCCGGGGCCCTCGCGTGGACCGCCGTGGCGGGCAGTGTCTCCGCTCAGGAAGGCACTGCGAACCGGGCGTCCGGGGCAGCGACGGCGGTGGCTGACGAGGCTCCCGGTTACGCCGTCGAAAACTTCGACTACCCGCAGGCGGACAAGATCCTCGCCGAGAAGGACATCGTGCTCAAGCGCGGCGATGGTCACATCACGCTGGCCGACTGCGTGACCGGCACGGGCCAGCTCGAGGTCATGGCGCGCGACCAAAGCAAGATTTGCTTCAATGTCAAGGGCGCCTCCGGCTGGCTGACCCTGGAGCTCCCCTCCGTCTATCTCATCAGGGGTAACGACTACGTGACCCAGGCCGAGATGACAGTCGACGCCGAGGAACAGACGTACGACATCACCAAGAACACCTGGACTCCGGTCGGCGAGAGCGCGGACGAGCAGACCCGCGAGTGGACGCTCCTGGAGATCAGAACCTCCAAGTAGTCCCCGTCCAGAGCCTCTTGTCCTTCGTTGTGCGGGGTGCCGGACCGGCCCCGCAGATCTCCAGCCCAAGGAATCACGTCATGCGACACACCAGACCGAAGCGTCTGTCCGCGTTCGCCGCGGCCCTGCTCGCGATCCCGGTCGCGCTGAGTGCCACTACCGCGTCCGCCGTCACCGGCACGCCCGCCCCCTCCGCCAACGCCACCTACGCCGCGCAGATCGTCATCGGCGACCACGACCGCGGCTGCTCCGGCGTCCTCGTCGCCAGGCAGTGGCTCCTCACCGCGGCCAGTTGCTTCGCCGCCGACCCGGCCACGAGCATCTCGGTGCCCGCGGGCAAGCCGGCCCTCACGACCACCGCGACCATCGGCCGCTCCGACCTGACCAGCACCGCGGGTGCGGTGCGCGAGGTCGTCGAGCTGGTCCCCCGTACCGACCGCGACGTCGTGCTGGCCCGGCTGGACCGCCCGGTCACCAACGTCACCCCGATCGCCCTGGCCACCGCCGCGCCCACCATGGGCGAGGAGCTGACGTTCGCCGGATACGGGCGCACCGCGACCGAGTGGGCGCCGCTGAACCTGCACACCGGCACGCTGTCGGTGGACGCCTCAGCGACCACCACGGCCACGGTGACCGGCAAGAACGGCGCGGCCGCCTGCATGGGCGACACCGGCGGCCCTGTCATCCGCACGGTCAGTGGCATCCCCCAGCTTGCGGCTCTCAACAGCCGCTCCTATCAGGGCGGTTGCTACGGCATCGACGCGGCCGAGACCCGCACGGGTGGTATCGCCGCCCGCGTCGACGGCCTTGCCTCCTGGGTCACAGGCGCCGTCAATGCCTTCCGTCCCCTCACCAATGTGGGCACCAAAAGGTGCCTGGCAGTTCCCAACGACAGCGAGGCTGACTTCACCGAGCTGTTCCAGTGGACCTGCAGCAACGGCACTGAACAGCTGTGGCGCTTGGAGCCTGTTGCAGGCGGAAACGGTGATCGCTACCAAGTCCGGAACAGCAACAGCCAGAAGTGTCTTGCCATGCCCAACAACAACGTCGCCGACCGCACAGTAGCCATTCAGATGACGTGTGCCAGCGCTATCGGCGAGCGGGTTTGGATCCACGACAGCATCGGTCGGCTGTGGAACCTGAACAGCAATAAGTGTCTCACCGTCCTCGCTTCCGACCCCGCCCCTGGTGCCAAGGTCGTGCAGTATCCGTGCGGGACGAACACCGACCAGCGGTGGACCTGGTCGTAGCACGCAGACCGGATCCTCCGGGTGAGCGGCTGTTGCCGCCAGGGCGGCCTTCTTCGGAAGGCCGTCCTTCCCTGTCCGGGACTACTTCATCCCACGGCCGAGCTCCCCGGACTTGGCGCCGGCAAGGAAGGTATGCCAGCCGCCGGGGGTGAACGTGAGGACCGGGCCAGTTTGGTCCTTGCTGTCGCGTACGGTTCGGCCGCCCACGGTCGTGGGGGCCACCTCTATGCAGTTGCCCTGCTGCCCGGAGTACGACGACTTCCGGAAGGGGCCTACAACCTCGGTCACGATGCGTCCTCGCTGCTCCGCAGTGCGCGCCGGATGAGTGTCGCACTGGTGTCCGGTGTCAGTGCTGCCGAGCGTAGTAGGTCGTACGCATTGGCGTAAGCCGCGAGATCTTCGGAACTCTCAAGGACGGACGTGCCCCTCAGGTTCTCCAGCGTCACGGCTTCGACGGTTGGCTCCGAGTCGAAGCTGAAGGAGGAGAAAGCGGATGCTGAGCCTGCCAACGCCCCTGCGGTGAACGGCAGTACCTGCACGGTCACGTTCTTCCGCTTCCCGGTCTCAAGGATTGCGGCCAGCTGGCTTCGGTGGATTTCGGCGTCCACCAACGGGTGGGTGACGACGGCTTCCCAGATGATCGCGGTGTAACTGGCCCCGCCTTCACTGATCTTCGCCTGCCGTTCCTCGCGCACCTTCACCAACTGGGCGACCAGCTCAGGAGCGATGTAGTCGGGACCCGAGGTGATGCTCGCTTCCGCATAGGCGGCGGTTTGCAGAAGGCCGGGGAAGAGAACGGGTTCCCAATCCCTGATGTAGGTCGCGTCGTCCTCAAGCGTGATGTGGTCGAGGTAGTCCGGCCGCAGGTGCGCGGCGTGTTCGAGCCACCAGCCGCGACGGTTGGCGTTCTTCGACAATGCCTCAAGTTTTGTGCGGACTTCCGGGTTCCCGATGCCGTACGCGTCCAGAAGAGTACGGATCTCCAGCACGCGCGCGGTGACGTGGCCGCTCTCGATGCGGCTGACCCTGGTCTGATGCACGCCGAGCAACTCGGCCGCCTGCGGCTGATCGACTTTCGCGGCGCGCCGGTACTCCTTGAGCGCTGCGCCAAGTCGCCTACTGCGCACGGTCGGACGTCCCCCTGTGGGCATCGGCTCCTCCCCTTCTCCTCCGGTAACCCCGTGTCATGCGGTCACCACTCTAGGGCTACGAACCAGCACCACGAGGTTCGGCATATATGCGTAACCGTTCGATTGCTGTTCAGGTTACTTGTGTCCTAGCCTCCCGGAGGAAGCGCCGCTCCGTGGCGCCGACTTGACGACACGTCAGGGGGACACCGCCATGCCCGAACCCACCTCACCCCAGCCCCGCCAGGCCATCACCTTCCGCATCCCCAAGCACCCCAGAAACGTCCCCGACGCCCGCACCCAGGTCCGCAAAGCACTCGCCGACTGGGGCCTGCCCGCCGAACTCGCCGCCGACATCGCCCTCGTGGCCACCGAGTTCGTCACCAACTCCGTACGCCACTGCGAGGTGACCTTCTCCCTGGTCGAGGTCTCTTTGACCCTCCACGGCGACTACCTGCTCCTGGAGGTCTCCGACCCCGACAAGGAGAAGACCCCGGCACCCGGCACCCCGCACCGCCGGGCAACACGACGAGAACGGACGCGGGTTGACCGTCATCAACGCGCTCACCGAGCAATGGGGATGCGACCTGCGCCGGTTCACCAAGTGCTCGTGGGCCACCTTCCCGCTGCCGGAAGTCGCCCCCGCATGTTCCGGCTGACGGCGCGACTGGTCACCAGGCTGGCCGCCGCACTCCGCCTTCGCACGCCGAGCCCACCAGCCATCCCCGCCGTCACTCAGCCCCCACGCATCCCGGACCCGTACGTCTGGACCCTGCCCAGCCCCCATCACGCACGCTGGCGACGCTGGCACCGACGCAAGAACCCGACCGACCTGCTCCTCCCCGAGGAGGACTGCTGGCAGCCGCCGCCCCCACCCCGCCCCTTGAACTGGACGACGACCGACGACGTTGTGCGCCTCTACGTACTCCAAGACCTGGGCGAGGATCGGCGACCCCCGCAGTCAGACCTTGATCACGCGGGCGCCCGTGCCGCACAGCACGCCGAGGTCCTCGGGGTCCGAGGTCAGGACGGTCACCGGGGCGGGTGAGGCGAGTGCCGTGGCGGCGACGATCGCGTCGAGGGCGTACTTGTGGCCGTGCAATCCCGCTGCGGCGAGGAGCTTGCTCGCGTGGTGGGCGATGGCTTCGGTGGGCGGGGCGATGTTGACGCGGGAGACGGCGTGGTCGAAGCGGGCCTGGCTGGTCCTGGGGTTGCGGACCTCGACGAGGGTGACGGAGCTGGTGACGACGCGAATGTCCTCGGCCTCGGCGGCGGCGAGCCACTCGGTGAGCTCGGGTGTGCGGCGTACGAGCTTGGACAGACCTTCGCAGTCCAGGACGAGGGTGCCACTCACACGGCGTCCGCCGAGCCTGCCGAGTCGCCGCTCAGGAGCGTCCGCTTGGCCTCGACTGCCGTCTGGTTGACCGGGCCGTGTTCGGCCTCCGCGTCTTCGATGAGTTCGCGCAGCCTGTCCCGTTCCAACTGGCGCTGGATGAGGGCTTCGACGTACGCGGACATGCCTCGTTTGCTGGTGCGGGCCTTGAGGGCGGAGATGGTGCCCTCGTGTAGGGAGACGGAAACCGGGCGGACGGGACCCTTGCCGGGAGCGGGGGATGGGGGAGCGGCCATGGCGTCACTTTAACAAGAGTTTTGTTATTCGCGTCGGAGTGCTGTGTCCACCCTTCCATCAAGAGGACCCAAAGCCTCCACATCTTGTCGAAATTCGGACGGCTCTGCTCTACAACCGTTGATCTGACTCAGAAGTCTCGGTGCGTGAACCATGAGGTTCTACGGTGTTCGCGGGTTTGCCGTGACTGCTGCTGGGCAAGCGCTCGCCGTTCCGCTGCCGGCCGCCGTTGCCGTTCCAGGGGCGCAGGTGGTCGTACACGGGCGAGCTTTCCGATGGGGGTAATACAGGTGTCGATGCAGGGCGCGGACAGCGGGCCGCCGTTGCGGGGGCGGGTAGTGAGCGGGATGCAGAAGGTGATCCCGTCACCGCGGCAGCCTCTCCCACTGGCCACGGCCGAGCACTCGCTGAGGCCCACTGGGACGACGAACAAGCCCACCCGGGCGGCAGCGAAGCACGCCGCCATCCGTCCCGGGGGCGACCGTCGGCTCTACGCCCTCGACGGGCTCCGCCTGCTCGCAGCCATAGTGGTCGCCCTGCACCACTACGCCGGAACCTGGCGGGTCAACCAGCCGGACAACCTCATCTGGGGTCAGCCGGTGTCCGACATCATGCCGAACTGGTTCCGGATCTCCGCGTACGGCTGGATCGGCGTCGAGATCTTCTTCGTGGTCAGTGGCTTCGTGATCTGTATGTCGTGCTGGGGCCGTACCCCGCGGCAGTTCTTCACCTCCCGCGTGATCCGGCTCTACCCGGCGTACTGGTTCTCCATCATCTTCACCACCGCCGTCGTGGTGGCCCTGCCCGGGGTGTGGGAGCGGAAGCAGGGGCGCGAGATTCTGCTCAACTTCACCATGCTGCAAGGGGGTTCGGGTGTGTCGAACGTCGACCTCGTGTACTGGACCCTCTGGTCGGAGCTGCGTTTCTACCTGCTCTTCATGGCGGTTGTCGTCACGGGGCTGACGTACCGCAAGGTCGTGGTGTTCTGCTGCCTCTGGGGCGCCGCCGCCATGATTGCCCCGGCCGCGGGCTTCCAGGTCCTAACCTTGATCGTCAACCCTGAGGGTGCCTGGTACTTCATCGCGGGCCTGGCCCTCTATCTGATGCACCGCTTCGGCCAGGACCTGTTGCTCTGGGGCATCATCGCCATGGCCTGGCTGATGGGACAGCTGGAACTCGGGCATCGCATCGACGCGGTCGAAAAAGTCTCCAGCTGGCGCGGAAGCGTGCTGATCTTCACCGTGTTCCTGCTGGTCATGGTCGGTATCGCGCTCGGCTACACCGACCGCATCCGCTGGAAGTGGCTGGTCACGGCGGGTGCGTTGACCTACCCGTTCTATCTGATGCACTACCTCGTCGGTACGACGGTCATCAACCGGCTGCGCGACACCATGGACGCGCGGCTCCTGGTCGTGTCCGTGGTCGCCGGCTTCCTCGTACTGAGCTGGCTGGTGCACAAGTTCGTGGAAGCGCCCCTCGCGCGGCTGTTGAAGCGGGGCCTGGACACGTCGTTCGCGCGGCTGCGCAACGCCTCGTCCATGTCCTGACCTGCCGACGCCCCTCTGCCGAAACCCCGGGCCACCCTCCTGGCTCGGGGTTTCCTTTCTTCGCCGGACAGTTCAACCTGCTCAACCGGACAGTTCAACCGGTTCAGCTTGTTCAATCTGTTCAACCTGCATGCACAGCAAGGGCGTTGACCCGCTCCGGGCACACCAGCAGAATGAGCCCCCGCGCGTTGTTGAGAGCGCTCTCAGTCCGGCAGAGGAGACCCATGAACGGCAGGTCCGACAGAGAAGGCATACCCGGCGTACCAGACATACCAGGCCCCGCGCTCAGCCGCCGCACGCTCATCGGGGCCGCCGGCCTCGGTGCCGCAGCGCTCACCGTCGCGGGCTCGGGTGTAGCGGGCGCCGCCAACTCCACGACCGGCTACGGGACTTCCGCCCAGCGTCGCGCCCACTCCTTCCTCGCCGCCGCCATGGACGCCTACCCCGACCACGGCGAAGTCCGCCTCACCCAGAGCTACTCCGACCAGGCGGGCCTGTTCAGCACGGCGTTCACCTACGACAACGCTCTCGCGATCCTCGCCCACCTCGCCGCACGCACCGAGTCGGGCCTGCGCCGGGCCGTCGCCCTCGGGGACGCCCTGCGGTACGCGCAGGCGCACGACCCGGTGTACGACGACGGCAGGCTCCGGCAGGCCTACAACGTCGGGCCGTACGTCTTCTACGACGGGGTCGCGCAGCCCGACGGGTTCGTGCGGGCCGACGGCACCGCCAACGTCGGTACCCAGTTCGGGTTCACGGGTACAGCCGTGGGCGACATGGCCTGGGCCGGTATCGCGCTCGCCGCGCTGGCTCGCCGGACCGGCAAGCGTCGCTTCCTGGACGCCGCCGTGCGGATCGGTGCCTGGATCGAGGTGAACGCCAATACCCAACAGCCCCTCGGCGGCTACAAGTTCGGGGTCGACGGCGCGAACGTCAAACTGCCGTTCAGCTCGACCGAGCACAACACCGACCTGGTCGCCCTCTTCGGGCAACTCGCCCTGCTCACCGGGGACCCGGTGTGGCGCCAA
Source organism: Streptomyces sp. SID12501 (assembly GCF_010550245.1). Classification (GTDB taxonomy): domain Bacteria; phylum Actinomycetota; class Actinomycetes; order Streptomycetales; family Streptomycetaceae; genus Streptomyces. The sequence continues at coordinate 8,527 of NZ_JAAGLU010000041.1, forward strand.
CGGCGGGCGACGGCGCGGGCGTTCGTCGAGAAGATGTGGGAGCCGGACCGAACGCCGGGCGGGGTGTCCGGGGGCTTCTTCTACACGGGCACCAACGACGGAGCGACCGTCAACAAGTCCCCGATCCCCGAGGACACCCAGACCTGGACCCACCTCGCCCTCAACTCCCGCCGATACTCGGGTTCGTTGGACTGGGCCGCCACCGAACTGGCCGTCCTGGACCGCGCCGACCGCGTCAACAGCACGGTGCCCGCGGGACAGTCGTACGAGGGAGTCACCTTCAGCTCCGTGAGCCTGCTGGCCGACGAGGACACCCCCATTGCCCCGTTCCAGCCCAAGCCCAACCGCAACGGCGTCTGGTTCGAAGGCACCGCGCACCTCGCCCTCGCCCTCCGGGACCGCGCCGGACACGGCGACGAAGCACGCGCCCACCGGCTGATCGCCTCCATCGAGCGTGCCCAGGAACTCCTCGGCACCGGCCAGACCGTCGGCAGCCTGGCCCTGCCCGAGCGCGCCGGGGTCGTCTCGGCGAGCAGCCCCCTCGACACCGGCTTCGGCTTCGGCTACTACCCGTACCGCCACGCGGGCGCGACCGCCTGGTACCTGCTGGCGGCGGCCCGCTCAAATCCCCTGCGCGCCTGACGCGGTACGCGGATCCGGTCCGACGGCCAGGCCCGACCAGGCGCGTTCATACGGAAATGGTGCATGAACGCGCCGAGCGCACACCGGAGTTGAGCCCGGATCGCAATGCCGTCAGGCGGTCGCCGCAGCCGCCGCCTTCCCCGCCTGGCGGCCCGAGAACAGGCACCCGCCGAGGAACGTGCCCTCCAGCGACCGGTACCCGTGGACGCCGCCGCCCCCGAAGCCCGCGACCTCACCGGCCGCGTACAGACCGGGAACCGGGGTGCCGGTGGCGTCGAGGACGCGGCCCGACAGGTCGGTCTGGAGGCCGCCGAGTGTCTTGCGGGTGAGGATGTTGAGGCGTACGGCGATCAGCGGTCCGGCGGAGGAGTCCAGGATCTTGTGGGCCGACGCCGTCCGGCTGAGGACGTCGCCGGGGTAGGTGAGGGCGTTGCGGATGCCCATGACCTGGGCGTCCTTGCTGTACGCGTTGTCGATCTCCCGGTCCCGGGCCTCGATCTGGCGCTGGAGCGCGGCCAGGTCGATCAGGCTCGTGCCGGTCAGCTTGTTCATGCCCCGGACCAGCTCGGACAGCGTGTCGGACACGATGAAGTCCTCGCCGTACTTCTTGAACCGTTCGAGCGGCTCCGGGGTCTGCCAGGCGCGCGAGAGCAGCATCCAGATGTCTTTGTTGGTGAGGTCGGGGTTCTGTTCGGATCCGGAGAGCGCGAACTCCTTCGCGAGGATCTTCTGGGTCGTCACGAACCAGGAGTAGTCGTAGCCGGTGTCGACGATCGTCTTGAGGGTGTGGAGGGTGTCGTAACCCGGCATGTCGGGTGCGGAGAACCGCTTGCCCGTCGCGTCGAACCACATGGAGGACGGGCCGGGCAGGATGCGGATGCCGTGGTTGGCCCAGATCGGGTCGTAGTTCTTCAGGCCCTCCGTGTAGTGCCACATCCGGTCCGGGTTGACGATCCGGCCGCCCGCCTTCTCGGTGATCCCGAGCATCCGCCCGTCCACGTGCGCGGGCACACCCGTGATCATCGACTTGGGCGCGGTGCCCATCCGGGCCGGCCAGTTCTGCCGTACGAGATCCTGGTTGCCGCCGAGACCGCCGGACGTCACGATCACCACCTCGGCGCTCAGCTCGAAGCTGCCGACCACCGTCCGTGAACTGGCCTTGCCCCGCGCGGCGGTGCTCGCTTCGAGTACCGCGCCGCGTACGCCGGTGACGGTGCCGTTCGTCCGGATCAGCTCGTCCACGCGGTGGCGGTGCTTGAACGTGACGAGCCCGCTCGCCACCGCCGCACGGACCTTCTTCTCGAACGGTTCCACTACGGCGGGACCCGTGCCCCAGGTGACGTGGAAGCGCGGTACGGAGTTGCCGTGGCCGTCCGCGAGGCCGCCGCCGCGCTCTGCCCAGCCGACGAACGGGAACCACTGCATGCCGAGGTCGGCCAGCCAGGCCCGCTTCTCGCCGGACGCGAAGTCGACGTACGCCTGGGCCCACTTGTAGCCCCAGTAGTCCTGGCCGAGCGGGTCGGTGATGCCCCGGTCGAAGCCGGCCGCGCCCTGCCAGTCCTGCCAGGCCAGTTCCTTCGAGTCCTTGACGCCCATCAGGTTCTGTTCGAAGGAGTTGACGAAGAACAGCCCGCCGAAGGACCAGAACGCCTGGCCGCCGAGGTTGGACTCCGGTTCCTGGTCGAGCAGCAGCACCTTGCGGCCCGCAGCCGCGAGTTCGGCCGTGGCGACAAGCCCGGCCAGCCCGTGGCCCACGACGATGGCGTCGGCCGAGGTGGCCGCCGAGGCCGCGAACGCCGTGCCCGACTGGATGAGGGCGGTCGCGGCGACCGCGCCACCGGCCAGAGCCATTGCCCGGCGGCGGCTGACCGGGTCAGTCAAGTGCTCCATGGGGGTGCCTTCCGGGTGGGTCGTGCGGCGGATGCGGGTGCGGATGCGGGTGCAGACGGGGGATCAGGTGCGCGTGCACGGGGGCGTGGGGGTGTCCGTGCGAAGGGTGCGTTTGTGGCGAGCCTGGGGTTACCGTCGGTAGCGATCAGGGAATCAGGTCGGTACCGCAGTGGGGTAGTGGGCGGGAGCCAACGCATGCGACCCTCCGTTGTGCCCCGGCGACACCGCATCGGCGCGGAAGGGAGAGGCCCATGACGGTCCGCACGGACGTCACCGAGCGCTCCGAACGCCCCGAGCACGAGACCGTCGCCGAGGTGCTGCGCGCCATGGCCGCCGACGCGGACGTCCAGAGCGAACTCGTGCACGCGGCCCGGAAGCACTCTCCCGAGGTGGCCCGGCTCGCCGAGGCGGAAACCCTCTGGCACGTCACCGCCATGCTCAACGCGGCCGGCGCCTGGCTGGGAGACCCCGATGGGCACGCACAGGGCGGACCCGGTGGACCCGGCACCGGGGACAACGACGAACAGGGCATGGACGCGCAGGATTTCGCCGCCGCCCTGATGCTCGGCGCGGACCGTGCGGGTCAGGGGGTGCCGGTGATCGCCGTACTACGCGGAGTCCAGGCCGGCCTCACCCGCACCGTCGAGATCACCGTCGACCGCTGCCGCTCGGCCGGAGTGCCCGACGCCGCGCTGCTCTCCGCCGTGATGCGGCTCAAGGAGTACGGCGACGCCCTGCAACGGCACGTCGTCCACGGGTACCGCACCGCCGAGTGGGACACCCCGCGCGCGCTGGGCGAGACCCGGGCGCGACTGCTGCACCGTCTCCTCGTCGAGGGCGAACAGGCGCCGGCCGCAGAGGAGTTGGCCCGTGCCGGGCTGCGCCACAACGCCGTACGCCATCTTCTGGTCGCCGACCCGGGCGGCGACCCCGCCCGCACCCGGCGCCTGGCCCACCGCCTCGCCGCCCTGCGCGGCTGCCTCTTCGGCATGCTCGACGGACGGCTGGTGGGCCTGTACCCACGACTGCCGGCCGGCGAGGCGATCGACGACGGGGAGGGAGAGGGGGAGGGGGAGGAGGACAGGGATGACGGCGCGCTCGTCGTGGTCTCACCGCCCGTACCCCTGGACGACCTCCGGGCCACCTACGCCCTCTGCGTCCGCGCCCTGGACCTCGACGGAGGGGCGACGGCGACGCCGGGACCGTACGGGCGCCACGGCGTGTACGAACTCACCGAACTGGCAGCCGAGATCGCCCTCGCCGACCATCCGCTCCTGGGCGCCTGGCTCAGCGCCCGCCTCCTCGCGAACCTCGACCCCCGGGACGACTTCCACCGTCAGATCGCGGTCACCGCACTGACGTTCCTCGACCACGGCCGCCGCCTCGACCGGACGGCGGCCACCCTGTTCACCCACCCCAACACCGTCCGCTACCGCCTGGCCCGCCTCCAGCAGCTCACCGGCGAGTCCCTGACGGACGATCTGCCGGGCAGCGCCTCGGGCCCGCTCGGCACCCTGCACTGGTGGTGGGCGCTGCGGACCTGGCTGGGGCTCGGCGCTGACGGAAAGCCGTAGGCTGTTATGCAGAAGAGACGTACTCAATGCGTACTTAATACATCCTTACTGTAAACAGATAGCATCCGACCGCGATGGTGTACGTCGGCGGGCGGGACGAGGTGGGTCTGGTGGGTGGCATGGCGGTGGAGCCGCGTATCGCGGTGGCCGTGGTGACCATGGGAAACCGGCCCGTCGCGCTGAACGCGCTGCTGGAGTCGATCGCCAAGCAGGACCTCGCCCCCGACCGCATCGTGCTCGTCGGCAACGGCTGTCCACTGCCCGAACTCCCCGGCCTCTCCGGCGAGGTGACGACCATCGAGGTCGACGAGAACCTCGGCTGTCCGGGCGGCCGCAACGTGGCCCTGGCCCGGCTGCGCGAGTTCGGCGACATCGACGTCGTGGTCGACCTCGACGACGACGGCCTGCTCATCGACCCCGATGTACTCACCCGCGTACGGGACTTGTACGCCGCCGACCCCCGGCTCGGCATCGTCGGCTTTCGCATCGCCGACGAGAACGGCGTCACCCAGCGGCGGCACGTCCCCCGGCCCGGTGCGGGCGACCCGATGCTCGGCGGCTACGTCACCCAGTTCCTCGGCGGCGGCCACGCCCTGCGTATGGCGATGCTCGACGAGACCGGCGACTGGCCCGCCGCCTTCTTCTTCGCCCACGAGGAGACCGACCTCGCCTGGCGGGCCGTCGACGCCGGCTGGAAGATCCTCTACGAACCGCGTCTTCTGCTGCGCCACCCCAGCACCTCGCCCGCCCGGCACGCCATCTACCACCGGGTCACCGCCCGCAACCGGGTCTGGCTGGTCCGCCGCCGGCTCCCGCTGCCGCTGATCCCGGTGCACCTGGGCGTCTGGATCGCGATCACCGTCCTGCGCGGCGGCTCCACGCGCGCGCTGCGGGCCTGGTTCGCCGGTTTCGTGGAGGGCCTGCGTGAACCGGCCGGTGAACGCCGCCCGATGCGTTGGCGCACGGTGTGGACACTGACCCGGCTCGGCCGCCCACCCGTGCTGTGACCTCGGGAAACAGTCCTGCCACAGGCGGAACGCGATATGAGGGCCCCGGTCGTCACCTCTAACGACCCGGGCCCTCTCGCGTACCCGGACCCGGCCGCGACGGCGACACTCCCCCGAGCTGCGCGTCACACGCGCGCACCCTCGGGCCGGTTCCGTTGAGGTGATCACATCAGGCCACGCCAACAGATCGCTAACATGTACTTCCGGTGGCGAACGAGATGGCAGTGGGGCGAGAACATGCGGTGCGGTCTGCGGTTCGGACTGCTGGGCGCGCCTGTCCTGTACGACGGCGGTGCCTCCAACGGCCTTGCAGGGGACGGAATCCAGCCGATCGGCAGCATCAAGGTACGGACGCTGCTCGCCGCCCTGCTCCTTGAACCAGGCCGAGTTGTCCCGGTCGGGACTCTCAAGGACGCGCTGTGGGGCGGGACGCCGCCGGCGTCCGCGCAGGCCTCGCTGCACAACCACGTGGCCCGGCTGCGCCGGCTCCTGGACGATCCGGGACGGCTGCGCGCCATACCGCCCGGTTATCTACTGCGGGTCGGCCCGGGCGAGTTGGACGTGCACGTCTTCCAGGCACACGTCGAACGGGCACGGGCCGCGCACGCCAACCAGGACTGGCAGCGCGTCCTGACCGAGAGCGCGTCCGCCCTCACCCTGTGGCGCGGCGCCCCGCTGACCGGCCTCCCGTCCGAGACCGTCGGATACGCGTTCGCCCAGCGCCTGGCGGAGGCCCGCCTGATTCTGCTGGAGTGGCGCTACGACGCCGAGTTGAACATCGGCGGTCCCCGACTCCCTTCCCTGATCCCGGAGTTGACGTCGCTGACGGCCGAACACCCGCTGCGCGAGTCCTACCACCGCCAGCTGATGCTCACCCTCCACCGCACCGGCCGCCGGGCCGAATCCCTCGCCGTCCACCGCGACCTGCGCAACCGCCTACTGGAAGAACTGGGCGTGGAACCGGGCCCGGCAGTACGGGCGGCCCATGTGGAGGTACTGAGACTGCCGGTGGGTCCGGTGGGTCCGGTGGGTCCGGTGGGTCCGGTGGGTCCGGTGGGTCCGGTGGGTCCGGATGTTCCGGGTGTTCCGAGTGGTCTCGCGACGCCCGCCCACCTCGCGACGCCCGCCCACCTGGCGGTTCCCTACGTCCCCGCACAGCCGACGTCGGGTTCGGCCCCGCGACCGGTTCCCGCCCCCACGCCACGAGCCGCGTCGGCATCACCACGCTCGGCCCCCGCACCGCGCTCCGCGCCAACGCCACGAGCCGCGTCGGCATCGGTGCGCCCCGCGCCCGAACCGAGCACTGCGCCGACACCACGCCCCGCGCAGGCATCCGCACCGCCCCGCATGCCCCGCCCCGCCCAACTCCCCCCACCCCCGCCCCACTTCACCGGCCGCACCCCCGTCGCTGACGACTTGCGCCGGACCCTGGCCCCGAAGCCGCACCTCGGGCCCGATGCCACCGCCCGGGCCCCCGTCGCCCTGATCCACGGCATGCCCGGTGTGGGCAAGAGCGCCCTGGCGTTGCACGTCGCCCACGCCCTCCGGCACCGCTTCCCGGACGGTCAGCTGTACGTCGACCTGCACGGCAGCACCCCCGGCGTGCCCCCGCTCACCCCCACTCAGGCCCTCACCGCGCTGCTGCGCGACCTCGGCACCGACCCTCTCCTCATCCCCGAACACCCGGACGGAACAGCCGCGTTACTGCGTTCCCTCCTCGCGCCGACCCGCACCCTGCTGGTCCTGGACGACGCCGAAGGCGCCGCGCAGATACGGCCGTTGCTCCCGGCGGGCCCCGGCTGCGCCGTGATCGTCACCAGCCGGTCCCCGCTGACCGCCCTCGACGGCGCCCGGCGCTTCCCCCTCACCCCCCTGTCCGACGGAGAGAGCGCCGAGTTGCTGCGCGCGGCGTCCGGACGGGACGGCCTCGACGCCGCCCACCCCCTCGTCGGGCTGACCGGCCGCCTCCCGCTCGCCCTGCGCGTGGTCGCCGCCAGGCTCGCCGCCCGCCGGGCCCTCACTCCGGACCTGCTCGCCGCTCAACTGGTCGCCGCCGAGAGCAGGTTGGCGCATCTGGAGTACGACGACCTGAGCGTCCGCCGTTCCCTCGCCGGCGCCCACGACGCGCTGCGCACCTCCGCCCGCGAGACCGACCGCGACGCGGCCCTCGCCCTGCGCCGCATCGGCGCCCTGGACCTCCCCACGTACGACGCCCCGCTCCTCGCCCGCCTCACCGCGACCGACGAACGCCGCGCCGGGGCAGCCCTGGACCGCCTCGTCGACGTAGCCCTCCTGGAGGAGACCGCGTACGGCCACTACGCACCCCACGACCTGGTCAGGGACTACGCCCGTGAACTGGCCGTGGGGTGCGTAGTGGCCGCGAACGGCGGCGCGTCGGCCTGTCAGGGTTGACGCGCGTCACTTGGCGTCGGCGTAGCACTTCACCACCGCCGTACTGAACGGAAACCGCACCGGCGTCTCCCCGAACGTCAGCCGCCCCGCCAGTTCCGCCGCCTCCCGGATCGCCGCCACGACCGTCTGGGCCTCTGCCTCGGGACAGTGCACGATCACCTCGTCGTGCTGGAAGAAGACCAGTTCGGCAGCCATCCCCGCACAGCTCCGGCGCAGCGCGGCGAGCAGCAGCAGGGTCCAGTCGGCGGCGCTGCCCTGGACGACGAAGTTGCGCGCGAAGCGGCCCCGGGCACGGGAGTTGGACGAGGCGTACCCGGGCACCCACTCCTGCGCACCCGCGCCTCTCGCACCTCCGCCGAGGTCGGTGCCCTCGTCCTCCGGGAGCGGGATGCCGGCCTCCTCCACCGAGTCGTCGTTGGCCCGTACCGCCGGGGGACACGTACGCCCCAGCCACGTCCGCACGAGCCGCCCCTCCTCTCCATCGCGCGCCGCCTCGTCCACGTACGCCACCGCCTTCGGGAACCGGCGTCTGAGCGCGGCGAGGTTCTTGAGGCCGTCCCCGGAGGTCTGCCCGTACACCGCGCCCAGCACGGCGAGCTTGGCCTGCGCCCGGTCGCCGGAGAACGCGCGGTCGGAGACGGACTGGTAGAGGTCGCTCTCCCGCCCCGCGACCTCCATCAGCCCGGGGTCGCGCGAGATCGCGGCGAGGACACGCGGCTCCATCTGGTCGGCGTCGGCGACCACGAGCCGCCATCCCGGGTCGGCGACCACCGCCCGCCGGATCACCTTGGGGATCTGCAGTCCGCCCCCGCCGTTGGTGACCCAGCGCCCGGTGACCGTCCCGCCCGCGATGAACTCGGGCCGAAACCGTCCGTCCCGCACCCAGTCCTGGAGCCAGGACCAGCCGTGTGCGACCCAGATCCGGTACAGCTTCTTGTACTCGACGAGGGGCTTCACCGCCGGATGGTCGATGCTCTCGATCTCCCATCTGCGCGTGGACCGCACCTTGATCCCGGCCTGCGCGAAGGCCTTGACGACATCGGCGGGCAGATCGGGCCGCACCCGGCGCCCGAACGCCGCCGACACCTCGTCCGCCAGCTCGGCGAGCCGCCGGGGCTCACCCCCGCCCGTGTACCGCTCGCCCAGCAGTTCGTGGAGCAGGTCGCGATGGACGTCCGCGCGCCATGGCAGCCCCGCCGCGTTCATCTCGGCGGCCACCAGCATCCCCGCCGACTCGGCGGCCGTCAGCAGCCGCATCCGGTCCGGGTGCGCGGTCGCGTCGTGCCGCCGCCGCTGGTCGGCGTACACCTCCAGCAGATCCGCCAGCGGTACGTGCACCGGCCTCGGTTCGAAGAGCGGCGACTGCGCGCCGGGTTCGGCGGACCGCTGCGGCGGATCCGGCGGTACGGGACCGCCGCGCAGCCGGGCGAGGGCCGCCGCGGCGGAGCGGGGCTCACCGAGCCGCCCCTCGTGGCCGAGCAGGAGCGTCTCGGCGTCCTCGATGTCGTAGCACCGCTCGACTCGCACCCTCGCGCCGAGCAGTCGCGGATAGACCTCGGGGGTGGACCGCCACACCCACCGCGTGACATCCGGCCGGTCACGGACGGCCGCGCCGAGATCCGCCTCCCGCCGCACCGGCCCGGCGGGCAGCCCGTCCGGACCGAGGGGGGCGATCTCCACGCCACCGTCCTCGGCCGGAGCGAGCGCCCACCGCTCGGCCGTCTCCGCCAGGCCTGCCATGTCCCCGAGTGTGGCAGGAGGGTCTGACAACGACCCCGACCAGCACTTTCAGCCTTGCTGGTCGAACTCCACCTTGATCTTGGCGAGGGCTGCGGTGACGTACTCCTCCGTCGCCGGCTTGGTGAGGCCGAGGCCAGTCAAGAGCCCCTCGCCGTTCTCGAACTCCAGCAGGGCGAGCAGGATGTGCTCGGTGCCGACGTAGTTGTGGCCCAGGCGCAGGGCCTCGCGGAAGGTGAGTTCGAGGGACTTCTTCGCGTTGGCGTCGAAGGGGATGAGGGCGGGGTCGTTCTCGCCACGCGGCGGGAGGCCGGCGGTCGCGGCCTCGCGCACGCTGTCCAGGGAGACGCCCTGCGCGGTGATCGCCTTCGCCCCGAGGCTCTCCGGGTCGGCGAGGAGGCCGAGGACCAGGTGCTCGGTACCGATCTGGTCATTGCCGGCGGACTTGGCCCCTTCCTGGGAGAGGACCACCACGTTCCTGGCCCGTGGCGTGAAGCGGCTGAAGCCCTGGCTCGGGTCGAGGTCCGACTCGCCCTTCGGCACGAACCGCTTCTGCGCGGCCTGCCGGGTGACGCCCATGCTCCTGCCGATGTCGGTCCAGGAGGCACCGGAACGCCGTGCCTGGTCCACGAAGTGCCCGATCAGATGGTCGGCCACCTCACCGAGGTGATCAGCGGCGATCACCGCGTCCTGAAGCTGTTCGAGGGCGTCGGTGTGCACTTTCTTGATGGCTTCGATGAGGTCGTCGAGGCGTACGGAGGCCCGGACGGGCTGATTGGTCGTCATGTGTCAACCCTAGGTTGGCAGCAAGCGACTGTCAACCCGAAGTTGACAGTCGAATGGTGGCGGCATGGCACGATCAACGGGTGACGAGCACGCCCCCTCCACCCAGCACCGTCGAACGCGCCTTCCAGGCCGCCCTGTACGCCGACACGGACACCTCCCTCGACACGGGGGCGTCCCTGCTCGCCGCCGACCCGGCCGCGGACGCCGAACTCGCCCGGCGCGGCGAGGAGTTCGTGGCATCGGCATGGCGACGGGGCTGGCAGCCGGCCGACGTCGTACGCCTCGTACGGCGCGAGCTGGACGACGTACACGTACGCCTGGTGTCGGCCCTGATCACCGCCCAGGCGCCGAACGACCGGGCCCGGGGCCGCCGCTGGAGCGAACAGCTGACCGACCTCGCCGCAGCCCCCGCCCCACCCCGCACGGACCGCTTCACGCACGCGACGACGCTCCTGGAGCTGTACCGCCTGCTGCTGACCCTGCCGACGCTGGAGCCCCTGGACGAGCAGCGGGCAAGGCCGGGGGAGAGCGCCCGCCGGGAACACCCGGAGTCCCGCATGCTGCCCCGTATCCGCGCGCTGCTGGCGAAGGCGGAGGCCACCGGGTTCCCCGAGGAGGCCGAGGCGCTGAGCGCGAAGGCCCAGGAACTGATGGCCCGGCACAGCATCGACGAGGCCCTGCTCGCGGCCGGCGCCCCGGCGGGCGACGCCCCGCACGCGCGGCGGCTGGGTGTGGACGCCCCGTACGAGGAGGCCAAAGCGGTCCTCCTGCACGCCGTGGCCGACGCGAACCGCTGTCGGGCGGTGTGGAACGAGGCCCTGGGCTTCTCCACCGTGGTGGGCTTCGAACCCGACCTGGAGGCGGTGGAACTCCTCTACACGTCCCTGCTGGTGCAGGCCACGACGGCGATGACAAGGGCGGAGGCCGCGCAGCGGGCGAAGGGCCGCAACCGGACGAAGACCTTCCGCCAGTCCTTCCTGGCCGCCTACGCGCACAAAACGGGCACCCGCCTGGCCGCCGCGGCGGCAGCGGAAACCGCGGACGCGGCGGCGACCCGCACCGCCGGCCCCCTGCTCCCGGTCCTGGCCACCCGGGACCTGGCGGTCACCGCCCACCTGGACCAGATGTTCCCCACGACCACGACAACCCGGCTACGAGGCGTGACCGACGAGGCAGGCTGGACAGAGGGCACGGCGGCGGCGGACCGGGCGGCGCTGCACGCCCGCCCGCGCCTGCCGAACGCCTAGAGACACCCCGCGCCTGCCGAACGCCTGGCGGTACCCCGTACGAACGCGCGCCGCGACCCGGCTCAGGACTTCAGCCCCGCCGTGGGCAACCCCGACGGAAGCTGCCCGCCCTCCGACTTCGTGTACGTCTCCGCGCCGAGGCCGCCGGTCCAGGTGATCTTCATCGACGTCTTGTCGACGGAGTCGACCATGCCCACGGCCCGGTCCTTGCTCTCGTCCGAGCACGTCAGGTGGACCATCTGCATCCCCGCCTCCTTGCCGGCCGTACCGCTGCACATGATCCCCCCGGTGGTGAACAGCGCGGCCTTCGCCCCGGTGACCACCAGCGCCACGGCAGTGCCCTTGCTGGTGGTCAGCCAGCTGCCCACCAGCGCGCTGTCCACGGCGGTCGAACCGCTACTGCCGTCACCGCTGCCCGTGCCGGAGGGCGACGGCGAGGAGGGGGAGGCCGACGAGTCGGACGAGGCCGTACCGCCACTCGCCGACCCGTCGTCGGACCCCCCGTCACCACTGCACCCGGCAAGCAGAAGCACGGCGGCCACCCCGGCCGCCGAGGCCGCACCAGCCCTGCGCGCCAGCACGCGCGCGTATGTCACCGAAGTCACCGGGAAGCTCCCAACCAGTAGTCGCCAGCGATAGTCGTACGACCGCACGACACGACCGCTGCAAGCTACCAGGAGGACTTACGAACTCCCGGAAGGAATCCCGCGTGCGCCTGCTCCCGCAGGCCGACCCGGGACAGTCCGAAGGCCCGGAAGTACCCGCGGGGCCGCCCGTCGACCTGGTCCCGGTTGCGCACGCGCGTGGCGCTCGCGTCACGCGGCTGCCGTTCCAGCTCCCGCCGTGCCGCCACGCGTTCCGCGTCCGTCGAGGACGGCAGCCGGACGATCTCCTTCAGCTCGGCCCGTCGTTGGGCGTACCGGGCGACGATCTCCTGCCGCTTCCCGTTCTTCGCGATCTTGCTCTTCTTCGCCATGCCGTTCCTACCTCTGTCCTTCTTCTGTACTTCCTCTGTGCTGCCTCTGTCTCTGCCTCTTCCGGCCGGTCAGACCTTGACCCCGCGGGCCCGGATCCGGGCCACCGCCGCCTCGACGCCGATCGTGTCGACGGTCTTGATCCCCTTGGTGCTCAGCCGCAGCCGGACATGCCTGCCCTCGCTCGGCAGCCAGTACCGCTTGGACTGGATGTTGGGGTTGAAGCGACGGGACGTACGCCGGTGGGAGTGGCTGATGGTGTTGCCGAAGCCCGGCCGGGCGCCGGACAGCATGCAGTGGGCGGACAAGGTGACGCACCTCTCTCGGTCCAGTTATGCAAATGGAAGTCGTTTTCAGTAAGATACCAGCATGGCTCGCAACGAACTCCGGCCGGTCGTCAAGCTCCGGTCCACGGCCGGGACCGGCTTCACCTACGTCACTCGCAAGAACCGCCGCAACGACCCGGACCGTATGACCCTGCGCAAGTACGACCCGGTCGCCCGCCGGCACGTCGACTTCCGAGAGGAGCGCTGATCAGCCGCCATGCGTAAAGGAATCCACCCGGCGTACGGGCCCGTCGTCTTCCGCGACCGGGCCGCGAACCACGCCTTCCTCACCCAGTCCACGATGACCAGCGAGAAGACGGTCGACTGGGAGGACGGCAACACCTACCCGGTCGTCGACGTCGAGATCTCGAACATCAGCCACCCCTTCTACACCGGCACGGCCCGTGTCCTGGACACGGCCGGCCGCGTGGAGCGCTTCGAGCGCCGGTACGGCAAGAAGGACTGAGGAAACACACGTGCAGGTGCATGAGCACGGGCCCTCCGGGGCTCACGAACTCTCCGTGGCGATCGTCGGCGGACTGCACGCCGACGCCCGCAAGGCCACCGTCGCGCGGCTGCTCGCCGACGTGCCCGGCAGCGTCGTACTCCACCACGACCTCGCGACGGCCGTGGCCGGCACGGTCGTACGGACCGTCAGCGACACCACCGGCATCCTCTCCGCGGGCGAGGCGCCCCTGGTCAACGACTGTGCGTGCTGTGCCCTGCGCGACGACCTCGTCCCGGAGCTGCGGCGGCTCGCGGACGCCGGGCTGACCCGGCTGGCGATCGTCGAGCTGTGGGACTCCGTCGAGCCCAAGGCGATGGCCGAGGTGGTGACGGCCGGCGGCCTCACGGTCACCGGCGTCATCACCGCCGTCGACCCGGCGCTGCTGCTGCCGTACCTCGGCAACGGCGACGATCTGGCCGAACGCGGCCTCGCCGCCGCGGCCACCGACCAGCGCACGGTCGCGGACACCTTCGCCCGCCAGCTGGAGTACGCCACCGTCCTCGCCCTCGTCGACTCCCCGGACGCCGACGACGAGGACCGCGAGCTGCTCGCGCAGCTCCACCCGACAGCCCGCCAAGTCCCCGTCACGGGCGGCCACCCAGGGGACTTGGCGGGCGTGGCAGGCTCGGCCGACGCGTCCGGGAGGCAGGCGGCGCCGCTGTCGGCCCTTGCCTCGGCCGCCCTCGCCGGATTCGACGTCGAGGCGGCCGCCGCCGCTCAGCACCCGGCGTGCGCGCTGCTGCCGGCCGAGGCCGACGCGCACGGCGTGGCCACCCTCGTGTGGCACCGGCGCCGCCCCTTCCACCCGGAGCGGCTGTACGAGGCGCTGGAGGACCTGACCTGTGCCGCCGCGCGCAGCCGGGGCCGGTTCTGGCTCGCCGACCACCCCGACACGCTGCTCCACTGGGACGCGGCGGGCGGCGCGCTGTGCGTGGAGAGCGCGGGCCCCTGGCTCGCCTCGCTCCCGGACGCCGCCTGGGACATGGTCGAGCCCGTGCGCCGGGCCGCAGCCGCCCTCGACTGGCACCCCGAACACGGCGACTGCTGCCAGCACCTGGTGTTCACGTCCCCCGGCCTCGACCGCGACGGACTCGAACAGCTCCTGGAGTCGTGCCTGCTCACCGATGCCGAGTACGCCGGCGGGCGCACCGCCTGGAAACGCCTGCCGCCCGCCTTCGACACCCTCCTGGAGGTCTGACCCCGCCATGGCCCGCAAGATCGAACGCAAGCCCCTCAAGGCCCGGCCCAACCCGCTGGACGCGGCCAGGATCACGTACATCGACTACAAGGACACGGATCTGCTGCGGAAGTTCATCTCCGACCGCGGCAAGATCCGCAGCCGCCGGGTCACCCGCGTCTCGGCCCAGCAGCAGCGGCTGCTCGCCCGCGCGATCAAGAACGCCAGGGAGATGGCACTGCTGCCGTACGTGTCCCGGTAGCCGCCGCGCCCCACCCGCACCCCCGTCTCCGTATGCCCCAGGAGGCGGGGGTGCGGACGTGTGGTGGAACGCGCGGGGGCGCGCGTGCGTCAAGGTGAGTAGTGGAGCGAGCACCTGGCTTGCACGTGCATCTGACCGTGCGTATGCCCTTGCATACGCCTGTGCATCCGTCCACGCGTCTGCACGTGAACAGAGTTATGATCCGGCAGAGTTGACCACCGCACCAATGGCCTCACCAGCCAGTGCACCACCAGGGAGCGACCTGTGGACCACGACGTGTACGGCGTTGGCGTAGCCGATGAGTCCGGCGTGTACAACGGCATGGCCGCCACGCGGCTCGACGGGGTCGCCGCCTGGCAGAAGAGCAGACACAGCAACTCGCAGGGTTCCTGTGTCGAGTTCGCGCGGCTGCCCGGCGGCGAGGTGGCGGTACGCAACTCGCGCTTCCCCGACGGTCCGGCGCTCGTCTACACGCGCGCCGAGATCGAGGCGATGCTCCTGGGCGTCAAGGACGGCGAGTTCGACCACCTCACCGCGAGCTGACCGCCCTGCGGCCGTCTCCGCTCCGGAGGTTCCGGAGTCGGGACAAGCGGGGCGTAATGGTTGTGCGACACGCTGTGACGCGCGTAGAAACGTGGCCCGAAGAAACGCCGCGGTGCCTCACTCGGCGGAGTGCACTCCGAACAGCGCCCAGACGACCTTGCCGCCCAGTGTGCCCGAGAGCGGGTGCCAGCCCCAGCTGTCGCTGAACGAGTCGACGAGGAACAGACCCCGCCCCGACTCGGCCGAGAAGTCCTCCGAGAACTCCTCGGTGTCGTACGCCACCGGGCTCTCCCGGCTCGGGTCGCGCACCGCGCACACCAGCCGCTCGGTCCAGCGCATCAAGTGCAGCCGTACGAGCGGCTCATGGGCCGGCGAGTGCGGGGGATCCGTGGGCACCGCGTGCCGAAGAGCGTTGGTGACCAGCTCGGAGACGACCAGACAGACATCGTCCGAACGGTCGCCGACGTCCCACTGGGTGAGTGTTCGTCGGCTGAACTGCCGTGCCTCGCGCACCGCTTCGTAGCGGGCGGGCAGCGCACACGACGCCGCGTTGGACACGGTCGAGGGATCCAGTGGCGGAAGCCCCTGCCTTAACGGCTCGAGCATGGTCGATCCATTCATCCCCATGCGAGGCACTCCCGGGAGATCGCGGTCGTTGCGATGCAGTCCTTGCGATGCAGCGGTGGCGCGAGACCATGGTTTCCGATGCGTACGGCGGATGCAAGGGCAGATGCACGTGCACGCGCCTGAATTGGACCCACCCGTACCGCTTCTTGGTCATTTTTTCCGCCAACTTTCCACCTGTGGCCGGTCTTCCCCTTGCCCCTACCTGTGCGTACGCTCTGACGTCTTCTCATTTGAGTAACCGAACGAGTACTGCTCGGAGTGTTTTAGTGGCAGACTGCGGCCCCTGGAGAGGTTGGGGAGGGTGACGAACGTGAGCGCGGGAGAGCCGGGATCGGTGGTGCGGCGCATGCTGCTCGGATCACACCTGAGGCGACTGCGTGAGGCGCGGGGAATCACGCGTGAGGCGGCGGGTTACTCGATCCGTGCCTCCGAATCGAAGATCAGTCGTATGGAGCTGGGCCGGGTGAGCTTCAAGACGCGTGACGTCGAGGACCTGCTGACGCTGTACGGCGTCAACGACGAGGCCGAGCGCAACGCGCTCCTCTCGCTCGCCAGGGAAGCCAACGTCGCGGGCTGGTGGCACAGTTACTCGGACGTGCTGCCCAACTGGTTCCCCACCTACGTGGGCCTGGAGGGTGCGGCATCACTGATCCGCGCCTATGAGGTGCAGTTCGTGCACGGTCTGCTGCAGACCGCGGCGTATGCGCGTGCGGTCGTCGAACGCGGCATGAAGGGCGCGAGCCCCGCCGACATCGAGCGCCGCGTCGCCCTGCGCATGGAGCGGCAGAAGTACCTCCTCTCCGCCTCCACCGGCGGCCCGGAGTTCCACGTCGTCCTCGACGAGGCCGCGCTGCGCCGCCCGTACGGCGACCGCGAGGTGATGCGCGGCCAGCTCCAGCATCTGATCGAGATCTCCGAGCGGCCCAACGTACGGCTGCAGATCATGCCGTTCGGCTTCGGCGGGCACTCCGGCGAGAGCGGCGCGTTCACGATCCTGAGCTTCCCGGAGTCCGACCTGTCCGACGTGATCTTCCTGGAGCAGCTCACCAGCGCGCTGTACCTGGACAAGGCGGAGGACGTCAACCAGTACGAGAAGGCGATGAAGGAGTTGCAGCAGGACAGCCCCGGTCCTGACGAGAGCCGGGACCTGCTGAGGGGCCTGCTGCAACTCTCGTGAACGAGGGTTCCTGATCTTCCCCCAACTCCCTTTGGACGCACGTACGATGACGTGTGATCAGACCGTGATACGGGATTGAGGGATTGAGGGAGCACATGCCATCGCTCGAGTACTACTTCACCGACCTCGCGCAGCAGTACATCGGCGGTGAGTGGCGCCCGGGCACCGGCTCCTGGGACATCATCGACTTCAATCCGTACGACGGCGAGAAGCTCGCCTCGATCACGATCGCCACGGTGGACGAGGTCGACGAGGCGTACCGCGCCGCCGCCGCGGCCCAGAAGGAATGGGCCGCGACCAATCCGTACACCCGCCGCGCGGTCTTCGAGAAGGCCCTGCGCATCGTCGAGGACCGTGAGCGGGAGATAGCCGCGGCGATCATCGCCGAACTCGGCGGTACGCACCTCAAGGCCGGCTTCGAACTGCACCTCGCCAAGGAGTTCCTGCGCGAGTCGATCCGCCTGGCGCTGACCCCCGAGGGCCGGATCGTCCCGTCGCCGGTCGAGGGCAAGGAGAACCGCGTCTACCGCGTCCCGGTGGGTGTGGTGGGCGTGATCAGCCCCTTCAACTTCCCCTTCCTCCTCGCCCTGAAGTCGGTCGCCCCGGCGCTGGCGCTCGGCAACGGCGTCGTCCTCAAGCCGCATCAGGACACCCCGGTCGTCGGCGGCTCCCTGGTCGCGAAGATCTTCGAGGACGCGGGCCTGCCGCCCGGCCTCCTGAACGTCGTCATCACGGACATAGCCGAGATCGGCGACGCGTTCATCGAGCACCCGGTCCCGAAGGTCATCTCCTTCACCGGCTCGGACGCCGTCGGCCGCCACGTCGCCGCCGTCTGCGCCCCCCTCTTCAAGAACGTGGTCCTCGAACTCGGCGGCAACAGCGCCCTGGTGGTCCTGGACGACGCGGACATCGACTACGCGGTCGACGCGGCGGTCTTCAGCCGGTACGTCCATCAGGGCCAGGTCTGCATGGCCGCGAACCGTGTCCTGGTGGACCGTTCGATCGCCGCCGAGTTCACCGAGAAGTTCGTGACGAAGGTCAGGTCGCTGAAGGTCGGCGACCCGAACGACCCCGCGACGGTCATCGGCCCGGTGATCAACTCCTCCCAGGCGGAGGCGATTTCGGGCGTGGTGCGGCGGGCACTGGAGGAGGGCGCGACGGCGCTGCTCCACGGCACGACGACGGACAACCTGGTCGAGCCCTCGGTCCTGACCGACCTCCCCGCCGACTCGCCCCTCCTCCAGCAGGAGATCTTCGGCCCGGTGGCCCTCCTCGTCCCCTTCGACGGCGAGGAGGAGGCGGTCCGCCTCGTCAACAACACTCCGTACGGCCTCAGCGGCGCCGTCCACACGGCCGACGTGGAACGCGGCATCGCCTTCGCCAAGCAGATCGACACGGGCATGTTCCACGTCAACGACGGCACGGTCCACGACGAGCCCCTGGTCGCCTTCGGCGGCGAGAAGTCCTCGGGCATCGGCCGCCTGAACGGCGAGGCGACGGTGGAGGCGTTCACCACCCAGAAGTGGATCTCGGTGCAGCACGGGCGGAGCTTCTTCCCGTTCTAGTCGTAGTCGTCACCAGAACCTCTTGTGAATGACCGAGGGCTTGCGGACAGAACCTGACCGCAAGCCCCCGTAGCTTCATCGGTGTCAGGCAGCGAAGCCCGCACGACCCGATGAAAGGCGGCCGACCATGGTCACTCACGTTCCCTCCGAAGCGCCCGGCGATGAGCGAGGAGCCCTTCTCTCCTTCATCGAGGAGCAGCGCGGCGGTATCCGGCGGGCCCTCCTGGGGCTGACGGAGGAGCAGGCCGCCTCGCGCCCCAGTGCCAGCGAGCTGTCCCTCTCCGGGCTGCTCAAGCATGTCGCCGAGGTCGAGCAGGGCTGGATCGCGCGGGCCAAGGGCGAGGCGCCGGCCGTCAAGCGGGACGAGTCGAACTGGCACGAGTGTTTCGTCCTCGTCGAGGGGGAGACCGTCGCCTCGCAGCTCGCCCACTGGGAGAAGGTCGCCGCCGAGACCGAGGCGTTCCTGCGGTCCGTACCGAGCCTCGACGACACCTTCGATCTCCCGCCCGACCCCTGGTTCCCGCCCCAGGCCCGTGTCTCGATGCGCTGGCTGGCGCTGCACCTGATCCGCGAGACGGCCCGGCACGCCGGTCACGCGGACATCGTCCGGGAGTCCCTCGACGGCGCCACCGCCTTCGAGCTGGTGGCCCGGGAGCGGGCCGCTTGACGCCAGGGCCCTAATGTGGCCCGCATGTCAGCGATCCGTCTCCTCGTGCTCGGTGCGGTCCGTCAGCACGGGCGGGCCCACGGCTACCAGGTGCGGGGCGACCTGGAGTACTGGGGCGCGCACGAGTGGTCCAACGCCAAGCCCGGCTCGATCTACCACGCGCTCAAGCAGATGGCCAAGCAGGGGCTGCTGCACGCGCACGAGACCGGGCCCTCCACGGCCGGCGGCCCGCCCCGCACGGAGTACGAGATCACCGACCAGGGCACCGAGGAGTTCCTGCGCCTGCTGCGCGAGGCCCTGACCTCGTACGACCAGAAGATGGACGTCAAGTCGGCCGCCATCGGCTTCATCGTCGACCTGCCGCGCGACGAGGCGGTGACCCTCCTCAGGGAACGCACCCGGCGCATCGGCGAGTGGCGGTCCTCGGTCACCGAGCACTACGTCCCCGAGGACGGCCCCGAACAGCTCGGCCACATCGGCGAGATCATGAACCTCTGGATCCACACGGCCGACGCCGAGGCCGAGTGGACCCTGAGTCTGATCGCCCGGATCGAGGGCGGCGCGTACACCTTCGCGGGAGAGGGCGAACCGTTCGTCGGCGTCCTGGCAGAGGGCGAGGAGAACCCGTACGCGACGGGGGAGAAGCATCCCGAGGACGCCCGCTGATCCAGTCGGACACCTCTGGGCGGCCTCTCAAAAGGGTGCGTCAGTGATGGAATCCGGTGGCCGCGTCCTTGTCGTGCGTCAACGGCCGCGACTGTCGGCGCAGTTCGGGCAGCAGCCGCCCCAGGTCCTCCAGGAACAGCTCGGCGAGGTCCGCGGAGAAGCCGTTGCGGCACACGACCCGCAGTACGGACAGGTCCTGCCGGTTCTCCGGGAAGGTGTACGCGGGCACCAGCCAGCCGCGCTCACGCAGCCGCCGCGAGACGTCGAAGACGTCGTACGCGGTCACGTCCGGCCCCGTCGTGAAGGCGAACACGGGCAGCTCGTCGCCCCGGGTGAGGAGCCGGAAGTCGCCCAGCTCCTCGATCCGCCCGGCGAGGGAGAGCGCCACGTCCCGCGTGGACTGCTGCACGGCCCGGTAGCCGTCGCGGCCCAGCCGCAGGAACGTGTAGTACTGCGCGACCACCTGGGCCCCGGGACGCGAGAAGTTGAGCGCGAACGTCGGCATGTCGCCGCCCAGGTAGTTGACGCGGAAGACGAGTTCCTCGGGGAGCGCCTCCTTGTCCCGCCACAGCGCCCAGCCGACGCCCGGATAGACCAGCCCGTACTTGTGCCCCGAGGTGTTAATCGAGGCCACGCGCGGCAGCCGGAAGTCCCACACCAGGTCCTCGTCCAGGAAGGGCGCCACCATGGCCCCCGAGGCCCCGTCGACGTGCACGGGGATGTCGAGCCCGGTGCGCTCCTGGAGGGCGTCCAGCGCCGCGCACAGCTCGGCGATGTCCTCGTAGGACCCGTCGAAGGTGGACCCGAGGATCCCGACGACCCCGATGGTGTTCTCGTCGCACAGGTCGGCCGCCGCCTGCGGATCGAGGTGGAACCGCTCGCCCTCCATGGGCACCTGGCGCGCCTCCACCTCCCAGAAGTTGCAGAACTTCTCCCAGCAGACCTGCACGTTGACGCCCATGACGAGGTTCGGCCGGACGTCCCGCCCCGGATACCGGTCGGCGTTGCGCGCCGCCCACCGCCGCTTCAGCGCCATCCCGGCGAGCATGCAGGCCTCGCTCGAACCGGTGGTCGAACAGCCCACGGCGGCGGCCGGATCGGGCGCGTTCCACAGGTCGGCGAGCATCGCCACGCAGCGCCGCTCCAGCTCGGCCGTGCGCGGGTACTCGTCCTTGTCGATCATGTTCTTGTCCTGGCACTCGCCCATCAGGACGCCGGCCTGCGGCTCCATCCAGGTGGTGACGAAGGTGGCCAGGTTGAGCCGTGAGTTGCCGTCGAGCATCAGTTCGTCGTGCACGAGCTGGTACGCCGTCGACGGCGGCAGAGGGGAGTCCGGCAGCCGGTGTGTGGGCGGGGCCTCGGTCATACCGCCGACCGGATTGGCCTCCCCGTAGAAGGGGTTGACGGCGAGCCTGCGCCCGTCGCCCTTGCCGTCAGGTGTTTCGCTGTCCCCAGGGTGCAGTGGCATGCGTACGACGGTATGCCCGAGCCTCTGGGCTTGCACCTCACGCCGGGTGAGGAAGCAGTGTGGAGCGCGTACCGAGAAGGGAGCGGAAGTGAGCTACAGCGTGGGACAGGTCGCCGGTTTCGCCGGCGTCACGGTGCGCACCCTGCACCACTACGACGAGATCGGCCTCCTCGTGCCGGGCGGACGCAGCCACGCGGGCCACCGGCGCTACGACGACGCCGATCTCGACCGGCTGCAGCAGATCCTGTTCTACCGGGAGCTCGGCTTCCCGCTCGAAGAGGTCGCCGCCCTGCTGGACGACCCGAAGGCGGACCCGCGCGCGCAGCTGCGCCGTCAGCACGAGCTGCTGACCGCCCGGATCGAACGGCTCCAGCAGATGGCGGCGGCCGTGGAGCACGCCATGGAGGCACGCAGAATGGGCATCAACCTCACGCCCGAGGAGAAGTTCGAGGTCTTCGGCGACAAGGATCCGGAGGCGCACGCCGAGGAGGCCGAGCGCCGCTGGGGCGGCACGGAGACGTACGCGGAGTCGCAGCGCCGCGCGGCCACCTACACGAAGGACGACTGGCAGCGCATGCAGGCCGAGGTGGCTTCCTGGGGCGAGCGTTACGACGCCCTGATGGCCGCCGGCGAGCCCCCGGCGGGCGAGGCGGCCATGGCCATGGCCGAGGAACACCGGCAGCACATCACCAAATGGTTCTACGAATGCACGTACGAGATCCACCAGGGCCTCGCCGGCATGTACGTCGCCGACGAGCGCTTCAAGGAGTTCTACGACTCCATGCGCCCGGGCCTCGCCGAACACCTCAGGGAGGCGATCGCGGCGAACGCGGCCCGGCACGAGTCATAGCTCCCTGGCCCGGGGTCACTCCCGGGCCAGGACCACCGCGGTCCCGTACGCGCACACCTCCGTGCCCACGTCCTGCGCGTCCGTCACGTCGAACCGGAAGGCCAGCACCCCGTTGGCGCCACGCGCGCGTGCCTGCTCGATGAGACGTTCCATTGCCTGGTTGCGCGTCTCGACGAGGGTCTTGGTCAGACCCTTCAACTCACCGCCGATCATCGACTTCAGCCCGGCCCCGATCTGGCTGCCGAGGTGCCGCGACCGCACGGTCAGCCCGAAGACCTCACCGATGACCTGCTCGACCCGGTAGCCGGGGATGTCGTTCGTCGTCACGACCAGGACGTCGGACTGAGGTCCCTGGCCGCCGCCGTACTCTTCGATGCCCATAACCTCACAGGATGGTCCCAGTTCCCGCACAGCGCACCCCGGAGTGGCGCATGGAAGCTGGGGGAACCCGGAGGGGGCACATCGCGTTGATAGCTTTGGCCCCACTCATCTTCTGCACCCATCTTCTGTACTCATCTCTGCCAAGCCTCAGGAGCCCGGAACAGTGACGACGCTTGCCCTCGGACCGAGCTGGCTGGATCCGGACTACCTGTTGGACCAGTTCGGCATCTGGGGCCTGCTCCTGATCGTGTTCGCCGAGTCCGGTCTGCTCATCGGCTTCTTCCTGCCGGGTGACTCGCTGCTGTTCACGGCGGGCCTGCTGATCACCGCGGGCACGCTGGACTTCCCCCTGTGGGGAGCGGTCGCCCTCATCTGCCTCGCCGCGGTCCTCGGCGACCAGGCGGGCTACATGTTCGGCAAGAAGGTCGGCCCGTCGCTC
Organism: Streptomyces sp. SID12501; assembly: GCF_010550245.1. GTDB lineage: Bacteria > Actinomycetota > Actinomycetes > Streptomycetales > Streptomycetaceae > Streptomyces. The sequence goes on from NZ_JAAGLU010000041.1 coordinate 31,452, forward strand.
TTCAACCGGCCGGACTCCCGCCTCTTCAAGCAGGAGAACGTCACCAAGGCCCACGAGTTCTTCGAGAAGTACGGCCCCAAGTCCCTGATCCTGGCCCGATTCGTGCCCATCGTGCGCACGTTCACGCCGATCATCGCGGGCGTCAGCGGCATGAAGTACCGCTCGTTCCTGACGTTCAACGTCATCGGAGGCGTCCTCTGGGGCGCGGGCGTCACCCTGCTCGGCTCCTGGCTCGGCAACATCGCCTTCGTCAAGAAGAACATCGAACCGATCCTGCTGCTGATCGTCCTCATCTCGGTCGTCCCGATCATCATCGAGTTCGCCCGGGCCCGCAGCAAGGCCAAGAAGAACCCGCCCCCGCAGCCCCAACAGCAGCCCCCGGCCCAGCCGATGATGGACGACGCGACCACTCAGCTGCGCCGCATCCCCCCGGCGCAGCAGAACGACGACCAGGGTTATGGGCAGCAGCAGTACGGCCAGAACCAGGGCTACGACCAGAACCAGTACTACGACCAGCAGCCCTACGCCCAGCAGTACCCCCAGGGCTACCAGCAGGACCAGCAGCAGTACCCGTACAACAACCAGAACAACAACGGCTACCCGCAGAACTGACCCGTGCGGGGACGCGCCTGAAGGGGCGCGGGGCTGCGACATTTGCGGCTCCGCCGCGGGGCGCGACAAGCCACAGCGCACCCGCACCCGCCCCACAACAGAACCCCCGAGCTCCTAGGCGCCCACGCCAGGCGAACGCACCCGGAACTAAAACCCTCGCGTCCGCTTGGCGGCCCGCCGCCCCCCGGCGGAGCCGCCCGGCACCCTCAAGAACAACCGCGAGATCTCCGACCCCAGATTCACCCCGATGGCGATGGCCATGGCCAGCGCCGCGGCCTTCGACAGCGAGACCAACCCCGCGTCCATGTCGTTCTGCGCGATCGACAACAGCCCGAAATACGTCGGGGACCCCGGCAGCAGGGGCCCGATCGCCGCAGTGGTGTACGGCAGGGCCGACGCGTACCGGTACCGCGACAGCAACTGCCCGAACAGCCCGACCAGCCCCGCCGCGACGGCCGTCGAGGCCACCGGCGAGAAGCCGCCGGTGTAGTGCATGGCGCCGTACACGCTCCACGCCACACCCCCGTTGAGCGTCACGATGAGCACAGTGGAACGTTCCTGCTGGAGCATGACCGCGAAGGTCAGCGACACCAGCATGGACGCGCTGATCTGCCACAGAGGCCGCTCCACGCTCCCCAGCGCCGCGTCAGGATTGAGCTCGGCGCCCAGCTTCACGCCGAAGTACAGGATCAGCAGCACCCCGACGACGATGCCCACGAAGAAGTACATGACCTCCAGCAGGCGCGCGGACGCGGTGATGTAGAACCCGGTCAGCCCGTCCTGCACCCCGGCCACCAGCGCCCGCCCGGGCAGCAGCGCGAACAGCCCGCCGGTGACCACCGCGGACGCCTTCACGTCCACGTGCGCGGCCGTCAGCGCGATCCCTATCGCGGCCGGCGGCATCGCGGCCACCGTGAACTGGTAGAACTCCGGCAGCCCACGCCCCGCGCACAGCCACGCCAGCCGGTCGCCCAGCATCGCGCCGAGCGCCGCCGCCACGAAGACGACCACGTCACCGCCGACGAGCACGGAGGCCGCGCCCGCGAGCAGCCCGGCGGCGACGGTGAGCGCCCAGCCGGGATACGGGTGCCGGTTCCGCCGGATCTCCGCAAGGCGCCTGTAAGCCTCTTCCAGAGACGTGGCGGTCTCCGAGTCGCTCAGGTCGTCCACGAGCCGGTAGACGGCCGCCAGGCGCGTGTAGTCGGTGCCCCGGCGCCGGACCGTCCGTGACGCCGTCACGGGATCCTCGACGAGCGAGGGCTGGTACGTGATCGACAGCAGCGTGAAGGTGACGGTCGGCTCGCAGCGGTCGAGGCCGTAGGACCGGCAGACGGCGAACATGGCCGCCTCCACGTCCTCGGCGCCCTCGCCGCCCGCGAGCAGCAGCTCGCCGATACGCAGGCTCATGTCCAGCACGCGCGGGACGGCCGGCCCGTCCTCCTCGGCCGCCTTCCGCAGCCGTTCCGGCGCGGGCCGTTCGGTCACCGGCATCCGCAGCATCGTGCGCATCCGGTCCTGCCAGGGCACGTCCTTGGTGAGGCTCACCACAGGGATACCCAGGGGCGGCGTGAACACGGGCGCCCGGTACGTACGCGGGGTGTTGAAGGCCGAGGCCGGTCCACCGGCGTCGCCGCCGGGCGGCTGCGGAACGTCGAGCCCGTTCGGCAGGGCGAACTCGGAGGTCGTCTCGGCCTCACCGACGACGGGCCTGGGCGGGGCCGTCCCCTCGGGGAGCGTGAACTCGGAGGTGGTGGACGAGTCCCCGTCACCACTGCCCGAGGTCCCGCCCGCGAGGGGAACCGCGTAGGCGCTCCTGGCCTCGTCCGATGCCGGCTTGCGAGCCTCGTCCGTCACTCCGTATCGCTCCCTGCGCGTGCCCCTCCGGTACGCCCCTCAGTATGCGCACAGACGCACGAACGGGCCGCACGCGCACGCGTGCGGCCCGTTCGACGTGACGGGGTCCGGGAGCCTCAGTGGCCGCCCTGCTCCTTGAGGCGCTTGTACGACCGCTCGATCTCGGCCTCGGCGTCCGCGCGGCCCACCCAGTTGGCGCCCTCGACGGACTTGCCGGGCTCCAGGTCCTTGTAGACCTCGAAGAAGTGCTGGATCTCCAGACGGTCGAACTCCGACACGTGGTGGATGTCCCGCAGGTGCTCCACGCGCGGGTCGTGCGCGGGCACGCACAACAGCTTGTCGTCGCCGCCGGCCTCGTCCGTCATCCGGAACATGCCGATCGTGCGGCACTGGATCTGGCAGCCGGGGAAGGTCGGCTCGTCCAGGATGACCAGCGCGTCCAGCGGGTCGCCGTCCTCGCCGAGGGTGTTCTCGACGAAGCCGTAGTCGGCCGGGTAGCTGGTCGAGGTGAAGAGGCGACGGTCCAGACGGATCCGACCGGTCTCGTGGTCCACCTCGTACTTGTTCCGTGAACCCTTCGGAATCTCGATCGTGACGTCGAACTCCACCGCTGGCTCCTCCATGATCAACACATAGTTCTGATGGTTAAGTGTCCCTCACGCAGGTGTGTGATCGCGAAAGGGGCTGGTGGTCGTGCCAGAGCTGAGGCCTTGGCGGGCCGCGAGGCCGCGGGTGGCGCGGCTCGCGCGAACCGTGGGACCCCGTCTCACCCGGGCCGCGGCAACGGTGAAACCCCAGCTCGGACGGGCCAGGGCGGCCGTGAAACCGCAACTCGAACGAGTGACGGCGACGGTCAGGCCGCAACTCGAACGAGCCGGACGAGCCACAGCCGCAGTGAAACCGCGGGTGGCGCGGATCACACAGGCCGTCGGCCCCAAACTCGCCGCTCTCCCGAGGCCGAAGACCCCGACGGCACTCTCGCTGTCACTGCCGAAGAACCTGCGGACCTGGCAGTACACCGCGGGCGCCGCCACCGCCGGACTGGCGCTGACCGCCGGCGTGGTGACCGCCGCCGGCCCCTGGGACTCCTCCGGTCAGCGTACGGCCGAGCGGGACTGGGCCGCCGTCCAGGAGCGATCCGGTGGCACGGATCACGGTCGTAATTCCGGTACGTCCGACACCTCCGCCGCCTCGGGTACATCGGCCGGGGCGCCCGCACCCGCCCCGAGCGCCCCCTCCGTGCTGACGGGCCTCGGCAGCGCCACCGGCACCGTGCGGGCGGCGCCCGCCGGAAGGGCTCTCGCGGCTGTACTGGACCCGCTCCTGAAGAACCCCGCGCTCGGCACCCGCCGGACGGCCGCCGTCGTCGACGTCGCCACCGGGAAGCGCCTGTACGGCCTGGGGGCCGGCGAGGCACTCGTCCCCGCCTCGACCACGAAGATCGCCACGGCCGTCGCCGCGCTCTCCGCGATGGGCGCCGACCACCGCCTCACCACCCGGGCCGCCCTGGAGCCCGACACCGACGAACTCGTCCTGGTAGGCGGCGGCGACCCCACCCTGACGGCCCGTAAGGACCCGGAGGGCTGGGCGAGCCTGCGCACCCTGGCCGACTCGACGGCCGCCGCCCTCACGAAGCGCGGCGTACGCCAGGTGACGCTGTCGTACGACACCACGCTCTACGCCGGCCGGGAACTCCACCCGATCGGGGTCAACGACAACCTCGCCCCGGTCAGCGCCCTGATGACCGACGAGGCCCGTACGGACGGTTCCAGCAGCGGACCTGCCCCGCGCGGCACCGAGCCGGCGGCGGACGCGGCCCGCACCTTCGCGACCCTGCTGGCGAAGCACGGCATCAAAACGACCTCTCCCGGCCCGTCCAAGGCCACCGGCCGCGCGACCACCCTCGCGACGGTCTCCTCGCCGCCGCTCTCGGCCCTTGTCGAGCGGATGCTGACCAACAGCGACAACGACCTCGCGGAGGCCCTCGCCCGCCAGACCGCGCTCGCCACGGACGTCCGGCCCGACTTCGCGGGGGGTGCCCGGGCCATCCGTACCCAGCTGGGGAAGCTCGGACTGCCCATGTCCGGCGCCCGTTTCGCGGACGGCAGCGGCCTGAACCGTGCCGACCTCCTCACCCCCAACCTCCTCACAGCCCTCCTGGCCAAGGCCGGCGACCCGGCCCACCCCGAACTCCGCGCGGCCCTCACCGGCCTCCCGGTGGCAGGCTTCACGGGCACCCTGAGCGCCCGTTACACGGACGGCGCGGCAGGTGTCGTACGGGCCAAGACAGGCACCCTGACCGGCGTGAACGCCCTGGCCGGCACGGTCGTCGACCGGGACGGCCGCCTCCTGGCCTTCGCCTTCCTGGCCGCCGACACCACCAGCCCGGCCCAGGCCCAGGCGGCGCTGGACCGCACGGCGACGGCGCTCGCGGCCTGCGGCTGCGGGTAGCTCCGCTGGATGGGCGGTTCTTCGTCCGCGGGCCCGGTGGGGGCTGGTCGCGCCCCGCGGCGGAGCCGCAGACCGATACAGCCCCGCGCCCCTGAGGGGCGCGCGTGAGAGTCCCGCACGCACCCCTGCGGGCAAGCGTTCCGCAGGGCGACAGGGGAGGGTGGGCACAGCCCGCAACGCCGGGTGCAGCCCGAACGGACCTCGCCCCTGCCGACTTCGCCGCCCTGCCCCCAGCGGAGTCGCTCCCGTACGGTTGACGCATGACGAGCATCGGTGGTGCCGCATCTGCTGGGATGGTCGACTGGAATCTCGCGGTGGCGACCGCGACCCGGCTGGTACGGCCGGGACCGGAAGTCAGCCGTGACGAGGCCCGGGCCATCGTCGCGGAGCTGCGCCGGCACGCGAAGGCCTCGGAGGAGCACGTCCGGGGCTTCACCCGGATGGGAGGCGACGCCGCCCACGACACCCCCGTACTCGTCGTCGACCGCCCCGGCTGGGTACGGGCGAACGTCGCCGGGTTCCGTGAGGTGCTCAGGCCCCTGCTGGACAAGATGGGGGAGCGGCGCGGGAGTTCACCGGGCGGAGCCGTCCTCGGCGCGGTCGGCGGCAAGGTCACCGGCGTCGAACTGGGGATGCTGCTGTCGTTCCTGTCGTCCCGCGTCCTCGGCCAGTACGAGACCTTCGCCCCGGCCACCCGCGAACTCCCGGCGGGCGCGAACGGCGGCGGACGGCTGCTCCTCGTCGCGCCGAACATCGTCCACGTGGAGCGCGAACTCGACGTACAGCCCCACGACTTCAGGCTCTGGGTGTGTCTGCACGAGGAGACGCACCGCACGCAGTTCACGGGCGTGCCCTGGCTGAGGGACCATCTGGAGGGCGAAATCCAGTCGTTCTTGGGGGAGACGGAAGTCGACCCGATGACGGTCCTGGAGCGCATCAGGGAGGCCGCGCAGTCCCTCGCGGGCGGCAGGCCGGAGGGCGAGGAGGACGACGGCGGGCGTTCCCTGGTGGAGCTGGTGCAGACGCCGGCCCAGCGGGAGATCCTCGGCCGGCTGACCGCGGTCATGTCCCTCCTGGAGGGGCACGCCGACTTCGTGATGGACGGAGTGGGCCCCGCGGTGGTGCCCTCCGTCGCCGAGATCCGGGAGAAGTTCCAGCAGCGGCGCGCCAAGGGTGCCTCACGGCTGGACCTCGCGCTGCGCAAGCTGCTCGGTCTGGATGCCAAACTCAGGCAGTACCGGGACGGCGAACGGTTCGTCCGGGCCGTCGTCGACCAGGTCGGCATGGACGGCTTCAACCGGGTGTGGACCTCCCCGAACACCCTTCCTACGAAGGCGGAGATCGCCAAACCGGCGGACTGGGTCGCGCGGGTGCACCGCAAGGCGGACCAGTGAGCCCTCGGGATACGTGGTGAACGAATCCGGCCGACGGCAGGTGAACGCCCCTTCAATCACCCGTCCGAGGGACCGTGGAGCACGGGTAGGCGTGCAATGCTCGGGGAACGCCCCGTTTCTGTCACCATCTACACACTCTGAGTGACCGAAGTCGGCTCACCTCCCGAAAACTTCATGAAGGGAACCGGACATGGGTCCCCATCCTGCGGTCGCGGCGATACGCCTGGCGGTTCGCCGCGCTCTCCACGACGTCCTGACTGCGAACAACCCGCCCAACAGCCTCCTCCCCGGCCCCACCACCCCCGGCGAGTCCGCCCCGCTCGTCCTCGTGGCGTGCTCCGGCGGCGCCGACTCCATGGCGCTCGCCTCCGCTCTCGCGTTCGAAGCGCCCAAACTCGGTCTGCGCGCCGGTGGCGTCACCGTCGACCACGGTCTGCAGCCCGGCTCCGACCTCCGCGCCGACGAGGTCGTCCTGCGCCTGACCGAACTCGGCCTCGCCCCGGTCGAGGCCGTCGCTGTCGCCGTCGGCCGTGAGGGCGGCCCCGAGGCCGCCGCGCGCGACGCCCGGTACGGCGCCCTGGACGCCGCCGCCGAGCGCCACGGCGCCACCGCGGTCCTCCTCGGCCACACCCGCGACGACCAGGCCGAGACAGTGCTGCTGGGCCTCGCCCGCGGCTCCGGCATCCGGTCCCTGTCCGGGATGGCGGCCGTCTCCGGACGGCCCGGGGCTCCCGACCGGTACCGCCGGCCCTTCCTCCAGCTCGACCGGCAGACCGCCCGCAAGGCGTGCATGGTCCAGTCCCTCCCGGTCTGGGACGACCCGCACAACGCCGACCCGGCCTACACCCGGTCCCGGCTGCGCCACGAGGGACTGCCCGCCCTGGAGAAGGCCCTCGGCAAGGGCGTCGTCGAGGCCCTCGCCCGCACGGCCCAGCTCTCCCGCGACGACGCCGACGCCCTCGACACCTGGGCCCGCCAGGCCGAGGCCTCCGTACGGGACACGGCGGGCCTCCTGGAGTGCGCCAAGCTGTACGCCCTGCCGCCCGCGGTACGCCGCCGCATCCTGCGCAGTGCCGCCATCGAGGCGGGCGCTCCGGCCGGTTCGCTGTTCGCCCGCCACATCGAGGAAGTCGACCGGCTGATCACCGGCTGGCGAGGTCAGGGAGCCATCAATCTCCCCGGCCGGGTCGTCGCCCAGCGGCAGGGTGGCAGACTGGTGATTCGGCAAGGCTGAATCTCACCCCTCCTTCGGGGCGGGGCAGGGGTCGGCGAGCCGGGCGAATGGCGACGGGCGACCGAAAGTGATGCGGGTGGACGCGAAAGACATGGGTGCCGACCTCAAGTCGGTACTCATCACCAAGGAAGAGATCGACGCGAAGCTCGTCGAACTGGCCGCGAAGATCGACGCGGAGTACGCGGGCAAGGACCTGCTGATCGTCGGTGTCCTCAAGGGCGCGGTGATGGTCATGGCCGACCTGGCCCGGGCACTGTCCACCCCTCTCACCATGGACTGGATGGCCGTGTCGTCGTACGGCGCGGGCACCCAGTCCTCGGGTGTGGTGCGGATCCTCAAGGACCTCGACACCGACATCAAGGGCAAGCACGTCCTCATCGTCGAGGACATCATCGACTCCGGGCTGACCCTGTCCTGGCTGATCTCCAACCTCGGCTCCCGCGAGCCCGAGTCGCTGAAGATCTGCACCCTGCTGCGCAAGCCGGAGGCCGCGAAGGTCGCCATCGACGTGGAGTGGGTCGGCTTCGACATCCCCAACGAGTTCGTGATCGGCTACGGCCTCGACTACGCGGAGAAGTACCGCAACCTTCCGTTCGTCGGTACGCTCGCGCCCCACGTCTACGGCGGCTGAGTCCCGAGGCCGCTGAGCCAAAGGGCGAGTCCTGTGGGGCGTCCGGGAACCCGGGCGGGCTTCCCACCGTTGGAGCAGGCGTGGACGGTATTGACAGCCAGCCCGTGCGCCTTCGGGTGACAATGCTGGGGTACCGTCCGAAGAGCAGTTCTTAGAACAGTCTTTGTCAAACTCACTATGGCAGGAGGGACGGGGCGGCACCGCTCCGTATCGATGGATGTGAAGCGATACTTCCGTGGGCCGGTCATGTGGATCGGGCTGGCCGTCCTTGCCGTGGTCGTGTTGATGCAGGTCGTCGGCTCGTCCGGCGGCTACAAGACGGTGGACACAGGCCAGGTCGTCCAGGCGATCAACGACAACAAGGTCGAGCAGGCCAAGATCACCACCGGTGACGAGCAGGTCATCAAGGTCCAGCTCAAGGACGGCCAGAAAGTCGAGGGCAGCTCGAAGATCCAGGCGAGCTACATCGGCGATCAGGGCGTCAACCTGGCGAACACTCTCCAGGACAAATTCCAGAACAAGCAGATTCCGGACGGCTACACGGTCTCTCCGACCAAGCAGAACGCTTTCGTCGGCATTCTGCTGTCGCTGCTCCCCTTCGTCCTCATCGTCGTCGTCTTCCTGTTCCTGATGAACCAGATGCAGGGCGGCGGCTCCCGGGTCATGCAGTTCGGGAAGTCCAAGGCCAAGCTCATCACCAAGGACACCCCGAAGACGACGTTCGCCGACGTGGCGGGCGCGGACGAGGCCGTCGAGGAACTCCACGAGATCAAGGAGTTCCTGCAGGAGCCGGCCAAGTTCCAGGCCGTCGGCGCCAAGATCCCCAAGGGTGTGCTCCTCTACGGGCCTCCCGGTACGGGCAAGACGCTGCTCGCACGTGCTGTCGCGGGCGAGGCGGGCGTTCCGTTCTACTCGATCTCGGGTTCCGACTTCGTCGAGATGTTCGTCGGTGTCGGTGCCTCCCGGGTCCGTGACCTCTTCGAGCAGGCCAAGGCGAACGCCCCGGCGATCGTCTTCGTCGACGAGATCGACGCGGTCGGCCGCCATCGCGGCGCCGGCCTCGGCGGCGGTCACGACGAGCGCGAGCAGACGCTCAACCAGCTGCTCGTCGAGATGGACGGATTCGACGTCAAGGGCGGTGTGATTCTCATCGCCGCCACGAACCGTCCCGACATCCTCGACCCGGCGCTGCTGCGTCCCGGCCGATTCGACCGCCAGATCGCGGTCGACCGTCCGGACATGCTGGGCCGTCTGGCGATCCTCAAGGTTCACCAGAAGGGCAAGCCGGTCGCTCCGGACGTCGATCTGTCGGCGGTCGCCCGTCGCACGCCGGGCTTCACCGGCGCGGACCTGAGCAACGTCCTCAACGAGGCAGCGCTGCTCACCGCCCGCACCGACAAGAAGCTGGTCGACAACGAGTCGCTCGACGAGGCCATCGACCGCGTCGTGGCGGGCCCGCAGAAGCGGACCCGGATCATGTCGGAGAAGGAAAAGAAGATCACCGCGTACCACGAGGGCGGCCACGCCCTGGTCGCGGCGGCTTCCCCGAACTCCGACCCGGTCCACAAGATCACGATCTTGTCGCGCGGCCGGGCCCTCGGTTACACGATGGTGCTCCCGGACGAGGACAAGTACTCCACCACCCGCAACGAGATGCTCGACCAGCTCGCTTACATGCTGGGCGGCCGGGCGGCGGAGGAACTGGTCTTCCACGACCCGACGACGGGCGCTGCGAACGACATCGAGAAGGCCACGGCAACGGCCCGCGCGATGGTCACGCAGTACGGCATGACCGAGCGCCTCGGCGCGATCAAGTTCGGCGGCGACAACACCGAGCCCTTCCTGGGCCGGGAGATGTCGCACCCGCGCGACTACTCGGAAGAGGTCGCCGCGCTCGTCGACGAAGAGGTCAAGAAGCTCATCGAGAACGCGCACAACGAGGCCTGGGAGATCCTGGTCGAGAACCGCGACGTCCTCGACGCCCTCGTGCTCGAGCTGCTGGAGAAGGAGACGCTGAGCAAGGAGCAGATCGCCGAGGTCTTCACTCCCATCATCAAGCGCCCGGCCCGCCCCGCGTGGACCGGCTCCTCCCGCCGTACGCCGTCCACCCGCCCGCCGGTGCTCTCCCCCAAGGAGCTGTCGCTGACGAACGGGACCAACGGCTCGGCGCCGGCGATCACTGCCAAGGCCGGAGCCACCGAATCCGTCTCCGCGACGGAGTCGGTGCCGGAGGACAGCACCGAGAGCTGATCCCGGCTCTCGCGCCCCCTCCCGCTCAGTGGGCCCGGAATGGATGCCGCGCCCCCCAGGATCTAGCCTGGGGGGCGCGGCATTTCGGTTTGTCCGCACGTGCGGCGCGTGGTCCACACGCGTGACAGGGACAGGAACGAGGCACCAGATGACCGATCCCGTGACGCTGGACGGCGAGGGCACGATCGGCGACTTCGACGAGAAGCGGGCGGAGAACGCCGTACGCGAACTCCTGATCGCGGTCGGCGAGGACCCGGACCGCGAGGGGCTGAGGGAGACGCCGGGGCGGGTGGCGCGGGCGTACCGGGAGATATTCGCGGGGTTGTGGCAGCGGCCCGAGGACGTGCTGACGACGACGTTCGACCTGGGGCACGACGAGATGGTGCTGGTGAAGGACATCGAGGTCCTGAGCAGCTGTGAGCATCATCTGGTGCCATTCGTCGGGGTCGCCCACGTCGGCTACATCCCCTCCGCCGACGGCAAGATCACCGGGTTGTCGAAGCTGGCCCGGCTCGTGGACGTCTACGCCCGTCGGCCGCAGGTGCAGGAACGACTCACCACACAGGTCGCCGACTCCCTGATGAAGATCCTGGAGCCGCGCGGGGTGATCGTCGTCGTGGAGTGCGAGCACATGTGCATGTCGATGCGGGGTGTTCGGAAGCCGGGTGCGAAGACCATCACGTCGGCGGTGCGTGGTCAGCTGCGGGATCCGGCCACCCGGAACGAGGCGATGAGTCTGATCATGGCCCGCTGAGCGCTCCGCGGGCGGGCCGGTGGATCGGCTGCGGGCTCGTAGTGGCTGGCCGCGCCCGCGCGGCGGTAGCCGCAAATCAAGCAGAGCCCCGCGTCCCTTTGGGGCGTCCATCGCCAGGCCTGCCTACGCGGCCGGGGCGGTGCTCGCGTTGTTGTCGTCGTCCTCCGGGAGCTTGCAGACGCGTTCAAGGAAGAAGGCGGCCGCGATGACGCCGATTCCGGCGAGGACCGAGAAACCGGCGTAGATGGCCTGGTCGCGGCGGGCAGGGATGTCCAGGGACTCCAGGAGGAAGGCGCCCGTGCCGCCGTACATCCCGGCGACCAGGGCGGCCACCAGGGCGCTGGCCTGGCCGAAGACGACCGCGCGGGCGGCCATCAGGGGGTCGACGCCCTTGGCGCCGGGGCGCCGGTCGCGCTGGGCCTTGAGGCGGGCGCGCAGGGAGAGGGCCGTGGCCAGCAGGACCACGGCGATCAGGGCGAGGACGACGGGGGCGGCCAGCGGGACGCTGGGAAGCGTCCCCACCGTGTTCCACAGCCGGGCGCCCGCCCAGGAGAGCACTCCGGCGACGACGAACACGCCGGCCAGCATCTTGACGCGCAGCTCTCTCACGGTGCCCCTTCAGCTCCCCGGACCGGACCGCCGACCTGCGGTCGTCATGACCTTAACGGCTATTCCGGCAGCTGGAGTTCCAGGTCGGCGCGGGGCGCGACACCTTCCAGGGCGACGGCCTCCAGGAGCGTGGCCACCGGGCCGCGGCCGGGCAGCTGGGCCTCGGGGTCCACGTCGTGCCAGGGGGCGAGGACGAAGGCCCGCTCGTGGGCGCGCGGGTGGGGGAGGGTGAGGACCGGGTCGTCGGAGACCTCGTCGGCGTACGCGACGATGTCGACGTCGATCGTGCGCGGGCCCCAGCGCTCCTCGCGGACGCGGTGGAAGGCGTCCTCGACCGCGTGGGCGCGCTCCAGGAGCGAGGACGGGGGCAGTGTCGTCTTCAGGACGACCACCGCGTTGAAGTACGACGGCTGACTGCCCGCCGGGACGCCCCACGGCTCTGTCTCGTAGACGGGGGAGACCGCCTTGATGCGGACGCCCGGGGTGTCCTCCAGGGCGTCGATGGCCCCCTGGAGGGTCTCCAGGCGGTTGCCCAGGTTCGAGCCGAGGGAGATGACGGCGCGTTTCGGGTTGTGCAGCGTGGTGTCGGCGGCGTCCACCTGCCGCACCACGGAGGCGGGCACCGGCTGGACGGTCGGGTCGCTGTGACTCTCGGTGAACGAGGTGGTCATGCTCGGCTCCGGGTGATGGTGATGGTCACGTCGTCGAAGGGGACCGTGATCGGCGCGCCCGGTTTGTGGACGCACACCTCGACCTCCTGGACCCCCTGGTGCTTCAGACAGACCTGCGCGATGCGCTCGGCGAGCGTCTCTATGAGGTCGACGGGCTCGCCCTCGACGACGGCCACGACCTCCTCCGCCACGATGCCGTAGTGCACGGTTTTCGCCAGGTCGTCGTCGGCCGCGGCCGGACGGGTGTCCAGGCCGAGGGAGAGGTCCACGACGAAGGTCTGGCCCTCCTCCCGCTCCTGGGGGAACACACCGTGGTGTCCCCGGGCCCTCAGGCCGCGCAGCGCGACACGATCCACGCGAATCACTCCTGCAATCGTCGTTGGCGGCCGCTTCGGACCGGGTGCGGTCGACCCGGGCAGCCACTTCCGAATCTACCCGCGAGCACTGACAGTGCCCGCCCCGCGAGAGGCCGGTCCAGGTGATGACCAGGAGGGTTCATCGAGCGTTTCCCCGCGGGAACACGGCTGCTCACGGGTTGGTAGCCGCACTTACCCCGTGTTCGTGATTCCAACCACGTTCGGCTGCGTTCAGCCGCGTTCGGTCCAGCAGGGCACTGTCAGGAGGGTGTGTCGTCGGCCCCCGCGTCGCTCTCGTCGTCTTCGTCACTCTCGGCGAGGACCGGGGAGGCGTGGTGCGCCCAGATCTTCCAGCCGACGGGGGTGCGCCGGAACACGTTGGTGGCGACGACCAGCTGGCCGACCAGCGGCCCCAGCTCGTCGCTGTCCTCGGGGGCCGGGCCGCCGCTGAGGATGTTCTCGGTGCAGGTCACCAGAGCGGTGTCGCCGGTGACGGAGACATGCACGTCGGTGAGGAAGAACTGGATGTACTCGGTGTTCGCCATGATCAGGGCGTACGAGCGGAGCACCTCGCCGCGTCCGGTCAGCACCGGCCAGCCCGGGTGCACGCAGGAGACCACACCGGTCTCCGCCGGGTCGTGGTACTCCTCGTCGACGCCCAGGTCGGTGGGGGTGAGCCAGAGCGCGGACAACTCGTCGAAGTCGCCCTGTTCCAGCGCCTCGTAGAAGGCGGTGTTGGCGAGTTCGACCTGCTCGACGTCGGTGTGGGGCGCGCTCACCGGGCTCCCTCGGCACTGCGGGCGGCTTCCGCGCCGCGGGCCTCCTCGACCGCGCGGGCGACCCGTACGGCGTCGGCGGTGGCGCGGACCTCGTGCACGCGGACCGCCCAGGCGCCCTGGTGGGCGGCGAGCGCGGAGACGGCGGCGGTGGCGGCGTCGCGCTCTCGCGCGGGCGGCGGGGCGCCCTCGGGGCCGGCCAGTACGCGGCCCAGGAACCGCTTCCGGGACGCGGCGACCAGGAGGGGGTGACCCAGACCGTGGAGACGGTCGAGGTGGGCCAGGAGGGCCAGGTCGTGATCGGCGCTCTTGGAGAAGCCGAGGCCCGGGTCGACGACGATCCGGTCGGGGGCGACACCGCCGGCCAGTACGGCGTCCACGCGCGCGTGGAGTTCGTCGACGACCTCGGAGACGACGTCGGCGTACACGCCCTTGACGTTGCCGCCCTCCAGGAAGCCGCGCCAGTGCATGACGACGAAGGGGGCGCCCGCGTCGGCGACGACCGGGATCATCGCGGGGTCCGCGAGGCCGCCGCTGACGTCGTTGACGAGTGCGGCGCCCGCCGCGAGCGCCTGCTCGGCGACCGAGGCGCGCATCGTGTCGACGGAGACGGTGACGCCCTCGGCGGCGAGGCCGCGCACCACGGGGACGACGCGCTTGAGTTCCTCGGTCTCGTCGACGCGGGTGGCGCCGGGGCGGGTGGACTCGCCGCCGACATCCACCAGGTCGGCGCCCTCGGTGACCAGGTCGAGGCCGTGCTTGACGGCTTTGGTCGTGTCGAACCAGCGGCCCCCGTCGGAGAAGGAGTCCGGGGTCACGTTCACGACGCCCATGACCGCGCAGCGGTCCCAGGCCGGGAGGCCGCTGACGCGGCCGCGTCCGCTGTGGTTGTTCATGCGTTCAGCGTAGGCCCCCGGCGGTTGGGCGGTTCTTGTTGGTGCGGGTGCGTTGCGGCTTGGGCCTTTGTTTCCCACCCAACCACCCGTCTCGGTCCGTCAGTTGGCTCGGTTGAACGACAAACAAAGAGCATGTGCGGCCTTTCCGCGTCACCCCCTCAGACCGCACGCACTCTGCCTCTCTCCGCTGTCGCCCCGTGGGCGCACGGGCGCGGGGTCGAGGTGCGGCGGCGGAGGATGCGGGGGAGGGCCAGGGTGACGAAGCCCTCCGCCTGCATCGCGGCGAGGCCGATGCGGGGCAGGTCGCTGGAGGTGCGGTAGACCACGAAGCGCGGTTCCCAGCGGGGGCGGAACTTGGCGTTGAACTTGTACAGGGACTCGATCTGGAACCAGCGGGACAGGAACACCAGCAGGCCCCGCCAGGCGCGCAGGACCGGCCCGGCGCCGATCTTCTCGCCGCGGGCCAGCGCCGAGCGGAACATGGCGAAGTTCAGCGAGACGCGGGTGACGTCGAGGCGGGGGGCGGCCTCCAGGGCGGCCACGATGAGCAGTTCGTTCATGCCGGGGTCGGCCGCCCGGTCGCGCCGCATCAGGTCCAGGGAGACGCCGTCGGTGCCCCAGGGCACGAAGTGCAGGATCGCCTTCAGGTCGCCGTACGGGCCCGGCTGGTCGTCCGCCTTGTGGGCGGTGGCGACCAGGCAGTCGCCGTCGTCCGGGTCGCCGATGCGGCCCAGCGCCATGGAGAAGCCGCGCTCGGTGTCGGTGCCGCGCCAGGCCTCCGCGGCGAGCCGGATGCGCTCCAGTTCGTTCTCCCCGACGTCACGGATGCGCCGTACCCGGGTTTCGTAGCCCGCGCGTTCGATGCGTTTGACCATCTGGCGCACGTTGCGCATCGCGCGCCCGGAGAGGGAGAAATCCGCGACGTCCACCACCGCCTCGTCGCCCAGTTCGAGGGCGTCGAGGCCGGTCTCACGGGTCCAGACCTCGCCGCCGGTCTCGGAGCAGCCCATGACCGCGGGGGTCCAGGAGTGGGCCTTGGCCTCGTCCATGAAGCGTTCGATGGCGCCCGGCCAGGCCTCCACGTCGCCGATCGGGTCGCCGCTGGCGAGCATCACGCCGGACACCACCCGGTAGGTGACGGCGGCCTTGCCGCTGGGGGAGAAGACGACCGCCTTGTCGCGGCGCAGCGCGAAGTGGCCGAGGGAGTCGCGGCGGCCGTGCTTGTCGAGCAGGACGCGCAGCCGGTCCTCGTCCTCCGGGGTCAGGTGTGCGGCCGGGTGTTCGGGCCGGAAGGCGAAGTAGATCGTCGTGATGGCGGTCAGCAGGCCCAGGGCGCCGAGCGAGTAGCCGACGGTCCAGGAGGTGGGTCCGTCGTAGTCGACGGGGCCCTCGAAGCCGAACAGGCCGTACAGGACGTGGGTGATGCGGTCGGCGAGGCTCGGGTCGCCGTACATGCGGTCGCCGTGCGCGCTCACTATGACCAGCCCGAGCGCGAGCGAACCGGCGCTCATCAGCACGAAGTTGGTGAGTGCGCGCCAGCGGCTGCGCGGGTCGGGCAGCGCCTCGAACTCGGTGCGGTGGCGCAGCAGCACCACCAGCAGGAGTACGGAGATGACGAGCCCGACGACCGAGTGCCGGTAGGCGAACTGGGCCACGGCGCCGGCCGGCAGCAGGGCCACGGCTGCGCGCCAGGCGCGGCGCTTGCGGCGCCTGAGGCCGTGCGCGAGGAGCAGCAGCAGGACGCCGGTGCTGAGCGAGAGCGCGGCGGCGAACGGGCCGAGCGCGCCCGGCAGCACCTCCGCGATCGTGTGCATCCGGCTGTGCCTGAAGCGCGGGAAGACGCCCGCGGCGATGTCGACCAGACCCACGAGCGCACAGGCCCGGGCGACGACGGCGGGGACGGCTTCGGGACGAGGACCGCGCAGTATGCGCCGTACTCGGCTTGATCGTCCCGGAACCTCGACCGACATTTCCCCATCTATCCTGACAGACATCGCATCCCGTAGTTCTGCGAGAGACCTGGAATCCGGAGCCAATCCGGCATCCGGCGACATTGCGCCCTCTAGGACGGTGTCTCAGGGGAAGAGGTTCACTCCCCTGTGGAAAGCCGTATCAAAGGACATCCAAAGTCCGGGGCAAGCCGCAGTGAAGGAAGCGCGCGCGTCGCCGGCGAAGAGAGTGGGCGACTGCAGTCATGGGTCTCACGAGCAAGACAGTGCTGGCGCTGGCGATCCTGGCCGCCGCACTGCTGTTCATCGGCACGATCGTGTTCTGGTCCCGGCTGGCGCGCCGCACCTGGCGGGCCGTCGGCGGCCGGACGATGCTGCTGCTGGCCACCCAGGTCGCGGTCTTCGTCTCGGTCGGTCTCGCCGTCAACCAGAGTTTCGGTTTTTACGCCTCCTGGGACGACCTCCTGGGCAAGGAGACCGACCAGGGAGTGGTCGTCGACCAGAGCACCGGGGCACACGGGGGCTTCCAGGTGCTGTCCACCCAGTCGGTGAGCGTGCCGGGCGGTCATCTGCCCAGGGTCGGCGGCCAGATCCAGAAGATAGGCATCGTCGGCAAGAAGACGGGGATCACCTCTCCGGCGTACGTCTATCTGCCGCCGGAGTACTTCCAGCCGCAGTACGCGAAGCGCACCTTCCCGGTGGTCGTCGTACTGACCGGCTATCCGGGGACCGCCAAGGCCCTCGTCACCAAGCTCGAATTCCCGCACACCGCGCACGAGCTGGCGGCTGAGGGCAGGGCGCAGCCGATGATCCTGGTGATGCTGCGGCCGACCGTGGCGCCGCCCCGGGACACCGAGTGCGTGGACGTGCCGGGCGGGCCGCAGACGGAGACGTTCTTCGCCCGGGACCTGCCGACGGCCGTCGCCGGCCATTACCGGGTCGGGCCGCGGCCCGGCAGCTGGGGCATCATCGGCGACTCGACGGGCGGCTACTGCGCGCTGAAGCTCGCGATGCACCACCCGCGCGTGTACACGGCGGCGGTAGGTCTGTCGCCGTCCTACAAGGCGCCCGTCGACGCCACCACGGGAGACCTCTTCCAGGGTGACAGGAAGCTGAAGCGCCACGCGGACCTGGAGTGGTACATCAGGCATATGCCGCCGCCGGACGTCTCCCTGCTGGTCACCACCAGCAAGCACGGGGAGGCCAACTACGGTCCGACGATGCGGTTCGTGGACCTCGTCAGGACGAAGGCCCCGACCAGGATCTCGACGATCGTCCTGGAGAGCGGCGGCCACAACTTCAACACCTGGCGGCGGGAGATCCCCGGTTCGCTGGAGTGGCTGAGCGGGCGACTGACGGAGCGCTGACGCCCCAAGGCCTGCGAAGGCTTTCGAGCTGCTGTGTTTTTACCGGGCGGGGCACCAAGATTCGCCTACGCGCGGTAAGTTTCTGGCCATGCCACGTGGACGTCACCGCCATTCACCACCTCTGCACCGGCTGCTGCCTCCTGCGGCGATCGCGGGCGTCTCGCTCGTCTGCGCCCTGGGGCCATGGGTGTTCACGGATACCGGCGTCCTCCGGGTGGTTGCCGCGTTCGCCGCGGCGATCACGGTCGTGGGCGCGGCCGTCATGCGCCGCTGGGACGGGGAGGCGGGCAAGCAGGTCGCCGACCTCACGCGCGCGCGTGAGGGCGACGACTGGCGGCACGAGGAGCGTGCCGCCGAGCTGGAGACCGACCTGGAGGAGTCCCGCGAGCTGCGGGTCAAACTGGAGCAGAAGCTGCGCGCGAAGCGGACCGAGCTCCAGGGGCTGCGCAACGAGCACGCGGCGTTGCTGCGGCGGTACGCCACGGCGGAGACCGAGCGGGCCAGCGCGCTGGAGGGCAGGCGGCTGCTGGAGCTGGAGACCTCGGCTCTGGACGCGGACGTGGACACGGATGCGGATGTGGACACTGACGTTGATGTTGACGTGGCTACGGATACGGATACGGATACGGGTGTCGACGTGAAGGCGGCTGCGGCTGCGGCCACGGATTCGGCGGAAGCGGCGGACAAGGCGGACGAGGTCGACTCCGACGCGGCGGCGCTGGACGCGGCGGCGGCCGGGGTGGCGGCGGCGCTGGGCGCGGTCGGTGCGCAGACCCCGGACGACGCGGACGATGCGGACGGGGAAGCTACGGAGTCGGAGGAGAGCCCGGTGACGTCGGCGATCTTCTCCCCGGAGGGTTCCTCGCTGTTCCTCCGGGCGCGGGCGGCACTGGCCAGGTTCGACGGCGGGGCTACGGCGAAGGCCGAACCGGCCCCGGGCATCGCGCAGACGTCCGCTGAGGTCTCGGCGAACCTCGAAATCCCCGAGGTCCCCGAAATCCCCGACAGCCCCGCCGTGGACAAGGCGGAGGCCGTGCTGGAGGACGAGGCCATGGGGAAGCCCGAGGCGGCCCGCGGGCATACGCGCGCCGCCTCCACCTCCACCGAGGCGAAGCCCGCCAAGCCGATGCGTGGTTTCGGGCACTTCACCGTGCCGACCGCGGTGGCCGTCGTACCGGCGTCCGCGCCCATGCGCAGGCTCGCCGTCCCCGGCGGGTTCGACTTCTTCGGCACACAGAAGGAGACGGCGTCGGCCGCGCTGGACGCCGTGCAGAACGAGGACCTCGCCGACGTCGTCGGGCAGGAGGCGCTCGCGCTGCACAAGGCGGAGTCCGAGGCGCAGTTCAAGCCCGCGGACGAGGAGTCGCGCGGGGTCGGACTCGGTCAGGTGATCGACCTGACGGCGCACGACGAGACCGAGCAGATCGACCTGCAGGGGCTGCGGAGCGCGGTTTCCTGACGTTCGGGCACACCCCTGCGGTGCCTCCCTCAGACACCTCTGCCAGACACCACTGCCGTGCCTGTTACGCCATCCACCGGTCCGGTCGCGCGTCCCGTCGACCCGTCCGTGAGCGCTCCGCCTGCCCCCGCAGCAGCTCCGCGGCCTCCTGGGCGTCCCGTAGACCGGCTGTGACGGTCTTGTTGGCCCCCGTGTCCACATGGACGTCCGCGAGGCCCTTGAAGCGAGCCCAGGGCCCCTGCTCCAGCCGTACGCTCTGGACCTTGGCGTGCGGGACCAGGGCCAGGCTGCGGCGCAGCAGCCCGTGCCGGGAGACGAAGACGCTGTCGGTGACGGCGATGCCGTAGCCCCGCCACCAGAACGGCAGGCACCAGCCCGCCCGGCGCGGCGGACGCGACAGCGACGCGGGCACCGTCACCCCGGGCAGCACCTGGCCTATCACCGCCTCCGCGATCTCACGCGGAGCCACCGGCACCAGTACCGAGTTGGACGAGCCCGCCACGTCCAGCTCCACCCGGACCCACCCGCGCCGCCGCCACAGCAGCGGTTCCACGATCCGTACGGTCTGCACGCGCCCCGGCGGCACCGTCTCGTGGGTGCGGTCCAGGAGGCCGTGGTCGATGCGCAGCCCGTCCGGGGACTCGCCGACCGTCCAGTCGTACTCGGCGATGAACCGGCCCACGCTGCTCGCGCCCGCCGCGCCGAGCAGTGGGACGCCCGTCGCGAGCACTGTCCACAGGCTGTGGGTGGCGAACCAGAGAACGGGCGGTACGACCAGTGCGGCGGCCAGCGCTCCCCAGGTCGCGCCGGTCAGCACCAGGGACACGGCGAGCACGCGCGCGGGGATGTGCAGCAGCTGCCGGGCCGGCGCCTCGCCCACCTCGTGCGCGGTCTCGGGCGCGAACCCGGCGGCGCGGGCGAGGAGTTCGGCCCGCAGGGCACGCGCGTGCCCCTCGCCCAGGTACGCCAGCTCGTCCTTCTTGTCCGTCCCCACGACGTCGAGCTTGAGCTTGGCGACCCCCGCGACGCGGGCCAGCAGCGGCTGGGTGATGTCGACGGCCTGGATGCGTTCGAGCCGGATGTGCGCGGTGCGCCGGAACAACAGGCCGGTGCGGATGCGCAGTTCGTTGTCGGTCACCGCGAAGTGGGTGAACCACCAGGTCAGGAAGCCGTACAGGGCGCCTCCGACGAGGCACACGGCGAGGCCGAGCAGCAGGGTCGTGGTCGTCAGCCGGGTCAGTTGCCGCTGCGCCTGGTTGGGGTCGTGCACGGCCCACCCGATGAGCACGGCGACCGGCGCCCACGCGCGCCTGAGCGGCGTCACGGGATGCAGCCGCTGCTCGACGACCGGCTGTTTGCCGTCCTCCGTGGGTACGTCAGTCTCGGTGCCCGGGGTCGTCACAGCCCCGCCGATCGGGCCTGGCCGAGCTCGGTGAGCCGGTCCCGCAGCCGTTCCGCCTCCGCCGGTTCGAGGCCCGGGATGAGCGCGTCGGTCGCGGCGGCGGCCGTGTGCAGTTGCACGCTGGCCAGCCCGAAGTGCCGTGCGACGGGCCCCGACGTCACCTCGACCAGCTGCATCCGGCCGTACGGCACGATCGTCTCCTCGCGCCACAGCACACCCTTGCTGATCAGCAGGTCGTCGGCGCGCTCGGCGTACCGCCAGGAGGCCCAGTTGCGGCCCAGCATCCGCCAGCCCCACAGGAGCAGGACCAGCGGCAGCAGCGCGAAGGCCGCCCAGGCGGGCCCGGCGAGCAGGCCGGGCAGCAGCCCCGCGCCGAGCGTCAGCGGCACCAGCCAGACCACCAGCAACAGCCGGCGCATCCGCAGCAGGTCCCGCGGCAGCCCGGTCCACACCGGTTCGCCGTGCCCTGCGTCGTGCCCGTCGCCTCGCGTTTCGCCCGCGGTTTCCGGGCTCCCCGTCTCCATACCGCAAGCGTACGTACGACAGACTGTGTCCATGAGTCCCATGACGGAGCCCACGGAGACGATCGTTGGTATCGGCGGCGCCGCGGAGAGCACCGACATGGTGCTCAACATCGGGCCCCAGCACCCGTCCACGCACGGCGTGCTGCGGCTGCGGCTGGTGCTCGACGGTGAGCGGATCCAGCACGCGGAGCCGGTGATCGGCTATATGCACCGCGGCGCGGAGAAGCTCTTCGAGGCGCGTGACTACCGTCAGATCATCATGCTGGCCAACCGGCACGACTGGCTGTCCGCGTTCTCCAACGAGCTGGGCGTGGTCCTCGCCGTGGAGCGGATGCTCGGCATGGAGGTCCCCACGCGCGCGGTGTGGACGCGCACGCTGCTCGCGGAGCTGAACCGGGTGCTCAACCACCTGATGTTCCTGGGCTCGTACCCGCTGGAGCTGGGCGGGATCACGCCGATCTTCTACGCGTTCACGGAGCGCGAGGAGCTCCAGCACGTCATGGAGGAGGTCTCCGGCGGGCGCATGCACTACATGTTCAACCGCGTGGGCGGCCTCAAGGAGGACCTCCCGGCGGGCTGGTCCACGCGCGTGCGCACCGTCGTGTCGTCGGTCCGCTCGCGCATGGACCGGTTCGACGACCTGGTGCTCGGCAACGAGATCTTCCGGGGGCGCACGCGCGGCGTGGGCGTTCTGCCGCCGGAGGCCGTGCACGCGTACGGCGTGAGCGGGCCGATCGCGCGCGCCTCGGGCGTCGACTTCGACCTGCGCCGGGACGAGCCGTATCTGGCGTACGGGGAGCTCCAGGACACCCTGAAGGTCGTCACCCGGCAGGAGGGCGACTGTCTCGCCCGCTTCGAGTGCCTACTGGAGCAGACGCACAACGCGCTCGACCTGGCCGACGCCTGCCTCGACCGCCTCGCGGAACTGCCGCCCGGCCCGATCAACCAGCGCCTGCCGAAGGTCCTCAAGGCGCCCGAGGGGCACACGTACGCGTGGACCGAGAACCCGCTCGGCATCAACGGCTACTACCTCGTCAGCAAGGGCGAGAAGACCCCGTACCGGCTGAAGCTGCGCTCGGCCTCCTTCAACAACATCCAGGCGCTGGCGGTCCTGCTGCCCGGGACGCTGGTCTCGGACATGGTGGCGATCCTGGGGTCGCTGTTCTTCGTGGTCGGAGACATCGACAAGTAGCGACAAATAGCGCCAGGCAGGGCCCGGAGCCTCGGAAGAGGGTCCTCAGAGGAGCGGGTCGGGGATTCCCACCGGCTCCATCAGCCACCCGAAGTCCCCGAGCCCGCCCGTCGCCGTCAGCTCGGCGGCCTCCCCGGCGCCCGCCAGGGCCCGTACGTACGCGGCGGGGTCCGTGGACGCCAGGGACAGCGGGGGGCGCCCACCGGCCACCCCGAGGGCGTGCAGGGCCTCCCGCTGGGTCAGCAGGCGTGCCCCCGGCCCCGCGCAGGCGTCCAGCGCCACATGGGCGGTCAGGTCGCACGAGCCGTCCGGCACGGGTGCCGTCTCGCGGCCGGCCCGGAAGCCGGTGAGCGTCCCGAAGGGCGGCCGGGCGCCGGCCGTGTGCGCGTAGTCGACGGCGACGGCGAGTCCCCGGTCGACGGTGGCCCTGGCGGCGGCCCAGGCGGTGTCCCTGGGGAGCCCGGTCTCGGCCCGCAGCCCGGCCTCCGGGGGCAGCGGCCACCACCGTGCCAGCCACTCCGCGTCCGCACCGGCGACCGGCCCCCCGAGCCGCTCGGTCCCGTCCGGCCGTACGAGAACCAGGCGCGGTACGCCCGCCGGGTCGACCTCCGCCACCTCCACGGGGACGTTGTCCAGCCACTCGTTGGCGAAGAGCAGGCCGGTGAGGCCGGCGGGGGGCTCGGGCAGCCACTCGACGCGGTGACCGAGGTCCGCGGGGTGGTCGGCCAGCTCGACGGCGTACCCCCGCGCGCGGGCGGCCACCTCCGGGGGCAGGGCCGCGAGGACGGCGGTGACGAGTTCGCCCCGGCCCGCGCCCATGTCGACGAAGCCGAGCGACGCGGGGCGGCCCAGCGCCTCGTCGACCCGGCACAGCAACCGCGCCACGGCACCGGCGAAGAGCGGCGACGCGTGGACGGACGTACGGAAGTGCCCGGCGGGCCCCTCGGGCCGGCGATAGAACCCCTGTTCGCCGTACAGCGCCTCCTGCGTCGCCGCACGCCAGCCACGCCACTCGCCCGCTGTCCGGCCCGCCACCGCGCCCGTCGTCTCTCCTGCCACGGGGTCAGGCTAGGGCCTGGACCCCCGCCACCCAGGGGATAGGGTCTCCACCTTGCGGAGTACGCCGGGCCGTTACGGATCGCCCCTCCGGTTGACCCCTGCACACACATCGCTTCCCTACGCTGGGTTACGTGCAACGCGTCTATGACCTCCTCCGCAGACACCCGGCATGGGTGGACGGCTTCTGGGCCGTCTTCCTGCTCGGGATCTCCATGCTGAGCGGAGCCGTCCAGAACGAGAATCCGGGTGCCGTGTCCCCGGCGGTGACCGCCGTCCTGACGGTCCTGCTGTGCCTGGTGATCGCGCTGCGCCGGCGCATGCCCGAGCGAATGCTCGTGCTGGCCGCCGCGGTCGGGCTTGCGCAGCTTGCCCTGGACGTCGAGCCGGTGCCCGCCGACTTCGCCCTGCTGGTGATCGTCTACACGGTGGCGGTGAGCGGGCCCCCCTGGGCCTCACGGTTCGCCCTGATCGGCGGTCTGTGCGCGTCCCCGCTGGCCCAGTTGCGCTGGCCGGAGAAGGAGTCGAGCACCGCGGGCAATCTCGCGCTGATGGTCTTCCTGGCGGTGCCGTTCGCCCTCGCCTGGGTGCTCGGCGACTCGTTGCGCACCCGTCGCGCCTACTTCGCCCAGCTGGAGGAGCGCGCCGCCCGCCTGGAGCGCGAGCGAGAGGCACAGGCCAAGGTCGCGGTCGCCGCCGAGCGCGCCCGGATCGCCCGCGAACTGCACGACGTCGTCGCGCACAACGTCTCCGTGATGGTGGTCCAGGCCGACGGCGCCGCCTACGTCCTCGACACCGCCCCCGAACAGGCGAAGAAGGCCCTGGAGACCATCTCGGGCACCGGCCGCCAGGCCCTCGCCGAGATGCGCCGCCTGCTCGGTGTCCTGCGCACCGGCGAGCACCAGGAGGGCTGCGAGTACGTTCCGCAGCCCGACGTCGAGCAGCTCGACGAGCTGATCGAGCAGTGCCGTACCTCGGGCCTGCCCGTCGACTACAGGATCGAGGGCACCCCGCGCCCGCTGCCCAGCGGCGTGGAGCTGACTGCCTACCGCATCGTGCAGGAGGCGCTCACCAACACCCGCAAGCACGGCGGCCCGAACACCGGAGCGAGCGTGCGTCTGGTCTACTTCGACGACGGTCTCGGCCTGCTCGTCGAGGACGACGGCAAGGGCGCCCCGCACGAGCACTATGAGGACGGCGGCGCCGACGGACAGGGCCACGGCCTGATCGGCATGCGCGAGCGTGTCGGCATGGTGGGCGGCACCCTGGACGCGGGCCCGCGCCCGGGCGGCGGCTTTCGCATCAGCGCCCTGCTGCCGCTCAAACCCGCCCACTGACACGTGCACGTTCGATCAACGCATTGATGTTCGATACGTACCGACCGGAGGACCCCGCCATGCACATCCGTGTGATGCTCGTCGACGACCAGGTGCTGCTGCGCACCGGGTTCCGGATGGTGCTCGACGCCCAGCCGGACATGGACGTCGTGGCGGAGGCGGGCGACGGCGTCGAGGCTCTCCAGGTGCTCCGGGAGACCGAGGTCGACGTGGTGCTGATGGACGTACGCATGCCGAAACTCGACGGGGTGGAGGCCACCCGGCGCATCTGTCAGGGCGACAACCCGCCCAAGGTGCTGATCCTGACCACCTTCGACCTCGACGAGTACGCCTTCTCCGGGCTGAAGGCGGGTGCCTCCGGCTTCATGCTGAAGGACGTGCCGCCCGGCGAACTCCTCACCGCCATCCGCTCCGTGCACAGCGGCGACGCGGTCGTGGCCCCCTCGACCACCCGGCGGCTCCTCGACCGCTTCGCGCCCATGCTGCCGGCCACCGGCAACCAGCCCCAGTACAAGGAGCTGGAACGGCTCACCGACCGTGAGCGCGAGGTCATGATCCTGGTCGCCCAGGGCCTGTCCAACGGCGAGATCGCGGCCCGGCTGGTGCTGTCGGAGGCGACGGTGAAGACCCACGTGGGCCGCATCCTGGCCAAGCTGGGGCTGCGGGACCGGGTGCAGGTGGTCGTCCTCGCGTACGAGACGGGGCTCGTGCGGGCCGGCGGGGCCGGCTGACCGACTGTTCGGCGTCGGGCGACCGTTCGGTCCCCCTTCGGTCGCCGGTCGGTCCGCCGGTTACCTGAGGATGCCCTCCAGGAAGTCGCTGCCCAGCCGGGCCACCATCGTGACGTCCAACTGGTGCAGCACATACCGGCCGCGGCGGCGGGTGGTGGTCAGGCCGGCCTTTCTGAGGACCGCGAGGTGCCGGGATGTCTCGGGCGCCGTCATGTTGTGCGTCTGCGCCAGCTCGGTCGTCGTGAACGAGCTGCGGGCCAGCTGGCGGCAGAGCCGCATCCGCACCGGGTGGGACAGCGCGGTCAGGCGCAGGCCGAGCTGCTCGACCGAGGCGGGGGCGGCGAGCTCGGTGGAGCCCGCCGGGTAGTGCAGGACCGGCTGCCAGCCGTACCGGTGCAGGACCATCAGATGCGGCCGGCCAAGGCTCGTCGGGACGAGCAGGAGGCTGCCCGCCGCCGTGGTGTGGCCGTTGGCCAGTTTGTCGACGGTGATGCGGCCCGCGGCCTCGTCGAGGGTGACCGCGGACGACACCGAGGCCAGCGCCTCCGCCAGGCCCTTGTGGTGCAGGAGGTCCGTCTTGTGGCGGGCGTCCGCCATGAGCTGGGGGTGCACCCGGGACCACGTCTCGGCGAAGAAGGCGTCCTCGCAGTCCACCAGCAGCTGTCGCAGCCAGGTGCGGATCCGGGGAGGGTCGTCCAGCAGGCGCCTGGTGAAACGGAGCTGGCGGGGGCCGCGCGAGACGGCCAGGTCGAGAGCACGCCCGCACGCCTTGGAGGCGGCGGGCGTGTCGACGCTCTCGCATGTTGTACGGCAGCGCGCAGTTGAATCCTCCCCCGGCTGAAGCAGGGGATTCCTGGCTCACGCTGCCTGTGGGTCAGCGACCCGACAGGTCTTCCACGATCAGCACCAGCCGGGTTGAAACCAGCCCGGTTTGATACGGCAGAGCTTGGAGACGCATGTGCTGTCTTGGCTCTCGATCAGCACGGTATACGCGCTTGGTTCTCGCAACGCACGGCGTCGATCTTACCCGGCCAGGCGGACGGTGTTTGGCCCTGGAGGCGAAACACCGCTTCCTGCCCCGGAGCCCGGGACGGTGTCCCGGGCTCCGGGCAACGGAGGGCGTACGACGGCGATCTGGTCCCGCGACTTCGCTGGTAGCGCCCCCTACAGCCGCCCCACGAACTCCGTCACCGCCGCCTTCACGTCGTCCGCCGTCCACTCCAGGCCGGCGGCACGGACGGACACCTCGGTGACCGCGAGGCCGGGGCCGCGGCGGCCCCAGGCGCCGGCGAACAGGAGGGTCTTCGTCTCCTCGCCCTGTCGAACCGCGGCCTCCGCGGCGACCTCGTGGTCGTACGGGAGCCAGACCTGGAACTCGTTCGTGTGCGGCACCTCCGGGTGGACGCGCATCCACGGCACCCCGGCCGCCGCGAAGCCCTCGCGCAGCGCGGCGGCGACCACGCGCGCGTGGGCCACGTACTCCGGGAGGCGGGGCAGCTCGCGGTCCAGGCCGACGAGGGCCGACAGGACCGTCGGGAACTGCTGGGCGACCTCGCCGCCGTACCGGTGCCGCCACGCCTTCGCCTCCTCGACGAGGGTCCGCGGGCCCGCCAGGACGGCACCGCCGTACCCGTCGAGGGACTTGTAGAGCGACACGTAGACGCTGTCCGCGAGGCCCGCGATCTCGTCCAGGGGGCGGCCGAAGTGGGTGGTGGACTCCCACAGGCGGGCCCCGTCGAAGTGCACCACCGCGTCGCGTTCCCGCGCCGCCGCCACCGCCTCGGACAGCTCCTCCCAGGTGGGCAGCACGAAACCGGCCTCCCTGAGGGGCAGTTCCAGCATCAGTGTCCCGAAGGGCTCGTCGAAGTCGCGCACCTCGTCGGCCGTCGGCATCCGGGGCTCGCTCGTCACCCGGAGCGGGCGCAGTCCGCCGAGCGTGCTGAACGCGTTCCGCTCGTGCACCTCGGGGTGGGCGAGCGCGTGCAGGGCGACGGCCGGGTTGCCGGTGCGGCCCGCCCAGCAGCGCAGGGCCACCTGCTGGGCCATCGTGCCGGTCGGGAAGAAGGCGGCGGCCTCCTTGCCGAGCAGTCCGGCGACCCGTTCCTCCAGGGTCTCGACGATCCCGCCGCCGTAGATGTCCGACGGCTCGTCCAGGTCGTACGACTCCCGGGCCTCGTCGAGCAGCGCCAGCCGCTCCCTGATCGTCCCCAGGAACCCCGGGCGTGCCAGGACCCGTTCGGCGCCCCGCAGCGCGGCCCGGCGCCGCAGCCGCCGTTCCTTGCCGCGCTGCTCCGCGCCCCGCTCCCCGCCGGGTTCCTCGCCCGGTCGCCCGTCGTCATCCGCCGTGTCGGCCGTATCGCTCATGCCCGGGATCATCCCGCGCGCGGGATCGGGCGGTCACGCGGATTTCCGCCGGACCGTGCGCGGAAGGCGTGCGGTCGCCCACAGCCTGTGGACAACCGGACGCCTCCCGGACCGATCGCGTTAACATGACGAGAAATCGTCCGGTACATCGTCCGGTACCCCGAGCGGACTGGAACGGGAAGGCCGTCGTCGAGTGAGTACATTCCAACAACCAGACCCCAGGGACCGCCCCGCGCGGCTCACCGTGGGCGTGGTCGGTGCCGGGCGAGTCGGCCCCGCACTGGCCGCGGCCCTGCAACTCGCCGGGCACCGTCCGGTGGCCGTCTCCGCGGTCTCCGACGCCTCCGTCCGCAGAGCCGCGCAGCTGCTCCCCGACGTGCCCGTCGTGTCGCCCGCCCAGGTCATGGAGCGCGCCGACCTGGTCCTGCTGACCGTCCCGGACGACGCCCTGCCCGGCCTCGTCGAGGGACTCGCCGAGACCGGCGCCGTACGCCCGGGACAGCTGCTCGTGCACACCTCCGGGCGGTACGGCGCGAAGGTCCTGGACCCCGCCCTGAGGGCCGGCGCGCTGCCGCTGGCCCTGCACCCCGCCATGACGTTCACCGGCACTCCTGTGGACGTCCAGCGGCTCGCCGGGTGCTCCTTCGGCGTCACCGCGCGCCCCGAACTGCGGCTGGCCGCCGAAGCCCTCGTCATCGAGATGGGCGGCGAACCCGAGTGGATCGCCGAGGAGAGCCGCCCGCTCTACCACGCGGCCCTCGCCCTGGGCGCCAACCATCTGGTGACCCTGGTCGCCGAGTCCATGGACCTGCTGCGCGCGGCCGGCGTCGAATCCCCCCACCGGATGCTCGGCCCGCTGCTGGGCGCCGCCCTGGACAACGCGCTGCGCTCCGGGGACGCGGCGCTCACCGGACCCGTCGCGCGCGGGGACGCGGGCACCGTCGCCGCCCATGTCGCGGAGCTGCGCAAGCACTCCCCGCAGAGCGTCGCCGGTTATCTGGCGATGGCCCGCGCGACCGCCGACCGCGCGCTCGCGCACGGCCTGCTCAAGCCGGAGCTGGCCGAGGACCTCCTCGGGGTGCTCGCGGAGGGCGCGAACCCGCCCGCGAGCCCCGAAAGCCCGAACAGCGACGGGAGAGAGCGATGAGCAGCCGTTTCTGGGGACTTCTGTCCGACACCGACGCTCTGGCGGACGCCCACGCGCACATCGGTGTGCCGGGACACAACGCCGTCGTCATGACCATGGGCGCCCTCCACGAAGGCCACGCCACCCTGATCCGGACCGCCCGCGAACACGTCGGCCCCAAGGGCTTCGTGACCGTCACCGTCTTCGTGAACCCCCTCCAGTTCGGCAAGGGCGAGGACCTCGACCGCTACCCGCGCACCCTCGACGCCGATGTCGCACTCGCCGAACAGGCCGGTGCGGACGCGGTGTTCGCCCCCTCGGTGGACGAGGTCTACCCGGGCGGCGAACCCCAGGTGCGGATCAGCGCGGGCCCCATGGGGGAGCGGCTGGAAGGGGCCACACGCCCCGGGCACTTCGACGGTGTGCTCACCGTCGTCGGCAAGCTGCTCCACCTCACGCGGCCCGACGTGGCCTTCTTCGGGCAGAAGGACGCCCAGCAGCTCGCGATGATCCGCCGGATGGTCCGCGACCTGAACTTCGGCGTGGAGATCGTCGGCGTCCCGACCGTGCGCGAGCCCGACGGACTGGCCCGCTCCAGCCGCAACCGCTACCTGTCCCCGGAGGAACGGCACACGGCGCTCGCCCTCTCCCAGGCCCTGTTCGCCGGCGGCGACCGGCACGCCGCCCAGGAGGCGCTGCGCGCGCGTGCCCGCGAGGTACCCGCCACGCACGCGCGTGCCCAGGCCCTCAGTGCGCTCGGCGAATCCCGCGCCGCCGCCGACGCGCACGCCGTCGCGAAGGTCCCCGGAGGCGCTCCCGCCGCCGTCCGGGCCGCCGCCCGCCTCCTCCTGGACGACGCGGCCCGCCTCCGGCCCCCGCTGGTCCTCGACTACCTCGCCCTGGTCGACCCCGCCGACTTCACCGAGATCCCGGACGACTTCACGGGCGAAGCCGTCCTCGCCGTCGCAGCCAAGGTCGGGACGACCCGGCTGATCGACAACATCCCTCTCAATTTCGGAACCCCCGGAGCCGCCTCGTGAGCACCACAGGCCCCACCGCCGGCCCCAGGGCCTGTCGTCACATTCCCGCCTGCCTGGCGACGCCATGCACGCCCTCTTGCCGCACCGGACACAGGCCCACGTACAACCAGTACGAGGGCCTGCGCCCGGCACGCCGAGAGCACGCACCTGACGCCACCAGGCCCGCCCTCCGGGCGGACGACGGGAATGTGACGACAGGCCCTGGCGGCACCTCCACCGGCATACGGCTGCACGCCCCCGCCCCCGGCTGGGCCCTGACCGCGGACGTCGTGGTCGTCGGCTCCGGTGTCGCCGGGCTCACCGCGGCCCTGCGCTGCGACGCGGCCGGCCTCAAGACGGTCGTCGTCACCAAGGCCCGCCTCGACGACGGCTCCACCCGCTGGGCCCAGGGCGGCATCGCGGCGGCCCTGGGCGAGGGCGACACCCCCCAACAGCACCTGGACGACACCCTGGTGGCCGGCGCGGGCCTGTGCGACGAGGAGGCCGTACGGATCCTCGTCACGGAGGGACCGGACGCCGTACGGCGGCTCATCGAGACCGGCGCCCACTTCGACGAGACCTCCGAAGGCGGACTGGAACTGACCCGCGAGGGCGGCCACCACCGCCGCCGGATAGCGCACGCGGGCGGCGACGCGACCGGCGCGGAGATCTCCCGCGCTCTCGTCGAGGCCGTCCGCGCGCGGGGACTGCGCACGGTCGAGAACGCGCTCGTCCTGGACCTCCTGACGGACGCCGACGGCCGTACGGCGGGCGTGACCCTGCACGTCATGGGAGAGGGCCAGCACGACGGCGTGGGCGCCGTCCACGCGCCCGCCGTGGTGCTCGCCACCGGCGGCATGGGCCAGGTCTTCTCCGCGACCACCAACCCGTCCGTGTCGACCGGCGACGGAGTCGCCCTCGCCCTGCGCGCGGGCGCCGAGATCAGTGACCTGGAGTTCGTCCAGTTCCACCCCACGGTGCTCTTCCTGGGGGCCGACGCCGAGGGCCAGCAGCCGCTCGTCTCCGAGGCGGTACGCGGTGAGGGCGCCCACCTGGTCGACGCCGGCGGCGTGCGCTTCATGACCGGCCAGCACGAACTCGGCGAACTCGCGCCGCGGGACATCGTCGCCAAGGGCATCATGCGCCGCATGCAGGAACAGGGTGCCGAACACATGTTCCTGGACGCCCGGCACTTCGGCGCCCACATGTGGGAGCACCGCTTCCCGACGATCCTCGCCTCCTGCCGCGCCCACGGCATCGACCCGGTCACCGAGCCCGTCCCGGTCGCCCCGGCCGCCCACTACGCCTCCGGCGGCGTCCGCACCGACTCCCGGGGCCGCACGACCGTCCCCGGCCTGTACGCGTGCGGAGAGGTCGCCTGCACCGGCGTCCACGGCGCCAACCGGCTCGCCTCCAACTCCCTCCTGGAGGGCCTGGTCTACGCCGAGCGCATCGTCGCCGACATCACCGCGGCTCACGCCGGAAACGGCCTCCACGCACGCGTGCCCGCACCCGTCCCGCACCCCGAGAAGCCCGCGCACCCGCTGCTCGCCCCCGAGTCCCGCTTCGCGATCCAGCGCGTCATGACCGAGGGCGCCGGAGTGCTGCGCTCCGCCGCCTCCCTGGACACCGCCGCCGCGGCCATCCAGAAGCTGCACACCGAGGCCCGCGACGCCCTCGACGAGAACGGCAAGACCGCCGAGCCCGGCGTCGACACCTGGGAGACCACCAACCTCCTGTGCGTGGCCCGCGTCCTGGTCGCCGCCGCCCGCATGCGCGAGGAGACCCGCGGCTGCCACTGGCGCGAGGACCACGCGGAGCGCGACGACACGACCTGGCACCGCCACATCGTCGTACGGCTGAATCCCGACCGGACGCTGGCCGTACACACCACCGACACCGCAGACTTCCCCCCGACCCGGCATCATCAGCCGGAGCACCCCTCCCAGGAGCAGTGACAGAAGTGAGCACCCCCGACCTTCCCCTCGCCCAGAGCGGCGGCTGCGGCGACGGCTGCGCCTGCGGCGCCGACCCCGACATGGCGGACGAGGTGTACATGGAGTGCGGCCTCGACCCCGCGCTCGCCGCCCTCCTCGCCGACGCCGGCCTCGACCCCCTGGAGGTCGAGGACATCGCCAACGTCGCCATCCAGGAGGACCTCGACCACGGCGTGGACGTGACAACCGTCGCGACCATCTCCGAGGAGGCCCGCGCCACCGCCGACTTCACCGCCCGCGAGGGCGGCGTCGTCGCCGGCCTGCGGATCGCCGAGGCGGTCGTCTCCGTGGTCTGCACCGACGAGTTCGAGGTCGAACGGCACGTCGAGGACGGCGACCGCGTCGAGGCCGGCCAGAAGCTGCTCAGCGTCACGACCCGCACCCGTGACCTCCTGACGGCCGAGCGCAGCGCCCTCAACCTCCTGTGCCGCCTGTCCGGCATCGCGACCGCCACGCGCGCGTGGGCGGACGTCCTGGAGGGCACCAAGGCGCGCGTGCGAGACACCCGCAAGACGACTCCCGGCCTGCGCTCCCTGGAGAAGTACGCGGTCCGCTGCGGAGGCGGCGTCAACCACCGCATGTCCCTGTCGGACGCGGCACTCGTCAAGGACAACCACGTGGTGGCCGCCGGCGGCGTCGCCCAGGCCTTCAAGGCCGTGCGGGACGCCTTCCCGGACGTACCGATCGAGGTCGAGGTCGACACGCTGCACCAGCTGCGCGAGGTCGTCGACGCGGGCGCCGACCTGATCCTCCTCGACAACTTCACCCCCGGCGAGTGCGACGAGGCCGTAGCGGTCGTCGACGGCCGCGCCGTGCTGGAGGTCTCGGGCCGGCTCATCCTGAAGAACGCCAAGGAGTACGCCGACACCGGCGTCGACTACCTGGCGGTCGGCGCCCTCACCCACTCCTCGCCGATCCTCGACATCGGTCTCGACCTGCGAGCGGCGGAGTAGGTACAAGGCCATGCTGCTGACCATCGACGTGGGAAACACGCACACCGTCCTCGGGCTCTTCGACGGCGACGAGATCGTCGAGCACTGGCGCATCTCCACGGACGCGCGCCGTACGGCCGACGAGCTCGCGGTCCTCCTCCAGGGCCTCATGGGCATGCACCCGCTCCTCGGGGACGAGCTGGGTGACGGCATCGACGGCATCGCCATCTGCGCGACCGTGCCGTCGGTGCTGCACGAGCTGCGCGAGGTGACGCGGCGGTACTACGGCGATGTGCCGGCGGTGCTGGTCGAACCCGGCGTGAAGACGGGCGTACCGATCCTCACCGACAACCCGAAGGAGGTCGGCGCGGACCGCATCATCAACGCGGTCGCCGCCGTCGAGCTCTACGGCGGCCCCGCGATCGTCGTCGACTTCGGTACGGCGACCACGTTCGACGCGGTGTCCGCGCGCGGGGAGTACGTCGGCGGCGTGATCGCGCCCGGGATCGAGATCTCGGTCGAGGCGCTCGGCGTGAAGGGGGCACAGCTCCGGAAGATCGAGGTCGCGCGGCCCCGGGCGGTGATCGGCAAGAACACGGTCGAGGCTATGCAGGCGGGCATCATCTACGGGTTCGCCGGTCAGGTGGACGGTGTGGTGACGCGGATGGCGAAGGAGCTGGCCGAGGATCCGGACGACGTGACGGTGATCGCGACGGGTGGGCTGGCGCCGATGGTGCTGGGTGAGGCGTCGGTGATCGACGAGCACGAGCCGTGGCTGACGTTGATCGGGCTGCGGCTGGTGTACGAGCGGAACGTGTCCCGTATGTGAGTCCCGCCCCTGAACCCCGTTCGCGTCGAAGACGTGCACGGCCACCTGGGTGGCTCGCAGCGCCACACCCTCTCTCAATGTCGAGTTTGTCTGATTAGCGCGTATCGTCGCCGCATGCCCACGCCATTCGGATCTCGCGGCGGCATGGCGTTCGGTGCGGAGGAGCTGCGTGTGCTCCGTCGCGCCCTCGCCCTCGCCCTCCACCCCGGCCCCGCCTCCGCAGAGGACGTCCAGGACTGTCTCCGGCTCGCCGAGTCCGTCGACGAGGCGGCGCACGAGGGGGCCAGGCTGCGGGCCTTCCTCGTGGCCGACCTCGCCCGCTACCGCGCCGCCCTGCCCGGCACCGCCGCCGGCTTTCTCACTCTCCTGGAGGAGGCACTGGGCGCCGGCTACCGCCCGAGCCCGGACGACCTCGCCGCCCTCCGGGCCCTGCGAGGGAACCCGGTCGCCGCCGCCCTCCTGGACCGCTGTCTACGGCACGCCGAACGGGACGTACGGGCCCGTCTGGGCGCCAGAGTGGCCGGCCGTACGCCGGTCGCACCCACGGTGCCCGCCTCCCGTACCCGTCTCCTGGCCCTGCCCGGCGGTCTCGCCACCGAGGAGCCCGCCAGGAAGCCCGGTGAGAGGCCCGCGGAGAAGCAGCCTCACGAGCGGCCGGCACCCGCCCCCCGGCCCGCACCCGACGCCCCCAGGCCCGCCCGCCCCGTCCCCACCCCGGGCGAGGTCTTCCCGCGCCGCAAGCCGACCCCGCCCGCGAATCCCCCGCAACAGCTCGCCGCGGGCTGAACGGACAGACCTGACAGAGCTGGAATCGCCAGGCCCGGGCCCCCGCCCGGGCCTTTCTTCGGGCCTGGCTACTCTGGACCCCATGGACTACGTCTCCGCGCTCGTGCCCCCCGTAGTGATGGCCGCGCTCTTCGTCGCCGTGATCGTGACGATGGTGAAGAGTCAGGGCGGTGCCAACAAGGCCAAGGAGGACGCCGCCGCCGATGCCGCCATCGCCCGGGCCGAGCAGACCCCGCAGGCCGGGCAGGACCGCCCCGTTTCGTAGGTGTTCGGCGGTCAATGCGCACGTCCTTCACGCTATTCACCGTTTCTCCCACTAGTGTGCTGACTTGTGCCTCGCCCATTGGGAGAACTCGAAGACGCGGTCATGACGCGGGTGTGGAAGTGGAACCGCCCGGTCACCGTTCGAGAAGTCCTGGAAGACCTTCGGCAGGAACGGTCCATCGCCTACACCACGGTGATGACCGTTTTGGACAATCTCCATCAGAAGGGCTGGGTCCGTCGCGAGGCGGAAGGCCGAGCCTATCGATATGAGGCGGTCTCCACCCGTGCCGCCTACTCGGCCGCGCTGATGAACGACGCGTGGTCGCAGAGTGACAACCCCGCCGCCGCTCTCGTGGCCTTCTTCGGCATGATGAGCGAAGAACAGCGGCTCTCCCTCAGGGATGCCGTTCACATCGTCCAAGGGCCGGAACAGGTCGAACGGCCCCGACGGGCCGACAAGACCGAACAGACCGAACAGACCGAAGCCGCGGAACATACCGCCTTCGAGAACCCCGCCTCGGTCCAGGACCCCACCGGGCGATAGCGTCCGCTCATGTCAGCGATCCGTCCCGAAGCCACAGCGAAAGCCATCACCGTCCGGCGGGCCAGGACCAGCGATGTCCAGGCCGTACGCGGACTCCTTGACTCGTTCGTCCGTGGCCGTATCCTGCTCGACAAAGCGACGGTGACGCTTTACGAGGACATCCAGGAGTTCTGGGTCGCGGAACGCGACGACAACGCTGAGGTCGTGGGGTGCGGTGCACTCCACGTCATGTGGGAAGACCTCGCCGAAGTCCGCACTCTCGCTGTGAACCCCGACCTCAGAGGTTCCGGTGTCGGGCATCAGTTGCTGGAGAAGTTGCTGCAGACCGCCCGGTGGCTCGGTGTTCGTCGCGTTTTCTGTCTGACCTTTGAAGTGGACTTCTTCGGGAAGCACGGCTTCGTGGAGATCGGTGAGACGCCCGTCGACACCGATGTCTACGCCGAGCTGCTGCGTTCCTATGACGAGGGCGTCGCGGAGTTCCTCGGTCTCGAACGAGTGAAACCGAACACCTTGGGCAACAGTCGGATGCTTCTGCATCTGTGATCGAGCATCGGGCAATTTCCGTCGGCTGCCCTGCCCCGGTTCCCTATGTCCGAAACGCGCACGTTTTCGGCCCATGGAAGGGAGGCCGGTCTCTCCCGGGGGTTTGTGTTTTTCCGGCAAAAGCGGTTTGCTTTCCGATGTACTGCAGTACTGCATATAACAGGGGACGCGAATCGGCGGCGCATGCCGCGGCCTCGGCTCCCAAGTTATCGATGAAAGGAAATCCGGTGGCACAGAAGGTTCAGGTCCTTCTTGTCGACGACCTCGACGGCGGCGAGGCCGACGAGACCGTGACGTTCGCGTTGGACGGCAAGACGTACGAGATCGACCTCACGACTGCCAATGCCGACAAGCTTCGCGGTCTCCTCGACGCCTACGTCAAGGGCGGCCGTCGTACTGGAGGCCGTGCTTCGGGTGGGCGTGGAAAGGCGCGTGTCGCCACTGGCGGCAGCCAGGACACCGCGCAGATCCGTGCTTGGGCGAAGGAGAACGGTCACGACGTCAATGACCGTGGCCGTGTTCCGGCGATCATCCGCGAGGCTTACGAGAAGGCCAACGGCTGAGCGCTCGCGCGCCGCAGTCGGATGCGATGGCACTGCGTCGCCAGCGTGTCCACCAGCCGTACGAGATCGGGGGCGCCTCCGACGCCCCCCAGGGCCGACATGGTCGGCAGCGGGATTTCCGTCCCGCAGCCTGTTTCAGGGGGCCGCAGCCAGACAGCGGCCCCCTGCGGATTTTCACGGCCCGGCAAGTCGCCCGTACCGCCGGGAATTCCGGGCAGTGCGGGAAACCCGGGCGGCAGGGGCGCCTCGATGTGGCCGCCCGCGCCGATCGCCCTCAGGTCCGGTGTGAGCCGGCCCCACTCCAGCCAGTCCAGCAGCCCCGGCAGCTCGTCCGCGCTGCCCGCGGCCACCAGCAGCAGCATCCGGTCCTCGCGCAGGGCCACCGGAGAACCCGGCGCCCGTGTCCGCGCCCGGTGGCGCAGCGCCGCGAAACCCGCCTCCGCCGGCACGTCCAGCACGTCGAAGCGCAGGCCCACGGCCAGTCGTAGCGCAAGCCCCGAGGAACCGGGACCAGGACCGGGCACTGTCGCCCATCCCAGTTCGTTCTCGTACCAGCGCCGGACATCACCGGTGGCACTGGTGGCATCGCTACCGGCGTTACTGGTGAGACCACTGGGGGTGTCGCCCGTATCAAGAGGGCGACGAGGAAGGGGGACCGTGGAGACCATGTCAAAGCCAACCGCCGGAAGAGGCCGCGAGTTACGCTGGGTGTCCTCGCGGGCGCACAGAGTGCCGATTCCTGGGGTGTGCAGAGCAGCTCGGCGGCGCAAGGTTGTTCGCCCGTAGCGGAGGGAACCCGTGCATCCGGCATGGAGTGTCGGTCCGTACGGGTAAGACATCCCTAGTGGGAGGGGGCGACACGCAGAAAAGGGCGTCTCACGTTCGCCATCGGCGTACTGATAGTGAGGGTATCTCCCTGGCCTGCGGGAACATCGTCTCGCACGATCGGGTTGGAGCAAATGTCGGCGTACGGGGTCAGGAGGCTGTGTTGGTTCTCGGTCCGGTGTCGGCAGTTGGAATGAGCGGTCCCCGCTTGCGGGACTAAGCTGCGGAAGGACAGGGAGGGGAGCGTCCCCTTACTGCCTGACCGCTCTGAGGAGCGATTAACGATGTTCGAGAGGTTCACCGACCGCGCGCGGCGGGTTGTCGTCCTGGCTCAGGAAGAAGCCCGGATGCTCAACCACAACTACATCGGCACCGAGCACATCCTCCTGGGCCTGATCCATGAGGGTGAGGGTGTCGCCGCTAAGGCACTGGAGAGCCTCGGGATTTCGCTCGAGGCGGTCCGCCAGCAGGTGGAGGAGATCATCGGGCAGGGCCAGCAGGCTCCGTCCGGGCACATCCCCTTCACCCCCCGTGCCAAGAAGGTCCTGGAGCTTTCGCTCCGCGAGGCCCTTCAGCTGGGCCACAACTACATCGGCACGGAGCACATCCTGCTCGGCCTGATCCGCGAGGGCGAGGGCGTCGCCGCCCAGGTCCTCGTCAAGCTGGGCGCAGATCTCAACCGGGTGCGGCAGCAGGTCATCCAGCTGCTCTCCGGCTACCAGGGCAAGGAGACCGCCGGCGCCAGTGGCGGCCCCGCCGAGGGCACCCCCTCGACGTCCCTGGTCCTCGACCAGTTCGGCCGGAACCTCACCCAGGCCGCTCGCGAATCCAAGCTCGACCCGGTCATCGGGCGCGAGAAGGAGATCGAGCGGGTCATGCAGGTGCTGTCCCGCCGTACGAAGAACAACCCGGTCCTCATCGGTGAGCCCGGCGTCGGCAAGACCGCCGTCGTCGAGGGTCTCGCCCAGGCCATCGTCAAGGGCGAGGTGCCCGAGACCCTCAAGGACAAGCACCTCTACACCCTGGACCTCGGCGCGCTGGTCGCCGGCTCCCGGTACCGCGGTGACTTCGAGGAGCGCCTGAAGAAGGTCCTCAAGGAGATCCGCACCCGCGGCGACATCATCCTGTTCATCGACGAGCTGCACACGCTCGTCGGCGCGGGTGCCGCCGAGGGCGCCATCGACGCAGCCTCCATCCTCAAGCCGATGCTGGCCCGCGGTGAGCTCCAGACCATCGGTGCGACCACGCTCGACGAGTACCGCAAGCACCTCGAGAAGGACGCGGCCCTCGAGCGCCGCTTCCAGCCGATCCAGGTCGCGGAGCCTTCCCTCCCGCACACGATCGAGATCCTCAAGGGCCTGCGCGACCGGTACGAGGCGCACCACCGCGTCTCGATCACCGACGAGGCCCTGGTGCAGGCGGCGACGCTCGCCGACCGGTACATCTCCGACCGGTTCCTGCCCGACAAGGCGATCGACCTCATCGACGAGGCCGGTTCCCGGATGCGCATCCGCCGGATGACCGCTCCGCCGGACCTGCGCGAGTTCGACGAGAAGATCGCCGGCGTGCGCCGGGACAAGGAGTCCGCGATCGACTCGCAGGACTTCGAGAAGGCCGCCTCTCTCCGTGACAAGGAGAAGCAGCTCCTCGCCGCGAAGGCCAAGCGGGAGAAGGAGTGGAAGGCCGGCGACATGGACGTCGTCGCCGAGGTCGACGGCGAGCTGATCGCCGAGGTCCTGGCGACTGCCACCGGCATCCCGGTCTTCAAGCTGACCGAGGAGGAGTCGAGCCGCCTGCTGCGCATGGAGGACGAGCTCCACAAGCGGGTCATCGGCCAGAAGGACGCCGTCAAGGCGCTCTCGAAGGCGATCCGCCGTACGCGTGCCGGTCTGAAGGACCCGAAGCGCCCCGGTGGTTCGTTCATCTTCGCCGGCCCGTCCGGTGTCGGTAAGACCGAGCTGAGCAAGGCCCTGGCCGAGTTCCTCTTCGGTGACGAGGACGCGCTGATCTCCCTCGACATGTCGGAGTTCAGCGAGAAGCACACGGTGTCGCGTCTCTTCGGATCCCCGCCCGGATACGTGGGTTACGAAGAGGGCGGCCAGCTGACCGAGAAGGTCCGCCGCAAGCCGTTCTCCGTCGTCCTCTTCGACGAGGTCGAGAAGGCCCACCCGGACATCTTCAACTCGCTGCTGCAGATCCTGGAGGACGGTCGCCTGACCGACTCCCAGGGCCGGGTCGTGGACTTCAAGAACACGGTCATCATCATGACGACCAACCTCGGCACGCGGGACATCTCGAAGGGCTTCAACCTGGGCTTCGCGGCCTCCGGTGACAAGAAGTCCAACTACGAGCGCATGAAGAACAAGGTCTCGGACGAGCTCAAGCAGCACTTCCGCCCCGAGTTCCTCAACCGCGTCGACGACGTGGTCGTCTTCCCGCAGCTGACGCAGGACGACATCCTCACGATCGTCGACCTGATGGTCGGCAAGGTGGACGAGCGCCTCAAGGACCGGGACATGGGCATCGAGCTCTCCCAGGCCGCCAAGGAACTGCTGGCCAAGAAGGGTTACGACCCCGTCATGGGCGCCCGGCCGCTGCGCCGGACGATCCAGCGCGAGATCGAGGACACGCTCTCCGAGAAG
This sequence comes from Streptomyces sp. SID12501, assembly GCF_010550245.1. Classification (GTDB taxonomy): domain Bacteria; phylum Actinomycetota; class Actinomycetes; order Streptomycetales; family Streptomycetaceae; genus Streptomyces. The sequence goes on from NZ_JAAGLU010000041.1 coordinate 71,391, forward strand.
ATCCTCTTCGGCGAGCTGCGCCCCGGTCACATCGTGGTCGTCGGCACGGAGGGCGAGGGTGAGACCGCGACCTTCACCTTCCGGGGTGAGGAGAAGTCGGCGCTGCCCGACGTCCCGCCGATCGAGCAGGCGGCCGGCGGTGCCGGCCCGAACCTGAGCAAGGAGGCGTAAGCCTCAGGGCTGCGTCGCCGCGTCAGATGTCGGAGAGGGGCCGGTGCTATTCAGCACCGGCCCCTCTCGCATGTCGTGACGACGACTGATGACGACTGACGACGACCTACGACAGCTGGCCGTCGTAGTCCGGCAGCTTGTACGTCTTCTCCGCGTGGCCGCCCGACAGGTCGGTCGCGCTGTTGCCGATGTTGGCGATGATCGTGTAGCCCTTCGACTCGATGTCGACGCGCTGCGCGGTCTTGTAGTCGGCCACGCTCTTGAAGAGGTCGATCAGATTGCGCGCGTACAGCCCGGTCACGTCGTAGCCGACGTACGTGAGGTTGTACTGCGTCACGGGCTTGATGATGTCCGGACGCGCGGTGACGAAGAAGAGGGCGACGCCGTGGTCCTGGGCGTACTGCGCGACCTTCAGCACGGGTGCGTTGGCAGGCGACGGGTAGCTGAAGCCGAAGTCGGTCTCCAGGGTGGTGTTGTCGATGTCGAAGACGATCGCCGGCTTCTCGCTCTTGGAGGCGGCGGCGATGCGCTGCTTCAGATAGGGCAGGGCCTGGTCCATCACGGTCTGGCAGTCCTGTTGCCAGGTGGCGTAGTCGACGTCCTCGGCGGCGGCTGCCGACACGGACGCCGTGGCCGTGGTGGTCGCGGCCTGGGCGCTGCCGGGGCCGGCCAGTGTCACCGCGGCGACCGCGGCGACCGCGGTCAGGCCGATACGGCGGGTCCAGGGCGTCCAGGAGCCTGTTGAGCCTCTTGTCATCGGGATGGGGGTCCTCTCACGTAGGGCCGTGCGGTGCCAGGGCATGCAGATGTCAGGGGCATGCTTGCTGAGGTGAGTGGCGCTGATGGGAAGGGAACATTACTCACGGGTAGCGGCGAGGTGCCAGTAGTCGGAGCGGGTTTATTCGGCCCGCCGACGGCTCATTGGCGATGCGTCGGCCATGCGTTGGAGGTGCGCTGGAGGTGCGTTGTGCGCGTCACAGTCGTACGTCGGTGGATCTTGCGGGCCGGTGACATGACGCACAGGCGAAATGTCTGTTACTAGGGTGATTAGTGGGTGAGGGTGGAGGTGAGCCGTGGTTTGTGGGGGGTTGTCGCTTCGGTTGCTTTGTCAATAAGTGGGTGAATTTGCGGTCGTCTACGAACTTGTGTCGTAGATCGGCGGTTTGGGGATGGGTGGGGCCCGGGGTTACCAAGGGGTTGCCCATCCGGCGGGAACGCTCGTGCCGGGTGGCTTTTCTGTCCCCGTCCCCATGAGGTCTTGATGTTCCAGCGCGCCACCACCCCGTCCCGCGAATCCCGTACGGCCCGTGTCTCCCGCGTCTCAGTTCTGGCCGCGGGGCTCGGCGCGTCGATCGTCCTGGGGGCGACCGGGGTCGCGGCTGCCGCCGAGAGCGGTGCGACGGGGGCCGTCCAGGTTCAGGCCGCCGCCAAGAAGGCCGCCTCCTGGGTGGACCCGGTCAAGAAGTACACGCTCAGCGCCAGCTTCAACCAGGCCGGCACCATGTGGTCGTCCACCCACTCCGGCCAGGACTTCGCCGTGCCGAGCGGCACCAAGGTCGTCGCCGCGCACGGCGGTACGGTCGTCAAGGCCGGCGGCAACGGCGCCGGTGACGGGTCGGCGTACGGCAACGCCGTCGTCATCAAGCACGGCAACGGGACGTACTCGCAGTACGCCCATCTGTCGCGGATCAACGTGAAGGTCGGCCAGGTCGTGGCCACCGGGCAGCGCATAGCCCTGTCCGGAAACACGGGCAACTCCAGCGGGCCGCACCTGCACTTCGAGATCCGTACGACGGCGAACTACGGGTCCGCCGTCGACCCCGTGGCCTTTCTGCGGGCCAAGGGCGTGACTGTCTGACCTGTCGGGCCTGGCGGGCCTGTCTGGGTGGTGTGTGACCTGCCGGTCCAGGGGGCTGCGGTTACGAGGGGTGTTCCGTGCCCTCGTGCGCCTGTGTCACCAGGCCGATCGCGACCTCCAGGACCGCTTGGCGCTTCTCGTCCGCGTCGCCCGCGAGGTCGTGGAGCACGAACATCCCGGCGTGCAGTGTGAACATCGCGCTGATGCAGCGGACCTGGGCGACCAGGGGGGCGTCCGGGTCGATGATGATCTCCCGCATTCCGAGCATGCGGGTCTTGAACATGTCGCCGATGCTCAGGTCCCGTACCGTCGCCTGGTTCTCCTGCATGAAGCGGAAGAGGGGGGCCGCCTCGGTGAGTGCCTCGTTGTAGCGGCGCAGGATCTCCTGCTTCATGTCGAGGGTGTGCGGCTGCTGCCGACCCCACTCGATCAGGTCCTCGATCGGTTTCGTCAGGTCCTCGAACAGGCTGACGACGATCTCTTCCTTGGTCTTGAAGTGGTAGTAGAGCGCCGCCTTCGTGACGTCGAGGCGCTCGGCGATCTCCCGCAGCGAGGTCTTCTCGTAGCCCTGTTCGGCGAAGAGTTCGAGCGCCACGTCCTGGATGCGCTGGCGGGTGTCCCCGCGTCGGCGCTGCTTGGTGCGGTCCATGCCCGTACTCCTGCTTCCGCTTCTGAACCCTGGGGAGTGCCCTTGGGGTAAAACTTACTTGACGCCCGGCTAGTTAGGGGTCTAGCTTCCCCAGTGTAGTCAACTTGCCGGGCGGCAAGTAAGTAGGAGTACGTGGGGGAGTGGGGCGGACACGATGGCGGACACGCGGGCAGCAGCGGACGAGCAGGGCGAGCGGGACGGACGGATTGAGCAGGTCGAGCAGGGCAAGCAACCGCGGAGTGTGCGGGTGGTGCTGCTCGCGCTCATGATCGCGATGATGCTCGCGATGCTGGACAATATGATCATCGGTACGGCGATGCCGACGATCGTAGGGGAACTGGGCGGGCTCGAACACCTGGCATGGGTCGTGACGGCCTACACGCTCGCCACCGCCGCCTCCACCCCGATCTGGGGCAAGCTCGGCGACATGTACGGGCGCAAGGGCGTCTTCATGAGCTCGATCGTGCTCTTCCTGATCGGGTCGGCGCTCAGCGGTATGGCCCAGGACATGGGACAGCTGATCGGCTTCCGGGCCGTGCAGGGACTCGGTGCCGGTGGTCTGATGGTCGGGGTCATGGCGATCATCGGGGATCTGATTCCGCCGCGTGAGCGCGGCAAGTACCAGGGCATGATGGCCGGCGTGATGGCGCTCGCCATGATCGGCGGACCGCTGGTCGGCGGGGCACTGACGGACCACCTGGGCTGGCGCTGGTCGTTCTACATCAACCTGCCGCTGGGTGTCGTGGCGCTCGCCGCCATCAGCGCTGTGCTGCACCTGCCGAAGAAGCGGGCGAAGACGCGGATCGACTACCCGGGCGTCGCGCTGCTGACCGTCGGCATCACCTCGATCGTGCTCGTCACGACCTGGGGCGGTACGGAGTACGCGTGGGGCTCCGCCATGATCATGGAGCTCATCGGGATCGGCGTCGCCTCGCTCGTCGGGTTCGTGTTCTGGCAGACGAAGGCCGCCGAGCCGATCATTCCGCTGCACATCTTCCGCAGCCGCAACTTCACGCTGATGTCGATCATCGGCTTCATCACCGGGTTCGTGATGTTCGGCGCGGTGCTGTTCCTGCCGCTGTACCAGCAGTCCGTGCAGGGCGCGTCCGCCACCAACTCCGGGCTGCTGCTGCTTCCGATGCTCGCGGCGATGATGGTCGTGTCCATGGTCGCCGGGCGGGTGACGACGAGCAGCGGCAAGTACAAGGTGTTCCCGCTGGTCGGCGGTGTGCTGCTGAGCGTCGGGCTGTACCTGTTCGCGCAGATGGACACGGAGACCTCGCGGCTGACGTCCGGTCTGTACATGGCGGTGGTCGGGGCGGGCCTCGGCTGTCTGATGCAGATCACCATGCTGGTCGCGCAGAACAGCGTCGAGATGAAGGACATGGGCGTCGCGTCCTCCACGACCACCCTGTTCCGTACGCTCGGGTCCTCGTTCGGGGTCGCGATCATGGGTGCGTTGTTCAACAACCGGGTGCAGGACGTGATGAACGAGCGGGCCGGGGCGCTCGGGTCCAAGGTGACCGAGCAGTCGGCTCAGCTGGATGCGGCGAGTCTGGCGAAGTTGCCGGCGGCGGCGCGGGAGGCGTATCAGTACGCGGTGGCTTCGGGGACGCACTCGGCGTTTCTGCTGGGGGCCGTGGTGGCTGTAGTGGTGCTGGTGGCGGCGGTGTTCGTGAAGGAGGTTCCGTTGAAGGGGGCGGAACCGGAGAAGGGTGGGGAGTCGGGGCCGGGGTCGGCGTCGGCGGCTACGTCGGAGTCGGCGGGGAACGGGGCTTCGGCCAAGGGGACTGTGGTTGAGGTGGGCTGACGTCTGACCTGGTGGTCGGGGGACGGTGAGGAGGCGAAGGCCCTCGGGTGGTGTCCGCCCCGGGGGTCTTCGGCTGTGTCTCTTCGCCCCCGCCGCCCCTACCCGTCCCATCCCTCCCCCAGAGGGGGGACCCCCAGACGGGCTGGATGGTGCCTGGGCTGGACAGATGCGGTGAACGGGTGGGCGGGTGGGAAACGCGGCCCGAGCTGGACCGGCCTTGTTTCTCAGATGCCGGAGCAGATAACTCCGCCCCCACTCAACCGCTCTTGCGCGGAAGCATCGGGTGGCTGCCCGTGTTGGTCGGGGCGTGTTCCGGGAGCCACAGGACCGCCACCGCGCCCTCTGCGGGAACGCGGTCGGGGGCACCCGGTGGGCGTATGTTGCGGAACGTGAGGCGGGCGCCCAGGACTCGGGCCTGGCCCGCGGCGATGGTCAGGCCGAGACCGTGACCGTGGCCGGAACGGTCACTGCTCCCCGTACGGAAGCGGCTCGGTCCGTCCGCCAGCAGGTCCTCGGGGAAGCCGGTGCCGTGATCGCGTACGCGGATGACCCGGCCCTCGACCGACACCTCTATGGGCGCCTTGCCGTGCCGTGCCGCGTTGGCCAGCAGATTGAACAGCACGCGCTCAAGCCGCCGCGGATCGGTCGTGACCTCCGATTCGTGCACCACGTGTACGGCGATCTCCGGGTCCTTCGCGAGCACCCGCCGGGCCACGAACTCGCCCAGCATGATGTCCTGCAGCTCGGCCCGCTCCGACGCACCGTCGAGACGGGCCACCTCCAGGACGTCCTCGACCAGCGTGCGCATGGCCTGCGCCCGGTCCAGGACCAACTCCGTCGGGCGCCCGGGAGGCAGGAGTTCGGCGGCCGTCAGCAGACCCGTCACCGGCGTACGCAACTCGTGCGCGATGTCGGCGGTGACCCGCCGTTCCGCCTCCAGCCGCTGCTGCAGTGTGTCCGCCATCGCGTCCACCGCCCGGGCGAGGTCGTCGGTCTCGTCCCGCACGACACCGCCGATGGCGTCCCGCACCCGTACGTCCGTCTCGCCCCTGGCGACCTGGTTCGCGGCAGCCGCCGCCTTGCGCAATCGGCGCGACAACTGGGCGCCGATGAGAACACCGAGCGCGCTGCCGCCGAGGACGACGGCGATCGAGCCGATGATCAGCGCCTGGTCGAGGTCGGCCATGATGTCCGTACTGCGGTCGGTGAACCCGGTGTGCAGCGACATGATGTGCCCGTCCTTGAGCGGTACGGCCGCCCAGATGTCCGGCACCCCGTCCGGCCGGTCGGTCACATAGGTCGCCCGGCGGCCCTGTGCGGCCTTCTCCCGCAGTTCCTCCGGCAGGTTCGGGTCGTCGACCTTGATACCGGGGAAGTTGGGCCGCCCCGACAGGTTGTAATTGCTCTGCCCGATCAGGACGCGTTCGTCCGCGAGGTCGCGCGCGCCGTCCAGCATCGAGACCCGGGCCGCGTTGTGCACGACCAGGCTGAGTGTGACCGCCACGAGCGCGCCGACCAGCGCGATGGCGGCGCTCAGCTTCCACCTGAGCCCGGTACGGATGCCCGCGAACCGGCTGAACGGCATGAGCCGCATGATCCGCATTTCTCTGGAGCGCATGGGTGGCCCGCTCAGGCCTTCAACTTGTAGCCGAAGCCGCGGACCGTCTCGATCCGGTCCTGGCCGATCTTCGTACGCAGCCGCTGCACATGGACGTCGACGACACGGGTGTCACCGCCCCAGCCGTAGTCCCAGACGCGTTCGAGGAGCTTGTCGCGGGACAGGACCGTGCCCGGCGCGGACGAGAACTCCAGCAGCAGGCGCATCTCGGTGGGCGTCAGGGCCACCGTCCGGCCCTCCTTGCGGACCTCCATGCCCTCGGTGTCGATCTCCAGATCCCCGAAGACCAGCACCCCGCCGGTCACGGGCCCGCTGTCCTCCGAGGCCGCCGAGCCCGGGCCGCTCGCGTGACCGAAGCGGCGCAGGACCGCGCGGATCCGGGCCACCAGCACAGCACCGTCGAAGGGCTTCGTGACGTAGTCGTCGGCGCCCGCCTCCAGGCCCAGGACCACGTCGATCGAGTCGGCGCGCGCCGACAGCATGATCACCGGAACGGTGGACTCGTCGCGGATACGGCGGCACAGGCTGACCCCGTCGAGGCCCGGGACCATGACGTCCAGGAGGGCGATGTCGGGGCGGTCGGCGCGGAACGCCTCCAGGCCCGACAGCCCGTCGGGCATGGCGGTGACCGCGAAGCCGTCCCGCTCCAGGGCGAGTTGGGTGGCCTCGCGGATGACGTCGTCGTCCTCGACGAAGAGGACGTGGGTCTGGTCTGCCATCCCGGGTGCTCTCAGTTCTCGTCTCGTGTGTGGCGGCGGTATGGGCTCGGTAGGTGTCGGTCAGTTCGGGGCCGGCGTCGGAGCGTCGCCGTCGACCGCGCCGCTGTACTCGTTGTGCGTGCGGTACTCGAGGGCGAAGCGACCCGCCGTCCAGCGATAGGTGATCACATTCTCGCCGGACGGGCTCGTCACCGGGTCGTCCTTCTTGTAGACCTGCTTGGTGACCACCAGGTCGCCGCGGTCTATCTCCGCATACACCGGGGACTCCTCGGCCCTGAAGACGTTCCGGTACCCGTCCCCCGCCTCGCGGTACACGTAGGAACCGACGCCGACGGCATCGCTGCACGTCATGACGTTGACGACGACGTCGTCGGCGGCTCCGTCGGTCAGGTCCCCGTACGACACGTCGATCGGGTACTCGTCCCCGACGCACGGCTTCAGCGCCTGCTTGACCGAGGTCGCGACCTTCGGGTCGTCCCTGATGAGCTCGACCGCGTCCACGTCGTCCGGAGTGGCGTACGCGGAGGGCATGGGGGTGGAGCTCAGCCTGCCCGTGGCGGCATCGGCGCCGGCCGGGCCCTCGTCACGGGCGCCGGTGCCGCCGGTGGCGCAGGCGGAGACGAAAAGGGTGAGGGCGGCGAGCACGGCCGTCGCCGTGATCACCGCCTGAAAGGCCCGCCGGGCAGGGACGGACAGCCCCGGCCCTACGAGCAGCCCCGGGCCATGCCCAGGAGCGGGACCCCGGCCCACTGGCGGGGACGCGTCCGAATCCGTCGTCCCTGTCCCTGTTCGTGTCCCTGTGCGTGTCCGTGGGACCCCGGGATCGGTCGCCCCTGTGCCTAGGCCGCGCAACGCTCCCGCTCCTCATGCTCCAGCGCGCGTGCGTCCAGATCGCGGGCCTCCAGCTCCTCCCGGAGCCGGGCGAGCGCCCGGTGCAGCGTGCTCTTGACCGTTCCGGCCGACATGCCGAGGGCGGCGGCCGTCTCCTCCGTGGACATCTGCTCCCAGTGTCGCAGCACGACGACGCTCCGCTGCTTGGGTGCGAGAACCTTCATGACGTCCATCAGGAGTGCGCGGTCCGCGTGCTGCTCGGTGGAGTCGTCGACGCTCGCGTCCGGGAGCTGCTCGGTGGGTACCTCTTCGAGCTTGCGTGCCCGCCACCACTCCGTCCGGGTGTTGATCATCACCCGGCGGAGGTAGGCGTCCGCGAGCCGCTTGTCCGCTATGCCGTCCCAGCGGCCGTACGTCCGCACGAGCGCCGTCTGCAGCAGGTCCTGCGCGTCGACGGGGTCCGGGACCAGCCGACGGGCGCTGCGCAACAGCGCGTCCTGCCGTGTGCGGACGTACTCCTCGAATCCGAGCACCTCGCCCTGCTGCGCCATGTCGACCGCCTCCCGCTCCCCGTTTCCGACCTGTCTTCCGGTCGGCTTCACTGCCTTGTGGTCTCTACAGGGATGAAGCTACGGAGCTGTTGTCACGGAGTTGTCCGAGCCAGCCTTCGGGGAGCGCTCGGCTGTCCGTCGGTTGTGTAACGGAAATGGGGAAGGGGTAGGGCGGTGGGGTAATTGGCGGGGTTATGAGGTGATTTGGCGGTCTGGTGGGTGTGTTGCGGAAGCATGTTGGGGCGTTACGGAAGTCCGGGCATGTGTTTTGGCTGTGGGCGTCCCCGGCCGTCTGTCTCAGCTGTGCGGCAGGCGGTACAGCCCGCCCGGCAGGGGCTCGACCAGACCGTCGGAGACCAGGCCGTCGAGGGCCCGGGCGCGCTGGACCGGCTCGTGCCACACACCGTCGAGCGCGGCCTGCGGTACGGGGGTGTGCGCTTCGCGGAGTACGGCGAGCAGCTTGCCGCGTACCTGACGGTCCGTGCCCGCGTACGTCTGGCCCCGGCGCGCCGGGCCCTCGTGGTCGGGCTTCCCGGCGAGCCGCCACGCGCACCGGGCGGCGATCGGACAGCGATGGCAGGTCTCGTTCCGGGCCGTGCAGACGAGCGCGCCGAGTTCCATGGAGGCCGCGGCCCAGCGGGCGGCTGTGGGCTCGTCGTCCGGCAACAGGGCGCGGGCGAGCTTGCGTTCGGCGGCGGTGGTGGCGTTCGGGGGGTACTGGACGCCGGTGACGGCGCGGGCGAAGACCCGGCGGACGTTCGTGTCCAGTACGGCGTGCCGCTGGCCGTAGGCGAAGGAGGCGACGGCCGCGGCGGTGTACTCGCCGATGCCGGGCAGGGCGAGCAGCTGGGCGTGCTCGGTGGGTACGTCGCCACCGTGGCGTTCCGTTATGGCGACGGCGGCGCCGTGCAGGCGCAGGGCGCGGCGCGGGTAGCCGAGCCGGCCCCAGGCGCGGACGGCCTCGCCCGAGGGGGCGGCGGCGAGGTCGGCGGGGCGGGGCCATTGGGCGAGCCACTGCTCGTAGACGGGCAGTACGCGGCTGACCGGTGTCTGCTGCAGCATGAACTCGCTGACCATCACCCCCCAGGGACCGGCGTCCGGGCGCCGCCAGGGGAGGTCGCGGGCGTGGTCGTCGAACCAGTCGATGACGGGGGAGTGCAGGGGGGTGCCGTCGGCGATGGGGGAGGCTAGGGGTGTCGGGTCGGCGTCGCGGTGCGGGGGTTTCGTGGGCGCAGTCATGGCGGTTCCGATCCTGCCATGTGGGGGTGCGGGGGTGTGCGACGCGGTGCGGTACGACCCGGTTGTTTCTTCGCCCCCGCCGCGCCTGCCCGTCCCGTCCCGGGCCGGAGATGCGGGCCGGGAAGCGCGACCCGCCCCGAACTGCTCCCCGCCCGAAAGGAGTTCACCCACGTCACCAACCCCCTTCGCCGGGATGATGATCCGGAAAAGTTGGTGCCTGGGCGGCGGGTGGGGCGAGTGAACTGTCCGATCTCTCGTACAGTTTGCGCCGTGGGATCTATGCGCAATCCGGTCGGGCCGCTTCCCTCCTCCATCTACTGGCGACGGAGGGCCGTTCTGCTGTCTTTGCTCGCCCTGCTGGCGTTGCTGGGCATCTGGATCGTCGCCTCCGGCGGCGGAGGCGGCAACAACGGCACGGACGGCGCCAACGGCAAGGATCCCGAGCAGACGATCACCCCGGGACCGTCCGGTTCGGGGCCCGCGATCAGCCAAGCCCCGGGCGGACGCGACGAGTCGGGCAGCTCGGACACCGGCGGCTCGGACTCCGGTTCCGGCTCGGCGGGCTCCGGGAGTTCCGGGAGCTCCGGGGGTTCAGAGGACTCCGGCGGTTCGAGCGGTTCGGCCGGCTCCGGCGGCGACAGCGGTTCCGCCGGGACGGGTGGCGGTTCCGCCGGCACGGACGACGGCGTCAACGGCAGCGTAGGCAGCGGCGATACGCTCCCGGTCGGTTCCACCCTGCCCAACTGCACCGCCGGCGTCGTCCAGTTGAGCCTGCGCAGTGTCCAGAACACCTACGCGCCCGACGAGACGCCCACCTTCCAGCTGGTTGCCAGGAACTCCTCCGCCAACGACTGCAAGATCGACCTCGGCCCGAAGGCGGCGGTCGTGACGATCACGCAGGCGAGCAGCGACGACGACATCTGGGCCTCGGACGACTGCCCCAAGGACGCGGCAGGTCTGCTGTTCCGTGTCTCGGCCGGCGGCAGCATCACGTACACCTTCGAGTGGGACCGCAAGGCGAGCGCCCCGGAGTGCGCCACCCCGAAGGCGGGGTCGGCGACGGCCGACACCTACCTCGTGGAGGCGCAGGCCCAGGGCTTCCCGAAGGCCCAGATCTCTTTCGTGCTGGACAAGGACTGAGAGGGGCCGTGTAAGCACGGCCCCTCGGTCCCACCTCCGCGTACCGACCTGGTGCCGACCTACACGTACCGCTCCAGAATCGACGACTCCGCCAGCCGCGACAGTCCCTCCCGGACACTGCGCGCCCTCGTCTCGCCGACCCCGTCCACCGTCTGGAGCTCGTCGACGCTCGCCGCCAGCAGCTTCTGCAGGCTGCCGAAGTGTTCCACCAGGCGGTCGATGATCGCGCCGGGCAGGCGCGGCACCTTCGCCAGGAGGCGGAAGCCGCGGGGGGAGACCGCAGAGTCGAGGGCCTCGGGTGAGCCCGTGTAGCCGAGGGCCTTGGCCACCGTGGAGAGTTCGAGCAGTTCGGCGTGGCTGAGCGCGTCGAGTTCGCCGAGCGCCTCGTCGACCGTGCGGGAGCGTTTGGCGGTCGGCTCGGGGACGTAGTCCCGGACCACCAGCTCGCGCTCCGGCTCCACGCCCGCGATCAACTCCTCCAGCTGAAGGGTCAGAAGCCGCCCGTCGGTGCCCAACTCGAGCACGTAACCGGCGATTTCCGTCGCGATGAGGCGGACCATCTCCAGGCGCTGCACCACCGCGGAGACGTCCCGGACCGTCACCAGGTCCTCGATCTCCAGCGCGGACAGCGTGCCCGCGACCTCGTCGAGGCGGAGCTTGTAGCGCTCCAGGGTCGCCAGGGCCTGGTTCGCGCGGGACAGGATCGCGGCCGAGTCCTCCAGGACCCGGCGCTGACCGTCCACGTACAGCGCGATGAGTCTCATGGACTGGGAGACCGAGATGACCGAGTAGGCCACCTGCTTCGACACACGGTCGGCGGTGCGGTGCCGGGTGCCTGTCTCCTCGGTGGGGATGTTCGGGTCGGGGACCAGCTGGACGCCGGCCCGCAGGATCTTGGACAGGTCCGACGAGACCACGATGCCGCCGTCGAGCTTGCACAGCTCGCGCAGCCGCGTCGCCGAGAACTCGACGTCCAGGACGAAACCGCCCGTGCACATCGCCTCGACTGTCTTGTCGGAGCCGAGCACGATGAGTCCGCCGGTGTTGCCGCGGAGAATCCGTTCAAGCCCGTCGCGCAGCGCCGTGCCGGGTGCCACGGCGCTCAGTGAGGCGCGCATCAGGCCATCGGCACCGGAGCTCCCGCCGTACTTTCCTGGAGCTGCTGCCCGGTCGTTGGCTGCCACTGCACTCCTCCGGTCGCAGGTACTGGGCCGCTCCCGCTTCGCACACGTTGTTCGTACGGACGGGCGAGACCTGGGCAAAGTCTACCGGCGGTCCTCGTCGTCCCGTGGGGCGTCTCGCCTACGCGACCTCGGAAGCACCCGGAGCGCGTCCCCCATGTCGGCGACTTCGATGACCTTCATACCGGCGGGGACCTTGCCGGGGTCCGACGGAACGAGGGCGTGGGTGAAGCCCAGACGGTGCGCTTCGGACAGTCGGCGCTGGACCCCCGTCACCCGTCTGACCTCGCCCGCGAGGCCCACTTCGCCGATCGCGACCAGGTTCTTGGGCAGCGGGGTGTCGCTCGCGGCGGAGGCCAGCGCGAGGGCGATCGCGAGGTCCGCGGCCGGCTCGGAGAGCTTCACCCCGCCGACCGTGGCCGAATAGATGTCCCGCTTTCCGAGTGCGCTGATCCTGCCCCGTTGTTCGAGAACCGCGAGCATCATCGAGACCCGGGACGTCTCCAGGCCCGATGTCGTCCGCCTGGGGGAGGGGATCTGCGAGTCGACGGTGAGCGCCTGGACCTCGACGACGAGCGGGCGGCGGCCCTCCAGGGTGACGGTCAGGCAGGTGCCGGGCACCGGCTCGGCGCGCCGGGTCAGGAACAGGCCGCTCGGGTCGGCGAGGCCCGTGATGCCCTCGTCGTGCAGTTCGAAGCAGCCGACCTCGTCCGTCGTGCCGTAGCGGTTCTTGACGCCCCGGACGAGGCGGAGGCGGGCGTGCCGGTCGCCCTCGAAGGACAGGACCACGTCCACCAGGTGTTCCAGGAGACGCGGGCCGGCGATCGCGCCGTCCTTGGTGACGTGGCCCACCAGGAGCGTCGACATACCGCGCTCCTTGGACGCGCGGATCAGCGCCCCGGCGACCTCGCGGACCTGCGCCATGCCGCCCGCCGCGCCGTCGATCTCCGGCGAGGCCACCGTCTGGACGGAGTCGAGGATCAGGAGGGACGGTTTCACGGCCTCCAGGTGGCCCAGCACCGCCGAGAGGTCGGTCTCAGCGGCCAGATACAGGTGGTCGTCGATCGCCTTGATGCGGTCGGCGCGCAGCCGGACCTGGCTCGCGGACTCCTCACCGGTGATGTAGAGCGTGCGGTGCTCGTCGCTCGCCGACTTCGCCGCGACGTCCAGGAGGAGCGTCGACTTGCCGACGCCCGGCTCACCGGCCACGAGAACCACGGCACCGGGGACCAGCCCGCCGCCGAGTACACGGTCCAGTTCGGGCACGCCGGTGCTGCGTGCGGTGGCCTGGCGGACGTCGACCTGGCCGATGGGGACCGCGGAGGTGGTGACGCGGCCCGGTGCCGTCGTACGGACCGCGGGCGCGCCGTACTCCTCGACCGTGCCCCACGCCTGGCACTCGGAGCAACGGCCGAGCCACTTGGCCGTCTGCCAGCCGCACTCGGTGCAGCGGTAGGACGGACGGTCCTTAGCGGTCTTCGTACGAACAGCCATGGGACGAACCGTAACCGGGAGCACCGACACCACCGTCGCCGACGGGTGCCGGAAGCCGCGCCCTCGGCGGTAATCGGCCACGTCAGGGCGGGAACAGGCCACGGAATCCGGGGTTGCTGTCCCCTATTGAGGGATCGTTTCACCCGTACGGATTAAAAGTGCTCAAGGTGGGAGGGGGGCCCGTCGTAAGGCGCCTACGGTCGCACGGGTGATGAGCAGTAGTCCGGACACCCCGACCCGCAGCACCGGCACACACCGGGCGCACCGTGAGGCGCGCGACCGGGCGGCGGCACGCACGCTGGTCCAGCGCCCGCCCGCGCGCTACGAGCCGTATCTGGACGGCCTGTTCACCTACTGTCTGTCCGTCCTGTGCGACCACGACACGGCCACCGCCGCCCTCGGCGACGTCCTCGCGCTCGCCGAGCGCCGCAGCCCGCGCGGCCCGGAGTCCGCCGGTGACCGCAGAGCCTGGCTGTACGCGCTGGCCCGCTGGGCCTGTCTGCGCAAGCTGGCCGAGGCCAAGCAGAAACGTCAGAGCACGCACGCGGCAGGCCGACGCGGTAAGCGGCAGGCGTCCGCGGTCCCCGCGCCCCAGGCCGCCCCGGACTCCGCCGCCTCTGCTGCCTCCGCCTCCTCTTCCGGGGGCTGCGTCTCCGAGGAGGCCCAGGAAGCGCACCGCCGTGAACTGGCCCAGCTCGCCTGGCCGGAGGCCGCCGGAACCACCCCCGAGCAGCGCGAGGCACTCGAACTCGCCGTGCGTCACAAGCTCGACGCCCACGAGGTCGCCGCCGTACTGGGCCTGGACGCCGCCGCCGCCGGAGACCTGCTCGCCTCCGCCGCCTGCGAGGTCGAACGCACCCGCGCGGCCCTCGCCGTCGTCGAGACCGGCGCCTGTCCGAGCGTCTCCCGCCTCACCGGCGACCACCAGCTGGTGCTCAGCACGGCACTGCGCCGTGAACTGGTCCGTCACGTCGACGACTGCCCGCGGTGCCGCCGTACCGCCGAGCGGGCCGTCCCCGGCTCCTGGCCCGGCACCAGCGTCACGCCCGCCGAACTGCCCGTCCTGGAGGCGCCCCGCGCTGCCCTGCACGTCGCCATGGCACACCTCCCGCGCGCGCGGGGTACCGCCGCCCCGCGCTTCGACCGGCGCGGCTTCCCGATGGACCCCAAGGACCGCGCCGCCCGAAGGGACCGGCTACGCGCGCGTGCCGTCACCACCACGGTCGTCGCCACCGTGGTCGCCGCCCCCGTGCTCGCCCTGTGGGCGGCCTACCGCGGGGCGCCGGTGACCGGCGAGGGCGGCCCGGGGGACCGGTCGGCCACCGCGAGCGAGGCGCAGCGCCACGACATCCTCGACGGCGAGGCCGCGGGCGGCGGCTACGAGAACGCGGGCAACGCCGGCAACGCGGGCACCGGCGCCGACAGGGGCCTCGTCAGGAAGGACCACGGCTCACCCGACGTCTCCGTAGAGGTCGTCAGCGCGGTCCCCGGCGCGAAGGAGAGCCCGGGCCACCTCACTGTGGAGGCGTCCAGCGACGGCGACACCACGCTCATCACCCTCACCGCGTCCGGGCACACCCCGGTGCGCTGGACGGCGTCCACCGGGGCGTCCTGGCTGTATCCGAGCCGGTCCTCGGGAACGCTGCGGCCCGGCGAGTCGTTCACGATCAAGGTGTACGTCGACCCTCTGCGCGAGCCGTCCGGTCACTGGAGCGCGCGGGTGTCGATCGCACCGGCGTCCGCCGTCGTCTCCATCGAGGGGTACGGCACCGCGCCCACACCCCCGGACCCGACCCCGGTGAACCCCCCGGCCCCCGGCCCGCCCCGCCCGAGCACCCCGCCCCCGGATCCGGACCCGACGACCTCCGCGCCCGCGACCCCGCCCCCCAGCGATCCGCCACCGTCCTCGTCACCGGACCCGGAGCCCACCCCGACCCCCACCCCGACGGCCTCGGTGACCTCGACCCCCGCAGACCCCGGAGGCTCGTCGCCGCCCGCCGACAGCGGCTCCCCGAGCCCCGTGGCAACGCCCTGAGCCGCTCGCGTCAGCGAAGGGAATCAGCGAACGGGATCCGCCGGATGCGGGGCCAGCAGCGGCAACTGCGAGGCCAGCCGCTCCTCGCAGAGCTCGACCAGCCGGTCGTACCCCGCCTTGCCCATCAGCTCGACCAGCTCCGGCCGGTACGAGACGTACACCGGGTCGCCCGCGCCGTGCGCCGAGGTCGCCGACGTGCACCACCAGTGCAGGTCGTGGCCGCCCGGACCCCAGCCGCGCCGGTCGTACTCACCGATCGACACCTGGAGCACGCGCGTGTCGTCGGGCCGGTCGATCCAGTCGTACGTCCGCCGCACCGGAAGCTGCCAGCACACGTCCGGCTTGGTCTCCAGCGGTTCGAGGCCCTCCTTCAGCGCCAGGATGTGCAGCGAGCAGCCGGCGCCGCCCGCGAACCCCGGCCGGTTCTGGAAGATGCAGGACCCCTGGTACGGCCGGGTCTGCCGCGACCCCTCCTCGTCCTCGGAGGTCCAGCCGGACTCGGTGCCGATGGCGTGGTGCTGCCAGATGTCGGGCGTGAGCCGCGCCACATGTCCGGCGACGCGCTTCTCGTCGTCCTTGTCGGAGAAATGCGCCCCCAGCGTGCAGCAGCCGTCGTCCGCGCGGCCGGCCTGGATGCCCTGGCAGCCACTTCCGAAGACGCAGTTCCAGCGGGAGGTCAGCCAGGTCAGATCACAGCGGAAGACCTGCTCCTCGTCCGCCGGATCGGGAAACTCCACCCAGGCGCGCGCGAAGTCGAGCCCCTTCTCGTCGCTCACCACCACCGTCTTCGGAGGTTTCGAGGATCTCGGGGATTTCACGGCCTTCGCAGCCTTCGCGGGGAGGGCTGACTCTGCCGACTTGTCGGCCTTTGCCTTTTTCGTCTTGGGCACGCGTCCAGGGTAAGTCGCCCGGAGCCCCTTCCGGCACCGCTCCGGGGACGGATGCGGGCGCGGCTGGCAGTAGCGTTCCGTCCATGAGACTCGGTGTCCTCGACGTGGGATCGAACACGGTGCATCTGCTGGTGGTGGATGCGCACCCCGGCGCGCGCCCCCTGCCCGCGCATTCGCACAAGGTCGAGCTGCGGCTCGCCCAGCTCCTCGACGACGCCGGAGCGATCGGCCCCGAGGGGGTCGACAAACTCGTCGCCGTGATCCAGGACGCGCTCCAGGCCGCCGAGGACAAGGGCGTCGTGGACCTGCTGCCGTTCGCCACCTCCGCCGTGCGCGAGGCCAGCAACGCCGACGACGTCCTCGCGCGCGTGCAGGCCGAAACGGGCGTCGAGCTCCAGGTGCTGTCCGGCTCCGAGGAGGCCCGGCTCACCTTCCTCGCCGCCCGCCGCTGGTTCGGCTGGTCGGCCGGCAAGCTCCTCGTCCTCGACATCGGCGGCGGCTCCCTGGAGATCGCCTACGGCATCGACGAGCAGCCCGACACCGCCGTCTCCCTCCCGCTCGGCGCAGGCCGCCTGACCGCGGGCTGGCTCCCGGGCGACCCGCCCGACCCCGACGACATCAGGTCCCTGCGCCGCCATGTACGCGCCCAGATCGCCCGTACGGTCGGCGAGTTCAGCCGCTTCGGCGCCCCCGACCACGTCGTCGCCACCTCGAAGACGTTCAAGCAGCTCGCCCGCCTGGCCGGGGCCGCCCGCTCCACGGACGGCCTCTACGTCCAGCGTGAGCTGAAGCGCGAGTCCCTGCAGACCCTGGTCCCCGAACTCGCAGCCATGACGACGGCGGAACGAGCAGCCCTCCCCGGAGTCTCGGAAGGCCGGGCCAACCAACTGGTCGCGGGCGCCCTGGTGGCCGAGGCCGCGATGGACCTCTTCGCCGTGAAAACCCTGGAGGTCTGCCCCTGGGCCCTCCGCGAAGGCGTGATCCTCCGCCGCCTCGACCACATGGGCACTCACATGGGCACGGAGTAGACCGACAGGGGCACCAACAGGGGCGCGGGGAACTGCGCGACAAGCCACCCACAACCCGCACCCGCCCAACCACCGACCCTCGACGGCGAATAGGCACCCCCACCCCGGCCAACCAACGCACCCCGTACTCTGTCTCCCGTGGCAGAACCAGTCGTACGCATCCCGGATGCGAAGGTCGCGCTGTCCACAGCCTCCGTCTACCCGGAGTCGACGGCGACGGCCTTCGAGATCGCCGCGCGTCTCGGCTACGACGGCGTCGAGGTCATGGTCTGGACAGACCCCGTCAGCCAGGACATCGAAGCCCTGCGCAGACTGAGCGACTACCACCGGATCCCCATCCTCGCCGTCCACGCCCCCTGCCTGCTCATCACCCAGCGCGTCTGGTCCACGGACCCCTGGACCAAGCTCCAGCGCGCCCAGGCAGCCGCCGAGAAGCTCGGCGCGTCGACCGTCGTCGTACACCCGCCCTTCCGCTGGCAGCGCCAGTACGCGCGTGACTTCGTCACCGGCATCTGGCGCATGGCCGACGAGACGGACGTCCGGTTCGGCGTCGAGAACATGTACCCCTGGCGCTACCGCGACCGCGAGATGCTCGCGTACGCCCCCGACTGGGACGTGACGAAGGACGACTACCGGCACTTCACGATCGACCTCAGCCACACCGCGACGGCCCGCAGCGACGCCATGGAGATGGTCGGCCTGATGGGCGACCGCCTCGGCCACGTCCACCTCGCCGACGGCAACGGCTCCAACAAGGACGAGCACCTGGTACCGGGCCGCGGAACGCAGCCCTGCGCCGAGCTGCTCGAACGGCTCGCGGTCACCGGTTTCGACGGCCATGTCGTCATCGAGGTGAACACGCGCCGCGCGATGTCCAGCGCCGAGCGCGAGGCCGACCTCGCCGAGGCGCTCGCCTTCACCCGCCTCCACCTGGCCTCGGCCGTCAGAGCCGTCCCCGGCGGGGGACCGCGCCCATGACCAGCGCCGCCCCGCGCCGCCGGGGACGCCCCTCCCGTACGGACTCCGCCGACGCCCCCGCCGCCCGCGACCGCATCCTGGCCGCGGCCCGCGAGGAGTTCGCCGTGCGGGGCTACGACAAGACCTCCGTACGCGGCATCGCCAAGGTCGCGGAGGTGGACCCGGCGCTGGTGCACCACTACTTCGGTACCAAGGAGCAGGTCTTCGAGGCGTCCATCTCGGTCGCCCTCGGACCCGTCCTGGAGGCGCCCGGCTCGATCGTCGAGGGCCCGCTCGACGGCGTCGGTGAGCGGCTCGCCCGCTTCTTCTTCGGCATCTGGGAGACCCCGGCGACGCGCAAGGCACTGCTCGCGATCGTCCGCTCCGCCATGAACAACGAGGCCGCGGCCGGAGTCTTCCGCCGCCTGATCTCCACCCAGCTGCTGCGCCGCCTCGCCGTCCAGCTGGACCTCCCGGACGCCGAACTCCGCGCCGAACTGGCCGCCGCCCAACTCGTGGGAATCGCGATGCTCCGCTACGTCATCAAGGTGGAGCCCCTGGCCTCGGCCAACCCGGACGAGATCATCGCAAGGGTGGCCCCGGTGATCCAGTCCCACCTGACAGCGCCCTGAGCCCGGGCGCGACAAGCCCCCACCGGACCCGCGGCCGAAAGCCCGGAAGCCGAGACACTCATCCCGCATTCCGGACGGCGTGTCCGCCCACTGGATAACCGGCGTACGCTCGACTTCAGTCATAACTTTCTGAAGGAGCGAGGCGAGCGACGATGCCCGAGCTGAGGTCCCGTACCGTCACCCACGGCCGCAACATGGCGGGCGCCCGCGCCCTTATGCGTGCCTCCGGTGTACCGGGTGCCGACATCGGGCGGAAGCCGATCATCGCGGTCGCGAACAGCTTCACCGAGTTCGTGCCCGGCCACACCCACCTCCAGCCGGTCGGCCGCATCGTCAGCGCGGCCATCACCGCCGCCGGAGGCATCCCGCGCGAGTTCAACACGATCGCCGTCGACGACGGCATCGCGATGGGCCACGGAGGCATGCTCTACAGCCTCCCCTCCCGCGACCTGATCGCGGACAGCGTGGAGTACATGGTCGAGGCGCACTGCGCCGACGCCCTGATCTGCATCTCCAACTGCGACAAGATCACCCCGGGCATGCTGAACGCCGCCCTGCGGCTCAACATCCCCACGGTCTTCGTCTCCGGCGGACCGATGGAGTCCGGCCGGGCCACGCTGGTCGACGGCACGGTCCGCACGCTCGACCTGGTCGACGCGATCTCCGACGCGGTGAACGACAAGATCTCGGACGAGGACATCCTCCGTATCGAGGAGAACGCCTGTCCGACCTGCGGTTCCTGTTCCGGCATGTTCACGGCCAACTCGATGAACTGCCTCGCGGAGGCCATCGGACTCGCCCTCCCCGGCAACGGCTCGGTCCTGGCCACGCACACGGCCCGCCGCGCGCTGTACGAGAACGCGGGCCGCACGGTGATGGACATCACCCGCCGCTACTACGAGCAGGACGACGAGACGGTCCTGCCCCGCAACGTCGCCACCTTCGCGGCCTTCCAGAACGCCATGGCCCTCGACATCGCTATGGGCGGCTCGACCAACACGATCCTGCACCTGCTGGCCGCCGCCCAGGAAGCGGGCGTCAAGTTCGACCTGGACGACATCAACGCGGTCTCGCGCCGGGTGCCGTGCCTGGCGAAGGTCGCGCCGAACGTCGCCAAGGACCGCACGTACTACATGGAGGACGTGCACCGGGCCGGCGGCATCCCCGCCCTCCTCGGCGAACTGCACCGCGCGGGCCTGCTCAACGAGGACGTGAACTCGGTTCACAGCTCGTCCCTCGCCGACTGGCTGAAGACCTGGGACGTGCGCGGCGGCTCCCCGTCGCCGGAGGCCCTGGAGCTGTGGCACGCGGCACCCGGCTGTGTCCGTTCCGCCGAGGCCTTCTCCCAGTCCGAGCGCTGGGAGGCCCTGGACGTGGACGCCGCCGGCGGCTGCATCCGCAGCGCCGAGCACGCGTACTCGAAGGACGGCGGCCTCGCGGTCCTCAAGGGCAACCTCGCCGTCGACGGCTGCGTCGTGAAGACGGCCGGTGTCGACGAGTCGATCTGGACCTTCGAGGGCCCCGCGGTCGTCTGCGAGTCGCAGGAAGCAGCCGTCGAGAAGATCCTCAACAAGCAGGTGAAGGACGGCGACGTCGTCGTCATCCGCTACGAGGGTCCCAAGGGCGGCCCCGGCATGCAGGAAATGCTCTACCCCACCTCGTTCCTCAAGGGCCGGGGCCTCGGCAAGACCTGCGCCCTGGTCACGGACGGCCGCTTCTCCGGCGGCACCTCGGGCCTCTCCATCGGCCACGCGTCCCCCGAGGCGGCCTCCGGCGGCACCATCGCCCTGGTCAAGGACGGCGACCGCATCCGCATCGACATCCCGAACCGCACGATCGAACTCCTGGTCCCGGACGACGAGTTGGCGGCCCGCCGCGAGTCCCTGAACGGCGTCTACGCCCCCGTCTCCCGCGAACGCAAGGTCTCGCAGGCCCTGCGCGCATACGCGGCGATGGCGACGAGCGCCGACAAGGGCGCGGTGCGGGACGTGTCACTGCTGGGCTGACCCCCTTCGCGCATCTGCATCTGTGCCTGCACGAAAGGGCCGCTCCTCAGGAGCGGCCCTTTCGTCATGATCTTCCTGTACGTGCTTCAGGTGCCGTACGTGTCCGTGGCGCCCCGGATCACCAGTCGGCCGGGTCGGCCGCGTCCACGGCGAAGACGGAACCGTCGGGAGCGCTCGCGTAGACGCGTCCGCCGGCGACGACGGGGGCGGGCAGCGAGGCCGCGATCGTGTCCGAGGCCGGGCCGAGCCGCGGCGACGTCTGCCCCGCGAGCTTCCCCGTACGGGCGTTCACCGCGAGCAGCCGTCCGTCGGCGGCGGTGAAGTACACGTACCGCCCGTCCGCGGCGGGAGCCGAGCCTAGGCTCACGGCCGTCTCCAGCCGCCAGAGTTGCTTCCCCGCCTTCAGATCCACGGCGATCACCGTACCTCCGCCGCCCAGCAGATAGACGGTGTCCCCGCGCACGACACCATGGGCCCGCTGGAGCGGAACGGCCACCTCGACCTTGCGCGAGGCGCCGGTCGCCGGGTCGTAGTCGACGACGGCGACCGTGTCCCCGTACACGGTGTCGAGGGCGGCGAAGAAGACGGAGGCGCCCGCGCCGGTGGTGCCGATGGGCTTCAGCTGCCCGTTCAGCTTCTCCTGCCAGCGCACGTCACCGGTGCCGGGGTCCAGCGCGACGACCCGGGTGCTCGCCCCGTCCTGGGCCGGGCTCGTGGCGTACGCGAGCTGGTCGCCGGTGAAGGAGAACAGCTGGGGGCCGCTCAGGTCTGCGATCCGCCGGTTCCACTTGCTGTCGCCGGACGCGCTGTCGACGCCGGTGACCTTGCCGTCGGAGCCGGTGAGGAGGGTCATCCCGCCGGCGTATCCGAGGCCGACGCGGTCGGACACGGTCTCCTGCCAGCGGGTGTGGCCCGTGGCCGGATCGAGTGCCTCCAGCCGAGGGCCGTTGTCCAGCGGGGGGTGCACGAGCCCGCCCGACAGCACCGGCGGCCGGCTCGGAATGAGGGTGGCGTCGATCGGATGCCGCCACAGGACGGTACCGTCGGCGGGGTCGATCGCGGAGACGAGCCCCTTCTGGGCGCAGAACAACTTCCCGCCACCGTAAGAGCATTGGGGCATACCCGTGGTGCCACCGGTGCCCGGCCGCACCACCCAGGCCCGGAAACCGGCAGCGGCGGCCGTCGTACCGGTACCGGCCCTGGAGGAACGGTCCGTGGGCTCGGCGACCGTCGTATCACCGCCGAACACCTGCACCGAGGCGAAGACGCACCCGGCGGCGAGAACGAGGGAACCCGCGGCGAGGAGGACGCGCTTGCGCAGCCGCCGCCGATCCGAACGCCCGGCGGGCGAGGGCGAGTCGGCGTCAGGGGAAGCGGGGTCGGTGGAAGCCGGGAAGCGGCTGTCGCGCCGCTCCTCGGGCACGAACGACTGGGTGTCGTACGAGGCGGCGACCGACCGGAGTTCCCGCATCAGTTCGTCGGGAGTGGGCCGGTCCTCGGGCTCCTTGGCGAGGCAACCCAGCACCAGCGGGGCGAGGTTCTCCGGCACACCGGTCAAGTCGGGTTCGTCGTGCACGACCTGGTAGGCGACGACGTACGGACTGTCGGAGTCGAACGGTCCGCGCCCGGTCGACGCGTGCACCATCACCGACCCCAGGGCGAAGATGTCGGCGGCGGGCCCCACCTCGCGAGGCCGCCGGAACTGCTCGGGCGCCATGAACGGCGGCGTACCGATCAACTTGCCCGTCTCGGTGTGCAGTTCGCTGTCCTTCGGCCGAGAAATGCCGAAGTCGATGACCTTCGGACCGTCCTCGGCGAGCAGCACGTTGCTCGGTTTCAGATCCCGGTGGACGACCCCGACCCGGTGAATGTCCCGCAGCGCCTCGGCGAGCCCGGCCATCAGCCGCCGCAACTGCCCGGCGTTCATGGACCCGTTCCGCTTCACCTCGTCGGCAAGGGTCGGCCCGGGGATGAACAGGGTGGCCATCCAAGGCCGTTCGGCGTCGGGGTCGGCATCGACGACGGGCGCGGTGAAGGCACCGCTGACGCGCCGGGCGGCGGCGATCTCCTGCCGGAACCGTCCCCTGAACTCGGGGTTCTCGGCGAACTCGCCGTGTACGACCTTGACGGCGAGCTTCATCCCGGAGGTACTCCGGGCCAGGTGCACCACGCCCATGCCGCCGGAACCCAGCCGTGACTCCAGACGGTACTGACCGGCGTACTCCGGATATTCCGCTTCCGCGCCGGTTCCGGAGTTCCGCTGTGGCGTCATGGACTCACCCCCGTGCTGTTCGCCGTGCGTTCGACGCATGGAGCCTAGTCGATGAGGGGTTCGGGACAGAGGCGGCGTGCTGACGCCGGTGTACGAGTTTCGTACATGTGTTTCATGGCGTGTTTTAGGGGTATCACCCGGACCCCATGGCAGTCATGGGAGTTCAACGGGGGAGGTTTTTCCATGTCCACAGACAACATCGGGGCGAGAACGGCCGGCGAGGCCACGGAGCTGACGCTCACCACAGCGGCAGCCGCGACCGCGGCGGCGACCACGTCCGTCCGCTACTACTCGGTCGCCCCCGGGTACCGCCTCAACGTCCGCAGCGGCCCCGGCACCGGCTACACCATCGTCCGCGTACTGGCCGAGGGCGCCAAGATCCCGATCTACTGCCAGCGCCCCGGCGAGGCCATCGCCGGTCCGTACGGTACGTCGAACATCTGGGACAACATCGACAGCGGCGAGTACGTCTCGGACGCGTACGTCCTGACGGGCAGCGACGGCTACGTGGCGGCGCACTGCTCCTGACCCACGTGCCCAGCCGGGCACCGGCATTCGGTGCCGGTGCCCGGCTGGCGATAATCGACGGGTGAGCGACAAGACCGGTACGACGGGCGACGCCCGTACAGCCCCTCTCCCCGAGCCCATCCGCTTCTTCGGCACGACCTGGGTGGACCACGACGCCGGCTACACGGCCCGCCGGGTGGGAGTGGCCGCGGGTTCACTGACGGCGACGATCGCGTCCTGCCTGATCCTGCGCCTGGCTTACGAGGGCCTGCGGATCGCGGAGACAGGGGGAGCGGTGACCCTCCTGGTCCTGGTCATGTTCGCGGTGTGCAGCGCGCTGGCGTTCGGCCACACCTGGGGCGCCTTCACCACCCGCCCGGACCCGGCACGCCAGGCCTCTCTCCGGGGCCTCCTGGCGATCGGCTTCGTAGGCTCCCTGGCCGCCTACTTCCTCCGCTCCCTCAAAGAGGCCCCCGGCGAATCCCTCCACCGCCAGGAATACGAGACCTCCCGCGACCGACAGACCCGCCGCACCACCCGCCGAACAGGAAACCCGGCGAGGCGACGAAGGCGGTAGGGGGCCGATCTCCGGCCCAACTCTTCCCCAAACCCGCTCCCCCCACCGACACCCCCCGCCACCATGTCCACATGACGGCCTCAACCCAACCTCCCGTCCAACCCCCCACCCCCTCCCGAGCCACCTCCTTCAACGCAGCCGCAGCCCAATACGCCCAGAACCGCCCGTCCTATCCCCCCGCCCTCCTCGACGCCGTAGAACACCTGGCCGCCCACTCCCTCCCCGGCTCCCGCGTCGCAGACATCGGCGCCGGCACCGGCATATCCACCGCCCTTCTCCACGCCCACGGCGCCCACGTGATCGCCGTGGAACCCGGCGACGGCATGGCGGCCCAGTTCCGCCGCACCCTCCCCGACGTCCCGATCGTCCGAGGCAACGGCAACGCCCTCCCTCTGGCCGACGCCTCCGTCGACTTCCTCACCTACGCCCAGTCCTGGCACTGGACCGACCCGGCCCACGCCGTCCCGGAGGCCCTCCGCGTCCTGCGCCCGGGCGGCGCACTCGTCCTGTGGTGGAACACGTACGCCCTGGACGTCCCCTGGGTCGCCGCCCAGGCGAACCGCATCAAGTACTTCTTCGGCATCGACGTGGCAGTGGAGCAGAGCAACGCCTCCGGCCGCGCAGCGGACCCCTCTGGCCGCCTCGTATTCGCCCGCCGTCAGCTCCGCTGGAGCCGCCAGGTCCCGATCGACACCCACCTGGCCAACATCGGCAGCCACTCGGCCTTCCTGGTCCACGACAAGGAGGACGCCGCAGCCTTCCTGGCCGAGGAACGCAACCTCCTGCTCAAGCTCTTCCCGGCCGAAACGCTAGAGGAGACCTACGAGGTGGACCTGCTGGTAGCCAAAACCCCGGCCACCCCCACGCCCACCCCCGACCGCACCACTCATTGACCACGCACCTCCCCACCACCGCATGCCCCCGCGCGGCGGCCCACCCTCCAGGGCCGCCGCACACGCATGACGAACGCACCCCCGATCACTCCGCCAGGCGCCTGTGCCCCACCCACTCGACGCACTTGACGCACCCCCGGACCGAGAGCATTATTCATCACATGATGAATAACAGTGACCCCCCTCTCGGACAAGCCGTCCGATCCGTCCAATCGGTGCAGGCCATGCCGGCCGTACAGGCCGAAGCCCTCACCGTCGTACGAGGCACCCGCAAAGTCCTGCGCGGCCTCGACTTCACCGTCCCGCGCGGCCGGATCACCGGCCTGCTCGGCCCCTCGGGCTGCGGAAAATCGACCCTCATGCGGGCGATCGTCGGCACCCAGGCCAAGGTCACCGGCACCCTGGAGGTCCTCGGCCAACCGGCCGGCCACGCCACCCTCCGTACCCGCATCGGCTACGTGACCCAGGCACCCTCGGTCTACGACGACCTGACGGTCCGCCAGAACCTGGCCTACTTCGCCGCGATCCTCGACCCCGGCCGCGCAGCCGCCGACCGCCGCCACGAGAACGTCACCCGCGCCATCACCGACGTGGACCTCACCGCCCACGCCGACGCCCTCGCGGGCAACCTCTCCGGCGGCCAACGCAGCCGCGTCTCACTGGCGGTGGCCCTCCTCGGCACCCCCGAGCTCCTGGTCCTCGACGAACCCACCGTCGGCCTCGACCCGGTCCTCCGCCGCGACCTGTGGGCCCTCTTCCACACCATCGCGGCCACCCGCGGAGCGACGCTCCTCATCTCCTCCCACGTCATGGACGAGGCCGAACGCTGCCACCGCCTCCTCCTCCTGCGCGACGGCGAACTCCTCGCCGACGACACCCCGGACGCCCTGCGCACCCGCACGGCGACGGAGACGGTGGAAGCGGCGTTCCTGCACCTGGTGGACGAAGCGAAGAAGTCGACAACGTCGACAACAAAGAAGGAGCAGACCCAGTGACCACCGCCACCCCGACCCTCACCCCGATCCCCACCCAGAGCACTACCTCGGCCCTGAACGCCTCCCGAACCACGGCCACCGCGATCCGGGTCCTGGCGCAACTCCGGCACGACCCGCGCACCATCGCGATGCTGATCGTGCTCCCGAGCCTGCTCCTGTTCCTGCTCCGTTACGTCTTCGACGGCAGCGCGCACACGTTCGACGGCATCGGCGCGTCGCTCCTCGGGATCTTCCCCCTCATCACGATGTTCCTGGTGACCTCGATCGCCACCCTGCGCGAACGCACCTCGGGCACCCTCGAACGCCTCCTCGCCATGCCCCTGGGCAAGGGCGACCTCATCGCCGGCTACGCCCTGGCCTTCGGAATCCTTGCGATCATCCAGTCGGCCCTGGCCACCGGTCTGGCGGTCTGGCTCCTGGGCCTGGACGTGACGGGCTCCCCCTGGCTGCTCCTCCTGGTGGCCCTGCTGGACGCCCTGCTGGGCACGGCCCTCGGCCTCTTCGTCTCGGCCTTCGCGTCCTCGGAGTTCCAGGCGGTCCAGTTCATGCCGGCGGTGATCTTCCCCCAGCTCCTCCTCTGCGGCCTCTTCACCCCCCGCTCCAACATGCATCCGGCCCTGGAAGCGATCTCCGACGTCCTCCCCATGTCCTACGCGGTGGACGGCATGAACGAGGTCCTCACCCACACGGACATCACAGCCACCTTCGTACGAGACACCCTGATCGTCGCGACCTGCGCCCTACTGGTCCTGACCCTGGGCGCGGCAACCCTCCGCCGCCGAACCCAGTGAGCAACTCCGCAGCCGCCAGGTACGGGACGGGACATCCCGCCCACCGGACAGCCACTCCACCCACCCGCCCCCGATGCGAGGATGACCCCGGACGACGCAACCCCCGGAGGGCACCGCAACCATGACCCAGAAAGTCGCAGTCCTCGGCACCGGCAAGATCGGCGAAGCCCTGCTCAGCGGAATGATCCGAGCAGGCTGGGCCCCGGCCGACCTCCTGGTCACCGCCCGCCGCCCGGAACGAGCCGAAGAACTCCGCACCCGCTACGGAGTGACCCCGGTCACCAACCCGGAGGCGGCGAAGACCGCCGACACCCTGATCCTCACGGTCAAGCCGCAGGACATGGGCACCCTCCTCGACGAACTCGCCCCCCACGTCCCCGCCGACCGCCTGGTCATCAGCGGAGCCGCCGGCATCACCACGACCTCCATCGAGGCCCGCCTCACCACCGGCACCCCGGTCGTCCGCGTCATGACGAACACCCCGGCCCTCGTCGACGAGGCCATGTCGGTCATCTCCGCCGGCAGCCACGCCACCGCAGACCACCTCGCCCACACGGAGGAGATCTTCGGCGCCGTCGGCAAGACGCTCCGCGTCCCCGAGTCCCAGCAGGACGCCTGCACCGCCCTCTCCGGCTCCGGCCCGGCGTACTTCTTCTACCTGGTCGAAGCCATGACGGACGCCGGCATCCTGCTCGGCCTGCCCCGCGACAAGGCCCACGACCTGATCGTCCAGTCCGCGATCGGCGCCGCCGTGATGCTCCGCGACAGCGGCGAACACCCGGTGAAGCTCCGCGAGAACGTCACGTCTCCCGCGGGCACCACCATCAGCGCCATCCGCGAACTCGAGAACCACGGCGTACGAGCCGCCCTCATCGCCGCCCTCGAAGCCGCCCGCGACCGCAGCCGGGCCCTGGCCGCAGGCAACAACAACTGAAGCCGACCGCCACCGCGCCTACCGGCCCATGTCCACGACAACCCCGGCCTCGGCCTCGGCGTGCGCAGGCAGCAGCCCGATCGCGCGATAAGCGGCATCAACGGTCGGCCGCGCGATCGCCCGCGCTCTCTCCGCCCCGTCCCGCAGCACCCCCTCCACAAACGCGGGATCCGCGCACAACTCCCTGTGCCGGTCCCGCAGGGGCCTGAGAACCTCGACCACGGCCTCCGCGACGTCCTTCTTCAGATCCCCGTACGACTGATACACACCACTCAGCTCCGACGGTTCCCCACCCGTACAGGCCGCCAGGATCTCCAGCAGATTCGCGACCCCCGGCCGCCCCTCCGGGTCGTACTCGACGTCCCGCCCGCTGTCGGTCACGGCCCGCATGACCCTCTTCCGCACCACGTCGGGCTCGTCGAGCAGATAGACGATTCCCGGCCCGACGTCCTCGCTCTTCCCCATCTTCGACGTCGACTCCTGAAGATTCATGACCCGAGCACCCACCGCCGGACGCGTGGCCCGCGGCACCACGAACGTATGGCCGTACCGCTGGTTGAACCGCACCGCCAGATCCCGGGTCAGCTCGACATGCTGCGTCTGGTCGTCCCCGACGGGCACCTCGTCGGCCCCGTACGCCAGGATGTCCGCCGCCATCAACACGGGATACGTCAGCAACGACAGCCGCACACTCCCACCCCGCGCCCGCTCCCGCGCCGCCTTCTCCCTGTACTGGATCATCCGCCGCATCTCCCCGTCGGACGCCACGCACTCCAGCACGTACGACAGCCGCGTGTGCTCGTCCACATGACTCTGTACGAAGACGGTGCACAGCTCCGGATCGAGCCCCGACGCCAGCAACAGCGTGGCCGCCTGCCGACTGAGCCGACGCACGCGCGCGGGATCATGGTCAACGGTCAGCGCGTGCAGATCGACGATGCAGAACAGGGAGTCCGCCCGGTGCTGGTCCACCGCGGCCCACCGCCGCATGGCCCCCAGGTAGTTCCCCAGTGTCAGATGCCCGGTCGGCTTGATCCCACTGAAGACCCGTGTCATCTCTTCTCCACCTCCTGGTCGAGACCACCGCACCCGGTCGGCCGACCCCCTCTGGAGGGAGAAACAAGAACGGCCGCCGAAGCGGCGGCCGTTGAGTACATACGTGTGTACGGCCGCCGTCAGGCGGCCCACCACTGCTGGGTGCACGTATGCGTAGTCATCACGCCCACGAGAGTACGCCGCCGGGGCCCCCTCCGACACCGAGTTGACACTCTCCAGGCCCATACGTAGTGTTCTCCGAGTTGTTCGACGTGAGCGCCGACCCCGGTCGGTCCCCGGACAGCCATTCCGCAGGTACCAAGCAACGGTCGACGACCTGTCGTCGCGCCGGTGGCATGTCATTGGCATGCGTATTTGCGAAATGAGGAATCCGCGTTCGAAAGGGCGCACCCCCCGATTGGCTCGGGAGGCAGGGAATCCGCTAAAGTCTCACTCGTCGGAACGGCCCAACAGCCGGGAAGACAAGCCCCGCTGACTGGGAATCAGGCCCGAAACGGTCTGGTAGAGTCGGACTCGCCGGAAAGGGAAACGCGAAAGCGGAAACCTGGAAAGCACCGAGGAAATCGGATACGGAAACGGTCTGGTAGAGTCGGAAACGCAAGACCGAAGGGAAAGCCCGGAGGAAAGCCCGAGAGGGTGAGTACGAAGGAAGCGTCCGTTCCTTGAGAACTCAACAGCGTGCCAAAAATCAACGCCAAGTTTGTTGATACCCCGGCTCACGGGCTTTGTCTGTGGGTTGTGGTTCCTTTGAAGTAGTAAACACAGCGAGGACGCTGTGAACGGTCGGGCTTATTCCGCTTGACTGTTCCGCTCTCGTGGTGTGACCCGATTACGGGTTGACATTCAC
>NZ_JAAGLU010000420.1 GCF_010550245.1 Streptomyces sp. SID12501
GCGCAGCGCCTCCCACCGCTTGCGCAGGTGCTCGACGTCCTTGGCGCCGCGGACGAACGACATGTGCGGCGTGGTCGTGACCGCGCGCTCGGCGCCGGGCAGGCGGCCCGCGGCGGCGAGGTGGTGCCACAGCTCGCGCGAGAGCTCGTACTGCTCGTTGATCCGCACGGCCTTGCTGATGTCGACCGAGCCGTCGGGCCGCTCGGGCGTGTAGTTCAGCTCGCAGAGCGCGGCGTGCCCGGTGCCCGCGTTGTTCCACGGGTTGGAGCTCTCGAGCGCCGGGGCGTCCAGGCGCTCGTGGATCTCGACGCACCACGTGGGCTCGAGCGTCGTGAGGAGCGACGCGAGGGTCGCGCTCATGACGCCCCCTCCCACGAGGAGGGCGTCGACGTCGGCCGTGCTGCTGCGAACGGGTGCCACGGTCGCGATGCTAGGTCGACGTCGAGACAGATCCACGGGCCAGTCATGTGATGTTTGTCTCGTGGGACCTTGGTCACACGCCACCCGTGTGACGTG
>NZ_JAAGLU010000421.1 GCF_010550245.1 Streptomyces sp. SID12501
CGTACTCGTGCACGCGCACGTCGAGGCCGTCGAGTACGGAGCGGTCGCCGATGCCGGCGACGACGACGTGCTCGATGGTCGGCAGGTGCGGCAGCAGCGGCGCGAGGAGCGGCAGCAGGGTGCCGTTGACCAGGACGACCTTGTCCACGGCGTGGTTCACGATGAAGACGAGCTGCTCGGGGGGCAGCCGCAGGTTGAGCGTGTGCAGGACCGCGCCCATGGACGGGATGGCGAAGTACGCCTCCACGTGCTCCGCGTTGTTCCACATCAGCGTCGCGACGCGGTCGTCCTGCCTGACGCCGAGTTCATCGCGCAGGGCGGTGGCCAGACGGTTGGCGCGGGTACCGATCTCGGCGAAGCTGCGGCGGTGCGGCTCGGCCTCCCCGGTCCAGGTCGTGACCTGGGACTTCCCGTGGATCGTCATCCCGTGCTGGAGTATGCGGGTGACGAGGAGCGGTACGTCCTGCATGGTGCTCAGCAAAGCGTCCTCCCGGTGAGCGCTGCGGCGCTGCGGCG
>NZ_JAAGLU010000422.1 GCF_010550245.1 Streptomyces sp. SID12501
CGGTGCCATGACCGGCGTGGGGAGGGCGAAGTTCCGGGTGATAGCATCCCGGCATCTGTGATCTTGATCCATTTTGGACGCAGATGCTGATTTTCGATCGGCGGCAGGTTCTCCGCGCAACCGCAGGTGAGCCGCGCCGATCAGCTGTGTTGCGGGGCCTCGCGAGGTGTATCTGCAGCCGTCCGCATGCCATGCGCCGGGAAAGGTTTCCATGAATCGAGATGCACTTGTGTGGTGCCTGGTCGTGCTGGCGGCGATAGCCGTCGCCGCGGTCGTGGCACTCGTCGCCCGCAACAGAGCACTGGGGGCGAAGAAGGAGCACACCGAGGCCGAGCTGAGGCACCAGCTGCTCGCGGCGGACAGTTACCTGCACGCGTCGCACGCCGAGCTGCAGGAGCTCGTCGGCCGCCCCGTGATCTCGCTCGAGCTCGTCGACGACCGGTACTACCACCTCGACACCGCGCTCGCCGTGCTGTCGTCCGACCCCGCGTCCCCGCAGGTCGCGTACTACCCGCC
>NZ_JAAGLU010000423.1 GCF_010550245.1 Streptomyces sp. SID12501
GACGGTCTGCGCGGCCAACGGCGCGCTCGCGCTGTTCGTGCTGCCGCTCAGCGCGCTCTCGGAGCGCTTCGGCCGGACCCGGATGATGACCTGGTCCATGGTGATCGCGGTCGCCGTCGGCCTCCTGGTGCCCTTCGCTCCGAACCTGGAATGGCTGGTCGCGCTGCGCGCCGTCCAGGGCGCGGCGATCGCCGGCATCCCGGCCTCCGCGATGGCCTACCTGGCGGAAGAGGTCAAGCCGAAGGCGCTGGTCGCCGCGATCGGCCTGTTCGTGGCGGGCAATTCCATCGGCGGCATGAGCGGCCGCCTCGTCACGGGCTGGGCGGCCCAGGTCTGGGGCTGGCGCGGCGGGCTGCTGGCCGTCGGCCTGATGTCACTGGCCTGCGCGGCGGCCTTCCTGGTGCTCCTGCCCCGGGCCCGGTTCTTCCGGCCGGCCTCACTGAACCCGCGCGCGGTGGGACGTACCGTCTCCGGGCACCTGCGCGACCCGCTGCTGCGGCTGCTGTACGGGATCG
>NZ_JAAGLU010000424.1 GCF_010550245.1 Streptomyces sp. SID12501
GTGCACCGAACCGGTCATGCGGTAGCAGTGCGCGAGGATCTCGCGCCGCAGCGGCGCGAGCCGCTGCGCGAACTCGTCGGCCGAGAGGTCGGTCGGGACGGGCTCGGCCCGACCCGCGGCACCGTCGGGCGCGGCGCCCGGGAGCGGACCGGTCACGGCGCCGGGCGGAGTGCCAGGTGTGGTCGTCGTCACACCTGAGACGGTAGACCGCGCCACCGACATCGCACACCCCGACGACCCGGACGAGGCGCGCCGGTCGGTACCGGCGACGCCCCACCCACCTGCCAGGGAGCACCGCCGTGGACCGCATGATCGTCGTCACCCTGCCCGTGCGCGACCTCGCCGCGGCCCGCGCGTTCTACGCCGGCCTCGGCATGAGCGTGAACGAGATGCTCAGCGACGAGCACGTGGTCTGCGTGGTCGTGTCCCGCACGATCTGCGTCATGCTGCTGGACCACGCGCGGTTCGCCGACGTCGCGCCGCGGCCGATCGCCGACGCGCACGCCACGGCGCAG
>NZ_JAAGLU010000425.1 GCF_010550245.1 Streptomyces sp. SID12501
AGCTTTTGTGGGACGCGCTCGGGGCCCCGGCACCCGTCTGGGCGCACCTGCCTGTGATCGTGAACGAGAAGCGGCAGAAGCTGTCGAAGCGCCGTGACAAGGTGGCTCTGGAGGACTACCTCGCCGAGGGCTACCTCCCGAGCGCAATGGTGAACTACCTGATGCTCCTGGGCTGGGGCCCCAGCGACAACGTCGAGGTCCGCCCCTTCGCGGAGCTGGAGAAGCTGTTCCGGCTGGAAGACGTCAACAAGGCATCCGCGTTCTTCGACGTCAAGAAGCTGTCCGCCTTCAACGGGGACTACGTGCGGGCGCTGTCCCCGCAGGAGTTTGCCGACGCCTGCCGGCCGTGGCTGTCTGGCGAGGCAGCACCGTGGCAGGAGGCCGCGTTCGATGAGGCGGTCTGGCAGACGGTGGCCCCGTACGCCCAGACCCGCATCACCGTGCTGTCGGAGATCACGAACTACGTGGATTGGCTGTTCCTCGACTCCCCTCCGGACGATGAAGCGTCCTGGGC
>NZ_JAAGLU010000426.1 GCF_010550245.1 Streptomyces sp. SID12501
TCGGCCAGTTTCGGCTGGCAGGACATGCAGACGCTGATGCGCGTCGCCATCGAGTCCGCCCAGCACCGGTTCCGCCTCGCCACCGCCTACTTCGCCCCCGACGCCTATTTCATCGAACTCCTCTGCGCCGCCGCCCGCCGCGGAGTCGAGGTTGAGATCCTGCTGCCCGGCCCCCACACCGACAAGCGCGTCTGCCAGCTGGCCGGTCAGCACTTCTACGCCGACCTCCTCGCCGCCGGAGTCAAGATCTTCCAGTACCAGCCGACGATGATGCACGCCAAGGTCATCACCGTCGACCGGATCGCCGCGCTGACCGGCTCCACCAACTTCAACCGCCGTTCCCTGGACCACGACGAGGAAGTCATGCTCGCGGTCCTGGACGAGACGTTCACGGCCACCCTCGACGGCCACTTCGACGAGGACCTCCAGGCCAGCGTCCGCATCGACGAGGCCCGCTGGAGCCGCCGCACCCCGGCCCAACGACTGCGCGAACTCGCCGTCACCCCCATCCGCC
>NZ_JAAGLU010000427.1 GCF_010550245.1 Streptomyces sp. SID12501
ATCTCGCCACCGGGGTTGTCCTCCTCGTCCGTCCACGCCGCCGCGTCGACCGCGGCCGTCGTGTTCTGCTGGACCTCGAACGTCGACGTCGAGACGCCCGGGCCACCGGCACCGTCGCCGCCGAACACCCACTCGACGTCGGTCCACGCCGCGAGCGTCGCGACCCCGCCCACCCCCAGGACGGTCCCCGCCCCCGTCATTGCGAACGCCTTGCGGCGCCGCTGCGCACGCCTGGCCTCGTCGACCAGCTTCGTCGTCGTCCCGTGCTTCACCATGTCCCACCCCACCGGTCGTCGGTCCTCGGAGCCGTGGGCGGTGCTCCGACCACGACGTCCCGGACGCTAGGTCGACGCCGGCGGACAAACCGGACGCACCGTGACGGTTCCGTACCGGATGGGCGCGCACAGCCGTATCCGTAGGTCCGGAATGGGTGAAGTCGCCCAGTAGTGCTCAGTGGTGAGGGAGGGGACTACGTACGGTGGGCACGACGCGTCCCTCCCCCGGCGCGTCGCA
>NZ_JAAGLU010000428.1 GCF_010550245.1 Streptomyces sp. SID12501
GACGGGCACGGGCCTGACGCTGGTGGCCGACGGCGAGACGAGCCACCCGTTCACGATCGCCGCGGACCTGTACGCGCAGCTGCGGTACGACGCGCTCAACTACTTCTACCTCGCGCGCTCGGGCACCGACATCGAGGCGTCGATCGTCGGCGAGCAGTACGCGCGCGAGGCGGGGCACGTCGGCGTCGCCCCGAACCAGGGCGACACCGCGGTGCCGTGCATCGGCCCGCGCGACTACTACGACGGCTGGACGTGCGACTACACGCTGGACGTGAGCGGCGGCTGGTACGACGCGGGCGACCACGGCAAGTACGTGGTCAACGGCGGCATCGCGGTCGCGCAGCTGCTGTCGACGTACGAGCGCACGCTCACGGCCGCGACGGCGCGGCCGGGTGCGCTGGACGACGGCACGCTCGCCCTGCCGGAGCACGGCGACGGCGTCCCCGACGTGCTCGACGAGGCGCGCTGGGAGCTCGACTGGATGCTGCGGATGGTCGCCCCGTCGGGCGAGTA
>NZ_JAAGLU010000429.1 GCF_010550245.1 Streptomyces sp. SID12501
CCCGACGGCGCCGACACGTACCGCGCCAACGCCGCCGCGCTCGGCACACGCTTCGGCGAGCTCGACGACGCGTACGCCGCCGGGCTGGCCACGTGCGAGCGCCGCACGGTCGTCACGACGCACGAGGCGTTCGGGTACCTCGCGCAGCGCTACGACCTCGAGCAGGTCGGCATCGCGGGCGTCGACCCCGAGACCGAGCCCTCGCCCGCACGGCTGCGCGAGGTCGGCGACCTCGTCCGCGCCGAGGGCGTCACGACGATCTTCTTCGAGACGCTCGCGTCCCCGAAGGTCGCGCAGACCCTGGCGTCCGACCTCGGGGTCGAGACCGCCGTCCTCGACCCGATCGAGGGGCTGACGGACGACGCGCAGGACTACTTCTCGATCGCGCAGGCGAACCTCGAGTCCCTGCGCGTGGCATTGTCCTGCTCGTGAACGCGATCGACGCCGCCGACGTCCACGTGACGCTGGGCGGCCAGCCCATCGTCCGCGGCGTCGACCTCGCGGTGCCCCCC
>NZ_JAAGLU010000042.1 GCF_010550245.1 Streptomyces sp. SID12501
GACTCGAAGTACTCCTCGAAGCTCTCCTACCGGATCAACACCCGGGACCGGCAACCGACACGGCGGATCACAGCCAAGGCCATCACGTTGCACACCGCGATAGTCCAGTAATCAAGCAACGGCATTGGCTGCCGGGCCGTCGGTGGAGAAGCGCGGGTCAACGACGACGAGTCGCTGGACGTCGGCTGGTTCGCGGTGGACGCGCTGCCGGAACTGAACGAGTTCGCACTGTTCCGGATCAAGCAGGCGATGTCCGACGCCGAGGCGCCGACATGGTTCGACACCACGGGTTTCGCCGGTTCCGAATGACCCGGACCGCGGCGTCACGGTGAGCGTCCCGCCGGACATTCCGGCGGGACGGGTTCCCGGGTGTCAGTCGCGGCCCGTGCCCCGGTAGAGGTCCAGTTCGCCGTCGAGCTCCACGGCCAGGACGGTCGCGTACTCGTCGAGGTCGGCCGCCCCGGGCGCGTCGATCCAGGTGACGCCCGGCACCTTGTCGAGGCCCCCGGTGACGTGGTGGCCCAGCTCGGTGCCCGTGCCGACGACCGAGACGCGCCGGACCGTGTTGCGCAGGCCCCGGATCGAGACGGCCTCGCGGGGCGCGTCGAAGCAGATCAGGTACAGGGTGCGCCGGTCGGCGCAGAGCGTGCTCGGGCCGTAGTGGTGCCCGGCGGGCAGCCCCGCGACCGTGCCGTACACCGAGTCGGAGTGCTTCTTGACCCAGGCGCCGAGCCCCTCCAGTCGCTCGACCTGTTCCGGGGGGATCGTGCCGTCCTCCATCGGGCCGGCCCCGAGCAGCAGGTTGCCGCCCATGCCGATCGTCTCCGTGAAGTAACGCACCAGCTGGCGCACCGACTTGAAGTCGCGGTCCGTGGCCCGGTAGCTCCACGAGTCGTTGATCGTCAGGCACAGTTCCCACGGGCCGTCCGGGGCGATCAGCGGAACACCCTGCTCGGGGGTGGCGTAGTCGCCGTAGCCGAGCATGCGGGCGTTGAGGATGGTGTCCGGGTTGCCCGCGAGGATCAGCTCGGACAGCTCCCGCATCCGCCACTGCTCCTCGGTGCGCTCCCACTCGCCGTCGAACCAGAGGACGTCGGGGCGGAAACGTTCGACCAGCTCGCCCACCTGGCCGTCGCGGTAGGCGAGATAGCGCGCCCAGGCCTCCGGGTCCTCCTCGCCGGGGCGGGCGTGGGAGTAGTCGTTGGGCTCGACGATGTGCGGGCCTGGGTGGCGCCGGCTCGCGTAGTCGGGGTGGTTCCAGTCGGAGTGCGAGTAGTAGAGGCCGACCTTCAGGTTCTGCTCGCGCAGAGCGTCGACGAAGCCGGTGACCAGGTCGCGGCCTGCCGGGGTGTCCCGGACCACGTCCAGATTCCGGTGGTCGGTGTCCCACAGGGCCACGCCGTCGTGGTGCTTGGTGGTGAGGACGGCGTACTGGGCGCCGACGCGGGCGAACAGCTCCGCCCAGGCGTGCGGGTCGTAGCGCGAGGCGGTGAAACGGTCGAGCTGTTTCATGTACTCCTCGTGCGTGACCTCGCCGGTGTAGAAGGACCACGACTCGGCCCAGCCGTCCACGGCGTAGATGCCGTAGTGGATGAAGATGCCCAGCTTGGCATCGGAGAACCAGGGTTGCATCGGCATACGCCCACGCTAGGCACGGGCTGTCGGCGCGCGCGTGGGCGGCGGTCACCATTACTGGTTCGTTCTCACCATCGGGGGCGATCGCTGTGAGACTCGTTCGCGTGACTACGGCGGCGGCGACCGCACTGACGCGCCGGGCCCCGCATGCCCTGGACCCGGCCGGGTAGGCGCCTGGCGACCATGCCCGGGGCCGACCGTGTCCCGGGCGGCCCGTACGACCACTGCTACCAGGGGACCCACCATGGAGACGCCCGCACACCATCACACCGCGACACCGGCCCGGCGGGCGCTCGACGCCTTGGCCGGCGACAGCCAGGACCCGACCGCGCTGGACGTCCTCGCGATGAGCGACGTGCTGGTTCCCGTACCGGACGACGTCAGTGACGTGGACGCCGGCGACCCCTCGACTGTCGCGCTGCCCGTCCTGGAGGAGCGGGACGGGCGGGAGGCCGTGCCCGTGTTCACCTCGGAGCCGGAGCTGGCCGGGCTGCTGCCGGCCGTCTCCCGCTACCGTCTGATCCCGCTGGGCGCACTCGCCGACCAGTGGCCCACCGGCGACCTGGCGCTCACCATAGACGCGGCCTCCCCGCATGGTCTGACGATCACCTCCGAGGGTGTACGCAGCCTGCTGGCCAGGCCGTTCGAGTACTGAACCCCCGCCCGGCTAGAGGGACTTGCCCGGGTTGAGGATGCCCCGCGGATCGAACGCGTCCTTGATGCGGCGCTGCAACGCATGGGCGGTGGGCCCCAGTTCGTCGGCGACCCACTGCCGCTTCAGCACCCCGACTCCGTGCTCGCCGGTCAAGGTCCCGCCGAGCCGCAGTGCGAGGGCGAATATCTCGCCGGCCGCCTCCCAGGCCGCGTCCGGTAGTCCGTCCAGGGCCGGGTCGACGACGATGATCGGGTGCAGGTTCCCGTCCGCCGCGTGCGCGATGGTGAACACCGGGACGTCGTGGCGCCGCGAGATGGCCCGGATCTCCCGGGCCGCCTCCGCGAGCCGGGAGCGGGGTACCGCGATGTCCTCGATGAGCGGGCGGCCCAGCCGTTCCAGCGCGGGCAGCGCGCCCCGGCGGGCGGCGAGCAGGGCCTCGGCCTCGGCGGGATCCTCGGTCCGTTCGACCGACGTCGCCCCCGTCCCGGCGAGGACCTCGGCGACCGCCGCCGCCTCCACGCCGGCACCCGCCCCGTCGCACTGCACCAGCAGCAGGGCCGCGCCCCGCTCCCGCAGCGCCGGGTCGACGGCGTGCAGCACCGGTCCGTCGACCAACTCGGCCAGTGCCGGGACGACCCCGGCCCTGCCGATCGCGTACGAGGCCTCGGCGGCTGCCTCGAAGGACGGGAAGTAGGCGGCGAGGGTGGCCGTGGCCACCGGCAGCGGGCGCAGGCGCAGGGTCGCCGAAGTGATCACCGCGAGGGTGCCCTCCGACCCGGTGAGCAGCGCGGTCAGGTCGTAGCCGGTGACACCCTTGACGGTACGGCGGCCTGTGCGCACCACCGTGCCGTCCGCGAGCACCGCCTCCAGACCGAGCACGCTGTCCCGCGTCACGCCGTACTTGGCGCAGCGCAGTCCGCCCGCGTTGGTGGCGATGTTCCCGCCGATCGTCGACAGGGCCGCGCTCGCCGGATCGGGCGCGTACCGCAGACCGTGCGCGCCCGCCGCCCGGTCCAACTCGGCGGTGATCACGCCGGGTTCGACGACGGCGAGCTGGTCGTCCGCCGACAGTTCGAGAATGCGGTCCATGCCGGACAGGTCGAGGACGAGGGTGCCCTCGCCGGCCGTCGCACCGCCCGACAGCCCGGTGCCCGCGCCACGCGGCACCACCGGCACGCGCAGGGCGTGCGCGTGCCGGAGGGTGACGGTCACGTCCTCGGTCCGCCGTGCGTGCACGACGGCGAGCGGACCGCCGAACACCCGGGTACCGGAGCGGTCGGTGGCGTGCGCGGCCAGCGTCGCCGGGTCGGTGGCCAGCCGGTCGGGCGGCAGATCACGGGCCAGGAGGCCCAGGAGCTGAGCGGATGCGGTCGTCGTCGGAGCGGTCACCGGTCGCCGTCCTCTGCGGCCGATGCCTGCGCCTCCAGTGCCTTCGTTCCGATGGCGAGCACGGAGATGTCCTCCTGAGGAGCGTGCACCGGCGCGCACTGGATGTCGCGGAAGTGGCGTTCCAGGGGGTTGCCCCGGGCCAGCCCCGGATTGCCGAGCAGCCGCACCGCCAGCCCGACCGCCTGT
Source organism: Streptomyces sp. SID12501 (assembly GCF_010550245.1). Classification (GTDB taxonomy): domain Bacteria; phylum Actinomycetota; class Actinomycetes; order Streptomycetales; family Streptomycetaceae; genus Streptomyces. The sequence continues at coordinate 3,866 of NZ_JAAGLU010000042.1, forward strand.
ACGCCGTGGCGGTCAGCCAACACCCTTGCCCCCAGGGCCTGTTCGGGGGTGTACGAGGTGTCGGCGGCGTCGACCCGGGCGGCACCGCCGAAGACGAGCTGCTCGGCCCCGTCGAGCAGGACCTCGATCTCCCCGGCTGCCCGCCGGAACCGTTCCGTACGGGCCACCGGGTGACCGAGGTTGGCGGGCACCCGGGTCCGCGCGAACGTGTGGAAGTACGCCTGCGCGGCCCTCGCGACGCCCAAGTACAGGGCGGCGAGCGGCAGATGGAGGGAGGCGCCCGCCCGGTTGTCCTGTTCGGCGGCCGGACCGTACGGCGCGAGCCCGATGACGTGCTCGAACGGCACCTCCACGTCCCGGAACTTCACGTCGTGGCTGCCGCTCGCCCGTAGCCCCAACTGGTCCCAGTGGCCGCTGACTTCGATGCCGGGGGAGTCGCCGGGCACCAGGAAGGTGCCCACGCGCGGTTCCGGCTCGTCGGTGGTGGCCCACACCAGGAACCAGTCCAGGCCCTCGGCGCCGGTGACGAACCGCTTCGTCCCGCTGACCGACCAGCCGTCCCCGGTGCGCCGGGCCCGGGTGACGGGCAGTCCGCCGCGCGCTGGAGAGCCCAACTCGGGTTCCACGCGTGCGTGGTTGATGAGCACAGGGCGTACGAACGACTCCTTGACGACCCGCGCGTACAACTCCTCGGGCCAGTGCGGCTGAACGGACTGCCGACCGTGGGTGGTCAGGGTCATCGCGGCGATCAGGGCGACGGACGGGTCGCCCTGGCCGAGGGTGTGCAGGATGCGTGCGGTCTCCTCGACGCCGGCGCCCTGGCCGCCGTACCGCTCACCGATGGTGGCGGTGAGCAGGCCGGCCTCGTGGGCGGCCTTGAGGGACTCGGCGGGGAACGCGCCCGACCGGTCGTAACCGGCGGCCAGTTCGGCGATGCGGGCGGTCACAGCGTCTTCTTCAGGTCGGCGGCCAGTTCGGTGTTGAGCTTGGTGGACCAGAACGACTTCACGTCCAAGGGTTCCTTGAGCGCGCCGAGTTCGCTGAAGACGTCCGCCACCTTCTGCTGCGAGGCGATGGTGTCGTCGCCGACCGTGCGGGCCTGTGTCGGGCGCTGGGTCTGCTGGGCGACCAGGTCCTTGTTCGCCTGGGCGAGCGGCTGGTGGGTGTTCGACGACACGATCTTCGCGAACTCGGCCACGCGGCCGTCCCTGACGTACGCGTACGCCTGGGTGATCCGGGCGATGAGATCGGCCGTCGCCGCCTGCTGTGCGGGGTCCTTGAGCACGCTGTCGCGGGCCGTCCAGAGGAAGTTGCCCGACAGGATGTCCTTGCCCGAGCCGACCGTGGTGGCGCCCTGCTGGTGGGCGGTGATGATCGACGTACCGAAGGAGGCGAAGGCGTCGATGCCGCCGCCGTTCAGTGCCGCGAGGCCGTCGTTGGGCAGGAGGGGCTTGGCGTCGACGTCGGACCACTTCAGGCCCGCCTGCTTCAGCAGCTGGTAGAGGAAGTAGTGGGCGGTCGTGTTCTGGACGTAGCCGACCTTCTTGCCCTTCAGGCCGGCGATGTCGGTCACCTTCGAGCCCTTGGGGACGACGACCTCCTGGTTGAGCGTGGAGCCGCGCTGCACGGCGACGACCTTGAAGTTCGGCTTGCCGTCGGCGGCGGCGAAGATCGGCGGGATCTCGCTGGAGGAGGCGACGTCGAGGGCGTCGGCGCGGATCGCCTGGAGCTGGAGGTCACCGCCCTGGAAGACGTTCCACTTGACCTTGTAGGGGGTGTCGTCGAGGTGGGCGAACTTCAGGACCGCCTCCTCGACCTTCCAGCCGGTCGCGCCGACCTTCAGGGTGACGGCGGACTGGCCGGACGGCGATTCGGCCTGGGCCTGGCTTCCGCAGGCCGCGGTGAGGGCGAGCAGCAGGACGGCGGCGGACGTGCGCAGTGAGCGTGAGCGGCGCAACACGGAGTCTCCATAGGGGTGTTCGCAGACAGGATGGGGTGGGCGGGGAGTTGGTGAGGTCAGGCGGCCCGGGTCGTCGTCGCCGCGCGGTGGGCGAGTTCCTGGCGGACCAGCGGAAGGATGTAACGGGCGTAGTCGATCGCGTCGTTGAGCGGGTCGTAGCCCCGGATCGACAGCAGGTCGCAGCCGATGTCGACGTAGTCGAGGAGCGCCTTCGCGACGGTCTCGGGTGAGCCGACCAGGGCGGTCGAGGCGCCGGCCGCGTTGGTGGCGACGGCCGGGGCGGTCCACAGGCACCGGTCGTGGACCTCGCCCCGCTCGGCGATGTCCAGCAGCCGCTGCGAACCGACGTTCGCGGGGCGGCCGTTGGTCCGGTAGTGGCGCAGCATCTCGGTGTTCGACGTCTGGTCCTTGAGGACGCCGAGCGTGCGGTGCGCCTTCTCCCAGGCCAGTTCGTCGGTGGGCGCGATGATCGGGCGGAACGACACCCAGATACGGGGGTCGGGGCGCCCCGCGGCCCTGGCGACCGTGTTGACGGCGGTGATCTGCTCAGCCGTCTCCTTCAACGGCTCGCCCCACAGCCCGAAGATGTCACCCTGCTGCCCGCCGACCTGGTAGGCGTCCTGGGACGACCCGCCGACGGAGACCGGGACCAGTCCGTTGTAGGGCTTCACGTCCGAGTAGTAGCCCTCGAACTTGAAGTACTTGCCCTCGTGCGAGACGGGCCCGTCGGCCTGCCAGACCTTCCGCAGGATCTGGATGTACTCGTCCGAACGCTCGTACCGCTCCGACTTGTTGAGGTAGTCGCCCTCCCGGTGCTGCTCCTCGTCGCTGCCCCCGGAGATGATGTGCAGCGACAGGCGGCCGTTGCTGATCTGGTCCAGGGTGGCGAGCGCGCGGGCCGCGTGGGTCGGGAAGATCACGCCCGGCCGGTGGGCCAGGATCGGGCGGATCCGCTCGGTGTGGGTGGCGACGAACTGGGCGAGCTGGAGGGCGTCCGGGGACGCCGAGTGGTAGGCGACCAGGGTGTGGTCGAAGCCACCGTCGTCCAGGGTACGGGCGTACTTGCGGACGAAGTCGGGGTCGAAGCCGCCGGTGCGGCTGCTGGAGGCGGGGCCGTTGGATCCGGTGTCGGTGTGGACGGCGCTGATGAACTCGACAGGCATGGGGAACTTCCTTGTCGTGATGGTTACTTGAGAAGGGACGTGTCCGCCGACTTCGCCACGTCGACACTCGGGTCCAGGACACCGATGCTGTTCATGAGGTCGGCCACGTCCTGGACGGTCCTGTTCACGTCGTCGGTGATCGGCAGGACCTGGCCGTACGCCGCCGAGGCCAGCGTCTTCGCCACCGAGACGTCGGCGCCGTTGCGCTCCTGGATGGCCTTCGCGTAGGCGTCCTTGTGCGTGCTGGTCCACTTCAGGGCCGTACCGAGCCGCTTCAGGAAGTCGGACAGCGCGGCCTTCTTCGAGGAGTCGGCGAGGGCCTTGTCGGAGGCGTTGACGAAGCCGTAGCCACTGACCCGGCCGTCCGCGCCGTCGACCAGCAGCTTGCCGCCCTGCTCCAGGGCGACGGCCTGGTAGACACCGAAGATCGCCCAGACCTTGATCCTGCCGGAGGAGAAGGCGGCCTGCGCGTCGGTGGGCAGCAGGTACTGCACCTTGACGTCCTTGTAGTCCAGGCCGTTCTGCTTGAGGACGTTGGCCAGCAGGTACTCCGAGATGCTGCCCTTGGCAGAGGAGACCACGACCTTCTGGCCCTTGAGATCCTTGACGCTGTCGATGCCGGAGTCCTTGCGGACCACGAGACCGACATGTGTGCCGTCGTTCTTCAGGGCGGCGATGTTCTTGATCTTCACGCCGCCGCTGAGGGCCTGGAGCGCCGGCAGGTCGGCGGAGAAGCCGGTGTCGGCGGCGCCCGCCTGCACGGCCTGGTAGAGCGGGGCCGCGCCCTCGAACTCGGCCCACTTCACGTTGTACTTGGCGCCCTTGAGGGCCCCGGAGGCAGCGACGATGGTCTGGAGGGTCTTGGCCTGGTCGCCGATGGTGAGGGTCACTTTGGAGCCACTCCCGGCGGCGTCCGCCGAGGAGTCCGCGCCGCAGGCGGTCAGCGCCAGCAGTGCGGTGACGCTCAGCGCGGCGGTGGCGAGTCTGCGTATCACGAGGGGGTCCCTTCGAGGGTGTGTGCGGTGACGCCGAGCCAGCCGAGGAGGCGGGCGCGGAGGGTGACGAACTCGGGTGAGGTGAGGTCGCGCGGGCGGGGCAGGCCGACGGCGAGGTCGTGGGCGATGCGGCCCTCGTCCATCACCAGGACGCGGTCGGCGAGCAGCAGCGCCTCCTCCACGTCATGGGTGACCAGGAGGATCGCGCAACGGTGCCGCTGCCAGAGCTCGGCGACCAGTTGCTGCACCTTGCCGCGCGTCAGCGCGTCGAGCGCGCCGAACGGCTCGTCCAGCAGCAGGAGTTCGGGCTCGCGGACCAGGGCTCGGGCCAGCGAGACCCGCTGGGCCTGGCCGCCGGACAGTGTCTTGGGCCAGACGGTCGCGCGGTCCGCGATACCGACCTCGTCCAGCGCCTTCGCGGCGAGGGTCCGGTTCGGCCGTCCGGGCAGCCCGAGGACGACGTTGCGCCACACCTTCAGCCAGGGCAGCAGCCGCGGCGACTGGAAGGCCGCGCTGCGCCGCGCGGGCACGGTCACCTCGCCGCCGATCTCGTCGTCGAGCCCGGCAAGGATGCGCAGCAGCGTCGACTTTCCGCAGCCGCTGTGCCCGAGCAGGGCCACGAACTCGCCCTCACGGATGTCGAGATCGAGCTCGTGCAGAACGGTGTTGCCGTCGAAGGCCCGCGAAAGCCCCCGTATTTCCACGCTGTTGGCCATGGTGATCACGCCTCGCCCTCGAAGTTGGCCCGCCAGGTCAGCAGGCGGCGGGACAGGACCCGTACGGCGAAGTCGCAGGCGAGGCCGAGCAGTGCGTACACGGCGAGGCAGAGCACGATGATGTCGGTACGGAAGTACTGCTGGGCGTTGCTCATCAGATAACCGAGCCCGGCGTCCGCGTTGATCTGCTCGGCGAAGACAAGGGCGAGCCAGGCGGTGGAGAGCGCGTACCGGAGCCCCACGAGTGCTCCGGGCAGTGCGCTCGGCAGGATGACGTACTTGATCAGCCCGAGCCGGCCGAGCCCCATCATCCGTGCGGCTTCGACGAGTTGCGCGTCGGTGGACCTGATCCCGCCGTAGATGTTGAAGTACAGGGGATAGGTGACTCCGAGGGCGACCAGCGCGATCTTCGGGGTCTCCTCGATGCCGAACCAGACGATGAACAGCGGGATCAGACCCACCCAGGGGATTGCCCGGAACATGCCCATCGACGAGTCGATGACGTCCTCGCCGAGCCGGAACAGCCCGGCGAGCAGGGAGAGGACGAGCGCGATCGTCGCCCCGATGAGGAAGCCGATGGCTGCCCGGCGGCCCGACGCGGCGATGGCGCTGGGCAGTTCGCCGTTCTTCGTCAGGTCGACGGCCTGTTTCAGGACGTCCACGGGGGAGGCGAGCACCGACTCGGGCAGCACACCGGTGGCCGAGGTCAGGAACCAGAGGAGTACGAGGCCCACGGGTCCGGAGGCCCGGCGTACCGAACGCGGCAGCTGGAAGCGGCGGGTGGTGCGGGCGGCACCGCGGATCGTGACCCGGGGTGCCCGGTCAGGGGGACTGTCGGGGGGCGGCAGCGGGGCCAGGGGTGCCGCGTCGAGCGGTTTGGTCGTCATCATGGCGGGGTTCCTCTCGCGGGGCCCTGGGGCCTGGGGAAAGTCGTGGGCCTCGGGTCAGGCGGGGGCGGGGCCGGTCGCTGCCGGGCGGGTGGGATCGGCGGACCAGGCGGACCAGGAACCGGCGAAGAGGGTCGCGTCGAAACCGGCGAGGGCGAGGGCGGCGATCTGGTGGGCGGCGGTGACACCGGAACCGCAGTACACGCCGATGCGCGACGCGTCGGCGGCACCCCGGTCCTCGAACCGCTTGCGCAGCAGCTCGGGCAGCAGGAAGGTCCCGTCGGCCGCGAGGTTCTCTCCGGTGGGAGCGGAGACCGCGCCCGGGATGTGTCCCGCGCGGAGGTCGACCGGCTCCACCTCACCCCGATATCGTTCGCCGGCACGGGCGTCCAACAAAAGCCCGTCGCGGGCGAGTTCGGCGGCACCGTCGATATCGGTGAGCGGCAGTCCGCCTGCGTGTAGAACGACATCGCCGGGTTCCGGATCGGCGGGGAGGCCGGACTCCAGCGTCAGTCCTGCCGCCCGCCAGGCACCCAACGCCCCGTCCAGCAGCGTCACGTCGGTCACTCCGGCGTACCGCAGCAGCCACCAGGCCCGAGCGGCGGCGGTGTTGCCCAAGTCGTCGTAGACGACGATCGGTTGGTCCTGCCCGAGCCCCCAACTGCGAGCTGCCGCCTGCAACTCCGCGAGTTCCGGCAGTGGATGCCGGCCGCCCTCAGGGCTGGGCGGCCCGGCCAACTCGGTGTCCAGGTCGACGTACACGGCGCCCGGGATGTGTGCGTCCGCGTAGTGGTCGCGGCCGTACGGATCGCCGAGCGCCCAGCGGACGTCGAGGACGAGGGGCGGGTTCTCGGAGGCGAGGGCGTCGTGCAACTCGGCGACGGTCGTCGTCACACGCGAGGTGCTCATGCGAGACCCTTCGCGATCACGGGCAGCTCGGGGGACAGGCGCAGCCGTTCGAGGAAGAGGACGACAGTGGCGGCGGCGGTGCGGTGCAGCGCGTCGTTGAGAACGTCGTGCCGGCCACCGACGAAGGTCACGGTCCGGACGTGCCCGTGACCCTCGTAGACGCTCAGCGCCAGGTCGAGCGGGCTGACCGGGTCGTCCTTGCCGTGCAGGGCGAGCACGGGCACCTGGACCTGGTCGAGGTGCGGCTCCGGCAGATCGACGGTCGTCCCGATCGCACCGCGCCGGAAGGCGGGGTCGTCGGCGAGGCGCCCCTGGTGGGTCGGGCAGGCGGTCCGCGCCGCAAGTTCGTCGTCCCAACTCCCTGACTCCCAGGGACTGGTGGGCAGACCCACGAGAATCAGCGCGTCGACGCCCGCCGGGTGCTCGGCGGCGACCTGAAGGGCGTACCGGGTACCCGTGTCCGAGCCGACGAGGACCTTCGGGCCCGGCAGTGACTCGTCGGTGAGGAGTTTGGCCGCTTCGTCGAGCACGGACGGATCGGCGGACGGGTCGCCCAACGCCCGTACACGGTAGGCGTCGAAGGCGAGACGGCGGCCGAACCGCTCGTACACACCGCCGTGTTCGCCCCGGCCCGACAGCACGATCAGCGTGCCGCGCGCGGCGAGACCTTCGGGTTCGTCCCAGGAGGTGGGGGCGGAGGAGAGGGAGGAAGAGGACATGAGGGGGCGACTCCCGTTTCAGGGCAGGCAAAAGGGCGCGTGGAGAGAGGGAATGAGGAGAAGGACCGGAGAGAGAGGGGGAGAGGGAGGACGGCCTACCGGCAGGCGAGCAGCGGGAAGCCGATCAGTGGAGGCCGTACGGAAACGCCGGGAGGCGGCGTGGGATCAACGACAGCGCGCGCTGCACGCCACGCCGAAGTCGATGACTCGGCGCTGCGTGAGAAGGGCAGCAAATGCGGTCGGATACGCCATGCGCTCATCATGACCGGCTCCGGTGCATCACGTCCAACGACGATTCCGCATCGAAATCGATCGGAATCCGTGATCGATCGGGAATGGCGATCGATGAGCCGGGCGGGCTACGGTCACCGTATGCCCCAACCTGTGCTCGACATCGTGGCGTTGCGCAGCCTGACCGGGATCGCCGACCACGGCGGTTTCCATCGCGCGGCCCAAGCGCTCGCCCTCAGCCAGTCCGCGGTCAGCCAGCACGTCCGCCGGCTGGAGAAGACGCTGGGCCGGCCCGTCGTCGAGCGTGAGGGCCGGGGCACGCGGTTCACCCCGGAGGGCCGACTGCTGCTCGAACAGGCCCGCCGTGTCCTCGCCGTCCACGACGAGGCCGTACGCACGCTGCTCGACGTCGACGGCGACACGATCACCCTCGGCTCCACCGAGCATGCCGCCGACCAGTTCCTGCCCCTGCTGACGGCGGCCGTCGAGGCGGTGCGGCCCGGCTGTCGGGTGCGTTTCCGTATCGACCGGTCGGCGCGGCTGGTGGAGGCGGTGGAACGCGGCAGCGTCGATGTCGCCGTGTACGTCACGGAGGCCGCCGCGACGGAGGGCACATCGGTCGGTGGCCTGCCGCTGACCTGGCACGCTCCGCCCGGCTGGACGCCCCCGGCCGCTCCTGTCCCCGTCCCGCTGGTCGCGATCGAGGACCCCTGCGCCATCCGGCGCCGGGCCATCGCGACCCTCGCCGAGCAGGGCGTCCCGGCGTTGGTGGTCGGCGACGCGGGCTATCTGGCGGGCGTCCTCGACCTGGCCCGCACCGGCCGTGGCGTGGCCCTGCTGGCCACGGTGGGCCCGGCCCCCGACGGCCTCACCCCGTACGGGGGACTGCCCCCGGTCCCCCCGATCCCGATGAGCGCCCTGGCCCGCCCAGGCACGGACCCGGCCACGGTGGAGGCGGCGTTCGCGGCGGTACGACAACTACTGAGTTGAGGACAATCGCGCCCGTCAAGGGGCGCGGGGCTGTGTCGACATGCGGCTCCGCCGCGTGGGCGCGACAAGCCCCCACCGACCCGCAGCAGACGAACTACCTATCCACTCGGCTTCCCAACGTCCGCGCCAGCGCGGCACGTTGAAGCGGCAGAACCTCACCGTGCAGCTGACGCCCCCGAGCGGTCAGAGCGACCCGCACCCCCCGCCGGTCCTCCACGCACATGCTCCGCTCCACCAGTCCGTCCTTCTCCAGCCGTCCGATGAGCCGCGACAGCGCGCTCTGGCTGAGGTGGACCCGCCCGGCGATGTCCTGCACCCGGCACTGCTCGCCCGGGTCGGAGGTGTCCGTCGCGCAGGCCGCCTCGGCGACGAGGACGTCGAGCACCTCGAAGTCACTGGCACCCAGGCCGTGCGGATGCAGTGCGCGGTCGATCTCGCACATCGTGCGGGCGTGCGCCGCCAGGATGTCCCGCCACTGGTCCGCCAGCCCCGCACCGGCCTTGTTCGTTGCCATGCACCCCATGTTAATGCGTATGCATAAAAAACGACGTGGGCGAGGTGATGTGATCGCCGACTCAGGCGGATCCCCGCTTGATCAGCTCGGTGGGCAGGATCACCGCCGCCGGGTCCTCGCCGCCGATCTGCGCGAGCAGTACCCGGACCATCTCGGCGCTGATCCGGTCGTAGGGCTGCCGGATGGTCGTCAGCTGGGGCCGGGCGGCCAGGGCGGCGGAGGAGTCGTCGAAGCCGCCCACCGACACGTCCCCGGGGACGCTGCGTCCCGCCCGTTCCAGTGCCGTGAGCACGCCCTGGGCCATCAGGTCGGACGCGACGAACACGGCGTCCATGTCCGGGGCCTGGGCCAGCAGCCGTTCCGCGCCGGCCTCGCCGCTGGCCCGGCTGTAGTCGCCGGAGACGACGAGGCGGTCGTCGTGTTCGATGCCCTCCTCGGCGAGGACCTCGCGGTAGCCGGCGAGGCGTTCCACGCCGCCCGGGGTGTCGAGCGGGCCGGTGACCACGCCGATGCGGCGGCGGCCCAGCGACAGGAGATGGCGGACCATGTCCCGGGCGCCGTCGCGGTCGGCCGCGGCCACGTAGCTCACCTTGGAACCGAGGCCGATCGGCTTGCCGCACGCGACGAGCGGTACGCCCGCCTCGCACAGCTCCTGCGCGACCGGGTCACCGGAGTGGCTGGAGACCAGCAGCACCCCGTCGACATGGCCGGCGGTGATGTACCGCGTGATGCGGCGCCGTTCGTCCTCGGTGCCCGCCAGCATCAGCAGCAGCGGAATGTCGTGCGCCGCCAGTGCCTGGGTGCAACCCCGCAGCAGGACATTGAAGTTGGGGTCCTCGAAGAAGCGTTCCTGAGGCTCCGTCAGCAGGAAGCCGATCGAGTCGGAACGGCCGGTGATGAGCGAGCGGGCGTGGCGGTTCACCACGTAACCGGTCTTGCGGATAGCGGCGTTCACCGCCTCGTGCGCGGTCGGGCTGACGTAGTGCCCGCCGTTGAGTACGCGCGAGACGGTGCCTCGGGACACTCCCGCCTCGCGGGCCACGTCGTGGATCGTCGGCGGTTTGCGCCGGCCCCCGGTATTGCTCATGGTCATGACTTTACGGCTCCGGACAGCAGGTCGAGGCTCCAGAACCGCTGGATGACCAGGAACAGAGCGATGAGCGGGATGACCGCCAGGAGCGCGCCCGTGATCACCAGCGTGTAGAGGGCCGGAGTGTTCGCTCCCTGTTCGAGAAGCGTGAACAGACCCAGTGTGATCGGGAACTTCTCGTCGTCGCTGAGCATGATGTAGGGGAGCAGGAAGTTGTTCCACACGGCCACGAACTGGAACAGGAACACCGTCACGAGGCCCGGGATCATCATCGGCAGCGCGACCCTGGTGAAGATGCGCCACTCGCTCGCGCCGTCCATCCGTCCGGCCTCGACCACATCGGTCGGCACCGCCGCGGCGGCGTAGATCCGCGCGAGGTAGACGCCGTACGGGGAGAGGATCAGCGGCAGCAGCACGGACGCGTACGAGTCCGTGATGTCAGCCTTCGCCAGCAGCAGGTACTGGGGGATCGCGAGGATCACCGGCGGCATCAGCACGCCCGCCATAAGGACGCTGAACACCGTCTCCCGGCCGCGGAACCGGTAGATCGCCAGCGCGTAGCCGCTGATCGCCGAGACAGCTGTCGACAGGAAGGCGCCGAGCCCGGCGTAGAGGGCGGAGTTGCCCATCCACTTCCAGTAGACGCCGTCGCGGTAGGCGCTCAGTTCCTTGATGTTGTCCGTGAAGCCGCTGCCGGGCAGGAACGTGAACGTGGAGAACAGCTCGCTGCCCGATTTTGTCGCCGCGATCACCACCCACGCGACCGGCAGCAGGCAGTACAGCGCGCCCAGCAGAAGCGTGATCGTCGGGATCAGGGCGATCCGGCTGCGCAGGGGCGGGCGTTGTGCGGTGCCGGGCCTGGTGCCCGTCGCCGCTTCCGCCTTGCCCACGGCAAGAGAACTCATCGTGCTGCCTCCTGCTTGTTACGGGAGTTCGCGGTCCGCAGGAAGCCGAACGACAGGACCAGCGTGACGATCGCGATGATCGTCGCCTCGGCCGCGGCCGAGTAGATGTCACCCTTGCCGAAGGCGTCCTGGTACACCTTCATCAGCGGACTCCACGTCGTGGACACGGAGTTGGTGAGCGGCTTGAGGGTGGTCGGCTCGCTGAACACCTGGAGCGTCGCGATGATCGAGAAGAAGAAGGTCAGCACCAGCGAGGGCGCCACCATCGGGATCTTGATCCGCAGCGCGATCTGCAGCGGGGTGGCGCCGTCCAGCTTTGCCGCCTCGTACACCTCGGCCGGGATGGACCGCAGCGCGGTGTAGATGACGATCATGTTGAAGCCGGTACCGCCCCACACCGCGATGTTCGAGAGGGCGAGATACAGCGGACCGCCGTCCAGCAGGTCCGGCTGCGGCATCCCCAGCTTGTCCAGGACGAAGTAGAACGGGCTGACGTCCGGCAGGTACAGGAAGCCCCAGAGCAGCGCGGCGACGACGCCCGGAACGGCGTACGGCAGGAAGATCGCGAGCCGGGTGAAGGGGGTGAACCGCACCTTGTCCGCGTCGAGCATCAGCGCGAAGACGAGGGCGAGCCCCAGCATCACCGGGACCACGATCGCGCCGTAGCCGACCACGCGCAGTGCGCCGTTCAGCAACTCGTTGTCGGTGAGGGCGTCGGTGTAGTTCCCGATGCCCGCCCAGACCTCCTTGCGCGCCCCGGCACCGAGGCCCAGGCCGGAGACCTTCACCTTGTGCAGGCTCAGCCAGAGTGCGTAGCCGATGGGCAGCGCGAAGAAGAGGGCGAAGAGGATCACCGCGGGAAGGAGGAAGGCGTACGGGGCCGACCTGACCCCGTACGACCTCCGGCGTGCGTTGGTCACTCCGCGACTCCGAAGCCCTGCTTCTTCAGGTCGGCGACCGTGTCGTCCTGCATCGTCTTCAGGGCGGCACCGAAGTCCGACTTGTTCTTCGCGGCCGAGGCGAACGCGTCCTTGAAGGAGGTGTACGCCACGTTCACGTTCGGGCCCCACGCGGAGGGTGCCGTGGTCTTCGCGATCTCGGCGGCCTGGGTGTAGAAGTCCGCCTGGTTGGAGAAGAACTCGGGCGACTTGACGAACGCGCCGCTGAGCTGGGCGCCCGTGGCGGCCGGGTAGATCCCGCCCTCCTTGGCGAGCGCGGCCAGCGCGGCACGGTCGGTGTTCAGCCAGGCGGCGAACTTCGCGGCGGCCGACTTGTGGCCCGAGTCGGTGGTGACGGCGGTCGAGGAGCCGCCCCAGCTGCCCGTCACGTCCTCGCCGGCCGACCACTGGGGGAGCGGGGCCATCGCCCACTTGCCCTTGGTGTCCGGTGCGGCCGTCGTCAGTGTGCCCGGCGCCCACACCGCGCTGACCCAGGCGATCTGCTTGCCGGTGTTGAGCGCCTTGTTCCAGGCCGGGGTGTACATGGGCTGGTTGTCGATGGCGCCCTCCTTGACGAGGTCGCCCCAGAACTTGGCGACCTTCTGGGTCGCCGCGTCGTCGATACCGACCTTCCACTTCTCGCCGGAGGTCGTCCACCACTTGGCGCCGGCCTGCTGGGCCAGGCCCGCGAAGAGACCGGAGTCATTGGCGGAGAAGGTGGTGAGGTCCTTGTCCGGGGCCTTGTTCTTCAGGTCCCGGGCGGTCTGGGCGAACTCTTCCCACGTGGTCGGGACCTTCAGGCCGTACTCCTTGAAGAGGTCCTCGCGGTAGTAGAACATCATCGGCCCGATGTCCTGCGGCACCGCGTACACCGCGTCCGTGCCCAGCGTCGTCTGCTGCCAGACACCCTCGGCGAAGTCCTTCTTCGTGTCGCCGACATCGCCCGAGATGTCCGCGAGCGCGTCATTGCTGACCAGCGTCGGCAGTGCCTGGTACTCGGCCTGCACGAGGTCCGGCGCCTTCTTGGCCTTGTGCGCGGTAAGGATCTTGGTGACCAGGGTGTCGCCGGACGCCTGCTTCTTCACCGTGACGGTGATCTGCTGCTCCTTGCCCGGCCCCTTGTTCCACAGGTCGACGACCTTGTCCATGCCGGGCGTCCAGGTCCAGTACGTCAGCGACACCGGGCCCGACTGGGCGTCGCTGTCGTCGTCGGACCCGCAAGCGGCGAGTGTGGTGGCGCCGAGCGTGACGGCGACTGCGGTTGCCACGAGGCGCCACTGCTTCGTGTTCGGCATGGAACGTTCTCCCCTGACCTGGTGGGGCCCTCGCCTGCTGCGAAAGCCCGCCATCCTTCTGTGAGCGTTCACAGTAGAGAAACACACTGGACACTTGTCAATGGTTGTTGCCGTGCGGTTATCTAGGGCCCGCACTACGAAAGCTGTGTGTGCACGTTCCCAAGATATGTTCCACAGTGACCCACCAACCGGGAGACATTCCATGCCGGAGACCACCCCCACGGGCCTCACCAGGCTGGCCTTCGGCGGGGACTACAACCCCGAGCAGTGGCCGGAGAGCGTCTGGCAGGAGGATGTCCGGCTGATGCGCGAGGCCGGCGTCACGATGGTCAGCGTCGGAATTTTCTCGTGGGCCCTGCTGGAGACCGCTCCCGGGGTGTACGACTTCGGCTGGCTGAGCCGTCTGCTGGACCTGCTGCACGAGAACGGCATCCGTGCCGACCTCGGTACGCCCACGGTGGCCCCGCCGGCCTGGTTCTACCGCGAGCACCCGGACGCGCTGCCGGTCACCCCCGAGGGTGTGCGCTACGAGTTCGGCTCCCGCGCCGCGATCTGTCACAGCAACGCCGACTACCGCGCCGCCGCCGCCAACATCACCACGAAGCTCGCCGAGCGCTACGGCACCCACCCGGCGCTCGCGATGTGGCACGTGCACAACGAGTACGGCGTCCCCGTCTCGGCCTGCTACTGCGACTCCTGCGCCGACCACTTCCGCCGCTGGCTGGAGACGGCGTACGAGACGGTCGACGGCGTCAACAAGGCCTGGGGAACGGCGTTCTGGGGCCAGCGGTACGCCACCTTCGAGCAGATCAACCCGCCGCGCGCCGCACCCACGGTCGGCAACCCGGGCCAGGCACTGGACTACAAGCGGTTCGCCGACGCCACCATGCGCGAGAACTTCGTGATGGAGCGGGACATCCTGCACCGCCTGTCGCCCGGCATCCCGGTCACCACCAACTTCATGACCGCGCTCAGCCAGTGCGACTCCGTCGACTACTGGGCCTGGGGCCGCGAGGTCGACATCGTCACCAACGACCACTACCTGATCACCGACGGCCGCCGCACCCACGTCAACCTGGCGATGGCCGCCGACCTCACCCGCTCCGTCGGCGGCGGCGCCCCCTGGATCCTGCTGGAGCACTCCACCTCGGGTGTCAACTGGCAGGCCCGCAACCCCGCGAAGGCACCGGGCCAGATGGCCCGCAACTCCCTCGCCCACGTGGCCCGGGGCTCCGAGGGCGCGATGTTCTTCCAGTGGCGCCAGTCCCGGCGCGGCGCCGAGAAGTTCCACTCGGCGATGCTCCCGCACGGCGGCACGGAGACCCGCGTGTGGCGCGAGGTCGTCGAACTCGGCGCCTCCCTCGACTCGTTGGCCTCGATCCGATCCACCCGCACGGTCGCCGACGTCGCCGTCCTGTGGGACTGGCACTCCTGGTGGGCGCAGAACCTCCAGTGGCGCCCCAGCGAGGACCTCGACCCGCGAGAGCGCGCCGACGCCTTCTACGAGGCTCTGTACGACCGCCACCTCACGGTCGACTTCGCCCACCCGGAAGCCGACTTGTCGGCCTATCCCCTTGTCGTCGTCCCCGCCCTGTACCTGATGACGGAGGCCGCCGGGAACAACCTCAGGGAGTACGTCGAGAACGGCGGCACCCTCGTCGTCTCCTACTTCTCCGGCATCGTCGACGAGCACGACGCCGTGCACGAGGGCCCCTACCCGGGTGCCCTGCGCGATGTACTCGGCCTGACCGTCGAGGAGTTCTCACCGCTGCTCCAGGGCGACGCCGTGCGCATCACCGGCCCCGACGGCTCCGAGCTGACCGGCGACGTGTGGACCGAGTTCGTCGTCCCGCGCGGCGCCGAGACCGTCTGGACGTACGCCGACGGACTCACCGCCGACCAGCCGGCCGTCACCCGCCACCGCCTCGGCGAGGGCACCGCCTGGTACGTGTCGACCCGCCTCGACGCGCACGGCCTGGACGCCCTGCTCGGCTGGGCCACCGAGGACGCCGACATCGCACCCCGCGCCGACCTCCCGCACGACGTCGAACTCGTCCGCCGCACCGGCGAGTCGGGAACCTACCTGTTCGCCGTCAACCACACCGCGTCGGACACCAAGGTGCCCCTGGAGGCACCCGGCACCGAACTGCTGACGGGCGAACGAGCCGCGGGCCGCCTCGCGCTGCCCGCCGGAGCCGTCCGGGTCGTACGACTCGACGGCTGAGCCGCAAGTTCCCCTCCGCCCGTGCGTGCCACGAGAGCCGCGGGCGGAGGGGCTCCCTCCTTCCCCTCGGGAGGGACACCCCCAACCCATCACGTCGAAGGGACGACGGACGACGATGTTCCATCCCAGGCGCACATCCAGACTCGCCACCAGGCGCACCCTCAGGGCACTGCTGCTCCCGCTCGCCGCAGGCCTCGCCCTCACCGCGCTCCCCGCAACCTCTGCGCAGGCGGCCAGCACCCTCACCAACGGCGGCTTCGAGGCCGACGGTTCCGGCGCGGCCGTCCCCAACGGCTGGACGGAGTACGGCGACACGGGTGCCTCGTACGTCGAGTCCGGTGGCCACGGCGGCAGTTACCGCCTGTCCCACTACTCCGCCTCCGCCTACAAGGTGGAGA
This sequence comes from Streptomyces sp. SID12501, assembly GCF_010550245.1. GTDB lineage: Bacteria > Actinomycetota > Actinomycetes > Streptomycetales > Streptomycetaceae > Streptomyces. The sequence continues at coordinate 19,800 of NZ_JAAGLU010000042.1, forward strand.
CCTACCAGTACCTGTCCGGTCTCACCAACGGCAACTACAAGCTCACCGCGTGGGTACGCTCGGGCGGCGGGCAGAAGTCGGCCTACATAGCGCTGAAGAACTGCGGCAGCTCCGAGCAGCGCACCGACCTGCCCGTCTCCGCCAGCGGGTGGATCCGGATCGTCGTGCCGATCGCCGTGACGAACAACCAGTGCACGATCAGCGTCAACTCCGATGCCAACGCGGGCAACTGGATCAACGTCGACGACCTGACCTTCGCCTCCGGCACGGGCGGGCTGTCCGTCAAGGGCGCCGACATCTCCTCCCTCCCCAAGAGCGAGGCGCTGGGCGGCACGTACAAGACCAGCTCCGGCACGACCTCGGACGCGCTCACCGTCCTGAAGAGCTCCGGCATGAACTACGCGCGGGTCAAGGTCTGGGTCAACCCGGCCGACGGCTACAACAACAAAGCGCGTGTCCTCGCCATCGCCAAGCGCATCAAGGCGCAGGGCATGAAGCTGCTGGTCGATTTCCACTACTCGGACACCTGGGCCGACCCGGGCGCCCAGTCCAAGCCGGCCGCGTGGGCCGGACACTCGTACACTCAGCTGAAGACGGACGTCTACAACCACACGTACGACGTCCTGGGCGCCCTCAAGTCCCAGGGCACCACCGCCGACATGGTCCAGGTCGGCAACGAGATCAACGGCGGCATGCTGTGGTCCGAGGGCTCGACCGACAACTGGTCGCAGCTCGCCGGGCTGCTCAACTCCGGCTACAACGCGGTCAAGGCGGTCAACTCCGGCACGACCGTCGCGCTGCACCTGGCCAAGGGCGGCGATCTGTCGGGCACCCGCTGGTGGTTCGACAGCGCGGTCTCCAACGGTGTGAAGTTCGACGCCATCGGCCTGTCCTACTACGGCTACTGGCACGGCTCGCTCTACGACTTCCAGACCACCCTGGACGACGCGGCCGCGCGCTACGGCAAGCCGGTGTACGTCGCCGAGACGGCCTACCCCTTCCGGCTGGACAGCAAGGACTCGCACGAGAACATCATCGACACGACCGGTGAGCTCGTCTCCGGGTACGCGGCGTCCACGGCCGGGCAGTCGGCCTGGTTCCGGGACATCCTGAACGTCGTGGAGGCCGTGCCGAACGGTCGCGGCCTCGGCGTCTTCTACTGGGAGGCGACCTGGACGGCGGTCACCGGCAACGGCTGGGACCCCACGGACGCCTCCTCCGGCAACGGCTGGGAGAACCAGGCCCTGTTCGGCTACGACGACAAGGCGCTCCCCGCGATGACGTGGTTCAGCCACCGCTGAGACGGAAGTGACAAGGGGTCCGGCTGCCTGAGGGGGGTGGCCGGGCCCCTGTACGTTGGGATGCAAGGGCTTGTTCGAACTCACGTGCGTGATGGAAAGAGTTCGACCTCGGCCAAGAGGTGCGAACCCCCGTACGCGGCGGCCTCAACTGGGGGACATTGGGAGACACGGCAAGCGGTGACCGGGACGAGGAGGCGCGATGCTGAAGAGACCGGTAGGCGGGCAACGCCTGGAGATCCTGGAGTGGCTGAAGGACCCGGGCGCGCACTTCCCGCCCCAACGGCACGGCGATCCCGTCGAGGACGGCGTCACGGCGTCGGCCGTCGCAGCGAAACTCGGCGTTCCCCTCTCCGTCGCCACCACGCACCTGGGCCTGCTGGCGGGCATCGGCGCGGTCCGGACGAAGAGGGTCCGCTGGCGCACGTTCTATCGCCCCGACGAGGTGCGCATCGCCGAGGTTGCGCGCATGTTCGAGAAGGGTTGGTAGTAGGGGCCGTCCGTCTGCGGAGTGTTCTGCGGGCCGGCGGGAGCTTGTCGCGCCCACACGGCGGAGCCGTGTTCGATACAGCCCCGCGTCTCTTTCGGGGCGCAGCCCCCGTACCCACGGCGTTACCCTGTTGACCGGCCGTGATCCCCGCTCGCGGCGCGGCGGTGGGGCCCGCCGTATCCGAACCGCGTCCCTGCTTGCGCACACAGGCGCGTAGGAGACGTAAGACGATGACAGCCCCCGTCGATCCGACCGGGACCGCCGCCGCCCGGCCGCGCCCATCCGTCCTTCTCGGGCAGGCGCCCGTCGTCGGGGTGGTCGCGATAGGCGGCGCGATCGGCGCCTGCGCCCGGTACGCGGCCTCCCTCGCCTGGCCCGCGCAGGCCGGTGGTTTCCCCTGGACCACTTTCTGGGTCAACGTCGTCGGCTGTGCCGTGATCGGTGTGTTCATGGTGGTCGTCACGGAGATCTGGACCGCCCACCACCTGGTACGCCCCTTCTTCGGTACCGGAGTGCTCGGCGGCTTCACCACCTTCTCGACATACGCGGTCGACATCCAGAAGCTGGTCGCGCACGGCCACCTCGGCACCGGGTTCGCGTACCTCGCCGCGACCCTGCTCGCCGCCCTCGCGGCCGTGACGCTCGCCGCGACCGCGACTCGCCGGGTCCTGAAGCGGAGGCGGCGATGACCAGGCCGACCGGCAGCGTCCTGCGCGTGAGCGTCCTCAAAGCGGACGAGAACGGTAAGAAGTCGTTGTGAACTGGCTTCTCGTGATCGTGGGCGGAATGGTCGGCGCGCCCCTCCGCTATCTCACGGACCGGGTGGTCCGGTCCCGGCACGACACGGTCTTCCCCTGGGGCACCCTCGCCGTCAACGTCACCGGCTGTCTGGTCCTCGGTCTGCTCACCGGCGCCGCCCCGGGGCCGAACCTCCAGTTGCTCCTGGGTACGGGCCTGTGCGGTGCGCTGACCACGTACTCGACCTTCTCGTACGAGACGCTGCGGTTGGCCGAGGGCGGGGCGGGTCTCCTCGCCGTCGCCAACGTCATGGTGAGCGTGCCGGCCGGTCTCGGGGCGGCCTTCGCGGGCGTGTGGCTGGGCGGCGCGCTGTAGGCGGACGGCGTCCGGGCCTTGCCGGTGTGTAGTAGGACTGACTCCGCCGCTGCCCGTCCCTCCCCAGCAGAACTGGATTCCATGAGCTCCATCTCCGTCGGTCAGGCCGTCATCCTCGGAGCCGTCGAGGGGGTGACCGAGTTCCTGCCGGTCTCCTCGACCGGCCATCTGAAGATCACCGAGGGGCTGATGAACATCCCCGTCGACGACAACGCCGTGGTCGGGTTCTCGGCCGTCATCCAGGTCGGCGCGATCGCCGCGGTGTTCGTGTACTTCTTCAAGGACATCGTCCGGATCGTCTCCGCCTGGGGGAGGGGCCTCCGTAACCGCGACGAGCGCCACCACCACGACTACAAGTTCGCCTGGTGGGTCATCTACGCCACCATCCCGATCGTCGTGGTCGGCCTTGCCGCCAAGCCGCTGATCGAGGGCCCGCTGGCCTCGCTGTGGGTGGTCGCCGCCTCGCTGATCGTCGGAAGCGGGGTGATGTGGGCCGCGGACCAGATGGGCCGGCACAAGCGCGGCGAGGCCGACACCACCTTCAAGGACGCGATGCTGGTGGGCAGTTCGCAGATCCTCGCTCTTCTGTTCCCCGGCTTCTCCCGCTCCGGCGCCACCATGTCGACGGCGCTGATCCTCGACCTGGACCGGGTCGCCGCCACCCGTCTCTCCTTCTTCCTCGGCATCCCCGCCCTGACCGGCGCCGGGCTGTACGAGCTGAAGGACGCCCTGGGCGCGGGCGTGGGCGTGGCGCCGCTGGCCGTCGGCACGGTGGTGTCCTTCGTCGTCGCCTACGGCTCCATCGCCTGGCTGCTGAAGTTCGTCGCCAAGCACTCCTTCAACGCCTTCGTGATCTACCGGATCGTGGTGGGCCTGCTGCTCTTCGGGCTGCTGGGCGCGGGTGTACTGAACTGAGCCGGTACGGGATGTGAGGACGGGTACGAGGACGGGCGCGACGACGGCCCCGGCCTCGCACCCTTGACAGTCCCGGTCCTTCACCCGCAGGATCACCCCCGTGAACCTGTCAGACAGCCAGACAGGTGGCTCGGTGCCGCGGCGCGTCAGCGCGATGGAAGCGGTCCTCGGTCATCTGCGCAGCGCCATCGAGCGCGGGGATTACGCCGTGGGGGACAAGCTCCCCTCCGAGGCCGAGCTGTGCCGGCGCCTGGAGGTGAGCCGGCCCGTGCTGCGGGAGTCCCTGCGGGCCCTGCAGACCATGGGCCTGACCGTCTCCAAGACCGGCAAGGGCACCTTCGTGGTGTCCAGCACCGTCGAGGACCCCACCTTCGGCGACTACGCGGCCAGTGACCTCCTCGAAGTCCGCCGGCACGTCGAGATCCCGGTCGCCGGCTACGCGGCCCTGCGACGGACCCCCGAGGACCTCGACCACCTCGCGCACCTGCTGGACCGCATGGAGCACGAGACCGACACCACCGCGTGGGTCGCCATGGACACCCTCTTCCACCTGGCCGTGGCGCAGGCCGCCCAGAACCCGGTGTTCCGCCGGGTGATCGAGGAGATCCGGGACGCGCTGGCCCGTCAGTCGGCCTTCCTGAACGAGCTGGGCGGCCGGCGCGAGCAGTCCAACCGCGAGCACCGGGCGATCGTCGAGGCACTGATCGACCGCAGCGAGGACGACGCGGTGGCGGCCATGTCCCACCACCTCGACCGGGTCTCCACGACCCTCACCGACATCGTGCGCGCCGCGCACACGGACACCCCCCACGAGACATCCCCGGAAGGCGGACCCGAGGCGTGAGCGAGCAATCCCTGCAGGACGGTACGGAGAACAGGGCGGCGAACGGTGCGGCGCAGAAGAAGGCCGTACACGTCGACGCCGGTGACGCGGGCTACAGCAAGTCGCTGAAGTCCCGGCACGTCAACATGATCGCCATCGGCGGAGCCATCGGCACCGGCCTGTTCCTCGGCGCCGGCGGCCGGCTGGCCGACGCCGGCCCGTCCCTCTTCGTCGCGTACGCGGTCTGCGGCGTCTTCGCCTTCCTCGTCGTCCGGGCACTGGGCGAACTCGTCCTGTACCGGCCCTCGTCCGGTGCGTTCGTGTCGTACGCCCGTGAGTTCCTGGGTGAGAAGGGCGCGTACATCGCGGGCTGGATGTACTTCCTGAACTGGGCCACCACAGGCATCGCCGACATCACCGCCGTGGCCCTCTACACCCACTACTGGGGCCTGTTCTCCGACATCCCGCAGTGGGTGCTCGCGCTGATCGCCCTGGCGGTCGTCCTCACCGTGAACCTGATCTCGGTGAGGATGTTCGGCGAACTGGAGTTCTGGTTCGCCATCATCAAGGTCAGCGCCCTCGTCGTCTTCATGCTGATCGGCATCTTCCTGCTGGTCACCCAGCACGAGGTCGACGGCACCACCCCCGGCCCGTCCCTGATCACCGACAACGGCGGTGTCTTCCCCAACGGCCTGCTGCCCATGCTGCTGATCATCCAGGGCGTGGTCTTCGCCTACGCCTCCGTCGAACTCGTCGGTGTCGCGGCGGGCGAGACCGAGAACCCCGAGAAGATCATGCCGAAGGCGATCAACTCGATCATGTGGCGTGTGGGTGTCTTCTACGTCGGCTCGGTGGTCCTCCTCGCGATGCTGCTGCCGTGGAACAAGTACACGTCGGGCGAGAGTCCCTTCGTGACCGTCCTCTCCAACATCGGTATCCCGGCGGCCGGCGGCGTGATGAACCTGGTCGTCCTCACGGCGGCCATGTCGTCCCTCAACTCGGGCCTGTACTCCACCGGCCGCATCCTGCGCTCGATGGCGATGTCCGGCTCCGCGCCGAAGTTCACCGGCCATATGAGCCGCAGCCAGGTCCCGTACGGCGGCATCCTGCTCACCAGCGGGTTCTGCGTACTCGGCGTCGGCCTGAACTTCGTCGTCCCCGCCGACGCGTTCGAGATCGTGCTGAACTTCGCCGCGATCGGCATCCTCGCCACCTGGGGCATGATCATGATCTGCCACCTGGTGTTCTGGCGGAAGACCGAGAACGGCGAGCTGACCCGGCCGAGCTACCGCCTCCCCGGCTCCCCGTGGACCGAGCTCGTGACGCTGGCCTTCCTCGCCTCGGTTCTCGTCCTGATGTACGCCGACGGCGGTGCCGGCCGCACCACCGTGCTGTGTCTCCCGCTGATCGCCGGGGTACTGGTCGCGGGCTGGTACGCCGTCCGCGCCCAGGTGGCACGCAAGGCCGCCGAAGCGACCACGGCCAACCAGTCCACCGAAGCCGGCGGGCCGGCCGGAGCCGACGCGTGAACCACGCGGTGATGCAGGATGAAGTAATGCAGGAAGCAGCACAGACAGCCATGTACGGCAGTTCTCTGGCGGACGCCCCCGCGATCCGTGAACCCCTCCACTCGCCCGTCGCGCACCTGGTGCGCGACGGGGTCATCGAGGGCATCCACTACGGTTCCGTCGTCGTCCTCGGCGCCGACGGCCAGGTGGATCTGCAGGTGGGCGACATCGAGGCGGCCTTCTATCCGCGCTCGGCCCTGAAGCCGGTCCAGGCGGTGGCCATGCTCAGGGCAGGCCTGCCCCTCGACGGAGAGCTGCTCTCCCTGGCCGCCGCCAGCCACTCCGGCGAGGAACGCCACCTGGCCGGCTCCCGCCGCATCCTGGAGCTGGCCGGCCTCGCCGAGGACGACCTGCGCAATGTGCTGGACCTGCCGTTCGACCCGGTCGTCCGGGACGGCTGGATACGCGAGGGCCGCCTGCCCTCCCGCCTCGCCCAGAACTGCTCCGGCAAGCACGCGGCCATGCTCTACACCTGCGAGCTCAACGGCTGGCCCCTCGACAGCTACCTGGACCCGGGCCATCCCCTCCAGCAGGCGATCGCCGAGATCGTCGAGGACCTCACCGGCCAGCGCATCGCCCGGGTCACCGTCGACGGCTGCGGCGCGCCCCTCTTCTCCATCTCCCTGCACGGTCTCGCCCGCGCCGCGGCCCGGATCACCACCGCCGCCCCGGGCACCCCGGAGGCGCTGGTCGCCGACGCGATGCGCGACCACGCCGAGATGGCCTCCGGTTCCGGGCGGGACGTGGCCGCGCTGATGCGGGCCGTGCCCGGGCTGCTCAGCAAGGACGGCTTCGAGGGCGTCCAGGTCGCCGCCCTCCCGGACGGCCGGGCCGTCGCGGTGAAGATCGCCGACGGCGCGAACCGGGCCCGCGTCCCGGTGACGGCGGCGGCACTCGTCCGGGCCGGCGTGGACCCGGCGCTGCTCACCGAGTTCGCGGGCGAGGCTCTGCTCGGCGGCGGCCGTGAGGTCGGACGGGTCCGACCTGCCCGCGTGCTCGATCCGGTACCGCGTCGGTAGGGGAATTCGCGCGGATTTCTTCGCCCCCGCCGCCCCTGCCCGTCCCTCCCCCAGAGGGGGGACCCCACTGGGGGCTACGCCCCCAGACCCCCGCTGTCGGCCCTGAAGGGGCCTCGTCCTCAAACGCCGGACGGGCTGGATATGCGGGCCTTGAACACCGGACCGGCTGAATTGCCAGCCCCCTTCACGAAAGCAGGCCCACCCAGCCATGACCGGCGCAGCCACCCGCAGCGAACACGATCTCCTCGGCGACCGGGACGTTCCCGCCGAGGCGTACTGGGGTGTCCACACCCTGCGCGCCACGGAGAACTTCCCCATCACCGGCATGACCATCTCCGCCTACCCGCACCTCATCGACGCCCTCGCCGCCGTCAAGGAGGCCGCCGCCCTCGCCAACGAGGAACTCGGTCTGCTGGAGCCGAAGAAGGCCGCCGCGATCGTCGAGGCGTGCCGGGAGATCCGGGGCGGCAGGCTGCACGACCAGTTCGTGGTGGACGTCATCCAGGGCGGGGCGGGCACCTCGACGAACATGAACGCCAACGAGGTGGTCGCCAACCGGGCGTTGGAGCTGCTGGGCCACGAGAAGGGCCACTACCGGCACCTGCACCCCAACGAGGACGTCAACCTCGGACAGTCCACCAACGACGTCTACCCGACCGCCGTCAAGGTCGCGACCGTCTTCGCCGTGCAGGAACTGCTCAAGGCGATGACCGTGCTCCAGGACGCCTTCGCCCGCAAGGCGGTCGAGTTCCACGACGTGCTCAAGATGGGGCGTACGCAACTGCAGGACGCCGTGCCGATGACGCTCGGGCAGGAGTTCTCGGCGTACGCCGTGATGATCGAGGAGGACCGCAGCCGCCTCGCGGAGGCCGTCCAGCTGATCCACGAGATCAACCTCGGCGCCACCGCGATCGGTACGGGCCTCAACGCCCCCGCCGGATATGCCGAGTCGGCCCGCCGCCACCTCTCCGCGATCACCGGACTGCCGCTCGTCACGGCCGCCAACCTGGTCGAAGCCACCCAGGACTGCGGGGCGTTCGTCCAGATGTCCGGCGTGCTCAAGCGGGTCGCCGTCAAGCTCTCGAAGAGCTGCAACGACCTGCGCCTGCTGTCCTCCGGGCCGCGCGCCGGGCTCGGTGAGATCAACCTGCCGCCGGTGCAGGCGGGTTCGTCGATCATGCCCGGCAAGGTGAACCCGGTGATCCCCGAGGTCGTCAACCAGGTCGCCTTCGAGGTGATCGGCAACGACGTCACCATCACCATGGCCGCCGAGGCCGGACAGCTCCAGCTCAACGCCTTCGAGCCGATCATCCTGCACTCCCTCTCGGAGTCCATCACCCACCTGCGCGCCGCCTGCCTCACACTCGCCGAACGCTGCGTCGACGGCATCACCGCCAACACGGAGGCCCTGCGCGCAAGCGTGGAGAACTCCATCGGCCTGGTCACCGCCCTCAACCCGTACATCGGGTACACGGCCGCCACCGACATCGCCAAGGAGGCACTCGTCAGCGGCCGGGGCGTCGCCGAACTCGTCCTGGAGAAGGGCCTGTTGCCCGCCGAACGCCTCGCCGACCTGCTGCGCCCCGAAATCCTGGCGGGCAACGGCACGCAGCGCTCCGCTGGTTAGGCGGGTTCTTCGCTGCGGGCCGGTGGGGGCTGGTCGCTCCCCCATTCTCGGCTTCGCTCGAGCGGGGGCACCTCCATCGCGGCGGAGCCGCATATTGACACAGCCCCACGCCCCCCAAGGGGCGCATGCCCCGGCTTCACCAGCACCCCTTGGGCACCCACGAATGCGCACCAGGACCGGCCCGGAGGGAGAATGGAGATCATGGCATCAGCTCCTTCGCCCTCGTCCTCCTCCTCGCCCCCGACCTTCCTGCCGGTCCTGGAACGCATCGCCGAGGAGATCGAACGCACCCCCGGCCGCGGGCGCCCCGCCGACTACATCCCGGCGCTCGCCGCCCGCGACCCGCGCAGCTTCGGCATGGCCGTCGCCGAACTCGACGGCACGGTGTACGGGGTGGGGGACTGGCGGGAGCCGTTCTCCGCGCAGTCCGTCACCAAGGTCTTCACCCTCGCCCTCGACCTGGCCCGCGAGGGCGACGAACTCTGGGAGCACGTCGGCCGCGAACCCTCCGGCAATCCCTTCAACTCCCTGATCCAGCTGGAGTACGAGAGCGGCATCCCGCGCAACCCGTTCATCAACGCGGGCGCGCTCGTCGTCACCGACCGCCTGCACACCCGTACCGGGGACGCGGCCGGCACGCTCCTCGACTTCCTGCGCACGGAGTCCGGCAACCCCGGGCTCACCTTCGACAAGGAGGTCGCCGCCTCCGAGGCCGGACGCGGCCACCGCAACGCCGCCCTCGCGCACTTCATGGCCTCGTACGGCAACATCGACAACCCGGTCCCGGACCTGCTGGAGCAGTACTTCCGGCAGTGCTCGGTCGAGGCGTCCTGCGCCGACCTCGCCCTCGCGTCGGCCTTCCTGGCCCGCCACGGCGTCCGGGCCGACGGCACTCGCCTCCTTACCCAGAGCCAGTCCAAACAGATCAACGCCATCATGCTGACCTGCGGCACCTACGACGCGGCAGGAGACTTCGCCTATCGAGTGGGCCTTCCCGGCAAGAGCGGAGTGGGGGGCGGCATCATCGCGATCGTCCCGGGCCGCTGCACGCTGTGCGTATGGAGCCCGGGGCTGGACGAGCGGGGCAACTCGGTTGCGGGGGTGGCGGCCCTGGACCGCTTCACGACACTGACGGGAGTGTCGGTCTTCTGATGAGGGGGCGCCCCTCAGGGGCATGGGGCTGTGCCGAATGTGCGGCTACCGCCGCGCGGGCGCGACAGGCCCCCACCGGCCGGCAGCAGACCACCCACCGGTAACACGCAGGCCCCCGCCAGGAAGGCGTCCCGTAGCCCTCCGTCCACCCACCCCTGCCACGCTGACCAGGTGCTGGCCAAGGCTCCCCCGATCAACCTCCACCGCTGCCAGGCCACAGGCCTGATCGGCACCGCATGCCTCGCCCTCGGAGGCGAGACCGCCGGGGCCCTCCCTGTACGCGAACTCATCGCGCCCTCCACCGCCCGCGCCGCACTGGGCCTGGTCGGTGTCTACTTCGGCGTCGTCCTGCTGATCGCCGCCTGGACCCTGCTCGGCAGGCTGGTCCGGGGCTCGGAGCCGCCCACCGTACGGTCCCTGATGCTCGTCCTCGCCGTCTGGGCGGCCCCGCTCCTCCTCGCGCCGCCCCTGTTCAGCCGGGACGTCTACAGCTATCTCGCCCAGGGCGCGATGGTCGACGCGCACATGGACGTGTACACGCACGGCCCCGCCCTGCTCGGCGGCCCCCTCGCCGCCGAGGTCGCCCCGGTGTGGCAGCAGACCGGCGCGCCCTACGGCCCGGTGTTCCTCGCCGTCGCGTCGGGGCTCTCCGGACTGACCCGGGGCGAGATCCCCGCCGGCCTGTTCGGCCTGCGGCTCGTCGCGCTGCTCGGCGTGGCACTGATGGCGGCGGCTTTGCCCCGCCTCGCCCGGCACAGCGGCGCCGACCCGGCCGCAGCGCTCTGGCTCGGCGCCCTCAACCCGCTGGTCCTGCTGCACCTGGTGGCAGGCGCCCACAACGACGCCATCATGCTCGGGCTGCTCGGCGTCGGCCTGGTGGCGGCGCTGGGCCGGTGGCCGGTCCTCGGCGCCGTGCTCGTCACGCTCGCCGCCCTCGTCAAGGCGCCGGCCGTCCTCGGCCTCGCCGCGGTCGTGGCGCTCCAGATCCGCGCGGGCCGCAGCCCCGTACGGGCGGTACTGACCACCGCGGGCGCGGCAGCCGCCACCACTGTCGGCGTCACCGCGCTGGCCGGTACCGGCTACGGCTGGATAGGCGCCCTGAAAACCCCGGTGTCACCCCAGAACTGGGCCCTCACCAGCCTTCTCGGCCGCGCGACGGCCGCCGCGCTCACAGAGATCGGCAGCGATCTGGCACCGCTCGCCGTCCCGGCCTGGCACCTGCTCGGCATCGCCGTCACCGTTCTCGCCATCGCCTTCATATGGCTGCGCCGGCCACGCGTCAGCCCGCTCTACGCACTCGGCCTCAGCCTGGCCGTCGTGGTCGTCCTCGGCCCGGCGATCCGGCCCTGGTACGCCCTGTGGGCCCTGTTCCTCATCGCCGCCGCGGCGCCCAGCACCAGCCCGGCGATACGCCACCGCCTCGCCGCCGTCACGGGAGTCGTCGCGCTCCTCGCCCTGCCGAGCGGCGCGCCCGCCGGGACCGAGGAACTGGTCCTGGCCGTCTCCGGAGGCGCGCTGGCCGTGGTCGTCCTCTGGCAGGCCCACCAGACGGCCCGGACACCCCTGCGGGAGAGCACGGTATGAGCCTGAGGCCTGTGAGACTGCCCCGCACCGACCGGGAACGGCTGCTCCTGGTGCTCGTCCTCGTCGTCACGGTGACCGTGTTCACGGCGACCGTGCCCCTGCTGCGCGGCTGGTTCGACCTGCGGGTCTACTACGGGACCGTCGACACCTGGGTCCACCACGGAGGCCGGATCTACGACTACCGGGTGCCCGGCACGGCGTACGGCTTCACCTATCCGCCGTTCGCGGCCGTCAGCATGCTGCCGATGGCCCTGCTCGGGCTGCGCGCCGCGATCACCGCCGCGCTGCTCCTCAACCTGGCGGCGCTCGGCGCGGTGGTGTGGATGACCACCGGACCCGTGCTGCGCCGGTACGGCTGGTACGGCTGGGCCCTGACCGGCTGCGCACTGGCGCTGTTCGAACCCGTCCGCGACACCGTCAGCTTCGGCCAGGTGAACCTCGTACTGCTGGCCCTCGTCCTCACCGACGCCTGGCTGCTGACGACCGGGCGGGCCCGCTGGGCGGGCATCGGCATCGGGCTCGCCGCCGCCATCAAGCTGACCCCGGCCCTGTTCATCGGCTTGCTGCTGCTCGCCGGACGGCGCCGGGCAGCCGGGGTCGCGACGGCCGTCGCCGGTGCGGCCACCGCGCTCGCGGTCTGGGTCGCGCCGGACGCCTCACGCTTCTACTGGAGCGAGGCGCTGTGGGACACCCAGCGCATCGGGAAGGCGGCTTACGTCTCCAACCAGTCGCTCCAGGGTGTGCTGGCTCGGCTGGCCGCGCCGGGCGAGCCGAGCCGTGCCGTGTGGCTGGTGGTGGTTGTGGTCGTCCTCGGTGTCTGGGCGTGGCGGGCCCGGCGGGCCGTCGCGGTGGGGGACTGGTGGGCGGCGTTCGCCCTCACCGGGCTGACCGCGTGTCTGGTCAGCCCGATCACCTGGGTCCACCATCTCGTCTGGCTGCTCCCGTCGTTCGCCGTCCTGCTGCGCACCGGGCACGCGCGCGTGGCGGGCGCCCTGTACGCGGTGCTGTGCACGAGCGTGGTGTGGCTGTGGTTCGACGACGCGTCCGGCGTCGACGGCTTCGTCGGCGGCAGCGCGTACGTCTGGGTCACCCTCGGGCTGCTGCTGTGGCTGCCCGTGGACGACGCCGGTCAGACGCGTTTCGGGCCCACGAGCCGCAACACCAGCGACACCGCTCCGGCGCCGAGCACGGCCGCTCCGAGGATCGTCCAGGTCTCCGGCCAGCCCGGCCCGCTGTCGGAGGCCACGGTGGCGGCCACCGGCACCGGGGCCGACGCCTCCGGGCCCGCCTGCGCCACTGGCCGCGCGGCGACCAGCGAGCCGACGGGATCGACGCGTCCGGCGGCCCCGAAGCCCCAGTCGAGCAGCGAGCGGGCCTCCTCGTAGACGGCGTATCCGCCGCCGTCCTGAGGGTTCATCACCGTGACGACCAGGGTGCGCCCGCCCCGGCGCGCGGCGGCGACCAGCGTGTTGCCCGCCCTGCTGGTGTAGCCGTTCTTGACGCCGATCACCCCCCGGTAGCGCTCGACGCCGTTGGCGCCGGTCAGCAGCCGGTTGGTGTTCTGGATCTCGTACGACCAGCCGCCCCCGCCCGGGAACTTGGCGTAGGCCGTGCCGCAGTACGCGGCGAAGTCGGCGTTGCGCAACCCGGTCCGGCCGAACACCGCGAGGTCGTACGCCGACGACACCTGCCCCGACGTGTCGTAGCCGTCGGGCGAGCGCACATGGGTGTCGCGGGCGCCCAGGGAGCGGGCCCGGGCCTGCATCCGGACGGCGGTGTCGCGCCAGCCCCCGCTCATGGCGGCCAGGACGTGCACGGCGTCGTTCCCGGAGTTGAGGAACACCCCTCGCCACAGGTCGGAGACACGGTACGTACGCCCCGCCGCGACCCCGACCAGACTGCTGCCGGCCCCGATGCCCGCCAGATCGGCCTCGGTGACCTTGTGCTGCAGGCCCGCGGGCAGCGTGGGCAGCACGGTGAGGGCGAAGAGTGTCTTGAGCGTGCTGGCCGGCGGCAGCTTGCGGTGGGCGTTGTGCGCGGCGAGCACCTCACCGGTGCCGGCGTCGGCCACCAGCCACGACAGCGCGGACACGTCCCGGGGGAGTCGGGGCGCTCCGGGGCGGAGCCGGGCCTGGGTGCCGGAGCGGTACAGCGGTCCCGCGTCCCCGGCCCTCGGGGTGACCGGGTCGGCACCGGTGCGGGCGGACGCCGGGGCGGGCGTGAGCGCCAGCACGCCCGTCACGCACAGCGCACAGCAGGAGGCGGCGATCCGGGAAGGGAATCTGATGGTCATACCGCAAACGTAAGAATGGACGCGCCGAACGGGGCGCTGCCGGGGCCGAGAAGCGGGCCCGAACACCCGGATGCCACACCCGGGAGCACACGGGCACCCAAAGGCGTGGCTACTCGGCGGGCAGTGTCGGCTGGATCCGCCGAAGGAAGGTCGCGTTGTCGGGCGTGCTGCGGAGCCGCTCCAGGAGGGTCTCCAGGCTCGCCTGGCCGTCCCGCGTCTGCAGGGCCCGCCGCAGCCCCTGTACGGTCGTCAACTCGGCCGGGGACAGCAGGAGTTCCTCGCGACGGGTGCCGGACGGGTTGATGTCGACGGCCGGGTAGACGCGCTGGGAGGCGAGCTCGCTGCTCAGCCGGAGCTCCATGTTGCCCGTGCCCTTCAGCTCCTCGAAGAAGAAGCCGTCGGCCCGGGAGCCGGTCTCCACCAGGGCCGTGGCGAGAATCGTGAGCGAACCGCCCTCCTCGGCCAGGCGTGCGGCGCCGAACAGCCGCTTCGGCCCGAGAATCGCGGCGGCGTCGACCCCGCCGCTGAGGGTTCGGCCACCGGAGGCCGCCGCGTTGTTGTGGGCCCTGCACAGCCGGGTGAGGGAGTCCAGGAGGATGACGACGTCCTCGCCCGCCTCGACGAGCCGCTTGGCCCGCTCGATGACGAGTTCGGCGAGCGCGATGTGCTGCTTGGGCGCCTTGTCGAACGTCGAGGCGTACACCTCGCCGCGCACGGAGCGCCGCATGTCGGTGACCTCCTCGGGCCGCTCGTCGAGCAGCACCACCATCAGGCGGCACTCGGGGTGGTTGCCGGCGACAGCCGCCGCGATCTGCTGGAGCAGTACGGTCTTGCCGGTCTTGGGCGGGGCCACGATCAGCCCGCGCTGGCCCTTGCCGACGGGTGCGATCAGGTCGGCGACGCGTCCGGTGAGTCCGGCCGCCGGGTGTTCGAGACGGAGCCGGTCACGAGGGTGCAGCGGGGTGAGGTCGCGGAAGTGACGTCGGCCGCGCAGCTCTTCGGGTGCGCGGCCGTTGACCAGCGCGACCTCGGTCAGAGCGCGCTGAGCGCCTTGCGCGCCGACGACGAGGTCGCCTTTGCGCAGGCCGTGGCGGCGGATCAGGGCCGGGGAGACCTGGAGGTCGGTGGGCGTGGGCAGGCAGCTGTCGGCGGCCCGCAGGTACCCCTTCCCGTTGCCGTCGATGTCGAGGACACCGGTCGCGATCCGGGTCGGGGGCAGTTGTTCTACCGGGGGGTGTTCGAGTGTGGTGGTCATGGTCGGGAGTCCTTTCAAGGACGGAGACGCATGCCGCATGAGGCACGCGGAGGAAACAGGAAGGGGGAGGGCCGCGAGAACCGAGCGCGCCGGGCGCGCCAACGGGCGGCGGAAGACAGCAACACCTCGGGTACGGCAGAACTACGTCGCAGCTGGTGAGGTGGTACTGAGTGAGCTGATGCGCCGATCGGGAATCCGACGGGCGGGTCAGCGAACTGAGGATGAACTGCACCGGCGCCCGGAACAGGGCGTACACAAGTGCTGACAGCACCGTAGCACACGGTGCGCGGCCATGGCTGTGAGTTGTGACTCAGCGGCTCGCGAGGAGCCCGTACAGGAGCGGGATGCGCGGCTCGGGCAACCGCCACCAGCCCGACTCCGTACGTTCCATACGGGGCCAGCGCGGCCAGGGCAGTTCGTCGCTCTCGCGCAACCGTCGGATGGTCAGTCCCGCCCCGATCAACGCGTTGACCGCCTCGTCCATTCCGTGCATCCACTCGAAGCTCTCGGTGGCCCCCGCCACGGCCGGCCCGTCGGTGTACGTGAACGTCGCGTCGCGGTGCACGGCGGCACCCGGAGCGCCCAAGTAGTCGTGCCGCAGCAGGAGTTCACCGGTGTCGTCCGGAGCGGGCTTCGGGCCGAGCGAGTTGAGCAGCGGATGGAACTCCACGATGTACAACAGGCCGCCGGGACGCAGGAGTTGAGCGACCGTCTCCGCCCAGCGGTCCAGATCGGGCAGATAGCACAGGGCGCCCTTCCCGGTGTACACGACGTCGAACCGCCTTTGCTCCAGCGCCTGCACGGCGTCGTACACGTTCGCCCGTACGTACGTCACGTCGAGGCCCGCCTTGGCCGCGATGCCGCGTGCGGCCGTCACGGACGCCTCGGAAATGTCGAGGCCGACGGCCCGTGCCCCGCGCTCGGCGAAGGCGAGGGTCTCCGTGCCGAGGTGGCACTGGAGGTGGAGCACATCGCGGTCGGCCAGTTCGCCGAGGTCCTCCCACTCCCAGGAGGCGAACCAGCGCGCCGGATCGAGGCTCTCGCCCAGACCGTAGAAACGGCTGGCGAGATGGACGGGGGTACGGGCGTCCCAGTTGGCCTCGTTGGCCCGCATCATCCGCGCGTGCTCGTCGGTGGTCATGAGGCCATCCAACCAAAACGCGCCCGCCGCCGTGGTGCGCATACCAGCCATACGAACCCCCGATGGGCCTGGAGCGACGCATTTCTTGTTCTGTCGAATGGCCGTACCTACGCTTCCAACACCGCACTCCGGCGGCACTGGACAAGGGACAGGGCAACCATGGGTCGACTGGCCGGGAAAATCGCCTTCATCAGTGGAACGGGGGCCGGAATAGGTCGCGCCGCGGCCCTTGTATTCGCCGCGGAAGGCGCCACGGTATTCGGCTGCGACCTTGACGAGGACAGCGCTTCCGAAACCGTCGAAATCGTCGAGAAGGCCGGTGGAATCATGCGGTCACTGGCTCCCGTGGACCTCTCCACCGAAAGCGGATCCCGTGAGTGGATCGAGGCCGGCCTCGCGGCCTTCGGCGGGATCGACATCCTCTACAACAACGCCTCCGCCCTGCGGAACGGACCGTTCGACTCCCAGCCCGTCGAGGACTGGTACTTCACCATCCGCAACGAACTGGACATCCCCTACTTCTGCACGCGGGCGGCCTGGCCGCACCTGATCGCGCGCGGCGGCGGAGTCGTCCTCAACGTGGCCTCCGTGGCCGCCGTACGAGGGGCGCTCTTCATGCCGATGGTGCCCCACGGGGCAGCCAAGGGCGGGGTGCTGGCGATGAGCAAACACCTGTGCGCGGCCGGCGCCCCGCACCGCATCCGGGTCAACACCATCGCTCCCGGCATGACCCGCACGTCGGCCACCGCGCCGTTCCTCGACGACCCGGACGGGCCCCGGGCCCAGTTGGAGGCGCGCATCCCCGTCGGGCGGGTCGGGGAGCCGGAGGACATCGCACGGGCCGCGGCCTTCCTCTGCTCCGACGAGGCGGCGTTCGTCAACGGCGCCAACCTCATGGTCGACGGCGGCGACAGCGCGATGGCGGGCTGAGCGGACGTGACCACCCGACTCGACCACGTGGGTGTCAACGTACGCGATCTGGCCGCCCAAACCGCCTGGTACCAGGGCGCGTTCGGCCTGAGGACCGTCTTCGAGTTCCACCTCGAAGGCCCCGGACTGAGAGGAGTCGTCCTGGAGCACGCGGACGGCTGGCGCATCGAACTGCTCGCCCGGCCCGGTTCCGCGCCGGGCCTGCGGGCCCCGGATCCGCTGACCGCCGCGCTCACCGAGGGATACGGGCACTTCGCGGTCACCACCCCCGAACTCGACCCCGTTCACGACGCCTTGGTCGCCCATGGAGCGGGCGAGGTCATGAAACCGGGGCCGTCCCCCCAACCGGGCGTGCGTATGGCCTGGGTCAGTGACCCCGAGGGAAATCTCATCGAACTCATAGAGAAGAAGCCGCGATGACGCAGACAACGAAATCGATCTCCCCGAACAGACTCGACAAGGGCACACTCATAGCCTGTTGCCTCGCGGTCGCGGCGGCACAACTGTGCATTACCGTTCCCTCGCCCATCAACGGGGAAATCCAGGCCGCATTCGGTGCCTCGGGTTCCCAAGTGGCCTGGGTGACCTCCGCCTTCATTCTGCCCACCGCCATTCTCGAGCTGAATTTCGGTGTGCTCGGAGACCTGTTCGGACGTAAACGCCTGCTGGTGCTCGGCGGACTGATCCTGGCGCTCGGTGAACTCCTCAACGCCACCGCGCAGAGCATCGGCATGCTCTGGGTCGGCCAGGCACTCGCCGGTGTCGGTGCCGCCGCGCTCTTCCCCAGCTCCCTCGCGGTCATCGCCGCGGCCACCCCGGACCAGAAGGACCGGGCGAAAGCCGTATCCACCTGGGCACTGAGCATCTCCCTCGCCTCGGCCGCCGGACCGCTGTCCTCCGGAATCCTCGCCACGGTCGCCGACTTCCGCTGGGCGTTCGTCCCGCCGGTCGTCCTCGGGCTGGTCGTCGCGGTCGCGTGCTGGAAGCTGGTCACCGACTCCAAGGCACCTGAGGGCCGCACCCTGGACTGGCCCGGCCAGATCACCATCGCCGTCGGGCTCACCGCCCTGCTCTGGGGCATCATCGAGGGCGGCGAGCGCGGCTGGAGCAGTGCGGCGATCGTCGGCTCGCTCTCCCTGGCCGCGATTGCCCTCGTCGGGTTCGTCGTCGCCGAACTGCGCGCCGCGTCACCGATGTTCAACCTGGAACTGCTGAAGATCCCCTCGTTCGCGGCGGCTGCCGTCGTCGCCCTCGCCGGGATGTTCGGCTTCATCGGCACCGCGTACTGCGTGTCCATCCGGCTCGGCGCGGTGATGCATCTGAGCGCCCTGCGGGCCAGCATGCCCTTCGTCATCCTCCAGTTGATCCCGTTGCTCCTCGCCCCCGTGCTGAGCAGGATGCTCACCAGGGTGGACGCCCGCTGGCTGCTGATGGGCGGACTGCTGCCCATGGCCGCCGGCCAGTTCTGGATCGCCGCCCTGCCCATCACGACCACCTCCCTCGCGGCCTTCATCGGTCCGGTGCTGCTGCTCGGCGTCGGCTTCATCTGCGTGGTGTCGTCGCTGACCTCCGCCGCCGTCAACGCCGTACCGATCCACATGACCGGCATGGCCAGCGGCGCCACCAGCCTCGTACGCGAGTTCGGGCAAGGGCTCGGTCCCGCCGTCATCAGCACGATCGCGATGAGTGCCGCGTCCGCCGCGCTGGTCGGCAAGCTCAGTGGGGCCGACGCGGGGATGGAGGCGGCGGCCGGGCCGCTCGCCGTCGTCAACGCGGGCAGCGACAGTGCCCGGGCCGCCGCTCAGGCCGCGCTCGGCCACGGCATGGCGTTGGGCGTGGTGATCTGCGGCTGCGCCTCACTGCTGGGCGCGGTGGTCACCCTGTTCCTGGTCAGGAAGAACACCGCACGCTCCGAGGTCGGCGCGACCGGCGAGGTGGAGGTGCAGCCCGCGACCGCGTGATCCGGTGTACGCAGGCGAGGAGGCCGGGGCATCTGCCCCGGCCTCCTCGCCTGTAGGGAGTCGGCGCGGGCGTTGACCGGGGGCGCTGCCCCAGACCCCCGTATCGCGCTGAACGCGCTCGTCCTCAAACGCCGGCCCGGATACTCCAGACGTACCACTCTGGAGTGATCACAGGTGAACACCCTCACCGCCCCTCTCGCCCGCCCTCACAGGAACGCGTCGCTCTCTACGGAGAGCATGACGACTACACCCCGGAACCCCCTCGCGGGCACGGTCTACAACGACAGCCCGAACGTCATTTCGTCATAGCTCGGACCGGGTGGAAATCTGTCCGTCCCTATTACTTCCGAGAGAGGGACCAGGGACTACCGCGCACCCCGCCAGCCCGGAAACGGCGGACCGAGTGCCCACCCTCACCAACAGCTCTGCCCGTGCACCACGCACCCGTTCGGGGTGGCCGCAGGGGTCGTGAGGCAGAGCGCGGGGAGATCGCACCGCCCATGAGTAACCGGCTCGTCCGCGAGTCGCTGAAACGGGTTGTAAGCCCGTGTGGTCTCCCCACCATGTCCGGACCGGCCGAGCCGGCGAGGACAACACCGAGCCCACTGACCCAACGGTAGAGGTGCGCGGTACCGGCCCCGACTCGGGGATGTCGGTCGCAGAGTTCCCCGGTTCAAGTCCGGGGGTGGGCACGCAACAACGAGCACCAAGGGGCGGCCATGGCGCGCTGTACCGAGTGCAGCAACACGGCAACTCGCCGCGGACGCTGCGACGTTCACGACCGGGCTTATCAGAACCGTCCGTCGGTTCGGGCTCGTCGGTCCCGAGGGCGACGAGCCGCACTGTATAACGCTGCTGTACGACTCCGCCGGACCATCGACCGGAAGGGTTCCGCCCGGTGCGCGTGGTGTCTGGACGACTTCCCCGCGTGTGAAGTGGAAGTGGACCACCTGCGGCCCCTTGCCACGGGCGGGACAGACACAGGCGACAACGTGCACGTGCTGTGCCGCGAATGCCACCAGCTCAAGACGGCAACGGAGTTCGGAACTGGCGGCGGCTCCCGCTGGTCAGAACGCAGGTAGCCAATGATGTCTGGAAGGGAAAAATCGTCTGCCCTCCACTGCCCAACCGCTGGTGGGACTACCCATATGAGGCAGGGCGCGGTGTAGGCGCGCGCCCTGCCCTGGTAGGCCCGGCTAGCCAGTGCACTTGAACACGGCGGTAGGAAGATCCAAGCCCTCCGTCCGCTCCGTTCATCGGCCCATCCGCCACGTGACCCCCGCTCCCGTTGCTGTGAACACCAGCGTGACAAGCCATGCGGGTATTCGCTGTATGACCAAGTGCAGCCCGCCGCATCGGAGTTCGAACTGTGGTTTGTCCTTGGTGGCTCTGGTCTCCGGCGTCATGGACTCAGCCGACCACGGCGGAGCGGCGGCGGACAGTGGATCGCTGTGGGATCGCTGTAGGACGTTGGTTCGCTCATCGGTCATGCGCAGAGCTGAACATGTGCGCGCTCGTCGATTAGATCTTGGTGGATAGCCCGTTGGTTGTGGATAACCCGTCCGCTGGGCACCGCACCCGTCGTACGGACCCCTACTCGGCCCATACGGGTGCGGTGCAGGCATGCACTCTGCCCCGAGTAGGTGCGGGTGGTCTCCGTGCTGAAACCGGGCGGTAGAGACGGTTCGAATCCATTCGGCCCGCGTATGGCACTGCCCCGATACGGGCTTTTCATGGCTCGCGCCGAGGCAGGTGATGTAGCGGCTAGGCAGTGTACTTTTGCCACATTTTGACAGCTGTCTTCGGATTGCATGCAGAATTCGATTTGTGTGTCACCAGGCAGCGATACTGCTTGCCCAAGTAGGCGGCACGGTCATTCACTGAGTATTGCCGGTTGACTTTCCATTCCGAAAATCCTGCTGACATGTGATGACGCCCTTTCGCCGGACCGACTCGCTGCCGACCCGCGTGAATCTTCCCACGGCCGACTTTCCCACCCCATCGGGGGTGATCCCCCCATGCCGCGTAAGCCCCCGTCCCCCTTGCTCTGTCCCCGGCGATACGGGGTCAAGTGGGAACGCATCCGGCGCCGCTACCTGTACGCGCATCCGTGGTGCGTGCTGTGCAGCAAGACAGCGACCGTTGCCGACCACTTCCCCGAGTCACGGCGTGCGCTGGTCGCTCGGGGTGCCACCGATCCGGATGCATTCTCTTGTCTCCGTCCGCTGTGCACGACGTGCCACAACCGGGATTCCGCGAAGCACCGGCCCGGCGGATGGACTGCCGAACGGGTCAAGCCGCGGCGGGGCTCGCGCACAGTCCTGGTGTCAGCTCTCGTCAGCTTCGCTGCTGCGCTCCCGTACGTACGTTCCTCGCTGCGGCACGGTGTAGACGTAGCCCTGATCCCGCAGATGCCGCACCGCTCGCCGCGCGGTGTCCCGGGCCACGCCCCACCGCTGGATGAGGGCGGACTCCGAGGGAACCGGGCGGTCCACTGCCGGCGCGCCCGACTCGATGTCCCGGACGACCTCCGCCGCAATCTGTTGGTACGGCGGAATCGGGGAGTCGTACCGGACCGCACAGCCCGCCCCTGCCCCCGTCATCCAGCATGCCCCGCAGCTACACCCGTGGGACAGGCCGTGGACCGGCATCAGCTCCGCCGAAGCCCGCGAGATCTTCAAGGCGGAAGAGATCTTGCCGCTCACCCCCGAACAGCGAGAACGCCGCTGGGCCATCGCGTTCACAGAATGCGGAGTGGACTACTCGTACCGCTACCCCGGTGACCACTTCGCGGAACTGGGGCGACGGCATGAGCCCCGAAGAACTGTTCCCGGAAGTCCCGCCCGTTCTGGTCCTCGTCTGCTGCTACTGAACAGACGAGGAAGAGCCCTCGTTCGGCCAGCCGTCGGGCGGGGCCCCTTCGGCCCTCTCACAGAACTACCAGTTACGAGTGTCCGGTGGACGGGCTGGATGTGCCTGCGTCGAGCGCATTCGTGATGGCCTTCACGCCGCCGTGTGCCGAGTAGCCGCCGTCCACGGTGATCTCCGCGCCGTTGACATATGACGCCTCGTCCGAGAGCAGGTAGACGACCAGCGGTGCCACCTCGTCGGTGGTGCCGGGGCGGCCCTGGGGTGTCATCGCGAGGTGCGCGCGTACGAACACCGGGTTCGCGGTCGCCATCAGCGGGGTCTCGATGTATCCGGGGTGGATCACGTTCGTACGGATGCCGCGGGGAGCCAACTCCAGTGCGGCCACCCGGGACAGGCCCCGCAGCGCCCACTTGCTCGCCGTGTACGCGACCGCGTGATGGGCCGTCAGACCGGCCACCGAGCCGACGTTCACGATCGACGAACCGGCCGGCATCAGCGGAGCCAGCGCCTGGATGCCGAGCAGCGCGCCCGTCGTGTTCACCGCGAACGCCCGGTTCCAGTCGGCGAGTTCGACCTCACCGAGCCGTGCCCGTACGGCGATGCCCGCGTTGTTCACGAGCCCGTGCACGACGTCCAGAGAGGCCGCGAGGGTCGCCCAGCCGCCCTCCGACGACACGTCGAGGTGGCGGTAGGTGACGTCGAGGCTGTCGGCGCGCAGGGCGGCGGCGAGCTTCTCGCCGGGCTCGTCGAGGACATCGGTCGCGATCACCGACGCGCCCTCCCGGGCCGCCGCCGTCACCTCGGCGGCGCCCTGGCCCTGTGCGGCTCCGGTGACGACGACGGTACGGCCGGACAGACGCGTACGGCTCACGGTTCCTCCAAGGGGGATCGGGATTCCCCTCCCACGCTAGGAAGCGGGGGCAAGCTCCGGAAACGCGCGTTCCTCATGGCTGGCATCCGTGTCCACGATCCCCGAGTCGGTCACCGATGCCGGTTCCTCCGGCTCGTCCAGGGAGATACCCACCCTGCGCATGGTCTCGCGCAGCCAGCGGTGCGCCGGGTCGGAGTGCCGGTTGTGGTGCCAGTACATGGCCTCGACCAGCGGTACGTCCGGGAACGGCGTCGGTACGGCGACACAGCGGGCGAAGCCCTCGTAGCGCCGGGCGAGCCGTTCGGGCACCAGGGCGACCAGGTCGGTGCCGCCCACCAGGAACGGCAGCACACTGAACCCCGGCGCGCTGACCTGCACCTTCGGTGCGATGCCGAGGGTCTCCAGCTGGCGGTCCGCGGGCGTCTGGCTCTTACCGAACGCCGAGGCGGCATGCGGCATCTCGGCCAGGTCGCGGAGCGTGATCCGGCCGTCGACGAGGCGCGGGTTGTCGGGGTCGACGATGCACACGAACCGGTCGTGCATCACGGCCTCGCTGATCCCCGGCAGCCGGTAGCCGAGCGGCACCACCATCAGGTCGTGGCAGCGCAGATGGGTCTCGTTCTCCGGCTGGCCGTGCACCAAGGGGTGGAAGTCGATGCGTACGCCGGGCGCCTCGTCCGCGATGGCCCGCAGCAGCGGTTCCACGAACACCGTCATCACGTAGTCCGACATCACCACCGAGAAACGCTGCCGACTGCGCTCCGGGTCGAAGCGCCGGGTCAGCGACAGAGCCTCCTCGGCCTTGTACAGGGAGGCCTGTACGACGGGCAGCAGCCGCTCGGCCAGCGGGGTCAGCTCGTACTCGCGGCCCACCCGCACCAGCAGCTCGTCGTTGAAGTGCCGGCGCAGCCGGGCGAGCGAACCACTCATCGCGGACTGACTGGTGGAGAGGCGGACACCGGCGTGCGTGACGTTCTTCTCCTCCAGCAGGGCCTCCAGCGCCACCAGAAGATTGAGATCGATCGCTCCCAGACCCACGGATGTCTCCTTCCGTCCCGCCTGGCGGCAGGCGCCGGCCACATCGTCGTACGGCCGTGAAACCGGAGCGTAACGACGGGAGGCGGGCGTGAGGAAGGTTCGTGCGCGCATTCTCAGGAAGACGGATGCGAGGCATCGCCCTGGGGAATACGCGCAGGTCGGCAAGCATGTGCCCTCACATGACCCGCACATGCCGGACCCGGCGGCAGCACAGGATCGCGTGCTACGGCCGTGGTGTGCGGCCCCGCTTGCGGGCGCGCGGAAGATACGCGTCGCCGCGTCCGGTGACGATGCGGTTGGAGAGGCTGCCGAGGCGTTCGACGGTGAGTGTCACCTCGTCGCCGGGGACGAGGGGCGGGGGCGTGCGCTCTCCGACGCGGCCCCAGAACTCCGCGAGCGCGCCCCAGCCGCAGGTGCCCGAGCCGAGGATGTCACCGGGGCGCACCCAGGTGTCACGGGCGGCGTAGGCGACCATCTCCTCGAAGGTCCAGGACACGTTGGCGAGTGTGTCCCGGCCGATCAGCTCGCCGTTCAGGGTGGCGGTCATGTCCAGATCGAGGAAACCGTCCGCGTCCCTGCGGTCCTCCACCTCGTCGGCGGTGACGAGATACGGGCCGAGCGTGTTGGCGAAGTCCTTGCCCTTGGAGAAGCCGAGGCCCAGGTTCTTCTCCGGTTTCTGCAGGTCACGGGCCGACCAGTCGTTGAAGACGAGGTAGCCGACGATGTGCTCGCGGGCCTGCTCGGGCGTGAGGTCGCGCCCCGCCCGCCCGATGACCGCGCCCACCTCCAGCTCGAAGTCGAGCACCGAGCAGCCTGCCGGTACCGGCACCTCGTCGTGGGCCCCGTACGCCGCGTGCGGGTTGGTGAAGTAGAAGTTGGGCGCCCGGTACCACTCCTCGGGAACGTGCTCCAGCCCGTCGAGCGACTTGGACACGCCCTCGATGTGCGCCTCGAAGCCGACGAAGTCCCGGATGGACGGCGGCTTGAGCGGCGGCAGCAGGCGCACCTGATCCACCGTCAACTCGCTCGGTCGGCCCAGTGCTTCGGCCCCGGCCGCGTGCAGCGTCTCCGTCTCGACGAGGGAGAGGACGGTCACCCCGGCCGACAGTGGGTGGAGAGTCCGGCCCTGGACGACTCCTGCGCGTTCCGCGCCCTGGTACTCGTATGTCGCGAACCGCATGTCTCACTGCTCCCAGTGGTTGGTGTTGGTGACGGCCCCGGTACTCAGATATCCCGCGAAGAGGCCCTTCGGGTCGCGTGTGGCCCGGATCTCGCGCAGCCTCCGCCACTGCACGTCGCCCATGAACCTCACCTGCCGGACGGTGAAGTCGGAGTCCCCGAGGTACTGGCCGGCGGTCACCGGCCGCATGTCCGCCATCGCGTCGTCGAGCCAGGTGCGCAACTCCCTGTCCCGCTCGGGCTCGTTGTGGACGACGTACGTGGCGCAGTAGATCTCCGACTGCAACGAGAAGGCCATGTCGGGGAGTTCACGCAACGGGGCCATCGAGAACCAGATGGTGAACGTCTGCGGGGTGGGCTGATCGGTGAACGCCTTCCGGATGGCCGGCACGACGTCCTCGGCGGATCCGGTCAGCCAGGCGTTGTCGACGAGATAGCGATGTCCTTCCGGGTTCGCCGTCCGCTGGTTGTGGAGTTGCTCGGCGAGTGTGGTCGGCTGTGCCTCGACGCGGAAGACGGCCCGGTCGGCGTACGGATTCGCGTGCAGCGGCGCCAGCGCATCGGCGGCCTGCTCGGCGGTGTCGGTCATCGACACGCCCGTGACCAGCAGCATCGGCTCGTCATGGCCGGGCGGGGTCTGGGTGAGGGCGACGATCTCGACCAGCTCCGACACCGTGTGGTGCATCCCGTGCAGCCAGGTCATGACCTCGTCGAAGAGGGCGAGGGGGTACGCGTGGACCGTGTGTGCCAGATGCCCGGGCAGGGGGCGGGTGCGGAGGTGGAAGCGGGTGACGACGCCGAAGAAACCCGGGCCGGCACCCCGCGCCGCCCAGAACAGGTCGGAGTTCGTCGTCTCGTCCGCGCGGACCAGCTCGCCCTCGGCGGTGACGACATCGATCGCCACGAGGTTCTCCACCGCCCAGCCCCAGCCGCGCGCGTTCCAGCCCTGGCCGCCCTGGAGGAGGAAGCCCCCGATACCGACCGAAGGGCAGTGCCCGCCGTTGAAGAAGCGGCCGAACTCGCCGAGGAACGGGTTGAGTTCGTCGCCGCCCTTGACGCTCGGGGTGGCTGTCACGATCCCGGTCGTGTCGTCGTACGTCATCTCGCGCAGGTCGCCGAGGTCGATCAGCAGCGTGTCCGTACGCACCGACCAGGCGGCCCAGCTGTGCCCGCCGGAGCGGACGGCGACCTGCCAGCCCCGTTCCAGGGCGAGCTGCACGCCCTCGACGACGTCCTGCTCGGTAGCAGCCCGCAACACGGCGGCCGGTGAACGGTCCGACGGGCGGCGGGCGTTGAAGACCCGGCCGAAGCGGGCCTCGTCGAAGTCCTCGTCACCGGGGAGGTGGAGGGTGCCGGAGAAGCGGTTGCTCCGCGGGGGTTCGGGGGTCGTCCCCCGATTGATGACAGTCATCGACTCCCTGCTCACTTGATCGCGATCGGGTTGACGGGGGCGCCCACCGCGCCGGTGACCGGCAGGGGCGCCGCGACGAGCAGGAACTCGTGGACACCGTCGGCCGCACAGTCCTCCGACAGCTCCTCCAGGTCCCACATCTCGCCCAACGGCAGCCCCATGTTGGGGATCGCTATCTGGTGCAGCGGGGACATGGCCCGCTCGGCGAACTCGTACGGCCGCACCTCAAGCCCCCAGGTGTCGGAGGCGATCGCCGCGATCTCCGTGCGGTGCAGCCAGCCGAGGGTGGTGAAGGAGAGGCCGGGGGCGTCGCCGGCCGCGTAGCCTCCCCAGTCGCCGAGCCGTCGTACGCGGCCGAGTTGGCCCGTGCGGACGAGGACGAGGTCGCCGCGGCGGACCGTCGAGGTGGCACCCTGGGCCTCGATCGTCGCGCGCAGGTGTTCCTCCAGGATGGGGAAACCGTCGGGGAGTTCGCCGTGGTCGTCGCCGATCGCGCGGCCGACGTCGAGGAGGACACCGCGTCCGGTGAAGGCGTCCTTCATGTGCTCGATACCCGTGACGGAGTCGCCGTCACCACTGACGATCGTGCACGAACGGCCATTCCACGCCTGCTTGTTGTCGAAGATGTGGCCGAGCCCGTCCCACTGCGTGGACGCCTGGAGCGGCATCACGACATGGTCGTCGGCGCCGCCGAACCCGTGCGGAAAGCCCTGAGTACCCGCTGCCGCGTCCGAACCTGTGTCCTTCATGTAGTGGACGGGGTTGATCCGGCCCCGGAAACCGCGCTGCGGGCCCCGCTCGTTGAACTCCTGCGCGAGCGAGAAGGGCCGCCCGCGACGCACCAGACCCACCGCGTGCGCACGCATCGCGTCGTCGATGTGGTTGAGGGTGCCCAGCACGTCGTCCGGCCCCCAGCGGCCCCAGTTGCGGTACGCGGAACGGGCCTTGGCGAGTTCCTCCTCGACGGGACCGAGAGCGTGACCGGGACCGGGACTGGTAGTGGGGCCGGGATTCGTGCCCATGTTCATCGGACGCGTCCTTTCAGCAGCAGGTCGTAGGCGTTGCCCCCGGCGACGGCGGACCGGTCGGCGCCGATCAGCCCGGCGGCGTGCAACCGGGCCACGGGGTCGTCCACGCCCATGTCGAAGGGGTAGTCGGTGCCGAGGACGACCCGGTCCGCGCCCACCTCCTCGACCAGGTGGCGCAGCGCGCGCGGGGTGTAGACGAGCGAGTCGAACCACATGCGCCGCAGATACGAGCTCGGTGGTTCGAGACAGCCGCGCGCGTCCTCGCGGACCCGCCAGGCGTGGTCGGAACGCCCGATGTACGTCGGCAGATAGCCCCCGCCGTGCGCGGCCACCAGCTTCAGACGGGGGAAACGGTCGAGGACACCGGTGAAGATGAGATGCGAGAGCGCGACCGTCGTCTCCACGGGCTGACCGACCGTGTTGCCCAGGTAGTGGGTGGCCAGCCGGGCGCCGAGCGAGCAGCCCCACGGATGCACGAACACCACCGCGCCGAGCTCCTCCGCCCGCTGCCACACCACGTCGTGCGCGGGATCGGCCAACTCCCGTCCCTCGACGGTCGTGGACACGCTGATCCCGTACAGACCGTGATCGGCGACCGCCTCGCCCAGCAGGGCGACGGCGAGGTCCGGGTGCTGGAGCGGCACCGTGCCGAGCCCGAACAGCCGCTCCGGCGCGGCGGCACAGTGCACGGCCACCGCCTCGTTGACGGTACGGGTGAGCCGGGCGGCGAGTTCGATGTCGGCCCAGTAGTGGTGCATCGGCATCGGACCGACCACCTGGACGTCCACACCCATCGCGTCCAGATCGGCGCGTCGAGCCTGGACGTCCGTCAACTGGGTTGTCAGGCGCTGGAGTTGAGTCCGATTGACCGCGAGAGAGGCGGGGGAGTGGGCGCGCTGCTCGGCGGCCAGCTCGGCGGCGAGTCCGGGCGTGTCCGCGCACAGGGCGTCGGCTGCCGGTACCGCGAGATGGCCGTGGAAGTCGACGACGGGGCCGCTCATGCCGCCGCCGTCAGGGAGTTCAGCGTCCGCGACATGATGCCCGCCGGGTCCGCACCGGGCGTGCCCGGGGCGATCTCCCAGGCGGCAAGCTGGAGCGAGTTCTCCAGCACCATCCGCACCCTCGGCAGCCGCCGCGCCATGAAGTGCTCCAGCGCCAGGTCCACCGGCTCGTCCCCGGCGACCAACTCGGCCAGCAGCACCGCGTCCTCCGCGCACATCGCCGCGCCCTGCGCGATGAGCGGCGGGCACGCGTGCGCGGCGTCGCCGATCACCACCGTACGGCCACGATGCCAGGGCTCGTCGACAAGAATCGCCTCGATCCACCGGTAGTCGACCGCCGTGTCGTCGGGCAGCGAGGCGAGGATCTTGCCCCAGGTACCGCCGTACCCGGCACCGCGCTCGCGCAGCAGCCCGAGGGGTGCCCGCGCGCCGACCAGGGAGGCGTCGAGGTTCTCGTCGAGGAGGTAGGCGTAGCACTGGTCCGGGGAGATCGGGCTGTAGCCGGCCTTGTAGCGGGGGCCGCCGTAGTACACCTCCGCGCAGTCCATCTCGGCGGGACGCTCGGCGACGACACGGAATATCGACATGCCGACCGGACGGGGAAGTGTGTCGATGCCGAGCCGTCCGCGCATCCGCGAGTTGATGCCGTCGGCGCCGACCACCAGGTCGTACCGACCGGTCGAACCGTCGGTGAACGTGACGTCCACATGGCGGGACGACTGGTCGAGCCGTTCGACGCTCAGCCCGAGCCGGACCCGCACTCCGTGCGCGTGCACGGCGTCGCACAGCGCGTTCTGCAGATCGGACCGCAACGCCCCTGCCGTGGAAGGCAGTTCGGGCCCACCGGTGTGCGGCGTCGGCAACTCGGTGATCAGCTCCCCGTCGGCATGGCGCAGCCGCATGAAGTCGAACGGCACCGCCCGGGCCAGCACCCGTTCCAGTACGCCAACGGAGCGCAGCGCCTTGAGGGCGTTGCCCTGGAGAGTGATGCCGTGCCCCACCCCGAACCACTGGGGTGACAGTTCCACGAGTTCGGCCTCGACGCCGCGCTGGGCCAGCGCGAGGCACAGCACGCTTCCGGTGATGCCGCCGCCGACGACGAGCACCTTTTCAACGGGCATGGGGATCCTTGCGAACGTAGTGGCAGGGGGTGACGGTCAGCCCGTGAAGCGGGCGGCGCGCTCGCTGTAGTGCTCGACCACCGGCGGCGCGGCGAAGTACGGGCCGACCAGCGAGCGCCAGCGGGCGAAGCGTTCGGACTCGCGGAACCCCACCGTGTGGTGGGCGACGGACTCCCAGCCGACCAGCAGCAGATAGGTGTCCGGCCGCTCCTCGCAGCGCAGCAGCTCGGTCCAGCGGAACCCGTCCGCCTCGGCGAGAACGAGGCGGGCCTTCTCGTACGCCTCCTCGAACGCCCGCTCACGACCGGCCTCGACGGTCAGCTCGGCATGTTCGACGATCACGGCGGTCACGGCTGTCTCCTCGGCCTCGGTGGGTGGTCCGAGCCTGCGTGGGCGATGGATGCAGGGTCAACGGATCGAGGCATCGACAAGGGGCACGTCATCCATCCCGTACGGCGATGCCACCGGGACCGAGGCGGGCCGGTGATGGCAGGCATCGCCAACGGCCATTTCCGCCGCCCCCCGATGCTGCCTAGCGTCGAGGTCGAGCCCCCAGCCGTTCGAGGAGAGCCGACCGTGCCCGATTCCCTGCCCACTCATTCCGGACCGTTCGCGCTCGGTACGTATCGGAGCGGTTCGGGCGCCTTCCCCGGTCTGGTCACCGGCGCCCGCGTCCGTGACCTGTCCGACCAGGTGCCCTCCGTGCGCGCCATCGTCGAGGACTGGGACGCCTGGCTGCCCCGCCTCCACGACCTCGCCAGGGCTGCCGACGGCCCGTGGCACGACCTGGCGGCGCTCCGCGTCCTGGCCCCGATCGAGCCCGGCCAGATCCTCCAGAGCGGCGCCAACTACCGCAAGCACGTGGTCGATCTGGTCGCCGCCGAGAAGGAGAGCGTGCACGGCGCGACGCCCGAGGAGGCCCGAGCCGACGCCGAGAAGATGATGGACGAGCGGGCACGCGACGGCGTCCCGTACGTCTTCCTCGGCTCGCCGCGCGCGATGTGCGGCCCGTACGACGACATCGTGCTCCCGGCGCTCGGCGAGCAGCACGACTGGGAACTCGAACTCGCCCTCGTCATCGGGAAGCCGGGCAGGAACATCCCGGCCGAGGAGGCGATGTCGCACGTCGCCGGCTACACGATCTGCAACGACCTCACGACCCGCGACCGCCTCTACCGGCCCGACCTGAAGGCCATCGGCACGGACTGGTTCACCGCCAAGAACGCCGACACCTTCCTGCCGACCGGCCCCTTCCTCGTCCCGGCCGCCTTCGTCGGAGACCCGGACGACCTGCGGATCACCCTGCGCCACAACGGAGTTGTCCGCCAGGACGAGTCAACCAAGGACATGATCTTCGACATCCCACGGCTCATCGCCTACGCGTCCACGACCACCACCCTGTGCCCCGGCGACCTGCTCCTGACCGGTTCCCCGGCAGGCAACGGCGCGCACTGGGGCGTGTTCCTGAAGCCGGGGGACGTGCTGGAGGCGGAGGTCACCGGCCTCGGCCACCAGCGCAACACCGTAAGGAGCCACGCATGAGCACCCCGGACACCGCCTCCGCCTTCCAGCCCATCACCCATCTGCGCCATGTCGACCTGGCCGTACCGGACTTCGACACCCAGCGCGCTTTCTACGGCACCACCTGGGGCCTGACCGAGATCGCGAACGACAGCGGCATCGCGTTCTTCGCCGCCGAGGGCAGCCCCGAGCAGTACATCGTGCGGATCCGCCAGGACGAGCGGAAGCGGATGGACCTGATCGCGTTCGGCGCCGTCTCCACCGCCGCCGTGGACGAACTGGCGCTGCGACTGGCCCGGGCAGAGGTCCGACTCATCTCCGAACCAGCGGAGTTGGACACCCCCGGGGGTGGCTACGGCTTCCGCTTCTTCGACCCGGACGGCCGGGTCGTCGAGGTGTCGGCGGAGGTCGGAACCCGCACCCACCGCAGGATCGAGGAACGCGAGGCCATCCCCGTACGGCTCTCGCACTGCGTGGTCAACTCCCAGGACCCGGAAGGACTGCGGGACTTCTACGTCCGACACCTCGGGTTCCGGCTCACCGACACCCTCTACTCGACCCATATGGGCGACCTCATGTACTTCCTGCGGTGCAGCCCTCTCCACCACTCCTTCGCCATCGCGCGCGGTCCCCATGTCTCCCTGCACCACGCCTCGTTCGAGATGCGGGGCGTCGAGGAGTACATGCGCGGCACGGGCCGTGCCCTGCGTGCCGGGACCAGGCTCACCTGGGGCCCGGGCCGCCACCTGGCCGGCGACAACACCTTCGCCTATTTCCACGACCCGCACGGCAACACCGTCGAGTACACGACCGAACTCGCCGTCCTCGAAGAGGACGTGTGGCACCCCGGCCGCCATGACGTCGACGACCCGATCACGCAGGACCAGTGGGGGACGGCCGACCCGATGAGCGAGTCGGTCGCCAAGGAGCAGTTCAACGACCCCGACGTCCTGTTCGTCGCGCCGCCCGTCTGAGACGCCTTCCCGAACTCGCTTGAGAAAGGCCGCAGTTGTGGCAGAGATCCTGAAGCACGCCGTACCCAGGGCCGAGGTGGCCGCCTCACTCGCCCAGGTGCGCGAGACCGTGACCGGCGTCATCGCGGACATCCGCGAGCGCGGTGACGCGGCCGTGCGCGAGTACTCCGAGAAGTTCGACAACTGGAGCCCGGACTCCTTCCGGCTCTCCGACGAGGAGGTCGAGAAGATCGTCGCGTCGGTGCCCGAGCAGGTCATCGCCGACATCCGCTTCGTCCAGGACCAGGTCCGCGCCTTCGCCCGCCACCAGCTGGACTCCCTGCGCGAGTTCGAGGTGGAGACCCTGCCGGGCGTCCGGCTGGGGCAGAAGCACATCCCCGTGCAGGCCGCCGGTGCCTACATCCCGGGTGGCCGCTACCCGCTCACCGCCTCCGCCCACATGACCGTCGTCACCGCCAAGGTCGCGGGCGTGCCGCGTGTCGTCGCCTGCACACCGCCGATCCGTGGTGAGATCCCGGCCGCCACAGTCGCCGCGGCGCACCTGGCGGGCGCGGACGAGATCTGGCTCCTGGGCGGAGTGCAGGCGGTCGCCGCTATGTCGGTCGGGACGGACTCGATGCGACCCGTCAACCTGATCGCCGGGCCAGGCAACGCCTACGTGGCCGAGGCCAAGCGACAACTGTTCGGCGAGATCGGCATCGACCTCTTCGCCGGGCCCACCGAGATCCTCGTCCTCGCCGACGAGGACGCCGACCCGTTCGTCTGCGCGGTCGACCTGCTCTCCCAGGCCGAGCACGGACCGGACTCACCGGCGGTCCTCATCACCACCTCCCGTGAGGTCGCCGAGCGGACGATCGCCGAGGTGGAACGGCTCCTCCCCGGTATGCCCACCCGCGACTTCGCGGGGCCGGCCTGGCGCGACCACGGCCAGGTGCACGTCGTCGACACCCTGGACGAGATGTACGCGCTGGCCGACGACTTCGCCTTCGAACACGTGGAGGTCCTGACCGCCGAACCGCGCCTGGCGCTGGAGAAGATGACCCAGTACGGCGCCCTGTTCCTCGGCGAGGGCACCTGCGTGTCGTTCGGCGACAAGGTCATCGGCACCAACCACGTCCTGCCCACACGCGGCGCCGCCCGCTACACCGGCGGCCTCTGGGTGGGGAAGTACCTCAAGACGGTGACATACCAGGAGGTCACCGACACCGCCTCGCAGGCCCTCCTCGGGCGACTCTGCGGGCGGGCCTCCCGGGTCGAGCTGTTCGAGGGCCACGCCCGCTCCGGCGACGTACGCGCGGCGAAGGCGGAGGGCGACGACCTGCCGTGGAACGGCGCATGAACCCGTACACCGATCTGCGCGGGCGTACGGCGCTCATCACGGGCGGGGGCGGGCCGCTCGGGCGGGCGTTCGCGTCGTCGCTGTCGGACGCCGGGGCCCGGGTGGTTCTCGTCGGCCGTGACGAGGGCGCCCTCGCAGACGCGGCGGACCGGGTCGTCAAGGAGGGCGGTGAGGCGCGTACGGCGGTGTGTGACGTCTCCGACCCGGAGTCGGTACACGCGCTGGCGGACCGACTGGCCGACGAGGAGGTGTCGTTGCTGGTCAACAACGCGGGCGTCGCAGGCCCCGTGAGACCGCTCGTCGACATCGAGCCGGACGAGTGGGACGACGTGTTCGCCGCCAACGTCCGGGGCGTCTACCTGATGTGCCGGGCCTTCCTGCCGCCCATGCTGACGGCGGGCCGCGGGGACATCGTCAACATCGCCTCGGTCAGCGGGAAACGCCCCCTGCTCCACCGCACTCCCTACACGGCCTCGAAGATGGCGCTCCTCGGCCTCACCCGAACCCTCGCCGGTGAGACCGGCCCGCAGGGAGTCTCGGTCAACTCCCTCTCCCCGGGCCCGGTTCGGGGCCCGCGCATGGCCCGCAACTTCCGTCTGACGGCCGAACTGACCGGCTGCACCCCGGAGGAGGCGGAACGGGACTTCGCCTCCCGGGCCGCGCTGGGCCGCCTCGTCGAGGCGGACGAGGTCGCCCGGGCCCTCCTTGCGATGCTCGCGATGCCGGGCCTGTGCGGGGCGGACATCGACCTGTCGGCGGGGATGATCGCACCCGCGTAACCACCCGAACTCGCCTGCGCCATCCGCGCTGTGGCCACTCTGTGTGAACCCCATGAACCGGGCCGGGCGATCCGAGGCATCGGGTTCCGGGATGTGTACGCCGGACACCTTCACCCCGTTGCCCAGGGCTGTTTCACTCTGGTAGCGCACCCTTGGTGCCCCAAGTCCGAGCCGTGGCCGCCGTGTTGAGGCGGCCGGACAGTAACTCCGCGCGACTGACGCATCCGCTCGGATCCCATCGCGCATTCGATCCCTGGGAAGGCATGCCATGACGCTGATCACCCGACGCTCGATTCTCATCGCCGGCACCGCGACCGCCGGTGCCGTACTGGCCCCGGTCGCCTCCGCGACCGCCGCGCCGGCGACGGCTCGGGGCACGCGGATCACGGTCGCCGCCGGGGAGACGTACGAGCTCTCCGCGACCACCCGCGTGGCCCGGCTCTCCATCGCCGAGGGCGGGAAGATCGCCGCCCCCGACGGTTACAGCGTCACCCTGACCGTCGACGGCGTGGAGACGGGCCAGCTGCTGACCGAGACCGGCGGCACCCGGACGCTGATCCAGGCAGGCACCTACGGGGGCGACGTCGTCCTCACGGTGGCCGAGGCGAACCCGGTGACCTACGAGACGCTCACCTTCCCCTTCCGCCAGGCCCTGTACGTGGACGCCGGCGGCGTGGAGCGTGCCAAGTCCGTACTGACCAGCGTCATCGGGGGCCGACTCACCGACACCGCCGCGAAGAACGTGTCGATCACCTCGACCGGCGAGTGCTTCGACGGCGTGTACGTGAAGGACGCCGACTACAAGCTGGAACGGCCCGTCATCTCCTTCACCGGGAACGGGCGTTCCGACTTCGCCGGATACGGTGCCGCCGTGGTCGGCACCGGGTCCGCGACCACTCTCGTCGTCGACGGCGCGCGGATCGCGACCAAGGGCGTCGTGCGCACCGGGGTCATCGCCGACGCCGGTGCGAACGTCGTCGTCAAGAACTCCCGGATCCACACCCGGAACGGTGTTCTGCCTGCCGACTACCAGGCCACCGTCGAGACGCCGTACATGCAGTCGGTGCCCTGGATGCTCGGCCTCGACGGGAACGTCCGCGCCACCAACCTCATCGGCGCGGGCAGCCGGGCCACCTACCTCGACTCGACGGTGTTCTCGGAGACCTGGGGCGCCTTGTCCGTCGAGGGCGGCCGGGGGCTGAAGCTGACGGTGGTCAACAGCCAGGTCGGCAACACCGGTTCGTACGGCTACGGCACCTACGCCATCGGTGACGCGACCGTCCGCGTGCTCGGCTCCCGGTTCGACGTCGGCAGCTACGCGACGATCATCGCCGGCCCGGCGGCGAACGTGCACTACGGCGACAGCACGCCCGAAGCCGTCGCCGCACTCAACGCCGAACTCGAACTCGGCCTGAGTGAAGGTGAGTTGGCGGCGCTTCCGGCCCAGAACACGGTCGTGAACTCAGGGCACTTCGGCTACATGTTCTTCGGCGCCGGAACACTGACGCTCGACGGCGGCACCGTCATCAACTCGGCGAAGGCCACCTTCCTCAACAAGGGGCAGCAGACCGCGATCTCCGTCGACGGCTCGCAGGGTGCCCGGCTCAACCCGCGCAACGGGATCATCCTGCAGCTGATGGAGCTGGACGACCCGGGCCCGGTCCGCGTCAACGGCAGGATGATGAATGTCGGCGTCTACACCGAGCCCACCGGCGACCCGACGAAGGACGTAGGCTTCGACGTCACCGCCGTCCACACCACCGACGGAGCCGCCACCTTCACCTCCATCGCGCTGAAGGGCGACTTCTACAACGGCATGCGCAAGGGCAAGAACATGGTCCTCACCTTCGACGACAGCAGCGTGAAGGGCGTCATCTCGGCGTCAAGGACCCAGCACCGCGTCTCCACGATCGACGCCTCCAACTTCTACGAGCTGGGCGAGGTCACCAACACGACGCAGGCGGCGGTGAACAACGGGGTTGTCGTCCAGCTCGGCGCAGGCTCCACTTGGACGGTCACCGGCACCTCGTACCTGACGAAATTCGCCCTCGCGGCCGACGCCGTGGTCGAGGCACCCCGTGGCAAGAAGCTGACCGTGACCGTCGACGGGACGGTCACAGCCGTCGCCGCCGGGCAGACGTACGCCGGAGCGATCACGCTCACCGTGGGGTGAGTCGTCCCTCGGGAGGTCCGGGGTCCGCTCAGGCGGACCCGGCGGCCTGCGCCTCCTGTGCGATCCGCTCGAACTGGGCGCCCATGGCCGCCGACAGGGCCTGCGCGGCCGACAGCGGCCGGACCATGACCGTCAGCTCGTCGATCAGACCGTCCTCGTCGAGGTGCAGGAAGTCGCAGCCCTGGATCTCGCGCTCGCCGACCCGCGCGGTGAACACGAGCGCGTGGTCGCGGCTGTCGGGCGCGCCGATCTCCCGCTCGTACCGGAAGTCCTCGAAGACCCGGGACACACCGCGCAGGATCGCCGCGGTGATCGCCTTCCCGGGGTACGGCCGGAACGCGACCGGACTGGTGAACACGACGTTCTCCGCCAGCAGCTTCTCGACGGCGTCGAGATCCCCGGCCTCTACTGCCTCACGAAATGCACGCATCCACTCACCCTAAGGGGTGAACCTCCCGAGCGGGCGTCCCAGATGCCGACCCGCCCACGCGCCCTAAGCTGGGCCGATGTTCAGCCCCGAAGGCCCCACCCTCCGTGAACTCGCCGTGCAGGCGCTTTCGTCCGTCGAGCACGGCTACGACCTGCTCGCGCCGAAGTTCGACCACACCCCGTTCCGTACGCCGGACACGATCCTCGACGCGGTGGCGTCGGCGCTCGGCCCCCTCGGGCCCTTCGACGACGGCCTCGACCTGTGCTGCGGTACCGGCGCCGGTCTGGCGGTGCTGGAAGGGGTGTGCCGGGGGAGTGTCACCGGGATCGACATCAGCGCGGGCATGCTGGAGGTGGCAAGGCAGCGGGCGGGGGCGGGCGAACGCCCCGGCGGCCCGCGCGTCACCCTGGTACGCGGCGACGCCAGAGCCCTGCCCTTC
The DNA here is from genome assembly GCF_010550245.1 of Streptomyces sp. SID12501. GTDB lineage: Bacteria > Actinomycetota > Actinomycetes > Streptomycetales > Streptomycetaceae > Streptomyces. The sequence continues at coordinate 57,144 of NZ_JAAGLU010000042.1, forward strand.
GCCCCCGGATCCGCCCCCGCCTTCGATCTGGTCGTCAGCTTCGGGGCGTTCGGGCACTTCCTGCCGGCCGAGTTGCCGGGGCTGTTCGCCCAGGTCCACTCCGTACTGCGGCCGGGCGGGCGCTTCGCGTTCCCCGTCGTGGCCCCGGCCCGCCCGGGAACGCGCGCCTACTGGGCGCTGCTCGGCTTCGACGCGGTGATGAGGGTCCGCAACGCCGTGTGGAAGCCGCCGTTCGTCATGTACTACCGGGCGTTCCGACTCGCCGACGTACGAAGGGAGTTGACGCACGCGGGCTTCGACGTGGAGACCTACGTCCTGCCCGAGTTCGGGCGCGGACCGGACGGCAGTCCGCGCTGCCGGATGGTGGTGGCGACGCGGACACCCGCCGAGCGGCAACCCGTCAGCTCTTGATGAACTCCAGCAGGTCGGCGTTGAACGCCTTCTCGAACTCACCCACCAGGCCGTGCGGGGCACCCGGGTAGACCTTCAGCGTCGAGTCCTTGACCAGCTGGGCCGTCTTCTCCGCCGACGCGGCGATCGGCACGATCTGGTCGTCGGCGCCGTGCGCGATCAGCGTCGGTACGTCGATGCGGCCCAGGTCCTCGGTGAAGTCGGACTCCGAGAACTGCTTGACGCAGTCGTAGACCGCCTTGAGCCCGACCTGCATGCTCCACAGCCAGAACGCGCGGCGCATGCCCTCGGACGGGGTCGCGCCCGGCCGGTTGAAGCCGAAGAAGGCCTCACTGAGGTCCCAGTAGAACTGCGAGCGGTCCGCCTCGACACCCGACCGGATACCGTCGAAGGCCTCGATGGGCGTGCCCTCGGGGTTGGCGTCGGTCTTCAGCATCAGCGGCGGCACCGCGCCCAGCAGCACGACCTTGGCGACGCGTCCCGTCCCGTGCCGGCCGATATAGCGGGTCACCTCGCCGCCGCCGGTCGAGTGGCCGACGAGGATAACGTTGTCGAGGTCGAGCGACTCGATCAGCTCGGCCAGGTCGTCCGCGTACTGGTCCATGTGGTTGCCCTGCCACGGCTGCGCGGAACGGCCGTGCCCGCGCCGGTCGTGCGCGATGGCCCGGAAGCCGTGCTCGGCGACCAGGCGGGACTGACCGTCCCAGGTGTCCGCGTTGAGCGGCCAGCCGTGGCTGAACACCACCGGCTGTCCCGTGCCCCAGTCCTTGAAGAAGATCTCGGTGCCGTCGGAGGTGGTGAAAGTACTCATGGGGGTGTGCCTCTCGAAAGGTAGGACGTAATCGGACAGACGCGCGATCTGCCGCGCGCCGTCCGGTCATACCCCGACGCTATGCGCCCACGGCCTCCGGGGAATCTGTCATCTGACTGCACCTGCCACTCACCCTGTACGACTCACTTTCCGCTTCTGATCCTTACTTCCGTCGTAGTGCGCTGTACAGGGCGTCGATCAGCGCCATCTTCCGCGGGTCGTCGGCGATATGGGGACCCATACGGTTCATCACGTATCCCATCGACACTCCGCCATCCGGGTCGGCCAGCCCGCAGGAGCCGCCGAACCCGTCATGGCCGTACGCCCTCGGGTTGGGCCCGTACGAGCCGTTGGTGCCGCTCAGCCACAGCCCGAGCGCGATCTCCGTCTCGTGGTCGAAACCCGCGCCGAGCACCAGGTCCCGGCAGCTGCCCTGTCCCTCGCGCACCCGCTCGGCCGCCTCGGCGGACAGGACGCGCTGCCCGCCGTAGGAGCCCTGGCCGGCGAAGACCCCGTACAGCGCGGCGATCGCCCGCGCCGTGCCGTGGCCGTTGGCCGCCGGTATCTCGGCGGCCCGCCACTCGGGGCTGTTCGCCTCCGCGGGGCCCGCGAGGGGATTGGCCAGGGCGGCGATCGCCGTAGGCGTCAACTGGGCGAAGATCGCGGCCTGTTCGCTGGTCGAGGCGGCCGGCGGCTGCACCAGCTCGGCGGCCCGCCCGGCCTCCTTCTCCGGCAGCCCGATGGTGAAGTCGATGCCCAGCGGCCCGGTCACCTCCCGCTCCAGGAAGGCGCCCGGCAGCAGCCCCGACACCCGGCGGACCACCTCACCGACCAGGAAGCCGTACGTCAGCGCGTGATAGCCGGACCGCGTCCCCGGCTCCCACCACGGCTCGGTCGCCGCCAGTCGGCTGGTCGTCAACTCCCAGTCGTAGAGGTCGGTGAGCGAGTGCGGCTCCCGCAGGCCGGAAAGGCCCGCCCGGTGCGACAGCAGATGCCGTACCAGCACGCCCTCCTTGCCGGCCGCCGCGAACTCCGGCCAGTACGCGACCACCGGGGCGTCGAGGTCGAGCAGCCCGCGGTCGGCGAGGATGTGCGCGCACAGAGCCACCGGGCCCTTCGTCGTCGACCACACGTTGACGAGCGTGTCGCGCTCCCACGCGCGCGTGTGCCCCGCGTCGGCCCAGCCGCCCCACAGGTCGACCACCGTCTCGCCGCCGACCGTGACACTCACCGCCGCGCCGAGCTCGCCGCGGTCGCGGAAGTTCTCCTCGAATGCCGTGCGCACCGCCGAGAAGCGTGCGTCGCAGTCGCCGTGAACGTGTGGCACGTGCTCGGACATGGGCCCTCCGTGGTCCGCCGGAACACCGGGCCACGACGCTGTGACCCGGCCCGGACGAACATACCGACTGGTCGGATCGCACGGAAGGCGTCGGAAACGACCAGTTCTGCCTACGGACCCGTCACGCGTACGAGCGCAGCCAGCTCAGCTTCGTCGCCTCCTGGAACGGCCCGCCGCCCTCGTGGTCGTTGAAGTCGTAGACCTCGATCTTCTTGTCGTCGTTCGCCCAGGCGTTGAAGGCCGCGAAGACCGTGGACGGCGGGCAGGTCTGGTCCTCCAGGGCCGTCGAGAAGAGCGCCGGGGCCCGGCCGCGTGCCGCGAAGTGCACGCCGTCGAAGTAGGCGAGCGTGTCCAGCACGTCGGCGGTGCGGCCCCGGTGGGTCTTGAGGTAGCTGCCGATCTCGCGGTAGGGATGGCGGTCCGTGAGGGTCGCCGCGCGCGGGAAGTCGCACAGGAACGGCACGTCCGGGGCGACCGCGACCAGGTCGGGGACCAGCCCACCGACCGCGAGCGTGATCCCGCCGCCCTGACTGGAACCGAGGGCCACCGTGCGCGCCGGGTCGACCAGGGGATGCGAGCGAGCCGCCTCCACCGCGCGCACCGCGTCCGTGTACACCCGCCGGTAGTAGTAGTTCTCGGGAGCGTCGATGCCACGGGTCATGAATCCGGGATACGAGGGCGCGTTGCCCACCGGGTCGGCCGTTCCACCGCCGCCGCCCCAGGCGCTGCCCTGGCCGCGCGTGTCCATGGCGAAGTGGGCGCGGCCGGTCGACGCCCACAGCAGGTTCTCGTGCGGCAGACCGCGCCCGCCGCCGTAGCCGATGAACTCCACGACCAACGGCAGAGGTTCCGAGGCCCCGGCGGGCAGCCGCAGCCAGCCCTTCACCGGGTGACCGCCGAATCCGGCGAACGTCACGTCGTACACGTCGACCGTGGTCAGTCCCGTGTCCACCGGCTCGAAACGGGCGTCCAGGTCGTGGTCCCGGGTCTCCTGGAGGGTCTTGGACCAGAAGGCGTCGAAGTCCTCGGGCTCGGCGGAATCGCTGCGGTACTCCTGGAGTTCGTCGAGAGGGAGGTCGAACTGGGCCATGTCGGACCGCCTTTGTGGGGTAGTGGCAAGCGCTTGCGGATGATCACACCGTACGTGGGAGGGTCGGCGACCCGCCAGGCCCCGAGCCGCGGGCGAGGCCCTCGCGAGAACGGGCGCACCTCTACGATGACGCCCATGCCGACTGCTGTGGAACTGCTGGTCAGAGACGCCGAGCTGCTTGTCGTGGACGGCGCGCGTGAGATTCCCGGCGGGTGGGTGGCCGTCGCCGGCGGGCGCGTCACCGCCGTGGGTCGTGCCGGGACCGAGCCCGAGGCCCTGACGACCGTGTCGGCCGGCGGGCGACTCGTCACCCCGGGGCTGATCAACACGCACCACCACATCTACCAGAACCTCACCCGCTCCTACGCGCCCGCCGTGGGCGGCACCCTCTTCGACTGGCTGACCACGCTCTACCCGCTGTGGGCGGCGCTCGACGAGGAGGCGGCGTACGTGTCCGCGTACGTCGGGATGGCCGAACTCCTCATGGGCGGCTGCACCACCTCCTCCGACCACCTCTACGTCCATCCGCGCCCCGGACTCGTCGACGCCGAGATCCGCGCGGCCCGCGACATCGGCTTCCGTTTCCACGCCACGCGCGGCTCGATGACCCGGTCCGTGGAGGACGGCGGTCTCCCGCCGAGGAGCGTCACGCAGACAGACGACGAAGTCCTCGCCGACAGCGAGCGGCTCATCAAGGCCCACCACGACCCGGAACCGGGCGCGCTGATCCGGGTCGCCCTCGCGCCCTGCTCGCCCTTCTCGGTGACCAAGGAGCTGATGACGGCCACCGCCGAACTCGCCGAGCGGTACGACGTACGCCTCCACACGCACCTCGCGGAGGACCACGACGAGGACACGTACTGCCTGGAGACCTACGGCTGCCGGCCCGTGGAGTACTTCGAGGAGACCGGCTGGATGAGCGACCGTACCTGGGTCGCCCACTGCATCTATCCCAACGACGCCGAACTGAGCCGTCTGGCCGCCGCGGGCGTCGGCGTCGCGCACTGCCCCAGCTCCAACATGCTCATCGGCGGCGGCACCGCGCGCGTGAAGGAGATGCGCGAACTGGGCATGCCCGTCGGTATCGGCTGTGACGGCTCCGCCTCCACCGACCACGCCTCGCTCTGGATGGAGACGCGTGGCGCCCTGCTCCTCGGGCGCTACCGGGGCGGACCCGGTGCGATGACCGCGCGCGACGCCCTCGACATCGCCACCCGTGGCTCGGCGCGCTGCCTCGGCCGCGCCGACGAGATCGGGCATCTGCGGCCCGGTGCCTGCGCCGACCTCGTCGTGTGGGACCTGCACGAGGTCGCGCTCGCCGGCGCGCTCAGCGACCCCGTGGAGGCGTGGCTGCGCTGCGGACCGGCCCGCGCGTGGACGACGGTCGTCGCCGGACGAGTCCTGGTCGACCGGGGCGGACCCGTCCTGCCCGGCCTGCGGGACGCGCTCACCGACCACCGCCGGATCGCGCGCCGGATGCAGGAAATGGTGTAGGGCCTGCCCGTCACGTGCGTCCGCCCGTCACGCCCGCCGGCCCGTCCATTCCGGCTCCGTACGCGCCCACGCGCGTTCCCACTCCACGAGCCGGCGCTGAACGACCGTACGGTGTAAGGCGGTTCGGACGAGGAGGACGACCCCGACGGCCAGGCCCGCGGCACAGATGCCCACCGCCACCGTGTGCTGTCGGACCGCGACATCGCTGGGCGGCGGCGCGACGGGCCGCCCGTGCGCGTCGAGCCACAGGTCGACGGTGTCACCGCGCCGGGTACCGGGCGGCACGTGTGCCGTCGCCGTACGCGCCCCCGGCCCCGGCTCCGTCCACCGCACCCGGACCCGGTACAGGTGCTGTCTGCCGACCGGCGCCGAGGGCGCTCCCGCTCCGCCGACGGCCACCGCATGGACGCGATGACGCTCGCTACGCTGAACGGCGACCGTCGCCCGCGCCTCGTCGTACGCCCACCGGGCCGTGACCACTCCGGCCAGAGGCGCGCCGACGCACAGCAGCACGGCGACGGCGAGCACCGCCCACGCCTCCAGCACGTCCGACCGGCGGCGCAGCGGATTGCGTCGCCAGCGCCAGCCGTACACCCGCGTTCGCCCTCGAACCCCCACCCGCACATCGTCGCGCGCGACACCGACCGGGCGGGAGCCGCGCACGAGGGTCGGCGCGCAAGACCCGCCCGCGCCCCCGTGGGCCCGGCGCACCACCGCGGGCTGTGCTCCCAGTGCCCTGAGCGTCGTCAGCCGAAGCGTTCGATCCGGATCCGGTGCACGGGCTGGCCCGCCGCCACCAGCAGCCGCGAGGCGTGCTCGGCGAACGCGTTGGAGCCGCACACGTACGCCTCCCACCCGCCCGGCGGCTGCCCGGCGGCCAGCAGCGGCGCCACCTGGGAGGCCGCCAGCCGCCCGACCGGCACACCGTCGGGCGCCCGGCGGGTGAAGACGGGCGTGGTCTCGGCCCCGTACTCCCGCGCGTAGATCAGCTCCTCCGGGCCGCGCGCCGACACCAGCAGCCGCAGCGGCACGGTCAGACCGCGCGCGCGGTGGTGCCGGATCATCGACATCAGCGGTACGACCCCGGAACCGGCGCCGATCAGCAGCGCGGGCCGGTCGCCCGGCCACGCGAAGAAACCGCTGAGCGGACCGCGCACCTCCACCTCGTCGCCGGGCTTGGCCAGCGTGTGGAACCAGCCGGAGACCTCGCCGCCCTCGACATGGTCCAGGGTCAGTTCGACGTGCCCGGCGTCTTCCGGGGGCGAGGCGATCGAGTAGTGCCGCTGGGCCGTGTAACCGTCGTCCGCCCGCAGCCGCAGCATCAGGTGCTGGCCCGGCAGATGACCCGCCCAGCCGGGCACCGCGAACCGGAAGGTGGACGCGTGAGGCGTCTCCCGCCGGACCTCGGTGAGTGTGGCCGTCTGCCAGCGTGCCGCCTCGCGGTTGCTGACGGCGATGCGACCGGGCACGGCGAACCGGGTCGGGGGCACGAAGGTGCCGTTCGGCGCGGCTTCGGAGGCGGTCCTAGTCACCGGAGTACCTCTGCTCCTCCCACGGGTTCCCGCGCGCGTGATAGCCGTTCTGCTCCCAGAACCCCGGCTCGTCGTGGTCGAGGAGCCGCAGGCCGGCGATCCACTTGGCGCTCTTCCAGAAGTACAGGTGCGGCACCAGCAGCCGCGCCGGACCGCCGTGCTCGGCGGCCAGTGGCCGCCCCTCGTACTCCCAGGCGATCCAGGCCCGGCCGCCGGTCAGGTCGGCCAGCGGGAGGTTCGTGGTGTAGCCGGTGTGCGAGTAGGCGACGGCGTGGGTGGCCGACGTGTCGGGCCGCGCCGCTTCGAGGAACGCGTCCAGGGACACACCCCCGAACCGCACCCCGAACTTCGACCAGCTCGTCACACAGTGGATGTCACCCTCGTACGCCGACGCGGGCAGCGCGTGGGCCTCGGCCCAGTCCCACGCGCGTGACTCGGCCACCAGGCCGTCGATCCGGAAGGACCAGTCCGCGGGTGTCAGATCGGGGGTGACCTCGGCGGACAGGACGGGCCAGTCGTCGCCCGCGTCGTACTGGCCGGGCGGCAACCCGGCGTTGTGGACGCGCGGGCGTCCGGTGAAGCCTCGGGTGACGTTCATAGGGTGGGCGCCTCACGGTCAGGCCTGGTCAGTGGGTACGCGTACCACCGTACGGGGTCGCCGCGCATGCCCCTGACCCCGGGCCCGCGGTGATCATTGCGGGCGTATGAACTCTCCCCAAGTCTTCGCAACCCCGGGAATAGCCCTCCCGTGATCGGGCTTGCCGTTGAGTGCGGGTTGTGGTGACCGGCGTTCCGGCCGGTCCGGCGCGAGCGAAGGAAAGCGGGATCAGATGCCCAAGGCGTACGTCTTCACACGGTTCGGTGGTCCGGAGACCGAGGCGTTCGTCGATGTGGACCGGCCGCGCCCCGGTCCCGGACAGCTGCTCGTGGCGGTGCGCGCGGCCGGTGTGAACCCCGTCGACTGGAAGCAGCGCACCGGTTACGCCCGCGCGGGCGGCTCGGCACGCGAGCTGCCCGGGGTCTTCGGCAACGAGGTGGCCGGTGTGGTCGCGGAGATCGGCGAGGACGTCACCGGCTTCGCCGTCGGGGACGCGGTCTTCGGCAACCCGGTCGCGGGCGGCTACGCCGAGTACGCGCTGCTGCCCGTCACGGTGACCGCGCCCAAGCCCGCCTCGTTGTCCTTCACGGACGCGGCGGCCCTGCCCGTCGCGGCGGCCACCGCGTACGACGGCGTCGACCAGCTCGCCCTGCCGGAGGGCGCGACCCTGGTGGTCACCGGCGCGGGCGGCGGAGTCGGCGCCGCGATCCTCCAGATCGCCCGGACCCGGGGCCTGCGCGTCGTCGGGGTCGCGAGTGACGGCAAGAAGGACTTCGTCGAGTCGCTGGGCGCGGTCCATGTCCCGTCCGGCCCCGACTTCGCGGCAAGGGTGCGGGCGGCGGCCCCCGACGGTGTCGACGGCGTCTACGACCTGGTCGGCGGCGAGGTGCTCGCCGAGGCGGCGACCCTGCTGACCGACCGTACGAAGCTGATCACGGCGGGCGCGCCCGCGGACGTCGTGGAGCGGCTCGGCGGTGCCCGGGTCGTCCGCGCCCGCGACGCCTCCGTCCTCGAAGCGGTCGCGGACCTCGTCGTACGCGGCGATCTGACTCCGCACGTGACCCGTACCTTCCCGCTCGACAGGGCCGGCGAGGCGCTGCGCACGGTCGAGGAGGGCCACGCGCGCGGCAAGATCGTGATCGAGGTCGCCCGATGAACGCCGGCACGCCACACGTCCTCGACAACCCCGCCCTGGCCGCGCTGACCGGCCCGCACGCGCATTTCGCCGAGCGGCGCGGCAGGGTGCTGCGCTACCCCGTCGACGTGTCGCCGTGGCTGGCACTGCCCGACGATCCCGGCGCCGACGACTGGGCCGACGTCGCCGTGCTCGCGGGCCCCGGCGCCGAGGTGCCCCTGGCGGGCTTCGCGGGACGGGTCCCGGAGGGCTGGGAGATCACGTTCGAGCTCGAGGGCGTGCAGTTGGTGGACGACGGCCTCGTCGTCGCGCCGGACCCGGAGTCGGTCCGCCTCGGCCCCGCGGACGTGCCCGAGATGCTCGACCTCATCGAACGGACCCAGCCCGGCCCGTTCCTGCCCCGCACCGTCGAGTTGGGCACCTATCTGGGCATCCGCCGGGACGGCGCCCTCGTCGCCATGGCAGGAGAGCGGCTGCACCCGCCAGGCTGGACCGAGATCAGCGCGGTCTGCACCGACCCCGCGGTCCGAGGCCAGGGCCTGGCGACCCGGCTGATCCGCGCCGTCGGCCACGGCATCCGGGAACGCGGCGAGACACCCTTCCTGCACACCGCCGCCCGGAACATCCACGCCATCCGGCTCTACGAGTCCCTCGGCTTCCGGCTGCGCCGCAAGACCGTTTTCCTGGCAGCCCGCGTGCCCGAACGCCTGGGCGACGAGCGGGAGTTGGCGGTGCCGTAGCCGGAACGACCGGAGTCGGGGCGCCCGGGCCGAACTGTTCGGGTACTGTTGCCGTCCGGCTGTGGAACGCCCCAGCCGGACATCACCTGGGAGGTGAGACCCATTACCGCTGTGTCAGCTCGGGTGCTCTCACCTCAAGGCAGCGAGTCGCTCCGCGGGAGGTACCGCGAGAGGTTGTCGGTTCGCTGCGGCGGGGTCGTGGCTGGTCGCGCAGTTCCCCGCGCCCCTTTGGACGCGGACACTGCCGGGCCCGCTTAGTCGACCGTGAGAGCGCCCTTCGGCTTCCGAAAGGCTCTTGGCTCCATGCCCCCCAGTTCTTCCAGCCCTTCCGCTTCTTCGGGTTCTTCCTCGTTCGACTCCTCCCCGGCCTCCGTCGCCGCCGTCCTGCGCGCGGCCGGCTGTGTCTTCGCCGAGGAGGAGGCACGGTTGCTGCTGTCCACCGCCCGCGATCCGGCGGAGGTGGCCGCGATGGTCGCCCGCCGCGCCTCGGGCCTGCCGCTCGAACACGTCCTCGGTTGGGCCGAGTTCAGCGGCCTGCGCATCGCCGTCGAGCCCGGAGTCTTCGTGCCGCGCCGACGTACCGAGTTCCTGGTGGCCGAGGCCCTCGCCCAGGCCCCGGACGCGTCCGTCGTCGTGGATCTGTGCTGCGGCTCGGGCGCGGTCGGCGCCGCGCTGGCCGCCGTACTCACCGGAGTCGAACTGCACGCCGCCGACATCGACCCCGTGGCCGTGCGCTGTGCCCACCGCAATGTCGCCGCGTACGGCGGCCAGGCCCACGAGGGCGACCTGTTCGACGCCCTGCCCACCGGCCTGCGAGGCCGGATCGGCATCCTCGCCGCCAACGTGCCCTACGTACCCACCGAGGAGGTCGGCCTGCTGCCCCCGGAAGCGCGCGACCACGAACCCCTGGTCGCCCTGGACGGCGGCGGCGACGGCCTCGACGTGCTGCGCCGGGTCGCCGCCGGGGCGCCGGAGTGGCTGGCCCCCGGCGGCTGCCTCCTGGTCGAGACGAGCGAACGCCAGGCGCCGACGGCGGTCGAGGCCTTCCAGGCCGGCGGCCTGGTCACACGGCTCGCGGTGTCCGAGGAGCTGTACGCGAACGTGGTGATCGGAGTCCGGCCCTAGGCGCAGGGCGGCCGGTGGCCGTCCGCGCGAGGGTGCTCGCACGGACGGCCACCGGCCGTTGGGTGGTCCCGGCTCAGAGCCGGTAGGGCTTCGAACGCCGGCGCAGTACCCAGGCCGTCGCCACGAGCCCGCACGCGACCAGCGCGCCGCCCGCCGCGAAGGTGACGGTGCCGTAGTCCTCGGCGGCGCCCCCGAGACCGCCCATGACGCCCCGGGTGGGGGAGGCCGTGGCGGAGATGGTGGGCGTCGAGGCGGTGCTGACGATGACGGCCTGGGAACCGGCGGTGTCGCCGTTCGCGCACCGCACGGTGACGGTGTACGTGCCGGTGCCGGCGTTGGACCAGACGGCGGACTGGCTGGTGCTCGTCCCCGAGAGCGTGACCACACGCCCGTCGGCGAAGGACCGCTGGCTGCTGTTGAGGAGCGAGGCGCTGCCGTAGCCGCTGCCGCTGCTGGTGGGGCACGCACTGGTGGTCACCGAGACCGTGGAGCCGCTCGTGCTCACGGAGATCCCGGCCGCCGAAGCTGTCGGGGCGGTCAGGGCGAGTGTGAGCACGGCGGCTGCCACGGCCGGGCCGGATCGGAGGAGGAGAGGAACGATTCGCATGTCGACTGCCCTTCGGCGGCACGGTTGGCGGTACGTCCCATGCGCCGCCGAGGGTCGGGGATCGCCCGTGCTGCCTCGGGGCCAGCCAAAGTGCTCCCGGCCCGGCCCGCACCTGGACGGCCACCGGGCAGGTGACGGATTCGTTCGTACGGCGGACCGCTGATGGGCTGTCAAGGTGATCCGGGCCCCGGCCCGGCGTCGTCGTCCTGCGCCCTACGGCGCCGTCACCGCGGTCCGCTCCGCCGAGAACCCGCCCCATGTCCCGTCCGGCAGCCGTGCCCTGATCCGCACCCGGTACGCGACCCCCGTGTCACGCCCCACGTAGAAGCTGTACGACGCCCGTTCGCGCGGAGCGGGCCCGCCCCACACGAGGGACGTGGCCGGACGCCCGTCGAGCTGGATCCCGTACTCCGTGATCACTCCGTCCGCACGCGGCGGAATCCAGGACAGGTCGAGGTAGTACGCCCCGTCCGTGCGGTGGGTCGCCGCACGGAAACCGGTGGGGGCGGTGGCGCGGCCGTCGTCGGTGCCGGGTGCGGTGGTGAGCCGTACGGGGGCGCCGGCGGGGGAGACGTTGTCGGCTGCGTCGCGGGCGCGGACGGTGAAGGTGTAACGGGTGCCCGGCCGCAGCCCGGTGACCACGGCCGTCGTCCGGTCCCCGCTGACGGTGTGGATTCTCGACCCGCCCTGGTAGACGTCGTACGAGACCACTCCCCGCTCGTCCGTCGACGCGCCCCAGGACAGCTGGACCGACCGGCTGCCGGTGGGCGTGCCCCGTGTGCGGCCGGGGCGGGTGGGGGCGGTGGCGTCCGCGGCGGACGCGGCGGGGGTCGTCGCCCGGACGTCCTCGCTGCGCGGCCCGTGGCGTCCGTCGGCGTTCCGCGCCCGCACGGTGAAGACGTACGCGGTGGACGGGGTCAGGCCGACGACGTCCACCATGTGCTCCGAGCCGGGCACCTCCTTCACCTTCGCCTTGCCGCGATACACCTCGTACGCGGCGACCTCGGGCCCGTCCGGCGCCCGGTTCCACATCACGTGCACGCTCGTCGCGCTGCCCGCGGCGGCCGTGACCCCGGCCGGAGCGGGCGGGAGGCGGCCGTCCGTGCCGCTCCCGTCCCCGCCCCAGGCGCAGGAGACGGTGAGCAGCAGCGCACCGCAGACGGACGTGACGTACCGGGCGACGCGTCGCACAGCTGCTCCCCCCTCCGGTCCTCCTGCGCTGTATTGGTCCGGACCAATATGGACCCGGTGGGGCGTGTGCATCAAGAGGGGTGCGGAGCCGCGGGGCGGTGCCGGGGCGCGTGGGCGCCTGAGCCGACACGGGCTCAGGCGCCCGGCCCCTGTCGGGAGTTCGGGGCGTGCACCGTACGGCCCCCTAACGGTGGCCGCGTGATCGGACCGGCACCAGATTGGACCGAGTGTCCGTCAGATCCCCCAGGAGAGGCCCCTATCGTGCGTGTCCAGACGCTGACGCTCGCCGTGGCCAGCGCCGCCCTGCTCGCCCCGACCACGCTGCCCGCCGCCGTCCACTCGAACGAGCCGGTGCGGTACGAGGGCGGCGTCCGGGCCTCCGACCTGCTGGCCAAGGTGCGTGACTGCGCTCCCGTGTCCAACGGTCACTACCGCAGCGACGCCGGAACCCGCGCGGACATCCCCGTCTGCGGCACCGAGGACGCCGTCTTCTGGAAGGCCGACATGGACATCGACTGCGACGGCCGGCCCGGTCCGCGGTGCAACGGGCGCACCGACCCGTACTTCGCCGACACCACCGCCTTCCAGCAGTCCGACGGCCGCTATCTGGACCCCGAACGACTGCCGTTCATCGTCGTCCCGATGGCCAGCAGCATCTGGAACTACCGCGACCACGGCATCCGGGGCGGCTCGGTCGCCGCCGTCGTCTACAAGGACCGCGTGCAGTACGCGGTCGTCGGCGACACCGGTCCGCAGGACATCATCGGCGAGGCGTCGTACGCCACCGCCGCGGCGCTGGGCATCAACCCCGACCCGCACGGCGGCGGAACAGCCTCCGGCGTCACGTACATCGTCTTCAAGAACTCCAGGGTGTCGCCGATCGAGAACCACGCGGCGGCGGTGGAGACGGGGGAGCGGCTGGCGAAACAGTTCGTCGGACCGACAGTCGAGAGCACCGAGAGCACCGAGAGCACCGAGAGCAGTGAGGGCTCTGAGGGCACCGAGAGTGGCGGGACCGTAGCCGGCGACTGAGCCGACCCGTTCCGGACGAGCCGTTCCGGGGGAGGGGCGGCGGGCCGGTCCGTGGACCGCTCCCGCCGCTTCCTCCCCCGCTCGCTCACACCTTGCGGTACGTGTACGCCTCCGCAGCCGCCGCCTCGACCGCCGCGAGATCGGCTCCCGTCGACGCCGTGACGACCGCGGCCACCGCGCCCTCGACGAACGGGGCGTCCACCAGGCGGGTGCCGTCCGGGAGTTCGTCGCCCTCCGCCAGGAGCGCCTTCACCGTGAGAACCGCGCTGCCCAGGTCCGTCAGAACGGCGACCCCGGCACCCCGGTCCACGGAACGGGCCGCCGCGGTGATCAAGTCGGCGCTCGTGCCCAGCCCGCCGGACTCGGTGCCGCCCGCCGCGGCGACGGGAACGGTAACCCCGCGGCCGACGAGCCCCCGGGCCAGGTCCGCCACCGCCGCGGCCACCGCCGCACTGTGCGACACCAGTACGATCCCGACCAGTCGCTCGCCCTTCTCGCCGCTCAGGACGGCCGCGTCACTCACCGGCGGTCTCCGCGAGAGTCGCGATCAACAGGGCCGCCGAGGTGGCCCCCGGGTCCTGGTGACCGATGCTGCGCTCGCCGAGGTAACTCGCTCTGCCCTTCCGGGCCTGCAGGGGCGTGGTCGCGAGGGCACCCTGTTCGGCGGCCGTGCGTGCGGCGGCGAACGATTCACCGAGGGCGTCCACCGCGGGTACGAGAGCGTCGATCATCGTCTTGTCGCCGGGTGTCGCCCCGCCGAGCGCCATCACCGCGTCCACCCCGACGCGCAGCGCGTCCGTGAACTGCTCCGCGCTCACCTCGGGCGCCTCGCCGAGAGCCTTGCCCGTACGGCGCAGCAACGTTCCGTACAGGGGGCCCGAGGCTCCGCCGACCGTCGAGATGAGCCGGCTTCCGGCGAGAACGAGGACGGCACCGGGAGTGTCCGGCACCTTCTCAGCCACGATGTCGGCCACGGCGTCGAAGCCGCGTCGCAGATTGCTGCCGTGGTCGGCGTCGCCGATCGGCGAGTCCAGATCGGTGAGCCGCTCGGCCTCGCGGCCGACGGACTCGGCCGTCGCCGTCATCCAGCGGCGGAAGAAGTCGGCGTCGAGCACTGGATCTCCTTGCGTGGTAGGTACGTTGGTCGCTGTCTCTCCCGGAGGGTGGTCCGGCCGCCCGGGCGATGACCGCCCCGCGCGTCCGGCGGGGTTCACATGCCCCAGCGCAGACCCGCCGTACGCACCGGCGCGTCCCACAGGCGCAGCAGTTCCTCGTCGATCTCACACAGGGTCACCGAGGCGCCGGCCATGTCGAGCGAGGTGACGTAGTTGCCGACGAGCGTGCGGGCCACGGCGACACCGCGCGCGGCCAGCACCCGGTGCACCTCGGCGTTGAACCCGTACAGCTCCAGCAGCGGCGTCGCGCCCATCCCGTTGACCAGGAGCAGCACGGGATTGCGCGGGTCGAGATCCTCCAGCACGGCTTCCACGGCGAAGTCGGCGATCTCGCCCGAGGTCATCATCGCCCGCCGCTCCCGGCCCGGTTCGCCGTGGATGCCGACGCCCAACTCCAGCTCGCCCGGCGGCAGATCGAAGGTGGGGCTGCCCTTCGCCGGGGTGGTGCAGGCGCCGAGTGCGACGCCGAAGCTGCGGGAGCTGTCGTTGACCCGCTGGGCGATGGAACGCACCTCCTCCAACGGGCGCCCCTCGTCCGCCGCGGCACCGGCGATCTTCTCCACGAACAGGGTGCCGCCCGTGCCGCGCCGCCCGGCCGTGTAGAGGCTGTCGGTGACGGCGACGTCGTCGTTGACGAGGACCCTCGCGACCTGGATGCCCTCGTCCTCGGCGAGTTCGGCCGCCATGTCGAAGTTGAGGACGTCGCCGGTGTAGTTCTTCACCACGAACAGGACACCCGCCCCGCTGTCCACGGCAGCCGCGGCCCGCACCATCTGGTCGGGCACGGGAGACGTGAACACCTCACCCGGGCAGGCCGCCGACAGCATCCCCGGCCCCACGAACCCGCCGTGCAGCGGCTCGTGCCCCGACCCGCCACCGGAGACGAGGGCCACTTTCCCGGCAACGGGCGCGTCCCGCCGTACGATCACCCGGTTCTCCACGTCGACGGTCAGCTCGGGATGGGCGGCTGCCATGCCCCGCAGCGCGTCCGCGACCACGGTCTCCGGAACGTTGATCAACATCTTCATGGGTACCTCCTGGTGAGACTGACAGATGGGCGCCCGTAGGACGTGTGACATCTGGTGCACTACTCACGGAAGTATCGACCTTGAGACAGCGAAGGTCACGCGCGCGTCGGGGGTGTGGTGAGCGGTCGATACTCTCCCGAGCATGACCCCGACAAGCGCACGTCCCCTGCACATCGGTTCGGCCCATGTGATCGTGACCGGCGGGTCGAGCGGTATCGGCCTGGCCACGGCCCGGCTGCTCGCGGAGCGGGGCGCCCGGATATCGCTGATCGCGCGGGGACGAGAGCGTCTGGAGGCGGCGGCGAACGAGCTGTCGGCCGCCGCGAGGACGGCCGACGTGGCTGATCAGACGGCCCTGACCCGGGCGATCAGGGAGCTGGAGGAGGAGCAGGGGCAGCCCTGCGACATCCTGGTCACGTCGGCGGGGCTCGCTCGGCCGGGGCACTTCCTGGAGCTGGCGGACGAGGTCTTCCGGGAGATGATCGAGGTCGACTACTTCGGCACGCTGTACGCCCTGCGGGCCGTGGTACCCGGCATGGTGGAGCGCGGGCGGGGCAGTGTGGTCGCGGTGTCGTCGGCGGCCGGTCTGATCGGGATCTTCGGTTACAGCGCGTACGGGCCGGCCAAGTTCGCCGTACGCGGACTGATGGAGTCGGTTCGGGCGGAGCTCGCACCGTGCGGAGTCCATGTCGGCGTGGTCTTCCCGCCGGACGTGGACACCCCGCAGCTCGCCGAGGAGAACCGGTGGAAGCCGGCGGAGAACCGGGCGGTCGGCGGGACGATCAAACCGCTGACCGCGGAGAAGGTCGCGGCGGCGATCGTCGCCGGCATCGACCGACGGCGCTTCGTGATCTGCCCGGACACGGGCACGCGAGCGCTGGCGCGGTTCGGCAGTGTGCTGCTGCCGCTGCTCAACCGGGAGTTCGACCGCAGGGTCAGGGCGGTCGGCAAGGCGAAGAAGCGGGCGTGAGACGAGGGTTCGGACCGAGGTGCCTCGGGGCGCGGTGCCGGGGGCTGTCGTATCTGCCGAGGTCTTACGGAGCTGTGACGCAATGGGCGTGGGGCTGCCGTGCGGTGCGTCCCTGCTCCTAGCGTTCCGGTCATGCGAGTACTGGTCACCGGCGGAGCCGGGTTCATCGGGAGTCATGTCGTCGAGGCGCTGACCGCGCGGGGGCACGAGGCGGTCGTGTTCGACCTGCGTGACGGCCCGGACGTGCGGGACGCCGGGGCGGTCGCCGCCGTACTGCCGGGTGTGGACGCAGTCTGCCATCAGGCCGCGATGGTGGGACTCGGGAAGGACTTCGGTGACGCGGCCGAGTACGTGTCGCACAACGACCTCGGCACGGCCGTGCTGCTCTCCGCCATGGCCGACGCGGGGGTGCGGCACCTCGTGCTGGCCGGGTCGATGGTCGTGTACGGCGAGGGCTCGTACACCTGCGAGCGGCATGGTGCGGTACGACCCGGCCCCCGGACCGTGGCCGATCTGGACGCGGGACGGTTCGAACCACGGTGCTCACGGTGCGGCGAAGGCCTGACACCGGGAACGGTCGGCGAGGACGCTCCGGTCGACCCCCGCAACGTGTACGCGACGACCAAGCTGGCCCAGGAGCATCTGGCGGCGGCGTGGGCCCGGTCGACGGGCGGCGCCGCGGTGTCGCTGCGGTACCACAACGTGTACGGGCCGGGCATGCCCCGCGACACCCCGTACGCCGGGGTCGCGTCCTTCTTCCGGTCTGCGCTCGCCCGGGGCGAGACCCCGCGCGTCTTCGAGGACGGCGGGCAGCGGCGGGACTTCGTGCATGTGCGGGACGTGGCCGCGGCCAACGTGGCAGCGCTGGAGGCCGAGGCCCGGGCCGGGGCGCTGGTCGCGTACAACACCGGCAGCGGGGAGCCCCACACGGTGGGGGAGATGGCGCAGACGCTGGCCTCCGCGTACGGCGGGCCCGAGCCCGTGGTGACCGGGGAGTACCGCCTGGGGGACGTACGCCACATCACGGCGGACTCGTCCCGCCTGCGGGCCGAGCTGGACTGGAAGGCCGAGGTCGGGTTCGCGGAGGGTGTGCGGGAATTCGCGAAGGCGAAGTTGCGTGGAGAGTAGTCGCCGCCCTCCCGCGTGCCCTGCTCCCGAATCGACGTCCGCGTTTCGTAAGGAGCGCGAGTCCGCTGTCTCCCTTTTGTCTTCGTAGGGTGAAAGTCGTGATGACCTCTCCTGAATCAGCATCAGCATCAGCATCAGAGCGAGAAGCGGTGACGGCCGCGGCGCCTGTCGACGTTGTCCTCCCCTGTCTGAACGAGGTTGAGGCCCTGCCCTGGGTGCTCGCCCGCATCCCGCCCACCTGGCGCGCGCTGGTGGTGGACAACGGATCCACGGACGGCTCGCCGGAGTTGGCCCGTGCCCTCGGCGCGACCGTCGTGCACGAGACCCGGCGCGGCTTCGGCGCCGCCTGCCATGCCGGGCTGGCGGCGGCCACCGCGGACATCGTGTGCTTCTGCGACTGCGACGCGTCACTCGACCCGTCCCTGCTCGAGCCCTTCGTGCGCGAGGTGAGCGAGGGTGCGGCCGACCTCGTGCTCGGGCGGCGCCGACCGCAGGGCCGAGGCGCCTGGCCCGCGCACGCCCGGATCGGCAACCTCGTGCTGGCACGGATGCTGCGTCGTCGCACGGGGCTGCGCCTGCACGACCTCGGCCCGCTCCGCGCCGGCCGCCGCCAACAACTGCTCGACCTGGCGCTCACGGACCGCCGCAGCGGTTACCCACTGCAGATGGTCGTCCGCGCCGCCGACTCCGGCTGGCGCGTCGTCGAGCACGACGTGCCGTACCTGCCGCGCACCGGTGACTCCAAGGTCACCGGTACCTGGCGTGGCACCTGGCAGGCGGTACGGGACATGGGCCGGGTCCTGTCCGAACCACCGCCGCCGGGGGGCGGGAATGCCGCCGTCCCACTCCCCGTACTCCCAGGAGGAACCGCTCAGTGACCACCCTTCTCGTCATCGCCAAGGAACCGCGGCCGGGCCGGGTCAAGACCCGGCTCACCCCGCCGTTCACGCCCCGGGAAGCGGCCGCGCTCGCCGAGGCGGCGCTCGTGGACACCCTGCGGACGGTGGCGGCCACCCCCGCCCGGCGTCGTGTGCTGGTGCTCGACGGCGCTCCGGGTCCCTGGCTGCCGCCCGGCTTCGACGTCGTCCCGCAGTGCGCGGGAGGTCTGGACGAGCGGCTGGCCGCCGCCTTCGCCGGCTGCGACGGGCCCGCGCTGCTCATCGGCATGGACACCCCCCAGGTGACGCCGACACTGCTCAGCGTGGACTTCGCCGACTGCGACGCATATTTCGGCCCGGCCGAGGACGGCGGTTTCTGGGCGTTGGGTCTGGCCCGGCCCGACCCCGAACTGCTGCGCGGTGTGCCGATGTCGACGCCCACGACAGGTGCCGTGCAGCATGAGCGGCTCGTCATGGCGGGTCTGCGCGTGCGTGTGCTGCCGTGCCTCCGGGACGTGGACACCGCCCGCGACGCGGAGGCCGTCGCCGCCTCGGCCCCCGGAAGCCGGTTCGCCGCTGAGCTGGGGCGTCTCGGAGCGGTCGCCGGTCGATGAGCACCGCGCACGAGATCACGTCGCCGAGGACGATCGGCTCGGACCGTCCCGCGTCCGTCGCGTCCCCCGGCATTCCGCTCCCCTGGGCCGCCGACCCGTACTCCGAGGCCCTGGCCACCGGTGGCGGGCCGCTCTTCCTCCGTCGCGCCGACGGATGGCTGCTGCCGCTGGAAGTGGAACGCTGGTGCGCCAGGGCCGACGCGGCGGACATGAACGTCCTGGAGCACTGTGAAGGGGCCGTACTCGATGTGGGATGCGGGCCTGGGCGGCTCGTCGCCGAACTCGCGTCCCGGGGCCTGCCCGCGCTCGGCATCGACGTCAGCGAAGCTGCCGTCGCCCGCACCGTGCGGCTCGGCGGCCAGGCGCTGCAACGCTCGGTCTTCGAACCGCTCCCCGCCGAAGGGCGCTGGGACACCGTCCTTCTCATCGACGGCAACATCGGCATCGGCGGCGACCCGAGCGCCCTCCTGCGGCGGATGTCCCAACTCCTCCGTCAGGGCGGCCTCCTGATCACCGAGACCGTCCCCGACAGTGAGGTCGACGAACGCGTAACCGTCAACGTCGTCCGCATCACCGCCGACGCTTGCGGGTCCGTCGGCCCGCCCTTCCCCTGGGCCCGCCTCGGCACCCCGGCGCTGCTCCGGACCGCGACGCACGCCGGCTGGCGCCCAGCGGGTCAGTGGACGACCGGCGGCCGGTCCTTCGTCGCCCTGCGCAACCGCGCCGACCGCAGCACGAGGGCCACCGCCGAGCCGCCGAACAGCACCGCCGTGATCAGCAGCCAGCGGGACAGGAACCCGTCGCCGGACAGGGTGGTGGCAGACCGGTAGCGGTCCGCCACCTGCCCGCTGATCAGCGGAAACCAGATCAGCAGCAGAAGGCCGGAGAACGCCGCCGGGACGCGTACGAAGACGGTCCACTCCCGGCGGCCGAGCACGCCCAGAGCCCGGGTGACGACCCGGTCCACGCCTGCGTACAGAGGCACCAGCACCAGGTCGTGCACCAGCGCCGCGCCCACGAACCACAACGCGACCGAGAACCAGTCGTCCGCGAACAGTCGCACGCCCGCATACCCGGCGAGCGCGAACGAACAGGCCAGAAGCAGGAGTTGGAAGGGACTCCCCACGTACAGGCGCACCGGAAGCCGTCGCATCACAGGTCGTCGCATCACAGGTCTCCGAACGTCATCCGTGCCACCCACTTGGTGTTGAGCACCCCGGGCGCCGCGGGGACGATGATCCGCGCCGGGTAGCCGTGGTCCGGGGTCAGGGGCGCGCCGTTGACGTAGAGAGCCAGCAGGGAACGCGGGTCGCGCACCTGGTTGTCGCGCAGGGCGGCCCGCCGGAACGCCCCGTGCCGCTGGAGCGACTCCACCAGTACGTCGGGCGGCGCGTCGCTCTCGTAGCCGACGAGCGCCGCCAGATCCCGTAGGCGTACGCCCCGCCACGACTGGTCGGAGGTCGACCAGCCCTCCACGCAGGCGATGGGCAACGCGGCGCTGTGCAAAGGGAGTTGCAACAGTTCTGGCCGACTCAGCCGGACTGTCCGTCCGTGCCCCTCGACGACCAGCCGCCATGCCTCGTCACTCGTCTCCGTAATACTGATCCCACGCGACGCCGCCGTCTTGTTGATCTGGAAGCCGCCGGTGCCCGAACCCGGCTCGGGGCCACCGTGCGGCGCGAGCAGAGCGGTTTCCCGCAGTGGTCCGTCGAAGCTCCGGCCCGCCGTCGTGACCAGTAGGAGCAGGGAGCCGCCGCCGACGAATCCGAGGGCGCCGCGACGGGAGAAGGTGGGCGGGGCCGGGGTCGGGGAGACGAGTTCGCTCTCCTCCTCGCGCAGATGGCGCAGATTGCGCAGCGCCGCCGGCACTCGCAGCACCGCGTGCGTCACGAACGCCGCGAAGAACACCCAGGCCCCGTAGAAGTGCAACGGATAGAAGGAGCCGGGGAAGAGGTAGTCGAGCTGGACGTTCAGCACGCCTGTGGTCAACTCGAACAGCGCGCCCCCGACCAGCAGAAGCAGCGAGATCCGCTCCAGCGCGTGTGCGAGCGACCGCACGGGCGGGAGGGCGAACAGCCGGGGCAGGACCGACCACAGCTTCGCCAGCAGTACGGGGATCAGAGCGATGCCGAGGGTGACGTGGACGCCCTGGGTGAGCCGGTAGAGCCAGGGCGGGTCGGTCGGCCAGGCGAAGAGGTAGAAACCCAGCAGACCCTTGTCCGGGGTCTTGTCGTTCACCGGCGACAGGCCCGGGTTGTAGGCGGCGTACGACACCAGGCCCGTCACGAAGAGCACCGTGATCCCGCCGAGCAGCACGATGCCGAGCACGGACGTGAACCATGGGCCGCGCAGCGGACTGCGCCAGAAACCGGGGGAGGTGGGGAGGAGTTGGTCGGGCATGGTCCGACCGTAGGCCGGGACGGGCCGGGGGCAGGGCCCGCAACTCATGACGAAACGCTGACGTCCTGGCTCGCCGGAACCCTGTCCGGCCCTCCCCGGCCTAGCGTGCCGGTGTGAACCGCGATCATCTCCGCGACCTGTCCGCGGTCCTGACCGCAGCGCTGCTCGTCACGACGGCCGCTGTGATCGGCACCGCCATCGAGCACCGTCATGGAACCCTTCATGTCAGTTGGCCACCCCTGTACGGTTACTGGGAGCCGCACGTCGGTCCCGGCACCCCCGCCGCGATCGTCGTCGCCGTCACCGTCGTCGCGTACGGGCCGCTCCTTGCCGCCCGGCTGCCCTGGCGCGCACTGCTGGTCACCGCTTGCGGCACCGCCACGGCGTGGACGTTCTCGCTTGCCATGGTCGACGGATGGCAGCGCGGCATCGTCCGGCGGCTGACGACCAGGTACGAGTACCTCCAGGTCATCGACCCCGTCAACCGCTTCCACGACATCCCCGCCGTCCTGCGCGACTTCACCCACCACATCCTGTTCCACTCACCCGACGCCTGGCCCCCGCACGTCGCCGGGCATCCTCCCGGGGCCACCCTCACGTTCGTCCTCCTCGACCGGATCGGGCTGGGCGGCGGGGCCTGGGCGGGCGTCTGGTGCATCACCGTCGGGGCGACAGCGGCGGTGGCGGTCCTCGTCACCGTGCGCGCGCTGTGCGGGGAGGCGCTCGCCCGCCGGGCCGCGCCCTTCCTGGTCCTGGCCCCGGCGGCCGTGTGGATGGGCACCTCGGCGGACGGGTACTTCGCGGCGGTCGCCGCCTGGGCCGTCGCCTTCCTCGCCCTCGCCCTCGCGGTCACCGGACACCGGCCACGGTCGTCGGGCCTGGCCTCCGGGCTCCTCTTCGGGCTCACCGCGTATCTCTCCTACGGGCTGACACTGTTCGCGGTGATCGTCGGCGTCGTCGTGCTGCTCGGCTCCCGACGGCTGCGCCCACTCGCGTACGCCCTCGCCGGACTCGTGGTCGTCCCGGCCGCGTTCACGTTCGCCGGTTTCAACTGGTGGGAGGCGTACCACCTGCTCGTCACGCGCTACTACCAGGGAGCCGGCGGTGTCCGCCCGTACGGCTACTGGGTGTGGGCGAACCTCGCGTGCACGGTTCTGGTGGTGGGTCCGGCGACGGTCGCAGGCCTGCGGCGGGCCGGCGCGGCTCCGGTCCGCGAGGGCTTCCGCGGTCGCCTGCGCACGATCGCCGACGCCCCGGAATCCCGGCTCGCCCTGCTCGTGTTCGCCGCGCTGCTCGCCCTGCTCACCGCCGACCTCTCGGGCATGAGCAAGGCGGAGACAGAGCGCATCTGGCTGCCGTTCGCCCTGTGGCTCCTCCCGGCCTGCGCGTTCCTGACCCGGCCCCGCGCCTGGCTCACCGCGCAGGCCGCTCTCGCCCTGCTCCTCAACCACCTGCTGCTGACGGGGTGGTGACGACCGAAGGCAGGGCTCCCCTTCGAGCCGCCACGGACGGACAGCGGTGCCAGGTTCTTACGAAACGCGGACGTCGGGCCGGCCGCGCCGCACCGAAGTGAGGCTGGTGGGAAGCTGGGGTGCATGCAGCAGCCGCATGAATCCGCAGGTTCCGAGCTTGCTCCCCGTGGGCGGGGAGGCGCGATGCGCGTCCTCGTCGTGGATGACGACCCAACGGTCGCCGAGGTCGTCTCCGGCTATCTCGACCGAGCCGGGTACGACGTGGAACGAGCCGGTGACGGGCCCTCCGCACTTGTGCGGGCCGCCGCGAACCGACCGGACCTGGTGGTGCTCGACCTGATGCTTCCCGGCATGGACGGCCTGGAGGTGTGCCGCCGGATCCGGGCCCGTGGACCCGTGCCGGTCATCATGCTCACCGCCCGCGGCGACGAGGGCGACCGGATCCTGGGCCTCGAAGTGGGCGCCGACGACTACGTCACGAAGCCCTTCAGCCCCCGTGAGCTGGTGCTGCGCGTCGAGTCGGTACTGCGCCGGTCGCGGCCCACCGCGGCGACCCACCCGGTGCACGGGGCAGGCATCACCGTCGACCCGGCCGCCCGCCGCGCCACCAAGAACGGCGTCGAACTCAGTCTCACGCTGCGTGAGTTCGATCTCCTCGTCTTCCTCCTGCGCAACCACGGCCGCGCCTACAGCCGCGAAGAACTGATGCGTGAGGTGTGGGGCTGGGACTTCGGCGACCTGTCCACCGTCACCGTCCATGTCCGTCGACTGCGCGGCAAGGTGGAGGACGACCCGGCCAGCCCGCAGCTCATCCAGACGGTATGGGGAGTGGGCTACCGCTTCGATGCCACTCCGTTCGAGGAGGCGGTGTGACCACCCGCGACCTTCTGCTGATCGCCCTGTTCGCCTTTCTCGG
The DNA here is from genome assembly GCF_010550245.1 of Streptomyces sp. SID12501. Classification (GTDB taxonomy): domain Bacteria; phylum Actinomycetota; class Actinomycetes; order Streptomycetales; family Streptomycetaceae; genus Streptomyces. The sequence goes on from NZ_JAAGLU010000042.1 coordinate 80,830, forward strand.
CGCCGTCGCGGCCGGGCTGCTCGGGGCCGGTGTCCTGTGGTTGATCCGGCGACGCTCGCTGACCACCTCCCTCGCCGTGGTCGCGGCCGTGGCCGTGACGGCCATGCTCGCGGGCACGCTGGCCGTGGCGAGGGCCATGTTCCTGTCCACGCACGATCTGACCGTCGTCACCATGGTCGTCGCGATGGCGGCAGTCGTCTCCCTGGCCGTCGCACTGCTGCTCGGCCGCTGGGTCGTCGCCGGCAGCAACGCGCTCACCGCGGCTGCCCGCTCCTTCGGCGACGGCGGCCATTTCGCGGCTCCCGACGGGTCGTCCACCGCCGAACTCGCCGCCCTGAGCCGGGAGTTGGCCAGTACCAGTGCGAAGCTCGCCACATCCCGCGACCGTGAGCGCGCCCTGGAGACATCGAGACGCGAACTGGTCGCGTGGATCTCGCACGACCTGCGCACCCCACTCGCCGGGCTGCGCGCCATGTCCGAGGCACTGGAGGACGGCGTCGCCGCCGAACCCGAGCGCTACCTCCGCCAGATGCGCACGGAGGTCGAGCGTCTCAACGACATGGTGGGGGACCTGTTCGAGCTCTCCCGCATCCACGCCGGGGCGCTCGCCCTGTCTCCTTCGCGCATCTCCATGTACGACCTTGTCGGCGACGCCCTCGCGGGAGCGGACGCGCTCGCCCGGGAGCACGGTGTGTGGCTGATCGGCGATCGCATCGAACCGGTGCCGGTCGAGGTCGACGGCAAGGAGATGAGCAGGGTGTTGAGCAACCTGCTGGTCAACGCGATCCGCCGGACACCCTCGGACGGTACGGTCGCCGTCGCCGCCGAGCGTTCCCCCGACGGTGTCGTCGTGTCCGTCACCGACGGTTGCGGTGGCATCCCGGACGAGGACCTGCCGCGTGTCTTCGACACCGGCTGGCGCGGCACGCACGCCCGCACCCCTCCGGCCGGTGCCGGTCTCGGTCTCGCCATCGTCCGAGGCATCGTCGAGGCACACCGCGGCCAGGCCGCCGTACGCAATGTGCCCGGCGGCTGTCGCTTCGAGGTGACTCTTCCCCTGGCCGAGGCCTGACCGAGGACCCGCCAGCTGTGGAAAGTACTGTCCGGCTGCTCAGGTCGGCCGCAGACGCACCCGGAGTCGACGCGGGAGACTGCCCGGCGCGTGACACGGTCGGCCACCGGTGCGTGGGATCAGGTGCGAAGGAACGAACGTGGGGCAGACCGGCCGGCGGGTGCGGTCCTGCCCGTTCCCCGGATGAGCAGAGCGAAGCCCAGCGCGAATCCGAGCATCGTCCACACTCCGCGGGGCCAGAAGATGTGACTGTCCGTGAATGACCAGCCGGCCGCGAGGAGTACCACCGTGCCGGGGACGACCCGTGCGCCGTGCTTCGGGAAGAGCGCGACGGCGGTGGCCAGAACGGCAACGATGAGGGCGTACGCGCCGACCTGCCCGAGTGCCTCACCCATGTCGTAGAGCGGGTGTTTGATCACCCCCAGGCTCTCTGTCTCGGCGGAGTGTTCGACCGCGGTTCCGGCCGCGATGCCGGCCACCGCGTCGAGGCCCGTGTAGAAGGCCGCGTAGACGAAGGCACCCACCCAGGCCAGCACCGTGGCGACGCCCGCCAGGTCGCGGCGTGGTCGGTGCCACAGGGGGATGATGAGGCCGATCGTCAGCAGTGGGAAAATCGGCAACAGGACAACGTGCAGCTGTATCCAGTCCGCCGCTGTCGACCTGGAGAGACCGTGAGGGTGTGCGATACCCGCGGTGGCGAGCGCAAGGGGCGCGGCGGTGGCGAGGGCGATCTTTCGGAGGGTCGGCACGGTGCGATCGTAGGCACGTGACGATCCCCGGATCGGGGGAGAAATCGGGGGCGTAAGGGGTTCGTAAGATGCTGTGCCGGATCGCCGGGGCACGCTGCCCCGAGCAGGCGGGCGCCGGATCCCCCGGGAGAGCGGGGCGCCGGTCCACCCGTGGCCGCTGTCGCGGCATCGGCCGACGCTCCCGCTCACGCCACCCCTACGCCCCCGGATGCAGCCCGAGCACACCGGGCGTCGGGTCGCCCTTGACCTCGCCGAAGTACAGGGCGAAGGTCTGCTTCCAGCGCTCCACCTCGGCGCGGTCGGACATGAAGCGGGGGAATCCGTCCACGTGGGCGTCGGGGTACTCCCAGATCGGCTTCAGACCTGCCGGGGGAGTGACGTCGGTGCGGACGGACCAGCCGTTGAAGGAGCCGTTCTGCATCTCCTTCGACAGCTGCCAGTTGAGGAACAGCTTGGCGGCCGTGGAGTTCTTCGCCTGTTTGAGGACGGCCATGCGCTGGCCCCAGGCCATGAACGGATGCCCGGCGCCGATGGCGAACGTCACGGGAGAAGTGCTGACCGCGGACCCCGCGGTGCCGACACCGATGACCTTCTGCCCGCCGAAGACGGCCTCGCCCGGGGAGTTGCTGCCGCGTGCGAACCGCACGTCCTGGGCGGCGAACCTCGCCACCCAGTCCCAGCCGTACTTCCGCGCGTACAGCGTGAAGAGGTACAGCACCGCGTCGTCGTCGTGCGGGAAGGCGGAGGCGATCTTGCCCTTCCACTTCGGGTCGACCAGGTCGCGCGGGGTGAGCGGCGTCTTCGAACCGACCGCCGCCGTGTCGTACATGAAGCTGAAGGCGATCGCGCCGGTGGCCACCCACGCGCCCTGCGGGTCCTTGAACCTGTCGTAGACCTTCGAGAACCCGGCGGGCTTGTAGTGCAGCAGGCGGCCCTGCCCCTTCCAGCGGTCGAAGTCCTGAAGGGTCTGGAACTGCACGACGTCCGGCACGAGGGTGTCGGTGGCGAACTGGTTGTCGACACGGACGTCGTGGTACTTGCTGTAGTCGACGATCAGCGTCAGGTCGATGTCCGGGAAGCGGGCCTTGAAAGCCGCCTTGGTGCCGTCCTGCTGGGTGGGGGTGTCGCCGCCGGCGTAGACGACGAGCTTGCCGCCCTCCGCCAGAGCGGTCCGGTAGAGCTCGTCGAGGGTCCTGGTCTCCTCGCCCCGGGTGGTGCCGCGGGATGCGGCGGGGGAGGCGACGGCCTGGGTGGCGTTCGCGGCGACCGCGCCGACACCGAGGGCGGCGCCCGCTCCGGTAGCGAGGACATGTCGTCTGCTGAGGAAGCTGGACATGCTGAGGAAGCCTCTCTGATGGGGGGTGGCGTGGTGAAGCAGCCCGGTACCTCGGAGATGGGCAGAGGCGTCGGGCGGCCTTCATCCTGCGCCGCCATCCATCGATGGGCAACGTTTTCCACGGGTGGAATCCCACATTCAATCAAACGGTTGAATGCCCGTGCGGCTCGGGCCGGCGCGCTACTCCGGTGGCCGGTCCGTGGTCCGGCGCGGCACCAGGGTGGGGGACAGGCTGACCTGGTCCGTGGGTTTCTGCCGGTCGGCGAGCCGTTCCAGGAGCAGGCGGGCGGCGTTCCCGCCGATCTCGTGGCCCGCCTGGTCGACGCTGGTCAGCGAGATCGGGCCGAGCGCGGCGAAGGTGGTGTTGTCGTAGCCGGCCACCGAGATGTCGCCGGGAACGGCGAGGCCCGCTTCGCTGATCGCGGCCAGCACACCCATGGCCACGATGTCCGCGCCGGCGAATACGGCCGTGGGAACCCTGGGGCGGGCCAGCAGTTCCTGTGCGCCCCGGTAGCCGCCCTCCTGGGTGTAGCTGGTGGAGACCACGTCGATCCACTCCCCGAGCCCGAGCGCCCGCATGGCCTGCCGGTATCCGTCGGCGCGGCGGGCGTTGGGCATTTCCACGAGGCGTGTCGGGTCGGTCTCGTGATGCTCGATGTGGGCGATACGGCGATGCCCGAGACCTGCGAGATGACCGACGGCCAGGGATGCGCCCTCGACGTCGTCGTCGACCACCGTGTCGTACACCGGAGACGATCCGTGCCGGCCGACGACGACGGTCGGCACGGAGGAGGCGACCTGTTCCAGGTGGGCGCGGGGCGAGACGGGCGCGACCAGGATGAGGCCGTCCATGCCGCGGTCCAGCATCGCCTCGGTGACCCGCGCTTCCTCCTTCTCGCCGTTGCAGCCGGGGCCCAGAAGCACCTGGTACTCCGTGTCCCCCAGCCGGCCGGTGATGCCGTCGAGCACGTCGGGGAAGAAGGGATTCCGGATGTCGGGCAGCATCACGCCGATGGTGTACGTCTGCCCGCGGAGGCCTCTGGCTCCCGCGTGCGGCCGGTAGCCGAGTTCGTCCATCGCACGGCGCACCTTCGCGCGCATCTCGGGGCTGGCGCCGTACGCGTTGCGCAGCACCTTGGACACCGCGGTGGTGGACACCTGGGCGTGGTGTGCGACATCGACGATCGTGACGCGACGGCGTCGTGCTGGCGGCTCCATTCGATTCCTTTTCCCTGGGACGGCTGTCGCCGAGTCTACGGACGGGCCCGTGGCCCGGCGGACGCCTCGTGACGGCTGCGCGGGGCCGCCGCCGTAACAATCGTGCAGCGTGCACGGCATCTTGACGTCACGCGAGACGCTCTCTAGGGTCTGGCCACACCCTATGGGTAACGTTACCCATCGGGCTTGAGGCGCCATCGGCCCGGCGTCGGACCTCACCGTCCCGCGGCCGGCGGCGACGGCCGCTCTCCGTGCGTCCCGCTGACCGCAGCCTCTACCGGACAACCGTATTGAATCGATTCAAGATGGATTCGCGAGGGGGAGGTGTGCCGGTGACCACGGCCCCGCACGAGCAGCTTCCGGACCATGCCCGGCTTCCGGACGCCGAACCGGTTTCCCGTGTCCGGGGGCGGGCGCGAACCACTCCGCCCTGGTGGTTCGCTCTGCCCGCGGTGCTGTTGTTCGCCTTCGTCGTCCTGGTGCCGAGCGTTCGCGGTGTCTACTACGCCTTCACCGACTGGGACGGCCTGGATCCCCACTTCTCCTTCGTGGGCCTCGACAACTTCTCCGAACTGTTCCGTGATCCCGACGCGACGCAGGCCATCCGGCACACGCTGCTGATCGCCGTGTCGATCACGGTCATCCAGAACGCGCTGGGCCTGCTGCTCGCCCTGGGGGTCAACTCGGCCATCAAGTCCCGCAATCTGCTCAGGGTCCTGCTGTTCGCCCCGGCCGTGATCACCCCGATCGTCACCGCCTACCTCTGGCGCAACCTGCTCGGCCCCGACGGCGCGGTCAACAGCCTGCTCGGCGCGGTCGGTCTCGACAGCCTGCGGCAGGACTGGCTGGGCAGTCCGACGGTCGCCCTGTGGTCGGTCGTCGGAGTGATCGTCTGGCAGTTCGCGGGCTACTCGATGGTCATCTTCCTCGCAGGACTCCAGTCCGTGCCCAAGGAGGTCCACGAAGCCGCGTCCATCGACGGCGCGGGACCCGTCCGGCGCTTCTGGTCGGTCACCCGGCCACTGCTCGCCCCGGCCCTCACCGTCAACCTGATGCTGTCGATCATCGGCGGGATCAAACTCTTCGATCAGGTGTACGCGTTGACGGGCGGGGGGCCGGGGCACGCGACCGACACCCTCTCGACGCTGATCTACAAAGACGCCTTCACGCTGGGGGAGTTCGGCTACAGCATCGCGCTCGCGGTCGTCCTCACGATCATCGTGGCCGTCGTCTCGACCGGACAGTACGCCGTGCTGTCCCGCAACGAGAGGGCCACGTCGTGAACCGCTACCGCGGACGCACGTTCGCGCTGGAACTGACGATGATCGCCATCGCCCTGGTCGTGGGCTTCCCGGTGTACGTCCTGGTCAACCTGGCCGTGCGATCGCCGTCGGACACCACGTCGCCGATCAGCCCGACCACCTCGCCCACGCTGCACAACTTCACCCAGGCCTGGCAACAGGGCGCGCTCGGCGGGGCGTTGTCCAACAGCGTGCTGGTGACGGCGTGCAGCGTCGCGATCGTGCTCGCCGTCTCCTCGCTCGCGGCGTACCCCCTGGCACGCGCCACCGCCCGCTGGTCCCGGGGCACCTACCTGGGCTTCCTGCTCGGCCTCGTCCTGCCCTTCCAACTCGCCTCGCTGCCGCTGTACCAGACCATGCGCGACCTGGGCCTGCTCGGCACTCCGTGGGCGCTGGTCCTCTTCTACTCCGGCCTGCAGGTGCCGTTCACCGTCTTCCTCTACGTCGGCTTTCTGCGCGCCCTGCCACGCGACTTCGAGGACGCGGCACTCATCGACGGCTGCACACCGCTGCAGGGCTTCCGGTACGTGGTCCTGCCGATGCTCAAACCCATCACGGTCACTGCCCTGGTGCTCAACTCCGTAGCGGTGTGGAACGACTTCTTCACGCCGCTGCTGTACCTCAGCGGCAGCGCGCGGCAGACCATGCCGGTCGCGATCGCCGGCTTCGTCGGCCAGTACGTGACCGACTGGAACCTCATCTTCGCCGCGCTGGTGATCAGCATCCTGCCCGTCCTGCTCGTCTACTTCGTGCTGCAGCGCAGCATCATCAACGGCTTCGCGGGAGGGCTGAAGGGATGACCCCCGACGCCCGACCGATCCTCACCCTCATGCCCGGTGGCTCTTCCCCGAGAAGGACATCATGAAGACACGCACACTCCCACTCCTGATCGCCGCGGCGGCCTCCATGGCTGTACTGGCCGCGTGCAGTGGCGGCACCGAGGCAGGCTCCGGCGGAGGCGGTTCGGGTGGCTCGAAAACCCTGACGCTCGCCTCCATCGACCAGGGCTCGGTCGAGGACGTCGTCAAGGCGTTCGAGAAGGCCAACCCGGGCGTCAAGGTCCGCTACACCACCAGCGGCGCCGACCAGTACCAGCAGCAGATCCGCACCCAGCTGTCCTCGGGCACCGCACCCGACGTGATGTCGGTCTGGCCCGGCAACGGCAACCCGGGCGCCACCTACGTCCTGGCCGGACCCGGCTACCTGCGCGACCTTTCGGACCGGCCCTGGGCGGCCAGGATGCCCGAGGCGATCAAGAGCGTCGCCCAGTACGAGGGGAAGACCTACACCGCGGTCTTCGGGCAGAACGGCATCGGCGCGGTCTACAACGAGCAGGCCCTGGCGAACGCCGGCCTCACCCCGCCGGACACCTGGACGAAGCTGCTCGACTTCTGCCGGGCGGCGAAGGCCAAGGGAACGCCCGCCTTCGCGCTGGGCAACCAGGACAACTGGGTGACCCAACTCGTCCAGTACGCACTGGTCGCCACGACCGTCTACGGCGACGACCGTGACTTCGACAAGGAGATGCAGGCGGGGCAGGCCACCTTCGCCAAGTCGCCATGGCTCACGGCCCTGGACAAGTACGTGACGATGGAGAAGACGGGCTGCTTCCAGAAGAACCCCCTGGGGACCAACTACGAGGCCAGCCAGGGCCTCGCCGCCACCGGCAAGACGCTCGGCATCATCCAGGGCAACTGGGTGATCGCCCTCCTGGAGCAGAAGAACCCGAAGGGCACGTTCACGCTCCGGGCGCTGCCGGCCACCGACGATCCGTCCAAGACCCTCATACCGGCTGCGGCGGGTGCAGGCTACGGCGTCAACGCCAAGGCGAAGAACGAGGAACTCGCCCTGAAGTTCGTGGACTTCGTCATGTCCCCCGAGGGCATGAACCTGTTCGTCAAGAAGCAGGGCGGCCTGCCCAGCCTGTCCGACACGGGCTTCGTCGCGAACCCGTCGCTGGCCGAGCTGTCCGAGTACATCAAGGCCGGCAGGACCGTGCCGTTCATGGACCAGCTCTGGCCCAACGCCAAGGTCCAGCAGACGATGCTCAGCGGTCTCCAGGAGATCTTCAGCGACCAGTCCACCCCCAGGAAGCTTCTCGCCGAGATGGACGCCGACTACAAGGCCGGAAGCTGACATCACGCCGTCGGCCGACGGGCGGGCGCGGCGACGTCCTGCGGGGTGTCCTCCAGGAGGACACCCGGCCGAGCCACGGCTACTTCACGGCACCCATCATCGCCGATCCCGCGGGCCTGACGACACTCTCCCCACCGGCGGCCGTACCCCCCACACCGTCGGCTCGGCGAGGCACACGTTCACCGTGCGCGCTCCCCTGACCGACTCCCGTACAACCGAAAGAAGGACGAAGACGTGAGCCAGGAAGCACGCAGTACGGACGGCGCCGACCGCGAGGCCGGCGCGGAGTCCCCTGCCCGCGCGGACAGGACGGCAGTGCGCCGTCGCACCGTGCTCGCTGTGACAGCCGGCGCCGTGTCGCTGGGGGCCGGTGTCATCGGGGGTGGGACGAGCGCGGCTGCGCAGGCGTCCCGTGGTGAGGAGGGCGGCGCAGTGCTCGGACTGACCGTGGAACACCGCGCACACCCGCTCGGCGTCGACGCTTCCCGGCCGCGCTTCGGCTGGCGTATGCGATCGGCAGCGCGCGGGCGGAGCCAGGGGGCGTACCGGATCCTCGTCGCGAGTTCCCCGGAGAAGCTGACGTCCGCCCGGGCGGATGTCTGGGACAGCGGCCGTGTCCGTACCTCCGATTCGGTGGCCGTCCGCTACGGGGGCAAGTCGCTGCGCGCCTCGACCCGCTATCACTGGACCGTCACCGTGTGGGACGCCGAAGACCGGCTGGTGGGTACCGCGTCCCCCTCCTTCTTCGAGACCGGCCTGATGAGCACCGACGGTGTCGGCGGATGGGAGGGCGCCCGGTGGATCGGGATGAAGGGCAGGACCCCCAACTCGCCCGGCGCGCCGATGCTGCGGAAGGAGGAAGCCCTCAGGAGCGCGGGCCCCGGAAAGAACCGCCCGCGTGTTCGTGAGGCGCGACTCTATGTCTCGGCCCTCGGCGTGTACGACGCCTACGTGAACGGGCGGCAGGTGACCGTGGAGCAGGACGGCGGCACCACGATCGAACTGCTGCCGCCGGGTTCGACGAACTACGACGCGCGCGTCAACTACATGACGTACGACGTCACCGACCTCGTGACGCGGGAGCCGGACGTCACCCTCGCGGTCGTCCTGGGCAACGGCTGGTACAACGGCCGTATCTCCCAGGGCAGTACGTACTACTCGGCGGACGGCAACGCCCTCGCCGTCAAGGCCAAGCTGCTGATCCGGTACGCCGACGGTACGTCCCAGACCGTGGTCACCGCACCGGTCGGCGGCTGGAAGGCCACGGACACCGGCCCCTACCGTGCCGACGACATCTACGACGGCCAGACCTATGACGCCCGCAAGGAGCTGCCGGGCTGGACGGCGCACGGATTCGACGACTCCGCCTGGTCGGACGTGGAACGAGTCGCCTTCGACGACAGGTTCCCGGACTCGCGTCTCATCGCCTACCCGGGCGAGACGGCACGCTTCATGCACCGTTGGGACCGCCGACCGCAGTCGATCACCGTCGCCACCGGGGTGACCGGACAGGACGGCAGTCGTAACGGCCGGGGTCGGATCGTCGTGGACCCCGCCCGGACGGTGACCGATCCCGCGAAGGCGGACTCAGCCCCGGTCACGATCGGCGCGGGTGAGACCGTCGTCTTCGACCTCGGTCAGAACATGGTCGGCGTGGCCTGCTACAGCCTGCGTGGCCCCGCCGGAGCCAAAGCCGAGTTCAGGTTCGGCGAGATACTCAACGACGACAGCACCGGCGCCGACGGTCCGGCGGGCTCCCTCTATCGGGCGAACCTCCGCAGTGCCAAGGCCACCAGCACGTATGTCCTGAAGGGTGACCGGCACGGCGAGACCCACCAGGACTCCCTGACCTTCTACGGCTTCCGCTATGTCTCCGTCACCGCGACGGACACGATCACGATCACCGGCCTGACCGGCAAGGTCGCCACGTCCGCGATCCGTGAGACCGGCACCGTCACCACCGACGATCCCGATATCAACCAGCTGGCGAGCAACATCCGTTGGGGCCAGCGCGGCAACTACCTCTGGGTGCCCACCGACTGTCCGCAGCGCGACGAACGCCTCGGCTGGACCGGCGACACCCAGGTCTTCTCCGCGACCGGTCTGTACAACGTGGACGCCGGTGTCTTCCTCAGCCACTTCCAGGACACCGTCGTCGACTCCGCGCTCATCTACGGCATGGGCAAGGCACAGTTCACCGGGGTCGCCCCTACGGGACGGTTCAACTTCCCGGGTGGCGGCAGCGGTTGGGCGGACGCCGGTGTCATCGTGCCGTGGACCGTATGGCAGATGACCGGCGACGCGACCGTTGTCGAGGACAACTGGCCCGCGATGACCCGCTACTTGACCTGGATCCAGCAGCAGACCGGCGACACCTACGCCGGGCAGGGGTCCCTCACCGGCGACTGGCTCGGGCCGCAGAAGACCAGCGCCCAGCTGATGAGCGACGTCTACTACGGCTACAGCACCCGGCTGATGGCACAGATGGCCCGCGCGATCGGCAGGACGGCGGAGGGCGAGGCGTACGACCGGCTCTTCGGACACATCAGGCAGGCGTTCATCACCAAGTACCTGAGTACGGCGGGCGGGACGGTCACGGTCAGGTCCAGTCTCGGCGACGCCTCTCCGATCGAACCGGGCTCCGATCCCGACCAGAAGACGGAGGACAACAGCCAGACAGCGCTGCTCTGGGTCCTCAAGCTCGGCTTCTACGAGACGCAGGCCCAGCGCCGCACGCTCGTCGGTCATCTCGCCGCCAACATCGGCAACGACGACGCCTACAAGGCCGCACACCCCGGCAGCATCCGGGTCCGGTACGCCGAGAACACACTGTCCGTCGGCTTCCTCGGGGTCAACGTCCTCGCCCCCGTCCTCAGCGACGAGGGCCGCGCCGACCTGGCGTACAAGCTGCTGCACCAGGACGCGCTGCCGTCCTGGCTGTTCTCGGTGAAGAACGGTGCCACCACGGTCTGGGAGCGCTGGAACTCGTACTCGAAGGAGGACGGGTTCGGGCCGGTCGGCATGAACTCCTTCAACCACTACGCCTACGGCGCGATCATGGAGTGGATGTACGCCTACATGGCAGGCATCGCCCGCGATCCGGAGAGCCCCGGGTTCAAGCACTTCCTGCTGCAACCCCACATCGATCCCACGGGCGGGATCAACCGGGTCTCGGGGGTGTACGAGTCGCCGTACGGGGAGATCAGGAGCGAGTGGCAGGTGGCGGACGCCGGCAGGCGCCTCGTGTACGACGTGGTGGTGCCCGCGAACAGCGAGGCGACCCTGCGGCTTCCCGCGGTGTCGGCCGACGCGGTCCGCGAAGGACGTACGCCACTGGCGCGTGCGGAGGGCGTGAGCTTCATCAGCTACGCCGAAGGGGTGTATGTCTGTCGGTTGGCGTCCGGCCGGTACCGCGTGAGTGCCCGGCTGCGCTGATGGGCTTGTGCTGACAGCACGGGGGACGTGTCTGTGGTGCCGGCCGGCACCACAGACACGTTCGCGGCATCAGACCACGAGCCACTGCTGGTTCGTGCCGGTGTTGCAGCTCGACTGGTTCAGGGCGGCCCCGTTGGCGGTCGACCCTCCGGTGACCTGCAGGCACAGCCCGCTGTTGACGTTGGTGAAGGTGACATAGGCGCCGATCACCGACGTTCTGCGCCAGAGCTGGTGCGTGCCGCCGTCGCAGGTCCACTGGTCGGCCGTCGCACCGTCGGCAGTGGAGCCACCGGGGATTTCGAGGCACTTGCCGCTGTTGACGTTGACCAGGCGGTAGTTCGAACCGGAAGGGGTCAGCACCCACTGCTGGTTGGTCCCGCCGTTGCAGTTCCCGGAGTTGATGGCTGCCCCGTCGGCGCTGCTCGCGAACCAGACGTCCGCGCACTTGGCGCTGTTGCGGTTCAGGAGGCGGTTGTTGGCGGAGCCCAGCGGGGCGGCGAGGACGGGCCAGCCACCGGCGAAGGTGACCTGGCGGATGTCGAGGGACTCCCGGCCGTTGTTGTCGCCGTCGTAGTAGTGGTAGGCGAGGAACTTCGACGTGCCGTCGTCAAAGGCGTCCGCGCCCCCGGCCGCCACCTTGGGATACGCGCCCGCGAGCACCGGCGTTCCGCCGCCGGACGCCATGTTCGTGCCGCTCTGGTCGAGGTAGGGGCCGGTGATGCTGGTGGACCGTCCGACGACCGTGTAATAGGTGCTGTTGGTTCCGCTGCAGCAGAGGCCCTTCGAACCGAAGAGGTAGTAGTAGCCGCCGTTGAGGATGATCGTCGGGTTCTCGATGTCGACGGAGATGTGCCAGAGGTTGTTGTCGCTCGTGGACAGCTTGCCGGTCGACTCGTCCAGGACGTGCATATAGGTGCCGGATCCGGTCCAGGAGCCCCAGGAGACGTACAGCCGGCCGTCGGATCCCCAGTCGACGTTGGGGTCGATGGGGTAGTTGACGTCGGTGACCATGCCCTGGTCGGTCCAGGGGCCCTCGATGCTGGTGGCGGTGGCGAGACCCATCACCGCGTACGAGGTGCCCCAGCGTGAACCTGCGTAGTACAGGTGGTACTTGCCGTTGAAGTACTTGATGTCGGGCGCCCAGATGTTCGGCGGCGTCGCACCCAACTTGGCGGTGATCCAGGACGGCGTCGACTCCCAGACATTGCCGATCTTGGCCCAGCCGGTCGCCGCCGTGGCGTCGCACGTCCTGCGCTCGGTGATGGACCCGCTGGGATTGAGCGAGTCGTTCTCGAACCCCGTGGAGAATCCGTAGTAGCAGCTGCCGACCTTGATGACTGACGGGTCGTGCATGCGGACGTCACCGCTGAGCGCCTGCGCCCGGCCGGTCGCGACCAGACCGAGAACGGCCAGGGTGGCGGCGAGCAGAGCGGCTAGGACGGGACGACGACGGCGTCTGTGTATCCGCAGGAGGATGCCTTCGGTATGTGGGCTGGTCACACGAAACTCCCTTGTATCGGTGAGGTGTTGATGGTGGTGCTGGTACGGGCAGGGCTCAGCCCTTGACGGCTCCCGCGGTCATGCCCGCGACGATCTGCCGGTTGAAGAACAGGAACATGATCAGCGGCGGGATCGTGATGAGCAGGATGTCCATGAAGAGCAGGTTGTAGCTGGTGCTGTACTGGCTCTGGAAGTTGAACAGGGTCAGCTGGACGGTGGCGTTCTGCTCGCCCGGCAGGAAGTACAGCGGGTTGGTGAAGTCGTTGAAGACGGCCACCGACTGGACCACGATCACGGTCACGACGACCGAGCGGAGCATCGGGAGGACGACCCGGAAGAAGAGCCGGAGCGGGGAGGCGCCGTCGATGATCGCGGCCTCGTCGAGTTCGCGCGGGATGGTGGCGATGAAGGCGCGGAAGAGGAGGATGGAGAAGGAGAGGCCGAAGGCGATCTCCACCAGGATCAGTCCGGGGAGCGTGCCGAACAGCCCGGCCTTCTGCAGGACCCAGATCGTCGGCACGACCGCCGGGGGGATGATCAGCCCGGACAGGACCAGGAAGTTGATCAGGCCCGTCCACCGGGTGACCCGGCGCTGCAGCACGAAGGCGACCATCGCGCCGAGGACGACCATCGCCGTCACACTGGCGACGGTCAGGATGACGCTGTTGACGAACGCGATGACGAGGATGTAGTCCCGCGCCTGCACCACCTCGACCAGGTTGTCGACCAGCCGGAAGTGCCGTGGCCAGGAGAAGTCGAGCTGAGCGGCCTGCTGCGGATCCTTGACGGCCGTCAGCACGATGAACGCGAACGGGACGACGAAGACGACGATGCTGACGATGACCGACAGCGCGCCCAGCCAGGTACGGGTGGAGTTCCTCATCGCTGCACCTCCTTGCGGGCCAGGAAGCGGGACAGCGGGACGACGACCGCCGTCACGACGAGGAAGAGGATGACGTTCCCGGCGGTCGACAGGCCGTAGAAGCCCGCCTGGTACTGCTTGTAGATGACGGAGGCGACCACGTCGGAGCTGAAGCCCGGTCCGCCGCGTGTCATCGCCCAGATGAGATCGAAGGAGCGCAGGCCGCCGATGAGCGACAGGATGATGACGGTGGAGGTCGCCGGCCAGCTCAGGGGCAGGACGACGTTGCGCAGCAGCTGCCAGGCGTTCGCGCCGTCGAGTCTCGCCGCCTCGTAGTAGTCCTGCGGGATGGACACGATGCCGGCGATGTAGATGACGGTCGCCAGGCCGACGCCCTTCCACACGTCGACGAGGGCCACCGAGAACAGCGCGAGCGACGGCTCGGTCAGCCATCCCGGACCGTCGATGCCGATCGCCGACAGGGCCTTGTTGATCGCGCCGGTGGAGGGGTCCATGAAGGCGGTGAAGGTGATGCCGACGCCCACGGTGCTGACCAGTACGGGGAAGAACACCGCCGAGCGCAGATAGCCCCGGGCGCGGATCTGGCTGGTCAGCAGGATCCCGAGGAAGAGGCCGAGGACGACCGTGAGGCCCGAGGTGACGACGGCGTAGAGGAACGTGTTGACGAAGCCCTTGACGAGCGCGGGCTCCTGGAAGAACTCGGTGTAGTTGGCCAGGCCGATGAAGGTCGACTTGAAGATCGTCCATCTGGTCAGGCTGAAGTAGAACGACGCGAGGGTGGGGACCAGGAACAACGCTCCATAGACGGCCGCCGCGGGCAGGTAGAACCAGGTGGGATAGGAACTGTGCGTTCCGGGGGACCGGCGCGCCCGGACCGGCGTTGGTGTCCGCTCGGTCGTCTTCGGCGGGGTCGGTGCAACTGTGGTCATCGTTCGACCTCTCTCGGGTGCCTCCCCGCACCGCTCTGCGAAGGCGGGGAGGCACTGACGTGCGTTTCTACCAGCCCGACAGGCCGAGTTGCTGAGCCTGCTTCTTCGTGTCCTTGTCGTACTGGGTCGCGCCCGTCTTCGCGTCGGTGATGCCGGAGCCGACCTGGACGCTGATCTGGTCGAGGCTCGGGCCCTTCACCGGGGACAGGAACTCCAGTGCCGGGCTCTGGGCGCCGTCGGTGAAGTACGCGGCGACGTCCTTGGTGATCGTCGGCACGTCCGTCGGCAGGGTGCAGCCCTTGACCAGGTAGGGCCCGGTCGGCGTCGACGCCTTCGCCTGGGCCGTGCAGCCGGCCGGGCTCGCGGCGAATGCGAGGAGCTTCCTGACCGCGGCGAGCTTGTCTCCCGTGGTGGTCTTGGGGACGTAGAGGGCGTTCGGGAACCACGCCGTCAGGCCGTTGGTGGCGGCGTCGTCACCCGGCAGCGCGAAGAAGCCGATGTCGTTGAGCTGGTCCGGGTTGCTTGTCTTGATCCCGCTGATGACGGTGGAGAGCATCGGGTACTGGGCGCCCTTGCCGGTGGCCAGCATCTGGAGGCCCTTGACGAGGGTGGCCGACGCGTAGTCCGAGTTCTGCAGTTTCAGGTCGTGGATCTGCTGGAGGTGCTGGAAGCCCTTCACCGCGTTCGGGTCGGAGGCGTACTTCGCCTTGTTCTCCGTGTAGTCCTTGACGAAGCCCGGTTCCGCCGCCGCCACGTTGTGGAAGTCGCCCAGGACGAGGAGCTGGGAGGTCCAGGTGTCCTGGTAGGTCTGGATGACCGGGGTGATGCCGGCGGTCTTGATCTTCTCGCTGTTGGTGATGAAGTCCGCCCAGGTCTTGGGCACCGTCAGGCCGAGCCTGTCGTAGACCTTCTTGTTGTAGAGGACGCCGCCGCCGAGAGCCGAGCCCAAGGGGACGCCGTAGGTCTGGCCGCCGACCGTGACCTGCGGGACGAAGGACTCGTCGAGATTCTTGACGTACGGGTCGTTCGTGATCGGTGTAAGCGTCTTCGTCGGGTCGATCTGCTGGAACAGGGAACCCACGTTGTAGACGAAGAGGTCGTCCATGCTGTCCGTCTGCAGCCGTGTCTTGATGAGGTTGTCGCCCTCTGTCCCGCCGGGACGCGTCTCCACGCTCACCTTGATCTTCGGGTTCTTCGCCTCGAAGGCCTTGGCCAGCTGCTGGGCGGACTGAAGGTTGTCGGGCGCGTTGTCGACGAGCAGCTTGATCGATGTCGCGGACCCGTCCTCGCTGGACGAGCCGAGAGAACCGGCGCTGCACGCGCTCAGCACGAGCGGCAGAACGGCGGCCGCGGCCACCACGGCCCTTCTCTTGGCGAGAGTGCTTGACCTCATGGGTGTCCTACCTTCTTGGTGGGTTCGAACTGGTCATTCGTAAGATCGGTGGGGCTCAGGGGCTCCGGGTATGGCTGTCATGGTTGAGCCGATGAAATGGCTTAAGGAACATGGCCGCCCGGAGCCCCGCG
>NZ_JAAGLU010000430.1 GCF_010550245.1 Streptomyces sp. SID12501
TCCAGGCCGTCCATCCCGGGCAGCCCCAGATCGGGGACCACGAGGTCGATGCCGCCCTGGAGTCCGGCGTCGAGTGCTGTCGGGCCGTCCTGGCGGACCTCGACCTCGTAGCCCTCCCGACGCAGTGCGCGGGCCAGTGGCTCCGAGATGGACGCGTCGTCCTCGGCGAGCAGTACACGGGTCATGGACTGATGGTAGTCCGGCCGGGGCGTACGGAGTGAGGCCCTCGCCAGCGCCTGCGGGTCAGCGTCGAAATCCAGACATGGACCTTTGAATATGGGAGCGTGGTTCCACTATCACCTGTGATCCATGTCTCAAGTCCTTTCATATGCCGCTGTGTCGTGTCGTATGGTGTCTCGACGCCTGTTGCACTACAGAAGGACCTTTGGGCCGCCATGAGCGCCAAGGGTCTCTTCTGTGTGTTGGGCCGGTTCATCCCGGCCCGCTTTGAGTGAATGACCTGTGAGCCGGGCCCGGAGCGTGCGAACGCGCACCGGGTGTGGATCCCGACG
>NZ_JAAGLU010000431.1 GCF_010550245.1 Streptomyces sp. SID12501
CTGGCGGCGGCGTTCGCGGCGGCGGGTCGGTGCTGGAGCGCCGAGGGCCGGAGCTGCTGCAGCGGATGCGCGCGTTCGACTGAGGCCGTGACGACCGCCCGGCCGGTCCCGCCCGCTCGGGTCGGGGCCGGCCGCGGCGCTGCGTAGACTCGTCGCCCGTGGCTCTCACCATCGGCATCGTCGGCCTGCCCAACGTCGGCAAGTCCACCCTCTTCAATTCACTCGCCGGGGTGCAGATCTCCGAGACGGGTCTGCGCCGGCCGACCACGGCCGCGCCGATCGCGTGCAGTTGGTCGGACGGTGCGGCGGGCCTGCTGGACCGGCTGGAGATCCCCGGCCGGCTGCGACGTCGGCCGCGCGAGACCGCGGAGGCCGAGGCGCTGCGGGGGATGGTCCTCGTGGACCTTCCGGACCTGGACTCGGCCGTCGGCGACCACCGGGACCACGTGGACCGGGTGCTGGCGCTGGTCGACGCCGTGGTGTGGGTGGTGGACCCCGAGAAGTACGCGGAC
>NZ_JAAGLU010000432.1 GCF_010550245.1 Streptomyces sp. SID12501
TTCCATTCCGCAGGCCGGACCCCGCGGGCGGTCGCCTATTCCAAGGGGGACGGCGGCAGCGACCTCCCATCGCGCGAAACGGGACAATTGCCTCCTGGGAAGCCGGCTCGAAAGGTCGAGCGGCGCGGCGCGGGGCCCCGTAAGCTCCCGTCATGCAGGTGATCCAGTCAACGAAACTCGCCAATGTCTGCTACGAGATCCGCGGCCCCGTCCTCGAAGAGGCGATGCGGCTCGAAGCAGCAGGTCATCGCATCCTCAAGCTCAACACCGGCAACCCCGCGGCCTTCGGCTTCGAGTGCCCGCCGGAGATCCTTGAGGACATGCTCCGCAACCTGGGCACCGCCCACGGTTACGGGGACGCGAAGGGGCTGCTCTCCGCGCGCCGCGCGGTCATGCAGCACTACCAGACCAAGGGCATCGAGCTGGACGTCGAGGACATCTACCTCGGCAACGGCGTCTCCGAGCTGATCCAGATGTCGATGCAGGCCCTGCTCGACGACGGCGACGAGGTG
>NZ_JAAGLU010000433.1 GCF_010550245.1 Streptomyces sp. SID12501
CGGCCGTCGACATCGCCGTGTGGGACGCGCTCGCCAAGGAGCGCGGCGTGCCGCTCGCGGACCTGCTGGGCCGCGTGCGCGACCGCGTGCCGCTGTACGGGTCGGGCATCAACCTCAACCTGTCGGCCGAGGAGGTCGTCGAGCAGGTCAAGGGCTGGAAGGCCGACGGCTACTTCGCGGCCAAGGTCAAGGTCGGCAAGCCCGACCTCGAGGAGGACGTCGAGCGGCTCACCAAGATCCGCGAGGCCGTCGGCATGTACCCGCTGATGGTCGACGCGAACCAGGGCTGGACCCTCGGGCAGGCCGTGCAGGCCATGTCGCGGTTCGAGCACCTGGGCCTGTACTGGGTCGAGGAGCCGCTGCGCGTCGACGACGTCGTGGCGCACCAGCGGCTGCGGGCGCGCTCGACCACGCCGATCGGCCTGGGCGAGAACGTGTACACGCTGCAGCAGTTCAACCAGTACCTCGCGAACGACGCGTGCGATTTCGTGCAGGCCGACCTGGGGCGCGTC
>NZ_JAAGLU010000434.1 GCF_010550245.1 Streptomyces sp. SID12501
AATTCGGGGGCGAGGTTCCAGTGGGTCGTCGCGGGCCGGCCGTCGAGGAGCCCGGCGGCGGCGAGCACGTAGGAGCCGCTGCAGATGGAGACCAGGCGGGTGCCGGGGCGGATGCCGGCGATGGCCGCGGCCACCTCGGGCGGCAGCGGCCCGCCGAGGGCCAGCTCGGGCATCGCGTGGGTGGGCGGGATGATCACGGTGTCGGCGGCGGCGAGGGCCTCGGGCCCGGCGGCGGGTTGGATGGCGAAGCCGGAGTCGCTGGTCACCGGGCCGCCGTCGGCGGTGCACACGACGACCTCGTACAGGTCGGCGCCGTGCTCGTCCACGGCGCTGCCGAAGACCCGGGAGGGAATGCCCAGCTCGAACGGCGGGAAGCCGGGCAGGGCGAGGACGGCGACCAGGTGCCGGCCGTCCGCCCCGCTCCGGCCGGTCGGTGCCGCGAGGTGCGCGGATTGCACGGGTTCGGTCGGTTTCGTCGGTTCCGTACGTGCCTCGCTCATGGCCAGATCC
>NZ_JAAGLU010000435.1 GCF_010550245.1 Streptomyces sp. SID12501
CCGCCGCCTACCTGCTGGGTCTGTTCCTCGCGCAGCTGCGCGGCAACAAGTTCCCGGACGAGATCGCGTCGACCCTCGAGGAGCTGCGCGCGATGCCCGACAAGATCCAGGAGGTCCTGGACCGCTCGGGCCGCGTGCGCGAGATCGCCCGGTGGATGGCGGACACGCAGTCGGTCCTGTTCCTCGGCCGGCACGTCGGCTACCCGGTGGCGCTGGAAGGCGCGCTCAAGCTCAAGGAACTCGCGTACATGCACGCCGAGGGCTTCGCGGCGGGCGAGCTCAAGCACGGGCCGATCGCGCTGATCGAACAGGACCTGCCGGTGGTCGTGGTCGTACCGTCCCCGCGCGGCCGGTCCGTGCTCCACGACAAGATCGTGTCGAACATCCAGGAGATCCGGGCCCGCGGGGCGCGCACCATCGTGATCGCGGAGGAGGGCGACGAGGCCGTCGTCCCGTACGCCGACCACCTGATCCGGATCCAGGCGACGCCCACGCTGCTCCAGCCGCTG
>NZ_JAAGLU010000436.1 GCF_010550245.1 Streptomyces sp. SID12501
ACTGAGTAATGCCCGTGGTGCGCTTCAGCCGTACCAGTCGGTCCTTGGCAGGCTGGGAAAGGCGGACGTTATCAAGCGACATGGGAGACTCCTGCGTTCCACCAGTATCCCTCGACGGCGGTGGTCGTGAAATTCGTGTCGTCGTGAACCAGGGTGTAGGTGTGGGCGACGGATTTCTTCAAGCGGCCCAGCAGATACTCGTCAATTTCCTCGTCGGTGGAGAGCAGCAGAACCTGGTCGCTGGCGTACGGGAAGTAGCGGTCGACAAGGTGTTCGCGGTGGAGGCTGTCAAGGCGGCCTAGTGGGGTGTCGATGACGCTGGGCAGGCGGTTGCCTGCGACCTTCATCAACCCCCAGAGAAGGGAAACCGCGAGGATCTGGCGCTCGCCAGCACTGAGGCGGCCCGGGTCGACCGGTTCGCCAGTGGAGTCGGACATTGAGAGCGTGAACTTGTCGGTGTCGATGCGCAGGTCCTGGATCAGACCATGTTTCCGCATGAGCTCCTTGAA
>NZ_JAAGLU010000437.1 GCF_010550245.1 Streptomyces sp. SID12501
TCTCCATGAGCGACATGTTCGGCGAGTCGTCGATGAACAGAGGGGCCTCGCTGATGCGGCCCATGGTCGCGGCGATCTTCGCCCAGTCCTCCTCGCCCATCTGCCCGGTACGCAGCTTCTGCAGGTGCACGCGCGCCTCGGCGGACAGCAGACGCATCGTGATCTCGTTGCGGCTCATCTCGAGCGAGAACACGACGGCGGCCATGTCGTGCTTGATCGCGGCCGACCGGACGATGTCGATTCCGACGGTCGACTTGCCGATGGCCGGACGGGCCGCGATGACGATCATCTGCCCCGGGTGCAGGCCGTTCGTCAGGCGGTCCAGGTCCGAGAACCCGGTCGGCACGCCGATCATGCCCTCGCCGCGGTGCCCCGCGGCCTCGATCTCGTCGACCGTGCCGCCGATGATCTCCGACAGCGGCAGGTAGTCCTCGGACGCGCGGCGCTCGGTGACGGCGTAGACCTCGGCCTGCGCGTTGTTGACGAGCTCGTAGAGGTCGCCGCCGTC
>NZ_JAAGLU010000438.1 GCF_010550245.1 Streptomyces sp. SID12501
GGCGAAGGTCGACACCAACATGGCGTTGAAGCCGAGCTGCTCCGCCTTGCCGTCCTTGTCCTTGTAGCCGTCGGTGACCTTGATGGCGCCCGAGGAGCTGAGGTTCGCGTCGAAGGGCAGCATCGGCACGGCGTCCTTGTAGATCACCTTGCCGTCGGGCGCGGTCACCGAGATGACCGGCGCGTAGCCGTGGCCGAGGAGGAAGAGCTTGGAGCCGTCGACCTCCAGCGGCTTGTTGACCTCGATCTCGGTCCTGACCGGCTTGCCGTGCGCGCCCTCGCTGAAGGAGACGTACGCCTTGAAGTCGCGCGGGGTGCCCTTCTGCGGGCCGCTCGTCTCGTACGTCGCGTCGAACTTGTCCAGCGTGAACGAGAACGGCGGCAGGCTGTCGGGCGAGAAGAGGCCGCCGTACTTGAAGTCGTCGTACTGGGTCAGCGTGTTAGAGAAGCCCTTGCCGCGCAGAACGAGCTTGCCGCCCTCGGACTTGTAGAGCTGCCCGACCGCGAAG
>NZ_JAAGLU010000439.1 GCF_010550245.1 Streptomyces sp. SID12501
CAGGACGTGGCCCGCGACGACCGCGCCGGCCAGCCGGTCCCAGTCGTCGGCCGCCCAGTCGAACCACCAGGCGGCCGGCCCGCTGACCAGGGCCGCGTCCGTCACCCGGCCGGTGACGACGACGTCGGCGCCGGCCCGTAGGCAGGCGGTGATGCCGGCCCCGCCGAGGTAGGCGTTGGCGGTGAGCGCGCCCTCCTCGTACGGCGTCAGGTCGTCGCCCTCGACGTGTGCGACGCGGACGGGGACGCCCGCCTCGGCCGCGAGGCCGCGGACGGCGTCGGCGAGGCCCGCCGGGTTGAGGCCGCCGGCGTTCGCGACGATCCGTACGCCCCGCTCGTGGGCCAGGGCCAGGGAGTCCTCCAGCTGGCGGACGAACGTCTTCGCGTAGCCGAGGCCGGGGTCCTTCAGGCGGTCGCGGCCGAGGATCAGCATGGTGAGTTCGGCGAGGTAGTCGCCGGTCAGGACGTCGAGGGGGCCGTCGGTCAGCATCTCGCGCATCGCGGCGAAG
>NZ_JAAGLU010000043.1 GCF_010550245.1 Streptomyces sp. SID12501
TATCCCGCAGCAGCCCGACGCACCGGCCCCCGTCACCACGCCCGGCCAGTCCCGCCCGGCTCCACCGGCACCGGCCCCGGTGGCGCCCCAGCCCCAGCCCCCGCAGCAGGCGGCACCGGCCCCCGCACCGACGCCCGAGCCCCCGCAGGCCCCCGCACCGGCCCCGCAGCCCGCAAAGCCGGGCTCAAAACCGGGCGGAGTGTGCGTACCGCTCATCGGCCTGTGCGTGGACGCGCTGAACCACCGCCACTGAGCGGGAGGGGAGGAGAAGGCGAGGGGCGAGGGGAACGAGCGGTGGCCGGTGCTACGCGACGGGGCCGGCCCGCCGGGTCAGCAGCCAGGGTTCGACCACGCCGAGCCCGCGCACGGGCCGCTGCCACATCGGCTGGAGCGCGAAGCGGTACACCGGCGGCTCCTCGCCCTCCTTCTCCGCGGCGACCGCGGCCTCGGCCGCCTCCGCCTCGGAGGCGGGCGCGTCACCGGTACGGATCAGCTCCTCGGCGAACGCCGCGTCGACGAGCACCGCGTCCCGTGGCGCTATCGACGTCAACCGCGAGGCCAGATTCACCGTCGACCCGAACACATCACCCATACGGGTGGTCACCGTGCCGAAGGCCATCCCGACCCGCAGCTCGGGCATCGTCTCGTCGTGCGCCATCGTCTCGATCAGCCGCAGCGCGATCTCGGCGGCCACACCCGGCTCGTCCGCCGCGTACAGCACCTCGTCGCCGA
Organism: Streptomyces sp. SID12501; assembly: GCF_010550245.1. Classification (GTDB taxonomy): domain Bacteria; phylum Actinomycetota; class Actinomycetes; order Streptomycetales; family Streptomycetaceae; genus Streptomyces. Next base: position 733 of record NZ_JAAGLU010000043.1, read on the forward strand.
GCGTCTTGACGAGCCGCCCGCCGTTCGCCGCGACCAGGTCGGCGGCCGTGGTCTCGAAGGCCTCGACGAGTTCGCCGAGCTCCTCCTCCTCCATCCGCCGGGTCAGCCGTGTGAAGCCGACCAGGTCGGCGAAGCAGACGGCGAGCCGCCGGTCGACCATCTCCTCGTCGTCGGCGGCCTGCACGACCCGCCCGGTCGCGGCGGCGAGCTGGCGCCGCCAGACGTACACGATGAACTCCTCCAGCTCGGGCAGGAGCAGCTCGATCAGCGGATACGTCACCTCGGTGCGCGTCATTCCGGGCTCGGGCGGCTCGGTCAGCCCCTCCAGGAAGGAGTCGATCTGCCACTCGGCCAGACGGGCGGTGGTCTGCCCCGTGGAGCGCGCCACCTGCACGGCCATCGCCTCGCTCAGCAGCCCCGCCTCGACGAGACCGGCGAGCCGGCGCAGCGCGAGTACGTCCGCCTCTGTCAGAGCCCTGGCCTGCCCGATGTCGGCGAAGCCCATCGCCCGCCAGAAACGGGACGCGAGTTCCATGGAGACACCGGCGCTGCGGGCCGCCTGAAAAGGGGTGTAGCGCCGCTCGGCGCCGAGGATGAGCTGTTCGAGGCGCAGGGCGAGCGGATCACCGGGGTCGGCGTCCTGGCCGTCTACCCGGCTGGCCGCCGTGTCGGAGCCCGTGTCGTCGACGGTCACGCCTGCTGCCCTTCCGATCTGTCACGGTCAGATATCGACCGCCCTCAACGATACGGCCTCACTCCGCCAGGTCCAGCAGGGACGACACACCGGAGTTGCTGTGAGCCGCGCCGGAGAACGTGCCGAGACGGGTGGACGGGTGAGAAATTCGCTCAGGCCGGCCGCAGGTGCACGACATCTCCCGCACCCACCGGCTCCTGCACCCCCTCCGCCGTGGCCAGCACCAGCCGACCGTCCCCGTCCACGGCCACCGCTTCCCCCACCACACTCCGGTCCCCCGGCAACTCCGCCCGCACCGTCCGCCCCAACGTCGCGCACTCCCCCGCATAGGCCTCCTGGAGCCCCGACGACACCGGGTCCCCCTCCACCGACCGCCACCGCACGTACCACTGCTCCAGCGACCGCAGCACCGCCCTCAGCAGCGGATCCCGGTCCGTCGCCACCGCCCCGGCCAGCGCCAGCGAGCCCGCCGTCGGCACCGGCAGCTCGTCCTCGCGCAGGGTGACGTTGATGCCGATGCCGATCACCACCGCGTCCTCGCCGGACCGCTCCGCGAGGATCCCGCCTGCCTTGCGCTCCGCGCCCTCGACGCTCACCAGCAGGTCATTGGGCCACTTGAGGGACGTATCGACGCCCGCGGCACGCGTCAGCCCCGTCGCCACCGCGACCCCGGTGAGCAGCGGCAGCCAGCCCCAGCGGGCCACCGGGACCTGCGTCGGCTTCAGCAGCACGGAGAAGAACAGCCCGGAGCGGGCGGGCGCCGTCCACTGCCGGTCCAGCCGCCCGCGCCCGGCGGTCTGCTCCTCGGCGAGCAGGATCAGCCCCTCCTCCGCCTTGCCCGCACTCACGAGCCCGACAAGGTCGGCGTTCGTGGACCCCGTACTGCGGACGACCTCCACCCCCGACCAGAGCCCGCCCTCCCGGACAAGCGCCCGGCGCAGCGCACCGGCGTTGAGGGGCGGCCGGTCGAGGTCGGACCACCGACCGTCACTGTCTGCTGAGTCATCTCGCGGCGTCATGCAAGCCACAGTAGATGTGGTAAACGCCGCACTGCCGATGGGTAGGCACGCCACTACGCTACGGATGAGTAGCCAACCCCCCTTCTGAGCACGTCACTCTTTACAGGGAGCCGCATCCCGATGGCCGAGCCGGTACAGCCGCAGCAGATCGACATCCACACCACCGCGGGCAAACTCGCCGACCTGCAGCGCCGCGTCGAGGCGGCCACGCACGCCGGATCGGGACGGGCTGTCGAGAAGCAGCACGCCAAGGGCAAACTGACGGCCCGTGAGCGGATCGAACTGCTCCTCGACGAGGACTCGTTCGTAGAACTGGACGAGTTCGCCACGCACCGCTCCACCAACTTCGGGCTGGAGAACAACCGCCCGTACGGAGACGGCGTGGTGACCGGTTACGGCACCGTCGACGGCCGTCCGATCGCCGTGTTCTCGCAGGACTTCACCGTGTTCGGCGGCGCGCTGGGCGAGGTGTACGGGCAGAAGATCGTCAAGGTCATGGACTTCGCGCTGAAGACCGGCTGTCCGGTCATCGGCATCAACGACTCGGGCGGCGCCCGTATCCAGGAGGGTGTCGCGTCCCTTGGCGCGTACGGCGAGATCTTCCGCCGCAACACCCACGCGTCCGGGGTCATCCCGCAGATCAGCCTTGTCGTGGGCCCCTGCGCGGGCGGAGCCGTGTACTCGCCCGCCATCACCGACTTCACGGTCATGGTCGACCAGACCTCGCACATGTTCATCACCGGCCCGGACGTCATCAAGACGGTCACGGGCGAGGACGTCGGCATGGAGGAACTGGGCGGCGCCCGCACCCACAACTCCGCCTCGGGCGTGGCCCATCACATGGCCGGCGACGAGAAGGACGCCATCGAGTACGTCAAGCAGCTGCTGTCGTACCTGCCGTCCAACAACCTCAGCGAGCCCCCGCTGTTCCCGGAGGAGGCGGACCTCACCGTCACGGACGAGGACCGCGAGCTGGACGTCCTGATCCCGGACAGCGCGAACCAGCCGTACGACATGCACACGGTGATCGAACACATCCTGGACGACGCCGAGTTCTTCGAGACGCAGTCCCTGTTCGCGCCGAACATCCTCACCGGGTTCGGCCGGGTGGAGGGCCGTCCGGTCGGTGTCGTCGCCAACCAGCCGATGCAGTTCGCGGGCTGCCTCGACATCGACGCGTCGGAGAAGGCGGCCCGCTTCGTCCGTACCTGCGACGCCTTCAACGTCCCGGTCATCACCTTCGTGGACGTCCCCGGCTTCCTGCCGGGCGTCGACCAGGAGCACACGGGCATCATCCGCAGGGGCGCGAAGCTGATCTACGCCTACGCGGAGGCGACCGTCCCGCTCATCACGGTCATCACCCGCAAGGCCTTCGGCGGCGCCTACGACGTCATGGGCTCCAAGCACCTGGGTGCCGACCTCAACCTCGCCTGGCCGACCGCCCAGATCGCCGTCATGGGCGCCCAGGGCGCGGTCAACATCCTGCACCGCCGCACGATCGCCGAGGCGGAGGCGAACGGGGAGGATCTGGACGTGGTCCGCGCCCGCCTCATCCAGGAGTACGAGGACCACCTCCTCAACCCCTACATCGCGGCCGAGCGTGGTTACGTCGACGCGGTGATCCTGCCGTCCGACACCCGCCGCCAGGTCGTACGGGGCCTGCGCCAGCTCCGTACGAAGCGCGAGTCGCTTCCCCCGAAGAAGCACGGCAACATCCCCCTCTAGACCGTCCGGACCGCGCAGACCGTTCAGACAGTTCAGGAGCCGTTGTGAACATCAAGGTCGTACGGGGCAATCCGACCCCCGAGGAGCTCGCCGCCGCCCTGGCGGTGGTCCGAGCCCGCGCCGTGGCGGCGTCCTCCACGCCGCCCGGCGCACCCGGCACGAAGGACGCGTGGGCGGACCCGTCCCGTATCTCCGCCCAGCACCTGCCCCACCCGGGCCCGACATCCTGGAGCCGGACCTACTGGCCGAGCTGAGCGGAACCGTTCGGGGAAGTTGAGTACGCCTACTCAGGCGCCCCGGCCCGCCAGGCCGCACGCTGGTGGAATGTTGTGGTCCGACCCCGAGAACGAGCCGCCGAAGGAACTGCGCGACGCGCAGCAGATGCTTCGGCGGCTCGGGTTTCTCATGGCGCTGGCCATGCTGCTCGCGATGATCGTGCTCGGCGTGCTGTAGGGCCTGTCGGGGCCCCGTACAGCGCCGATACCCTGGCCGCATGACCGATGATCAGCCGCGCCGCCGTCTCGTGCTCGCCTCCCAGTCTCCCGCCCGGCTCAACCTGCTCAGGCAGGCCGGACTCGACCCCGAGGTGATCGTCAGCGGGTTCGACGAGGACGCCGTGACCGCGCCGACCCCGGCCGAACTGGCCCTCGCCCTCGCCGAGGCCAAGGCGGCCGTGGTGGCCGCGCGGCCCGAGGTTCACGGCGCGCTGGTGATCGGCTGCGACTCCGTCCTCGACCTCGACGGCGAGGCGTACGGCAAGCCCGCCGACGCCGAGGAGGCCACCGCCCGCTGGAAGTCGATGCGCGGCCGGTCGGGCACGCTGGAGACCGGCCACTGCGTCCACGACACCGCGACGGGGCGCTCCGTCTCGGCGACCGCGTCCACCGTGGTCCGCTTCGGCGAGCCGACGGACGAGGAGATCGCCGCGTACGTCGCCTCGGGCGAACCCCTCCACGTCGCCGGGGCGTTCACGCTCGACGGCCGCTCGGCGCCGTTCATCGACGGCATCGACGGCGGCCACGGCAACGTCATCGGCATCAGCCTGCCGCTCGTACGCAAACTGCTCGCCGAACTGGGCGTCGGCATCACCGAGTTGTGGACGCCCCGGGCGAAGTAGCCGCCGTGACGGTGACGGTAACGGTGGCGGTCAGGGGGTGCTGGGGGCCGGCGGGGGCGTCAGCGGGGAGGCGTCCTCGGGGACATCGGGAACATCGGGGGAGCCGGGGACGTCGGGTGTCTCGGTCGCGGTGGGGTCCTGGTGGTCGTACGTCATCAGCAGGAGCACCACCAGCGTCAGCACCACGATCATGGCGAGGAACGCCTGCACGCCCACCAGCCCCCAGACGAACGCCCCCAGCAGCGCGTGCACCACGGCCACACTGATCAGCAGGATGCGGCCGAGCCCGGCCGGGGAGCGGTCGCGCCAGGCGACGAGCAGGGCCACCACACCGCACAGCGCGAAGTAGAGGCCGAAGAGCACGCCGCCGATCTTCGAGGAGATGGACATCATGTCCGGGTCGAGGCCGGCGAGGGACATCTGCTGGTTGCCGACCACGATCCCCAGGAACCAGTTCAGGGCGGCTATGCCGAACGCCTCCACGAAGAGGATGATCGCGACGATCCATGCCACCGGTCTGCGGACCACCGGCCCCCACCCACTTTCGACTGCGCACGGTCGCCGCACAGGCGCCGCACGAGCAAGGCTGCTGTTACCACTAGTACGTTCAGTTGGTACTACGTTCGGTACATCGTGAACGCTACTAACCGGTAAACGTACGGACAAGGGTTCGGGAGAGGTTCCTCGGCGGGCAAAGAATCATTGGGCCGTTCGTAGGGTGTCCACAAAGAAACCGAGTGGGCCGCAGCACGCTCTCACAGAGACCTTGACCACATCAGGGGGCTAGGGTTTCCCGATGGAGTCCCGCGTACATAGGTGCGACAAGGGATTTCACGGGTAGGGCGAGCCTCGCATCACGCTCCGTGTGGGCAAGCTCACCAGTGGGGACGGGTCGATGCGCCGTGTCGGCAGTCCCTAAACTCGGCTTGTTTCAAGGAGGGAGCCTCAATCGTGCGCAAGGTGCTCATCGCCAACCGTGGCGAAATCGCTGTCCGCGTTGCCAGGGCCTGTCAGGATGCCGGGATCGCGAGCGTGGCCGTGTACGCCGACCCGGACCGGGACGCGCTTCATGTGCGCGCCGCGGATGAGGCGTTCGCCCTGGGCGGTGACACCCCGGCGAGCAGTTATCTCGACATCGCCAAGGTGCTGCAGGCCGCCAAGGACTCGGGGGCGGACGCGATCCATCCTGGATACGGCTTCCTCTCGGAGAACGCCGACTTCGCCCAGGCAGTCATCGACGCCGGCCTGACCTGGATCGGCCCGCCCCCGCAGGCCATCCGTGACCTCGGCGACAAGGTCGCCGCCCGGCACATCGCCCAGCGTGCCGGTGCCCCGCTGGTCGCCGGCACCCCCGACCCCGTCTCCGGCGCGGACGAGGTCGTCGCCTTCGCCGAGCAGCACGGCCTCCCGATCGCGATCAAGGCCGCCTTCGGCGGTGGCGGACGCGGCCTCAAGGTCGCCCGGAACCTCGAAGAGGTCCCGGAACTCTACGAGTCCGCCGTCCGCGAGGCGGTGGCCGCGTTCGGCCGCGGCGAGTGCTTCGTCGAGCGCTATCTCGACAAGCCCCGGCACGTGGAGACCCAGTGCCTGGCCGACTCCCACGGCAACGTGGTCGTCGTCTCCACGCGTGACTGCTCGCTCCAGCGCCGCCACCAGAAGCTGGTGGAGGAGGCCCCGGCGCCGTTCCTCTCCGAGGCTCAGGTGGCGGAGCTGTACGCGTCGTCCAAGGCGATCCTGAAGGAGGCCGGCTATGTCGGCGCCGGGACCGTCGAGTTCCTGGTCGGCACGGACGGCACGATCTCCTTCCTGGAGGTCAACACGCGTCTGCAGGTGGAGCACCCGGTCACCGAGGAGGTCGCCGGCATCGACCTCGTACGCGAGATGTTCCGTATCGCCGACGGTGAGGAACTCGGCTACGGCGACCCCGAACTGCGCGGTCACTCCATCGAGTTCCGTATCAACGGCGAGGACCCCGGCCGCGGATTCCTGCCCGCCCCCGGCACCGTCACCACCTTCACCGCGCCGTCCGGCCCCGGTGTCCGCCTCGACGCGGGCGTCGAGTCCGGCAGCGTCATCGGCCCGGCCTGGGACTCACTCCTCGCCAAGCTGATCGTCACCGGCGCCACCCGCGCCCAGGCCCTCCAGCGGGCCGCCCGCGCGCTGGCCGAGTTCCAGGTCGAGGGCATGGCCACCGCCATCCCGTTCCACCGCGCGGTCGTCTCCGACCCCGCGTTCGCACCCGAACTCACCGGCTCCGACGCTCCGTTCACGATCCACACCCGGTGGATCGAGACCGAGTTCGTCAACGAGATCCCGGCCTTCGCCGTGCCCGCCGACACCGAGGCGGACGAGGAGGCGGGCCGCGAGACCGTGGTCGTCGAGGTCGGCGGCAAGCGCCTGGAGGTCTCCCTCCCCATCTCGCTGGGCATGTCCCTGGCCCGCACCGGCCTCGCCGCCGGCGCCAAACCCAAACGCCGCGCCGCCAAGAAGACCGGCCCCGCCGCCTCCGGCGACACCCTCGCCTCCCCGATGCAGGGCACCATCGTCAAGGTCGCCGTCGAGGAAGGCCAGGAAGTCAAGGAAGGCGACCTCATCGTCGTCCTCGAAGCCATGAAGATGGAACAGCCCCTCAACGCCCACAAGGCCGGCACCATCAAGGGCCTCGCCGCCGAGGTAGGCGCCTCCCTCACCTCCGGCGCCCTGATCTGCGAGATCAAGGACTGACCCGTACAGCACTGCGAGGCGCCCGGCGGACTGAGCGATCAGTCCGCCGGGCGCCTCTTTTCATGGCGTACGGTGCGCGCAGCGCCCGTACGCCAGGGGCGCGGGGCTGTATCCGATCTGCGGCTCCGCCGCGGGGCGCGACAAGCCACAACGGACCGTCAGCCCACCACGCACCGCACCCCCCACGGCGACTGGCCAATGGCATGCTGAACCCCCGGAACAAGTACAGGAAGGCCAGGTGAACCCATGGCCCAGCCGCCGGCAGGCCTCCGTGCCGACGCCCGCCGCAACTACGAGCGGCTGCTCACCGAGGCGCGTTCCGCCTTCGCCGAGCACGGGACGGACGCCTCCCTGGAGGACGTGGCACGGCGCGCCGGAGTCGGTATCGGCACGCTCTACCGTCACTTCCCCAACCGGCACGCCCTGCTGAGCGCGGTCTTCGAGGACGCGGTGAGTGACCTGCTGGCCCGCTCCCGCGAACTGCTGACCGACCCGGAGCCGTGCGCCGCGCTGGTGACCTGGCTGCGCGAGATCGTCACGCACGCCGGTGAGTACCGCGGCCTGGCACGGGCGCTCATGTCGGTGTCGTACGACGCCGACTCGGCCCTGGCCAGGTGCAGCAACCCGATGCGGGAGGCGGGCGCGGCCCTGCTCGCCCGCGCCCAGCAGGCCGGCACCCTGCGCACCGACGTCTCCATCGGCGACCTGCTCCAGCTCACCAACGCCATCGCGCTGGCGGCCGAGGAGACTCCGGACGACCCGGACCTGGCCGACCGCCTCCTGACCCTGACGCTGCGGGGCCTGAAGGCCGTACCCCGCTAACCCGGTATCCAAGTAACCCGGTAAGCCGGTAAGCCCGTTCCGTACACCCAGGTCCTTGCGCCCCGGTTCGTACGAGGGTCAGCGGCGGCGGAGGTCCGCCACCCGGGCCCGTTCCCGCTCGCGCTCACCGGGTCCGCCGGGCTGCTCGCCCAGCATCGTGCCGCGCAGCGGATGGCCCGCCGGGCCGCCGGGGAGCTGTCCCCGGCGCGGGTTGGGAAGCGGCACGTCCCGGCGCTGTTGGCGCGTGGGGACCTGCTCACCGCCCTGCGGCCCGTTTCCCGGCGAGTTGCTGCCCGAGCCCGACGATCCGGCCACGGCGATCTGCACTCCCTGGTCCGCCAGGGCCTGGAGTTCCGTACCGGCGCGGTCGTCGTGGACGGGCGGTTCGTCGGTGACGAGGCGGGTGATCACATCCGTGGGCACGGTCTGGAACATGGTGTCCGAACCGAGCTTGGTGTGATCGGCGAGCACGACGACCTCGGCGGCGGCCTGCACCAGCGCGCGGTCGACGGACGCCGACAGCATGTTGGAGGTGGACAGCCCGCGTTCGGCGGTGAGCCCGCTTCCGGAGAGGAAGGCCTTGGACACCCGCAGCCCGTGCAGGGACTGCTCGGCGCCACTGCCGACCAGGGCGTAGTTGGAACCGCGCAGAGTGCCACCGGTCATCACGACCTCCACTCTGTTCGCGTGGGCCAACGCCTGGGCCACCAGAAGGGAATTGGTGACAACGGTCAGCCCGGGGACCCGCGCGAGCCGGCGTGCCAGCTCCTGCGTGGTGGTCCCCGCCCCGACCACGATGGCCTCGCCTTCTTCGACGAAGCTCGCGGCGAGGTCGGCGATGGCCGTCTTCTCGGCGGTCGCGAGATGGGATTTCTGCGGAAAGCCGGATTCTCGCGTGAACCCGCCCGGCAATACCGCACCGCCATGCCGGCGGTCGAGGAGTCCTTCTGCCTCCAGTGCGCGCACGTCCCGCCGTACGGTCACTTCGGAGGTCTGGACGACGCGGGCGAGCTCACGGAGCGACACGGCTCCATTGGCACGCACCATTTCGAGGATCAATTGACGACGTTCTGCAGCGAACACGAAACTGACAGTAACCCCAAGGACCGTCTGCTTTCAGCAGTTTGCGCCGAATAGCAGAAGTTGTTCGCAGGTGGGTACGCGAAGTGGTATACGCGCCTATCTCCCCGGCTTATGCCGCGGGAATGGCCGACAAATCCCCGTGACCAGCGGGAAGTTGCTCTCCCTGGCGCCTCACCGGCGCCTCCCGACCGTCAGGCCTCGCCCGCCGCCTTGCGCGTGTGAAGCTGCCGGGCGACCTCGGCGATCGATCCCGAAAGGGACGGATAGACCGTGAACGCGTTCGCGATCTGCTCGACCGTCAGATTGTTGTCCACGGCGATCGAGATCGGGTGGATGAGTTCGGAGGCGCGCGGCGACACGACGCACCCGCCCACGACAATCCCGGTGCCCGGCCGGCACATGAGCTTGACGAAACCGTCCCGGATGCCCATCATCTTGGCGCGCGGATTGCGCAGCAGCGGCAGTTTGACGACCACTGCCTCGATCTTCCCGGAGTCGACATCGGCCTGGCTGTAGCCGACGGTCGCGATCTCGGGGTCGGTGAAGACGTTGGAGGAGACGGTCTTCAGGTTCAGGGGGGCCACCGCGTCGCCGAGGAAGTGGTACATGGCGATACGGCCCTGCATGGCGGCGACGGACGCGAGGGCGAAGACGCCGGTCACGTCACCGGCGGCGTACACGCCCGGGGCTGTCGTCCTCGACACCTTGTCGGTCCAGATGTGCCCGGAGTCGCGGAGCTTGACCCCGGCCTCCTCCAGGCCCATTCCGGCGCTGTTGGGAATCGCGCCGACGGCCATCAGACAGTGCGAGCCGCTGATGACCCGCCCGTCGGCGAGGGTGACCTCGACCCGGTCGCCGACGCGCTTGGCGGACTCGGCGCGGGAGCGGGCCATGACGTTCATGCCACGGCGCCGGAAGACCTCTTCGAGGACGGCGGCGGCGTCGGGGTCCTCACCCGGCAGCACACGGTCACGGGAGGAGACGAGGGTGACCTTGGACCCGAGAGCCTGATAGGCGCCGGCGAACTCGGCACCGGTGACACCGGACCCGACCACGATGAGCTCTTCGGGCAGCTCGGTGAGGTCGTAGACCTGGGTCCAGTTGAGGATGCACTCACCGTCGGGCTGCGCGTCCTCCAGCTCACGCGGGTGTCCACCGGTGGCGATCAGCACGGCGTCGGCGACGAGCGTCTCCTCGCTGCCGTCCACGGCCCGTACGACGACCTTCCGGGAGCCGTCGACGCCCTGCAGTCCGTCGAGCCGCCCGCGCCCGCGCAGGACGCGTGCGCCGGCCCGGGTGACGGAGGCGGTGATGTCGTGCGACTGGGCGAGGGCGAGGCGCTTCACCCGTCGGTTGACCTTGCCGAGGTCGACACCGACGACGCGGGCGGCCTGCTTGTCGGGTGGGGTGTCGTCCGCGACGATGATCCCCAGTTCCTCGTACGAGGAGTCGAAGGTGGTCATCACCTCGGCCGTGGCGATCAGGGTCTTCGACGGTACGCAGTCGGTGAGCACCGACGCCCCGCCCAGACCGTCGCAGTCGACGACGGTCACCTCCGCGCCGAGCTGCGCTGCCACCAGCGCCGCTTCGTAGCCGCCGGGTCCGCCACCAATGATCACGATCCGAGTCACATACCCCATTGTCCCGTACGCCCCGGGGTGCCGACGCCCCGGGGCCGCCGCACGGGTCCCGGGGCGGGTAACAGGGGGGACGGCCGACGGGTGCGGCACGGGCGAGGACGGACGTCTGTACGGGTATGGAAGGGGCGCGTGCTGCCGGAGTGGCGGCCGTGTCCGCTGCCGTACTCTCGATCCATGTCGCTCTACGCCGCCTACGCCGGCAATCTCGACGCCCGGCTCATGACGCGCCGCGCACCGCACTCGCCGTTGCGCGCCACCGGCTGGCTGACCGGCTGGCGGCTGACGTTCGGCGGCGAGCACATGGGCTGGGAGGGCGCTCTCCCGACGATCGTCGAGGCACCCCGCTCCCAGGTCTTCGTCGCCCTGTACGAGGTCGCCCCGCTCGACGAGGACTCCCTGGACCGCTGGGAGGGCGTGGGTCTCGACATCTACCGCCGGATGCGGCTGCGCGTCGACACTCTGGAGGGCAAGGAACCGGCGTGGGTGTACGTCCTCAACGGGTACGAGGGCGGCCTGCCGTCGGCCCGGAACCTGGGCGAGATCGCCGACGCGGCGGAGTCGGCGGGGGCGCCGCACGACTATGTGATGGAACTGAGAAAACGTCCCTGTTAGGACCTCCCCGTCAAGTCCTCCCCGGGCCCCCTCCACCCCTTGCATGGACTTGTATGGAAACGACAAGACAACGATCGTCATCCCGTAACCTCCGTCATCTACGCGCGTAGGCTCGAACCGGATACGCTCATGCGCGTGAACGCATCTCTTCTTCCGGACGACATCCAGGGCGACCCCTACTCCGCCGCCGACGCCGCCGCCGCGCGCCTGCGGGAGCTCACGGGCGCCGAGACCCACGACGTCGCCCTCGTGATGGGCTCCGGCTGGGCACCGGCCGTGGACGCCCTGGGCGACCCCGAGGCCGAGTTCCAGGTCACCGAGCTGCCCGGCTTCCCGCCGTCGGCGGTCGAGGGCCACGGCGGCAAGATCCGCTCGTACCGGATCGGTGACAGGCGCGCGCTGGTCTTCCTGGGCCGCACGCACTACTACGAGGGCCGGGGCGTCGCGTCCGTGGCGCACGGTGTCCGTACCGCCGTGGCCGCCGGCTGCAAGACCATCGTCCTGACCAACGGCTGCGGCGGCCTGCGCGCCGACATGCGCCCCGGCCAGCCGGTCCTGATCAGCGACCACATCAACCTCACGGCGACGTCCCCGATCGTCGGCGCGAACTTCGTCGACCTCACGGACCTGTACTCGCCGCGACTGCGTGCCCTGTGCAAGGAGATCGACCCGAGTCTTGAGGAGGGCGTCTACGCCCAGTTCACGGGCCCGCACTACGAGACGCCGGCCGAGATCCGGATGGCGCGGGCCATCGGCGCGGACCTGGTCGGGATGTCGACGGTGCTGGAGGCGATCGCGGCACGGGAGGCCGGCGCCGAGATCCTGGGCATCTCCCTGGTGACGAACCTCGCGGCGGGGATGACGGGGGAACCCCTGAACCACGAGGAGGTCCTCCAGGCGGGCCGCGACAGCGCCACCCGCATGGGCGCCCTCCTGACCAAGGTCCTGGACCGCCTGTAACGCTTGGCCCGCCCCGACCTCAGCGCTTTTAGCCCGTCCGGCGTTTGAGGACGAGGCCCGTTCAGGGCCGAAAGCGGGGGTCTGGGGGCGGCGGCCCCCAGGGATGGGACGGGTAGGGGCGGCGGGGGCGACAACAATCGACCCGCACCCGACCACGCACCGCAACCACCACAACGAGAGGCACCGACGTGCACGACGACGAACTCATCGCACGCGCCAAGGCGTGGCTGGCCGAGGACCCCGACGCCGAAACCCGTGAGGAACTCGCCAAGCTCATCGACGCCCAGGACCTCCCGGAGCTCACCACCCGCTTCACCGGCACCCTCCAGTTCGGCACCGCGGGCCTCCGCGGCGAACTCGGCGCCGGCCCCATGCGCATGAACCGCTCGGTCGTCATCCGCGCCGCCGCCGGCCTCGCCGCGTATCTCAAGGCGAAGGGCGAGACCGACGGCCTCGTCGTCATCGGCTACGACGCCCGCCACAAGTCGGCGGACTTCGCCCAGGACACCGCCGCCGTGATGACCGGCGCCGGCCTCAGGGCAGCCGTCCTCCCCCATCCCCTCCCCACCCCGGTACTGGCGTTCGCCATAAGGCACCTCGGCGCCGTCGCGGGCGTGGAGGTCACCGCAAGTCACAACCCGCCCCGAGACAACGGCTACAAGGTGTACCTGGGCGACGGCTCCCAGATCGTCCCGCCCGCCGACGCCGGGATCGCCGCCGAGATCGAAGCCGTACGCGCCCTCGCCGACGTACCGCGTCCGGAATCCGGCTGGGAAACCCTCGACGACACCGTCCTGAACGCCTACCTGGCCCGTACGGACGCCGTCCTCACCCCCGGTTCCCCCCGTACCGCCCGCACGGTCTACACCGCGATGCACGGCGTCGGCCGGGACACCCTCCTCGCGGCCTTCGCCCGGGCCGGTTTCCCCGCCCCCGAGCTGGTCGCCGAGCAGGCCGACCCCGACCCGGACTTCCCGACCGTCGCCTTCCCGAACCCGGAAGAGCCCGGCGCGATGGACCTCGCCTTCGCGAAGGCCCGAGAGACGAACCCGGACCTGATCATCGCGAACGACCCCGACGCGGACCGCTGCGCGGTGGCCGTACCGAGCGGTGACGGCTGGCGCATGCTGCGCGGCGACGAGGTGGGCGCCCTCCTCGCCACCCACCTGGTCCGGCACGGGGCGCGGGGCACGTTCGCCGAGTCGATCGTCTCCTCGTCCCTCCTCGGCCGGATCGCCGAGAAAGCGGGTCTGCCGTACGAGGAGACCCTCACCGGCTTCAAGTGGATCGCCCGCGTCGAGGGCCTGCGCTACGGCTACGAGGAGGCCCTCGGCTACTGCGTGGACCCCGAGGGCGTACGCGACAAGGACGGCATCACCGCCGCGCTCGCCATCACGGAACTCGCCTCCGGGCTGAAGGCCGAGGGCCGTACGCTCCTCGACCTGCTCGACGACATCGCGGTCGAGCACGGGCTGCACGGCACCGACCAGCTCTCGGTCCGCGTCGAGGACCTGTCGGTCATCGCGAACGCCATGCGCCGACTGCGCGAGCAGCCTCCGACGCAGCTGGCGGGCCTGCCGATCACGAGGGCCGAGGACCTGACCAAGGGCACGGAGACGCTCCCGCCCACGGACGGCCTGCGCTACACGCTCGACGGCGCCCGCGTCATCGTCCGCCCCAGCGGTACGGAGCCCAAGCTGAAGTGCTACCTGGAGGTCGTCCTCCCGGTGCCCACACACGCGGACCTTCCGGCGGCCCGCGCGAAGGCGACGGACCTGCTGGAGACGATCAAGCGGGACCTCTCCGCGGCGGCGGGCATCTGAGCGTCCGCCGGCCGGACGTACAGGAATCCCTCACCAAGTCCCTCACCCTCGATGGGGTGCCCCCGACCGGAGGCACCCCATCGAGTGATTCGCGCCCGCTCGCTGACGCGCGCTCCACCACGGGCCCCGCCCCCGGGAACGGTGACCTGCGAGCCGCCCCGGCTTCCTCGTCCCGGCCTTCCCGCTCCTGCTGCCCCTCGCGGTCGATCCCGCCCGCGCCTCCCGCCGATTCCGCGAGTGCGCGATCACGACGGCGGTGGCACTGTCGGCGTACTGCGGCGCCTACACGTCCCGGGTCCGGCCGAGCGCGCCCTGAGGCCGTCGATTCCCTGCGACCCGATCCGTCGGGCAGGCCCTGACCCGCCCGACGTACGCTCTCAGCGCGCCGCCACCAGCACCACCACCCACACCGCCGCCAGTACCGCGGTCAGCGGCCAGAGCGGCCGACCCTGTTGCGCCGCGTCGCTCTCACCGGTCGGCCGCAGCTCGGCGTCGAGGCGCATGGCGGTCAGTTCGGCGGCCAGGGCGTCGTACGGGTGGGTCAGCCCCAGGCGTCGCTGGAGCCGGCCCCAGCGGGGCGCGGAGACCGACCAGACGCCGTCCTGCCAGTCGATCCTCAGCTCCAGTGAGCGGCGTCGTACGAAACGGAGGTCGTCCCAGGGCACGTGCTGGGGCCTGCGCAGCCCACTGATCCAGATGCCGGACCGGTCGGCGGTGACGCGCCAGGCAAGCCTCATGGGGACGACCACCGCGCCCAACAGCCCATACACGGGGAGGCTTACCAGCTTCCATGTCGCGAGGTCGGGGTCGTCGAACCAGTTCCGGACCGGCCACAGGCACCACAGCACGACAAGCACGGTGGCCAGCCAGTCCAGCCACCCCGCCCGCCACCACCGCACCTTGCCGGTGGCCGCACGCTGCTCGGCCAACTCCCGCCCCTGAAGCTCCAGTTGGATGCTGTCGGCGGCGTGTTCGCGGTACCGGGCCACCCGTCTGCGGCCCGCGTCCGGCGACAGCGGCCGGACCGGCCCCGCCGACCACTCCGTCAGCGGCGGCTGCTCGGGATCCTCGTCGGCGCTGACGACGAGCACCTCGGCGCCGTCGAAGGGAGCGCCGTAGAGAACGGCCTCCCGGACCGGCCCGAGGGTGTCGTCGTCGAGGCCGAGAAGCACCCGCCGAAGCTCGTCGTCACCGTCCCCACCGGCCGGATCATCCCCGTCCTCGTCCCTATACCCCTCGTCGTCGTCCTCGTCGAAGGAGGTGAGGTCGACGGTGAACAGGGGCCGCTCGGCGGCGAGATCGTCGGCGGCGTACACCTCCGTACCGCCCTGTGCGTCGTCCCGTACGAGGACGCGCAGCACCGGCACCGGAGCCCCGCGCAGCGCGCCCGCCCGCTGCCGGCCCAGCCATGCCGAGGCCAGCGCGGTCACCCCGAGGCCGGCCAGGAAGACGGTGACGACCCAGGCGCCCTCCTGGTCCTCGGCCGAGCCCCAGCGACCGGCGGTGCTCCCGGTCAGCACGCCGAGCGCGAGGACGACGAACCCCATCGCGAACAGCAGCCGCCCACGCCGTACGGGGGCCTCGGCGCCCGGCACGGGCACGGCGACACCCCCGGCAGCCGCCACGGCCCGCTCCAGCTGCTCACCGCGCGCCCGCAGCCGTACGGCCACGACAGCCCAGGAGCCCAGCACGACCACCACTCCGAAGCCGGTCAGCGCCCACGACTTCGCGGAGGCCTCCACCGCGAGGGCGAGCAGCAGCAGGGGTGCGCCGACCCACACGAGCTCGGGCCGGGCGAGCACCCACAGCACGTACACCGCGAACCCGGCGGCGACGAACGGCCACAGGCCGCCGGCCATCGCCACCAGGGCGCCCACGCACAGCACAAGGGTGGCGAGGCCCGCCGCGACCGAGCGGCGCACCCGGAGGAAGGTCCAGCGCGGCGGCAACGCGGCCGACCAGCCCGCCGCGCGAGCAGTGGTCCAGTCCTGGCAGCCGTCGGGTATGGCTGCGGAGGGCAGCCGCAACGACTCGTCGGGGAAGGTCACGCGGATCAGCCGACCGCGAGCAGAATCGCCAGCAGAACCGCACCCGCGGCAGCGGGCGCCATGATCTCGTACGCCCACTTCACGGTCACCTCGCCCTGTGAGGTGGCCGCCTCCTCCCGGGCCTCCCGCAGCCGGCCCAGGTCGTCCATGATCTGGTCGGTCTGGGCACGGGTCGGACCGGACGGCACCAGGGGCGTCCGTCCGGCGGTGCCCCCGGCCTCGCGGGTCTGACGCATCATGGCCCGGTTGGCCCGCTTGCGGGCGCGCAGCGAGACGGGGACGGCCCAGAGCTGGTACTTGGCGCCGGACCCCACGACGACCTCGTTCGAGAAGCCCGACCGGAACCCGGCGACGGCCCCCCAGGGCAGCACGACGATCCGGAACGGGTTGCGCACGCGCAGCCGGTGGTCGTTGGCCAGCACGACGGGCCGCAGCGTGAAGGCGATCACCAGCGGTACGACGAGGAGCAGCGTGGCGAGCGCCAGCCACGGGGTCCGCCCGTGGCCGGCGAACAGCGCGTCACCGCCGAGCCAGGCCGCGATCCCGAGCAGCAGCACTCCGGCCACGAGGGCGGAGGGTGACCGGTAGACCCGGTCGGGAGACTCGGGCTGGGTAGGGCCCTGCACGGGCGACGGGTGGTCCGGGGTCGTCATGCCCCCGATTCTGCCCGACGCGCCGAACACCGCCCGCGCACGGCCCCTCCCCCACCGAAGTTCCCGGCACCCGGACAGTGCCGCCCCGGCCGCCTCACCCCTGCCTCACCCGCCTCCTTTCTGCGGATTCCTCGGGCTGTACAGCCGCTACGCGCGTAGATATGCTCGGCTTGTGACCATGCCCACCACTGCATCAACCGCACTCCCGCTCAAGGACGTGACCGCGTCCGACAGCACGCTGCGCCGCTACCTTCACGGGCTGCCCGGCGTCGACGCGGTCGGCCTGGAGGCGCGCGCCGCCTCCCTCGGCACACGTTCCATCAAGACGACGGCGAAGGCGTACGCCATCGACCTCGCCATCTCGATGGTCGACCTGACGACGCTGGAAGGCGCGGACACCGCCGGCAAGGTCCGGTCGCTCGGCGCGAAGGCGGTCCGCCCCGACCCGACCGACCGCACGGCCCCCGCCACCGCAGCCGTCTGTGTCTATCCCGACATGGTGGCCGTCGCGAAGGAGGCCGTCGCCGGGTCCACCGTCAAGGTCGCCTCCGTCGCCACCGCCTTCCCCGCCGGCCGCGCGGCCCTCGGCGTGAAGCTGGCCGACGTGCGTGACGCCGTCGCCGCCGGTGCCGACGAGATCGACATGGTCATCGACCGCGGCGCCTTCCTCGCGGGCAACTACCTGAAGGTGTACGAGGAGATCGTCGCCGTGAAGGAGGCCTGCGGGGCGTCCGCCCGGCTCAAGGTCATCTTCGAGACCGGCGAGCTGTCGACGTACGACAACATCCGGCGCGCCTCCTGGCTCGGCATGATCGCCGGGGCCGACTTCATCAAGACGTCCACCGGCAAGGTCGCCGTCAACGCGACGCCCTCGAACACCCTCCTGATGCTGGAGGCCGTACGCGACTTCCGCGCGCAGACCGGCATCCAGGTGGGTGTGAAGCCGGCCGGCGGCATCCGTACCACCAAGGACGCCGTGAAGTTCCTGGTCGTGGTCAACGAGACCGTGGGCGAGGACTGGCTCGACAACCACTGGTTCCGCTTCGGCGCCTCCTCGCTGCTGAACGACCTGCTGATGCAGCGCCAGAAGCTGGCCACCGGCCGCTACTCCGGCCCCGACTACGTGACGGTGGACTGATCACCATGACCATCGAGAAGCGGTCATCCGCATTCGAGTACGCACCGGCGCCCGAGTCCCGCGCCGTCGTCGACATCGCACCCTCCTACGGCCTGTTCATCGACGGCGAGTTCACCGAGGCCGCCGAAGGCAGGGTCTTCAAGACCGTTTCCCCCTCCACCGAGGAGGTCCTCGCCGAGGTCGCCCAGGCGGGCGAGGCGGACGTCGAACGTGCGGTGAAGGCCGCCCGCAAGGCCTTCGAGAAGTGGTCGGCGCTCCCGGGCGCGGAGCGCGCCAAGTACCTGTTCCGCATCGCCCGCATCATCCAGGAGCGCTCCCGCGAGCTCGCCGTCCTGGAGACCCTGGACAACGGCAAGCCCATCAGGGAGACGAGGGACGCCGACCTGCCCCTCGTCGCCGCCCACTTCTTCTACTACGCGGGCTGGGCCGACAAGCTCGGCCACGCCGGCTTCGGCGCGAACCCGAAGCCGCTGGGCGTCGCGGGCCAGGTCATCCCCTGGAACTTCCCGCTCCTGATGCTGGCCTGGAAGATCGCCCCGGCCCTGGCGACCGGCAACACGGTCGTCCTGAAGCCCGCGGAGACCACTCCCCTCTCGGCGTTGTTCTTCGCGGACATCTGCCGTCAGGCGGGCCTGCCCAAGGGCGTCGTCAACATCCTTCCCGGGTACGGCGACACGGGCGCCGCGCTCGTCGCGCACCCGGACGTCAACAAGGTCGCGTTCACCGGCTCGACCGCCGTCGGCAAGGAGATCGCACGCACCGTCGCAGGCACCCGCAAGAAGCTGACCCTCGAACTGGGCGGCAAGGGTGCCAACATCGTCTTCGACGACGCGCCCATCGACCAGGCCGTCGAGGGCATCGTCACCGGCATCTTCTTCAACCAGGGCCAGGTCTGCTGCGCGGGCTCCCGGCTCCTCGTACAGGAGTCGATCCAGGACGAGTTGCTCGACTCGCTCAAGCGGCGTCTGTCCACGCTCCGCCTCGGCGACCCGCTGGACAAGAACACGGACATCGGCGCGATCAACTCCGCCGAGCAGCTCGCCCGGATCACCTCGCTCGTCGAGGCGGGTGAGGCGGAGGGCGCCGAGCGCTGGTCCCCGGCCTGCGAACTCCCGTCCTCCGGCTACTGGTTCGCCCCGACGCTCTTCACGAACGTCACCCAGGCGCACACCATCGCCCGCGACGAGATCTTCGGCCCGGTGCTCTCGGTCCTCACCTTCCGCACCCCGGACGAGGCCGTCGCCAAGGCCAACAACACCCAGTACGGCCTGTCGGCGGGCATCTGGACGGAGAAGGGTTCGCGGATCCTGGCCGTGGCCAACAAGCTTCGCGCCGGCGTCGTCTGGTCCAACACGTTCAACAAGTTCGACCCCACCTCGCCGTTCGGCGGCTACAAGGAGTCGGGCTTCGGCCGCGAGGGCGGTCGCCACGGCCTGGAGGCGTACCTCGATGTCTGACCCCCGAGTGGACACACGGCCGGACGCGCGTCTGTCCGTCTTCAAGACCTACAAGCTGTACGTGGGCGGGAAGTTCCCGCGTTCCGAGAGCGGCCGGGTGTACGAGGTGAGCGACGCGAAGGGCAACTGGCTGGCGAACGCGCCCCTGTCCTCCCGCAAGGACGCCCGTGACGCGGTCGTCGCCGCGCGCAAGGCGTTCGGCGGCTGGGCCGGGGCCACGGCGTACAACCGCGGTCAGATCCTCTACCGCGTCGCCGAGATGCTGGAGGGCCGCAAGGAGCAGTTCGTCCGGGAGGTCGCCGAGGCGGAGAGTCTGTCGAAGCCGAAGGCCACCGCCCAGGTGGACGCGGCGATCGACCGCTGGGTCTGGTACGCGGGCTGGACCGACAAGATCGCCCAGGTGGTGGGCGGCGGAAACCCTGTAGCAGGCCCCTACTTCAACCTGTCCTCCCCCGAGCCGACCGGCGTGGTCGTCGTCCTGGCCCCTCAGGAGTCGTCGTTCCTGGGCCTGGTGTCGGTACTCGCCCCGGTGATCGCCACCGGCAACACGGCGATCGTGATCGCCAGCGAGAGGTCCCCGCTTCCCGCGCTCTCCCTCGGCGAGGTCCTGGCCACCTCGGACGTACCCGGCGGAGTCGTCAACATCCTCTCCGGCCGTACGGCGGAGATCACCCCGTCCCTGGCCGCGCACCAGGACGTGAACGCGATCGACCTGGCGGGTGTGGCCGCCAACGACGCCCTCGCGAAGGAGCTGGAGATCGCGGCGGCCGACAACCTCAAGCGAGTCCTGCGTCCACAGACTGTGGACAACGCTCAGTGGTTCGCCACGCCGGGCATCGAACGCATGACGGCCTTCCTGGAGACGAAGACGGTCTGGCACCCGACGGGTTCACTGGGCGCGTCGGGTTCCTCGTACTGACCGACGCCGGGTGAAACCGAGAGCCGAGGGCCGCGTCTCCCACCGTCCGGGGAGGCGCGGCCCTCTTCTGTCGTGCCGGGCGGGCGGTCAGCCGCCCAGCAGCCCCGCGGCCTGCCCCAGCACCGGAATGCTGCCGATCGACTGCGCCTGCGCGACCGGACCGGTCAGCGCCTGGGAGGTCAGGGGTTGGAAGTCGGCGAGCTGGGTGCCCACGCCGTTGTCGAGCGGGTCGACGCCCGTACCGGCGAGGGGGTTGGGCTTGAGTCCCTGGACCGCACCCGTGACATAGCCGACCGAGCCGGTGAGCGCCGCCAGGCCCGACTGCGGGTCGATGTTCCCCAGCGAGGTGGTGGGGTTCATGCGGATGGCGTCCACCGCGGGTCCACCCTCGGCGGCGGAGGCCGTCGCGGCGCCGGCCCCCAGGGCGGCGCCGGTGGCCGCGAGGGCGATCAGGGCGCGCTGGGCGGTCTGGTTCTGGGTGGACGTTCGTCGTGCCATGACTGGTGGCCGCCTTCTGGTGCGCCGGGTAATCGGATCGACACGTAGGGTAGTTGACGCGTGATGCGCCTTTCAAAGCCGACCCGCGGGGTCGGCAAGGGGGCACTCGATGCCGCACACTGGTGTCTCGTGACCTCCCACCCGCCCATACCCACGCGAGTCGTGCTGCTCTGCGGCCCTTCAGGCTCCGGCAAGTCCCTCCTCGCGGCCCGCTCCGGTCTCCCGGTGCTGCGGCTCGACGACTTCTACAAGGAGGGCTCCGACCCGACGCTGCCGCAGGTCCTGGGAAGCACCGACATCGACTGGGACCACCCGCAGTCGTGGGACGCGGACACGGCGGTCACCGCGATCACCGAGCTGTGCCGCACGGGGCGTACGAACGTCCCGGTGTACGACATCTCGCTGAGCGAGCGCACGGGCGAGGAGAGCGTCGGGATCGGCCGGACCTCCCTGTTCATCGCGGAGGGGATCTTCGCCGCCGAGATCGTCGCGCGCTGCCGGGAGGAGGGCGTCCTCGCGGACGCGCTCTGCCTGAGCCGGGGGCCGGCTCGGACGTTCCGCCGGCGCTTCCTGCGGGATCTGCGCGAGGGTCGCAAGTCGGTGCCGTTCCTGCTGCGCCGCGGGTGGCGGCTGATGCGCGCCGAGCGTTCCATCGTGGCCCGCCAGACGGCCCTGGGCGCCCACGCGTGCGACCGGGACGAGGCGATGGGCAGACTGGCGGACGCGGCGGCGGGCCGCCGCACACGGACGAGCACGGCGGCCTGACCCGCGTACGCACCCCGCACCCCGCACCCGAAACACACGTACACGAAACGCACGTACGCACACGAAAAGCGGGACTGGACGGACCCCCCGGCCCTCCAGTCCCGCTCTTTTTGTGCTTCCCCCGTGTGGTGCCACCCCCGCGGCCCCCCAGCCCCGGTGGTTCCCCCCTGGTGGTGCTCCCCCGTGCTTCCCCCCGTTTACCGCTCCCCCGTTTACCGCTCCCCCGAGCGGTGCTTCCCCCACACCCTCAGGCGACCAGCTCCCCGAAGGATTCCTCCTCGTCACGGCCGAAGCTGAGGACCTCGTCCTCACGCATCCGGCGGAGCGACCGCCAGATGCTGGACTTCACCGTGCCGACACTGATGTCGAGGATCTCCGCGATCTCCGGGTCCGTGCGGCCCTCGTAGTAACGAAGGACCAGCATCGTCCGCTGGAGTTCGGGAAGCCGGGCGAGCGCCTGCCACAGGACCGCGCGCAGCTCCGTGCCGCGCATCGCGTCCGTGTCGCCGGCCGTCTCCGGCAGCTCCTCGGTCGGGTACTCGTTCAGCTTGCGGCGGCGCCACGCGCTGATGTGCAGATTGGTCATCGTCCGGCGGAGGTACCCGCCGACCGCGGCCTTGTCACTGATCCGGTCCCAGGCCCGGTACGTCGAGAACAGCGCGCTCTGGAGCAGGTCCTCGGCCTCGAAGCGGTCACCGGTGAGGTGGTAGGCGGTTGCGTACAGGGAGGCGCGGCGCTCCTGGACGTAGGCGGTGAACTCCGCCTCCGACAGCGAACGACGCTCCCCCGTGGACTCCCTGTACGCGGCCCCCGCAACCCCCGTGGTACCGCTGCCGCTTCCCCCCGTATGTGCGTCAACCACCGACATGTACGTGGTGTGCTGACGCCCGGTGCCGCGAACGCACCCCCGTCCGTTCACGGCACCGGACTTCTCGGTGGTCCTGGTGACGTCGTGCAGACGCGTGATCACTGCGTTCGCGCTTGTGCTGTGCAGCGTGCTCATCTCGCGCCCCCCGTCGTGGACTTCCCGTCTTCGGCCCGGTCCGATGTGCTCCCTTGCCTGTGCCGAGAAGCTTGCCCACGCCACTTCATGACGGTGTCCGCCGACTGTCACAGGCGTGCAACAGGGGCACTTCTCAGGAACATGACGGCGAACAACACAGGAAGGTCACAGAGTGGCGCGGTAGAGGCCCGCCGACACCCCGAAATCGCCCGACAAGCACCTGACAGTCGCAGCCCGGCCCGGCCATGGGCCAGAATGCATCCGTGCCTTCCCTGTTGCTGATCGAGGACGACGACGCCATCCGTACGGCCCTGGAGCTGTCTTTGACCCGCCAGGGCCACCGGGTCGCCACCGCTGCCACCGGTGAGGACGGTCTGAAGCTGCTGCGTGAGCAGCGGCCGGATCTGATCGTCCTGGATGTGATGCTGCCCGGCATCGACGGATTCGAGGTGTGCCGGCGCATCCGGCGCACGGACCAGCTGCCGATCATTCTGCTCACCGCGCGCAGCGACGACATCGACGTGGTCGTCGGGCTGGAGTCCGGCGCCGACGACTATGTCGTCAAACCGGTGCAGGGGCGGGTGCTCGACGCCCGTATCCGGGCCGTGCTGCGGCGCGGGGAGCGGGAGTCCAGCGACTCGGCGACCTTCGGTTCGCTGGTCATCGACCGTTCGGCGATGACGGTGACGAAGAACGGCGAGGATCTGCAGCTGACGCCCACCGAGTTGCGGCTGCTCCTGGAGCTGAGCCGGCGGCCCGGTCAGGCGCTGTCCCGGCAGCAGTTGCTGCGGCTGGTCTGGGAGCACGACTACCTGGGCGACTCGCGGCTGGTGGACGCGTGTGTGCAGCGGCTGCGCGCCAAGGTCGAGGACGTGCCGTCGTCGCCGACGTTGATCCGTACCGTCCGCGGGGTCGGCTACCGGCTGGACTCGCCTCAGTGACCAAACCGCAGGACAAGCTCCGTGGCTGGGCCGCGGCGCGCAGGGCGATACTTTCCGGGCTGCGCTTCACCAGCCTGCGGCTGCGGCTGGTCGTGGTCTTCGGCCTGGTGGCGCTGACGGCCGCCGTGTCGGCCTCCGGGATCGCGTACTGGCTCAACCGCGAGGCCGTGCTCACACGTACGCAGGACGCGGTGCTGCGCGACTTCCAGCAGGAGATGCAGAACCGCGCGGGCATTCTGCCGACCAACCCCACACAGGGCGAACTCCAGCACACGGCGGGCCAGATGGCCGCCAGCAGCCAGCGGTTCAGTGTGCTGCTGGTCGCCGAGGACGAGAGCGGGCGGACGGTCGTCGGCAACTCCGGGGCGCTGGACCCCTTCTCACTGGCGGACGTGCCCGAGTCGCTGCGTACGGCGGTCGGGAAACAGCAGTCGATCACCTCGAACAACAAGTCCCCGTACCACCTGTACTGGCAGCGGATCATAGACGGCGACAAGCCGTACCTGGTCGCGGGCACGAAGGTGATCGGTGGCGGTCCGGCCGGCTACATGCTGAAGTCGCTGGAGCCCGAGGAGAAGGACCTCAACTCGCTGGCCTGGTCGCTGGGCATCGCCACCGGGCTCGCGCTGATCGGCTCGGCGCTGCTCGCGCAGGCCGCCGCGACGACCGTACTGAAGCCGGTGCAGCGCCTCGGTATCGCGGCCCGGCGGCTCGGTGAGGGGAAGCTGGACACCCGGTTGCGGGTGTCGGGCACGGACGAACTGGCCGACCTCGCCCGGACGTTCAACCACACCGCGGAGGCCCTGGAGAAGCGGGTCGCCGACATGAGCGCCCGTGACGAGGCCTCGCGGCGGTTCGTGGCGGACATGTCCCACGAACTGCGTACGCCTCTCACCGCGATCACCGCCGTGACGGAGATCCTGGAGGAGGAGCTGGACGCGGAGACCGGCAGCGTCGACCCGATGATCGAACCTGCGGTACGGCTGGTGGTGAGCGAGACCCTGCGGCTCAACTCCCTGGTGGAGAACCTGATGGAGGTCACCCGCTTCGACGCGGGCACCGCCCGGCTGGTCCTCGACAACGTCGACATCGCCGACCAGATCACCGCCTGCATGGACGCCCGCGCCTGGCTGGACGCGGTCGAACTGGACGCCAAGCGCGGCATCATGTCCCTGCTCGACCCGCGCCGTCTGGACGTCATCCTGGCCAACCTCATCGGCAACGCCCTCAAGCACGGCGGCTCGCCGGTACGGGTGTCGGTGCGCGCTTCCGACGGCGATGCCGATACCGACGGCGACCTGCTGATCGAGGTGCAGGACAACGGTCCGGGCATCCCCGAGGACGTCCTGCCGCACGTCTTCGACCGCTTCTACAAGGCGAGCGCCTCCCGCCCCCGCTCCGAGGGCAGCGGCCTGGGCCTGTCCATCGCCCTGGAGAACGCCCACATCCACGGCGGCGAGATCACCGCCGCCAACTCCCCGGAGGGCGGCGCGGTGTTCACCCTGCGGCTCCCCAGGGACCCGTCGGCACTGACGGAGACACCGGCCGAGCCGGACGGCGCGAACGGCGACGGGGAGAGCGCGTGACGAACGTACGAGGCGTACGAGGCGCAGGGGGCGTACGAGGTGTTCGTGGCGTGCGCCGCGGGTCGGCCGTCCCGCTGCTCGGCGCGCTCGCCCTGCTGCTCGCCGGGTGCGGGATCCGGGCGACCGAGGTCCCGACGGACTTCGGTCCGGCGCCCTCCCGCGTCCCGTGCTCCCTCTCGGACGTCTCCGCCCCCTCCACGCCCTCCACGCCGGACGTCGCCGTGGAGACGTCCGCGGGCGTCCCGGTCCAGGTGTTCCTCCTGTGCTCCTCCCAGCTCGTGACCGTCGACCGCGCGGTGCGCGTCCCGGACGGTACGGCGGAGGCGGAGCGGCGCGTCCTGGTGGCCCAGGGGCTGCTGGACGAGCTGGCCAGGACTCCGACGGCGAGCGAGACCGAGGCTCGCTACACGACGGACGTACGCGGCGGGATGAGCGTGCACGGCCCGGGCCCGAAGGACCCCGGGGACACCCTGCGCCTGAGCACGTCCCCGGCCAATCTCGCGTCGTACGCCCTCGCCCAGATCGTCTGTACGTTCTCCGACTCGGCCGCCGCCGGGGGAGACGGCTCCGTCGTCCTGGGCGGCCCGGGCACCGCCCCGCTGCGCCGGTACGCGTGCACCCCTGAAGTCCGCTCCCGGCCGGGGGCCCAGGTGCCGCCGTCGTCGGGTGTGGAAGGCGGCTAGGACCCGTCCTGGGACCCGTCCCGGCGGGGTGCCGGCTCCCGTGTGGCACATGCCTCACTCGCCTGTATGGGGGCAACCCGGAACCGATCGTGCCGGTGGCCGCGTCTTGGGGGGCGTGCAGCGTCATGGTTCTGGCGGCGAAAGTGCCGCCATTCGCATCCGTGCGGCGGGAGGTGTCCTCCTCGTCGCCCATCTCGTGCTCGTCGCCTGGATCACGCTGCGTCCGCTCGACGTCCCGTGGCAACTGCCCGCCAACCTGCAGCCCTTCGCGGGTATACGGGCCGATCTGACCCTCGGCTGGCACGAGGCGGTCCGGCGCATCGCGGAGGGGCTCGCCCTGCTGGCTCCGCTGGGGGTGCTGCTGCCGATGGCGGGCGGACGCCTCGATGTCTCCCCGCTCGCCTCGCTCGTCCGTACGGTCATGGCCGGTGCCATGATCTCGCTGGGCATCGAGCTGTTGCAGACCGGCGTGCCCGGTCAGGTCGTGGACGTCGACTCGCTGCTCCTGAACACGGTGGGCGTGGGCCTCGCGTATGTCGCCGTGGTGCCCGTCGTACGGTCCTGGCTCCGCCGCAAGAGCGACCGCAGGCGCCTGGCAGCCGTCCGCACGGAGGATGCGACTCAGGGTAGGACCCCGACGATTCCCAGGGTCGGGATCGCCCCGTAGAGCGACGCTTCGCCCGCTGTGTGTCCGTAACGTCGAGTGCAGATGAGGAGACCGGACAAGCCGGTCCCACGCACCGGACTATCCGGACTCACCGAGGAGACGCCATGACCGCCCTTGCCCGCCCCACCAACGGCCGCATGATCGGCGGAGTGTGTGCCGCGCTGGCACGGCGCTTCGGCACCTCCGCGACGACGATGCGCGTGATCTTCGTGCTCTCGTGTCTGCTGCCCGGCCCGCAGTTCCTGCTCTACATAGCCATGTGGATCCTGCTGCCCTCCGAGAAGTACGAGAACAAGGCCCACGCCGCCTGGTAGCTCACCCGGACGACCCGGACGACTCGCTGTACGGCGATGGGGCGCACCCCTGGTGAAGGGGTGCGCCCCATCGGCGCGTTCACGGGGTGGGTCAGCCGAGCGGAATGCCGTTCAGCGGGAGGCCGTGGGTGGGCAGGCCCTGCAGCGGGAGGCCGCCGAGCAGACCGGAGACCGGCGCGGTCGGGCCCTCGGACAGCACCTTCGTGACGGCAGGCTGTGCGGCGGCCACGCCCGCGCCGAGCGCACTCTGTCCCTGGGCCACGGCCTCGGCGGCACCCGGCAGCGCCTTCGACGCGCTCTCCACGGGCAGCGTCTGGGTCACGGAGCCCAGCGCGGCGGAGTCCGGGAGGGCGGGAAGGGCCGGGGCTGCGTTGGCGGCACCCGCACCCACCGCGGCGAAGGCGGCACCGAGAGCGGCGACACCGAGGGTCTTGGCAGCAGACTGCTTCATAGTGAATGCGTCCTTGAATGCGAGACGGGGATGTGAGCGGTCCATGACCGTAAACACGAGAAGCCGCCCGCCGCAAACATCGAAAAGCGGCCGAGTCGCACCGGCCCGACCGCTTCCCGGAGCCTCGGGTCAGCCCTATGTCTCGACAGAACCGCTGGTGGAGGCGGTCTGCCGGAACAACCATTCGGATTTCAGCTCGGCATATCCGGGCTTGATGACGTCATTGATCATCGCCAGTCGTTCATCGAAAGGAATGAATGCTGACTTCATAGCATTGACGGAGAACCATTGCAGGTCGTCGAGCGTATAAGCGAATGCTTCGACAAGATGCTCGAATTCCCGGCTCATTCCGGTACCCGACATCAGCCGGTTGTCGGTGTTCACGGTCGCGCGGAAGTGCAGTTTGCGCAGCAGCCCGATGGGGTGCTCGGCGTAGGAGGCCGCGGCACCGGTCTGGAGGTTGGAGCTGGGGCACAGTTCGAGGGGGATGCGCTTGTCCCGCACATAGGAGGCCAGGCGGCCGAGTTTCACCGAGCCGTCGGCCTGGACCTCGATGTCGTCGATGATGCGCACGCCGTGGCCGAGCCGGTCGGCGCCGCACCACTGGAGGGCCTGCCAGATGGAGGGAAGCCCGAATGCCTCACCGGCGTGGATGGTGAAGTGGTTGTTCTCGCGCTTGAGGAACTCGAACGCGTCGAGGTGCCGGGTGGGCGGGAAGCCGGCCTCGGCACCCGCGATGTCGAAACCGACGACGCCCAGATCGCGGTACCTGTTCGCCAGTTCGGCGATCTCCAGGGAGCGGGCGGCGTGCCGCATCGCGGTGAGCAGGGCGCCCACCCGGATGCGGTGACCGTTCTCCCGGGCCCGGCGCTCACCTTCCCGGAAGCCCTCGTTGACGGCCTCGACGACCTCTTCGAGGGTGAGGCCGCCTTCGAGGTGCTGCTCGGGCGCGTACCGCACCTCTGCGTAGATGACACCGTCCTCGGCGAGGTCCTCGGCGCACTCGGCGGCGACCCGCACGAGGGCGTCGCGGGTCTGCATGACGGCGCAGGTGTGGGCGAAGGTCTCCAAGTACCGTTCCAGGGAACCGGAGTCGGCGGCGTCGCGGAACCAGGCGCCGAGCTTGTCGGGGTCGGTCTGGGGCAGTTGGGCGTAGCCCGCGTCACGGGCCAGGTCGACGATCGTGCCGGGGCGCAGGCCGCCGTCGAGGTGGTCGTGCAGCAGGACCTTGGGGGCGCGGCGGATCTGGTCCGGGGTGGGACCGGGACCGGGGCTCACGCCGGTGTTCGCGCTCACGTTCGCGTTCTGGGCCGTCTTCTGACTCGTCGTCCGATCACTCTGGCTCGTCATTTCCGCACTCTAACTCCTACGCGCGTAGATCTCCTGTCTCCTCCTCCCTTTTTCTCCCCTTCTTCGCCTGTACGTTTCCGTCGATATGTAACGGTGACCGCGAGGACGGGTCGCGTACACCGATGCTTCTGACACTGTTCTGCCATGGCACACCAAGTGACGCCGGTACGACAGGCCCGGCTCGGAAAGGCGATGGGCCCGGAGCCGACGTCGGTGAGCGGCGTGGTCCTGCTGCTTCCCGGCGGTGACGAGGTATCGACCCGCAGGCCGTCCCCCATGCTGGCGGCCGCCTCCGTCAGGACGTTGGGCCGCCGACTCGCCCGCGCGGGCCGTACGGACGGACTGGCCGTACACGTCGTCCACTACCGCTACCGCGGCTGGAACGGCATCGAGGCGCAGCTCGCGCACGACGCGCGATGGGCCGTCGACGAGATCGTACGACGGTACGGCGACGTCTCCGTGTGCCTCGCCGGCGTCGACATGGGCGGCCGGGCGGCGCTCCGCGCCGCGGATCACGAGGCCGTCAACTCCGTACTGGCGATGGCGCCCTGGCTGCCCGAGGAGGACGTGGCGGCGCCGCCGGAACCGGTACGTCAGCTGAGCGGGCGTCGGGTAATGATCGTGCACGGCACGAACGACCAACGGACCGATCCCGAACTGTCGTTCCGGTTCGCGGCGCGGGCGAAGAAGGCGAACCGGGACATCTGCCGGTTCGAAGTGCACGCGGACGGGCACGGGTTGCATCAGTACCGGCAGGAAGTGCACGCGCTGGCCGAGGACTTCGTGATGGAGGTGCTGTTCGGGCGGGGGTTCTCCCGGCCTGTGCAGGACGCGCTGATGGCTCCGCCGCCGCTGGGGTTGAGGATGCCGTTGGCCGCGGGGTTCGGTAGGTCTTTGCGCCGATAGGTTCGGGGCGGTCGGGGTTGTGTTCGAAGTGCGGGCGGGTGGGGGCTGGTCGCGCCCACGCGGCGGAGCCGCAAATGTCACAGCCCCGCGCCCCTCAAAGCAGGGCCGTCGCCGTCACGTAGGCAGCAAGTTGCCCCTTCTTGACAGCAGGAAACGCTTGAAAGCTGCCACCGGCGGGGTGTCCGGGTGGCCGTCGAGCCAAGCGACACCGATCTCTCTCGCCGCTCTTGGTGAGGTGACCGTCAGTTCTGCGACTCCCGGGCGTGGGACCGCCGGAGGCGGGAGGAGAGCCACCCCCAGCCCGGCCGCCACCAGGCCTCTCAACGTCTCCGCCTCCTCTCCCTCGAAGGCGATCCGGGGGCGGAAGCCGGCCTGCCGGCAGAGGTCGTCGGTGATGCGGCGGAGGCCGTAGCCGGGTTCCAGGGTGACGAAGGTTTCGTCGGCCGCTTCGGCCAGGCGGACTCGTCTGCGGGTGGCGAGGCGGTGGTCGGCGGGGACGACCAGGCGGAGTTTCTGTTCGTCCAGGCGGCGGGCGACCAGGTCGGGGGCGTCCGGGACGGGCGAGGTGAGGCAGAGGTCGAGTTCGCCGGAACGCAGGCGTTCGATCATGGCCTCGCCGTAGTTCTGTACGAGGGTGAAGCGGACGCGGGGATGGTCGGCGCGGAAGGCGTGCAGCAGCCCGGGGACGGTCTCGGCGCCCATGGTGTGCAGGAAGCCGAAGGCGACCTTGCCGGTGGCGGGGTCGGCGTCGGCGCGTACCTCGTCGGCGGCCCGCCCGATCTCCGCGAGGGCCCGCTCGACGGAGGCGAGGAACGTACGGCCCGCGGGGGTGAGGGAGACGGTCCGTCCCCGGCGGGCGAAGAGGTCCACGCCGAGGTCCTGTTCGAGGCGGACCATCGCCCGGGAGAGCGTCGACTGCGGGACCTGCATCTCCTGGGCGGCGCGGGTGACGTGCTCCGTGCGGGCGACTCCGGCGAAGTAGGACAGGCGGGGGGCGAGGGCGGTCACGATGTCTTCCGTGTCACTGGACGGTGACAGGCGGGCTACTGACCTCTGCTGATGCACCATGGGAACGATTATGGGGTTTCCGTGCATTGGACGGATGAACGGGGGCGTACGTAACTTCGAGGCATGCCTGCTGCCAGTACCGGGGCGTCCACGATCGTGGCCGCCGCCCCTCCGTCGCTCCCCTCGCCCCCCGTCGTCGACTCCCGTATGGCCCCGGGTGGGCCCGGCTACCGGCGGATGAGTTTCGCGCTCTTCCTCGCGGGCGTGGCGACCTTCGCCCTTCTCTACTCCACGCAGGCGCTGCTGCCGTTGATCTCCGGCGAGTTCGGGGTGCCGGCGAGCGACGCGAGCTGGACGGTGTCGGCGGCGACCGGTGCGCTGGCCCTGTTCGTCCTCCCGATGAGCGCGCTGTCGGAACGGTTCGGGCGGCGTGCGGTGATGACGGCGTCGCTGGCCGTGGCGGCCACGGTCGGGATGCTGGTGCCCTTCGCCCCGTCGCTGGGCGCCCTCGTCGCGCTGCGGGCGGTGCAGGGCGCCGCGCTGGCGGGGCTGCCGGCGTCGGCGACCGCGTATCTGGCCGAGGAGGTCCGCCCCAAGGCGCTGATCACGGCGATCGGCCTGTTCGTGGCCGGCAACAGCGTGGGCGGGATGAGCGGCCGGGTCATCACGGGCTGGGTCGCGCAGGAGTGGGGCTGGCGGGTCGCGGTCGCCGTGATCGGCGTCGTGGCTGTGGGCTGCGCGGTGGCCTTCCGGCTGCTGCTCCCCGCTCCGCGTCACTTCCGGACGGGCTCGCTGCGTCCGCGGGTGCTGGCGCGCACGGTCCGTACGCATCTGGCGAACCCGTTGCTGCGGCGGCTGTACGCGATCGGCGCGCTGTTCATGACGGTGTTCGGCGGGGTCTACACGGTGATCGGCTACCGCCTGACGGAGGCCCCCTTCGGCCTGCCCCAGGGCATCGTCGGCTCGGTCTTCCTGGTGTACCTGGTGGGTACGGTGTCGGCGTCGACGGCGGGGAAGCTGGTGGCCCGCCTGGGGCGCCGGGGTGCGCTGTACCTGGCCGGCGGTACGACGACGGCAGGCCTGCTGCTGTCCCTGTCGGACACCCTGGCGCTGGTTCTGCTGGGCCTGGTCCTGATCACGGCGGGCTTCTTCGCGGGGCACGCGGTGGCGTCGTCGGCGGTGAGCCACACGGCGAAGGAGGGGCGGGCGCAGGCCTCGGCGCTGTACCAGTCGGCGTACTACATCGGCTCCAGCGCCGGCAGTACGTTGGGCGCGGTGGCGTTCCACGCGAGTGGCTGGTCGGGGACGGTGGCGATGGGGTTGCTGGCGGTGCTCGGCGTGGTGACGGTCACGGTGATGGGGTCCCGGGCGGCTCGGAGCGTGCGGGTGCCGGCGGCAGCGTGACCGAAGCTTCTTCCTCGCCCGAGGGCGAAAAACCTTCTCCCCGGGCCGTTGTCAGTCCCCTGCGCTAGCTTTCTTCGTGTTCGGTCGCGATGAGGCGACGAAGGCAGCCATGGGGTGGGTTGGCGATGGGTGACAGTACGGCTACTGCGACAGACCTCGACGTACAACTGGAACGGCACCGCGTCGAACTGACCGGGTACTGCTACCGCATGCTCGGCTCCTCCTTCGAGGCCGAGGACGCCGTACAGGACACCATGGTCCGCGCCTGGCGGAACCACGAGAAGTTCGAGGGGCGCTCCAGCCTCCGTTCCTGGCTGTACCGCATCGCCACCAACGTCTGCCTGGACATGCTGACCGCCGGCAACAAGCGCGCCCGCCCCATGGACCTCACCGACTCCACGCCCCTCGCCAGGGCCGCCCTCTTCCCGCGCCCCGACAACACCTGGCTGGAACCGATGCCGGACGCCCGCGTGCTGCCGACCGTCGAGGACCCGGCGGAGGCCGCCGTGGCCAAGGAGTCCGTGCGGCTCGCCTTCATGGCCGCCCTGCAGCAACTCCCCGCGAAACAAAGGGCCGTGCTGATCCTCCGTGAGGTGCTGGCCTGGAAGGCGAGCGAGGTCGCCGAACTCCTCGACACCTCGGTCGCGTCGGTCAACAGCGCTCTCCAACGGGCCCGGGCGACCCTCGCCGAGCGGGACAGTGCCACCGCCGAGGCCGGTGCCGGTGCCGCCGTCTCCGACCCGCTCAGCGAAGAGCAGCAGAAACTGCTCGAGCGCTATGTCGCCGCGTTCGAGGGATACGACATGACGGCGCTCACGGCGCTGCTGCACGAGGACGCCATCATGACGATGCCGCCGTTCGACCTGTGGCTGACCGGGCCGGAGGACATCACCGGCTTCATGACGACGCTCGGCGCCGCCTGCGCGGGCTCGCACCTCGTGCCGGTCGCCGTCAACGGGCTGCCGGGCTTCGCCCAGTACAAGCCGGACGAGGAGACGGGCGGCTACTCCCCCTGGGCGGTCCAGGTGCTGGAGATCTCAGACGGCCGGATCACCGGGTTCCACTGCTTCCTCGACACCAAGCGCTGGTTCCCGCTGTTCGGCCTCCCTCTCTCGCTCCCCCTCGACGTCGAAGCCGAGACCGACCAGGTCCAGGAAGGCGAGTAGGGCGGGCGCCGGTTCCCGGAGGCGTATCCGGCCTCCGGCCCGGCGGGCGGCCAGCTGGAGCCGGGCCAGCAGTTCCACCGTGTCCAGCCCCGGCGGCCCCAGCCCCGCCACATCGCACACCACGACCGGGTCACGACCACCACCGCCGCCGCGAGTCGCCAACAGCGCACGCACGTCCTGGCACAGCCCCGGCACACCTTCGCGGGTGACGGGGCCGGCCAGCACGAGTACAGCGGGTGTCAGGGCGTCCACGAACGGTAGACCGGACGGCCGCCCGTAACTCATCGCTCGCGCGTTGGAGCCCACCCGCTGAAGCCCACCCGTTGAGATCGCTTTGACGCGCGCCCCTCCTCCCCCGGAGGGTTGCGTGTATGCCCCACGAACCGTCCCCGCCCGTGATGTCGCACGGCCGCCTCCCTTCCGCCTCCGTGAAGGAGGCTCCGTGCAAGGCGTGCTGACCGGGTTCGCGGTGATCGCCGTGGTGATCGGCGTCGGTTATGTGATCGGGCTGCGCGGCTACCTCGGGGACAACGGACGCGAGGTCCTGACCAAGCTCGCCTTCCATGTGGCCACCCCGGCCCTGCTGTTCACCATGCTCGCCCGGGCCGACCTGTCGGTGGTCTTCTCCAGCCGGCTCCTGATCACCGCGCTGAGCACGATCGCGGCGGCGAGCGTCTTCGTCGCGGTGGGCGTCGTACGCCGCTGGGGCGCCGGACGTACGACGATCGGCGCGCTCTGCTCCAGTTACGTCAACTCGGGCAACCTCGGTATCCCGATCGCCGTGTATGTGCTGGGCGATGCCTCGCTCGTCGCGCCGGTGCTGCTGTTCCAGCTGATCGTGGTCACACCGGTCGCGCTGACCGTCCTCGATCTGACGAGCACCGGTGAGAAGGGCCCGCTGTGGCGGCAGTTGATCACACCGATACGCAACCCCATCGCCGTCGCCACACTCTCCGGGGTGCTGGTGGCGGCGACGGGCCTCACCGTCCCCGCGCCGGTGATGGACCCGCTGACCCTGATCGGCAACATGTCCGTCCCGGCGGTGCTGATGGCGTTCGGTATCTCACTGTCCGGCAGTACCTGGCCGTTGCGGGGCCCCGAGCGGACTCCCGTACTGCTGTCGGTCGCCCTGAAGTCGGTGGGTCAGCCGGTGGCCGCCTGGGCGCTGGCCGCGGGTGTCTTCGGCCTGCACGGCGCGCCCCTGCTCGACGTGGTGGTCACCTCGGCCCTGCCCGCCGCCCAGAACCTCTTCACGTACGCGAGCCGCTACCGCGTGGGGGAGACCCTGGCCCGCGAGTCGATTCTGCTGTCGACCGTCCTGGCCGTACCTGTGCTGGTGGTCGTCGCGGCCCTGCTGGGCTGAGCGAACGCGGTGCGCCCGGGCAGGGATCACTCCCCACCCGGGCGCCCGCACGCTCGCTCGCTCCGTCCCGCTACCGGCTCAGGCGATCCGCTCCAGCACCACCGGCGCCGCCGTGAAGTCCGTGCCGGCCGCGCCGATGTCGTACGACCCCTCGACCGCCTGGAGCGCGTACTCGAAGCGCTCCGGGGTGTCCGTGTGGAGGGTCAGCAAGGGCTGGCCGGCCGTGACCGTGTCGCCCGGCTTGGCGTGGAGCTCGACGCCCGCGCCCGCCTGCACCGGGTCCTCCTTGCGCGCACGCCCCGCGCCGAGCCGCCAGGCGGCGACGCCGACGCCGTACGCGTCCAGGCGGGTCAGGACGCCCGAGGACGGCGCCTTGATGACGTGCTGTTCCTTCGACGTCGGCAGGGTGGCGTCCGGGTCGCCGCCCTGGGCCGCGATCATCCGGCGCCACACGTCCATCGCCGAGCCGTCGGCCAGCGCCTTCGCCGGGTCGGCGTCGCGAACGCCGGCCGCGTCCAGCATCTCGCGGGCCAGGGCGAGCGTCAGTTCGACCACGTCGGCCGGGCCGCCGCCCGCCAGGACCTCGACCGACTCCCGTACCTCCAGGGCGTTGCCGGCCGTCAGGCCGAGCGGGGTCGACATGTCGGTCAGCAGCGCCACCGTCCTCACCCCGTGGTCGGTGCCCAGGCCCACCATCGTGGACGCCAGCTCCCGCGCGTCCTCGATCGTCTTCATGAAGGCGCCCGTGCCGACCTTCACGTCCAGGACCAGGGAGCCGGTGCCCTCCGCGATCTTCTTCGACATGATCGACGAGGCGATCAGCGGGATCGCCTCGACCGTGCCGGTCACGTCCCGCAGCGCGTACAGCTTCTTGTCGGCGGGGGCGAGGCCGTCGCCCGCCGCGCAGATCACCGCGCCCGTGGTGTCCAGGACGTGCAGCATCTCCTCGTTGGAGAGCAGCGCGCGCCAGCCGGGGATCGACTCCAGCTTGTCCAGCGTGCCGCCCGTGTGGCCGAGGCCGCGGCCCGAGAGCTGCGGTACGGCGGCCCCGCAGGCGGCGACCAGGGGGGCGAGCGGGAGGGTGATCTTGTCGCCGACGCCACCCGTGGAGTGCTTGTCGGCCGTCGGGCGGGACAGGGCGTCGAAGTTCATGCGCTCGCCGGACGCGATCATCGCCGCCGTCCAGCGGGCGATCTCGCGGCGGTTCATGCCGTTCAGCAGGATCGCCATGGCGAGCGCGGACATCTGCTCGTCGGCGACCACGCCGTGCGTGTACGCGTCGATGACCCAGTCGATCTGCTCGTCGCTGAGTTCGCCGCGGTCCCGCTTGGTGCGGATGACGGAGATGACGTCCATCGACAGCATCGTCATGGCTTTGGCTTCCTTCCGGTGGTTCCGATGGTTCTGAGAACCGGTGGTTCTGCGAAACTGTGCGGCCCCCCTGAGACCGAGCGATCGTCGACTCAGGGGGGCCGTACGGGAGTTACTTGGTGAGGTGGTCCGGGCCGAAGGCCTGGGGGAGCATCTCCGAGAGGGGCAGGATGCCCGCCGGGGTCTCCAGCAGCAGGCCCGCGCCGCCGAACTCGTACAGCAGCTGCCGGCAGCGACCGCACGGGACGAGGACGTCACCCTTGCCGTCCACGCACGTGAAGTGCGTCAGCCGGCCGCCGCCGGTCAGCTGGAGCTCGGAGACCAGGCCGCACTCGGCGCACAGCCCGATCCCGTACGAGGCGTTCTCGACGTTGCAGCCCGAGACCGTGCGGCCGTCGTTGACCAGGGCCGCGACACCGACCGGGTAACCCGAGTAGGGGGCGTACGCCCGGGACATCGCGTCCCGGGCCACCGCCCGCAGCTTCTCCCAGTCCACCTGTTCGGCGTTCGTGTGCTCGGTCGCCGTCACTTGCCCTGCCCCCTTCGGTAGGGCATGCCGTCCGCCTTCGGCATCCGCAGGCGTTGCGCGGAGAAGGAGAGGACCAGCAGGGTCACGATGTAGGGCGCCGCCGTCACGAGCTGGCGGGGGACCTCGTTCGTGTCGGCGTACCAGAAGAACATCACGGCCGAGATGACCGCGGTGATGACGGCGGGCACGTACCGCTTCTTCCACACCAGGTAGGCCGCGCCGACCACCAGCAGGATCGCCAGCAGCAGGATCAGCGCGTGCACGTTGGTCGTGCCGCCGCGCAGGTTGAGGCTGTCGGTGTAGCCGAACAGGCCCGCGCCGAGGGCGAGTCCGCCCGGCATCCAGTTGCCGAAGATCATCGCGGCGAGGCCGATGTAGCCGCGCCCCGCCGTCTGGCCGTCCAGGTACACGTTCGAGGCGACGATCGACAGGAACGCGCCGCCGAGGCCCGCGAACCCGCCCGAGATGATCACGGCCAGGTACTTGTACTTGTAGACGTTGACGCCGAGCGACTCGGCGGCGATCGGGTTCTCACCGCAGGAGCGGAGGCGGAGGCCGAAGGCGGTGCGCCACAGAATCCACCAGCTGGCGGGTACGAGGGCCACCGCGATGACCGTCAGCGGGGAGAGGTCGGTGACCAGACCGCCGACGAGGCCCGCGATGTCCGAGACCAGGAACCAGTGCTTCTGGTTGAGCGTGTCCAGCCAGCTCGACAGCCCTGGGATGTCGAAGGTGCCGAGCGAGTCGATCGGCGGGGACTGCTTGGAGGAGCCCCCCTCGGCGTCCTCGAAGGTGAACTTCGAGAGGTAGCGGGCGGTGCCGAGGGCAAGGATGTTGATGGCCACACCGGAGACGATGTGGTTGACGTTGAAGGTCACCGTCGCGACGGCGTGCAGGACGGCGCCGAGGCAACCGCCGAGGATGCCGAAGATGATGCCGACCCACGGGCCCCACTGGTAGCCGGCCCAGGCGCCGAACCAGGTGCCGAGGATCATCATGCCTTCGAGGCCGATGTTGACGACGCCCGCGCGCTCGGCCCACAGACCGCCGAGGCCGGCCAACCCGATCGGGACGGCGAGCCGCAGGGCAGTGGACATCTGGCCGGTGGAGGTGATGCCGTCGGCGCCCGTGATCAGGCGCACGACCGACGTCAGGATCAGCACACCCGCGATGATCAGCAGGAGTACCGGGAGCGAGATCCGGCGCTTGCCCTTGCCGGGCTGCTGCGCCTGCGGCTTGGCGATGGTCCGGGTGCTCATCGGGCCGCCACCTCCTTCTGGGTGGTGTGGTTGTCGGCGGCGGCTGCGGCCAGTTCGGCGCCCACCTGATGCTGCTGGCGGCGCAGGCCCCACTGACGTACGGCCTCGTACGAGATGACGACCGCGAAGACGATCAGGCCCTGCATGATGGTGGCGATCTCCTTCTCGTACGGCACCGGGGTGGCGTAGTCGAGGGCGGGAGACGCCTTGTCGAGGAAGGCCCACAGCAGGGCGGCGAACGCGATGCCGCCGGGGTTGTTGCGGCCGAGGAGGGCGATGCCGATGGCGGTGAAGCCGAGGCCCGCGGGGAAGCTCAGGCTGTAGGTGTGGACCTCGCCGAGCAGCAGCGGCAGGCCGGACATGCCCGCCACACCGCCGGAGATCAGCATCGAGACGAGGACCATGCGCTTGGCGTCGACGCCGGAGGCCGCGGCGGCGGACTCGGACTCGCCGGTGGCGCGCAGGTCGAAGCCGAAGCGGGTGCGGTTGAGGACGGCCCAGTACAGGACGCCCATGAGGACGGCGAGGAAGACCAGTCCGTAGATCTCGCCGACGTCCGCGCCGAGGTCGATGCCCGGGAACCAGCCGGACTCCTTCATCACACCGGTCGTGTTGTTGTTGCCGACCTGTACGCCCAGGTTGTCGGAGAGCATCAGCCAGCCGATGAGGCTGGTGGCGATCGCGTTGAGCATGATCGTCGCGACGACCTCGCTGACGCCCCGGGTGATCTTCAGGACGCCCGCGATACCGGCCCAGAAGGCGCCGGTGAGCATGGCGACCAGGAGGAGCAGGGGGATCTGGAGGAAGGACGGCAGCGACACGTTGGCGCCGACCGCGGCGGCCATCATCGCGCCAAGGCGGTACTGGCCGTCGACGCCGATGTTGAAGAGGTTCATACGGAAGCCGAGGGCGACCGCGAGTGCGGCGATGTAGTACATCGACGCCTGGTTGACGATCAGGACCTGGACGTCGGAGAACGACGCCTGTTCCAGCATCAGGGAGTACGGCTCGAACGGGTTGCGGCCCGAGGCGAGCAGTACCACCGAGGTCAGGGCGATCGCCGCGACGAGCGCGATGACCGGTCCGGCCAGCGCGAGGAGCAGCCGCTCCTTGTCGAACTTCTTCATCGGGCCTCGTCCTCCGGGGCGGTGTCCGCGCTTGCTTCCGGGCTTGCTTCCACGCCGGCTTCGGCGCTCTCTTCGACGTGCTCCAGGTGGCCGGTCGCGGCACCCGTCATGGCCGAGCCGAGTTCTTCCGGCGTGATGGTGGCCGGGTCGGCGTCGGCGACCAGCCTGCCGTTGTAGATGACGCGCAGGGTGTCCGACAGGCCGATCAGCTCGTCCAGGTCGGCGGAGATCAGCAGCACGGCCAGGCCTTCGCGGCGGGCCTCGCGGATCTGGTCCCAGATCTGCGCCTGGGCGCCGACGTCCACACCCCGGGTGGGGTGGGCGGCGATCAGGAAGCGCGGCTTGTGGGTCATCTCGCGGCCGACGATCAGCTTCTGCTGGTTGCCGCCGGAGAGGGAGGCTGCGGTGACGTCGATACCGGGGGTGCGGACGTCGTACGCCTCCACGATCCGGCGGGTGTCCTCCTGGGCGCCCTTCGGGTCGAGCCAGAAGCCGCGCTTGCCCTTGCTGTTGGGCTTCTCGGTGACATGGCCGAGGATGCGGTTCTCCCAGAGCGGGGCTTCGAGGAGCAGGCCGTGGCGGTGGCGGTCCTCGGGGATGTAGCCGACGCCGTGCTCGCGGCGCTTGCGGGTGGGCCAGGCGGTGATCTCGTCGCCTTCGAGGGCGATGGTGCCGGAGTCGGCGCTCTGGAGGCCGATGAGGGCTTCGATCAGCTCGGTCTGGCCGTTGCCCTCGACACCGGCGAGGCCGAGGACCTCGCCCGCGTGGATGGTGAAGGTGATGTCGTCGAGGACGGCCCGGCCGCCCTCCGCCTCCAGGCGCAGCTTCTCCACCTGTAGTACGGGGCGGTCGGTGACCGTGGACTCGCTGGTCTCCGGCGTCGGCAGTTCGCTGCCCACCATCAGCTCGGCGAGCTGACGCGGGGTCGTCTCGGCGGGGACGGCCGTGCCGACCGTCGTACCGCGCCGGATGACGGTGATCTCGTCGGCGACCGACAGGACCTCGCCCAGCTTGTGGGAGATGAAGATGACGGCAAGGCCCTCGGACTTGAGTTCCCGCAGGTTCTCGAAGAGGGCGTCGACCTCCTGCGGGACGAGGACCGCGGTGGGCTCGTCGAGGATGAGGGTCCTGGCGCCCCGGTAGAGGACCTTGAGGATCT
The DNA here is from genome assembly GCF_010550245.1 of Streptomyces sp. SID12501. Classification (GTDB taxonomy): domain Bacteria; phylum Actinomycetota; class Actinomycetes; order Streptomycetales; family Streptomycetaceae; genus Streptomyces. The sequence continues at coordinate 40,717 of NZ_JAAGLU010000043.1, forward strand.
CGACGCGCTGACGGTCGGCGACGCCGAGGTCCTCGACGAGGGCGTCCGGGCGGACGCTCAGACCGTAGCGGTCGGAGATCTCCTTGATCTTCCTGCGGGCGCCGCCGCCGATACCGTGGAGCTTCTCGCTGCCCAGGACGACGTTCTCCAGGACGGTGAGGTTGTCGGCGAGCATGAAGTGCTGGTGGACCATGCCGATGCCGCGCGCGATAGCGTCGGCGGGCGACGAGAAGGCCACCTGGTCACCGTCGACCGCGATGGTGCCCTCGTCCGGCTTCTGCATACCGTAGAGGATCTTCATCAGGGTGGACTTGCCGGCCCCGTTCTCGCCGACGAGGGCGTGCACGGTGCCCTTTTTGACCGTGAGGTGGATGTCGTGGTTGGCGACGACACCGGGGAACCGCTTGGTGATGCCCGTCAGCTCGACCGCGGTCGTCGACTGAGCGGTGAGCGGAGGGCTGCTGGACGCGTCGATGGCGCACTCTCCTTGAGAAGGGGGCCTCTCTACGCGCGTAGCGCCCCTGCTTTAAATAGTGCCCGGGTCTGATCGGACTTGATCATTTGGTGATTGATCCGTACCGATCCGTTCCGAGCATTCTGCCGCGCGAACGGGGTGCGGATTGACCATCCTCTCCGCACCCCGTTCCGTGGCCGTAACGCCGTTATTACAGCGCCTGATAGGTCACGCTCAAGCCCTCTGACATCAGCGGGTTCTGCTGCGTCAGGAGGTCTTGACCTTGATCGAACCGTCCTTGATGCCGGCCTCGGCCTTCGCCAGCGCGGCCTGCAGGGTGGCGTTGTCCTTGAAGACCGGGTTGGAGTCGGCCAGGCCGACACCGCCCGAGGCGAGGTCGGCGCGGACCACACCGGTCTCGGGCTTGCCGTCCTTGACCGACTTGGCCAGGTTGTAGACCGCCCCGGCGACGTCCTTCAGGGCCGACGTCAGGATGGAGTCCTTGTACTTGGCCAGCGCGTCCTGCTTGTACTGGTCCGAGTCGACGCCGATCGCCCAGATCTTGTGGGCCGCGGCGGCCTTGATCACGCCCTGGCCGGAGAGACCGGCGGCGGCGTAGACGACGTCCGCCTTGGCGTCGATCTGGCCCTCGGCAGCGCTCTCGCCCTTGTCGGGGCTGGAGAAGCCGCCCTCCTGCGCGGTCTCGGTCAGGTACTGCGACTTGACCGTGACACCCTTCTTGGTGTCCTCGACGCCCTGCTTGAAGCCCGCCTCGAACTTGTGGATGAGCGGGACGTCCACGCCACCGATGAAGCCGACGACGTTCGTCTTCGTGGTGAGGGCGGCCGTGACACCGGCGAGGTAGGAGCCCTGCTCCTCGGTGAAGACGAGGTCCGCGACGTTGTCGGCCTGGACCTGCTCGTCGTCGATGACACCGAAGGTCACCTTCGGGAACTTGGCGGAGACCTCCTTGACGGCGGGCGCGTAGGCGTAACCGACGCCGATCACCGGGTTGTAGCCCTGCTTGGCGAGCTGCTCCAGGCGCTGGGCCTTGTCCGCGTCGGACTCGCCGTCCTGCGGCTCGACGGCGGTGCTCTTGTAGCCGAACTCCGTGTCGGCCTTGTCCATGCCGGCGGTCGCGGCGTCGTTGAAGGACTGGTCGCCCTTGCCACCGACGTCGTAGGCGAGGGCGAGACCCTTGCCCGCGCTGTCGCTGCTGCTGGAGGAGGACGAGGAGGTGGACGAGCTGCCGCAGGCAGAGGCAGTTACGGCGAGGGTGGCGGACGCGAGACCCGCAACCGCGATTCGGGACAGCCGGCGCATGGGAAGGTACTCCTTTGTGCAAGCGCCTACCAGGCGCAGGTTCCGCCGCAGCGTAACGCGCGTAGACCGGACGGAAAACCCCAACTGTCCGGTCCGTTATCGAGCTGTGGCCGCAGTCGCGGCCCACATTACGGACAGGAGGGCGCCCTTCGCGGGAAGCAAGCGGCGTATGTGCAGGAACGATGCCCGGCCGGGCGTATGAAGGGCCACCGGGACGACGCGATCCGCTGACTGTCCGCTTACCGAAGGTTGACCAAAGCCGGGACAAGGTTGACCGGGTACAGACACAGGCAAAACCAAGCCCGACCTACGTTCTGGCCCATGCCCCCACAGCCACCACCCCTTTCTCCCAGGGCGCCCCTCGCCCGCACGGCCCAGGCCTCCCGCGCCCCACTGCCCGTGCTGCCCTACCGCAAGCCCACCAAGGGCCGCGACTACTGGGTCCTCGACGACGTCCTGCCCGGCGTGGACGCCGTACGCGAGCGGTGTCTCGCCAAGGACGACTGGACCGAGGGCCACCCGTACACCTCGGAGAGCTGGCCCGGGCTGCGGGCCATGCCGGGCCTCGAACCCGCCGAGCTGGGGCGGATCGAGCGGCTGGTGAAGCAGGCGACCGGCGCGAAGGAACTCTGGGTGCAGAAGGCCCCCGGCGGCGGCACCCTCAACCACAACTGCGTCCAGGTGGTCGGCGAGGGCGAGAGCACGCCCCGCCCGCACACGGACTCACGGGCGCTGTGCCGGTACGCGGCCGTGCTCTACCTCAACCCGGGTGTCCCCAAGGACTGCGGCACCAGCTTCTTCCGCCAGTCCCTGCCCGGCGGCCGGCTCGGCGGCAACACGGTCCAGGCCCCGCACAACAACCTGGTGGAGGCGCTGGGCACCCGGTTCGTGGCACCGGACGCCTTCGAGGAGGACGTACGCGTCCCGCACAGGTACAACCGCCTGCTCCTCTACAACGCCAACCTCGTGCACAGCGCGACCGGTTACTGCGGGACGACGCTGGAGGAGAAGCGGATGACGGCCGTCTTCTTCTGGATGGCGTGAGCGGCTTCCCCTCTTCCCTTGCCCCCTGTAGGCCCAGCGGCGCCCCGGTCCCCTGGAACCGGGGCGCCGCTGCCGCTTGCCCGGCGGAGCTGGGTGTATGTGAACACGCGTGCCCGTGTTCGCTGATGAGGGTGATCGGGGCGGAAGAGGGGCGCGGATGTGCTGATCTCGTACGTATGGTCGTCCGGCAGGGCTCGGGGGAGCCCGAACGTGGACGGGGGCAAGGGCGTGGCGGAAGCAGCGGGGGCCGGCGGAGCGGGGCATGCCCGGTACACGTTCCGGCTTCGTGTGTCGTCCACCGCTCACACGCTGCTGATGGCGGAGTGGGACCGGTGCCGGTGGGTGTGGAACGAGTGCGTGGACAAGTCGAAGCAGGTCCATGCCTGGAACAGACACCGTCCCGAGGGCGCCGACAAGCAAACGTGCGGCCCGGCGCAGCTCGACAAGATGCTGACCGAGGCTCGTACCGCGAATGCGTGGCTGCGGGAAGGTTCCAGTGTTCCGCAGCAGCAGTTGATCCGGGACTTCGGGAAGTCCCGCGCCAAGGCCCAAAAAGACATCAAGGAACGTCTGCCGATGCGGCAGCGGGCCGGGATGCCGAAGTGGAAGAAGAAGCGCGAGGCGCTGCCGACGCTGAACTACACCCGGCGCGGCTTCCGGTTGAAGGACAACCGACTGCACCTGGCGGGCGGGGTCGTCCTGAGCGTGGTGTGGTCGCGTGCCCTGCCTGCCGCCCCGTCCTCCGTGCGTGTCCATCAGGATGCTCTAGGCCACTGGTACGCCAGCTTCGTCGCGCCTGCCGAGGCGGAGCCGCTGCCCGCCACCGGCCGCGTGATCGGTGTCGACTGGGGTGTGAAGGAGACCGCGACCACCACGTCCGACGCCCATGACCTTCCTCATGCCGCTCACGGCAAGAAAGCCCAGAAGCAACTGACCCGGTACGACCGGATGATGGCCCGCCGCAAGCCCAGGAAGGGGCAGGCCGCCTCGAAGGGCTACCGCGAGGCCAAGCACCTGCGCGCCAAGGCGTACAAGAAGGCGGCCCGGCAACGCCAGGACACCGGCCGCAAGTGGGCCAAGAAGGTTGTGCGCGACCACGACGCGTTGGCTGTCGAGGACTTCAAGCCGAAGTTCCTGGCCAAGTCCACCATGGCCAGGAAGGCCGCCGACGCCGCGATCGGCGCCACCAAGGCGGCCCTGACCGAGATGGGCCGCAAGCACGGCCGGGATGTACGGCTCGTGCATCCTGCGTACACCACTATGGACTGTCGACACTGCCATGCGAGAGCCAAGCACGCACTGCCGCTGTCCGAACGAACGTATACCTGCACCGTGTGCGGAGCCGTATCCCCCAGGGATAAGAACTCCGCACACGTGATGCTGGTCCGGGCTGGTCTCAACCCGGCTGGTGCCGAGGGCGTAAGACCACCAGGGGCGCGGCCCCCGGTGGCAGCCTGAGCCAGAAATCCCTGATCAACCCTGGAGGGCGAGGAATCCCCTTCCCTTCAGGGCGGGGAGGACTCAATTGGTGTTGACGGTGACCTTGCCGTCGATGATGTCCTGCTTGGCCTTGTCGACAGCGGCAACGACGTCCGTCATCGCCTTGTACTTCGGGTTGGTGTCGGCGAAACCGACGCCGCCCGACTTGAGGTCGGCGCGCACGACGCCGGTCAGCGGCTTGCCCTCGTACACGGACTTGGACAGGTCGTAGACCGCGCCGCCGACGTTCTTCAGGGCCGAGCCGAGGATGTAGTCCTTGTACGCGGCGAGCGCCTGCTGGCTGTACTGGTCGGAGTCGACACCGATCGCCCAGATCTTCTTGGCGGCGGCCTCGGAGATCACGCCCTGACCGGACAGACCGGCCGCGGCGTAGATCACGTCGGCGCCGGCCTCGATCTGGCCGCTCGCCGCGTCCTTGCCCTTGTCGGGGCTGGAGAAGCCGCCCTCCTGGGGCGTCTCCGTCAGATACTGCGACTCGATCTTGATGCTGGGGTTGACGGACTTGGCGCCCTGGACGAAGCCCGCCTCGAACTTGTGGATGAGCGGGATGTCCACGCCACCGATGAAGCCGATGTGGTTCACCTTCGTCACCTTGGCGGCGGCGACGCCGGCCAGGTAGGAGGCCTGCTCCTCGTGGAAGACGAGGTCGGCGACGTTGTTCGCGGTGACCGACTCGTCGTCGATGATGCCGAAGGAGGTCTTCGGGAACTTGGCGGCGACCTCCTTGACGGCGGGCCCGTAGACGAAGCCGACGCCTATGACCGGGTTGTAGCCGGCCTGGGCGAGCTGGGTGAGGCGCTGGACCTTGTCCGCGTCGGACTCGCCGTCCTGCGGCTCGATGTCCCGGCCGCCCATCTTGAACTCGGTGCTGGCCTTCTCGAAGCCGGCGTAGGCGGCGTCGTTGAAGGACTGGTCGCCCTTGCCACCGATGTCGTAGGCGAGGCCGATGCCCTTGCCCGAGTACGTGCCGGACGACGACGCGTCGGCGCTGTCGGCCTTCTTGCTGGACTCACCGCAACCGGCAGCCGTGAGAGCGACGACCGCGACGGCCACCGCAGCTTGAGAGAACCGAGTCCTCCGAGAAATAAGACGCACAGCAGGCACCCCTTCATCCCCACGGCACCGTCCCCGGCCCGCTTTCCCAATGCGCCACCTGCGGCAGCGATTGCGGCGCACAGTAACGCGCGTAGACAGGGAGGGGAACGGGGTTTCGAGAGGCCGTTATCGATTCGTGCCGAGCGGGGTTACGTTTGCCCACGCGCGGTTACGGCCGGGTGAAACAAAGGGACGAAGGTACATGGAAGGGGCACGGAAGGGGGCGGCACGCCGCGTGCCTGCGAGGACCCCCTCCCCAGCCACTACTAGGCCTGCCGCTGCCGGCCGTCGATCAGCGCGGCGGCGGTGAAAAGTTCCACACCGACCGTGATCGCGTACTCGTCGGCGTCGAAGTCGCCCTGGTGCAGATCGCGCGATCCCCGCTCCCCCGGCCTGCGCACGCCGAGCCGGGCCATCGCGCCGGGCACGTGCTCCAGATACCAGGAGAAGTCCTCGCCGCCGAGGCTCTGCGCGGTGTCCTCGACGGAGTGGGTGCCGCGCCGGGCGGTCATCGCGTCGCGCAACAGCTCCGTGACCTCCGCGTCGTTGACGACGGGCGGCACCCCTCGCACATAGGTGATCTCGGACTTGGCCCGGTACAGGCCGGCGATCTCGTCGATGGCCGCGTGGACGAGGTCGGGGGCCTGGTGCCAGGTGTCGAGGTCGAGGCAGCGGACGGTCCCGGAGAGCTCGGCGTGCTGGGGGATCACGTTGCAGGCGTGGCCCGACTCGATCCGTCCCCAGGTCAACGAGAGCCCGCTGCGGGCGTCGACGCGCCGGGCGACGAGCGCGGGCACCTCGGTGGCGACGCGGGCGGCGGCGATGACGAGGTCGGTGGTGAGGTGGGGGCGCGCGGTGTGGCCGCCGGGGCCGTCGAGCGAGATCTCCAGGCGGTCGCAGGCTGAGGTGATGGGACCGTGGCGCAGTCCGATCCGCCCGGCGTCGACCTTCGGGTCGCAGTGCACGGCGATGATCCGGCCGACCCCGTCGAGCGCGCCGCACTCGATCGCGTCGGCGGCGCCGCCGGGCAGGATCTCCTCGGCGGGCTGGAAGAGCAGCCGCACCGGCCGTGGCAGAGCGCCCTGCCGGTGCAGTTCGGCGAGGACGAGCCCGGCGCCGAGGACGACGGTGGTGTGCACGTCGTGACCGCAGGCGTGGGCGCGGTCGGGCACGGTGGAGCGATACGCGCAGTCACTCTTCGTGTCCGGGATGGGGAGCGCGTCGATGTCGGCGCGCAAGGCGAGCGCGGGCACGGCGGTGCCGCCGTCCTGGCCATCGGGATCGGTGCCGATGTCGCCGATGTCACAGATGAGCCCGGTTCCGGTGGCGAGCACGCGCGGCTCGAGGCCGGCCTTCTCGAGCCGTGCCTTGATGGCGGCGGTGGTGCGGAACTCCTGGTTGCCGAGCTCCGGGTGCATGTGCAGGTCGCGTCGGAACGCGACGAGTTCGGCGCGCAACGCCTCCGGCAGCGTGCCGGGAAGCGCGGCTTCCCCGGGGAGATCGGCCTCGGACTCTCGGGACATCATGTGGTTCACCCTCTGAAGGGTAGGACGCCCGGGCGGTCGGCTGACCAGGATCAACAAAATTTCAACCTGTCAGAGGAAGAAAAACTGACCGCCGGAGGCATACTCGCGAACTGGAATGGGTAAAATAGCGGCCCTTTCCCGGCAGCCACTTGCGTCTACCCCCGTCCAGGTTGCCACGCCGTCCACCGCGCCGACGGAACTGTCCACCCACCGGAACGGCCGGGGTCACGGCACATGAACATTGGCACACAGTCTCCGCCTCCCGCGTGAACGCCCCTTCGGCCGCACCACCCCCGGGTAACGTGCACCCCCGTGACCGCCCCGAACCAGGCGTCCGTATCGGACTCCATACAGGCCGCCCTACCGGACTCACCGGACTTCCTCCATGCCACCCGCGCGTCCTACGACGCCATGGCCGCCGACTACACAGAGCGATACGCGGACCACTTGGCGGACCTTCCCCTGGACCGCGCCCTCGTCGCCGCCTTCGCCGAGCTGGTGCGGGCGCAGGGCTCCGCGCCCGTCGCGGACATCGGCTCCGGTCCCGGCTTCGTGACCGCGAGACTGAACGCCCTCGGCGTCCCGGTGTTCGGCGTGGACCTGTCCCCTCGCATGGTGGCGCTGGCCCGCCGGGCCCACCCCGGACTCCGGTTCCACGTCGGCTCGATGACGTCCCTGGACCTCCCGGACGAGACCCTGGGTGGAGTCCTCGCCCTGTACTCGATCATCCACATCCCGGACGCCGCCCTGCCCACGGTGTTCGCGGAGTTCCACCGTGTGCTGGCCCCCGGCGGCCACGTCCTGCTGGGCTTCCAGACGGGCTCCGACGACGGCCCCCTGCACCTCGCGGAACGCTTCGGCCACGAGATGTCCCTGGACTACTGGTTCCGTACGCCGGACAGGGTGGCCGAACTCCTGGCGAAGGCGGGCCTGACCCTGCACGCGCAAACGATCCGCGAACCGTACGAGGACGAGACCCGGCAGCGCGCGTATCTGCTGGCGCGCAAGCCGGTGGGGTAGCCCTCAGGGAAGGAACACGGGCGTCAGCCCGTCGCCTTCGCTTCCTTGGCCGGGTGGGACGGCTCCGTCGACACGCGCTCCACGTCCCGGGCCGAACCGGTGACGCCCGAGAGGAATCCCTGCGCCCGCGGTGACGCGTTCGCCGTGAGCCAGGCCGGGTCGATGTCGCAGACGGCGACCTTGACGTCCGTGCCCGCCAGGGCCAGGGGGAGCGTGTGGACGACCGTCGAGGGGAAGCTGAGGATCGTACGGCCGATGGGGCCGCGGCGGGCGATCAGTTCCAGGGGGAGGTCCGGGCGGACCACCTCCAGGCCCGTGCAGGCCGCCAGGTCCTGGAGTTTCTCGGCGCTCTCCCGGCGGTGGGCGAAGTAGCGCGTCACACCGTGGGCCTTGGCCAGGGTACGGACCGCGTCGCGGTAACGGTCTGCGTCGACCACGCCCGTCTCGACGAGTGACGTGCCGACCATGTCGGCGCCCTCGGAGATGAGCGGGGGGCCGAAGCGGGACCGGGTCCAGGCGAAGTCGTTGGACGTGACCTCGACGCCCGCGGGGGTGTCCTCGATCGGCATCGAGGAGAAGATCTCGACCCGGCGCCTGCCGCCCGGGGTCAGCCGGCGGCGGGCCTTCGACGACACCGGGATGAACAGCAGGTCCCGCGCTCCGGGGCGCTGCGACTTGCGGTGCCAGCGCACCAGGCGCTCGCCACGCGCGAGCTGGGAGACGAACTCCATGGTCGCCGTGCCGTCGTCGACCACGACGAGGTCACGGGCCTTGGTGATGTTCAGAAGTACCTGTACGTAGCGGGAGAACGGGTCCCCCATCACGATCCGTTCCGTCCTGCGCAGCAGGGGGGCGAGACCGCCGATCGTGCGGAAGGGGGCCGAGGTTCCGGCCCGCGCGTCCTCCCAGCGGACCTCGTGACCCTCCTCGCGGGCGAGTTCGGCCATGCGGCGCAGCTGGCCCCGGGTCATCGGGTCGACCGGGGAGAGGACCACCAGGGTCAGTCCGCCACCGGCGGGTTCCCGGTGGATCTCCGGCCGGCTCCGGCCCCTGCGCCAGCGGCGCGACGCCTGTCCGGGGATCCTTCCGGAGAATTTGCCCTTTTTGCGGGCGGAAACAGCCGACGCCGGACCGCCGGCCCCCTCCGGGCTGAGCGCATGCGCGTGCACATGCGCCCATTCCAGCACGTTCAGAAGCTGGACCGGGCTCTCGACAAAGGCGAGAGTTTGGGGGCCGGTGGTACCGGCGCGTGGGCTCATCGACGTACGACCGTCGCTTCCGTGAGTACGGACTGGGGGATCCGCGTGGACGACAGTGGTCACCGGCTGGCGCCGGTGAGGCCGCTGAGTGGTGCGGATCAGGCGGTGACGGGCTCGCCCGCCGCAGCCGCGACCTCGGCGTCGGCGATGACGCCGGTGACGCGACGGAGCTTCTTCATCGGGCCGATCTCGGACTCGTAGACCTTCTTGACGCCGTCGCCGAGGGACTCGGAGATGGTGCGGATGTCACGGACGAGGCGGACCAGACCCTGCGGCTCGACGGAGGCGGCCTGGTCGGAGCCCCACATCGCGCGGTCGAGGGTGATGTGGCGCTCGACGAAGGTGGCACCGAGGGCGACCGCGGCCAGCGTGGTCTGCAGGCCCGTCTCGTGGCCGGAGTAGCCGATCGGGACGTTCGGGTACTCCTTCTCCAGCGTGTTGATCACGCGGAGGTTGAGCTCCTCGGCCTTCGCCGGGTAGGTCGACGTCGCGTGGCAGAGCAGGATGTTGTCGCTGCCCAGCACCTCGACCGCGTGACGGATCTGCTTCGGGGTGGACATACCCGTCGACAGGATGACCGTACGGCCGGTCTTGCGCAGGGCGACGAGCAGCTCGTCGTCCGTCAGGGACGCGGAGGCGACCTTGTGAGCCGGGACGTTGAAGTTCTCCAGGAACGCGACGGCCTCGGTGTCCCACGGGGAGGCGAACCAGTCGATGCCGCGCTTCTTGCAGTGCTCGTCGATCTGGCGGTAGTCGTCCTCACCGAACTCCACACGGTGGCGGTAGTCGATGTAGGTCATGCGGCCCCAGGGGGTGTCGCGCTCGATGTCCCACTGGTCGCGCGGGGTGCAGATCTCCGGGGTGCGCTTCTGGAACTTGACCGCGTCGCAGCCGGCTTCGGCGGCCACGTCGATCAGCTTGAAGGCGTTCTCAAGGTCACCGTTGTGGTTGATGCCGATCTCGCCGCAGATGTACACGGGCTGGCCGGGGCCGGCGGTCTTCGAGCCGAACGAGCGCAAGCGGGTGGTGGTCATGACTTTGGTTCCTTACTTCTTGTTGAGGGGGTCGAGAGAGGGGCCGAGGATCCAGCTGGCGATCTCTCGGATCGCGCCGTCGCCGCCGGGAACGGTGGTGACCGCGCGTGCGGCGCCGCGCACAACGTCGTGGGCGCTCGCGACCGCCACGGGCCAGCCCACGAGGGCGAAGCACGGGAGGTCGTTGACGTCGTTGCCGACGTAGAGCACGCGCTCCGGCGCGATGCCCTGCTCCTCGCACCACTGCTTCAGCGCGAGGTCTTTCCGGTCGATGCCGTGCAGCACGGGCAGCTGTAGCTTCCGTGCGCGTGCGGCGACGACCGGGTTCTGTTCCGAGGACAGGATCAGCATGGTGAGGCCGCTCTTGCGCAGAGCGGCGATGCCGAGTCCGTCTCCGCGGTGCACGGAGACGAATTCCTGTCCCTCGGAGTCGATCAGCACCCTGTCGTCTGTCTGGGTGCCGTCGAAGTCGAGTACGACCGCGTCGATGTCGTCGGCGGTCGGGAGGGCGCCGGGGCGGTTCGCGTCGAAGAGCGTCGCGAGGGCCCGGGCGCGGGCGAGGTCGTGCGGGTCGTCGATCTCCAGCACGCGGGCCGGGTCGGTGCGCACGGGTTCGGTGTGACCGAAGAAACGGTGCTTCGACTTACGGAAGCCGGTCGCGTCCATGGCGTAGACGGCGCCGGTCTCCAGGAGGTCCTGAGGGCGGTCCTGGCGGCGGGGCCGGAAGGACTTGTCGTGATTTACGCCATAGCCACCGCCGGCAGTGACCGTTTCGGTGGCCACGGAGCCGGTGCCGCCCTCGACGGCCGTGCGCTCGCCGGGCGCCGGCTGCGGGTCGTCGGCGGCGTCGCGCCAGATGAAGCCGTGGAAGGGCGCGACGGTCAGCGCGCTGTCCGCGCCGTTGTGCACGACCGCGTTGACGACGCCGTCGACGTCCTCGCGGATGATGAACGGGCTGGTGCACTGGACGAGCAGGACCACGTCGACCTTGGCGCCGTGCAGCGTCTCGTGGGCGTCCATGGCGTGCAGGACGGCGGCCTCGGAGGTCGCGGTGTCACCGGCGATGGCGGCGGGGCGCAGCACGACCTCGGCGCCGGCCTGGCGGGCGGCGGCGGCGATCGCCTGGTCGTCGGTGGAGACGACGACGTCCGTGACCAGCTTGGCGGCGAGGCACTCGCGCACAGCGCGGGCGACCAGCGGAACCCCGCCGACGGGCAGCAGGTTCTTCGCGGGCACGCCCTTGGAGCCCCCTCTCGCGGGGATCACTGCGAGCACGCGGGGCCGCGCGGTCGCTCGGCCCGCTTCCGGGTTGGACTCCGGGTTGGACATTGCCTGTACTCCTTGACGCTCTTCGCGTGTTTGACGGGGGATCCGGTGGGTCACAGTTCCCCCATCCGCCGGATCACGGGCGCGACGCGCTGCACGCCGTGCCGGTAGGCGCCGCGGGCCGCGCGACGCACGATCTGCCGCACCGCTCCCGGCTCCTTGTCGGCGGCCGGCGCTCCGGGCAGCGGAACGCCGTCGGGGCCGAGGTGGTGCCGAGCGAGAATACCCGGCAAATATCCGGGAGCCGTCATCGGTGTGTAGTACGGGGCCAGGGGCGGAAGCTTCGAGGATCCCAGAAGACGGTCGATCCTGTCGCGTGCGGCGTTAAATGCGGACTCGTACGAGCCTCCCCCAGAGGGGGTGCCCCCAGCAGCCACACCCTGGCGGGCCACCCACCCGGCATCGGGAAGGGGCTGGTGACCGGCGTCGAGCTGCTCCCAGGAGGCCAGGCAGCCGGAGCCCACGAAGTGGTGGTTGCCGAGCGCCTCGCGCACGCCGAGGTCGCTCAGCACGACGGTCGGGATGCTGCGGTGCAGGGACTCCAGAGCGGCCGTGGAGCTGATGGTGACCAGCAGGTCCGTGCGGTCCAGGACCTCGCCCATGTGCCCGTACACGAGCTTGAAGTTCGGCGGAAGGTCGGCGCGCTGGGCCAGTTTCTGGTAGGGCAGTTCCTCGATGTGGGTGGTGTGCTCGCCGGGCTTGGAGCGCAGCTTGAGCAGCACCTCGCGCTCGGGGTGCAGCTTCGCGTGCTGCACGAGCCGGTCGAGGAGATACGTACGGTCCTTGCGGCTCTCCGGGACGGAGGGCTGAGCGGCGAACACCACGGTGTACGGGTGACCATGCTCACCTGTGTAAGTCGCGCCACCCAGGAACGGAAGTGCGACTTCGGTCACAGAGGACGAGTCTGCGCCGACTCCGTCGTACACGGCCTTGAAGCGGTCGGCGTCCTGGCGGGAGTTCGCGAGGACCAGGTCGGCGCCGTGCCTCAGCAGGAGCCCGTCGGTGAGCTTTTCGTAGACGACCCCGACATAGCCGGTGACGACGACGGGGCGCAGGGCCGTGTCGTCCCACACCTGCGCCAGGCCGTGCAGCATCGCCTGGACGCCACCGCCGACGAGGGCGAGCACGAGGATGTCGTACGGCTCCTCCTGGTCCATGGCCCGCAGGAACTCCAGGGCGGTCACCTCACGCAAGGAGTCCGCTCTGACTCCGACCTCCTGGAGCTGGCGGGCGGTGGGGGTGGCTCTGCCTCTGAGGAGGTAGCCGTCAAGATGAATGTCGGAATTATCAGGAGAAATACGGCTGGCTGTGAGCGCACCCCATTTCCACCGAGTGTCGGAATCGGCGAGGACGGCGACCCTCATGGGGCTCGTGGTACTGGCTGGCACGCCCAAGACCTTAAGCCGACATGGGGGGCTTCCACCCAATCCCAAGGCAACAAAGGGTTAACAAAGGGTCGCGTCGACTTGAATCAAGACGTCAAACGTGCAGAAACCCCCTTGATTCACCGGGCGGACACATGTAGTTCACCCGACATCAAACCCCGGGTAAAGTGGGACCACCGGAGAGGCTCTAACCTCGGACTCGTGGTCAAGCTCTCGGTCATCGTGCCGTTCTACAACGTGCAGCAATACGCGCCAGACACTCTGAAGAGCCTGCGCGCCAACGCGCGTGAGGACTTCGAGTTCATCCTCGTCGACGACTGTTCTCGCGACGAGACTCCGGACATCCTCGCGCGCGCAGTGCGCGAGCTGCCGGGCGCCGTGCTGGTCAGCCACGAGAAGAACGGAGGCCTGGCCACCGCTCGCAACACCGGTATCGACAAAGCGCGTGGCGAATACCTCACGTTCCTCGATGGCGACGACTGGCTCGCGCCCGGCTATTTTCCCCAACTCCTCGAAGCTATTGAGGAGTTGGGCTGCGATTTCGTCCGTACCGACCATGTCCAGTGCACCAACAGGGCACGCGCGATCCATCGGGTCCCGCACGGCCGGCGCGGGGTGGTGATGTCGCCGCGGGACGCGATCCTGCCCACCGACCGCACCACCTCCGTCGACTACGCCTACGCCTGGGCGGGCATCTACCACCGCCGGCTCGTCGACCGCGGCATCCTGCACTTCACCGACGGGCTGCGTACGGCGGAGGACCGTCCGTGGATCTGGAAGCTGCACCGGGAGGCGGAGTCGTTCGCCGCGGTGGGGCTGCTCGGCGTCTTCTACCGGCGTGGGGTCGCCTCCTCGCTCACCCAAATCGGTGATGTTCGCCAACTCGACTTCATCCGGGCCTTCGACCAGGTCATCGAGGAGACGGCCCGGGACCCCGAGGCCGATAGGCTGCTGCCGAAAGCAGTGCGCACCTACTGCGCGATCATGGCTCATCATCTCGGAGCGATCGAGAGGTTCGAACCCGCTGTGGCCCGAAAACTGCGCTCGCTGAGCGCCGCCGCGCTGAAGCGGATGCCGCAGGACGTCCTCGCGGAGGCCATCGACTCGATGGACGTCCAGCGGGCCAACCGACTGCGGAAGGTGCGGCGCAGGCCCGTCTCCGCGTCCGCCGGGACGGTGTCCGTCTGATGTCCGCCGGCACCGAGACACACAGCACGCAGCCCCGCAGCACTCAGACCCGCGGCAAGCAGACCCGTACCACTCAGATCTTCTGTGCGTCGACGCTCTACGGCGCCGCCACGCTGGCCGCCGCCCTCGACGCCGGGCTCTTCGAGCCGGCCGACCGCAGACTGCTGCTGATCACCAACAACGCGGCCAACCCCGAGATCACCCCCGGGGTCGACGCGATGTCCGGCTTCGACCGGGTGAGCGGGCGGTTCGACGAGGTCCTCTCCTGGAACGAGACGATCGCCCCCTTCCACCCCAGCGGCTGGGGCCCGCGCGCCGACGACGTCCCGCTGTGGGAGCGGCATCTGCGGCTGCTGTGGAACCTCGGGGACGACAACATCCAGCTGGCCGTCGAGTCCGTGCAGGTCAACCCGGCCCTCGCGCTGTGCCAGCTGTTCACCGGCGCTCCCGTCGACGTCTACGCGGACGGCCTCATAAGTTATGGCCCCACGCGCGACAAGATCGACGCGCTGGTCGGCACCCGTGTCGGGCGCCTGCTGCACCTCGATCTCGTCCCGGGCCTCACCCCGCTGCTGCTCACCGAGTTCGGCGTGCCCGCCGAGCTCGTGCCGTCCGAGGCGTTCCTGAAGGTGCTGGGCGAACTCGCCGAGGCCGGGGACGAGACGGTGACCTGGGAGAGCCTCCCGAAGAGACAGCCCGCGCTGCTGCTCGGGCAGTACCTCTCCGCGCTCGGCATCCTCACCCCGCACGAGGAGGAGGAGCTGCATCTGCGCATGGTGCGCGGCGCGGTGAAGGCCGGACACCTCTCGCTCGTCTTCAAACCGCACCCGACCGCGCCCACGGCCTGGTCGCGGTCCCTGGAGACGGAGGCGAAGAAGCTCGGCGCGGAACTCACCGTCCTGGACCGGCCCGTACTCGCCGAGGTCATCTTCCAGCGGCTGCGCCCCGCACTGGTCGTCGGCTGCTTCTCGACCGGCCTGTTCACGGCCGCCGGCCTGTACGGCATCCCGGTCGCCCGGGTCGGCACGGACACCGTGCTGGAGAAGATCACGCCGTACCAGAACAGCAACCGCGTGCCCCTGACCATCGTGGACCTTCTGCTGCCGGACCTCGCGGACGCCAAGGCCGTGAAGAAGTGGTCGATGCCCTCGGACAAGCAGGTCGGCATGAACCTGGCCGGGCTCGTCAAGGCGATCGGCTTCTGCATGCAGCCCCGGATCTATCCGCGGCTGCGCCCGGAGGCGGAGAACTACCTCTCCA
This sequence comes from Streptomyces sp. SID12501, assembly GCF_010550245.1. GTDB lineage: Bacteria > Actinomycetota > Actinomycetes > Streptomycetales > Streptomycetaceae > Streptomyces. The sequence continues at coordinate 56,131 of NZ_JAAGLU010000043.1, forward strand.
AGCACCTCACCGAGCAGACCTGGCGCTACTTCAAGCGCCGCCGTCTGACCTCGCTGGCGCTGCCGGGCGCCCTGCCGTCCCAGCTGTCGTTCATCCCGCGCAACGCGACCGTGCGCCGGATCGCGCGCAGGGCACGAGCACTCAGCAGGACCGTCAAGCGGTGATCGGTGAAGCCGTGAACCGCTGGATCTGTGAAGCTGTGACAACGGGTACTGCGAAGATTTAATCTGCCGAACGCGTCGCCCCCCGTTTCGTATACGGGCGGGTGGCGACGCGTAGGTGTGTGTACGCGTGCGCGCATACGTCAATGAGCTGACCGGTTGTTCATCCGTGAGAGTTCTGTGCTACCTCTTTGGCTTGCCCCTGACTCTCCTGGTTGCCGTCGATGAGTCAGTTTCTCTTGTTCTCTTGATCTCCTGCCTTCTCTTGTTCTCTTGTCCCAGCTGCGAAAGGCCACCCGATGACCGCGGCCGATCAGACCATGGCCCCCCCGCTACCGGCCCCGCCTCCGGGCCCGCGGTCCGGGAGTGCCGAACCGGCCGTTCCGCCGTCCGCCGAGGGCGTCAAGCGCCGCCCGGTCAGTCGGCTGAAGGCGCTGGACGGGCTGCGGCTGGTGGCCGCGCTGATGGTCTGCATGTACCACTTCGCCGGTAAGAACGGCACGATCGCCGAGTCCTGGCACCAGTCGCCCGGTGTGATGTTCCCGACCCTGTCGCGGTTCGCCACCTACGGCTGCCTCGGGGTGCAGTTCTTCTTCGTCATCAGCGGCTTCGTGATCTGCATGAGCAGCTGGGGCAAGACGCTGGGCGACTTCTTCCGCTCGCGCATCGCCCGTCTCTACCCGGCGTACTGGGTCGCGATCGTCATCGTCACCGCCGCCTCGTTCCTGATGCCGGTGGTCGTGCACCATGTGCGGGGCGACGAGTTCCTGCTCAACCTCACGATGATGCAGCAGCCGCTGGGCTCGCCGCGTGTCCTGGGCGTGTGCTGGACCCTGTGGGTGGAGCTCAAGTTCTACGTGCTGTTCGCGCTGTTCGTGGTCTGGAAGGGCGTCACCTACCGCCGGGTGGTGACCTTCTGCATCCTGTGGACGCTGGCCGGCGCCTTCGCCCGGGTCGCGGACAACCCTCTGATCTCCGAGCTGACCTTCCGCGACCATGCCCCCTTCTTCATCGGCGGCCTCGCCTTCTACCTGATCCACCGCTACGGCAGCGACCTGCTCCTGTGGGGCATCGTCGGCATGTCGTTCCTGCTGGGCCAGCGCTACTCGGTGACGGCCCTGTGGCACCCGGGCGCGCAGGGCGACTTCGTGCGCAACCCGCTGATCATCCAGGCCATCGTGCTGCTCGCCTTCGTGTCCGTCGCGGTGGTGGCACTGGGCTGGACGAGCTGGGCGAACTGGAACTGGCTGACGGTCGCGGGCGCGTTGACGTACCCCTTCTACCTGATCCACGAGCACATGGGCTGGTTCTTCATCCGGGTCCTGCACCGCGGTTGGGGCCTCGACCCGTATCTGACGATCCTCGCGACGGTGGCGGGCCTGCTGTCGATGGCCTGGCTGATGCACCGGTTCATCGAGAAGCCGTTCGGCTCCCGGCTGAAGCGGACGATGACACTCCAGTCGAAGAAGCTGGGCGAGAAGCTGAAGCAGGCGTAGCGGGCACGCCGAGCAGGCGTAGCGGGCAGCCGATGTGAGAGGGCCCGGGGTCGGAATCCGACCCCGGGCCCTCTCGCTTGCCCACATCCCTGTGTGTCAGGACTGTGCGGCCCTGATCCTCTTCACGACCTTGCGGACCGTCGGGTTGCGCCGCAGCGTCTCCGCGCGGACCGCGCTGCCGCCGGGGAGGCGGAGGCTGGTCAGGCGGCGGCGCTTGAAGTAGTGGGCGTTCTCCGACAGGTGGACCGACAGCCAGGCGGCGACCTCGTCGCGCAGCTCGGGGTGCTTACGGGACTGCATGCAGTACCCGACCGCCCTCACCAGCGGCGACAGCCGCTCGACGAGCCCGGGGTCGTCGGACGGCGTGCCGATGCTGGACGCGAGGTCGCGTTCGGCGTCGGGCAGGGCCGCGTCGATGATGGTGAGCGGGATGCGGTTGCTGTTCTCGTACGGCGTGATGGCGTCGAGGAGCGAGTCCGTGCCGACCCGGGCGACCGGGATGCCGTAGAAGGTCGCGGCGGTCATCAGCGCGGTGGAGAAGCAGCCGACGACGAGCTGCGGCTTCAGATAGGCGAACACCGTCTCGGCGAGCACCGGTTCGTTCAGCACGCTCAGGTGCACGCCGAGTTCCGTGGCGGCGCTCTGCAGGGAGGTCGAGTACGCGGCCGGGGCGCTCGGGTGCGGCTTGAACAGGACGGCCGTGTGACCGGCCTTGGCCGCGGCCCGGAGCATCCGGACGTGCAACTCCTCCTCTTCCTCCTGGGTGATGAGGTTGATGGCGGACAGGTACTGGCCGAGGAGCACGGCCGTCGGACGGTTCTCGGCGGGGATGCGGGCGGCCAGGATGTCGACTCCCTGCTCCCCGATCTCGTTGAGCACGCCGACGATCGGCTCGTTGGGGATCGGCACCGGCTCCACGCCGTACTCGGCGAGGAGGAGGGGCCGAAGACCCGGTATGAGGTCGAGGTGCAGCACACGCGCGATGCGGCTGCTCATGCCGTGCGGGACGCGGTTGCGGGTGGGGCCGTAGCTCATCAGGCCGTCCGCGTACACGTGGATCGGACTGTCGGCGAAGATCTCGGCGACCGCGCGGGAGGGGTTCGCCTGGATCGACTCGCAGGCGATCTCGACGGGCTCGTCACCGAGGTTCCAGGCCAGGCGTACGGCCTTCTCCCACATGATGGCGTCCTGCGCGCGGGGGGACCAGCCGGCCGGGTGGTGCGGGGAGATGAACTCGTTCCAGGAGCGCACCTCGTCGAACTCGGGCCGCAGCTTCTCGAAGCCGGACATCCTGTCGAGCGGGGTGCCGACCTCCGGGATGGCGGCCGTGTTGCTGACGACCAGGATGCGGCGGTGGTTCTCGCGCGGGCCGAAGAGGCCGGCGCGGATGGCGGCCGTGACGGTCGCCGCGGCGTACTGCGTCGCCGAGAAGAAGATCTGGATCATGCCGCGATTCCCTTCATACCGCCGCGCACGCGCCGCAGCAGGTGGACGCGTTGCTCGCCCATCCCGATGAGGGCGGCCTGGAGCTCGTCCTCGGACATCTTGTTCAGTGCGTCGGCGCTCATCTGCCGCAGTTTGGCGGCGGTGGGCCGGTCGAAACGGCTGCGCTGGAGCAGCTGGTGCGCGATGACGACGCAGTAGTTGCGCAGCGCCTTCTTGCGCAGCAGACCGACCTCGGGGTCGCCTGCGAGTTCGGCGAGTACGAGGTCGAAGGACCGGAAGAAGTCCAGCTGGCGGACGTCGCCGATCTGGGTGAGGGAGGTGGTGACGCCCCGGCGGTAGAAGACGCCACGCAGGCTGGCGACCGCGTAGGACTCGGCCCTGCGGTGCAGGTCCCAGATCCAGGGGCGGTCCTCGGCGGTCTTGAGACCGTCGTGGAAGCGCAGCAGGCCCTTGTCGAGGAGGCGGCGGTGGTAGACGCCGGCCCAGGCGTAGGGGTAGTCGACCATCGTGGTGTCGTCGACCGGGAGGATCGAGGTGCGCGGGTCCAGCGGGACGTTCCGGCGGCCCTCGGGCGCCCGGTGGACGGCCCGCTCGATGCCGTTGACCTGGACGTGGTCGGTGCGCACGAAGTCGACGTCGTGGCGCTGGATGACGTCCACGAGGTCCTGCAGATAGCCCGGGGCCAGCCAGTCGTCACCGTCGAGGAAGGTGAGGTAGGTGCCTTCGGCCGCGTCGATGCCGGTGTTGCGGGCGGTGGCCAGGCCACCGTTCTGCTCGTGCTGGATCACCCTGCCGTGCTTCAGCCGCTTCGTCAGCTCCAGCAACGCCTCGTAGGTCTTGTCCTTCGTCGAGCGGTCCTCGATGAAGATGAACTCGAAGTCGTCCTGGTCGTTGTTGACGAGACTCGTCACTGTGTCCGAGACATAGGTCTCGATGTTGTAACAAGGGACGATGACGGACAGTATCGGGGATCGGTTGGTCACGCGCACACCTGGGCTCTCTCAGCTGCAGATTCCGCGACAGTAAGAGTTATTCGGCGCCGGATGTCAACTCGGTCCCGGCCGGACAGCACTCGGAGGATGAGGACCGGGCCGAACTCCCAGCGCGTCACGACGACTTGCCGTACGTCATCGCGTACGTCGTCCTGATCCCTGCGAGCACCAGCCCCAGCCCTTCCTCGAACTGTCGGTCGTAGTCCTGGAAGACCTCGGCGCCGGCCGCGGCCGACAGGGGAAAGTCTGCCATCCGCCGGGCCCGCTCCTCGACGTCGTACCCCTCCCGGCGCTCGCCGGGCAGCGGCTGGACGCCCTGTTCCTCCGTGACGAAGCCAATCGTATAGACGTACGCGGTCATGTTCGCGCGCACGGCCTGGACCGGAGTGAAGCCCGCGTCGACGAAGCAGCGGAGGTTCTCCTCCATCTGGACGGCGTGCTCGACGCCGGTGAAACGGGAGCCGCTGAACACCTTGGCGCCGTCGCGGTAGCCGAGCAGGGCGTCGCGCAGGCCTCGGTTGGCGGTGAGCAGGCGCTCGTCCCAGGGGACGTCGGGGCCGAGGGGCGGACCGGCGACCATCCGCCGGTACATCTCGGTCGCCATCTCGTCGAGCAGGGCCTGCTTGTCCTTGAAGTGCCAGTACAGGGCGGGCGCCTTGACGTCCAGCTCCTTGGCGATGGCACGCAGGGTGAGCCCGTCGAGGCCGACCTCGCCCAGGAGTCTCAGGGCGGTGTCCGCGACGCGTTTGCGGTCGAGGGGGGCTCGTCGGCCGGGTCGTTCGGATCGTCGCGCCGGTTCTGCCGACTCCGCTGGTTCCGCTGGTTCCGCTGGTTCCGTGCTCACGCTTGACAACTTAACACCGTTAAGGCCACCCTCGGAGGGCAAGGGAACTTAACAACGTTAAGGAGATGGTCGAGATGACCGACGTACTGGTGGCTGACGTACTGGTGGTGGGCGCCGGGCCCACCGGACTGGCACTCGCCGTGGACCTCGCACGGCGCGGGGTGGACGCGGTGGTCGTGGAGCGGGCCGAGGCGCTGTTCCCCGGGTCGCGGGGCAAGGGCATCCAGCCGCGCACGATGGAGGTCTTCGACGACCTCGGGGTACTGGACGCGATCCGGGGCGCCGGGGGCCCGTATCCGGTCGGGATGATCTGGCAGGACGGCAGGCGAGTGGGCGAGCACCGGATGTTCGACCCGGCGGAGGAGGGCGAGGAGTCTCCGTACGGGGCCGAGCCGTGGATGGTGCCGCAGTGGAGGACGCAGGAGATCCTGTCCGCGCGGCTGACGGAGCTGGGCGGGCGGGTGGAGTTCGGCCGCGAGGTCGTGGGCCTCGAGCAGGACACGGAGGGCGTGACGGTCGCCTTCGCCGCCGGTGAGCCCGTCCGTGCGCGGTACGTCGTCGCGGCCGACGGTGGCCGCTCGACGATCCGCCGGGCGCTGGGTATCGCCATGACGGGCGAGACGGTCGACCCGAACCCGATCCTCGTGGCGGACGTACGGATCACCGGCCTGGACCGCGACAACTGGCATGTCTTCCCTCCGCGGGCGGACGGCACGGGCTTCCTCGCGATCTGCCCGCTGGCCGGGACGGAGGACTTCCAGCTGGTGGCCCAGTTCCCTGAGGGCGACCACCCGGACCTGTCCCTGGAGGGCATCCGCAAGGTCGCCGCGGCCCGCTCGCACCTTGCCCCCGAGGACCTGACCGAGGTCCGCTGGGCCTCGGACTTCCGCCCGCGCGCGGCACTGGCGGACAGCTTCCGCTCCGGCCGGGTGTTCCTCGCCGGGGACGCGGCGCACGTCCACTCCCCCGCGGGGGGCCAGGGCCTGAACACGAGCGTCCAGGACGCGTACAACCTGGGCTGGAAGCTGGGCGCGGTGCTGCGGGGCGGGGTGGCCGAGTCCCTGCTGGCCACGTACGAGGAGGAGCGCCGGCCGATCGCCGGGCAGATGCTGGGCATCTCGACGGGTGTCCACCGGGGCGAGATCAGGCGCGGTGAGGCGACCCGGCAGCTCGCCCTCGGCTACCGCGACTCGTCGCTGGCGGTGGAGACCCGCCCGGCCCCGGGCCCGGTCCACGCGGGCGACCGCGCCCCGGACGGCACGGTGGACGGCGTACGCCTCTTCGACACGTTCCGCGGCCCGCACTGGACCCTGGTGTCGGTGGGCACGGCCACGGCACTGCCGGTGCTGCCCGTCCCCATGGTCCGTCTCCTCTCGTACGAGGCGTACGGCACCGGGGTGTTCCTGGTCCGCCCGGACGGTTACGTCGGCTGGGCGGGGGCCACGGCGGAGGGGCTGCGGGAGTACGCGGAGGGCATCGGCGCCCTCGGAGAACTCGGCTAGGAACCGGCCAGCGACAGTTTCACGGCGAAGCCGATGAACAGCGCGCCCGCCGCCGAGGTCGCCCCCGCCGACAGTCGCCGACGGCGCCGGAAGGCGGCGGCCAGCCTGGTCCCGCCGAATATCAGCGCGGTGAGATAGAGGAAGCTGGCGAGCTGGGCGAAGGCGCCGAGGACGACGAAGGAGACGGCCGGGTAGGCGTATCCGGGGTCGACGAACTGCACGAAGAAGGCGACGAAGAAGAGGATCGCCTTCGGGTTGAAGAGGCTGATGACGAGGGCACGGCGATAGGGCCGCTCTTCGGTGCCGACGGGCGCGTCCTGGACCTCGGCCTCTTCCCGCCGGGTGCGCCACATGCCCCAGGCGGCTCGCAGCATGCCGATCGCGAGCCACATCAGATAGCCGGCGCCCGCGAATTTCACGCTCCCGAACAGCAGGGCGTTCGTCTGGAGCAGCGAGGCCACCCCGGCCGCCGAGAGGATCATCAGCACGGCATCCCCGCACCAGACGCCCGCCGCGGCCGTGTATCCGACGCGGACGCCTCGACGGGCAGCGACGGAGAGGACGTAGAGCGAGTTGGGGCCGGGGAGCAGGACGATCAGGACCAGGCCGGTCAGATACGTGGGGAGGTCGGTTACGCCGAACATGGAGGGAGTGTCGCACAGGGGTACGACACCCCCAAGGTCAGCCGTCGAGGAGAGTGTCCACGGAGAGTTCGACCCGAACGCCGACCGACTCGGGAACCAGCACGCTCTGGCCCCGCTTGAAGCGCTGCGGGTCGGGATACTTGCCGTCGACCGGGTCGGCGTAGAGGAGCACCTCGCCGTGCTTGCGGTCAGCGACGAGGTAGGCGGGGATGCCTGCCTGGGCGTAGCACTCGACCTTGACATAGAGGTCGTCGGACCAGTTGGAGGAGGTCACTTCGACCACGAGGCGGAAGACTTTCGGGGCGTAGTAGTTCTTCGTGACGTGGGCGTCGCGGAAGTCCTCGTCGACGACGGAGAAGTCAGGGATCGCGAAGTCCTCGGGCAGCGCGGGCAGCCGGAGGCCGACACCCTGAACATATTCATGCCCGGCAGCGACGATGCCTGCCAGATCGAAAGCCCTCCCCAGCTTCGTCAAAGACAGCGCGTGAGAGCCGTCCGGCGGTGGTGTCACAGTGAGCCTCCCCTGGAGAATCTCCACGCGGTGCCCGGGCAGTGCACGGGAGAGCTGGTCGGCGGCTTCGCCCAACGTCAGCTCGTGCTGCAGTACGGCCACGGCATCCTCCTCTTCAGGGGTCACACTTCACGAGAGTAACCGGGGGCGTGCGCTTTCCCCTTCCGATCACCCATTCGGATGAAACGCCCAGCTCAGGGGGCATCGGAAGGCGCGGCGGGCCTGTACATCGGTTCGACGGGTAGTCCTGGGGCCGACTCGCGCGTCATGGTGTGTGCCTCGGCGTAGCTTTCACGGGGGTTTGGCTGATGAGCTTCGGGGGGTCCGGCTTGCGTACTACGGGCATGCGAAAGGTGATGTTCGCCGTTCTCACGGCTCTTGCCGTGGGCGGTTGCACGGTGCAGACCACGGACCCGGACGGCGACCCGCGGTCGCCCGTGCACATCCAGGTTTCACACCCGCCCGACGACAAACCCGGCGCCACGACCGCACCGGCGCCCACTCCCACACCCACACCCAAGAAGGCGGACCCCGCGCCCTCCCCTCCCGCCGCCGTTCTCTGGTCGCGCGGTGACAGCGGGCGGGACGTGCGGGAACTCCAGGCGCGGCTGCGTCAGGTCGCCTGGCTCTACGACGGGCCGACCGGTTCGTACGACGATCTGACGGAGAACGCCGTCAGGGGCTTCCAGGGCAAACGCGGGCTGCCGCGCACCGGGCGGACCGACACCGTCACCTGGCAGCGGCTGCTGCGGATGACGCACGAACCGGGACAGTGGGAGCTGTATCTGATGGGCGGGCAGCCGGCCGCCTATGCCGACCCGCGCTGTCTGACGGGCCGGGTGCTGTGCATCAGCAAGACGAGCCGGACGCTGCGCTGGATGATCGACGGCCGGACCGTCTCGACGGTGGCCGTGCGGTTCGGCAGCCAGTACACGCCGACCCGGGAAGGCGTCTTCAGCGTCTACTGGAAGTCACGGCACCACGTGTCGACGCTCTACGACTCCCCCATGCCCTACGCGATGTTCTTCAGCGGCGGCCAGGCGGTCCACTACTCCGCCGACTTCGCGGTCCGCGGCTACGGCGGCGCCTCGCACGGCTGTGTGAACATCCGGGACGAGACGGCTATCGCCGCGATCTTCGCCGAGGTGAGCAACGGCGACAAGGTCGTCATCTACTGGTGAGGCCGTGAGCCTGCGACCGTGAGGGTGATCTGGGGCGCGGACGGGACCGGGGGAACGTGTCCCGCCCGCGCCAGGTGCACGAGCCGAAGGTACGGGGGGAACCCCCGGCTCTGTGCGAGGAACCGATGACCAGTCGGCTCACTTCCTACTGCGTCGCCGCCGCCGAAAGTGTCACACCCGGCGCGCGAGAACTTCGCCGGAGCACATCGCCCGCGCGCATCTGCGCAGGTCGGAGCCATGCACCGCGGTGCGGAGAAGTGCGCTCCGGGGCGTACGGGGCTCAGGTGGCCGTCGGCAGCGGCAGGACGCCGTACGACGGGTCGGGGTCCGGCCCCGGTTCGTACTGGGGCTCGTCCACCCTGAGCGCGGTGAAGGTCGTCGGTGTGGGCGTCGGCTTCGCCGCTGCCCGGCTGCCGTGGCCCCCGCCGTTGCCGCTCCCGTGGCCGTTTCCGCCGTCGTCGCCATTGCCGTCGCCGTTGTCGCCACTCAGTCCGTTGCCCTGGCCGCCGGTGTCACCGGCGCCGTTCTGGCCGTCCTCGGCGCCGGTGTCTCCCCCGCCCGCCCCGCTGCCGCTGCCGGTGCCGGTGCCCGTGCCCGTGTCGGCGTTCGAGCGGACGTCCGGTTCGTCCCTCAGGGTGTCCTCGCAGTACTGGGAGACCTTCTTGGAACCCTTGGCCGCCTTCTCCAGGGCCCGTCTGCGCTCCGCCTCCAGTTTCTTGCCGCTGCGTATGTCGCGGCAGGACAGGGCGAGTGCGCTGCGCCGGTCGCCGGGCAGGTCCGGATCGGTGCGGGAGCCCTGTCCCGTGCCGGTCGGGCTGTCCTCGGGCTCGTCACCCCCGGCGGTGCCCTTGTCGAAGGAGCCCCCGGCCGTGCTGTCGGGCCTGAGGGACGGGACGCCCTTGCCCCCGGTCACGTCCGGCGACGGTGAGCCGAGCATGGGGTCGCGTGACGCGTCGGCCGACACCGTGGCGGCGGGGCGGCCGGGCTCGTGCCCGCCGAACGGGTTGGGCAGGACGCCGACGCCGGCGGCCATCGCGACCGAGCCGACCATGCCGACGGTCAGCGCGGCACCGAGCCCCAGCCGCAGAGGACGGCCCCAGCGGGCCGCGCGGGCGCCGCGCCGGTGGGAGGCACCGGAACGCCCGAACCCTCCCACCCGTACGAGGCCCATGTCCGAGCCCAGGTCCGACGCGGACGGCGTTGCGGTCGCGGGGGCAACGGTGGTGACGTCCGGGGCCGGGCGGGCCTTGCGGAAAGCGGCCAACGCGGCGGCCTCGCCCGGGAGTTCGGCGCTGCCAGGCGGGGTGTCCACGGAGAGCGCGCCCAGGGTCTTGGCGAGCAGCTCTGCCTGGTCGCGGGCTTCGGGGCTCACGGACTCCAGTGAGGGCTCCAGCGGTTCCCCGCTCAGCAAACGTTCCGCCGCAGCGCGGTCCAGCCACCTGTACGGGTCGTCGTCGGCCATCACATGTCCTTCTGCGTCCGCGAACGCGTATGCGTCACACCGGCCGACGAAACCGCACGTCCCTGCGGTTCCCGTGGGGGCGGCAGTGCGTCGAGCGCGGCGGTCGCGTCCGGGTCCTCGCCGAGCAGCTCCGCGAGCCGTCTCAGCCCTCGGTGCGCCGCCGTGCGGACGGCTCCGGGGCGCTTGCCGAGGGTCTCGGCGGCGGTCTTGGCGTCGAGGCCGACGACCACCCGCAGGACGACGGCCTCGGCCTGGTCCTGCGGAAGCCGGGCGATGAGGGAGAGGGTGCTGTCGGTGGCCAGCGACTCCATGGCCTCGCTCGCCGTGTCGGAGTCGGCGGGCCGGCCGGACAGCTCGGTCTCGTCGCCGCCTATGACGGGGCGGCGCCCGCGCATCCGTATGTGGTCGAGGGCTCGGTTGCGGGCGATCCGGGCGGCCCAGCCCCGGAACCGGTCCGCGTCCCCGCTGAACCGGTCCAGGTCGCGGGCGATCTGGAGCCAGGCCTCGGACGTCACGTCCTCGGCGTCCGGATCGCCGACCAGCGTCCGTACATACCCGAGCAGCCGTGGGTGCACCGAGCGGTACACAGTCCGGAACGCGGTCTCGTCCCCGGTCTGTGCCGCAAGCACCGCGGTGGTCAGCTCCGCGTCGTCCCCCTGCACCGCGCACACCTCAAGACCTCAGTGGATGCAGTTGCCTGTCGTCCGCAGCCTGTAGCGAAAGGCACGTTACGGCGTGAAAGCGTTCCTCGTCCATGTCCGTACAACGTGCAACTAACTCGTGATCCGGTGACGGTGTGACAGAAAACGCACGCGCGACGCTGTAGGAGATACGGGCCGCCGCGCGGCCCGTGCCGCGCGACGGCCGGGGCCTCTCCTGTGGGGGGTGGCGGCCCCGGTCGTTGCCATCGGCGGACAGCGGGACCCTCCTTTGTCGCAGGACCCTCCGTCATCGCCAGTCGTCCCGGCGCCGGGTGCGTGTCACCTTGTGCGCGCCGGAGTCCCGGGCCAGGAGAAACGCGGCGATCGCCCTCCGCTCCCCGTCGCCGGTGGCGTCGTCGTCCCGTGGGCCTTTGCGCAGGGCGGCGCCGAGCAGCCCTGCCAGGTGCCCCCGGCGTCGGCCGCCTGCCGTGTCGTCGTCGTTCATGTCGGTTCCCCCAGTTGCCGGGCCAGGCGTTTCAGGCCCCGGTGTGCGGCCGTGCGTACCGCGCCGGGGCGTTTGCCGAGGACGCGGGCTGCGGCCGGGGCGTCGAGACCGACGACCACCCGGAGCAGTACCGCCTCGGCCTGGTCGGGCGGGAGTCCGGCGATGAGCCCGAGGGCGTACTCCGTGGAGAGGGTCTCCAGGGCCTGGTCGGGGGTGCTGTGCGGGCCGGGCAGGTCCAGTACGTCCGGTTCGAGCGGCGTCCCCTGGGGCCGGGTCCGTCTGCGGCGCAGCAGGTCGAGGGCGCGGTTGCGGGCGATGGTCGCCGTCCAGCCGCGGAAACCGGCGCCGTCACCCTTGAAGCGGCCCAGGTCGCGGGAGATCTCCAGCCAGGCGTCGGACGCCACGTCCTCCGCCTCGTCGCCGACGAGCCCGCGCAGATAGCCGAGGAGTCCGGGCTGCACGAGCCGGTACGCGACCGCGAAGGCGGCCTCGTCCCCGTCCTGGGCCCGCGCGACGGCGTCGCCCAACTCCGCGTCGTACAGCTGTACCCGGCGGGGTTTCCGTCGTCCCTGGCCCAAGCGCTGTCCTCGTCCGTGCCGGCGTGGCGGCGTACCGCGTGCGAGTGCGGGTTCGGCTCCCCGTCTTCCGCCCCCATGGGCATCTGCGTCGCTCGGCACGGAAACGTCACTGCTGGCGCCGGTTCAGATCGTCGTGGCGTCCCGGCACAGCAGCCGCAGCGAACCGTGGCCGGCGAAACAGCGGCGGGCCTCGTCGACCGGGTCCCACAACCGCCCATCGGCCGTACGGAGCTGATCGAGAACCAAGACAGCACATGCACCTCCAAGCTTTGCGGTACAAACCGGGCTGGTTTCAACCCGGCTGGTGTTGATCGTGGAAGACCTGTTGGGTCGCTGACCCGCAGGCGGCGTGAGCCAGGAATCCCCCTGCTTCAACTGGGGGAGGATTCAAAGTCCAGGAAAGCGTGCGTATGGTCGGCGGCCCGCGTAACCCGATTCCGGCGACTGCCCGGGATCGGCGCGGGACCACCGCAGGTCCATTCCAGAACGATCACGGGAAAGCAACAGTGCCCCCGGTTCTTAGGGTCAGGCCCGTCCGCGTGCCCGTCGCGACACCACGGCGCGCAGGACACGCCGCCCCTCCGTCGACACCGCCAGCGCCTGCCGCAGTCCGCCGGAACCGTGGCCGGCGAGCAGTTCCAGGACGGTGATCTGGCGCCGCAGTTCGGCCGCCACGAGGGGCGAGATGCCCTCCGTACGGCCTTCACGGTGGGAGTCGACCGAGGACGGGCCGGTGGCGGAGGCGTCCAGGAGCCGGTGGATACGGAGGGCGGCGACAGAGCAGTCGTCGGCCCATTCGCGCAGGTCGGCGCCGGACCGGGTGGCGGGGGCGGTGGCGAGCATCCGCCGGGCGAGGAAGGTGGCCTCACCCTCGGCGGAGGCCACGGGGGCGGCCGGGTCGTCGGGGCCGAGCTTGACCCGGGTCTGTTCCAGGCGGGTCGCCCAGTCCTCGGCGTCGCTGCCGTCGGTGAGGCTGGTCCACAGGGGACGCAGGCTCTCGTCGTCACCGCCGAGGAGGGACACACACCGATCCAAACAAGCCAGTCCGCTGACTGTCAGGCCACGCTCGTCAGCGCCGGCGATCAGTTCCACCAGGCTCATGCAGGCCTCCCTCCGAGGGCGCCATCCCTTACGGTGCCCGTACTGTCCCTAGCTGCGTGCAACGTACCCGGAGCGTCACAGGGGCAGAACACCAAGTCGGTCGAGGAACCGGAAGAACAGGTTTTCGGCCAACGGGTCGGGTTCCGAAGTCAGTACGTCGAGGAGCGGCGCGGCGTTCACCGTGTGGCCGGCCTCGGCGGCCCAGTCGACCGCGCGTCGGGCGGCGTCGCCGGGTTCCAGGAAGTAGTCGTCGAGCGTGAGCCCGGCGCCTTCCTCGCTCTCGGTCTCCCCTTCGCCCTGCCCGGCACCCAGGTACCCGGCCATCGCGCCGCGCGCCAGACAGGTGGTCCACGCCCCGCTCGTGGGCGCCGCCGCCTCCAGCACCACACAGTGGCTGTCCATCACGTACCCGAAGAGCGCGGGCGCGCCGGTCTCCATGGCGAGCGTGTTCATGCTGCCGACGTCACCGTCGCCGCTCGGGTACTCCCACACCTGCCAGCCGTCGTCCCGGCGTTCGCGCGAGGTCAGCCCGTCGCGCACCGGACTCAGGGCGTCGGTCTCCGCGAGCGGCCGCTCGCTCCTGCCCACGATCAAGTAGCCCCAGTAACCCAATGCCATCCCCCTGGCGTTTCGGTTCTGCTCGCACTGCCCGCGCCGAATACACCACAGACACGGCGAGTTGGCCAGGGATCCGACAATCGGACGTCAGACGCCCATGGGGACAGGCCCCCGCAGGGCCTTCTCGTGCTGCATACGGGTCAGCCGGAGCACGACGAGGATCGCGAGGACGGCTGCCACGATGTCGACGGCATCGGAGACGAGCACCTGGACGACGGCACTGCGGATCTCGTCGGCCGTGTCGGCGCGGTCGAACGTGCCGAAATCCTCCGGGTTGATGAAGAGCGTGATGAGCCACAGCGTCCACCAGGCGTTGACGAGCCCGTGCGGGGCGCGGGTACCCGCGGGGCTGCTCGCGTCCCAGATGTCCAGCATGATCCGGCGCGGGAACCACAGGCTGACGACCGGCACGAACCAGCACCAGCCCGTCCAGCCGCGCTTCATGGTGTGCCCGAACGGGTTGAACACCTCGGCGTTGACCCGTACACGCAGGAACCAGACGAGGAAGAAGACGGCCGCCGCGAAGAAGGCCGCCGTCTGCGCGACTCCGGCGGCGTAGTAGAGCGAGTCAGCCTGGTCGGAGCGGCGCATGAGGGCGTTGTAGCCGCCATTGCCCAGGCCGTCGTCCGCGAGGGCGCCCATCACGTCGTACATGTTGATGCCGGCGCCGACGGCGAAGAGGTCGGCGGCGATGACCACGCCGAGCATGACGACGACGGCCTTGCCGATTCCGACCGGCGAACGCAGCCAGGCCGGTCCGTGCGGCTGGACGACGGGGCCGGTCGGTGCGGAAGCCGCCACGGGCGCGGGAGCGGGCGTCGATACGGGCCCGGGATCGGGATCGGCGGCGCAGCCGGAACACAGGCCGGCGGGCGTCGACGCCTTGAACACATGGCAGCGCTTGCAGAACATACGGATCCCCCGACAAGAAGCCGGGCGCGCCCCTTCCCCAGGGGCACGCCCGACATACGAATACCTGTGCGGAACCTATGGTTCACCCGGCCCCCGCGTCCAGCCGGTTTCAGCCCAGCGTGCCCGCCAGTTTCTTGAACGCGGTCCAGGACAGGGGTGGCTGGGCCCGGGGATCCCACAGTTTCTGCACGGTCGCCCGCAGCGGCAGCCGTATTCCGGCGGCCACCTGGTTCTGGGTCTGCGATCCGGCGAGGTCGCACCAGACGGCGAAGACCCCGCCGAGGATCTGCCCGTCGTACGACGCGGAGACGGCCGTACTGCCGCGCAGCACCCGGGGGGTCCACTGCTTGTAGATCCGCTCGCCGGTCGGATAGACGAAGGTGTTCGGCTGCCCGAGCACGTAGTAGAGGTACTCGTCGTTGTAGTTGACGACCTTGCGGCCCGCGCTCAGGTAGGCGGTCGGCTGCCGGGCGCCGATCTCCTTGCCGGTCCAGTAGGCGACCTGGATGTCCTTGCCCGGCTGGACCGAGCTCGACTTGTAGAAGCCGTCGTTCCAGGCGCGCACGTTCGTCCGGTTGTGGGCGCGGACGGTCGCGGCGCGGTCGTTGAGCCAGCCCGTCGCCAGGTCGGAGACGCCGGCGCCGGGCCCGTACTTCTCGGTGGCCGCGGCGGCGAGCTGAGGGTAGGAGGCAGCCGGGTCGGACACGGCCAGGGCCCGGTACTCGTCGCCGCCCAGGTGCCAGGACGCGCCCGGGAAGAGGTCAGCGTACTCGCCCAGCAGGTCGTCGACGATCTTCGCGGCCCCGGGCTCGGAGATGTCGATCGCCCCGCGTGCCGCCGTGCCCTGCGCGTTCTTCAGCTGGAGGTCGGGGTGGGCGGCGAGGACAGCGCCCAGGTGGCCCGGGGAGTCGATCTCGGGCACGACGGTGATGTGACGGCTCGCGGCGAGGGCGAGGATGCGGCGGACCTCGGCCTTGGTGAGGTGGTTCTGGGACACGACCTCCGGGTGCGTGTCCGAGGCGATCCGGAAGCCCTGGTCGTCGGAGAAGTGCAGGCCCAGCTCGTTGAACTTGAGGTCGCCCAGCTCACGGACGCGGGCCTCGATCCAGGCCGCCGTGAAGTGCTTGCGGGCGATGTCCAGCATCAGCCCGCGCTGCGCCTTGGCCGGCCGGTCGCGCACGACACCCTCGGAGGCGGTGCTCCCGCCGGTCACCTCCTGCTTGAGGGTGCGGGTGCCGTAGAAGACGCCGGCTTCGGCGGGGGCGGCCACGGTGACACGGCCGCTCTTGACGGTGAGGGTGTAGGACTCGGGGCCCTTCGCCGCCTGCGCCGGGTCCAGCTTCAGCTGGACGTCCCCGGCTCGGGGGGCGGCCGTCCCGCCGTACGTCATCCGCAGCTCGCCGGCGAGCAGCTTCCCCTCGTCGGCGAGGCCGGCGGCGGTGACGACCACCCGGGACGCCGAGGCGGGCCGCCAGCCCGGCCCCCGGGCGGGTACGTGCTCGCGTACGGCGGGGATGGTGCGGGGAGTCTTGGAGAGGGGGTAGACCCGGGCGGGAGACGGGGAGGGGGAGGCAGGGGCGCGGGACGCCGTGGCCGCGGAGCTGTCCGTCCCGGCCGTGTCCGAGGAGCGCGCCACGCCGGTCGACGCGATGTCGCTGCCGGAGTCGGTGCTGGTGCTGGTGCCCGTGTTTCCGACCGGCCAGAGGACGACGGTCACCCCGACCGCACCGGCCGCGACGAGAACACCGGCCCCGAGAAGCAACCCGGACCCCTGTCCGTACGTCTTCCCGATCAGACCCCGTTTCCGCTCAGGAGCCCGGCGCCTCCGCCCGGTCACCGGGTCCCACCTGCCAGAGCCTCACGTATCGCCCGCATGCCACGCACCTCCTGGTTCGCCTCCACCTCTGAACCTACGGCCCCACCCCAACGAAAGCGTCCACCGTACGTTCCGAAACTCTCCCGTTCGGGTGAAATTCAGACCTCCGTCGGACAGCTCCTGACCACTCTCGATAATGTGAGCGGCGCCTCTCCACTCTCCAGGCGCATCTCACACACCGACTCAGACCTCCGAGGACTCACGCTGTCCGCGCACCGTCTTCCCCAGTTCTCCGGCCCGCTCGCCATGCCGGCACAGACGCGCACCGAGTCCCCCTCTCCTACGGCGCTGAGCCTGGCACGGTTCAACACCGAGCCCGCCGAGGACATCGAGCGCGTGCTCCTCACCTGCCTGCGCAGCCTCCGCTGGGCCCGCCGTCTCGCCGACCACCGTCCCTACCCTGACCTGGACTCCCTGCTCGCGGCAGCGGACGAGGCGGCGTACGACCTGACCCCGGGCGATCTGTCGGAGGCGCTGGCCGCCGAGTCGCTGCCCGCTCTGCCGGACGAGGTGTACGCGGCGGCCCACACGGCCCTGGGGGCCGCGCATGCGGCGTACGAGGCCAGGTTCGGGCATGTCTTCGTCATCTGCCTGGACGGCACGCCTCCGACGGAGGTCCTGAACACGATCCTGACCGCCATCCGGTCACGTCTGACCAACGATCCGGAGGAAGAGCGGGTTGTGGCGGCGGAAGAACTCCGGCGCCTGGCAAGAGAACGGTTGGTGGGCATGCTCAGGGGCGCGGGGCTGCAACATATTGCGGCTCCGCCGCGATGGGGGTCCCCCCGCTCGAGCGAAGCCGAGAGTGGGGGAGCGACCAGCCACATCTGACCGGTCACCCGGCAGACAAACCGCAAACACCTCCCCCAGTAGCCGCACGCAATAGCCCGTACGAAGCCTGTTTGATCACATCGGTAGGCCCGCTGTAAGCGTTCCGACAACACGTCGCTACGATGGCGAGGGCCGGTGGACCGTACCCGGCCGGGCCCGTCCGACAACCGAAGCCGGCGCGGCCCCGATCCCCGCTCCCGGAGGGTTTTCCGTGCCGGCTGGAACGCTGTACCGCGGCCGGGAAGGAATGTGGTCCTGGGTGGCTCATCGAGTCACCGGCGTCCTCATCTTCTTCTTCCTGTTCGTACACGTCCTGGACACCGCTCTCGTCCGTGTCTCTCCCGAGGCCTACGACAAGGTTGTGGCCACGTACAAGACGCCGATCGTCGCCGTGCTGGAGTACGGCCTCGTCGCCGCCATCCTCTTCCACGCACTGAACGGCCTCCGCGTCATCGCCGTCGACTTCTGGTCGAAGGGCCCGCGCTACCAGAAGCAGATGCTGTGGACCGTCGTCGGCCTGTGGGTCGTGCTGATGATCGGGGCGGTCTACCCCGTCCTCGGTCACGCCGCTCGTGAACTGTTCGGGAGCTGACGCACATGGCGACGACTGAATCCACCGCCTCGGGCATCGGCCCCGTCGAGGGCGCGGGCACGTTCGCGGGGTACGACGCCGACAACCCGGCTCCCCTGATCGAGGCCCCGCGCAAGCGTACGAAGAAGACCCCCAAGTCCACCCGGGGCAACTTCGAGATGTACGGCTGGCTGTTCATGCGGCTGTCCGGCATCGTGCTGGTCGTGCTGGTCCTGGGCCACCTCCTCATCCAGCTCGTGCTGGACGGCGGTGTCTCCAAGATCGGCTTCGCCTTCGTGGCCGGCCGCTGGGCCTCGCCGTTCTGGCAGGTCTGGGACCTGCTGATGCTGTGGCTGGCGATGCTGCACGGCGCCAACGGCCTGCGCACCGTCATCAACGACTACGCGGAGCGCGCGAACACCCGACTGTGGCTCAAGGGCCTGCTCTACACCGCCACGGTGTTCACGATCCTGCTGGGCACGCTGGTGATCTTCACCTTCGACCCGAACATCCGCTAGGCCACGGTGCTGAGGGACTGAGGAAATCCTGATGAAGATCCACAAGTACGACACCGTCATCGTCGGCGCGGGCGGCGCCGGCATGCGCGCCGCGATCGAGTCGACGAAGCGCAGCCGTACCGCCGTACTGACGAAGCTCTACCCGACCAGGTCCCACACGGGCGCCGCGCAGGGCGGTATGGCCGCCGCGCTCGCCAACGTGGAAGAGGACAACTGGGAGTGGCACACCTTCGACACGATCAAGGGCGGTGACTACCTGGTCGACCAGGACGCCGCCGAGATCCTGGCGAAGGAGGCCATCGACTCGGTCCTCGACCTGGAGAAGATGGGCCTGCCGTTCAACCGCACGCCCGACGGCACGATCGACCAGCGCCGCTTCGGCGGACACTCCCGTAACCACGGTGAGGCGCCGGTCCGCCGGTCCTGCTACGCGGCCGACCGTACCGGCCACATGATCCTCCAGACGCTGTACCAGAACTGCGTGAAGGAGGGCGTGGAGTTCTTCAACGAGTTCTACGTCCTCGACCAGCTGATCGTCGAGGTCGACGGTGTGAAGCGGTCGGCCGGCGTCATCGCCTACGAACTCGCCACCGGTGAGATCCACGTCTTCCAGGCGAAGGCCGTGATCTACGCGTCCGGCGGCTGCGGCAAGTTCTTCAAGGTGACGTCGAACGCGCACACGCTGACGGGTGACGGCCAGGCGGCGGTCTACCGTCGCGGGCTGCCGCTGGAGGACATGGAGTTCTTCCAGTTCCACCCGACCGGCATCTGGCGCATGGGCATCCTGCTGACGGAGGGCGCCCGCGGTGAGGGCGGCATCCTCCGCAACAAGGACGGCGAGCGCTTCATGGAGAAGTACGCGCCGGTGATGAAGGACCTGGCGTCGCGTGACGTCGTGTCCCGGTCCATCTACACGGAGATCCGTGAGGGCCGTGGCTGCGGTCCCGAGGGCGACCACGTCTACCTCGACCTCACCCACCTCCCGCCGGAGCAGCTGGACGCCAAGCTGCCCGACATCACCGAGTTCGCGCGCACCTACCTCGGTATCGAGCCGTACACGGACCCGATCCCGATCCAGCCCACCGCGCACTACGCGATGGGCGGCATCCCGACGAACGTCGAGGGTGAGGTGCTCCGCGACAACACGACGGTGGTGCCCGGCCTGTACGCGGCCGGCGAGGTCGCGTGTGTGTCGGTGCACGGCGCCAACCGCCTCGGCACCAACAGCCTCCTGGACATCAACGTGTTCGGGAAGCGGGCCGGTATCGCGGCGGCGGAGTACAGCCAGAAGGCCGACTTCGTCGAACTCCCCGAGAACCCGGCGGAGTTGGTGATCTCCCAGGTGGAGCACCTGCGCGAGTCCACGGGCACGGAGCGGGTCGCCGCACTGCGCCTGGAGCTCCAGGAGACCATGGACGCGAACGTCATGGTGTTCCGTACGGAGCAGACGATCAAGACGGCGGTGGAGAAGATCGCGGAACTCCGCGAGCGCTACCGGAACGTCTCGATCCAGGACAAGGGCAAGCGGTTCAACACCGACCTCCTGGAGGCCATCGAGCTGGGCAACCTGCTCGACCTGGCCGAGGTCATGGCGGTCTCCGCGCTGGCCCGCAAGGAGTCGCGCGGCGGTCACTACCGCGAGGACTACCCGACCCGCGACGACGTCAACTTCATGCGCCACACCATGGCGTACCGCGAGGTGGGCGACGACGGCACCGAGTCCATCCGTCTCGACTACAAGCCGGTCGTCCAGACCCGCTACCAGCCGATGGAGCGTAAGTACTGATGGCAACCCCTGTTCTGGACAAGGCGGACGCGGCCGGCGAGCCCGAGCCCGGCTTCGCCGACTCCCCGTACATCACGGTCACCTTCCGCATCCGCCGCTTCAACCCGGAGCTGGCGGCCGAGGCGGTCTGGGAAGACTTCCAGCTGGAGATCGACCCGAAGGAGCGCGTCCTCGACGCCCTCCACAAGATCAAGTGGGACCAGGACGGTTCGCTGACGTTCCGTCGCTCCTGCGCGCACGGCATCTGCGGCTCGGACGCCATGCGGATCAACGGCAAGAACCGCCTTGCCTGCAAGACCCTGATCAAGGACATCAACCCCGTCAAGCCGATCACGGTCGAGCCCATCAAGGGCCTGACGGTCCTGAAGGACCTGATCGTCGACATGGACCCGTTCTTCCAGGCGTACCGCGACGTGATGCCCTTCCTCATCACGAAGGACACCAACGAGCCGACGCGCGAGCGCCTCCAGACGGCGGAGGACCGGGAACGGTTCGACGACACCACGAAGTGCATCCTGTGCGCGGCGTGCACGTCCTCGTGCCCGGTGTTCTGGAACGACGGCCAGTACTTCGGCCCGGCCGCGATCGTCAACGCGCACCGCTTCATCTTCGACTCGCGTGACGAGGCGGGCGAGCAGCGCCTGGAGATCCTGAACGACCGGGACGGCGTCTGGCGCTGCCGGACCACGTTCAACTGCACGGACGCGTGCCCGCGTGGCATCGAGGTCACGAAGGCGATCCAGGAAGTGAAGAGGGCGCTGATCACTCGGCGGTTCTGACCTTTCATTGCTCTCTGGTGGCCGTGCTTCTGTATCGACAGAGGCACGGCCACCGGGCATTTCGGCCTCGCGGTGACCGTGGCGATCGCGAGCCACGCACACCCTCAATACCCACCAGTACCACTAGGAACTTGGTCAACTCCCGTTACAGACTGGGCACATGACCATCCTGAGGAAATCGATCGCAGCACTGTCGGCCGCCGCAGCCACGTCGGCCACACTGCTCGCGATACCCCCCACTGCCTCGGCAACTCCCGCCCACGACACGGCACTTGGCCAACGTCCTTTCGTACGGGAGAACTTCGACCACCTTCCCATCGGCCCGGTCACCGCTGGCCGCGGCTGGACGACGGACACCTCCAACGGCACCCTGACCGTTGCCCCGAGCACGACCGGCAAGGGCCGAGAACTCCGCATCCGTACGCAGGGCAACGGCCGCGCCTTCGTCGTCTTCCCCAACCTCTCGGCGCCCGGCAACAGTTACTGGGCCCGCATGCGCCTACGCGTGGACGCGTTCCCCACGGCCCCCGACTGGGCCCACTGGACGATCGCGGAGGTCTCCGGCGCGGACTCCCCCACCCTCGTACGTCCGTTGGGCGGCCAGTACGCCCCCACGGACAAGGGCAACTTCTGGGGCGTCGGCTCCGACCTGGGCCCGACGGGCGACTGGACGTCGTGGAAGACGTCGGCACCGGCGGTCGCAGACCAATGGCAGTGCGTGGAGTTCCATCTCGACGCTGCGGACAGCCGGGTCACGGTGTATTTCGACGGGGTCGAGCAGTCGGACCTGACGGTCTCCACCCAGAGCCACGGCGGCGCCCAGGACTCCGACTTCGCCTTCCCGACCTTCGACAAGCTGAAGCTGGGCTGGCAGCTGTACCAGGGCGACCCGACTCCGTCGTCGTACGAGATGCGGGTGGATGACATCGCGTTGAGTACGGAACGGGTCGGGGGTTGCGGGGGCAGGGGCTGACGAGTCGGTCCGATGGTGGGCGGGGTGGCTCGGCCGCTCCGCCCACAGGCGGAAACCCGATCCGATGGGCGGTCGTCAGCCTGGTGAAGCGGCAGCAGAAAGGGGCACGCCCATGACCGCCTTCCACTCGTGGGACGAAGTCAAGGGAGAGGTCTTCGACACCGAGGACCTGGCAGTGATCGCCGTAGGAGCTCCACGTGCGGGGGTTCCTGGAAATCCGCCTCACTCGTCCGGTGGCCCCGTGGTCGAAGACCTCACGTCACGCCTGCTCGCCGGACTGGTCCACACCGAGAACATCGAGGCTCTGCGCCAGGCCCTGCCCGAGGCTCTGCCGTGGAGCACCCTCCTGCCCGCCGAGGATGTCGACACACTCCTCGCGGAGCTGGTGGACACGGCACGCGAAGCGGTGGCCCTGGACAACCTCGCCCCCATCGCACTCCTGCTGACTCAGTGGCGGCACAGTGCCGAGATCTACGCGGACCCCACCCTGCTGGCCATACTCACCCGCGAACCAGAAGGAGACCTCGGCCCCGTAACCATGCCCGAGAGGCACAAGTGAGCCCCAAGCGCGGAGAGCGGGCCGCGCCGCCTCCGGTCGACAACGAGTACGACGTCCGCTTCGCCAACACCGAGGCCGCCACCGGCTGGGAGCACCTCTCCCGCCACTCGGCCGGCAATCTACGCCGCGCCTTCGAGAGGATCTGTGCCAACCCACGGGCCCTTGACCACCCCGACCGACATCACCAGCTCAAGGGCAAGCTCGGGACCAGCACCTTCAAAGGCCACACCTTGGAACGCTGGCAGTACGAGGTGACCGAGGGCGGCCGTATCTGGTACCTCCTGGACGACGCCAACCGCACAGCTTGGATCACCTATGCGGGCACCGGACACCCGAAGGTCACGGACGGAGCAGCGCTTTCTTTCTCCGCCCGAGCCGCGTGGTCTCGTCATTGGGCGCTGTGCACGACGCAAGTCGTCGTGACGCGCTGCGACTGTCGCTCCGATCAAAACTGCTGCCCTGTGGCGTACAACCCCCCGGACTCCTCGCAGGTCTTATCTGCGCTTCCCGTACCGGCAGGCGACGTTACCGCTCTGCCCAGCGCAACCGGTTCCGGCAACCCGGACACCGCCGGCGCACTGCGTGGCCCGCCCCTACGGCCTCGTCCGGACGGTTGCGACCAGACCATCGCGGGCAGCCGCAAGGCCCCCGCACACCGCAGGAGACACATGTCCATACGCACAACCGGTCGCCTGGTCCTCGCGACGGCAACGTCCGTCGCGCTGGCCGGCGGGCTGCTCAGCCTGTCAGCAGGCCCCGTGACCGCGGCCACCCAGGCCAAGTACGCCGACGACTACAACGGCGACGGCTACCGCGACTACGCGTTCGGGCACGGCGGCGACTCGGTCACCGTGAACGCCGCAGCGTCTGGTCCGGTCATGGGACGGCGCGGAGCGCCGGGGACGCTTCCCGGCGGAGCCGGGGTCTGCGGTGGGGTCAGGTCGGGCGCTGTTGTTGCTTGATGTACTGCTTGACGACGGTCAGGGGTGCTCCGCCGCAGGAGCCTGCAAAGTAGGAGCCGGACCAGAAGCGTCCGCCCCACAGGTAGCGGCTCACGTGGGGTTCGAACTCCTGGCGCAGGCGGCGGGAGGAGACACCCTTGAGGGAGTTCACCAGTTTCGACAGGGCGGCCTTGGGCGGATAGTGCACCAGTAGGTGGACGTGGTCGTGGTCGCCGTTGAACTCGCGCAGTTCGGCTTCGAAGTCCGCGCACACCTCGCGCATGATCTCCTCGCACCGGTCCAGCATCGCCTCAGTGAACACTCCGCGACGGTATTTGGTTACGAACACCAAGTGGACGTGGAGGTTGTAGACCACATGGCGACCGGTTCTGACGTCCTTGTTTGGCTTCCACCTGGGTGACATGAACCAATGCTAGCGTCAGCCGTCATGGGGCGACGGGACGTGCAACCAGGCCTGGTGGAGCGGCAGGGCGGGCATCGTGCCCGACTGGCACTCACCCCTGCCCAGGTGGCTGTCCTGGACAGGCAGGCGCATGCGGCGCGTACCACCTGGAATCTGTTGCACGACTGGTGGACGATGCTGCCGAAGGCGAAGCGGAGTCTGGCGGCCGCCGATGCGGTGATCCGGCAGGGCCGTGCCGAGCTCGACTGGCTCGCCGTGCTGCCCGCGCAGGCCGCCCAGGCGGTGTTGAAGACCTACTTCCGGGCCTGGAAGAACTGCCGGGAAGGGCGGGCCGGGGCGCCGGAGTTCAAGTCCCGTATCCGTACCCGGATGAGCATCGACATCCCGCAGGGCCGTGACCTGCACGTCGTGCGCGTCCACCGCCGCTGGGGCATGGTCAACATCCCCAAGCTCGGGAAGGTCCGCTTCCGCTGGACCAAGGATCTTCCGGTCGGCAAGGGCGCGGGCAAGAAGAACAGGATCACCGGGGCGCGGTTGGTCAAGGACGCGCTGGGCTGGCACATCGCCTTCCGCGTGCAGACGATGGAGGAAGCCCCCGCCGGGCATTGCGGTCCCGAGGTGGGCATCGACGTCGGGATCACCGTCCCGTTGGCCCTGTCCGACGGCGCCAGGGCCGAACACCGGCCGTGGCTGTCCCAGCGGGAAGAGGCCCGGCTGCTGCACTTCGAGCAGCGCGCCGCCCGCCGTAAGGAGCAGCGGAAGAAGGGTGAGCGCACCAGCCGCCGCCTGCACGCCACGTACGACCAGATCGCTCGTATCCGCGCGACAGCCAAGCGCAGGCGCGGCGACTGGCAGCACAAGACCACCACCGCCCTCGCCGACACGTACGGCACGGTGGTCGTCGAAGCACTGCACATCACGAACATGATCCACTCCGCCAAGGGCACCGTCGAGGAACCGGGCAGGAAGGTCGCGCAGAAGGCCGGCTTGAACCGCTCGATCCTCGGCGAGGCCTGGGGACGCACCGTGGAACTCCTCGCGTACAAGGTCGCTCGCCGGGGAGGCGCTCTGGCCGAGGTACCCGCACCGGGCACCTCCCAAGAGTGCTCGCAGTGCCACACGGTGACGCCAGGCAGCCGACGAAGCCAGGCCGAGTTCGTGTGCCAGAACCCCGCGTGCGGCTGGGAAGGCAACGCCGACCACAATGCCGCCCGCAATGTGCTGCACCGATACCGGACGGGCCACGCGCTCGCCCCGGCTGCCGGGAGGGCAGTCGTCAGGCGCGCTTCCCACGGCGTCAAACCCGCCACCGCAAGGTAGGCAGGAATCTCCCCCGTTCACGAGGGAGAGAGCTTCAAATCTACCGAGGCGGCATCTCCCCGGCCGGTACGACGGGCAGGGTCACCAAGCACGACCACCGGGACCTGGGCGAGACCACCGCGCTTGTCGCCGGAAGGGTCACCAAGGACAACGCCACGGACCTGTACGTCCTCGGCCAGGGCTACAAGGACGACGCGATGGCCCAGGCCGCCTGGTTCCTGCGCGGCGGCGCCACGATCACGTCGGGCAGGCTCACGACGTACAACAACTCGCAGCCCGACTACAGTCCGACGGGCGTCATCGCCGACTTCGACAAGAGCGGCTACGGCGACCTGGCGGTCAGCGACGTCCCGCACAGTAGGATCGCGGGCTCGGTCGTCATCCTGCGCGGGAGCAGTACCGGCCCGGTGAGCACGTACTCCCGTCTGACGCAGGCGACTTCGGGCGTCGCCACGGACGCCACGAAGGGCGACGCCTTCGGCTACTCCCTCTCCGCCGGCGACACCAACCGTGACGGGTATCCGGACCTCGCGGTCAGCGCGGTGTCGGAAAAGGTCGGCTCGGTCTCGGACGCCGGTGGCGTCCATGTCCTGCGCGGCAGCAGGAACGGTCTGACCGGCGCCGGTTCCCAGTGGTTCACGCGGGCCACGGCGGGCGTCCCGGGCGACACCTCGCAGTACCAGATGTTCGGCCTCGCCGTCCGCCTGCGCGACATCGACCGGGACGGCGACGCGGACCTTCTGGTCTCGGGGCAGTACGGCGTCGGGAACGTGCTGCTTCGAGCGGCGGGCGCGAGTGGCGTGACGGTGGGGGCTGCGAGCGAGGTGGGGGTTCGGGCCGAGTTCCCTCAGTAGGGGGAACTCGACCGGATGAGGGGCCTGGTGACCGATGTGGATTGTCTGTCGGTCACCAGGCTCTGGTGTCGCTTCAGGTTGCGGAGTTCCCGGCGCAGAGGGCGCGGATCCGGGCCAGCAGCGCGAGCGGGTAGGGGTCCGGCTGTACGAGGTGCGCGTGGGCGCTGTGCGCCCAAATCTCCCGGCCGGGCCCGGAGTTGGCGTGCACGTATGCCACTACGACCGCGTCGTCCGGGTCGGTGATCAGCTCGTCGCAGTGGCGACACATGTGCAGCCCCGGCAGCGTCATGACACGTCCCCGGGCTGGGTGTGGCAGGGGCAGCCGCATCTGCGCATCAGCAACAGGCCGCCGCCGTGGGGCAAGGGGACATCCTCGGTCTGACGACAGTGGCGGTGCAGATCTTCGTACTCGGGGTGCTGTGCGACCGTGCATTCCGCTGATGAGGGTGGGGTGTCTGTGGCGGTACGGATGGTCACAGCGCGGCCTGCTGCCTGCGGTGAAGCGGACAGGCGCAGGGTGGGAACGCGTTCCTCAGGGGGAGCGGACCGTCGCTCCCCAGGACCCTGACCACGCCGCGATCCTCGACGATCTCACCGCTTTCGCCGCGCACGGTGTAGACGTGGATTGTCATCCTGACCCCGGATTCACGCCCGTGATGCGGAGCTGTAGCTTGCGTCATGTCGACCTGCTTTCTTCAGGTGGGCCATCGCCCCGGGGCCGCGCGAACGGTCGCCGGGGTCTTCGCAGAGTTGGTGTCCTCTCGGACCGTAAGGGCTGTATAACGGTGAGTAGGCACGCAACGTGCGTGCGTCATCGACTGGTCACCGGGGGGCTCGATGGACACGCGGGGCATCGGCAGGCGTATTGCCTACTGGCGCGAACGTCGGCGGATCACTCAGGCGGACTTCGGGGCGCTCATGGGCATGTCCCGTAGGTGGGTTCAAGACCTGGAGGGAGGGCAGCGGCAAAGTGATCCACGGCTGTCCGTCCTGGAAGGGGCGGCCCGAGTGCTGTCAGTACGTCTCGAAGATCTACTGTCGGACGCTCCGCTCGGCAAAAGTGGCGAGTGCGTGGACGGCACTGAACTCGCGGCGATCCGCCGCACGTTGCAACACCACGACGTGATCACTAGATCCTGCGACGGGACCGCGGTCGAGCCCGTCCCCGTCGAAATGCTGAGCAGCAACGTGGAGTACGGCTGGACCGCGTTCCAGGCAAGCCACTTCGCTTCGCTCGGCCGCGTAGTCCCAGGGCTCCTCATCGACGCCAATCGTGCTGCCGCCAGACACGAGGGGGACGCACGGCTTGCGTCGTTCCGGCTGCTGTCCATGTCTCTGCAACTGGTCGAGGCCGTGGCGATCAAGTTCGGCGACACCAGCTTGGCGTTCATGGCAGCAGACCGGTCGGTAGCGGCTGCCGAGCGATCCGGGGACCCGGTCACCATGGCTGCGGCGGCCCGGCACCTTGCCGACGCGATGACTCACCACGGGCAGGCCGCCGCCGCTGTCGAGTTCGCCGTCGCTTCCGCTGGCCGCCTTGAGCGCGACCTGGTTGGGCGTGGCGCAGACGGGCTCTCCGTTCTGGGCATGCTCTATCTCAAAGCCGCCATGGCGTCAGCCAGCATCGAGAACCGCAGCGCCACCCCCGATCTCCTCGATCAGGCCGACCATCACGCTACGCAGCTCGGCACGGACGGCAATGCGATGTTCACCGCGTACGGGCCAACGAACGTTGCCGTGCACCGCGTTGCCGCGCACGCGCGGCTCTGCGAAGGCGCTGAGGCCATCTCCGCCGCTGAGGCCATTCCGGCGTCGCGCCGCGATGCCCTGCCACGCGAGCGGCGGGCTCACCACCTCGTCGACCTTGCCTACGGTTACACACAGGCCGGCCGTCGGGAGAAGGCGGTCGAGACGCTGCTCCTGGCCGAGAAGGAAGCTGCGGAAGAGGTGCACTGCCGCCCCAACAGTCGCCAACTTGTCGAGGATCTGCGCCTTCTGGGCACGGGAAGTGCCGAGGGACGCTTGCAGGCACTCGCTACACGGTGTGGACTGCCCGGGTGACCAAGATCCTGTATCTGATCTCCTGCGCCGCTCCGCCCGCTCAGTCCGTCGCTACCGGCATACGCAAGGCCCAAGCCGCTGGGTGGGGTGTCTGTCTCATTCTCACCCCTTCCGCGCATAGTTGGCTCGAGAACGACATCGCCGAACTGCGCGAGCTGACCGGGTATCCCATACGCCATCAGTACAAGCTGCCAGCCGAATCGGACGTGTTGCCCTCACCGGACGCGATCCTCGTAGCCCCCGCCACCCTCAACACCCTGACCAAGTGGGCCGACGGCCACGCCGACACGCTCGCTCTTGGACTTGTCACAGAGGGCATCGGGCTACGGCTACCACTTGTTGCCCTGCCCTACCTGAACCAGGCTCAGGCAGCTCACCCCGCCCTCGAACGGAGTGTGTCCTTTCTCCGCGAATGCGGGGTGACTGTCCTTCTCGGCCTTGGGGGGTTCGTACCTCACGTGCCCAAACACGGTGACCTGGAATCCTACCCGTGGGATGCGGCTCTGGATGCCCTGCCCAGATGATCGCAAACGACGTACTCCCACGTCCGACTCCGCCTCCAGCGCGACGCCATCGACACCCTCGGCATCGCCCTTGACGGCCCTACCAACGACGAGTCGACCCGCGATGACGGCAACGACCCGGCTCCGTGAGGAGCCACCGCCCACTGACGCTGCCGACAACTACTGATGATCTATGCGCGATGGCGGTCGCAGGCCTTGCGTACTCGCAGGTCGCGCAGTTGCGGTCTGGCCGCCCCGCCCTTGTACTACAGCCTCAGATCTTGAGGTTGTGATCGGTTCTGCTCGGGTTGCCGCCAGGGGCGTAGGCGGGTGGGCAGGGGGTCGCCGCGCCGGTTGTAGTGGCTGATGGTGGCCCGGGTCTGGTGCAGG
>NZ_JAAGLU010000440.1 GCF_010550245.1 Streptomyces sp. SID12501
CGGACGCGCCGGCGGGGGCAGCGCCGCCGCCGTACGGGTTCTCGTGGGCGTTCGTGCTGCGGCCGGACCCCCGCGGGGGCACGCGGGTCGTGGTGCGCGAGCGGTACGTGTACACGTCGGCGGCGTCCCGGCTCGTGGCGGAGCCGTCGTGCCTGCTGAGCACGGTGATGACGCGGGGCATGCTGCGCGGGCTGCGCGCACGCGTGCTCGCGGGTGCCGAGGGGTCCACGGGCTGAGCGTCCGCCGTCCGGGCCGGGACGACTTGGGGTGAAGGCCTCGCTTCGCACGCCCGTGTCCGGCTACTGTGTACCCGTAGTCGCAGTGCTGTGCTTGTCCACCTTCTCCGGAGCGGACGACGGCCACCGTGATTCACCCGGTCCCGGTCGTCGGGGTCGTAGTACACGCATGAGGAGAATGACAGTGCCTACTGGCATCGTGAAGTGGTTCAACGCCGAGAAGGGCTTCGGCTTCATCGCCCCCGAGGACGGCGGCCCGGACGTCTTCGTCC
>NZ_JAAGLU010000441.1 GCF_010550245.1 Streptomyces sp. SID12501
ATCGCGTGCTGCGCGCCGCCGACCGGCGTGTCGCGCAGGCGGTCGCAGAGCGCGTCCACCCCGGCGTGCAGATCCGTCCGGGCCTCACCCGTTTGGGAGGGTGCGGGGCGCGGGGCGACCTCGATCAGCGCCGCCAGTACCGCGTGAGGGGTGGGCCAGTGGCGGTAGATCGTCGACCGCGACACCCCGGTGGCGGTGTGCAAGCGCTGCGCGGAGAGCGCCGCTGCGCCCTCGGTGAGTAGCAAGTCCAGCGCAGCGGTCAGGACGACCGCCTCGGTGTCCGAGGTGGGTCCTGCAGGGCGGCCAGGTCGAGTCGGGCGGGCACGAGGAGGCTCGGGGTGCGTGGTTCGTCCTCCTCGTGCGGGGCCGTGTCGGCCCGCAGTGCGGCGTCGAAGAGGGCCAGTCCGTCGGCCTGCGACAGTGCGTTCATGTTGCCGCGTTCGATGCGCCGACGGTCCTGTTCGTCGAGTCCGGCGGCCATGCCGGCCTCGTCGTCCCACAGGCCCCA
>NZ_JAAGLU010000442.1 GCF_010550245.1 Streptomyces sp. SID12501
TCTCGACGCGCTCGTGCTCCGTGCCGGCTTCGCCCGCACGATCCTGCAGGCGCGCCAGACCGTCACGCACCGTCACGTGCTCGTCGACGGCAAGATCGTGGACCGCCCGTCCTTCCGCGTGAAGGAGGGCCAGACCATCCAGATCAAGCCCAAGTCGCAGGCCACCGTGCCGTTCCAGGTCGCCGCCGCCGGCGCGCACCGCGACGTGCTCCCCGCCGTGCCCGGCTACCTCGAGGTCCAGCTCGAGAAGCTCAGCGCGACGCTCGTGCGCCGCCCGAAGCGCGCCGAGGTCCCCGTGACCTGCGAGGTCCAGCTGGTCGTCGAGTTCTACGCCCGCTGACCCGGCACCGACGGACGCCCCGCCGCGCACCAGCGCCGCGGGGCGTCCGCGTCCCTGCCGCCGGCCGGGGCGCGGCCACGATCGGACCGACGGGTAGGGTGGCGCAGGTCGCGCGGCGCGGGTCGCCGCGCTCCGACGATGTGCGGCGACCGTCCCAGGTGCCGCAC
>NZ_JAAGLU010000443.1 GCF_010550245.1 Streptomyces sp. SID12501
ATCTGGTGGCCGCAGGCGGTGCAGGTGATGGGCCATTGGCCGTCGGTGCGGACGAGGCCGAACGTGTCGCACCGAGGGCAGGGGGCGGTCATGGGGTGGCGGTGGGGTACGGCGTGGGTGATGTCGCGGATGCGGTGGACGAGGGTGTCGAGGTCGCGGTGCAGTTCGGCGGCGAGCAGGTCGATCCGCGCGGGCAGCGCCGACCACACCGCGTCGGCGGCGACCACCAGGTCCAAGGAACTCGCGTAGAGCTCGTTCATCCGGGCGACGAGTTCGGCCAGCGAGAACCGCTCCGCCAGCGGGGAACCCTCCACCGCGGCCCCCGCGATCAGCACCCCGGGCCCGCGCAGGCGCTCGGTGAGCTCGGACAGTTCCTCGCGATTCGGCCAGCGACGCCGCTCGCGGATCTCCCGGGCGGCGGCCAGGGCCCCGCTGTAGGCGTCGAAGTACCTCCACAGCCGGGTGATGTGCGCGTCGGCGGCCGCCCAGCGCTCCGCGGTGAGCCCG
>NZ_JAAGLU010000444.1 GCF_010550245.1 Streptomyces sp. SID12501
TTTCGCTCCCTGCCTGTCGTCCGCCGTCGGCGGGCTCATCGAGCGCTACACGGAGATCGCCCCCGACGTCGAGATCATCGCCTACCAGCACGGCTACCACGGCCTGCTGCTGGGCGAGAGCGTCACGATCACGCCCGAGGTCCGCGCCAAGGCGGGCGTCCTGCACCGGTTCGGCGGCTCGCCGATCGGCAACTCGCGCGTCAAGCTCACCAACGCCGCGGACTGCGTCAAGCGCGGCCTGGTCGCCGAGGGTGAGGACCCGCTGAAGGTCGCCGCCGAGCGCCTCAAGGCCGACGGCGTCGACGTGCTGCACACCATCGGCGGCGACGAAACCAACACGACGGCCGCCGACCTGGCCGCGTACCTGCACGAGAACGACTACGAGCTCACGGTCGTCGGCCTGCCCAAGACGATCGACAACGACGTCGTGCCGATCCGGCAGTCGCTCGGCGCGTGGACCGCGGCCGAGGAGGCCGCCGGCTTCGCCGCGAACATCATCGGCGAGCA
>NZ_JAAGLU010000445.1 GCF_010550245.1 Streptomyces sp. SID12501
GCGATGCTCGACGCGCTCCCGGCCACCGGCACGCCCATGACGGTCGTCGTCATCGCGTCCAAGCCGCTCGTGCTGCCGGACTCGGCGCTGGCGGCCGACGCGATCGTGTGGGCCGCGAACCCCGGCATGCGCGGCGGGCGGGCGATCGCCGAGCTGCTGCTCGGCACGATCGACCCGGCCGGCCGCCTGCCGGTGACGTTCCCGCGGCACGTCGGCCAGCAGCCGGTGTACTACAACCAGCTGCGCGGCCAGCACGGCAACCGGTACGCCGACCTCACGCAGGACCCGGCGTTCGCGTTCGGCGAGGGCCTGTCGTACTCGACGGTCGAGTACTCCGACCTCACGGTCGCCGAGCCGGTGCTGGGCCGGGACGACGTGGTGCGCGCCCGGGTCACGGTGACGAACACGGGCACGCGCCCGTCGCACGAGGTCGTACAGGTGTACGTGAGCGACCTCGTGACGTCGCTGACGTGGGCGGACAAGGAGCTCAAGGCGTACCGCCACGT
>NZ_JAAGLU010000446.1 GCF_010550245.1 Streptomyces sp. SID12501
CCAGCGCATCCAGCGGGAGATCCCGGCCGGCCGAAACCCGTTCACCCACTACAAGCGGGTGATCATCTCGGTGGACACGCTCAAGAACATCGGCCAGTACCGGCACCACCTGGAGCGCATCCGCTGGGACGCCGTCGTCATCGACGAGTCCCACAACCTGATCAACGCCGGCAGCCAGCGCCGCGCCCTGGCCGAGATCCTCGCCCCCGAAGGCGCAACGGTAGAAGCCAGCGCCCGGTTGGCCATCATCACCGAGGGCGCGGCCGGTGCCGCCAGCCCCGCCGCCGCCCAACCCGAAGCTGCTGCGGCAGCCGTGCAATCGCCCGGTGCCGGCCCCGAGACGCCGCAAGAGCGCAAGGATGTCGAAGACGCGCCCTCAGCCAAGAAGGCCATGGCCGAGGCCGGCATCGCGCGTGATGCCGTCACCGGCACCGGCCGCGACGGCCGCGTGATGAAAGAGGACGTGGCCCGCGCCGCTTCGGCACCTGCAGCCGCCTCGTCCGCCC
>NZ_JAAGLU010000447.1 GCF_010550245.1 Streptomyces sp. SID12501
CGCGTCGTCGTCCAGGTCGACGGCCAGCTGAAGACCGGGCGGGACGTCGTGATCGGCGCGCTGCTCGGCGCCGAGGAGTTCGGGTTCGCGACCGCACCGCTGGTGGTGTCCGGCTGCATCATGATGCGCGTCTGCCACCTCGACACGTGCCCCGTCGGCGTCGCGACCCAGAACCCGGAGCTGCGCGCGCGGTTCACGGGCAAGCCGGAGTTCGTCGTGGCGTTCTTCGAGTTCATCGCGCAGGAGGTGCGCGAGTACCTCGCGGCGCTCGGCGTCCGGTCGATCCAGGAGGCCGTCGGCCACGTCGAGATGCTCGACACGCGTCAGGCCGTCGACCACTGGAAGGCCGAGGGCCTGGACCTCGCGCCCGTGCTCGCGGTGCCGCAGCCCAAGCCGGGCTCGGCGCTGCACCAGGTCAAGACGCAGGACCACGGCCTCGACCGCGCGCTGGACAACCAGCTCGTGGCGCTCGCGGAGCCCGCGCTCGAGCGCGGCGAGAAGGTCC
>NZ_JAAGLU010000448.1 GCF_010550245.1 Streptomyces sp. SID12501
TGCTGGACCTGTTTCGCCTGGGGCCCGACGGACGCCGCGACGTGCAAGGCATGCCGCAGTTTCAGCCGCGCGCACCCGGTGGGCACCTGCGGAACCTGCGCGCGTCAGGTTCCGCTCTCCGGCGGCCACTGCCGGCTCTGCCGTCACCAGGCCCGGCTGCTGGCCGGCCAGACCGGTGGCGACGGACCGGCCGCCCTTCACCTCGTGCAGGTCACCGGCCAGCAGCTCTTCTTCGGCGACACCCAGCGCCGCATCACCCGCAACAACCCGGGCCGCGTGCCCCGCGAGCCAAGGCAGGGTCGGCTCGTCGCCGCTGCCGGAAAGCTGCAAGTCTGGCGTCCGACCGCCTGGCCCGTCCAGCCCGAGCTCTTCACCCTGCCCATGGACGAGCTGCCGTACCGGATCCTGCGTGACGACGAACCCCGCCTGGCCTGGTTCGATCACGTGGTGCCCGCAGTGGCCCGGATCGGCGGGGCCAAGGGCTGGAGTCACGACGTATGCGAC
>NZ_JAAGLU010000449.1 GCF_010550245.1 Streptomyces sp. SID12501
GGCCCGTGGCGTGGGGGTGCCACGACCGGGCGTCGCGGCGGGCCGCCTTGTCCGCGGACACCCGCTCCGCGGACACCACCAGCAGGTCGCCGTCGAAGTGGCCGGGGACGTGGCCGCGCATCAGCCCCGCGTTGTTCATGAACACGTCCAGCACCGAACGGAGTTCGTCCGCTTCGAGCCGGCCCATCGGGTCGCCGGCGGCGAGCAGGAACTCCCGGTAGCGGGTCGCCGGGAAGGCGCCGCCCGCCAGTTCCTCCGGGGTCACGTCGAAGCCGGAGTCGCGCAGGTTGTGGGCGAACACCTCGGCCAGCGAGGGTTCCGCGCCGGCGGCCGGGCGCCGCGGGTAGGAGTCCAGCAGGGTCAGCAGCTCCACTTCCTGGCCGCGCCGGCGCAGTTCGTCGGCCATGGCGAAGGCGACGTTCCCGCCGAGCGACCAGCCGAGCAGCCGGTACGGGCCCTCGGGTTGGACCTGTCGGATCAGGTCGGCGTATTCGGCGGCCATCT
>NZ_JAAGLU010000044.1 GCF_010550245.1 Streptomyces sp. SID12501
CCCGAACGCGGCCCCTTCACCACCGTCGGCAACCCGATCAAACTCTCCGACTCCCCCACCCACATCACCACCCCACCCCTCCTCGGCCAGCACACCGAAGAAATCCTCATCGGCGAACTCGGCCTGGGCGACGAGGAGCTGCGCCTGCTCAAGGCGAACGGGGTGGTCTGAGGTGGGGAGTTCGGAGCGCGCACCACAAAGGTGCGGCACCTTCCGGCTGTTGGGAGGCGGTTCATGACATAACCCGGCACAGGGGGCGTCCGACGGTGCGCGTCGGCCGGCTCCGGGACCCATGCGCGCACGAAAGGCATTTGGACAGGGGGCGCTGGCCAGATCTTTCGACGCAAGGAGTCTTCACCAAGATGACAACCATCGACTACTCGACGTCCGTCCCGTACCGGGAGGTGACGGACCACAACGGCCGCATGTACCGAGTCGGCGAATCCGATGTCGACATCATGGGCCGCAGGCGCAAGTGGATGGTCATCCTGCCGTGGATCGGCATGATGGGCATCAGCTCCGCCGAGTACGCGTTCACGTCCGCGGAGGACACCCTCCACGAGGCCCATCTCTGGGACAGCGGGCACATCTTCTGGCTGATGGGCGTCTGGGTGTTCTTCCAGGCGGCCGTGGCCTTCCCCGCCGGTCGGTTGCGGGAGAGCGGCAGACTGCCCGCCCGTACGGCGATGATGATCGGCGCGGTCGGCACCATGCTCGGCTACGTCTCGCTGGCGTACGCACCCAACGTGCTCGTGGCCTACTTCGGCTTCGGCATGTGCAGTGGTATCGGCGCCGGTCTCGTCTACGCGACCTGCGTCAACATGGTCGGCAAGTGGTATCCGGAGCGCAAGGGCGGCAAGACGGGCTTCGTCAACGGCGGTTTCGCCTACGGCTCGGTGCCCTTCGTGTTCCTGTTCACCTCGTACATGGACATCAGCAACTACCGGACCGTGCTCGCCTGCGTCGGCGTAGGGCTGTGCCTGGTCGTGGCCTCGGCCGGCTGGTTCTTCAAGGACCCGCCGAAGAACTGGTGGCCCGCGCACGTCGACCCGCTCAAGGCCACGGACGACCCGAAGATCCGCCGGGCGCTGGAGAAGAACCCGCCGGCGGTCAAGCAGTACACCCCGAGGGAAGCGTCTCGTCAGCCAGTCCTGTGGATGATGTGGTTCTGCCTGCTGTGCACCGCCGGCATCAATATCTTCGGCATCGCCTTCCAGGTGCCGTTCGGCAAGGACATGGGCTTCGCGGGCGGGATCGTGGCCACGGCGATGTCCCTGAAGGCCATCGTCAACGGCACCGGCCGCGGTGTCATCGGCTGGATATCCGACCGCTACGGGCGACGCCACACGCTGGTCATCGTATGTCTGGTGCTGGGCACGGCCCAGTTCGGCGTGCTGGTCTCCGGCCAGATGGGCAGCATGCCGTTCTTCCTGTTCTGCTCCATGGTCTCCGGCTTCGGCGGCGGGGCGATCTTCCCGCTGTTCGCGGCCATGACCGCCGACTACTTCGGGGAGAACAACAACGCCTCCAACTACGGAATGGTCTACAGCTCGAAGCTCATCTCCGGCCTCGTCGGCTCCGGAGTGGGCGCGATCGTCGTCGACCACTGGGACTACGAGGGCGCGTTCGTCCTGGCCGGCTCCATCGGCCTGGCCTCCGCCGTACTGGCGGTGTTCCTGAAGGCTCCCGGCAGGCCGGCGGCCGATCGCCGGGTCTCCCCCAACCCCCAGCCGCTCGGCGAGGAAATGGCCTGACACGTCAGCAAGGAAACGGCCTGACACGGAGGAATTGGCCTGACATGACGGCAGATCCCATCGCGACGAACAGTTCGACGAGCAGTTCAAAGGGCAATGTGACGGACAGTCCGTCGACAGACCCCCAAGCCGCACACCGTCCCTACCGAGAAGTGACCGACTCCCACGGACGCGTCTACCGCGTGGGCGAGACCGACCGGGACATCCTCGGTCACTCCCGCAAGCTCATGGTGTACCTGCCGTGGATCGCCATGATGGCCATCAGTGTCTTCGAATACGCGTACGGCTCGGCGGAGGACACCCTGTCCCACGCCCATGGCTGGACGCAGAGCAACACCTTCTGGATCCTCAGCGTCTGGGTCTTCTTCCAGGCCGGCATCGCCTTCCCCGCGGGCTGGCTCCGGGAGAGGGGCGTCCTGACGGCCCGCAAAGCCATGTACATCGGCTCGGGCCTGTGCGCCCTCGGGTTCCTCGCCCTCTCGCACCTGAGCAACGTCTGGCTGGCGATCCTGGGCTTCGGCGTCGTCGGTGGCATCGGCGCCGGCCTGGTCTACGCGACCTGCATCAACATGGTCGGCAAGTGGTTCCCCGAACGCCGGGGAGCGAGGACGGGGTTCGTCAACGGAGGCTTCGCGTACGGATCGTTGCCGTTCATCTTCATCTTCAACTACGGCTTCGACACCGCGAACTACCACCGGGTCCTCGACCTGATCGGCTGCTACATCATGATCGTTGTCCTCGCGTCCGCCTTCTTCTTCAAGGATCCCCCGAAGAACTGGTGGCCCGCGGACATCGATCCGCTGACGTACGCCGGTGACGAGAAGAACGCGACCAGCCTCACCAGGAACCCTCCCGCGGTGAAGCAGTACACCCCGAAGGAGGCCATCAGGACCGGCATGCTCCCCCTGATGTGGCTCGCCATCGTGCTGACCGCCGGCGTGTCGATCTTCGGGATCTCCTTCCAGGTCGACTTCGCCAAGGAGGTGGGCTTCGGCCCGCTGGTGGCCGCCTCGTCCATGGGCGTCATGGCGGTCATCAACGGCATCGGCCGCGGTGTCGTGGGCTGGCTGTCCGACAAGTGGGGCCGCAAACCCACCCTGGTGTTCGTCATCGTCGTCCTGGGCCTGGCGCAGTTCGGGGTGATCTGGGCGGGTGACGTGAAGAGCGAGGCGTTGTTCCTGTTCTTCGCCTTCCTCTCCGGCTTCGGAGGCGGCGCGTTCTACCCACTGTTCGCGGCGCTCACCCCGGACTACTTCGGGGAGAACTACAACGCCTCCAACTACGGGCTGGTGTACAGCGGAAAGCTGGTCAGCGGCCTGTTCGGCGGGGGCCTGGGATCCATGGTCGTCGCGGCCTGGGGGTACGACGGCGCGTACGCCCTGGCCGGTGCCGTCTCCATGGTGGCGGCGGGGATCGCCCTGCTGCTGCGGCAGCCGGGTCACACCACGGCCACCCGGACCGCGGAGCCGCAGCCCGCTGGGTGACAGCACGCGCGCGTGAGGTGGCCCTCCCGGAATTCGCCGTTCCGGGAGGGCCACCTCTATATGTACGCGGCCCCGTCAGCACTTCTCGCGCAACGAGTGGAGGTGCTCGCTGGAGCGGCGCGCGAAGGTGAAGGACTCGGCCGGGTTGTCGTGCTCGGCCTGCCAGTGGTGGGCGAGGCGGTGGCCGTGCAGCCGGGTCACGCCCGAGATGAACCGCTGGTAGTCGATGTCGCCGTCGCCTACGTCGGTCATGCGGTATCCGTACTGGTTGCCCGGGTCGCTCACGCCGTCCTTGACATGGAAGAGCGGGTAGCGGTCGGGCTGCCTGAGGACGTAGTCGAGGGGCTCGAAGGGCGCCGGTGTGCCGTCGGGCCGCTTCGAGAAGCGGAACTGGCCCGAGTACGCCCAGAAGATGTCCATCTCCAGGTACACGAGCTTGGGGTCGGTCTCGGCGAGCAGTACGTCGTAGAGCCGGATCTTCGGGTTGTCGGTGGCGAAGGAGAACTCCTCGGAGTGGTTGTGCTGGTAGAACTTCATGCCGCGTGCCCTGGCCGCCGCGCCGTACGTGTTGAACTCCTCAGCCGCCCGCTTCCAGGCGTCGACGGTGGAGCCGTAGCGGAACGGGCCGGAGGCGGTGCCGATGTGTTTGAGGCCGAGGGCCTGGGCGTCGTCGAGGACCTTGTCGAGGTTCTGCGCGAAGGTGTACGCGTTCGGGTCACTGGCGTAGTAGCCGACGTGGCTGCCGATCGGGTTGAGGCCGTGGTCGCGCGCCAGTCGCCTGAGCTGGGCGAGGGTGATGGGGCCCGCGGAGCCCTGGGTGTATCCGGCGAACTCGACCTCGTCGTAGCCGTACTTCTTCAGCTCGGCGAAGACGGGGGCGAAGCCCAGCGTGGAGACCTTGTCGCGCAGGCTGTACAGCTGGATGCCGAGCCGGCCGGGCGGCAGGACGGGACGGCCCCGGCCCGCGGCGGCGGTCTGTGCCGAAGTGGCGGCCGTGGCCGGGGAGGCGGCGCCGAGGAGAGCGGCGGCGGTGGCTCCGGCGGCCACGCCGAGCATGCCTCTTCGGCTGAGGCGGTGGGTGAGTTCGGGGTCGTGCGCCTTGCTGCTGCCGGTCGGTCGGGGCGTGCGGCTCATGTGGAACTCCTCGATGGGGAAGGCGTTGTCAGTGGTGAGTGCTTCACTTGTGACCAGTCAGGAGAGACCGGTCGGTTGGAGCAGGAGCGACTTCACATCGGTGGCCGCGATGCGGCCGTCGACGGCACGGGGGGGTGGAGCAGATGAGGAGCGGACCGTCGTCGTCGCTCGCCGGAAGGCGGTCGTGGCTGCCGCGAATAGGCGAGGGAACCAGAGGCACCACCGCCGTGCGGTAAAGCAGGCCGAGCTTCTTGCGGGGCAGGCCCTGGTGCGGTGGCCGCCTTGACCATGACCAAGGGGTCGCGCGGATCCATGAGGAGTTCGACCGGGTCGTATCCGGGTTCGCGGTGGATCTCGACGAGCTGCGCGAAGTCGGGCGCGGGTGCGTCGTCGAGGCGGTAGTAGTACGTGAACCAGGCGTCCGGCTCCGCCACGGCGACGAGTTCACCGGAGCTCGGATGGTCGAGACGGTGGGTTTCCTTGTCCTCGTCGTCGAGGAGTTGCTCCATGCCGGCTTCGCCTGGAGGCGGCGCCTCATGGCGGTCCTTCAGGCCCAGGTCGCTCAACAGGTCACGGGCGAGGGTGAGTTCGGCGGCGATGCCGTCGGCGAGCTGGGCGCGGGTGCGAGGCCTCAGCTCGGGCGGGAGGGCCTGCCAGGTGTAGGTCTCGACCTCCAGATGCCGGGTGAGGGGGTGCGGGCCGCCGACGAGCCGGGTCAGCGCGGACTTGAGTACGGGGAGCGTGGAGGTGAGCGGGGCGGCGGGGGCCGCGTGGAGCGGGACGTGGAAGTGGGCGCGCCATGGGGAGGCGTCGGGCAGGGCATCGCCGTGGAGGGCCTCGCCGAGGTCGTCCGTGCCGCGCAGTCCGGCGGCGGTGGCCGTGCGGGTCTGGTGCAGGAAGCGTGGTTCGTCGAAGGCGGAGAGGGCCTCGCGGACTTCGGGGAGATGGGGGTGCTCCGCGTGCAGTGCGGCGGAGAGCTGGGACTTGACGACGGGGACGCGGGCCCGCGTGAGCGCGTCCAGGGCGGTGTGCGGATCTTCGAAGGAGGTGGCGAGGTGGCAGGTGTCGACGCAGATGCCGATGCGGTCGTGGCCGATCGCGGTGAGCGGGGCGATGGCGTCGTCGGTGGTCTCGACGGTGCAACCGGGTTCCGGTTCCAGTCCGACGCGGATGGAGCGGCCGGTGAGTTCGGCGAGGGCGTCGAGGCGCTCCGCGAGGGTGCCCAGGGCGGTCAGCGCCGAGGCCGCGCGTGCGGTGTCGTGGGCGGTGCGCCAGGCGAGCGGCAGGGTGGAGATGCTGCCTTCGGTGACGTCGTCGGGGAGGAGACCGGCGAGGACCCGGGCCAGGTCGGTGGTGTGGGCGAGTCGCTCGGGGTCGGCCCAGTCCGGCTTGTACACGCGGTACTTGACCTCCTCGGCGCCG
Organism: Streptomyces sp. SID12501; assembly: GCF_010550245.1. Lineage (GTDB taxonomy): Bacteria > Actinomycetota > Actinomycetes > Streptomycetales > Streptomycetaceae > Streptomyces. Next base: position 5,795 of record NZ_JAAGLU010000044.1, read on the forward strand.
AAGCCCTCGTACGGGAAGCCGTTGAGGGTGACGACTTCGAGGCCGCGCCGGTCGAGTTCGGTGCGCAGGCCGCGCAGGGCGGATGGGTCGGTGACCAGGGCGTGGGCGGCATCCTTGGCCAGCCACAGTCCGATGCCCAACCGGTCACGGCCGAGGCGTCGGCGTACGGGTTCGCAGTGGTCACGGAGTTGGGCGAGGACGCCGTCGAGGGTCTCGGCGGGGTGGACGTTGGTGCAGTAGGCGAGGTGGACGGTGGATCCGTCGGGGTGGCGGAAGCGCATCGGTCACTCCCCGCCGCGCAGGACGGAGTTGCCCTCGTGGGTGGCGTCTCTCGCGTCGACGTCGAGGTCCAGCCTGCCGCTGAGCCCGTAGAAGGCGACGGGGTTGCGCCACAGGACACGGTCGACGTCGTCCTCGGTGAAGCCCTCCGCCAGCATCAGGTCGCCGACCCTGCGGGTCTTGAGTGGGTCGCTTCTGCCCCAGTCGGCCGCGGAGTTGACCAGCACCTGTTCGAGGCCGTGGCCGCGGAGGATCGCGACCATTCGTTCCTCGTCCATCTTGGTCTCCGGATAGACCGAGAAGCCGAGCCAGCAGCCGCCGTCCTTGGCCTCCTTGACGGTGGTCTCGTTGAGATGGTCGACCAGGACGCGCTCCGGGGGCAGGGCGGACTCCCGTACGACGTCGAGGGTGCGGCGGAGGCCGGCGAGCTTGTCGCGGTGCGGGGTGTGGACGAGCGCGGGCAACCCGTGGTCGGCGGCGAGCTGGAGCTGGGCGGCGAGGGCGGTGTCCTCGGCGGGGGTCATCGAGTCGTAGCCGATCTCACCGACGGCGACGACGCGGTCCTTGGCGAGATACCGGGGCAGTTCGTCGAGGACGGGGGCGAGGCGGGGGTCGTTCGCCTCCTTGGGGTTGAGGGCGATCGTGCAGTGGTGGGCGATGCCGTACTGGGCGGCGCGGAAGGGTTCCCAGCCCAGGAGGGAGTCGAAGTAGTCGAGGAAGGAGGCGGGCGAGGTGCGCGGCTGGCCGAGCCAGAAGGAGGGTTCGACGACGGCGCGGACGCCTGCGGTGCACATCGCCTGGTAGTCGTCGGTGGTCCGAGACGTCATGTGGATGTGGGGGTCGAAGATGCGCATCAGGACTCCTTCGCTTCGGACGCCGTCAGGGCCAGGACGCGGTGCAGGTCCTCGGGGACGGGGCGGCCGGCGGCGGCTCGTTCGGCGGCGTGGTCGTCGAGCATGCGGGCGAGCTCTGTGTCGGCACGGGCCCGGTGGTGGAGGTCGGCCACCGCGTCGACGGGCACGCCGGTGAACAGGCACTTCAGGACGGCGTGGCGCCAGTTGTGGTCGTCCAGGTGACGGGCGGCGTACGGGCCGACGGCTGCGGCGACGAGGCTGGTGTCGTTGGTGCGCAGGGCGTCCTCGACCAGGGGTAGGGCGTCGGGGCCGGCGACCAGGTGGGGCAGGGCGTGCAGGACGGCTCGGCGTTCGGCGGCGGTGCCCTGCCGGTAGACGCGGGTGAGGGCGTCCGGGCCGGCGTGGGCTGCGTGCAGGATCAGGACGCGTACGGCGTCCGCGTGGTCGGTGCCGCAGCGGCGGCCGGCTTCGGCGAGGCGCAACTCCCAGGCGGAGATGGGACCGTGGGTGCCGGGGCGGGCGGCTGCCTCGTCCAGGGCGAGAGCGAGCCAGGTGCGGGCGGTTTCGCCGAGGTGGGCGGTGACCTGGGTACGGAGGTCGACCAGTGGGGTGGGCGGCGTGGGGGTGGGAGAGAGGGGGCTGCCGGCCGTAGGGGTGCCCGGGCCGGTGTGGGGCTGGGTCATGGGGTGCTCCCCTCGGCTGGAGTGACGGAGCGGTCGGCCGGAGCCGTGAAGGAGGGTGGCGGAAGCGGCCGTCGGGGTTGAGGCGATCGAGGAGGCTGTATGCGGAGGGGTGGTTTGCGGGGCTTTGGCGGGCCGAGGCACCGTGGTGGTCGGCGATGCGGCCTCAGGGGAGCTGGCGGAAGGGGCCGGGGCGGCACGGGCCGTGTCGCGGAGGAAGCGGAGGGACTGTTCGGCGTGGTGGGGGCCCGCGTGGGAGTGGCGGGGTAGCTCCACGACGGTCAGGCCCTGATAGCCGGTGGCGGCCAGCGCGGCGAGTACGGGCGGGAAGTCGATCTCCCCGTCGCCGAACGGGAGGTGTTCGTGGATCCCGCGGCGCATGTCCTCGATCTGGACGTGGCGCAGCCAGGGCGCGGCGGCACGGACGCAGTCGGTGGGAGGGAGTGGTTCGAGGCACTGGCAGTGACCGATGTCGAGGGTGAGTCCGAGGGCCTTGGGGTCGTCGAGTGCGTGGCGGAGGTGGTGGAAGTCGGCGATGGTGGCGAGGAGATGGCCGGGTTCGGGTTCGACGGCGAGCGGGACGCCGGCTGCGGTGGCCGCGTCCAGGACGGGGGCGAGGGCTTCGGTCAGGCGGTGCCAGGCGGTGCCCGGGTCCGTGCCGGCGGGGGTGATGCCGCTGAAGCAGTGCACGGCGTGGGCACCGAGGTCCGCGGCAACTCGGACAGCGGTGAGCAGGAGGTCGACGCGTCGTGAGCGGTCGTCCGGGTCGGGGTCGAGGAGAGAGGGGCCGTGTTTGCGGCGCGGGTCGAGTACGTAGCGGGCGCCGGTTTCCACGGTGACGCCGAGACCGAGGGTGTTCAGGCGGCGGGCGATCTGGCGGGTGCGGGCGGGGAGGTCGGGAGCGAGCGGGTCGAGATGCATGTGGTCGAGGGTCAGGCCGACGCCGTCGTAGCCGAGGTCGGCGAGCAGGCCGAGGGCCTCGTCGAGGCGGAGGTCGGTGAGGCCGTTGGTTCCGTAGCCGAAGCGGAGGGGGGCGGTGGAGGGGTCGTACGGAGCCATGGACCGGGCGCGTCCCCGGTTGCCCCGGTCCTGTGCACCGCCTCGGGGCGCCGGGTCGGGTGAGGCGCTCATCGGCGTTCCCCCTCGCCGTCGGCAGGTGCCCCGCCCAGTGGCCCGCTCGAACGGCGGCCCTCTGTCCCGGCACCCGCGTCCCGGTCGGCTCGCTTTCCCGACAGCCCTGACAGCCCTGACAGCCCCGTCGGAACCGCCAACTCCGCTGATCCCGCCAGTTCCGTCGGCCCCGCCGAACCCACCGGTCCAACCGCTCCAACCGCTCTCGGCACCGCTGTCCTTCCCCCGACTCGCAGCCGCTCCGCGAACCGCACCAGCTCCGCGTACTGCTCCCCCAGTCCCGCCGGGCCGTCGCCCATCGGGTCCTTGAAGTAGAAGCCGAGTTCGCTCAAGGGGCCGGAGAGACCTGTTTCGTGGGCGCGGGCGGTCAGGCGGGCCAGGTCGAGGATCAGGGGTGCCGCAAGGGCCGAGTCGCAGCCCTGCCAGGTGGTCTGGAGGATCATCCGGGTGCCGAGGAAGCCGTCGAAGGCGATGTGGTCCCACGCGGTTTTCCAGTCGCCGAGGGACGGGACGTCGTCGATGTGGACCACGCCCTCCGGTGTTGTGCCGAGGGTGTCGGTGAGGACGCGTTCCTTGCCGGCGTTCTTCGCCGCCGCCGCGGAGGGGTCGGTGAGGGACGCGCCGTCTCCCCCGCCGAGGAGGTTGGTGCCCGACCAGGCGCGGACCTCCAGCGCCCGTTGCCTGAACATCGGGCCGAGGACCGACCTGAGCAGCGTCTGACCGGTTTTGCCGTCCCGGCCCGCGTAGGGCAGCCCGCTCGTCGCCGCCGTGTGGGCGAGCGCCGGGTGGTGCAGCCCCGTCGACGGTGTGAAGTTGACGTACGGGCAACCGGCGCGCAGGGCAGCCGCCGCGTACAGCGAGCTCGGCGGGAGGGCGGTGCCCTTCGGGGCCGGCTCCGTGGAGGCGACGTTCACCACCACGGCTCGGTCCAGGTCGTGGCGTCGTACGAAGTCCTGGATGTCTGCGGCGAAGGTCGTCACCAGGCCGTTCGGGGTTCGGTTCGTGTCGCCGGGAGTCGGAGCGCCGGGTCTGATCTCCCGGTCCACGGCGGCCAGTTCAGAGGCGATGGCCGAGGGGAGTCCGTAGGGCAGGACTCCTGCTGCCGTCAGCGCCTCGGCACGTTTGGGCAGCGGGCAGTCCACGGTGTCGTGGCCGCCGAAGACGAGCGCGGACAGGGGCGGAAGGTCGCAGTCCGTGAACGGGGGTGTCTCGGTGACCATGCCCGTGGGGCGGTGCAGTCCCGCTGTCACGGCGGCGCAGCCCGCGACGACGGTGGTGGCGACGGAGCCACCGGCTCCGATCAGCCATACCCCCACACGAGTTCGAGGGTGAGACGACGACGTGGACATGGACAGCCTCCTTGTCGTTCACGGTTTGTCGATCACCGGTTGTCGATCACGGTGTTCACACCCTCCGGCGGCAGGCCGGGAAGGGAAGGGCGGGAAGGCGGCGGGCGGAGGTCCGGCGTCCCCCGCCCGCCGCCGCTCAGTCGCCCTGAGCGGCCGGGCTCGCCGGCGCGGTCACGGGCAGTTCTTTGATCCGGATGTCACGGAAGGACACCTGGTCGCCGACTCCGTGGTTCTGGATGCCGAGGTGACCGTCCCGCAGGCTGCGGGCCGGATCGGTGTTGGTGAAATCGTTGATCTTCACGCCGTTGAGCCAGACGCGGAGCCGTTCGCCCTCCACCCGGAGCTCGTACGTGTTCCACTCCCCCGGCGGATTCAGCGCACGGTCGCGCTTCCTGACGTCGGCGGAGCGGAAGCCGTACACGGCCCCGGTGGTGCGGTCGGGGGCGTCGGTCGCGTCGATCTGGATCTCGTAGCCCTTGTCGACCGCCGACCACGGGTCGTCCGAGGGCGGAAAGCCCACGAACACACCGGAGTTGTCGTAGCCGCGGGCCTTCCAGTCCAGCTTCAGCGAGTAGGCGCCGAAGCTACGGGCGGCGTACCAGAGCAGGCCCATGCCGCCGGACGACGTCAGCGTGCCGTCGTCGGAGACGGTGAACGTGCCGGGGCCCGCCTGTTGCCACCCTGACTGTGAGGTGCCGTCGAAGAGTGGCTGGTAGCCGTTCTCCGGGCGGCAGTCCGCCTGGGCCTTGCCGGTGGCCCAGCGGAGTCCGCCCAACAGGTGCTGCCGGAGGGCCGGTTCGGTGTAGGCGGACGACAGGTGGCCGACGCCTGTGTAGAAGGAGCGTCCGCCCGCGTAGTTCTGGCACCAGGCGATCGGGTGGTCGCCGTTCATGGTGCCGCCGGTGTACGACGACTCGTCGAGGGAGGCCAGGACGTGCACTGAACTCCGTGGATTGGAGCGGTAGTTGTACCACTCGTCGGTACGGTTCCAGTCCGTGCCCAGCGTGGCGGTCGCCGGGTGGGCGCGGTCCTCCACCACCGTCCGGGCCTGCTGGATCGCCGGGTGCCCCTGGAAGTAGGCGCCGACGAGGCCGCCGTAGAACGCCCAGTCGTACTCGGTGTCGGCCGCCGCGTGGATGCCCATGTAGCCGCCGCCGTGGTGGATGTAGCTTTCGAACGACGACTGTTGACGGTTCGTCAGGACATCGCCGGTCGTCGAGAGGAAGACGACGGCCGCGTACCGGCGGAGGTTCGCCGGGTTGAACGCCGCCGCGTCCTCCGTCGCGTCGACCCGGAAGCCGGCGCTCGCGCCGAGCTCCTTGAGCGCCGTGATGCCGTCGGGGATGGAGTCGTGCCGGAAGGCTGCCGTCTTGGAGAAGACCAGCACCCGGTCGACGTGCCGTGGTGCGGGCTCGGAGGCTGCCGGGGTCGACACGCCTCCAAGGAGAAGTGCCGTGCCCACAACAGCGTTGACGGTAAGTCCTGTTGATCGCATGGCGCACTCCCCTCAGCCCGTGGTGAAGGCGAAGTCGTCCACCTCGAACAGGTCACCGCTCGCGGCTCCCTTGAAGACCAGGTAGAGCGTTGTGGTGCCCTGCGGGGCGTGGGACAGCCTGGCGGTGACGTCCTGGTAGGTGTCCCAGCCGCCGGTCGCCGGTACGGTCGCTCGGCCGAGAACCTTGCCGGTCGGTGAACCCGCGCGGATCTCCAGCCTGCCACCCGGGCCGGCCGAGGCGACGCGTGCCGTGAGCGACTTGGCGTTGCTCAGGACGTACGGCGTGAAGGCGATCCAGTCGCCGTTGTCGATGTCGCCGACTGCCTTGCCGCCGTTCGCCGACTCCCGTGAACTCACCACTGTGCCCGAGGAGTTGTTGAAGTGCTCGGCCTGGCGGTGGTCGGGCTGGACGACGTTCTGGTCGTGGGTGGTCAGGGGTGCCTGGCCGCCGCCACCGAGGTCGGTGTACTGGGCGTCGAAGACCCCGAAGATGTTGGCGTCCGGGTCGTGGCCGCCGTCGGCGCTGGTCTGGATGGTGCCGGAGCAGCCGTTCGCCGAGGTCTGGGGGTGGCCGTGGCTGTCGTGGCCGAGGATGAAGGTGACCTGGACCTTGGTGCAGTCGATGGACCGGCCGTCCTCCCGGTCGGTGACCCTCACCTTGAACGGGATCGCGTCACCGAACGCGAACAGCTGCCCGTCCTGCGGGAGTTGGAGGACCACCTTGGGTGCGGTGTTGCCGACCACGACCTGGACGCTCGCGGCGCCGGTACGGCCGGTGGTGTCCTTGGCGGTCACCGTCGCCGTGTACGTCCCGTTCTTCCGGTACTTGTGGGAGGGGTTCGCGGCGGTCGACGTACCGCCGTCGCCGAAGTCCCAGCTGTAGGTGAGGGCGTCGCCGTCCTGGTCGGTGGTGCCGGCGGAGGAGAACCTCACCTTCAGCGGGGCCTGGCCGGAGGTGACGTCGGCGGCGGCCTGCGCGACCGGGGAGTGGCCGTCGGTGGCGTTCTCGACGCGGTAGAGGGCAGAGTGCTCGTCGCCGCCGAACCACGAGATGCCGTAGTCGAGGACGTACAGTGCGCCGTCCGGCCCGAAGGCCATGTCCATCACCTGGGTGCCGGTCCACGGAATGTCGCTGATGGACTGGACGGTCCCGGCGCCGTCGCTGGTGATCCGCTTGATCCAGCGGCGGCCGAACTCACCGGCGAAGAAGTCGCCGTCGTAGGCCTCCGGGAACTTGACCGGGGAGTCGAGCGAGGCGTCGTAGTGGTAGACCGGACCGCCCATCGGGGACTCGGAGCCGTCTCCGAACTCCGGTACGGACGGGCCGTTGTACGGGATCCAGGCGGCCTGCGCCGGGGGAAGGTCGGTGAGGCCGGTGTTGTTGGGCGAGGTGTTCTTCGGGGCGGCGCAGTCGAAGGCGGCGCCCGATGTGCCGGTCGCGAAGTCGTAGTCCACGTAAGGGTCGTTGGCGCCGGTGCAGTAGGGCCAGCCGAAGTTGCCGGGCCCGGTGACACGGGCGAACTCGACCTGGCCCGCGGGGCCTCGGGCCGGGTCTGCCGCGCCCGCGTCAGGACCGTACTCGCCGATGTAGAGGATGCCGGTCGCTTTGTCGACGCTGAAGCGGAACGGGTTGCGGAAGCCCATCGCGTAGATCTCGGGGCGTGTCCTGTCCGTGCCGGGCGCGAACAGGTTGCCGGCCGGGACGGTGTACGAGCCGTCCGCTCCGACCTTGACGCGCAGGATCTTGCCGCGCAGGTCGTTGGTGTTGCCGGCCGAACGCTGGGCGTCGAAGGCCGGGTTGCGGTTCGCGCGCTCGTCGATGGGCGTGAACCCGTCGGACTGGAAGGGGTTGGTGTCGTCGCCCGTCGACAGGTACAGGTTGCCCGCCGCGTCGAAGTCGATGTCACCGCCGACATGGCAGCACAGGCCGCGCGAGGCCGGGACGTCGAGGATCTTCTTCTCGCTGGCGTTGTCGAGGGTGCCGTCGGCGTTGAGGACGAACCGGGAGAGCCGGTTGACGCCGTCGAAGGGCGCGAAGTCGGCTGCGGTGCCCGTCTCGGGGGCGTCGCCCGCCGGGGTGTTCAACGGGGGTGCGTAGTAGAGGTAGATGAAGCGGTTGGAACTGAACTGCGGGTCCACGCCGATGCCTTGAAGGCCCTCTTCGTCGTGGGAGTAGACATCGAGCTTGCCGGCCGGCCGGGTGTTTCCGGCGGCGTCGGTGATGCGGAGTTCGCCGTCGCGCGAGGTGTGCAGGACCGAGCGGTCCGGGAGGACGGCGAGCGACATGGGCTCGCCGACCTCCGGTTCGCCCTTGGCCAGGGTGACCTGCTGGAAGTCCTCGGCGGCAGCCGCGGCGGGGGGAGCCGCCGGGGCGGCGACGGCTGCGCCGGCCTGGGGTGCGACCAGGGTCAGTGACGCTCCCGCGAGCAACGCGCCCGTGAACAGGGCGAGCGCTCTGCGGACTTGGGGGTGTCGTCTGCGACTCGCGATTCTTCCGGTGCGGGTGGGGCCGTCTTTCGCGTGCACGAATGCCTCCAGAATGGAGCTCGTGGTACATGCGGGTGCGATACGCCGGGGTGCGCCGTCACCCCGGAACATTCAGAAGCAGCTCGGTGGAACGTTCAGGAGCGGCTCAGTCGTTGCTGCCGAACGCCGCGTCGAACGAGGCCGACGGCGGGTCGAAGTCGTACGCCTTGAGGCGGGTCAGCGCCTCGGGGGCGCCCTGGAGCCGGTCCATGCCGGCGTCCTCCCACTCCACGGAGATGGGCCCCCGGTAGTCGATGGAGCGCAGCATGCGGAAGACGTCCTCCCAGGGGACGTCGCCATGGCCGGCCGACACGAAGTCCCAGCCGCGCCGCGGGTCGCCCCAGGGCAGATGCGAGCCGAGGCGGCCGTTGCGGCCGTCGAGCCGCTTGCGGGCCTCCTTGCAGTCGACGTGGTATATCCGGTCGCGGAAGTCCCACAGGAAGCCGACCGGGTCGAGGTCCTGCCACACGAAGTGCGAGGGGTCGAAGTTCAGACCGAAGGCCGGCCGGTGGTCGACTGCCGTCAGCGCACGCTGGGTTGTCCAGTAGTCATAGGCGATCTCGCTCGGGTGGACCTCGTGTGCGAACCGCACGCCCTGGGCGTCGAAGACGTCGAGGATCGGGTTCCAGCGGTCGGCGAAGTCCTGGTAGCCGCGGTCGATCATCGACTCGGGGGCGGGCGGGAACATGGCGACGAGGTGCCAGATCGCGGAGCCGGTGAAGCCGATGACGGTGTCGACGCCGAAGGCCGCGGCGGCCCGTGCCGTGTCGGCGATCTCGGCCGCCGCACGCTGCCGTACTCCCTCAGCGTCGCCGTCGCCCCAGATACGGGCGGGCAGGATCGCCTGGTGCCGCTCGTCGATGATGGCGTCACAGACGGCCTGGCCGACCAGATGGTTGGAGATCGCCCAGCACTTGAGGCCGTACTTGTCGAGGAGTTGGTGACGCCCCTCCAGATAGGACGGGTCCGCCAGGGCCTTGTCGACCTCGAAGTGGTCGCCCCAGCAGGCGAGTTCGAGTCCGTCGTAGCCGAAGTCACGGGCGAGGCGGCAGACCTCTTCGAGAGGCAGGTCGGCCCACTGGCCGGTGAAAAGTGTGAAGTCGCGCGGCATTCTCGTCGAGCCTCCTCAGTCCGACAGGGGTGAGATCGATACCGGTTTGATCGATACGGGTGAGCCCGCTATGGGTGTGTAGACGGAGTTCTTCTCCGCGCTCTCCTCCACCGCCGCCAGGACGCGTTGCACCTGGAGGCCCTCCGCGAAGGACGGCCGGGGCCGGCTGCCCTCCGCTATCGCCAGGACGAGGTCGCGGGCCTGATGGACGAAGGAGTGCTCGTAGCCGAGGCCGTGACCCGGCGGCCACCAGGCGTCCAGGTAGGGGTGGTCGGGTTCGGTGACGAGGATGCGGCGGAAGCCCGCGTGCGTGCCGGGTTCGGTGCCGTCGTGGTAGGCGAGTTCGTTGAGGCGCTCCAGGTCGAAGGCCAACGAGCCGCGTTCGCCGTTGAGTTCGATGCGCAGAGCGTTCTTGCGGCCGGTCGCGTACCGGGTGGCCTCGAAGGAGGCGAGGGCGCCCGAGGCGAAGCGGCCGGTGAACACGGCGGCGTCGTCCACGGTGACCTGTCCGGCGCCGGCGGTCGCGGTGGCGGTCAGGCCGCTGGTCGTACCGCCGGGCAACGGGCGTTCCCGTACGAAGGTTTCGGTGATGGCGGAGACTCCGGCGAGGGGTTCGCCGGCGAGATACTGGGCGAGGTCGACGATGTGCGCGCCCAGGTCGCCGAGCGCGCCCGACCCCGCCGACTCCTTGCGCAGCCGCCAGGTGAGCGGGAACTCCGGGTCCACCAGCCAGTCCTGAAGGTACGTCACCCGTACGTGCCGCAGGCTGCCGAGCCTGCCCTCGGCGACCATGGAACGGGCGAGCGCGGTGGCCGGCAGGCGGCGGTAGTTGAAGCCGACCATGGCCAACTGGCCGCGCCGCTCGGCCTCTTCGGCCGCCGCAGTCATCGCCATGGCTTCCTCGACGGTGTTCGCGAGGGGCTTCTCGCACAGTACGTGTTTGCCCGCGGCGAGGGCGGCGAGGGCGATCTCGGCGTGGCTGTCGCCGGGGGTGCAGATGTCGACGAGGTCGACGTCGTCCCGTTCGATCAGGGCACGCCAGTCGGTCTCGGCCGCCGCCCAGCCGTGCCTGTTCGCTGCCGCTCGGACGGCACCGGGGTCCCGGCCGCAGATCGCGGCGAGCGCCGGGCGCCGGGGCAGGTCGAAGACATGGCCCACGGTACGCCAGCCCTGGGAGTGGGCTGCGCCCATGAACGCGTATCCGACCATGCCGACGCCCAGCGTCGGCTTGTCGGCCTCGGCGGCGCCTGCCTGCGGCTGTGCCATGCGGATGTCCTCCTCGTGGTGGTGGCGCCAAGCGCTCCGCAGGCAGCGCGGTGTGTCGCCTGCGGGCGCGTCGCGGCTGGTCGCGCCCACGCGGCGGAGCCGCATGTTCGATACAGCCCCGCGCCCCTTTGGAGCACGGCTCCTGGCCCGTTGCCTCTACTTGAAGCCGGTCGGCATGTACTGATCGACGTTGGCCTTGTCGACGACCGCCGAGTAGAGCGTCAGGGACGACGGGATCTCGAACTCGGAGAGGCCGCTGACTCCCTTGCCCTGGCCGAGCGCACGGGCCAGGTCGATCGCCGAGGCGGCCATCGTGGGCGGATAGAGCACCGTCGCCTTCAGGACACCGTTGTCCTGCTTGATGGCCTGGAAGGCGGAGAGGGCGCCCGCGCCGCCGACCATCAGGAAGTCGTCGCGGCCGGCCTGTTCGATCGCCCGCAGCGCGCCCACGCCCTGGTCGTCGTCGTGGTTCCACAGGGCGTTGAACTTGGACTGCGCCTGGAGGAGTTGGGCCATCTTGGCCTGGCCCGACTCGACCGTGAACTCGGCGGCCTGGCGGGCGACCTTCTTGATGTTCGGGTAGTTCTTCAGGGCGTCGTCGAAGCCCTGGGTGCGCTGCTTGGTCAGTTCCAGGTTGTCGAGGCCGGCGAGTTCGATGACCTTGGCGTCGTCGACGTCCTTGAGCTGCTCGCCGATGTAGTGACCGGCGTTGAGGCCCATGCCGTAGTTGTCGCCGCCTATCCAACAGCGGTACGCCTGCGGGGTGTTGAAGATCCGGTCCAGGTTGACGACCGGGATGCCGGCGCGCATCGCCTTCAGACCGACCTGGGTGAGCGCCTTGCCGTCGGCGGGCAGGATCACCAGCACGTCGACCTTCTTGTTGATCAGCGTCTCGATCTGGCCGATCTGCGCGGCGGTGTCGTTCGAGCCCTCGGTGATCTCCAGCGTCACGTCGGAGTACTTCTTCGCCCGGCTCTTGGCGTTGTCGTTGATCGCGTTGAGCCAGCCGTGGTCGGCCTGCGGTCCGGCGAAGCCGATGGTGACGGCCTTGCCGGGGGTGTCGGCGGCGGCCGGCCGGTCGTCGTTCGCGGCGGGCTCGTCATCGGGCTCATTGCTTGTGCAACCGGTGAGCAGGACTCCCGCCCCGACGGCGGCGGTCCCGAAGAGCAGTCCTCTGCGGCTTGTGAAAGGCGTCGGCTCTGGCATGGCGGTGAACCCTTCCCTCAGGTCGTGCTTGCGGTACGGCGCTGGACGAGCACGGCGGCGACGATGATCGCGCCCTTGGCGATCTGCTGCACATCGCTCTGCAGGTTGTTCAGGGCGAAGATGTTGGTGATCGTGGTGAAGATCAGGACGCCCAGCACGGAGCCGACGATGGTGCCGCGACCCCCGCTGAGCAGCGTGCCGCCGATGATCGCGGCAGCGATTGCGTCCAGCTCGTACAGGTTGCCGTTGGTGTTCTGGCCCGAGCCGGACAGGATGATCAGCAGGAAGGCGGCGATCCCGCAGCACAGCCCGGACAGGAGGTACAGGTAGAGGCGCTGGCGGCGTACGTCGATGCCGGCCAGGCGGGCCGCCTCCGCGTTGCCGCCCACGGCGACCGTGCGGCGGCCGAAGGTGGTGCGGTTCAGGATCAGCCAGCCGATGATCGTCACTACCGCGAAGACCAGCACCAGTGGCGGGATGCCGAGGATGTACGCGTCGCGCTCGCCGAGGTCGAGGACGCTGTCGATCGTGACGATCTGCGTCGAACCGTCCGTGATCTGGAGGGCGAGTCCGCGCGCCGAGGCCAGCATGGCGAGCGTGGCGATGAACGGGACCATCCCGCCGTACGCGATGAGCAGCCCGTTGACCAGTCCGCAGCCCAGTCCGACGAGTACGGCGGTGAAGAGGATGCCGGCGAAGCCGTACTCCTGGGTGGCGACGGTGGTCGCCCACACCGAGGAGAGGGCCACGATCGCGCCGACCGACAGGTCGATGCCGCCCGACATGATGACGAAGGTCATCCCGACGGTGACGACACCGATCACCGAGCCCTGGGTGAGGACGAGTTGGAGGTTGCGGGTGTCGAGGAACTCGTCGGGCTTGGTGATCCCGCCGACGACGATCAGTGCGGCGAGGACACCGAGGAGGGAGAGGGTGCGGATGTCGGCGCGGGCCACCACGCCTCGCCAGGCCGGGAGTCGACCGGCCGACGGGACCTTGTCGGTGGTGGTGCGCGGCGGGGACACGGGCTGCGTCATGATGCGGGGCCCCTTTCACCGGCCGCGGGGCTGCCGGCCGCAGAGGATGCGCTGGCCACAGGGGCTCCTTCCATCACGAGGTCGAGCACGCGGTGTTCGTCGAGTTCACGGGCGGGTGCCGTGTGGACGACCTGGCCCTCACGCAGGACCAGGACGCGGTCGGCGAGGCCGAGCACCTCGGGCACTTCACTGGAGACCAGCAGGACGGCGAGGCCCTCGTCGGCGAGGCGGCGGATCACCGCGTACAGCTCGGCGCGGGCGCCGACGTCGACTCCCCGGGTGGGTTCGTCGAGGAGCAGGACACGGCAGCCGCGCAGCAGCCAGCGGGCGAGGACGGCCTTCTGCTGGTTGCCGCCGGAGAGGGTGCGGACGGGTACGGAGGGGTTGTCGGGGCGTAGCGAGAGCTCACGGGTGGCGGCGCGGGCGGCTTCCAGTTCGGCGCCCCGGTCGATCCAACCTCCGCGTGCGAAGCGGGACATGGAGGAGACCGACACATTGCGGGTGACGGACTCCAGCATCAGGAGGGCCTGCGCCTTGCGTTCCTCGGGGGCGAGCCCGAGCCCGGCGCGCACTGCGGCCCGTACGCTTCCGGGCCTCAACACCCTTCCGTCGACGAGCACTTGCCCGGCTGTCGGCTTGCGGGCGCCGTAGATCGTCTCCAGGATCTCCGAGCGACCCGACCCGACCAGTCCGGCAAGCCCGACGATCTCGCCGGGGCGCACGGTGAGGTCGACGGGCGCGAACTCGCCCTCCCTGGCGAGCCCCTGGACTTCGAGGACCGGCGCGATGCCCGCGTCCCCCTGTGTCGCGGGGCGGTCCGGGAAGACGTACTCGACGTTGCGGCCGGTCATCAGGGCGACGACCTCGCGGGTCGGTGTGGACTTGGCGGGGAGTCCGCCGGCCACCGCCCGGCCGTCCTTGAGCACGGTCACGCGGTCGCCGATACGGCGGATCTCCTCCAGGCGGTGCGAGATGTAGACGACGGCGACCCCGTCGGCGGTCAGGTCGCCGACGATACGGAAGAGGTTGTCGACCTCCTCCGGGTCGAGCGCGGCGGACGGTTCGTCCATGACGATCAGCCGTACGTCGTGGGAGAGCGCCCGCGCCATGGACACGATCTGCCGCTGCGCCGCCGACAACTCCCCCACCAGGCGCCCCGGTTCGACCTCCGGATGCCCGAGTCGCCTGAGCAGCACGGCAGTCGACGCTTTGGCGGCCTTGCCCCGTACGACGAATCCGGCGGCCGTGGGTTCATGCCCGAGGTGGACGTTCTCGGCCACCGACAGGCCTTCCACCAGGTCGAGTTCCTGGTAGATGGTGGCGATGCCGAGGCGCATGGCGGCGATGGGCGAGCGCAGGGTGACCGGCTCGCCGCGCCAGCTGATCGTGCCGTCGTCGGGCTGGTGGGCGCCGGCCAGGACCTTGATGAGAGTGGACTTTCCGGCCCCGTTCTGGCCGAGCAGACAGTGCACTTCACCGGCCTGGACGTCGAGGTCGACGCCGTCGAGGGCCCGGACTCCGGGGAACGACTTGGTGATGCCGGACATGCTGAGCAGCGGTGGTTCTGGTGCCATGACGGTTCCCCTTGGCGGGCGTGCGGGCCGGTTGCAGGGTGGATCGCCTGCCGGGCAGGCGTTTTGCGCAGGGCAGAGCAGGGCGCTGTGCTGGTGGTGTGCGTCGGGTGGCTCGGGTAAGGAGGCGGCCTACGCGGGTGAGAACAGGTGGTCGCTGATGAGGCGGGACGCGCCGATGACTCCGGCGGTGGGGCCCAACTCCCCCAGAACGATGGGCAGGTTGCCGGTCGCCAGTGGCAGCGACTGGCGGTAGACCTGGGTTCTGATCGCGGCGAGCAGGGTGTGGCCGACGCCGGTCACCCCGCCGCCGATCACCACCAGGCCGGGGTTGAAGAAGCTGACGAGACCGGCGATGACCTGGCCGGTGCGGTTGCCGCCCTCGCGGATCAGGTCGAGCGAGGTGGCGTCCCCGGCGGCAGCGGCGGCGGCGACGTCGACGGCGCTCAGGGCGCCGTTCGCCTCCCATCGGGCCGCGAGTTCCGCCGAACGTCCTTGCTGGGCCGCCTCTTTGGCGTCGCGGGCGAGAGCGGCGCCGCTGAAGTGGGCTTCCAGGCAGCCCCGGTTGCCGCAGGCGCAAGGGCGCCCGTCGGGCACCGCCTGGATGTGGCCGATGTCGCCGGCGCTGCCCGTCACCCCGCGGTGGACCTCACCGCCGACGACGATGCCGCAGCCGATTCCGGTGCCGATCTTGACGCAGAGGAAGTCGCCCACGGAACGGGCGACGCCCGCGTGCTGCTCCCCCATCGCCATCAGGTTCACGTCGTTGTCGACCATCACCGGACAGCCCAGTTCCTGGCTGAGCGCCTCCCGGACGGGGAAGCCGTCCCAACCGGGCATGATCGGCGGGGCGACCGGTACGCCTTCGGGGAAGCGGACCGGGCCCGGGACGCCGATGCCGGCGCCGTCGAACCCCTCCGCGAGCCCGGAGGCTCTCAGCTTGGCGGCCATGGACAGGACCTGCTCGAAGACCGCGACCGGGCCCTCGCGTACGTCCATGGGTTGGTTGAGGTGTCCCAGCACTTCCAGTTCGGCGTTGGTGACCGCGATGTCGATCGAGGTCGCGCCGATGTCGACGCCGAGGAAGCGCAGGGCGGGGGCGAGCCGGATGTTGTGGGAGCGGCGACCGCCTCGCGAGGCGGCGAGTCCGTCGGCCACGACCAGGCCCGTCTCCAGGAGCCGGTCCACCTCCACGGCCAGCTTGGACCGTGACAGGTCGATCTGATCCCCCAGCTGGGCCCGGGAGTTGGGCCCGCCGTCACGCAACAGACGCAGCAGCCGGGACTGGTGGGCGTTCGCGGGTCGAGCGGTCATGCGTCTCACTGGCCCCTCCCCGCCTAGTCAGGAACCAACCGGCCACTGCCTTCCGGCCACTTCGCCGGGCTTTGGAGTGGAACGTAGCAGCGACTGCCGGGGCTGGGAAGAAGTTGAGCAGAGATTGCCGCCTACTTCTTCCACTGAGAGGACAAAGAAACAGGCGTCCCGAAGGAGCCCTGTGTGGGCCGCGGAGGGCCCACCCCGTCCATGGCAGGCCCGTGAGACCGCCCCGCTCACGGGCAGAGGACGACCTGCCCGGCGTACGAGAGGTTGCCGCCGAAGCCGAACAGCAGGACCGGGTCGCCGGTGGAGATCTCGCCGCGCTCGACCAGCTTCGAGAAGGCGAGCGGGATACTGGCGGCCGAGGTGTTGCCGGACTCGACGACATCGCGTGCCACGACGGCGTTCACCGCGCCGATCTTCGCCGCCAGCGGTTCGATGATGCGCAGGTTGGCCTGGTGCAGGACGACGGCGGCGAGGTCCTCGGGGGCCAGGCCCGCGCGCTCGCAGGCCTGGCGGGCCATGCGCGGCAGCTGGGTGGTGGCCCAGCGGTAGACGCTCTGCCCCTCCTGCGCGAACCGTGAGGGCGTGCCCTCGATCCGTACCGCGTTTCCCATCTCGGGCACCGAGCCCCACAGCACGGGCCCGATTCCGGCGGGTCCCGGCGCGTCCGCCGGACAGGCTTCGACGACCGCCGCGCCCGCACCGTCCCCGACGAGTACGCAGGTCGTGCGGTCGGTCCAGTCCGCCACCGCGGACATCTTGTCGGCGCCGATGACCAGGGCCCGGACCGATCCCCCGGCCCGGACCGCGTGGTCGGCCGCGGCCAGGGCGTGGGTGAAGCCGGCGCACACGACGTTGAGGTCCATCGTGGCCGGCGAGGGCATGCCGAGCCGGTTCGCGACCCGGGCGGCCATGTTCGGGGAGCGGTCGACGGCGGTCGAGGTGGCGACGAGGACGAGGTCGATGTCGCTCGCGGTCAGGCCCGCCGCCGCGAGCGCCTTGGCGGCGGCATGCGCGGCCAGCTCGTCGACGGGCTCGTCGGGACCGGCGATGTGGCGCGTACGGATGCCCACCCGGCTTCTGATCCACTCGTCGTTGGTGTCGACCAGACCCGCCAGATCCTCGTTGGTGAGCACCTTGGCGGGCTGGTAGTGACCGACGGCGGCGATGCGCGAGCCGTTCATGGGTGGGTCCCCCTTGCTGCTTTTCGGTAGCGGGATCCACCAGTCTGATCAGTGACTCACCAGTACGGCGGCACGCGATGCCACAGGATTAACGCGGCCGGGTTGTCGGCTTCTATCAGAGCACGGCGTGACCGAACACCTACCCCGTGAACAGCTGTGTCGCCTTCTGCACCAGCTCGTACACGCCGTAACACAGCGGCGCCCCCACCCACAGCCAGGCGAACGCGATCAGGGGCCGGCGGTCGGGCGGCGGGCCCGCGCCTTCAGACGGACTGCTGTCGCTGGACATCGGCGGCCTCCTTCGGTGCGGGGATGTGGTGGCGGGGGTCGACGGGGCGGACGAGTTCGTTGGCGACGAAACCGACGGCGAGCAGTCCGATCATGATGTAGAACGACAGCCCGTAGAGAGCCGAGCCGGTCTTGCCGGCCTCCTCCTGCCGGTCGGCGATCCAGTTGACGATCAGCGGGCCGAGGACACCGGCCGTGGACCAGGCGGTGAGCAGCCGCCCGTGGATCGCGCCGACCTGGTAGGTCCCGAAGAGGTCCTTCAGATAGGCGGGGACAGTGGCGAAGCCGCCGCCGTAGAAGGAGAGGATCACCAGGGCGCACAGGATGAACACCGGCTTGGAGGAGTCCCCGAACCAGGCGATCGACGCGTACATCAGCGCCCCCACGCCGAGGTAGACGCGGTAGATGTTCTTACGGCCGATCAGGTCGGAGGTGGACGACCAGCCGATCCGGCCCGCCATGTTGGCCGCCGACAGCAGCGCGACGAAACCGGCCGCCGCCGACACCGAGACCGGGGTGGAGCTGTCCGCGAAGAAGTCCTTGATCATCGGCGCGGCCTTCTCCAGAATGCCGATGCCCGCGGTCACGTTCATACAGAGGATGACCCACAGGCACCAGAACTGCGGGGTCCGCACGGCGCTGCGCGCGGAGACCTGGACGCCCGTGAGGGCGCTCGGCCCGCTCGCCCCGCCTGCGGCGGGCTTCCCGCCGCGCGGCACCCGCACCAGGAGCACCCCGAGCGACATGAACACGGCGTACGTCAGTCCGTGCACGAGGAAGGCGAGCGCTATCCCGGAGCTGTCGGAGCCGAACGACTCCAGCATCTGCGCCGACCAGGGCGAGGCGATGAGCGCGCCGCCGCCGAAGCCCATGATCGCGATGCCGGTGGCCATGCCGGGCCGGTCCGGGAACCACTTGATCAGAGTGGAGACGGGCGAGATGTAGCCGATGCCGAGGCCGATGCCGCCGACGAAGCCGTAGCCGAAGACGATCAGCCAGTACTGCTCGGTGGCGGCGCCGAGCGAGGCGATCAGGAAGCCGGAGGAGAAGCAGACCAGGGCGACGGTCATGGCCCAGCGCGGCCCGTTGCGCTCGACGAGGGTGCCGCCGAACGCGGCGGACAGGCCGAGCATGACAATGCCGAGCTGGAAGGGCAGCGCGCTCTGCGTGCCGCTGAGGCCGAGCGCGGATTCCAGCGGCGGCTTGAAGACGCTCCAGGCGTAGGCCTGACCGATGGAGAGGTGGACCGAGAGGGCGGCCGGCGGTACGAGCCAGCGGCTCCAGCCGGGGGGCGCGATGGGGGGACTCATGATCCCGGACGATAGGAACCGGCCGCACGGTTGGGAAGGTGGCCGGTCGAACTCGCCGACCGTATGCGGTGAACGGTATCCAGACTGCGCCGAACGGTAGTTCGGACCGGACGAACGGCCTCCCGGGACGCACGGGGTGGCGTTCCGGGACGCGCCGCCATCGCTCCGACCCGTGCCACACCTCTTGCCGACCCACCTCCCATACTGTAGACAATATGTCGTCAACTATTCCCTTTCGGCAACAGGGCCCGGTGGGCCGCTGAGCCACTGCGCACGTGCAGGACAATGGATCGCGAAGGTCACCTACCAGCACGTACAGAACCGGGGCTGATCAGGACATGGGACGAGTCACGGAACGACGCAAGGTGATCCGGATCCGGGACGGTGCGATCTCCACCCGTCCGGACACGCTCGTCGCCGAGGAACCCATGGAGATCAGGCTGAACGGCAAGCCGATCGCCATCACCATGCGGACACCGGGCGACGACTTCGCGCTCGCCGCCGGCTTCCTGGTGAGCGAGGGCGTGCTGGCCGAGCGGCGCGACCTGCAGAACATCGTGTACTGCGCGGGTGCCACGGGTGGGGGCGCCTCCCGCTCGAGCGGAGCCGAGAGTGGGGGAGGCTCGAACACGTACAACGTGGTGGACGTGCGGACGGCTCCGGACGTGGTGCTGCCCGACATCACGCTGGAGCGGAACGTGTACACGACGTCCTCGTGCGGCCTGTGCGGCAAGGCGAGTCTGGACGCGGTACGCACGACGGCCCGCTGGCCCATCGACGACGGCGACGACGCTCCCCCGGTCCGGCTGACGCCCGAACTGCTCGCGAGCCTCCCCGACCGGCTCCGGGCGTCCCAACGGGTGTTCGACCGGACCGGGGGTCTGCACGCGGCGGCCCTGTTCACGGAGGAGGGCGAGCTGATCGACATCCGCGAGGACGTGGGCCGGCACAACGCGGTCGACAAGCTGGTCGGCCGGGCGCTGCAGAACGGCGACCTCCCCTTGTCCCGCGTGATCCTGCTGGTCTCCGGCCGGGCTTCGTTCGAGCTGGCACAGAAGGCGGTCATGGCGGGGATTCCGGTACTGGCGGCCGTCTCGGCGCCCTCGTCGCTCGCCGTCGACCTGGCGGCCGAGTCGGGGCTGACCCTGGTGGGGTTCCTCCGGGGCGCCAACATGAACGTGTACGCGGGCGAGGACCGTATCGCCCTGCAGGCCGCGGCCTCCCAGGGCTGACCGGCTTCCCCGCGGCACGGCGGCGGGGCCTCGAACGGCGGGGAGCGCCCCCTGCGCCGGTGGGGCCCCGCCTCTATCCGACTGCCCGCTGACCTGTCGGCTACGTCGCACCCGACACCCGGGCGAGCAGGCCCATGAACAGCTCGCGCTCCACGACCGTGAGCGGCGCCAGCAGCTCGTCGTTGGCCTTGCGCGCGGCCCGCTCGCAGCGGGCCAGCAGCCGCCGCCCGTCCGCCGTGACCGTCACCGCGTTCTTGCGTCGGTCGTGCGGATCGGGTGCGCGCACGACCAGCGAGGCGTCCTGAAGGTCGTTGAGAACGCCGACCATGTCCTTGGCATCGAGCCCCACCCCGCGCACCAGTTCGGCCTGCGCGACCGGGCCCAGCTCCGCGACGGCGGAGAGCACCACGTGGTGCCACATCTTCAGCCCCTCGTCGGCCAGCGCCGCGGCGACCAGCGCCCGTCCACGATCGGCGGCCCTCCCCAGGATCCAGCTGGGGAGGACGCGTATGGAACGAAGTTCGACAGACATGCGGAAAGACTAACCAATAATCATTGGACCTCCCAATGGTTATACGTTTATCGTTGGGGCTCCCAACGGTTTTCCAGAGGCATGAGGTGCGAGGTGCGGATGCGCCGTGTTCGGTACGGGCACACAGGTGGTCCCCTGTTCCTTGAAGAGGCCCTCGTGCCCGAGCCCGGGCCCGGTGAGCTCCTCGTGCGCTGCGAGGCGATCGGCGTCACCCTCCCCGTCGTCCGCAAGGTGACCGAGGCCGCCGAACCGGTCCCGCTGGGCGGCGAGATCGCCGGGAAGGTCACGACGTCGGGGGCCGGAGTGACCGGCTTCCGGCCGGGCGACCGGGTCACCGGGCTCTGTTTCGGCCACGGTTACGCAGACTTCGCGGTGCTCCAGGAAGGCATGGACTCCCCCGTGCCCGACGGCGCCTCTGCGGTCGACGCGGTCGCGCTCGTCCGCAGCGGACTGGTCGCCCTCGGCGCTCTGTCCGCGGCCCGCCCGACACCGGGCGAAACAGCGCTGATCACAGGGGCTGCGAGCGGCGTCGGGCAGCTCGCGGTGCAGCTCGCGCGGACGCGCGGTGCGTCCCGGGTGGTCGGCGCCGTCTCCGACCCGGCCAAGGCCGACTTCGTGCGCGGCCTCGGAGCCGACGAGGTGGTCCCGTACGACCGGCTGGGCCGACCCGGTCACGGCCGGCCGGCCGAAGGGAGCCCGGAGGGCGGGTTCGCCTCCGTGGACTACGTCCTCGACGCGGTCGGCGGTGCGTCGCTCACCCCGGCGCCGGCCGCCCTCGCCCCCGGCGGGCGGCTCGTCGCGTACAGCTCGGGCGGCGGCACTATCGACGCGTACGACCTGCTGGTGGGCGGCACGACCGTCACCGGGTTCCAGCTGCGCCGAATAGCCCGCGAGCAACCCGAGTTGTACGAGCGGTGGCGCCGCGAGCTGTGGAGGCTGTTCACCGAAGGAGCCGTACGACCGGTGGTGCACGGGGAGTTCGCCCTGGCGGACGCGGCCGGCGCACACCGGGTCATCGAGTCCCGGACCAACCTCGGCAAGGTTGTCCTGATCCCTTGACACACGGTTCTTGTGGGGCGGCTGAGCATCCAACTACCGTCTGATGCGCGCACGCTGGACGTAGGATGTCCAGATTTTCGGATGCCCGATTGTTCAGATGTCCAGACCTCTGAAGTCACGAACTCTGAAGTCCAGACGCATGAAGTCCAGACGTTGAAGGGCAGGGCCGTACATGCCGTCAAGTCTTCGCGCACGATTCAGATCCACCCTCACGGCCGTGTTCACCACGGCCGCTCTGCTGCTCGCGATGCCGAGCCCCGCAGGTGCCGAACAGGCCACCGAGACGGCCACGTTCGAGCAGCAGGTGCTCTTCCGGGCCTCCCAGGACCCCGGTTACGCCTGCTACCGGATCCCCGCGATCGTCCGGACCCTGAAGGGCACGCTGCTGGCCTTCTCCGAGGGACGGAAGGACAACTGCGGGGACGCCGGTGACATCGATATCGTCGTCAAGCGGTCGACCGACGACGGGCGCACCTGGGGCCCCGTCCAGGTCGTCAACGACGGCGGGGTCGACACGCACGGCAACCCGGCGCCGATCGTGGACCGGGAGACCGGCCGCATCCTCCTCGCGCAGAGCTGGAACACGGGCCGGGGCGGCGGCAACTGCCCGGTGCCGTGCGACCGTACCCCCCATCTGCAGTACAGCGACGACGACGGACTGAACTGGTCCGAGCCGCGCGACCTGAGCGCCGAGATCATGCCGCCCGAGTGGAACTCCTGGTACGCGACGGGCCCCGTGCACGGCATCCAGCTCACCCGGGGCGAGCACGCCGGCCGGCTCGTCTTCGGCGTCAACACCGAGTCGTGGGACGGCAGTCGGATCAGCGCCAACCACGCCGCGCTGATCATCAGCGACGACGGCGGCGACCACTGGAAGGTCGGTGCCACCGACAGCTGGCCGATCGCGGCGGACGGCACCTTCCGGCAGAAACCGTCCGAGGTGACGATCACGGAGCGCTCGGACGGGGTGATCCTGGTCAGCGGCCGGGAACAGGACGGTACCGATCTCGGACACCGCACCCAGGCCTTCAGCGCGGACGGCGGCAGCAGCTTCGTCACTCCCTTCCGCGCCCTCCCGGATCTCTACGCACCCCAGGTCCAGTGCTCCACGGTGGGCCTGGGCGCCCGCGTGCTGCTGGCCTGCCCGGGCGATCCCGACCGGCGCCGGACGATGATGATCCGCTCCTCGTACGACGGCGGACGCACCTGGGACAGCGTGGACCGGGGCACGGTCGTCACCCGGGACTGGTCGGGCTACTCCGACCTGGTGAAGATCGACAGCGGGACGGCGGGCCTGATGTACGAGGCCGGCACCGTCGACGCACGCGACGAGATCCGCTTCGCCCGCTTCACCGAGGACTGGCTGACACCGGCGCGCGGTCCGGACCCGACCACCCGTGACCTGGCCCCGCAGGCCCGACCGGCCGCCGTTCTGGGCGGCGCCACGGCGACCACCGGGGTGTTCGGTGGCGGCGCGCTGGAGTTCGACGGCGTGGACGACGCCGTGCGCCTCCCGTACAGCGACCGGCTGCCGCTCGGCACCAAGGACTTCACCGTGGCGCTCTGGTTCCGCACCACGGCGACGGCCGGTGACCGGCCGCTGCTGTGGATGGGCGGGGTGGGCTCCACCCAGCCGCAGGTCTGGCTCCGCGCCGAGCCCGCGAGCAACCGGGTACGGGGCCTGATGACCGTCCGGGACGGCGCGTCGGCCGTCAGGACGGCGTCCGCGACCTCCGTGGGCACCTACAACGACGGCCAGTGGCACTTCGCGGCCCTGCGCCGTGGCGGCGGCCAGTTCACGCTCTTCGTCGACGGTACGGCCGTCAGCGTGGCGGACGTGACCGGATCCGTCAGCCGCAACTCGGTGTTCGGGGTGCACGTCGGGCAACGGGTGGACAGTCTGCAGCACTTCAGCGGTGCGATCGACGATGTCCGGGTCTGGGACCGGGCGTTGGGTACGGCGGAACTGTCCACGGCCTCCATGACGGCGACCGCGGACGAGGAGAGCGCCACGGGCAGCACGGTCCTGTGGCTGCCCCTGGACAAGGTGAACGAGAGCCGTTCACATCCCCGTCACTCCTGACGACGTACGGAGATCGCCGTCGCGCGGGACCCGGGCCCGGCCTCTGTGGCCGGGCCCGGCTCTCGTGGACGGCTCATCGGTGACACGTCGCCGTACCGGCCGTCACGCGGGACGGTCCGCCCGCGTCCTGCCCGGTGACCACCGGGTCGGCTGTCACCGGGTCCTGCGAGCGGCGCTTGGCGATCACCGCGCACACCATCAGCTGCATCTGGTGGAAGAGCATGAGCGGCAGCACGGCCAGCGAGGCCTGGGCGCCGAACAGGACGCTCGCCATGGGCAGTCCGGCCGCCAGGGACTTCTTCGAGCCGGCGAACTGGATCGTGATCCGGTCCTCACGGTCGAAGCCGAGCGCCTTGCCGCCGTACCAGGTGAGCGCCAGCATCACCGCGAGCAGTACGCCCTCGACGACCAGGAGGCCGCCGAGCCGGGCGGGGCCGACCTGGTGCCAGATGCCCTCGACCATGCCCTCGCTGAACGCGGTGTAGACGACGAGGAGGATCGAGCCGCGGTCGACCAGCCCCAGCACCTTCTTGTGCCGGGTGACGAACGTGCCGATCCAGCGCCGGAGCAGCTGCCCGGCGAGGAACGGCACCAGCAGCTGGAGCACGATCTCGAGGAGCGAGTCGAGCGAGAAGCCGCCGCCGGTGCTGCCGAGCAGGGTGGCCGCGAGCAGCGGGGTGACGACGATGCCGACAAGAGAGGAGAAGGAGCCCGCGCAGATCGCGGCGGGCACGTTGCCCCGGGCCATCGAGGTGAAGGCTATGGACGACTGGATCGTGGACGGGACGAGGGTGAGGAAGAGCAGGCCGATGTAGAGGTCGTGGGTCAGGAACACCGGTTCGAGTCCACGGGCGGCCAGGCCGAGCAGCGGGAAGACGACGAACGTACAGGCGAGGACCGTGGCGTGCAGCCGCCAGTGTTTCAGCCCCGCCAGCGCCTCTCGGGTGGAGAGGCGGGCGCCGTAGAGGAAGAAGAGGAAGGCGATGGCGGCCGTGGAGGCACCCGAGGCGACGTCGGCGCCCGTCCCGCGTGCCGGGAGGAGTGCCGCGAGGCCCACCGTCCCGAGCAACAGCAGGATGTAGGGGTCGATCGGCATCCAGCTCGGCCACTTCAGGCGTTTCACGGTGCTCCACTACTCAGTACAGGGACGTCAGGTACGGGGACGGTCGTGCCCTTTCCATCGTCCTCCTCCGGTTCGTGATCGGGAATCCCGTACACCGCTCTGACTGTCATCACGTTTCGCGATAACGGGGTAGCGTGGAGGGGTGTACGACCCCTCCCATCTGCGGACCTTCCTGACCGTGGCCCAGACGCTCAGCTTCACGCAGGCCGCCCGACGGCTCGGGCTGCGGCAGTCGACGGTCAGCCAGCATGTGCGGCGCCTGGAGGACGCGGCGTCCCGGCAGCTGTTCTCCCGGGACACCCACTCCGTGGAGCTGACCGAGGACGGCGAGGTGATGCTCGGTTTCGCCCGCCGCATCCTGGAGGTGCACGAGCAGGCGACGGCCTTCTTCACCGGCACGCGGCTGCGCGGCCGACTGCGGTTCGGCGCGTCCGAGGACTTCGTACTGACCCGGCTGCCCGAGATCCTGGAGGCCTTCCGGTACGACCATCCCGAGGTGGATCTGGAGCTGACGGTCGAGCTGTCGGGCACCCTGCACGAGCAGCTGGCCGCCGGGAAACTGGACCTCGTCCTGGCCAAGCGACGCCCCGAGGATCCGCGCGGCGAGCCGGTCTGGCACGACGAGCTGGTGTGGATCGGCGCGCAGCGGCTCCGGCTGGACCCCGACCGCCCGGTGCCGCTGATCGTGTATCCGCCGCCGGGCATCACCCGCGCCCTCGCCATGGAGGCCCTGGAGCGGCAGGGCCGGGCATGGCGTGTCGTCTGCACCAGCGGCAGCCTCAACGGCCTGATCGCAGCGGCCCGGGCGGGCCTCGGCGTGATGGCCCACTCGCGCGGGATGATCCCGCCCGGCCTGGTCCGGGTGCCCGAACGCGCGGGGCTGCCCGAGCTGGGCCGGGTCGACTTCGTCCTGGTCCACGGCCACCGCCGTACGTCGGCCCAGAGCGCGGCCGACACGCTGGCGGCGGCGATCCTGACGAGCGGGGACCGGCTGCACCCGCGCTGACGACCACCTCCGGGACCTTAAAAAGATTCCCAAGAGGCCTGGCACGGGGAGTGAGCGGGTCGGTCGGATTCGGTGGAGATTGCCGAACCCGGATCTTCTCCGACGCAGGCGGTTGTGTCCGCCCTCTACCCATACAGACGTATTTTTCACCTCGGGACAGCATCGAAGCTGAACACCGCTCGGCTTGGAACCCCTCCCGCGATGTGAAGGCGTGGGGTAGCTTTCACGGCGCTGTGCAAAGCGTCACTAGGAGCGGGTTTGCGCGAATTCACCAACCCTGCGTTGGCGTTGGCACCGCCTGTGGGCGGACTGGCCGACGTGGTGTTCGAACGTGCCCAGGAAGACCCCCTCCATGTCTCGCTCGGCCGCAAGGACGACGCCGGCCAGTGGCGGGACGTCAACGCGGGCGAGTTCCGTGACGAGGTCCTGGCTCTCGCCAAGGGCCTGCTCTCGCAGGGCATCCGGTTCGGGGACCGGGTCGCGATCATGTCCCGTACGCGCTACGAGTGGACGCTCTTCGACTACGCGCTGTGGACGATCGGCGCGCAGGTGGTGCCCGTCTATCCGACGTCCTCGGCCGAGCAGGTCTTCTGGATGCTGTACGACGCCGAGGTGACGGCGGCGATGGTGGAGCACGAGGACCACGCGATGACCATCGCCACAGTCATCGACCGGCTGCCCGAGCTGCGCCGGCTGTGGCAGCTCGACGTCGGCGCCGTGCAGGAGCTGTACGAGTCCGGTGCGAACCTCGACGACGACGTGGTGCACCGGCACCGGCTCGCGGTCACGCCCGAGTCGACCGCGACGATCATCTACACGTCCGGCACCACGGGCCGCCCCAAGGGCTGTGTCCTCACCCACGCGAACTTCATGTTCGAGGCGGACACCATGATCGCGCGGTGGGAACCGGTGTTCCACTCCAAGAAGGGCGACGAGGTGGCGACCCTCCTCTTCCTGCCCCTGGCGCATGTCTTCGGCCGGATGGTGCAGGTGGCCGCGATCCGCGGCGGGGTGCGTTTCGGCCACCAGCCGCAGCTGAACGCGGCGGCACTGCTGCCCGACCTCGCCACGTTCCGGCCGACGTTCTTCCTCGGCGTGCCGTACATCTTCGAGAAGGTCTTCAACGCGGCCCGCCGCAAGGCCGAACGGGAGGGCAGGGACGGCCCGTTCGAGAAGGCCGTCGAGGTCGCGGTGCGGTACGCGGAGGCCGTGGAGGAGAAGGCCTGGGACCTGGGCCCCGGCCCGTCGGCAGGTCTGCGGATGCAGCACCAGCTGTACGAGAAGCTCGTGTACTCCAAGATCCGGGCCGCGATGGGCGGGCGCGTGCGGCACGCCATGACGGGCGGTTCGGGGATGGACCGGCGCCTCGGCCTGTTCTTCGCTGGTGCGGGCGTCCATATCTACGAGGGGTACGGCCTGACGGAGACGTCGGCCGCGGCCACCGCGAACCCGCCCGAGCGCACCCGGTACGGCACGGTCGGCCAGGCCATCCCGGGCACGACCGTGCACATCGCGGAGGACGGCGAGATCTGGCTGCGCGGCGACAACGTCTTCCAGGGCTATCTGAACAACCAGAAGGCGACGGACGCGACCCTGCACGACGGCTGGCTGGCCACCGGCGACCTGGGCTCCCTCGACGAGGACGGCTACCTCACGATCACCGGCCGCAAGAAGGAGATCCTGGTGACCTCGGGCGGCAAGAGCGTCGCCCCGGGTGGCCTGGAGGAGCGCGTCCGGGACCATCCCCTGGTCGCCCAGTGCATCGTGGTCGGCAACGACCGTCCGTACATCGCGGCTCTGATCACCCTGGACCGGGAGGCGGTCGAGCACTGGCTCACGATGCGCGGCAAACCGCAGCTGACCTCGACGGAACTGGTCCGCGACCCGGACCTGGAGAAGGAGGTACGGCGTGCGGTGGTCGCCGCGAACACCCTGGTCTCCAAGGCCGAGTCGATCCGTACGTTCCGTATCCTGGCCCAGGCGTTCACCGAGGAACACGGTCTGCTGACCCCGTCCCTGAAGCTGAAGCGCAAGGCGATCGAGGACGCGTACGTGAAGGAGGTCGAGGCCCTGTACAAGGCCTGACCCCCTACCGGGCCCGACTCACCGCGTTTCGTCCCGTCGTAGGGATCTCAAGGCGCGTTGCCGGGACGGCCTGGACCACGGACACGATCCGTGCCGCCCGGACGCGGAGCGAACGCGGGCAACCAGAACACCCGACACCGTCCGGGGTGTTCGGCCGAGCACGAGACCTGGCAACAGGCCTCACCCCCGCTCAGCCTCCAGGAACGGCCGCATGTGACGGTTCATCAGACGAGTTGGTAGCCGCGGAGGTTGGTGAGAAGGAGGTAGCTGTCCTGGAGGGACCCGGAGGTGTCGCCGAGGGAGCGGTAGATGCCCCACTTCGGGCGTACCCGGTCGGCCAGGAAGGTGTCGACGCCGGTTTTCGAGGCGTCGATCACCGTCGAGCCGGCGGACTTGAGGATCCAGCGGACCGTGCCCGCCGAGCCGTTGCCGACCTTGATCTGGAAGTCGACGTCGGTCCATTTGTCGTGCAGCGGGTCCAGGTTCGTACGGCCGATCAGGATGTCGCCGATGGCCAGTTTCAGTTCGATGGTCTGTACGCCGTTCACCCGGCGCAGCGACTGCACGACGAGCGGCGAGGTGCCGTTGCCGGGCTGCTTCATCTGCATGATGTGGGTGAAGGTGGTGGTCGCCTTGAGCGAGCTCGGGATGTACATCGAGTAGGTGACCCGCCAGGTCTGGCCCTCCGTCCACTTGAGGTAGTCGCTGCCGCTTCCGTTGCGCAGGCCCGTGACCTCCTGGCGCTGGCGGTCGGTCGAGGTGTCGCGGTCGACGGTGTGCATGGTGAAGCGCCAGTTGTTGCCGGTGGCGTAGATGTGCGGGTGGGCGGCGGTGTGGGAGTCGGCGCGGTCGTCCTCGATGGTCTCGAAGGCGCCGAGGCCGTCGGCGCTCGCCGACGGGGCCCACTTCTGCTGCCAGGAGGCGGCGTGGGCGGTGGTGGCGGCCGGCAGACCGACGGCCGCTCCGGCGGCTCCGCCGAGGGCGGCACCCAGCAGCGCCCTTCTGGATGTGCTCATGACGCCAATCACCTCACAGTTGTTCGTTCGCGATCAGGAAGGCGCCCAGGCCGTGGAAGTCGTTGCCGGCCCGGGTGCGGGCGATGCAGTACGCGTAGTCGCCGACGTTCGTGCCGACTGAGATGCCGGCGAGCTCGGTCCGGCCGTCCGCGCCGGTCGAGAGCTTCGCCAGGGCGCCCTGGTGACCGCGCCGGGCGACAGCCTTGAAGTGGGGGTCCAGGTAGCCGCGTCGGGCGCCGCGCGCGAGGGCGTAGGTGCACATGCTGGAGCAGGACCTCTCGGTCCGGTTGCCGCTCCGTCCGCCCCTGCCGATCACCTGGAACCAGCGTCCGTGCGCGGGTGGGTGTTCAGGCGGTGACGGATCTTCCGGGCCGCTTGCGGTACCGGACCTCGCCCGTCTCGTGGCCCAGGATCCCGCCTGGGGCCGGAGGCATCACAGACTCGTCCAAGGGTGCGTACCTGCTTTCCGGAAGGGTGGGGGAGGGAAAGCCCAGGCCAGCCGTTCGTTCACATGGCTGCACAATGTTCAGCAACATGTTCGACGACGCCATACAGCGTCGCGGCATGACAGGCTGCGGTCAATGGTCCGGACCGATGACCTCGGATGCGTTTCCGGCCATTCTCGCCACCGGCACCGAGCCGACGGCCGGTTCGCGCGGATTCTCCCGGTCGCGTGGATTCTCCCGGTCAGGAATGCGGCACGGCTCGCGCTCGTTGACGATGGGAGTACCCGACCGACGACTGAAGGATCGAGAGCTCGTGAGCAGCAAGGTCCCCCCGATCACCCTGAACAACGGCGTCGAGATGCCCCAGCTGGGCTTCGGCGTCTGGCAGGTGCCGGACGACGAGGCGGAGCAGGCGGTGACCACCGCGCTGGAGAGTGGGTACCGCAGCATCGACACAGCGGCGATCTACGGCAACGAAGTGGGCACCGGGAAGGCCATCGCCGCATCCGGCGTCCCCCGCGAGGACCTCTTCGTCACCACCAAGCTCTGGAACAGCGACCAGGGGTACGAGTCCACCCTCCGCGCCTTCGACACCTCCCTGGAGAAGCTCGGCCTGGAGTACGTCGACCTGTACCTGATCCACTGGCCGCAGCCGGCCAAGGGCACGTTCGTCGACACGTACAAGGCGTTCGAGAAGCTCTACGCGGACGGCCGCGCCCGGGCCGTCGGTGTCTCCAACTTCCTTCCGGAGCACCTCGACCGGCTTCTCGCCGAGACCTCGGTCGTCCCGGCGGTCAACCAGATCGAGCTGCACCCGCAACTCCAGCAGCAGGAGTCCCGCGACTACCACGCGGAGCACGGCATCGCCACGGAGGCCTGGTCCCCGCTCGGCTCAGGCAAGGGCCTGCTGGAGGTCCCGGCGATCGTTGCCATCGCCCAGAAGCACGACCGCACCCCGGCCCAGATCGTCCTGCGCTGGCACCTCCAGCTGGGCAACGTGGTGATCCCCAAGTCCGTGACACCGTCCCGGATCAAGGAGAACATCGACGTCTTCGGCTTCACCCTGGACACGGAGGACCTCGCGGCGATCAGCGCGCTGCACGAGGGCCGCCGCCTCGGCCCGGACCCGGCCACCTTCCAGGCGGGCTGACGAAGGTCACGGCAACGCCCCGGTCCGCACCGAATCCGGTCGCGGCTCCGGGGCGTTTCGCTTGCGCGCGGGCAGGGTCTCGACCGTTGCGACGCAGCCCTTCGGCGTGGACCTGACGTCGTCCCGGTCGACGGTTCCCCGCATCTCACCACCGGCGCACATCACCCCACGCGCACCGCCGCCACCACCCGTGCTCCCCCTGAACCGACCTGCCGCCCCACCCTCTCCCGGCTCCCGCCCCGCCTCCACCGCGTCCAACTCCCCGTGGAGCAAGGGCAACCGGCCCGCATCGAACCCCGGTCGACAGGGTTGACGCAGCCATGCAAACAGGTCCACCTTGGATCGCACCCGGTAAGGAAACTTTCCTAACAGAAGGGTCCCCCCACAGTGCGCTCTCGAACACTGACCCTCACCGCGGCTGCCGGCGCAGCTCTGCTCGCCACCGCCGCACTCCCCTCGTACGCCTCCGGCACGCCCCGGCCGGCGTCCACCAAGGAGGGCTCGGTCAGCGCGGCCGACCTGCTCGCCAAGGTGACGTCCTGCTCCCAGATATCCAGCGGCAAGTACAGGACGGACGACGAGACCTCGGCCTCGATACCCGTGTGCGGCAAGAACGGAGCCGTGTTCTGGAAGGCCGACATGGACATCGACTGCGACGGACAACGCACGTCGAAGTGCAGTGAGACCACCGACCCCTGGTACCAGGACGACACGGCGTTCCACCAGTCCAACGGCAAGCCGCTCAAGGCCGATTCACTGCCGTACGTCGTCGTGCCCAGCTCCAGCAGCATCTGGAACTACTCCGGCGCCGGGATCAAGGGCGGTGGAGTGGTCGCCGTGGTCTACAACAACAAGGTCGAGTACGCGGTCGTCGGCGACACCGGCCCCGCGAAGATCATCGGCGAAGCGTCGTACGCCACCGCTCAGGCCCTCGGCATCGACCCCGACCCGGAGAGCGGCGGCACCGACTCCGGCGTGACGTACATCCTGTTCAAGAACTCGCAGGTCTCACCCATAGAGAGCCACAGCGCGGCGGTCTCCCTGGGTGATCAGCTGGCCAAGCAGTTCATCCGCGACAACTGAGTCCGGGGCGACGGTACAACGACGCCACGGAGTCGGGGGCAGGGAGCCCGGTGCCGCGTACACGCACGCGACACCGGGCTCCCGGACTCCCGGGGCTTCCGGCTTCCGGCTTCCGGCTTCCGGCTTCCGGCTTCCGGCTTCCGGCTTCCGGCTTCCGGCTTCCGGCTTCCGGGCAAGCAACTCAGGCCGTGCACAGGTCAGTTGGGCTGACCGATCGGCCGTACGACCACGGTGTTGACGTCGACTCCCTCAGGCTGCCGGATCGCCCAGACGATCGAGTCGGCCAGCTGGTCGGCCGTCAGCAGATGCCCCGGGGGCAGGCTGCCGTAGCTGTCCCAGAACGGGGTTTCGACACGCCCGGGGGCCACCAGTGTCACGCCGACGCCGAACTCCGTGACCTGGCGGCGGGTGTTCTCGGCGAGACCGGTCACCGCCCACTTGGTCGCCCCGTAGATGTTGCCCGGCGTGTGGACGAACCCGGCGACGCTGCCGACCAGCACGATCCGGCCCCGGGTCTCCTTCAGCGCGTCAATCGAGGCCCTGATGAGCAGCGCGGGCCCGAGCACGTTGGTCAGCACCATCTCCGGCCAGCCCGCCGGGTCGCCGTCGGCGACCGTGTCGTGGGTGGCGAAACCGGCGTTGGCGACAACCGTGTCCAGCCGCCCGAACTGCTTCAGCGTGGTCTCGACGGCGCCGCGGACCTGGTCGTACTCGGCGGCGTTGCCGGGAATCGTCAACAGGCCTTCGGGGCGCCCGAGTTCCTCGGCGAAGCCGTTCAGCCGCTCTTCGCCCCGGCCGGTGACGGTGACCCGGTGGCCGGCGTCGAGCAGCCGCCGCGCGACGGCCGCGCCGATGCCGCTTGCGCCGCCGGTGATGAGTGCGACGGGTGAGTCGGTCATGGTGGTTACCCCCTGTGTGTGCCACGCATGTGCCATGCGCGTCGGTGAACAGCGGGGAGTCCATCACTTGAAGCGCCCTCGAAGTCAAGCCCGGGGCGGGCGGGTCGGGCCTCCTGACCAATTCCGCAGGCAGCTCTCCCGCTCACCCCCGCGACTGCTCCTGCGGCTTGCTGCCCGTGTACACGGTGTACGTGGCCAGGACGAAGGCGTCGGGCCGATGGTGCAGACCCGCCTTGTCGTCGGGGTCGACGAGGCGGTCGAGGGTGGCGCGGTCCTCGGCGTCGAGTTCGTCCGCGAACATCGTGCGGCGCCGGTCGAAGACACCGATCACATAGGCGCGGGCCGCGTCCGTGAGCGGGGCGGGGAGGTCGAGCGTGAAGGAGCGGGTGCCGGAGGGGCGCAGGCCGGCGGCGGTGAGCAGGGCCTGCCAGTCCTCGGTCACGCGCACGTGGCCGGGCAGGCTGGTGCGCATTCCGGTGAACCAGCCCTGCTCGATCACGTCGAGCCGCGCCTCCAGGCCGGGCCGCCCGAAGCCCAGGTCGCGCGGCAGGTTCCGTTCGGGGAGGCCGCCCTCCATCACGGCGAGCGTGCCGCCCGGGGCGAGTACGGCCGCGAGTGCGGTGAGCGCGGCCCGCTGGTCGCCGACATGGTGGACGGCCCGGCTCGACCACACCAGGTCGGCGGGATACTCCAACTCGCCCAGCCCGTCCGGCAGTTCAGCCTCTACGGTGCTGAAGCGGTCGGCGGTGCCGAGTCGTCCGGCGTTCTCGCGGGCCCGCTCCAGAAGCGCCGCCGAACTGTCCGCCGCGACGACGCGCGCCTCGGGGAACGCCTGCGCGAAGAAGCCCGAGATGATGCCGGGGCCACTGCCCGCGTCGACGATCAGCCCCGGTTCCGGCTGCTGCCGCCGCAGCCAGGCCAGGGCATCGGCGTAGAGCGGCGCGAACAGTTCGGCCTGCCCTTCCAGATGGGGGATCATCTCGGCGAAGTCGATGTCGGCATGGTCGTGGTTGTGGTCGTGGGAACGGTTATGGGCGTGAGCAGGCGCCTGGTCGCGATCATGGTTGTGCCGGTGCTGATGGGCCATGGTGTACGGGCCTCCCGTTGTCGTTGGCACCAGCCTGCTCCGACTCTGCCGACCGGGCCAGTTCTGTTGCCGTTACGGCAAACAGAGATCTCCCGTATACCCACTCACGGCAAAACCCGGATGCGCGGGCCCGTCCCGCTCCCCCACGATGTGCCTATGGACGATGAGCTGGTGGAGCGTTTCCTCGAAGACGGGTTCGTGAAGATCGAGGGCGCCTTCCCGCCCCGCGTCGCCGAGCACTGCGCACGGCTGCTGTGGCGGGAGACGGGATGCGACCCGGACGACCCGGGCACCTGGACGAAGCCCGTGCACTGGGTGTCGGACATGGCGCAGGGCCCGTTCGCCGCCGCGGTCAACACCCCTGTGCTGCATGAGGCGTTCGACGCGCTCGTGGGCGAGGGCCGCTGGGCGTCACGCTATTCGCTGGGCAGTTTCCCGCTGCGGTTCCCGCACGAGGAGGAACCGGACGACGCGGGCTGGCACATTGAGGGCAGCTACTCCCCCGAGGGCGCGACCTGGCCTTACACAAACCTGCGCTCCCGGGACCGGTCCCTGCTGATGCTGTTCCTGTTCAGCGAGGTCGGCGAGACGGACGCCCCGACGCGTATCCGGGTGGGTTCGCACCTGGACGTACCACCACTACTGAAGCCGTACGGCGAGGAAGGCGTCTCGGGGCTGGAGCTGGCACCGGAACTGGTGACGGCCTCGGCGCATCGCCCGCTCGCACACGCCACCGGCCGCCCCGGCGACGTATACCTCTGCCACCCTTTCCTGGTCCATGCGGCGCAACCGCACCACGGGACCCGGCCACGTTTCATGGCTCAGCCCCCGCTTCATCCGGCGGCGCCTTACGAGTTGGAACGCGCGGACGAGAACTACTCCCCGGTGGAACTCGCGATCCGCCGCGGCCTGAGGAAAACCGCCTGAGCGGGCCCGGTGGAAGCCGGCCGCTCACCCGCGCCCCTTCAGGGGCGCGGGGAACTGCGCGACAAGCCCCCACCGAACCCGCACCGAACAGCGAACCGCCGATCCAGCGGAGCTTAGAGCGCCGGGTAGGCGTTGGTCATGAGCTGCTGGAACTGCGCCGAGAACCAGTGCCCGGAGACCGGCGCGTTCGGCAGCGCGCCCGACATGTTGTTGTTGTTCCGCGGGTTACCGGTGTACGTCGGGTCGCACATCCGGTCGAAGCCCTTGCCCTCGTCGTTCGCGATCGCCGAGCTGGAGCCGTCGGACTCGCCCGGAGGCTTCATCCACACGTACGCGTCGATCCCGGTCGCCGGAGCGGCCTTCGGGCGCTCGCCCAGACCCGCGCCGGACTGGTTGCACCAGTTGCCGGTCTGGAAGCGCCGGTCGTAGCGTCCGCCGTCGACGTAGGTGTCGACGGTGGTCGTCGCGCCCGGGCCGGTGGGCCGTGCGGTGCCGCCCCAGCCGTTCCTGGACGTGTCGATCAGCATGCCGATGGTGGACGGGAAGCCGACCGTGACCAGCTGGTTGCGGAAGGCCTGTGCGAAGGAGAGTTCGTCGGTGTACCGGTTCCAGTCCACCCACTTCGACTCGCGGACGGACTTGCCGGCCACGGTGTCGTTGATGGTGAAGTTGTTCTCCTTCAGCGCGCTGTAGTTCGCCGTGTTGCTGATGAACCCGTGCACGTCGTTGACGGTCGCGCCCTCGGCGGTGGCCGCCTGCTTGAACAGGTCCGCGGAGGGGCCGAAGTTGTCGTCCCAGCCGATCCAGCCGTGGTGGCCGGCGTCGACGTAGTTGTAGACGTTCGGCACGTCACCGAGCTTGTTGAGCGCGTAGCCGACACCCTTGACGTAGTTGCCGTTCGCCTTCATCACGTCGCACGCGGGCGTGGCCGTGACCCGGCTGCCGGTGTTGGTGATGAGGTTGGGCAGCGAGTCGATCTCGACGGTCGTGACGATGCGCAGGCCCGCGTACTTGGTGTCCGCGAGGATCGCCGCGATCGGGTCGATGTACTGGGTCTTGTACTTGTCGATCTCCGTCGGGCCGAGTTCGCCGTTGGAGGCGAGGGCGGCACAGTCGCGGCCGGGCAGGTCGTAGATGACCAGCTGGACGACGAGTTCGCCGGTGCCCTTCTGCTGGAGGGCCGCGTCGAGGTGGGCGCGCAGACCCATCCCGCCGTTGACCCCGTTGATCGCGGCGATCCGGTCCAGCCAGACGCCGGTGGGCTGGCTGGAGATCCGGCTGCCGCCCGTCTCCGCGGCGGCCTTGGCCGACCACTCCGGGTTCACGTACACCTTGGCACCGGCGTACGGGTTGTCGACCCTCGTACCGGTGCCGGGGCCCGGCGGAGTCGTGGGGTCGGTCCCGCCGTCGACGTTACAGGTGACGCCGTCGAGGGTGAACGTGGTCGGGAGCGCGTTGGTGCCGCTGTAGCTGCCGTTGAAACCGAAGCTCACCGAACCACCGGTGGCGA
This sequence comes from Streptomyces sp. SID12501, assembly GCF_010550245.1. Classification (GTDB taxonomy): domain Bacteria; phylum Actinomycetota; class Actinomycetes; order Streptomycetales; family Streptomycetaceae; genus Streptomyces. The sequence goes on from NZ_JAAGLU010000044.1 coordinate 41,640, forward strand.
GCGTCCCGTTGTAGGTCTCGTTGGCGGCGGTCACGGCGGTGCCGCTCTGGGTGATCTTGGCGTTCCAGCCGCTGGTGACCTGCTGGTTGCCGGCGTACGACCACTTCACGGCCCAACTCGACTTGGCCGCGCTGTTGTTGGTGACCGTCACGGCGGCGGTGAAGCCGGTGGACCACTGGTTCTGCACCGTGTAGGCGACGGTGCAGGGGATGGCGGCGATCGCGGCGGGCGCGGTGGCTACCGCGGCACCGGTGGCACCGGCGACCAGCGCCATGGAGGCGAGGATCGCTGTTCTGGTACGGCTCATGAGTGCGGATGTCCTCTCGTTTTCCTGTGGGGTGAGAAGCGCCTTGCTGTGATGGGGAGTTGGTGCGCTAACCGATGGCCCGCAAGTGGTCGCGCAGACCGATTCCGAAGGCTGTGGGTGTGCCGTCGTAACCGGAGATCAGGGACGGGCCGGTGGCGCAGTTCCAGGTGTTCCAGGTCCAGCCGAGGTAGGACAGGGAGCGGTCGTCGAACCACTTCATGACCCGGTCGACGAAGGAGTGCGCGCAGGTGTTCTCGCCGATCTCGCCCGCCACCAGGGGAACCTGGGCGGCGACCGGAGCGAGCGTCGAGTCCCAGCAGCTCTCGCTGGAGCACGAGTTGAAGTTGTAGATGTGCCAGGCGGCGGCAAGATTGCCCGCCGGGTCGGTCGGCTTGTACGTCAGCCACTGGCTGAGGTCGTTCGAGTACGCGAGCCCGCCGGCCAGGATCACGTTCTTGGCGCCGGTGACCCGGACCGCGTCGATCAGATCCTGCATACCGGCGACCTCGTAGCCGATGCCGGAGCAGGTGCCGCCGTCCCGCCAACAGGTCCAGGCCTGGGCCGCCGTGGAGGTGGCGCGGTCCGGGTAGGGCTCGTTGAACAGGTCGAACACGACGGCCTGGTCACCCTTGAAGGTGTTGGCGACCGAGGTCCAGAAGGCGGGCGAGTACTGCATGTCGGGCATCGGCTTCTGGCAGCTGGCGTGCACGTCGGAGCAGCCGGCCGAGTTGCCCGTGTACTGACCCCAGGACCAGTGCAGTTCGACCATCGGCGTCATGCCGTGCGCCTTCACCTTCGCCACCAGGTCCTTGACGGCGGCGATGTAGTTGGCGCCCGCGTACTCGGGCTTGATGTTGGACAGGCCGAGCCAGCACTCCTCGTTGAGCGGGATGCGTACAGTGTTGACCTTCCAGTCGGCGATCGCCTTGACCGAGGCGTCGTCGACCGGTCCGTCCCAGATGCCGTTGCCCTGGACGCAACTGAACTCGCCGCCGGAGCGGTTGACGCCGAGCAGCCGCCTGGTGGCGCCGCCGGAGTCGACGAGTTTGTTGCCGGACACGTGCAGAGCGGGTGCCCCGGCCTCGGGGGCCGGCGTGACGGTGGGCGATGGAGTCGGGGTCGGGGTCGGGGTCGGCTCCGAATCCACGTTGCACGTCGTCCCGTTGAGCTTGAACGACGCCGGTACGGGATTGCTCCCGGACCGCGAGGCGATGAACCCCGCACTGACGCTCGCGCCCGTGCCCAGCGAGCCGTTGTAGCTCTCGTTGGCCGCGGTGACGGTGGTGCCGGACTGGGACCACTTGGCGTTCCAGCCCTGGGTGAGCTTCTGACCTGCGCCGAAGTCGAAGGTGAGACTCCAACTGCTCAGCGCCGTCTGGTTGTTGGTGATCCTGACGGAGCCCTGGAAGCCGGCGTCCCAGGTGCTGGTGACCGAGTACTCCACCGTGCACGCGGGCGTGGCTCCCGACGCCGTGAGAACCGGTGCGACCGCGGTGCCCACAAGGGCGACGGCAGCTCCGAGTACGACTAAAAGACCTGAACGCGGGGGGTGTCGCATGAGCGACTCCTTGCAGATCGGGCGCGTCGCTCGGACGCGTCGACTGACGGAATCGCTCCCACTGGTGTCAACGAAGTTAGCGCCAAGTGACGGCAAAGGACAGAGGGGGTGACGTGTTTCCATCAGATGTCGCCGTCGAATCAATTCGAGTCTTCAAACACCTTGACCCTTGACACACACGTCTTCACTATGGGAGCGCTCCCACTGGTTCAAGGCTTGTTGCTCCTCCCCACATCTCCATGAGCACCTCCGAGCCCGCTAGGAGGAACCAGCACCATGCACCCCCGACACAGACGCCGCAGCGCGCGGCGGTTCTGGACCGCTGTCGTGGCGGTTCTCGCCCTTCCCCTGACCATGCTCGCGACGGGCACAACTCCCGCTCAGGCAGCGGCAGTTCAATGCAGCGTCGACTACAAGACGAACGACTGGGGGTCCGGTTTCACCGCGGATCTGACGATCACCAACCGCGGTACGGACGTCATCAACGGCTGGACACTGACGTACGCCTACGCGGGCAACCAGAAGCTCAGCAACGGCTGGAACGGCACCTGGTCCCAGTCCGGCCAGACGGTCACCGTGCAGAACGCCACGTACAACGCGACGATCGCCGCCGGCGCCGCCGTCAGTACCGGCGGTCAGTTCACGTACAGCGGCGCCAACGCGGCGCCGACCTCGTTCGCGATCAACGGGACGACCTGCGCCGGGGCCCACCAGCCGCCGGTCACGGTGCTGACCAGCCCGGTCGCGGGCGCGGTCTACTCGCAGGGTGACGCGGTGCCGATGGCGGCCACTGCGGCTGCGGCGGACAGCGCGACGATCACGAAGATCGAGTTCTACGACGACACCACGCTGCTCGGCACGGACACGACCTCGCCGTACACGTACTCGGCCACCGGACTGGCCGTGGGAAGTCACTCGCTGCTGGCCAAGGCGTACGACAGCCTGGGTGCCTCGGCGCCGTCCACGCCGGTAGGCATCACGGTCGCCTCGGGTCCCGCCGTGGTCGCCGTACCGACCCAACTCGGCGTCCAGCAGGGCAAGACGGGCACGTACGACGTGAAGCTGTCGACACAGCCGAGCGTGAACGTGACCGTGGCGACGGCCCGCGCGAGCGGCAACACCGGCCTGTCTGTCACGGGCGGCGCCTCGCTCACCTTCACGCCGTCGAACTGGAACACGGCCCAGAAGGTGACGATCACCGCCAACGCGACAGGCACCGGATCGGCGGTCTTCGACTCGACGGCCACCGGCCACGCCAAGGCGACGGTCACCGTCACCGAGCTGGCGGCCTCGAAGGTGTACGACGCCCGCTTCCTGGACCTCTACGGGAAGATCACCAACCCGGCGAGCGGCTACTTCTCCCCCGAGGGCATTCCCTACCACTCGGTGGAGACGCTGATCGTCGAGGCGCCGGACCAGGGCCACGAGACCACGTCGGAGGCGTACAGCTACCTCCTGTGGCTCCAGGCCATGTACGGCAAGGTGACGGGCGACTGGACCAAGTTCAACGGCGCCTGGTCGATCATGGAGCAGTACATGATCCCCACCCACGCCGACCAGCCGACCAACTCCTTCTACAACGCGTCGAAGCCGGCGACGTACGCCCCTGAGTACGATCTGCCGAGCCAGTATCCGGCCGCGCTCAACACCGCTGTCCCGGTCGGCACGGACCCCATCGCGGCCGAGCTGAAGACCGCGTACGGCACGGACGACGTCTACGGTATGCACTGGCTCCAGGACGTCGACAACGTGTACGGCTACGGCAACTCGCCCGGCAAGTGCGAGGCGGGCCCGACGGACACCGGTCCCTCGTACATCAACACCTTCCAGCGCGGATCGCAGGAATCGGTGTGGGAGACCGTTCCGCAGCCGACCTGCGACGCCTTCAAGTACGGCGGTACGAACGGGTACTTGGACCTGTTCACCGGCGACGCGTCGTACGCGAAGCAGTGGAAGTACACCGACGCCCCGGACGCCGACGCGCGCGCCGTGCAGGCCGCGTACTGGGCCGATGTCTGGGCGAAGGAGCAGGGCAAGGGCAGTGACGTCTCGACGACCGTCGGCAAGGCGGCCAAGATGGGCGACTACCTGCGCTACTCGATGTACGACAAGTACTTCAAGAAGATCGGCAACTGTGTCGGTCCGACGACCTGCGCCGCCGGTACCGGCAAGGACGCCTCGCACTATCTGATGTCCTGGTACTACGCGTGGGGCGGCGCCAACGACACCTCGGCCGGCTGGGCCTGGCGCATCGGCTCCAGCCACACGCACGGCGGCTACCAGAACCCGCTGGCCGCCTACGCGCTCAGCTCGTACGCCGACCTGAAGCCCAAGTCGGCGACAGGGCAGGCGGACTGGACGAAGTCCCTGGGGCGGCAGATCGAGTTCTACCGCTGGCTCCAGTCCAACGAGGGTGCCATCGCGGGCGGCGCGACCAACAGCTGGGCGGGCCGCTACGCGACCCCGCCGACCGGCACGCCGACCTTCTACGGCATGTACTACGACGAAGCTCCCGTGTACCACGACCCGCCGTCCAACCAGTGGTTCGGCTTCCAGGCGTGGTCCATGGAGCGGGTCGCCGAGTACTACCAGCAGACGGGCAACGCGGCGGCGAAGACCGTCCTGGACAAGTGGGTCGACTGGGCCCTGTCCAAGACGACCGTCAACCCCGACGGCACCTACCGCATCCCGTCGACGCTCCAGTGGTCGGGCTCCCCCGACACCTGGAACGCCACAACTCCGGGCGCCAACGCGGGACTTCATGTCACCGTCGCCGACTACACCAACGACGTGGGCGTGGCGGCGGCGTACGCCAAGACGCTGACGTACTACGCCGACCGCTCCGGTGACACCGAGGCGGCGACGACGGCGAAGGCGCTGCTGGACGGCATGTGGTCCAACTACCAGGACACCCTGGGTATCGCCGTCCCGGAGACCCGCACGGACTACAACCGTTTCGACGACGCCGTCTACGTGCCGTCGGGCTGGACGGGGAAGATGCCGAACGGCGACACGGTCAACTCGTCGTCGACCTTCATCTCGCTCCGCTCCTTCTACAAGAACGACCCCAACTGGTCGAAGATCGAGGGGTACCTGGCCGGTGGCGCCGCGCCCTCGTTCACCTACCACCGGTTCTGGGCCCAGGCGGACATAGCCCTCGCCATGGGTTCGTACGCGGAGCTACTCGAATAGCCCCCGCCGGGTCCAACCGGACCTGAGCTCCGCGTACCGCGGCCGGGCGGCCCCCTCCCGCACTGGGGGCCGCCCGGTCGTCGCGTACTGCTCCCCCCCCCACCTCCACCTCCACCCCCACGCTCTCACTCCCCAAGAGACCTCTTGCTGAGAGGACCCCCCACCCATGCGAAGAACCCGTATCCTCACGGCCGTACTGGCCCTGACCGCAGGCCTGTTGACGGCCGGCCCGCTCGCGCTCGCCGCCCCGTCCGCCGCGGAGGTGAAGCTCGCGGCCGACACGTACACCTGGAAGAACGCCCGGATCGACGGCGGCGGCTTCGTCCCCGGCATCGTCTTCAACCGCACCGAGAAGAACCTGGCGTACGCCCGTACGGACATCGGCGGCGCCTACCGCTGGCAGGAGTCGACGAAGACGTGGACCCCGCTGACGGACTCGGTCGGCTGGGACCGCTGGGGCCACACCGGTGTGGTCAGCCTCGCGTCCGACTCCGTGGACCCGAACAAGGTGTACGCGGCTGTCGGCACGTACACCAACAGCTGGGACCCCGGAAACGGTGCCGTGCTGAGGTCGGGTGACCGGGGCGCGAGCTGGCAACGGGCCGATCTGCCCTTCAAGTTGGGCGGCAACATGCCCGGCCGGGGCATGGGTGAGCGTCTCGCTGTCGACCCGAACAGGAACAGCGTGCTGTATCTGGGCGCGCCCAGCGGCAAGGGCCTGTGGCGGTCGACGGACTCGGGGGTGACCTGGTCGCAGGTGGCGAACTTCCCCAACGTCGGCAACTACGCGCAGGATCCGACCGACACCAGCGGGTACTCCAGCGACAACCAGGGCATCGTCTGGGTCACCTTCGACGAGTCGACGGGTACGGCCGGGAACGCGACCCGCACGATCTATGTCGGGGTCGCCGACAAGGACAACGCGGTGTACCGCTCGACGGACGCGGGCGCGACCTGGTCGCGGGTGGCCGGGCAGCCCACCGGCTATCTGGCCCACAAGGGCGTACTGGACGCGAAGAACAGCTACCTGTACCTGCCGTACAGCGACAAGGGCGGACCGTACGACGGCGGCAAGGGCCAGTTGTGGCGGTACGCGACGGCGACCGGCACCTGGACGAACATCAGCCCGGTCGCGGAGGCGGACACCTACTACGGGTTCAGCGGGCTGACGATCGACCGGCAGAAGCCGGGCACGGTGATGGCGACGGCGTACAGCTCCTGGTGGCCGGACACGCAGCTGTTCCGCTCCACGGACAGCGGCGGCACCTGGACGAAGGCCTGGGACTACACCTCGTACCCCACCCGCGCGAACCGGTTCACGATGGACGTCTCGTCCTCCCCGTGGCTGACCTTCGGCGCGAACCCCTCGCCGCCCGAACAGAGCCCGAAACTGGGGTGGATGACGGAGTCGCTGGAGATCGACCCGTTCAACTCGAACCGCATGATGTACGGAACGGGCGCGACGGTCTACGGCACCGAGAACCTCACGAACTGGGACAGCGGCAGCCAGTTCAGCATCAAACCGATGGTCCAGGGCCTGGAGGAGACAGCGGTCCTCGACCTGGCCGCTCCCCCGTCGGGCGGTGCGGTACTGCTCAGCGCTCTGGGCGACATCGGTGGCTTCCGGCACACGGATCTCACCAAGGTCCCGTCGATGATGTTCACTTCACCGAACTTCACCACCACCACGAGCCTGGACTACGCCGAGACCAACCCGGGGATCGTGGCCCGCGTCGGCGACCTGGACTCGGGCCCGCATGTCGCGTTCTCGACGGACAACGGCGCCAACTGGTTCGCGGGGACGGACCCTTCGGGCGTCTCGGGCGGCGGCACGATCGCGGCGGCGTCGGACGGCAGCCGGTTCGTGTGGAGTCCGGCAGGCACGGGCGTGCAGTACGCGACGGGTTTCGGTACGTCGTGGTCGGCGTCGTCGGGTATCCCGGCAGGCGCGATCGTCGAGTCCGACCGGGTGGACGCGAAGACGTTCTACGGTTTCAAGTCGGGCAAGTTCTACGTGAGTTCGGACGGTGGCGCGACCTTCACGGCGTCGGCGGCGACCGGCCTCCCGGCCGGCGACAGCGTGCGCTTCAAGGCCCTCCCGGCCACGAAGGGTGACGTCTGGCTGGCGGGCGGCGCGACGGACGGCGCGTACGGCCTGTGGCACTCGACGGACGGCGGCACGACGTTCACCAAGCTGTCCAACGTCGACCAGGCGGACACCATCGGCTTCGGCAAGGCGGCGACGGGAGCGACGTACCAGACGCTCTACACGAGCGCGAAGATCGGCGGAGTACGCGGCATCTTCCGCTCCACGGACAAGGGAGCGACCTGGACGCGTATCAACGACGACACCCACCAGTGGGGTTGGACGGGCGCGGCGATCACCGGTGACCCGAGGGTGTACGGGCGCGTGTACGTGTCGACGAACGGGCGCGGTGTCGTCTACGGCGAGTCGTCGGACGCGAGCGGCGGAGGCGGCACGGATCCGACGCCGACGCCGACACCTACGCCTACGCCTACGCCTACGTCCACGGGGGCCTGCGCGGTGACGTACAAGGTCACCAGCGAGTGGTCGGGCGGCTTCCAGGCGGACGTGAAGCTCGCCAACACCGGCACAACCGCCTGGAGCAGCTGGGCACTTGGCTGGTCCTTCCCGAACGGCCAGACCGTCTCCCAACTCTGGAACGCCGAGTACACCCAGTCGGGTGCCGCGGTGACGGCGAAGAACGTGAACTGGAACGCGAACGTGGCGGCCGGCTCGTCGGTCAGCTTCGGATTCACGGGCAACTGGTCGGGCACGAACGGAAAACCGGCCGCGTTCAAGCTGGGTGACCAGAGCTGCACGGTCGCCTGAACCGGTGGGTGCGTGTCCGGCGGGACACGCACCCACCGTCGTTCACGGGGTGTAGACGGTCGGCCTCGGGGCCGTCGGCATGCCGTTGCCGATGAAGAAGCTGGGGTGCGGGGGCTGGTTGTACGCCGTGTTCTGCCAGGCGATGCCCGTGCGGTACATCGTGTCGTGCAGCAGGGTCGTGATCCTCGTCGTCGTCTCGATCGGCGTCGAGTAGATACGCAGGGCCGTGTTGTCGCTCGTCGCCCAGACGACCTCCTCGCGCCAGTCGCCGAAGAGGTCCCCGGAGAGCGCCGGAGTGGCCTTCGTGCTGTTGTTGGAGTGGACTGACGCGCCGGTCAGCAGGCGGGTGTCGGAGGACGTGCCGTACTTGTCGATGTGCGTACCGTCGAGGAGTTCACGGACCGGGTCTGCGTCCCACCAGGACAGGAAGTTGACGGAGGACGGTTCGCGGCCCTTGGTGGCGCCGGCCTCGTCGCGGATCGATGAGTCCGAGGCCGACCAGACCTCCGCTCCGTCGTTGCCCGCCCAGATGTCCCCGGCGACTCCCCGGCCGTTGTCGCAGCAGGCCGCGATGCTCCAGTTGACGGTTCCGTTGGCCGGGTTGATGTACAGCTCGGCCGGCTGGGAGCTGGACTCGGACACCTTGAAGTACTCCAGGCCCGCGTGCCCCGGGTCCAGGTCGCCGAGGTGCTGGGCGTCGCCGTGCCCCGTCTTCGTCGTCCAGAGCCCGTTGCCGTTGTCGTCGACGGCCATCGCCCCGTAGACGATCTCGTCCTTGCCGTCGCCGTCGACGTCCCCGACCGACAGGCTGTGCGAGCCCTGGCCGTCGAACCCCTTGCCGCTGTTGGTGGAGGAGCTGGAGTCGAAGGTCCAGCGGCGCGTGAACGCCCCGTTCCGCCAGTCCCAGGCCGCGAGCACGGTACGCGTGTAGTAGCCGCGCGCCATGATCAGGGAGGGCCGGGCGCCGTCCAGGTAGGCGGTACCGGCGAGGAACCGGTCGACCCGGTTGCCGTAGGAGTCGCCCCACGAGGAGACGGTGCCGCGCGCCGGGACGTAGTCGACGGTGCCCATCGCCTTGCCGGTCTGCCCGTTGAACATGGTCAGGTACTCGGGCCCGGAGAGCACGTAACCGCTCGAATTCCGGTAGTCCGCAGCCGAGTTGCCGATGACGGCACCGGTTCCGTCGACCGTCGCGTCCGCCGTCTTCATCGCGACCTCGGCCTTGCGGTCGCCGTCGTAGTCGTACACCTGAAACTGTGTGTAGTGCGCGCCCGAGCGGATGTTGCGGCCCAGGTCGATACGCCACAACCGCGTACCGTCGAGCTTGATCCCGTCGACGATCGTGTTGCCGGTGTACCCCGACTGGGAGTTGTCCTTGGCGTTGGTGGGCTGCCACTTCAGTACGAAGTCGAGCGTGCCGTCACCGTCCAGGTCACCGACCGAGGCGTCGTTCGCCTCGTAGGTGTAGGCGACCCCGTCGGGGGTCGTGCCGCCGGCGGGCGGGGTGATCGGGACGTCCTTGTATCCGGTGCGGAACTGGATCGCGTGCACGGAGTCGGCCTGTTCCACGCCGCCGACGATCGCCCGGACCGTGTAGTCGGCCTGGGCCGGGGCGCCCGAGTGGAAGTAGTTCGTGGAGCCGGTGACCGGCGTCGAGTTGACCAGCGCACCGGCCCGGTAGACGTTGAAGGACACGTCGTTCGGGTCGGTGCCGAGCCAGCGCCAGCTGACCAGGTTGCCGCTGTCGGTGTGCACGCTGACGACACCCCGGTCGAGCGCCTCGACCTGCCGGGCGGTGGCGGCCTCGGCCGGCGCGGCGGAGAGCGACACCAGCCCTGCGGCGGCGAGGACTCCGGCGGTCACGGCGGACAGCAGGGTCCGGCGTCTGGTGCGGGTGGGGGGATGGGGCTGGGCATGCGGCTGCGGGTGCTGCACGGTACCTACCTCCTGCGGGGCGGACGGGTTCCACTCCTCAGTCGCCGCCGCCCGCAGGGGAGTTGCCGCTCGGGTGCGCGAAGTCGCCGTATCGCGCCGCCAGTTCCGTCACCGTCCGGGCGATCCGCTCCCGCAGCTCGGCCGGCGCCAGCACCTCGACGCCTGTACCGAGTCTCAGGAACTCCCCGTGGGCTCGGTCGACGGACTCGATGGGTACCGTCGCCAGGGTCCACCCCTCCTCATCCATAAGGCCGTTGACCTCGACGGCGTCGGCGGCGGGCCCCGACAGCCGCACGCCGGGCGCCAGCCGCACCAACGCCTCGGCGCGGTAGAGCCGGTCATGGAAGTCGCGTTGGTACGCCGTCCAGTACGCGGCCACGTCGAAGGTATCCGGCCGGGTGAACTCCTCGTCGGACGAAGCGAGTTCAAGGATCTGGTCGACGCGGAAGGTACGGGGCCCGGGTCCCGCGACGACGTACCAGCGCCCCGCCTTCAGTACCAGTCCGTACGGCTCCAGGCGGCGCTCCACATCGGTGGGCTCGGCCCAGCGGCGGTACAGGACGTGCAGGACCCGGCTGTTCCACACCGCGTCGGCGACCGCCGGGAGGTACGGCGCCTCCTCGGCATCCGCGTACCAGCCGGGCGCGTCGAGGTGGAAGCGGCCGCTGATCCGGTCGGCATGGGCGCGCAGCTCCGGCGGCAGGGCGGCGCGGACCTTGAGCTGGGCGGCGGCGAGGACCGAGCCGAGGCCGAGCTCGGCGGCCGGTCCCGGGACCCCGGCGAGGAACAGCGCCTCGGCCTCGTCGGCGTTCAGGCCCGTCAGCCGGGTGCGGTAGCCGTCGAGGAGACGGTAGCCGCCGGCGTGACCCGCGTCGCCGTACAGGGGCACGCCCGCCGCGCTCAGCGCCTCGACGTCCCGGTAGACCGTACGCACCGACACCTCCAGCTCCTCGGCGAGCTGGGCAGCGGTCATCCGCCCCCGGGTCTGGAGCAGCAGGAGGACGGAAAGCAGCCGACTGGACCTCACGCGAACATCACCCACTTCACTGACACAGGATGTCAGTGAAGTGGCCTTAACGTCCCCTCATGCCCAACACCCCCGTGACCCCCGTCACCGCCTTCACTCCGTTCAGCGAGAAACTGCTGACCGTTCTCCCGCCCGTCGAGGTGGCCGGCCGGCACATCAAGCGCTACCACGTCACGACCGACCCGGGAGGCATCGCACCCGACGTCGAGGAGGCCGCGTACGCGATGCTGCCGAAGCTGCTCCCGGAGCCGGACGGCACCCCGCCCGCCACCTTCGTCGTCCTGCACCGGGGCGGCGACGACGGCGCCTACCTCAACGCGTACAGCTGGGTGTGGGACAACGTCCTGCACTTCAGGGGCGCGGCTGCGGGCCAGCCGGTGCTCGGCTGCCCGGACCGTGACCCCACGCACTTCATCACGCCTGACGCCCCCTGGATCGGCTGCGTCTGGGAGCTGCCGCCGATCCTGCACGAACGCGACGCCTGGGTAAGGCACTTGCTGGCTCCCCATGTCCCGGACCTGGGCGCCTACTTGGCCGACAGCCTGCCCGAGGGAACCACTGGAGACCGCTCATGAGCAGCCCGCACGACTTCGACTTCCTGCACGGCGGGTGGACGGTCCGCAACCGCCGCCGCACCGACTTCCTCGACCTGGCAGGCAGTTGGGAGGAGTTCGACGGAACGAGCCGCTGCTGGAGTCTGTTCGACGGGGCCGCGAACATCGAGGAGATCGACATGCCGCCCCTCGGGTCGAAGGGACTCACACTGCGGTTGTTCGACCGCGAGACCGAGGAGTGGTCGCTGAACTGGTCCGCGAGCGGCAGCGGCAGACTGTTCCCACCGGTGAAGGGCGGCTTCACCGACCAACAGGGCGCTTTTCAGGGCGAGTTCTACGGTGATGACACATGCGACGGCAAGGACGTCCGGGTGCGGTTCGTGTGGTCGGAGATCTCGGACAGCACGGCACGCTGGGAGCAGGCGTTCTCGGCCGACGACGGGGCGACCTGGATGACCAACTGGACGATGGCCTTCACCCGAGTCGCCTTCCCCCAGAAGGATGGCTCCTCAGGATGACCATGGCTTGCGGAACGCCCGCAGCGTGAACACCGGGTCCGGGCGGGGCCGGTCCTGATCGGGCAGCGCCTCCAGGCGGGCGGCGAAGTCGTCGGCCAGCGGGTCGCCCGGCGGTAACGTCATGAACCATCCGCGCCGCAGGTCCGCGACGGCCCGCCGGGGACTGCGTCCTTGTCCACGCCCCCGGAAGCGCGCCTCACCGGCCGGAACCAGTCCGTGCTCGGCGGCATAGGCCTCGACGTCGGCTGCCGCGTCCGGTGCCGCACGCCACGGGCGCGAAGCGAGAATGGCGTCGATGTCGCTGCCCACGTTGTGCGAGGCGCCCTTGTCGACGGTGGTGACGTACACCCCGCCCGGCCGCAGCACCCGCGCGCACTCCCCGACGATGGCCCGGACATCCTCGGCCCGCCCGGCGAGATGCAGCAGCCAGACACTGGTCACCGCATCCAACCGGCCGTCCGGAAAGGGGAGTTGACGGCTGTCGGCGAGTACGACGGTCCCCGGCAGCCGAGCGGCGGCCCGCCTCGCCATCGCGTCGGTCAGGTCGACGCCCGTCACCCGCGTCCCGGTCCGCGCCGCCGCGAGCCGCCGGGTCACGATGCCCGTACCGCACCCCACGTCGAGCAGGCTGCGTGCCGCTTCGGGTACGAGGCTCAGCACGGCCTCCGCGGCAGCCGCCGCCCTGGGCTCGCCGCCGCGCGAGGCGTCGTACCGCTCCGCCTCCTGGTTGTAGTCCAGCACGATCGCGATCCCTCGGCCCGGTCAGTTCGCCCCGTGGCCCGCTGCGAGGGCCTCGACTCTGCGGGCGAGCTGGAAGTCGAGGTCCGTGACGGCGCCGCCCGCACTGTGGGTGTTCACGGTGAGTGAGACCGAGTCGTAGCCGAGGGTGAGGTCGGAGTGGTGGCCCAGTTCCTCCTGGACCTGGGCGATGTGGATGACCAGCGCCGTCGCGGCGAAGTGCGAGCCGAGGCGGTAGGAACGGGCGATGCGGTCCCCGTCGAGCGACCAGCCCGGCAGTTCCGCCAACCGGTCCTCGATCTCCTTCTGCGACAGCGGTTCGACGAGCATGGCCACGCTCCTTCACTGATGTGGGGTGCTCTCCAAGCGTGCCACAGGCCGGGCGTTGCGGCCCAGGTCAGGAGGGTGTCCGCCGACCGTTTCGCACTTCGGGTACCGGCCGCTCGTCCGTTCGCCCCCTCTTTGCCGCTCGGCTACGGTCGTCGTTTGACTTCCTCCCCCGTCTAAAGGCGGGGGATTCCAGCGGTCACCCGCTGGGGTTCCTGCTTCATCGACGGCTGCCCCGTCCGGGAGGACTCCCGTTGAGGTCTTACACCGTCTCCACAGGCAGACACGGCCAGCCCGGCCGCGAGAATGTTCTTCGCCGCGTTCACGTCGCGGTCATGTGCAGCGCCGCATTCGCACGTCCACTCACGGACGTTCAGCGGCAGCTTCGCCCGGACCGTGCCGCAGGCCCCGCACAGCTTGCTGGAGGGGAACCAACGGTCGATCACGACGAGTTCGCGCCCGTACCAGGCGCACTTGTACTCCAGCATGGAGCGCAGTTCAGTCCACGAGGCGTCGGAGATGGCGCGCGCGAGCTTGCCGTTCTTCAGCAGGTTACGGACGGCGAGGTCCTCGATCACGACCGTTTGGTTCTCACGGACGAGACGAGTCGAGAGCTTGTGCAGGTGGTCGCGGCGCCGGTCGGCGATCTGGGCGTGGACGCGGGCCACCTCGCGTCGGGCCTTCTCCCGGTTGGCGGAGCCCTTCGCCTTACGGGACAGCTTCCGCTGGGCGCGGGCGAGGCGGGCCCGGTCACGGCGCTCGTGCCGGGGGTTGGAGATCTTCTCCCCGGTGGACAGGGTCACCAGGGAGGTGATCCCCGCGTCGATCCCGACGGCCGCCGCGGTGGCCGGGTCCGGCGTGGCGGTGTCCTCGCACAGCATGGAGACGAACCAGCGTCCCGCAGCGTCCCGGGAGACCGTCACGGTCGACGGCTCCACGCCCTGCGGGAGGGGACGCGACCAGCGGATGCCCAGAGGTTCCGCCATCTTCGCCAGCGTCAGCTTCCCGTCGCGCCACTTGAAGGCGCTGCGGGTGTACTCGGCGGACGCGCGGGACTTCTTCCGGCGCTTGAACCGCGGGTACTTCGCCCGCTGGGCGAAGAAGTTCCCGAACGCCGTCTGAAGGTGCCGCAGCGCCTGCTGAAGCGGAACGGAGGACACCTCGGCCAGGAAGGCGAGTTCCTCGGTCTTCTTCCACTCCGTCAGCGCGGCGGACGACTGGACGTAGGAGACCCGACGCTGCTCGCCATACCAGGCCCGGGTGCGCTCCTCCAGCGCCTTGTTGTACACGAGGCGGACACAGCCGAACGTGCGGGACAGCTCAGCTGCCTGCTCGTCCGTGGGGTAAAAGCGGTACTTGAAAGCCCGCTTGACCTGCTGCGTCACGCCTCACATTCTATCAGTTCCCGTGTGAGCAAAGAGTGCCAGGCGCTGGTCGGCGGACACCGGACCGCCCTGGCGGCGATCCGGCTTTCCCTGCTCTGCTCCGCAGGAGCCCGTTTCCTCCCCGGCCGGGGTATCCACGGAGGAATACCGATGACCACGGTCCCGACCGGCGGCGCGGCCGGCCCCATCGCCCCCTCGGACAAGGCACACAAGGGAGTCTGTCCGCTGCTGCGAGTCTGGCGGAAGCGGCGGCGAACTGGGTTGCGGACATGGCGGATCCCCTCCATCGTGGTCGAAGCGGAAGTCAAGGCAGAAAAGGCAGAAACAGAACCGGAACCCGGGTTCCGGACCGGAGTGCGCCGCCCCGGAACCCGTTGCCACCACTGTTCCGCGCATGCTCACCGGGGTCGATTACCTCCGGGGTAATCTCCGGGCCTCCGATCTGTCAGGCCGACAGCGGAACGTGACACACTGCTCGCGATACTTCGGCGCGTAGGGGAGGCGTGGCGTGAGTGAGCGGCGGGCTGCGCCCACCGTGGGCCAAGTGGTGCTCGGAAGACGGCTCCAGGAGCTGCGCGAGGCCGCCGGGCTGAAACGGGAAGAGGCCGCGCGGGTCCTGCGGGTGGCGGCGGCGACCGTACGGCGGATGGAGATGGCCGAGGTCTCCCTCAAAATCCCTTACGTACATGTGCTGTTGAGGGCGTACGGCGTACCCGAGGACGAACTGGCCGTGTTCGTGGACCTGGCCGAGGAGGCGAACGCGCCCGGCTGGTGGCAGCGGTTCTCCGACGTCCTGCCGGACTGGTTCAGTATGCATGTGAGCCTGGAGGGCTCCGCCCGGCTGATCCGCTCCTACGAACCGCACTTCGTACCCGGCCTGTTGCAGACCCCGGAGTACGCGCGTGCCGTCATGGAGGCCGGGACGATCGGGCACACGGGCCCCGAAGCGGTCGACCGGCATGTGTCGCTGCGCATGGCCCGGCAGAAACTGCTGACCCGCGAACACCCGCCCCACCTCTGGGTGATCATCGACGAGACCGTGCTGCGAAGGCCCGTGAGCATCGACGGCCAGGTCATGCGCGATCAGTTGGACCGGCTCCTCGACGCGTCGGAGAGCGGCCATGTCACCATCCAGGTCGCCGAGTTCCTGGACGGCCCGCACCCCGGGACGTCGGCGCCCTTCGAGCTGTTCCGCTTCGCCGAGCCGGAACTGCCCGACATGGTCTACACGGAGTACCTGACCGGTGCGCTCTATCTGGACTCCCGCCGGGAGGTCGCCTCGCACCTGGAGGTCCTGGACCACATGACGGCGGGTGCCGCATCGGCCCAGCGCACCAAGGAGATCATCGCCGAGTACCGCGACGGCTACTGATCCCCCGATCCGCCGATCCACAGAACCGGCCACAGGACTCACCGAACGAAATCACGGCACTTGAGGAGCACACACCGCATGACCGCACCCGAGGGCGCGCCCACCCGCATAGACACCAGCAGACCCCACCCCGCCCGGGTCTACGACTGGTGGCTCGGCGGCAAGGACAACTACCCGGTGGACGAGGAGCTGGCCCGCAGGATCCTCGCCGTCGACGGCACGGTGCTGCGCGGCGCGCGCGCCAACCGCCGGTTCATGCAACGCGCGACGCGGACCGCCGCCGAGGCCGGGATCCGCCAGTTCCTGGACATCGGCACGGGCATCCCCACCGAGCCGAACCTGCACCAGGTCGCCCAGAGCGTCGCCCCCGACGCCAAGGTGGTGTACGCGGACAACGACCCGATCGTCCTGCGGCACGCACAGGCCCTGCTGCACGGTACGGCCGAGGGCACGACCGACTACGTGCACGCCGACGCCCGCGACCCGGAGACGATCCTGCGCCTGGCCGGCGAGTCCCTGGACTTCGGCCGGCCTGTCGCGCTGTCGCTGGTCGCGCTGACCCACTACCTCGGTGACGAACCCGAGGGCGACAACGTGCACGGGCTGCTGAAGACGTACGTCGACGCGCTCGCCCCCGGCAGCTACCTGATCCTCTCCCAGGTCACCCCGGACCTCAGCCCCGAGGCCATCGCGAAGGCGGCGGAACACTTCAGGCGCAGCGGCACCCCCTTCTTCCCCCGCCCCCTCACCGAGTTCCACCGCTTCTTCGACGGCCTGGAACTGCTCGGCCCCGGCGTGATCCCCGTCTACGGCTGGCGCCCGGACCCGGAGGACGTGGAAACCCAGGCGGAGGGCATCGTCCCGGTGTACGCGGGGGTAGCCCGCAAGCCCTGAACGGGCGCGCTCCCGCGCCCCTTCAGGGGCGCGGGGAACTGCGCGATCAGCCACGACGCAGCCGCAGCCCGCGAACCACCTACACCCCCTTCCCCTTCCCCTTCCCCTTCCCCTTCCCGCCACCCCCCTCTTCCCGCTCGTCCTCAACAATCTCCGCCTCCACCACACCCTCGTCCTCCCCCGCTGGGGCGGAGTCCCCGGTGCCCCGTCCCTCCGTCGGAGACTGTTGCTGGGCCTGCGAATACATCGCCGCCCCCATCCGCTGGCTGACAGTGGCGAGCTTCTCGACCCCCGCCCGCAACGCACTGATGTCGGTCTCCTCGGACAGCAGCCCCTTCACCTCCGCGACGGCCTCCGCGACCTCGGACTTCGCCTCCTCCGGCACCTGTTCCTCGTTGTCCCGTACGAACTTCTCGGTCTGGTAGACGAGTTGCTCGGCCTGGTTGCGCGTCTCGGCCGCCTCCCGGCGCCTGCGGTCGTCGTCGGCGTACTGCTCGGCCTCACGCATCATGCGGTCGATGTCGTCCTTGTGGAGCGCCGAGCCGCCCGTGACGGTCATCTTCTGTTCCCGGCCGGTGGCCAGGTCCTTCGCCGAGACGTGCATGATCCCGTTGGCGTCGATGTCGAAGGCGACCTCGATCTGCGGCACGCCTCGTGGGGCAGGCGGCAGCCCGGTGAGGTCGAAGACGCCCAACTTCTTGTTGTACGCGGCGATTTCACGTTCGCCCTGGTAGACCTGGATACCGACCGAGGGCTGGTTGTCGGCGGCCGTCGTGAAGATCTCCGAACGCCGGGTCGGGATCGTGGTGTTGCGCTCGATGAGCTTGGTCATGATGCCGCCCTTGGTCTCGATGCCGACGGACAGCGGAGTGACGTCGAGCAGCAGGACGTCCTTCACGTCACCGCGGATGACACCAGCCTGGAGTGCGGCTCCCAGGGCGACGACCTCGTCCGGGTTGACGCCCTTGTTCGGCTCCTTGCCGGTGAGTTCCTTGACCAGTTCGCTGACGGCGGGCATCCGGGTCGAGCCGCCGACCAGGATCACGTGGTCGATCGCGGCGAGCTTCACTCCCGCGTCCTTGATCGCCTGGCTGAAGGGTGTCTTGCAGCGGTCGAGCAGGTCGGCGGTGAGCTCCTGGAACTGGGCGCGCGTCAGTTTCTCCTCGAGGTGCAGCGGTCCGTCGGCGGAGGCCGTGACGTAGGGCAGGTTGACGGTCGTCTCGGACGAACTCGACAGCTCGATCTTCGCCTTCTCGGCGCCCTCGCGGAGCCGTTGCAGCGCCATCTTGTCGCTGCCGAGATCGATGCCCTGTTGCCCCTTGAAGCGTTTGACGAGGTGGTCGACGATCCGCTGGTCCCAGTCGTCGCCGCCGAGTTGGGTGTCGCCGTTGGTCGCCTTCACCTCGATGACGCCGTCGCCGATCTCCAGGAGCGACACGTCGAAGGTGCCGCCGCCCAGGTCGAAGACGAGCACGGTCTGTTCCTCGCCCCGGTCGAGGCCGTACGCGAGGGCGGCGGCGGTCGGTTCGTTGATGATCCGCAGCACCTTCAGGCCGGCGATCTCCCCGGCCTCCTTGGTGGCCTGCCGCTGGGAGTCGTCGAAGTACGCCGGCACGGTGATCACCGCGTCCGAGACGTCCTCGCCGAGATACGCCTCCGCGTCCCGCTTCAGCTTCTGCAGCACGCGCGCGGAGAGTTCCTGGGCGCGGTAGCGGGTGCCGTCCACGGCCCCCTGGTCGGGAAACCGCCAATGTCCGTCGCCCATATGACGCTTGACGGAGCGGGCGGTGCGCTCCACGTTCGTCACGGCCTGCCGCTTGGCGACCTCGCCGACGAGCACCTCCCCGTTCTTCGCGAAGGCCACGACAGACGGTGTGGTCCTCGCCCCCTCGGCGTTCGCGACGACGGTGGGCTCACCGCCCTCCAACACGGCCACCACCGAGTTCGTGGTCCCGAGATCGATCCCGACCGCACGTGCCACAGCTGTCCCCTTCCGCCAGGACGCTTCCCGCCCTCATGCACAAAACCTGAGTGACTTCCTGTCGGTCCTTTCTCCGGGCTCCTCCTTTGAGGTACCCCGGAAACGACGATGCCGCGCACCCTTGGAGCAAGGGGCGCGGCAAGAGGCGTGAGCGAACGTCAGGCGAGCTTCGCGGACAGCGTGATCGTCGTGCCGGTCAGGGCCTTGCTGACCGGGCAGTTCTCCTTGGCGTTCTCGGCGGCGGCGACGAAGGCGTCCTCGTCGATGCCCTCCACGGTGCCCTCCACCGTGAGGTGGATACCGGTGATGCCCTCACCCGGCTGGAAGACGACGTCGGCCGAGGTCACCAGCTTGGTGGCCGGGGTTCCGGCGCCGGCCAGGGCGTGCGAGAACGCCATGGAGAAGCAGCTGGAGTGGGCGGCGGCGATCAGCTCCTCGGGGCTGGTCTTCCCGTTCGCGTCCTGGGCGCGCGAGGCCCACGTCACGGGCTGCTCGGCGATGGCACCGGAGGAGTCGAAGGTGACAACGCCGTTGCCCTCCAGCAGGTTGCCTTCCCAGACGGTGTGTGCAGAGCGCGTGGTAGCCACGGTTCTTCCTTTCGCGTGTGGTCCCGAAGCCGGGGTTCCGTATCCCCCCATCCGATCACACTCCGGCTCACTGCACGCGAAAGACCGGGCCCTGTGCGGTGAACGGCAGACGCGCACCCTGCGGAATCAGGTAGGCGTGCTCGCGCCGCACCCGCAGGACGTCGCACCAGCCGTCCGTGATGACCAGGACGGGCGCCCCCGGCGGAAAGTCGTCGGCCCGATGCAGCAGGTCGATGCCCGGCTGGAGCAGCGTCCCGCCACGCCCGTGCACCCGGACCCGTTCGGCGATCTCGGTGACCTGCAGATAGCCCGCGTCGTGCGCTGCGGCATCGCAGAACACGACCCGCGCCGCCGGTACGTCCCGTGCCCCGGCGTACGAGGCGATCGCGCCCAGCGCCTTCCCGAGCAGCGTCCGGTCCATCGACCCTGACGTGTCCAGCACGACCCCGAACGTGCACCGGGCGATCTCCTCGGGCGGGAAGTACCGCCCCGCGCGCGGGATGTCGGGGGTGGACGACTGGCGGCGCGAGGGGCGCGCGTACGACCGTACGGGCTCCGGGCGGGGCACGAACTCGTCGAACCAGCGGGCGAGTTGGGCGTCCCAGGGTAGTGGCGGATGGTTCAGCGCGCGGATCTCCTCGATCAATCCGCCCGGCAGATAGCCGCGTTCGTGCTGCTGGTGCAGGTTCAGCCCCTGGCCGAGGCCGCGCCGGTAGAACTCGTCGAGGTCGACGTAGTCGCGCGGCGAGCCCAGCGGAGCGCCCAGGACGTCACAGGCACCCTTCCCGCGAAGCGTGGACAGCCGACGCATCCGGCGCAGGTCCTTCGTGATCCGGTCGTACACCTCCTCCGCCGAGAGGTTCTTCAACTCGACGTCGTACAGCAGCCCTTCGGGCATCGTGCCGACGTCCATCTCCGCCAGCCAGCCGTTGATGACGTAGTCGCAGGCGACGTTGAAGAGATACGGGTCTCGGGTGCCGCAGCGGTCGCCGTGCCGCAGGGCGGCGTGCAGCATCTCGTGGGCAAGGACGAACCGCCATTCCTCGTCCTCCAGTTGGCGCAGCGGGTTGATGTAGATCTCGCCCGCCTCCGGGTTCACGGCAGCGACGGAGATGCCGTGGGCGTGGGCCAGTTCAAGGTCGGCGACGAGCTTGATGCCGGCCGCGATCCCGCCGAGCAGCGGGTAGGAGGTGACGAACCAGCTCAACGCCTTTTCCCAGGGCCGCAGTCGGGTGGGCTCGCCGTGCATGGAATCGCGTCGCCCGCCCGCCAGGTCCATCGCCGTCGCCATCGTGCGGGTCAGGGCGTACGCGAAGGCGATCTGCCAGTCGGGGACCGACGTGGCCCTCCTGTCCCACGGTTCGAGCCACTGGTCGGGCTCGCCGCCCGCCGTGCCGCAGCGCTCGAACGCGGCCGGGATCGAGCCCGCGCGCCGCCAGCGTGCCGCGAGCTGCTGCTCGTCGCCGTCGGGGTAGGCGCTCGGCAGGAGTTCGGGGGCTGTGCCGACCGGGAAGCCGAGCAGGAAACGGTTGACGACGACACAGCGGGCGGCGAGGTCGTAGCGGTCGGGCTGGACGCGCTCGCCCTTCGCCGCGGGAACGTGCCCGAAGCCGAGGTGGATGACGCCGTGCGCGAGCGCCCACGCCCACTCGGCCGGTTCGGCGCGCCGGGTGGGGTGGGCGTGCAGCACCCCGTCGGAGTCGACGCGCACCAGTCCGTCGCCGGGCGAGAGGACACAAGCCTCGTTCCGGCAGGTGACGAACTCCACCGGGCCGAGCGCCGGGTTGGCGCGCACGAGGGCCAGCCCGGCCTCGTACGCCTCCTTCGCGAGGTCCTTCTTCTTCTGCGCCTGCTTGCGCGCCCGGCTCACCGCCGCGCCTCCACCAGCCGGGGCATGTCCCGCGCCGCCTCGACCAGGAACCAGGCGGGCAGCAGGGGGTTGCCGTCGGCGTCGGCGGCGATGACACTCTGCGCGACCTCCACCGAGATCTCGGCGAGCTGCACGAGCAGCGACTTGGCGCGGTACGCGGCCTCCCGCCCGTTCGGCGACATGTGCCCCTTGCTGACGGGGAGTTCCTTGACGAGCCGCCCGCGGAACGACTCGGCGAGGTAGTAGAGCAGGTCGCGGTCCTCGATGCGGTGGGGCCAGCGCGCGTCGCCCTTGATGATCGCGTCGATGCCGAAGCGGCTGCGCACGATCTTGACGTACCCGCAGAACGCGGTGGCGTGCGTCGGCGTCAGCGCGCCGTGCGCGATCACCTTCAGGGTCTCCTCGTCGAGCGCGGGCCCGAAGGAGTGCAGGGCGTCGGAGAGCATGTGCCAGGAGCGGGGCGTGGAGAAGGGCTCCTCGGTCTTCGGCGGCTTGGACCAGAGGTGGTCGGGCCGGTCGGTGAGGTGGTCCACGACCCAGGGGTGGATGTCGTTGTTCGCGGCCCAGACCAGCCAGTCCTTCGGCGAGGCCTCGAGATGGACGTGGGCGAGACGGTTGACCAGGGCGGAGGCGATCGGCCGGGCGAGGGCGTTGTCCGTGGCCCGGTTTCCGGCGCCGATCACGATCGAGCCCTTGGGCAGCTCGTAGTTGCCGATCCGGCGGTCCAGGATCAGCGAGTAGAACGCCTTCTGGACGTCCGGTGTGGCCGCGTTCAGCTCGTCCAGGAACAGGCAGTACGGCTCGTCGCGGGCGATGGCCTCCGGCGGACAGAACACGGACCGCCCGTCACGGATCTGCGGTACGCCCATCAGGTCCTCCGGCGCCAGCTGCGTACCGAGCAGGCTCACGCACTCCAGCCCCAGCGACTCGGCGAACTCCCTCACCAGGGAGGACTTTCCGATGCCGGGAGCGCCCCAGAGGAACACGGGCCGCACGGTCGCGAGACCGAGCAGCAGTTCCGGAATCCGGGCGGGGGTGACGGTGACAGCGGCCTGCACGCGGAGACTCCAGGGGTTCGTAGAGAACGGAGCGCGCGAAGGCGCGAGGTCCGGTACGAACAGTGTGGGGACGGAGTCTCGGGAGCGCAGCCGATTTTCCGGCGGCCCGCGTTCAGGCGACCCGGTGGTCCCCGGGAACACCCAGGGGCACCTGCGGCCCGTTGCACTCGCGCAGCCAGCGCCGCAGTACGCGGTGGATGTGCTCGGCGCCGACCAGCTCCTCCCCCTCCTCGGCCGCCGCCGACAGCGCGAGGGGCGCCATCAGGAAGGGTCTGCCCTGGTCGCCGCCGAGCCCGCCGTGCGAGCCGATCTGCTCCTCGAAGGCGAGCACCTCACCCTCGGCCGGGTCGTACCAGGAGTTGACCATGATGTCGGCGGTGTGCGGGAAGGAGTGCGTACGGAGCACCGCGCTCGCCGCGCCGGGCCCGAAGTCGGCCAGCGGGCCAGGGTGTTCGTCGTTCAGCTCGTCCACCGGGATCTCCGCGCCGTGCACGCCCAGCACCACCCCGCCGTGCTCCTCGCTGGCGACGAGGACGAAGCCCACGCCGGGATGGTTGGCGAGAGTGGTGAGCAGCGCGGGATGGCGGGCGTCGATCTCCTCCTTGGTCATGCGGTGATGCACGTCCGGGAAGGAGATGAGCCCGAGGTTGCCGGAGGCGAGCACCAGCGGTTCGGAGTGACGGCCCGGGGGCACGTGCCGCCCGCCGTCCTCCTCGACGGGCCGGCGCAGCGCGGCGCGCACGGCGGTCCGTGCCTCGGCCCCGCTGTGGGTACGCCGCGCCTTTCGCGGCACGGGCAGTCCGCAGCCGGCCCTGACCAGGTCGCCGAGGCCGAGTCCGTACCGCCCCCGGAAGGTCTCGCCGGGACTCTGTCCGTGGTCGGAGAGAAGGACGATCCGGTACGGGCGCGGTGCGTGCTCGGCGATCTGGGCGATCAACGCGGCGGAACGGTCGAGGCGTTGGAGGACCTTCTCGGCGTCCCGGCTGTGCGGCCCGGAGTGGTGGGCGACCTCGTCGTAGGCGACGAGGTCGGCGTAGACGGCGGTGCGCCCGGCGAGCATGTCGCCCATCACGGCGGCGACGACCACGTCCCGCTCGACAACGGTCGCGAAGGCACGGATGAAGGGGTAGAGGCCGCCGCGCGTGACCCGCGGGCGCCGTTTGCGCATCCGGGCCACGGTCGACTGACCGATCTCGCGGCCGACCTCGGCGAAGAAGGACAGGGCGGTGCGGACGGCGTTGGCGGGGTCGGAGAAGTAGGCGAAGTAACCGTCCCGGGAACGGTTCTCCCGGCCGCGCCGGCGCCCCGCGATGGACAGCACGAGGGCCTGTTCCTCTGCGCCGCCGCTGAAGAGGTTGCCCCGGCTGGCCCCGTCCACGGTGAGCAGTCCGCCGTCGCCGGCGCGTTCGACGGCCCGGCGCTGGAGTTCGGCGGCGCTGGTGGGCCGGTTGCAGACCATGACCTCCCCGGTGTCCTTCTCGTACCAGCGGAAGGCAGGGATGTCGTGGTTGGTGCCGTGCAGGATGCCGAGCTGGCTGGCGCCGGTCTGACTGGACCAGTCGGTGCGCCAGGGAGTGAGCCGGTGGGAGGCGCCCAGCCAGCTCGCCACGGTCGGCATGAGCCCCTTCTCCACGGCCCGCACCAGGACGTCGTGGCCGACTCCGTCGAGCTGCAGGAACACCACGCCGGCCGTCGTGGGGCCCTCGAACCGCCGTGCGATGCCGCGTCGGTCGGCGAGGCGGTAGAGCCGTCTTCGGTAGGCGTCGTCGTCCCGTACGGCCAGTGCCGCGCCCGTCGCGGAGGCCACGGCGGACATCACCGCGGCGACCACCACCGCCGTCTCCGGGGCCGCCTCGGGGCGGTCGGCCGGGGTCAGCCGCAGGGCGACGAGCAGCAGCCCGCCGTTCAGGAAGAAGACCAGCAGGCCGAGGACGAGGGCGGGCACGAGCAGCAGCAGCCGGACCAGCACCGGCCAGGCCAGGGCCGACAGCAGACCGAAGGCGCCGGCGCCGATGGCCGCGGTGACCGCGATCCTGGTGGCGCTGTCGCCGTCACCGGTGCGGATCTGGAAGTCCGGCAGGATGCCGGCGAGCACCAGCATCGTGAGCGTCGACACGGCCCACACCGCGACGCTCCGCCCGATCTGGCTGACGATCCGCCGCCAAGGCCCCGCACCCACGTCCCGCACACCTCACGTCCCGGCCCGTCCCCACGGCTGGCCTGTGCACACCCTGTCACAACGTGGGAGCGGCGCCCTGCGTGCTCTGTGAAGGTTCAGCGGCCGTCGTACCCGGCGGTCGGCATGGAGAGGCGACGATGGACCCGGGCCTTCATCTGGGCGTCGTACGACGGTTCAGCGCGGCCCACCGTCTCGACCCGCACGCCACGCCGCTCGCACTCGGCGGTGAACTCGTCGACCGAGGTCAGCGCCTGTTCCAGGACCCGCTGGCTGGGCGCCACGAAGAGGTCGAGGCCCGGCTCGACGCCGTCCCACAGGGCACCGTGGTCGGGGCGCAGACCTCTTACGAGCAGCTCCCGGGTGACGACGTAGCCCTGCTCGGCGGCCCAGCGGGCGCACATCGCGTGCTGGCTGCGGGAGTCGACGAGGAACGGCTCCTCGTCGAGTTCCTCGAGCGGCGTCAGGCTGGCGATCGCGGTGACCCGCGGTACCGGGCCGGGCAGGCCGACGGCGGCGTGCGCGTGTCCCATGGCGTCCCCCTAAGCTCCGGGCTTCCCCGTTCACCTCGGGGTTTCCCCACTCGCCCCGGGTTTCCCGCCGACCCTACTCCTGCCCGTAGTCTTCGGGGAGTCGCGCGAAGGAGGCAAAGGGGTGCCGGTGGAGATCACGTGGTGGGGTCACGCCACCTGTACGGTCGAGGACTCGGGCGTACGCGTGCTCACCGACCCCCTGTTCGTACGCCGGCTCGCCCATCTGCGCCGCCGCCGGGGCGAGTTGCCCCCGCCCGGCGCATGGCGCGCGGACGTGGCGCTCGTCTCCCATCTGCACTCCGACCACCTCCATGTGCCCTCCCTCGCGCGCCTCGCGCCGGACACGCGTCTGATCGTGCCCCGGGGCGCGTCGAAGGCTGTACCGGGCCTGTCGCGCCGACTGGCGCATCTCCGGATCACGGAGGTGGTCGCCGGGGACCACACGAAGGTCGGTGACCTGGTCGTACGGGCCGTGCCCGCGCGACACGACGGGCGGCGGCTGAACGTCGGGCCGCAGCGGGCTCCCGCGCTCGGCTATGTGATCGAGGGCGAGGCACGGACGTATTTCGCCGGGGACACGGGTCTGTTCGCGTCGATGGCCGAGGAGGTCGGGCCGGTCGACGCGGCGCTGCTGCCGGTGGGCGGCTGGGGGCCGTATCTCGGCGAGGGGCATCTGAACGCGGAGCGGGCGGCGGAGGCGCTGGCCCGGTTGGCGCCGCGCAGTGCGGTGCCGGTGCACTACGGCACGTACTGGCCGATCGGGATGGACGCCGTGCGCCCCCATGAGTTCCACGCGCCGGGCGAGGAGTTCGTGCGGCTCGCGGCGGAGCGTGCGCCCGCGGTCGACGTGTACCGGCTGGAGCACGGGGAGAGCGTGCGCCTGGAGGCCGCACGGTGATCGTGGTCCTGGCTGCCGCCTCGACCTCGGGGCAGGGGTCGGCGGGGCAGGCGATCGGCTATCCGACGCTGTTCCTGCTGGTGCTGATCGGGGCGCTGGTGCCGGTGGTGCCGACGGGGGCGCTGGTGAGTTCGGCGGCCGTGGTGGCCTTTCACCAGACCGCGCCTCTCGCCATGGTCCTGGTGTTCGCGGTGGCCTCACTGGCCGCGTTCCTCGGCGATGTGGCGCTGTACTGGCTGGGCCGGCGGGGCATGGACTCCAAGAACGGCTCGCGCTGGCTGGCGGCGATCCGCAACCGGGCGCCGGAGGACCGTCTCGCGCAGGCCCAGGAGAAGCTGAGCGAGCACGGGGTGGCGGTCCTGGTGCTGTCCCGGCTGGTGCCGGCCGGACGTATCCCGGTGATGCTGGCCTGTCTGATGGCGAGGTGGCCGGTGCGCCGCTTCGCCCGCGGTGACGTCCCGGCCTGCCTCGCGTGGGCCGCGACGTACCAGCTGATCGGCGTCCTCGGCGGTTCGCTCTTCGACGAGCCCTGGCAGGGCGTGGTGGCGGCGGTCGCGCTGACGCTGACGATCAGCGCGGCGCCCGGTGCGTGGCGGCGGGTGCGCGGGATCCGCGGGGCTGCCTGAGCGAGCGCGCGAGCCGGGACGCGCACGCACGCACGCGGCAGGCGAGCCCCGTCCGTCTCCCGCCCGTCGCGTCAGGCCAGTACCCGCGAACCTCCGACCGGCAGGTCCCACAGGTCCTCGCGGGCCAGGCCGGCCTTCTCCCAGGCGGCCCGCACCCGGATCAGCGGTTCGAGGACCGGCTCGGCCGACAGCACGAAGGTCGCCCAGTGCATGGGCGCCATCCGGCGCGCGCCCAGGTCCGTGGCGGCCCGTACCGCCTCCTCCGGGTCGCAGTGGACGTCGCTGAGCCACCACCGCGGGTCGTACGCGCCGATCGGCAGCAGCGCGAGGTCGATGCCCGGGTAGCGCTGTCCGATGCGGGCGAACCAGTGGCCGTACCCGGTGTCGCCCGCGAAGTAGACGCGCTGCCCGTCCAGGTCGGTGAGCACCCAGCCGCCCCAGAGGGTGCGGCAGGTGTCGGTGAGGCCGCGCTTGGACCAGTGGTGGGCGGGCACGAAGTCGAAGCGGACCCCGTCCAGTTCGGCCGCCTCCCACCAGTCCAGCTCGGTGACGTGGGTGAACCGGCGGCGCCGGAACCAGCGGCCGAGGCCGGCCGGCACGAACACCGGGGTGTCGCGCGGGAGTCTGCGCAGTGTCGGGGCGTCCAGGTGGTCGTAGTGGTTGTGGCTGATGACGACCGCGTCGATGTGCGGCAGCGCGCTCCAGGCGACGCCCACGGGGGTGATCCGGGCCGGTGTGCCGAGGATGCGGCGGGACCAGACCGGGTCGGTGAGGACGGTGAGCCCGCCGATCCTGACCACCCAACTGGCGTGCCCCGCCCAGGAGACGGCGACGGTACGCGCGTCCACGCGGGGCAGCGGGCCGGGTTCGAAGGGCAGCCTCGTGATGTCGGCGAGGCCTTCCGGCGTCGGCCGTACCGCGCCTTCTCTGGCGAATCTCGCCATGCCCCTGAGGCCGGGCAGCGGGGTGGTCAGCCGGTCGGCGAAGGTCCGGGGCCACACCCGGTTCCCGTGCGGCGGCTGAAGCGCCTCGGTAGTCGTGGGCGTGCTCGTGGTCATGCCTGTGCTGGTGCTCGTACTGGTGCTCGTGGTCGACTCGGACTGCTGCGTCATCGAGGAGGCTCCCGTCGCTGAGCGTCGTCACAGAGATCGTCGAAGATCGATCCCATCGAGGTCAACGCGCGTCGCACATGTGGCAGTTCCAGTGGTTCGGGTGATGTGAGCGACTGCGCTCGTTCCCCGGGCGTGTCGCCGAGCAGCGCGCCCGTGTCCAGCCGGACTCGCAGTGCCGCGAGGTCGTCCCCGAACCGGTGACCGCCCGGCGTGGGCATCCCGAGCCGGGCGCTGAGGTGGTCCTCCAGGTCCTGGGCATCGCCGACGCCGTGGGCGCCGAGTGCGGTCCGCAGGGGGCCGAGATCGACGTACAGATGGCGGCCGGCCCTCGGCGGCCGGGCCAGACAGCCCGCGGCGACGACCGCGCGGTGCGTGGCGGTGGCCACGCGTGCGTGCAGGCGTACGGCGGCGGTGAGCCGTTCGGTGACGGGTTCGGGCTCGCCGAGCGCGTAGCCGGCCGCGGCGGCGACCGGTTCGGCGATCCGGGCGCCGAGCGCGGTGAGGACGTCGAGCACGCGCGCGCGTAGGGCGTCGCCGGAGGCGCTCGCGGGGAAGCGGGCGAGGGCGGCGGGCCAGCCCGGCGGCAGCAGCGCGCCGCACAGGTCGGTGACGACGGTGACCCGGTCGGGGAGCATCTCGGCCGGGCTGAGCAGCACGGTGTCGTGCGGCCGGTGCAGGGTGTCGCGCCAGGTCTCGTCGCTGACCAGGTGGAGCCCTTCTCCGGCGGCGGCCTCGACGGTCTCGTGCAGGAGTTCGGGCGGCGCCACGGTGCCCGTCGGGTCGTCCGCCACGGACAGTACGAGCAGCCGGGGATCACCGCCCTCGTCGCGCACCCTCCGCACGGTCTCCAGCAGGGCGTACGGGTCGGGCACGCCCCCGCACTCGGCCGGCGTGGCCACGTGGAACACGGATCTGCCCAACGCCCGCGCCTGGGGCGCCCACCAGGCCGCGCAGGGCCGGGGCACCAGGACGTCGCCGCCGATCGCGGCGGTCAGCGCGTGCAGCAGCGCGGGGGCACCGGGCGCTGCGGCCACCTGGTCGGGCTCGGCGGGCAGTCCGCGCCGGGCCCAGTAGCCGCAGGCCGCAGCGAGGAGCGAGGGGCCGCCGCCGGTCGGCTGGGCGTCGGGGCGACCGGCCGCGGCGGCTAGCACGGCGGCGAGTTCGGGCAGTACGGGGAGTCCGTCGCCGGGGAACGGCGGGCCGTAGCGGACGGGGCCGTGCCCCTGGGGATCCGTCCGCCGCATGCGTACCTCCGCGGGATTGCTGGTGCGGTGCCTGTGCCTGCTGTGGCTACGCCCACGGCTACGAGTTGTCCACAGTCACAGGGACCCGTGGGAGCCCGCCCGGGTTGCTTCCCCTGTACCGGGGCCGCACCCGGGTCAGCCGCGCGTGGCCGTTCCCCTGCGGCGCAGCCGGTGTACGGCGGCCCCGGCCGCGCCCGCGATCAGCACTCCCCCGGCGGCCAGCGCGGGCACCGAGTCGGTGAAGGCGCCGCCCTGGCCTGCCTGCACCCCGCGCTGCACCGGCGCGGGCGTGGGCTCGGCGGGATGCGTGGGGCAGGAGGACACGTCCTGGAAGTCGCTGCTCCGGGGGTCGCCGCCGTGCGAGTCGGTGCCGCAGGTGCCGGTGCCGTCGCGCGCCACCGTGAACGTCGCCTTCCACGCCTTGCCCTGGCTCCCGGCCTGCCCGGGACACGTACCGTCGGCGGACCATTCGGCGGCGGGGGCGCTCGCGTTCTGGTCGCCCTCGAAGCTCCAGGCGGGCGCGATCTTCGCGGTGCCGCTGTAGGCGGGGCCGGTCACCTGGTCGTCGTTGCCGGGGACCTGCTGGAGCTGGACGGTGCCCTGCTCGAAGCTCTGCGAGTGCGCGTCGATGGACGTGGGCGGGGTCCCGCCGGTCGCGTCGCAGGCCACGGAGACGGTGACGGTGCCGCCGGGGCCGACGGTGCTCGGGCTGACCTCCCCGGCGGCGTCCGCGGACACGGCCGAGGCGGCAGCACCCAGAGCGGCACCGGCCAGGGCGGCGGCGGACAGGACACGGGCGGTGCGGCGCATGGCTGGGCCCCTTCGAGCGGCGGCTGCGGGACACGTCGGGTGATGCCCCGCACCCCATGACAGCCCGCCCGGCGGCGGGGCGCGCGCGGCCGGGCACCATTCGCGCGACGGACACGCCCGAGCGGGTGAAGTTGCCCGGGCCCGCAGGACGTACATGCCGATGCCGCCCGCCTGGTCGACGAGCGGCGCTCGCCCGGCGGGTCGGCCGAGTCGACGGGCTCCCCGCGTTCGAGGGCGGCCGGGATGGGCCCGCCGCCGGAACGGAGCTGGACGGCGACGAGTCCGGCGAGGTCGGACGGGTGACAGCGGCCGATCATTTTGGCCCGCTTCCGACACCGTCCAGGCACCCGTCCCGAAGAGCATGCCGCCGGTCCCGCAGCAGTCGGCGATGGAGCGGACGGCCTGTCCGACAAGCTCCGACAGTCTGCGTCCGGGCAGTGGAGCCCAGCCCGTCTCCTGGGTGGGCGACCAGTTGTGGCCCCGGTTCGAGCGGCTGTCGTCGACCGTGTCCTCCGCCGCTGCCGGTCAACAAGACCGTCAGGACGAGCAGTTACCGTGGATGATCTGCCAACAGCTGTCGCTGCCGCTGGCGCTGACGGACCGTGAAATTCTGATGCTGGTTGAACTCCGCGACGGTGTCGTAAACGGTGTGCTCAGCCCGTGCCGGAGTGGAACACGGCCGACGTTCTCGATGACGGCGACGCAGGCGCAGGCGACTGACATGATGCCCCGTCACATCGCACTGGCCATGGCCGAGTTGGAGGAGAAGGGACCCCGGACCGGACCGGACCGGTCCTGGCCGGTCTAGGCCGCGTCCCTCATGACCTGGTCCCGGAGCCGGCTGCAGGAGCGGCTGATCAGACGGGAGACATGCATCTGGGAGATGCCGAGCTGCTCGGCGATGCAGCTCTGGGTCATGTCCCCGAAGAACCGCATGTAGAGGATGGCGCGTTCACGCTCGGGCAGTGCCTGCAGACGCGGCTTTACGGCCTCACGGTCGATGACGATGTCGAGGGCCGGGTCGGGTGCGCCGAGGGCGTCGCTGAGGGAGTATCCGTCCTCGCTGCCGGGCAGTTCGGCGTCGAGGGAGAGCGCGGTGAAGCTCTCCAGCGCCTCCAGGCCGACCTTGACGTCCGCTTCGGTCATGTTGGCGTGCTCGGCTATCTCGGCGACGGTGGGCCTGCGGCCCGAGATGGTCTGCGACAGGTCCTGGGCGGCGAACCGTACTCGGTTACGCAGATCCTGGACCCGGCGAGGCACGTGCAGGGTCCACATGTGGTCGCGGAAGTGGCGCTTTATCTCACCGGTGACCGTGGGGACGGCGTAGCTCTCGAAGGCGTTGCCGAGCTCGGGGTCGTAGCGGTCGACGGCCTTGACCAGGCCCAACGCGGCCACCTGACGCAGGTCGTCCAGGCTCTCGCCCCGGTTCCGGAAACGGCCCGCGAGCCGGTCGGCCATGGGCAGCCAGGCCTCGACGATCTTCGCCCGGAGGGTGTCGCGCTGCTGCCCCGGAGGGAGCTTGGAAAGGCTGCGGAACGCCTCCGCGGTGTCGGGGGCGTCGTTGTGGGGGTGGCGCTTCGGACTCGTTTGAGTTCGCATGGTGCGTCGCAACTCCCTAGGAGCGCTCTGGTTGGACGGGTCCCCGCGGGAGGGTGCGCACAACCGGGACAGACACACCCGGGTCGGTATCCACCGCTCCCACGGACGTGCCTCCTGTCCGAAGCACTGTTGCTGCGCCTGCCCCGCCCTATCCGTGCCAAACAGGTTTTCGAGAGTGCCGTCCGGCGTCGAGGTCCTCGGCTGTCCCGGCGACGGCGCCACCAGCCTGTTCGCCGGCTGGGGCCGGCCCCAGCCGGAGGAGATGACCGTGTTCGAAGCGGTCGGACACGCCGAGTCCGCCACCCGGACCGGCAGGGGTTCCCGCCGGTCCGGGTCTTCAGTCGCTCAGCGCGTCGATCAGGGACTTGGCCACGTCGCACGTCGTGGCCGTACCGCCGACGTCGTGGCCGTGCCACCGACGTCGCGGGTGAGGATGCCCGCGGCGGTCATGGTCTCGATCGCCCTGTTGGTTCTACCGGAGTGCGGGTCAGGCTCCCGGGCGCAGCCAGAGCGAGCCCGGCGACGGGTCTCCCTTGACCTCTCCGAAGTAGAGAGCGAAGGTCTGCTTCCAGCGCTCGATCCCTGCGCGGTCGGCCATGAAGCGGGGGAATCCGTCGAGGTTGCCGTTCGGGTACTGCCAGACGGGCTTCAGTCCCGTCGGCGGGGTGACATCCGTACGGACCGACCAGCCGTTGGTGGCGGCCTGCTGCTCCCCGGTGGACAGCCGCCAGTTGAGGTAGAGCTTGGCCGCGGTCTGGTTCTTGGCCTGCTTCAGGATCGCGGCCCGCTGACCCCAGGACATGAACGGCGTCGCCGCGTCCGGGAGTACCCATTTCACGGGCCCGGTGGCCAGGGGCGCGCCGGAGCCACCGATGCCGATGGCCTTCTGCCCACTGGTGACGGCGTCCCTGGGGGTGTAGCTGCCGCGGGCGAACTGCGGTTCCTGGGCGGCCAGTCGGGCCAGCCAGTCCCATCCGTACTTCTGCACATAGAGCGTGTAGAGGTAGAGGACGGCATCGTCGTCATGCGGATACGAGGAGGCTATCCTCCCCTTCCACTTGGCGTCGACGAGGTCGAGCGGGCTGGCCGGAATGTCCGAACCGACCGCCGCAGGGCCGTACATGAAGCTGAAGGCGCTCACCTGCACGGCGACCCAGGCACCGCGCGGATCCTTGAAGGGCGCGTACACCTGGGAGAAGCCTGCCGGCTTGTAGGTGAGAAGACGCCCCTGCCCGTTCCAGCGCACGAAGTCCTGGACGGTCTGCAGTTGTACGACGTCGGGCACGAGGGTGTCGGTGGCGAACTGGTTGTCCACGCGGACGTCGTGGTACTTGCTGTAGTCGACGACGACCATCAGATCGATCCCGGGAAAGCGGCTCTTGAAGCCGCTGCGGAGGCCGTCCGCCTGTGTCGAGACATCGCCGCCCGCGTAGATCACGAGCTTTCCGCCCTCCGCGAGGGCGGCCTGGTAGAGCTCGTCGAGCGAGCGGGTCTCCTCGACACCTCCCGCTGGTTTCCGGGCGTTGGCGGACGCCGCGGCGGGGGAGGCTGTGGCGGCGGCTGCGCCTAAGCCGAGCGCGGCACCGCGCTGGTGACGAGCAGACGGCGTCGGCTGGGAACGCTGGTCATGCGGGTGAAACCTTTCTGGTGGGGAAAAGGAAGCGCTGCAACGGCGGCACCGGGAGTGCTGCGCGGCACCGGCAGCGCGCAGGGCGGCTTCGGTCAGGACAGCCGTGACCCGGGCAGGATGGAGAGGGGTTCGGTGCGTGGCCGGAGAGGGCACGGCCGCGGGACACGGCCCGAGCGGCTCACTCCTCCTGGACGGCCGGCGGCGGGGCCGAGGCCTGGGTGGCCACAACACAGAGGAGTGGAAGGCAAGTTGGAGCAGCGCCGCATGGCTCCGTAAAGTCGCGAAGCATCCCCAGGTGGGGGCTGTGCACCGCGACATGTGCCGCGGCGCACAGCGGATGGTGCGTAGATCGACAGCAGGTCACGCGACCCGCGAGGTGAGCCTTCCGGGCGCCGAACTCAGAACATGGTGTTGTCGTTGGCGCTCTTCTCGGGCACCTCCTGGATCACGTCCCAGTGCTCGACGATCTTCCCGTCGGCGACGCGCCAGAAGTCCGCGACAGCCATGCCCCGGTCCCCGGGCTTGAGGTGCAGGTTGCTGTGGGTGACGACCAAGTCCCCTTCGGCGACGGCCCTCTTGATGTCCAGGCGCAGGTCGGGGAACTGACCACGCAGCCAGTGGACGTAGCCGACGAACGCCTGCGGACTGTCCTGCGCCTCCGGGTTGTGCTGGGTGTAGCTCTCGCCGAGATGCGCGGCGGCGGCCTGCTCCGGCTGATAGTCGTTGAACGCCTGCTCGTAGAACGCGATCACGAGCGCCTTGTTGTCGGCAGCGGACACGAGTCTCTCCAGTCTTTGGGTGCCGGGTGCTGACGACCAGGTCAGTGGGTCATGGCGTCGCGGATGAGGGCGGTGTCGACGAACTGTTCGAAGCGGACGATGAGGCCGCCGCGTACGACGAAGTGGTGGGCGACACGGACGTCGATCGCCTTGCCGGTGGCCTTGTTGGCCGCCGTGTAACGGGCCAGGACCACGACGTTCTCCCCGTCCACGACATACGTGTCGTCATGAGCGG